>JAPPFD010000021.1 GCA_028823995.1 bacterium | reverse complement strand
CCCAGGGGGTGTGACAAAACAATGTGTTATATCACAAAAATGGTAAAACAAACACTAACCATGTCGCATTTGCAGGCTGAAGGATTCATGCCTTCCCCACCCCGAAAACAGGAAAACGCTAGTTTATCCCGCCATCAATACCGCGGTCTCGGCGATGATCTCGGCGGCTAGGGCGGTGTCCTCGATCTCCACCCACTCCTCGTCGGAGTGGGCCTGATCGATGGAGCCCGGCCCGAAGATCACCGACGGGATGCCATGGGGGGAGAACCAGGCGCCATCCGTTCCGTAGGGGACCCCAATTGGTTTGCCCGGATCACCGAGGATCGACCGGCGGGCTGTCTGCAGGACCTTCACCAAGGGGTGGTCGACCGGGGTGTCCAAGGGGCCCATGTCCAGGAACGCCTTGCGCAGCCGCGTCTCGATGCCTTCTTCCGCCAGGCCGGCCAGCAGTTCTGAAATGTCAGCGAGGATCTCCTCGGAGTCTTCCCCGGGATTGACGCGACGGTCCAGGCCGATCACGCACTGGGCCGGGACGATGTTGAAGGCCGTGCCTCCCCTAATCACCGAGGTGTTGATGGTCGGGCTTCCCACCAGCGGGTGGGTGATCTCTGCCAAGGTGGGAATGTATTGGTTCTCCAGGGCATCGAGCACCCGGGACATGCTGTGGATGGCGTTCACCCCGAGATGGGGCTTGGAGGAGTGGGACGGGGAGCCAATCGTCTCGATCTCGAAGCGCAGCACACCCTTGTGGGCGGTGGCCAATTCCAGTCCGGTTGGTTCCCCCACAATGGCCATGTCGATGTCGGACCGTTCCCTGCACAGGGCCATTGCCCCCATGCCGGACACCTCTTCATCTATCCCTCCCACGAACAGGATGGAACAGCGCTCGCTTGGATCGAGGCCCGACGCCATGTGCAAAGCCTCCACCATGGCGACCAGGGAGCCCTTGGTGTCGCAGGCTCCCCGCCCATGCACCCGCGTCCCTTCCACTACCGCCTCGGGCCAGGCCTTCCCCGAGGGCGTGACGGTGTCAAGATGGGCCTGCCACATCACCAGAGGCCCCCCGGCGGAGCCCTCCAGGCCGGCGAGTATGTTGTCCCGCCCACCCGGAGCGACCTGCTGACGACGAGGATTCATCCCGGCCGCCTCCAGGTAATCGAAGAGGGCGGTGGCCAACTCCGCCTCGCCCGGCCCTCCGTCGAGGGCGGGGTTCACCGAATGGATGCTCACGAACTGTTCCAGGAGGGAGCGAATGCGCGACCGGTCGGCGGCGCCTCGGAATCTTGACATGGCCAGGATGCTACCCGCCGGGCCGAGGCGGGATCCGGGGCATGTCTCATTTCTCCGCCGCAAGGGTAATTTTCGGGGTATGAGACTCCTGGTCGTGGAGGACGAGGCCGATCTGGCCAACGCCATCGCCCGGGGATTGCGGCGCAGCCGCTACGCGGTGGATGTGGCTTACACGTTGGAAGAAGCTTCCCTCCGGTTGGTCTCGGCGGGCTACGACCTGGTGATTCTCGATTGGAATATGCCGGATGGCCAGGGAGTGGACCTCTGTCGAAGCCTGGTTGACGGATCACTCATCACCTTCGAGAGGCGGGCCCCCCGGGTGTTGATGCTCACCGCCCGCGACGCGGTGGAGGACCGGGTGGGAGGACTCGACGCGGGAGCGGATGACTACCTGGTGAAGCCCTTCGCGTTTGCTGAACTTCAAGCCCGAGTCCGGGCGGTTCTCCGTCGAGAGGAAGACACGAGTCCGGTGTTGGAGGTGGGGGATCTGCGACTGGACACCGTCCGCTTCGAGGCTTCCCGCGGCGGCCGGCCCCTCCGGTTGACAGCCAAGGAGTTCTCCCTGCTGGAATACCTCATGACCCGGGCGGGTCAGGTGCTCTCCCAGGAGACGCTCTTGGAGCATGTGTGGGACGAGGCGGCCGACCCTTTCACCAACACCGTGCGGATGACCCTCTCCAACCTGCGCAAGAAACTGGGGGATCCGCCGGTTATCAACACCGTGCCGGGGAGGGGATACGCGCTGGCGGAAGACGATCATCCCGTGCGGACCTCATGAGGCTGCCTTCGGTATTCCACTCCATCCGGTTCCGTCTCTCGGTCCTCTCCTCGGTGGTGGTGTTCGCACTGGGTTCGGCCGCCGTGACAACCATCTTCTTCGTGATCCGCCACGGCCTCCGGAACGAACGAGTGATGGGCCTGGTGCTGAGGCCGGGGGAGACGGTGATCAGGGGAGGAGTGCGCTTCATCATCCCCCAGTTGGAGATGAGGCAGTTCCACACCGTGGAGACCGTGCTCCGGGAGCGGATCCTCGAGGACATCACCGGCCCCATCCTGTGGGGGCTGTTCTGGATGTTCCTGCTCAGCCTGGTGATGGGTTGGTTTCTCGCCGGCCGGAGCCTTCGTCCCATAAACAGGATCCGGGAAGTGGCCGAGAACATACAGGCCCAAGACCTGACTCGGCGCATCAACCTCTCGGGACCCGACGACGAGCTGACCCGGCTGGCCGGGACCTTCGACGCCATGCTTGACCGCCTCAGCGGGTCGTTCCGACTGCAGCAGCAGTTCTTGGCCTCCACCTCCCACGATCTTCGCAATCCCTTGGCGGTGATCCGATCCAACCTGGAGGTGAGCCTGGCCGACTCCGACGCCACGGTGGACGACTGGAGGGAGACGGGGGAAGTGGTGTCCCGCGCCGCTCGAAGGATGTCGGAGATGATCGACCGCCTGCTGGAGGCGGCCCGGCTGGAAGTGGGCTTCGCCAAGATCTCCGAGGTGGATCTGGCCGATCTCCTGGTCTCCACCGCTCAGGCGACGGAGCCGTTGGCCGAAGAGAGGGACATGAGAGTGGTGGTGGACACCCGTCCCACCCCCGTGTCGGGAGACGGGCTTGCCCTGGTCCGCATATTGGAGAACCTCCTCGACAACGCCATCGCGGCCTCCCCGCCGGGGAGCCTCCTCGAACTCAGCTGTGGCGAGAGTGACGGCTGGGCATGGATGACGGTGGCGGACCGGGGTCCCGGTCTCGATCCCGCTCTGCTGTCAGGAGACTCCCCTTCGGGAGGGGGGCTGGGATTGGCCATAGCCCGGCACCTGGCGGAGTTGCACGGAGGCGCGTTGGCTGCCCTGGGCAGGCAGGAGGGGGGAACGGTGATGGTGGTGTGGATCCCCTCACGCGAGGTGATGACGGGTGCGGCGCCTCCCGACGTCAATCCCCTCGACTAGGTTGGCCTCGGCGCCTTTATGACGGCTTTACCATAAACTCGGCTATAACCAACTTGTAATGACGGAAAACCTGCCACCAGAGCCCTCGTCCGAAGAAGAGTCCTGTGCACCGGATGGAGATCATCCCGGGGCGCCCCTTGACTCTTCGGAAGAGGGTGCACCTATGGCGGACTTCGATGGTGAGGGGTTGGAGGGGGAGGGTGTCTCCAGGGAGGGAGAGGAGTTGGAGGCGGACGGTGGTTCCACTGAGGGTGAGCGGCTGGAACAGGACCGCGTCTCTACCGAAGGCGTGACGAGCGGCGAGGACCCTGCAGAGGACCCGTCCCAGGTTGAGACCGGGCGCGGCCCGGTTGAATCCGCAGCGTCCGAACCGTCCCGCCCTTCGGTCAGGGGGAGCACCCTCCGGGGGATGGGATGGAAGATGATGGCAGCGGCTGGAACAGCCCTGCTTCTGGCCGGATTCGTAGCCGGCCTCTTCTTTCCCGGTACGGTGGCGGAGGACCCGGTCTCCGAACAGGTACCGGTGGCAACCACGCCTGAGACGGTTACCACTACCTCGGCGCCCACTACCACTACGCCTCCCGCCACTACCGCAGCGCCGGCGCCCACCACCACTGCCACGACTCAGCCTGTTGCGGAGGAGGTGTCTCCGCCGGACCTGGTGATTACCGATGAACCGGTTGCGGATGTGGCCGACCGGCTGATCCCGTCCGTGGTCCACCTGGAGATCACCAGTGAGAACATCTTCGAACAGGGCACGGGCAGCGGGGTGATCTTCGACAGCCAGGGATACATATTCACTGCCGCCCACGTGGTGGAAACCGTGGTCGCCGGAGAAGCTGACTTGACCGTCCGGCTCTCCAACGGGGATCGGCTGCCCGGCGAGGTGGTGGGAACCGATCCCGACAGCGACGTGGCGGTGGTGAAGGTAGGGAGGTCCGGTTTGACACCTGCCGAACTGGCCCTGGGACAGCGATTGCGGGTCGGACAGATAGTGGTGGCTGTGGGGAGTCCCTGGGGTCTGGTGTCGTCGGTGACGGGGGGAGTGATCAGCGCCACCGATCGGATATTGGACGGAAAGCTCCTCATCCAGAGTGACGCAGTGCTGTATCCGGGCAACTCGGGTGGCGCGCTGGCGGATCGGTACGGCCGGCTGATCGGTATAAACGTCTCCATCTTTACTGATTCCACTACCTTGGAGCCGGTTGAATTCCAGGGGGTGGGGTTCGCAGTCCCCATTGATGTGGCGTATCGGGTGGCGGAGGCTCTCATAGCGGGAGAGCCTGTCCACACCACCTTTCTGGGAGTCAGCGGTCGGGACTCCCAGGGAGATGCGGGGGTGGAGATCATGGAGGTCTTTCCCGGTTCCGGCGCGGAGACGGCAGGGTTGATGGTCGGGGATGTGATCGTGGCGGTGGACGACCGTCCGGTGACGGGGATAAGCGACTTGGCTGCCCGTATCCGCCATCGCGTGCCGGGCGATCGCCTGGTTCTGAACATCGTCCGGGGAGATGAGGAGTTGTCGCTGATCGCCACCCTTCTCCCCCGGAGCGAGGTGATGGGAGACCTCGAGGAGGAGGACCAGTTGGCGCCGGAAGAAGAGCAGGAAGGCGACGACGACACTCCCTGAGACGGGGGAGGGACCGAGGCAGAGAGAAGGGTTGGTTCTCAGGAGGATCGGATCGCTCCATCCCGGGAGGCGGCGGTGGTATAGTTGTCAGCGATCGCTGATCGACAACGGCGATCTTTCCCAGGGATGCAGCGAAGTCCGGTTGAAGTCCGGCGCTGTCCCGCAACTGTCAAGCCCTTCGTGAAGGGACGAGCCAGGACGCCTGATCCCGGGATGACGGATGAACCTCGGATGAAGGTGTAGTTCGTCGGCGGGTTGTACCGTCTGACACTCTCCCTTCATCCTCCTCTCAAAGGAGGATGTTTATGTATGTGAACACCCGGCGCACGGGTGGAAAGTGGTTGCTTGTTCTGGCATTGTCGGCTCTCGTATTGGGAGCCTGCGCCGGCGAAGACCCCGCCGATTCCGGCGCCACCCCCGCTCCTACCACCGTTACCACGGCGGCGCCAACCACGACCACCCAGGCGCCCACCACCACGACTGCGGCTCCGACGACCACCACGGAGCCTCCTACGACCACTACGGAGCCCCCGACAACCACTACGGCGGCCATTACCACCACCACGGAGGCCACGACTACCACGACGCAGGCGCCGCCCGCCTTTCCAGTGGAAGTGCGGGACTCGGAGGGTACGGTGACGATCTTCTCCCGGCCGGAGCGTATCGTCTCCCTCTCGGGGTCCACCACGGAAATGCTGTTCGCCATCGGGGCCGGGCCGCAGGTGGTGGCGGTGGACAGTTACTCCTACTACCCGCCGGAGGCACCGGTGACCGACCTGTCCTCCTTCAGCCCCAACATCGAAGCGATCACTTCTTTCGATCCCGACTTGGTCGTGGTCTTCTATGATCCCGGCGACCTCTTGTCGTCGCTGCAAGCGTTGGAGATACCGACGTTGATGATGCGCTCGGCCAATTCTCTCGACGATGTCTGGCACCAGATCGAACAGCTCGGCATGGCGACCGGGCATCAGACGGAGGCGGCGGAACTTGTCTCTTCCATGCAACAGCGGATCGAGGGGATACTGGCAGAAGTTCCGGAAGTCTCCTTCACTTACTACTACGAACTGGATCAGAACCTCTACTCTGCCACTTCCGCCACCTTCATCGGACAGGTCTTGGGCCTGCTCGGCTTGGAGAACATCGCCGACGCGGCAGATGAGCAGGGTTATGGGTATCCGCAGCTCTCGCCGGAGTACATCATTGACGTCGACCCCGATCTGATCTTTCTGGCGGACACGGTGTGCTGCGGTCAGAATCTGGAGACCGTGGCCGAGCGCCCAGGTTGGTCTGTGCTGTCGGCGGTCGCCAACGAGGCGGTAGTGGAACTGAACGACGACATTGCCTCCCGGTGGGGTCCCCGCATCGTGGATCTACTGGAGGTGGCGGCCGCAGCTGTGGCTGAAATGGCAGCCAGGGGTTGAGCGCGATGACGCCGCTGCCGGCTCTGGTACAACCCTCCCGCGTGGGACCCGGGAGAATGGTGCTGGCGGTGGCGTTGGGGATCGCAGTGCTGGGGGTGGCCCTGTTTGTGGGTCCGGCGGGACTTGAGATGGGGGGAGTGGTGACCGCGCTGGCGGATCGAATCCCGTTCCTGGAAGTGGAGAGCTCCTTGACGGAACGGGAATTGACCATCCTGTGGGAGATTCGTCTTCCCAGGGCCGTGATGGGGGCCTTGGTCGGAGCCACCCTCGCCTCTGCCGGAGCGGCATACCAGGGCGTGTTTCGCAATCCTCTCGCCGATCCCTACCTTTTGGGTGTGGCGGCCGGCGCCGGACTGGGCGCCACCGTGGCAATCCTGCTGCGGGCCAGGGGGTTTCCTTCCATGCCGCTCGCCCCGCTTGCCTTTGTCGGGGCCGTTATCGGGGTTACCCTCTCCTACGGACTATCGCGGACCAGGGGCAGGGAGAAGCGGTCGGCAACCACTCTGGTGCTGGCGGGGGTTGCGGTGGCGTCCTTTCTGACCGCTGTTCAGACCTTTTTGCAGCTGACCAACGTGACCACGCTCCGAGAGGTCTACAGCTGGATACTGGGCCGTCTCGTCACCGTGGGATGGGGTGACCTGTACGCCGTCCTGCCCTACATGGTGGTCAGTTGGGTGGTGTTGCTGGTCTTTCGGAGAGCGCTTGATGTGATGGCGGTGGGGGACGACGAGGCGGCCACTTTGGGCCTGTCTCCCCGGGCGGTGAGGTTGATCGTGGTCGCAGCCGCGACTCTGGGCGCGGCCGCGGCGGTTTCGGCCAGCGGTTTGATCGCCTTTGTGGGGATCATCGTTCCCCACACCGTGCGGCTTCTGGCCGGATGGAGTTACAGGGTCATAATTCCGCTTTCGCTTCTGATGGGGGGAGCATTCCTCACCGCCGCCGACCTGGTGGCGCGGACCGTGGTGTCTCCTGCCGAATTACCCATCGGTGTGGTGACCGCCTTCCTGGGCGGTCCCTTCTTTCTGATGGTGCTGCGTACGTCCGGAGACCTGGAATGACCAGGTTGCAACTGACCGATGTCTCCGTGGTCCTGGGCGACGCCCGGGTGGTTGACGGAGTGAGCCTGCGGGTGGAAAGAGGAGAGTGGTTGGGCCTGATCGGCCCAAACGGGGCGGGTAAGACTACGTTGCTGCGAGCCATAACCGGCGCCGCCGCTATCGAGACCGGGGAGCTCTTTTACAGCGCCAGAGACCTCTCGCGACTGGGCGCCCGCCAGCGAGCCCGGCTGATGGCGGTTGTCCCCCAGCATCCGGTGGTCCCCTGGGGGATGGCGGTGGCCGACTACGTTTTGCTGGGCCGCACCGCCCACATGGGTTGGCTCAGCCGGGAAACCAGCGTCGACCTGGATGTTGCACGGGAAGCGGTGAGGGACATGGGGCTGGGGAAGCTCTCCACCCGCCGCCTGGACGAGTTGTCGGGGGGCGAACTGCAGCGAGCGGTCCTCGCCCGCGCTCTTACCCAGGCGGCCCCCCTGCTCGTCCTGGATGAGCCCACTTCGTCGCTCGACGTCGGTCACGGCCAGCAGATGATGGAAATGGTCGATCGGCTGCGGCGTGAGCAGGGTCTGACGGTGATCAGCGCCCTGCACGACCTGACGCTGGCCGCTCAGTTCTGCGACCGCTTGGTGATGATGGCCGGGGGGAAGGCCATTCTGGAAGGACCCCCGCGGGCTGTGATAACCGAACGGTCCTTGCGTGACCACTATGGCGCCTCGGTCCGGGTGCTCACCGGCCCCGACTTCGGCGTGGTGGTGATACCGCTCCGCTCGGACAACGGGTCGGGCGAGCAGCCCGCTTCCCTGGATGTGGAAACCCTTTAGGCTTTTATCAAAGGAGAACTCGATGGCTACCCAGGACGCACCTCCCACCGAAGGCCCCTCTCCGGGGTCGAACCGCGCACCCTCCCTGGTTCTGATCAACACCGGCCACGGCAAGGGCAAGAGCACCGCCGCCTTCGGGACTATGCTGCGAGCCGTCTCCCGGGGATGGAAGGTAGCGGTGGTGCAGTTCCTGAAGTCGGGTGACTGGAAGGTAGGGGAGGAGAAGATCGGGCGCCGGTTGGGCGTTGACTGGTGGGCGTTGGGTGACGGTTTCACCTGGGATTCGGAGAACATGTCGGAGACCGAGGCGGTGGCGAGGGAAGCTTGGGCTTTCACCCGCCGTCTGGTCTCGGAGGGAGACCACCGGATGGTGCTGCTGGACGAGATCACCTATCCCGTCAATTGGGGGTGGATCGATCCTGCGGAGGTGGTGGAGATGATCCGAACCCGACCCCGGCATGTCAGCCTTATCCTGACCGGCAGGGACGCTCCTTCGGCTCTCATCGAGGAGGCTGACACCGTAACCGAGATGGTGAAGGTGAAGCATGCCTTCGACCACGGAGTCAGGGCGCGAAGGGGCATAGACTTCTAGTGATGGAACTCTGGTTGGTTCGTCACGGACAGACCGACTGGAATCGCAAACACCTGTTGCAGGGTTGGGTGGATACGCCTCTCAACCAGAGAGGGGAACGCCAGGCCAGAGCGCTGGCGGGGAGTCTGAGAGGGCGGAGGTTCGCGGGAGTGTGGAGTTCCGACCTTTCCCGGGCGGTGGAGACCGCTCGCCTGGCCTACGGGGAGCCAACCCAATCCACAGCGTTGCGAGAACTCGACTTCGGGGACCTCCAGGGATTGAGTTGGGAGGGCATATCCCAGGATGATCGGGATCAGATGATCGCCTTCGACGGCTTCGCCGCTCCCGGGGGGGAGTCCCACTCCCAGATGCGGGAGAGAGTCTTGGTCTTCCTGGACAGCCTGGGAGAGGGCGCCCATCTGGTATTCAGCCACGGCGGGGTGATCCGCATGCTGCGACGCCTGTGCGGCGACGATCGCTTCCCGGACTCCTGCGAGTTGATCCGGCTGGACTGGACGAACCGCCGGGCGTTAAGGATCGACTGACCTACTCGGCGCCGGCAGGCGATTGCAGGGAGGAGCCGAGGGTCTAGCCTTGGACTCAGTGCAGGACCAAGTGGCTCAGGGCCGGTGGACCATTCCCGATCTGGTGTTGATCGCTTTCGCCGGGCTGGTCGGTTCGATACTGGGGCTAGAGATCGAGACGGGGAGCGTAGTAATAGTCGCCCTGGCAGGCCAGTTCCTGTTCACGGCGGGTGCGGTGGCGCTGGTGGGAAGGGCTCGTCAGAGGGACTACCGGCGGCTCGGCTTCGTGGTGGAGGGTCGGGACGCGATGTTGGTGGTCCTGGGAATGGGATTGCAGGTGGCGCTGGCTATCGTGTTCCTCCCGGTGGCCCGTCTGGTGGGGCTGGAGACGGATCCCCAGGTCCTGACTGGAGAAGTCGCCGCCATCGGAGGCCTCTACCGTCGCATGGCGGTGTTCCTTTTGATCGGCTTGATCGGACCCGTCCTGGAGGAGTTGATGTTCCGCGGGATCCTGATCGATGCGCTCGGGGCCAGGTTCGGAAGGCGCGGGGTCCTCTTCTGGTCGGCAGCCGCGTTCGCGGCCTTCCACCTGACAGGGATCTCCACAGTCCAGCCGCTGGAGTCGGCGGCGGTGTTGGTGCCCCAACTCTTCCTGTTCGGCGTGGTGCTGGCTCACCTGCGGATCAGCCGGGGACGGCTGGGCCCGGCCATCTTCACCCACGCCGGCTTCAACCTCCTGAGCCTGCTGGTGCTCGTCCTCTACCCGGAGATCGTGTAGTCCTTCGAGCTATATGCTCGGTAGCCGTCTCCTTGATATATCTTCATAGGGATCTTCCACCCGCATCGATGGGCGTTGGGTACGGATGTTGCCCCAGACTGCGCTTAGCTCGGGAGTGGCCCGGTAGCGACGGCCCCGCTTTGCCCCGACCGCCTCCAGCAACCCGGCTCGGTGCATGGACAATAGATCACGTGTTCCCTGCGTGTCACTGATCTTCTCTCCTAACGAGGAGCGAGTGATCTTCACATACAGGGAGCGCCACAAAGTTCGACCTCGCGCCGCGTCGGCGAGGGCGTCGACTACCCGATCCGGCAGTCTGTGGAGAGCGGCAAGATGTTCGCATTGGTTCCACAGCGCCTCAAACTGCTCGATGCGGCGTTGCAACGTACGTCCCTGCCGGTAGTGGGCGGTCAGGCAAAACTCGATCCATGGGCGGGTATCTCGCCAGGGCGACCACTGGCCGTCGTTGACCTCTGCCAACACGGCGTAGTACCTTGGCGTATTGCGTCCCAGATACTCCTCAATGCTGGAGAAGACGGGATCAGGAGTTCTCTCGGTAGCTAGCACCAGAGTCTGGAGACAGCGGGCCATCCTCCCGTTTCCGTCGCTCCAAGGATGGACAAGGGCCAGGTTGAGGTGGGCCATGGCGGCCGTGACCATCACGGGGTGTTCGCTCCTCGAGATGTCATCAAGCGTCTCCTCTACAAGTTCTTCAACCCACTCACGGTCGGGAGCGGTGTAGACGATACGGCCATCCTGGTCTACCACCTGATTTGCGCCGGGTCGCCACTGGCCGGGATTCTTCCCAAGATCGTATTTCATGATCATGTAGTGCAGGGCTAACAGGAGGGAGGAGTCGATCGTGCGCTTTGACTTCGCCGCCTGCAAGACGTAGGTCATCGCGTCCCTGTAGCAGGAGATCGCTTGACGGGTTTCCTCTTGCGTGTCCATGGGTTCCTCTTCTTCAATCACTGCGGCGACATCCTCGACGCTGGCGTGGTAACCCTCAATGGAATTGGACCCCTGGACTGCTCGGGCGAACACCGCGCGGCGCAAAGTGCCGTACCAACGGCGTGGAGAAACCAAAAGGAACCGGAGATCTTCTCGGAGTTCGTTTATCTTCGTCAGTACTTGCTCGTCGGCGGACGACAGTGGCGGCGCTTGGTAGATCATACGTGCAATATTTATAGACTAATATGCTGTAAGAGTCTATAAATAATATCTACTCTTTGTCATTATATAATACTCTCCTCTGTTCATAATGCCACGGTTGCACAGGTTTAAGGTCAACCGTAAAGGTTGGTAGGTTCCTCTCCATGAGTAGAGGCGGACTTGTCCCGGGCGAACCGGAAGTGAGCTATGTGAGACCGGAGGCTCGACGGGGGATGCTTCTGGCAGTGCTGGTGGTGTCGCTGTTCGGGTTCTTCGCGGTGGTGGTCATCGATCTCCTCGACTACCACACATCCTTGGAGTTGGCCCAGCGGCATCTGCTCATAGCCGGATTGGTGTTGTTCGTGGCGGCTGGGAGAAAGAAGCTCCTCCATCCTCGCGGTCAGTTCCCCATCCTGGTTGCCCTAGGTTTTGGCATGACGGTGATGCCTCCTCTGTTCTTCACCGCACTGGAGCGGTTGGGCGCCGGTCCGGCCATAACTCTGCAGTTCGTGGGGGTGCTGGCGGTGATGGTCTGGACGCAGGCGGTTAAAGGAGTCCGTGTGCCCGCGGTCGCCTGGCTGGCGGGATTGGTGACGGTGCTGGGCATCTCCCTGGTGGTGGAAGCATGGATATGGGAACGGGTAGACCTGACCGGGATATCCGCAGGTGTGGGAGCGGCGTTGTTCCTGGCCGTATACCTGCTGGTCGTCGATCACCTCGGCGGACGCCTCCATCCCTTGACCATCTCCGCCTACCCGATGGGGATAGCCGCCCTTCTGCTGCTGCCCCTGGCCAACTGGGGTCCCATGGATCTTCCTGCTACCAAGTGGTGGTGGCTTCTGGCCCTGGGTGTGCTCGGAACAGCCCTGCCAGCGTTGCTGGAAGTGATCGCAGTCCGCTACGCGGGTCCGGGCCCGGTGGGGATGATCATCCTCGCCCAACCGGTGGCGGGCGCGGTGGCGGCTTGGTTCATGCTGGGACAGTCCCTCACCGCGCTGCAGATCCTTGGAATCGCGGTTTCACTGGTGGGGGTGCTCATGGTCCAGAGCAAGGTCTCCGAGGCGCGCTCGTAGCCCGGAGGCTGTTCGGTCAGGTGCCGAACCGCCAGCCCGCCATGTATTCACGTTGGGACGCGGTGAGTTGCTCGAGGCTCCCCCCCAGGGCGGCGACCTTGATCCGGGCCACCTTCTGGTCGATCTCGGCGGGTAGCACGTAGACCTCTGGCTCTAAAGAGCCGTGCTCTTCAACCAGCCACCGGAGCGCCAGCGCCTGATTCGAGAACGACAGGTCCATCACGTCTGCGGGATGCCCCTCGGCGGCCCCGAGGTTGGCCAGCCGGCCTTCCGACACCAGGTACAGACGGCGACCGTCTTCCATCTCGAATTCCTCCAGGTTGGGACGCACGGTCCGCCTGCCCGCCGATCGGTCGGCCAGGGCCTCGACATCGATCTCCACATCGAAATGGCCGGCATTGGCGAGGATCGCACCGTCCTTCATTAGGGCCAGGTGTTCCTCGGAGAGGACGTGGCGGTTCCCGGTGACGGTGATGAAGATGTCGCCCCGGGAAGCCGCCTCCCAGGCAGTGAGCACCCCGAAACCGTCCATGAGCGCCTGCAGGGCCCGCACCGGGTCGACTTCCACAACGATCACCCGCGCTCCCATTCCGTCGGCCCGGGTGGCGACACCCTGTCCGCAGTGCCCGTAGCCCACCACAACCACGGTGGCGCCGGCTACCAGCAGGTTTGTGGAGCGAATGATGCCGTCCAGGGTGGACTGGCCGGTCCCGTAGTAATTGTCGAAGAGATGCTTGGTTGCCGAGTCGTTGACCGCCACCACCGGCAATCTCAGAGCCCCCTCCCTGGCCATGGACCGGAGCCGGTTCACACCGGTGGTGGTCTCCTCGGTGGCGCCCAGGGGGGAGAGATCGGGATGGGACCGGTGCAGCGCCGAGATGAGGTCTCCCCCATCGTCCACCAGGAGATCAGGGCGACGGCCCAGCACCTCTTCGATGTGGCGGTGATAACGCTCCGAGTCCTCACCGCGGACTGCCATGACCTCCACTCCTTCCTCCACCAGCGCCGCCGCCACATCATCCTGGGTGGATAGGGGATTGGAGGCGCACAGGGACAACTCCGCCCCCGCATCTCTGAGGGTGAGCATCAGGTTGGCGGTCTCCGACGTAACGTGCAGGCTGGCCCCCACCCGGAGACCGGCCAGTGGGCGGGAGGAGCGGAATTCTTTCTTGACCGAGGAGAGCACCGGCATCCGGCTGGCTGCCCACTCCACACGCATCCGGCCCCGGGGAGCCAGCTTCGGATCGGCGATGTCAGAAGGCACGGGGGCTGCTGTCGGGGGGAGGCGTCATTCTCTCCTTGAGACGATCGATCAACTCTACTCGCATGGGGTCCGCGCCGGCGAGACGAGCCAACTCCAGGGAGAAGAGGTCGCCCACAGCCACCAGGCTCATCAGCCGGGCCAGGGGCGAAGAACCCTGGGCCCAGACCTCTCCGGCCCAGGAGACCCGATCGGCGGTGAGCGCCTCCAGGTGTCCGAAGCGACTGGAGACGCCGGGATGGTCGTCCCGGTCCCTGAGCGCCAGGAGTCCCACGCGACTGTTGGCGAGCCCGGCGGGGAAGTCCCAACCCGTGATCTCGTTATGGGTGGCCTCGGGCATGGCCGCCCAGAAGGCGGTGCGCTTGGCGTTCTCGTTGACCTGGGTCTTCCAACGTTGGGCCGCCACTGCGGTGAGAGGGGACGATCCATAGATCCCCACCATCCTTCCGGCCATGGCGGCGGCCAGATCCGAGGCGAGTGCCATCCCGCCTCCTTCGGGTCCGGAGAGGCCGTCGGCGATCGACGCCGCCTCCTCCAGAGAGGGCCGCGGATCGCCGATGGCTCCCGCCGCGGCGGCCACTCTGAGAACCGCGGAGAGGCCGTAACCCAGGGCCGAGCGCGGTTGGTAACCATCCGGGACCATCACCACCCGGTGGCCCGCCCTGGCCGCCTTCTCTCCCAGTTCTCCCCCGGAGGTGACGGCTGTCACCGAAAGCCCCAGTTCCCGGGCCCTCCCCCAGGAGGAGAGAGCCTCGGCGGTGTCGCCCGAGTAGGAGACCACCGTCACTGAGGGCTTCTCCCGGGCCGCCCATCCGGGCAGCCCGTAACTCTTGTGGACCGAGGTCCGCCTTCCTTCGGCGGCAGCCACCGCAGCCAGGAAGTCACCGGTAATCCCCGATCCCCCCATCCCGCACACCAGGATGTCTCCCTCGGGATCGCCCCCCACCGGGAGGCCGAGGTCCGCTCCCCAGCGCAGTTGCGCCCCGAGAGCGGCCATCTGGGATCTCATCTCCGCCAACCCGGAGAGGTTTTCAGTCATCTTCCACCGTCATTATGGGAACCCCGTCCTGGTTTATCAAGTAGGAGGCGTCACATTCGGAGCAGTGAAGCGACCGTTCGGCGTCGACCGGGAGCACTTCTCCCCGGCAACGAGGGCAGGCGAGGATGGAGAGGAGGTCAGGGTCGATCAAGGCCACCTCAGGTTTCCACCAGGCTCTTCACCCGGGCGGCGAGCCCATTCACCGATGCGGGATCGGGACCCTCCACGTTCAGGCGCAGGAAGGGTTCGGTGTTGGAGGGGCGCAGATTGAACCAGCGGTCGGGCCAGGAGACGGTCAACCCGTCCAGTCGGTCTTGGCGCGCCGATGAGAAGGCCTCCGCCACCTTTTCCAGGGAGCCCTCTCGATCGACCACCGCCAGGTTGATCTCGCCGGAGGCATGGTAGGGAGTTACTTCCGCATGGAGGTCGGATAGGGTGCTGTCGGTCCCCGACAGGATCTGGATCAACGCCAGCGTCGCCAGCATGCCGGAGTCTGCCCGGAAGTGGGATGCGAAGTAGTAGTGGCCGGAGTGCTCCCCTCCGAACACCGCGCCGGTCTCCGCCATCATCTGTTTCATGAATGAGTGCCCTACCCGGGAGCGGACCGGTACGCCCCCTGCGGCGGAGATGGCGTCGGGGACCGACCGGGAACAGATCAGGTTGTGCACCACCCTGCCTCCCGGGGCGGAAGCCAGTGTCCAGCGGGCTATCAGGGTGGTGACCGCACTGCCTGAGAGGGGTTCTCCCTGGTTGTCCACGAAGAATGCCCGGTCCGCATCGCCGTCGAAGGCCACCCCCAGGTCGGCGTCGATCGAGACCACCTTGGCCACCAGATCAGCCAGGTTGGCAGGGTCTATCGGATCGGGAGGATGGTTGGGGAAGCGGCCGTCCGGAGTCAGGTAGAGACCGGTGAGGGAGATCGGCAGCCGAGAGAACACCGGGCCAACCACTGTTGACGCCATGCCGTTCCCTCCGTCCACCACCACTCTGAGGGGTGCGATCGACTCGGGGTTGACGATGGAGAAAATGTGGTTCACGTAGTCTTCGATTACATCCCGCGCCGATACCGTTCCCCTGCGAGGGGCCGGAGGTGCGGGCCGGGCCGCCATCCGGCGGACCTCCTCCAGTCCGGAGCCGGCGCCCACCGGGACGGCCCCCGGCATGCACAGTTTGATCCCGTTCCATTGGGGAGGATTGTGGGAGGCAGTGACGACCGCGCCCGCCACTTCGGCGGCTCCGGAAACGTAGTACACCACCTCTGTGGCGACCGGGCCCAGGTCCAGGACGTCGGCCCCCGTCGACACGATGCCCTCCATGAGTGCGGAAGCCAGGAGGGGAGAACTCTCTCGACAATCCCGACCCACCGCCACCGTCCCACCGCCGCCGAAACGGCCGAAGGCGGCGCCGATCCGACGGGCATGATCGGGGGTGAAGGCCCCGGTGGCCGTGTCGCCCCTGATGTCGTAGGCCTTGAACAGGTCTTCTACGGCACTGCTCCTCTCCGGCTCCGGCGGGGGCGCGCCATCGCCACCTCGCTCAACCGGCTTCTCCAGCGAGGAACCGTCAGGGCGGCAAGTCCCCCCAGCGTCAGCGCCCAACCCAGCCATTCGGCCCAGGTGTTTTGGAATTCGATTACAACCTCCGATTCGGTGGGAATGACCAGCATCAGGGAGGGGGCGACCAGATAGGGGCCGTCGGCGCCGGTTGCCTTCCAGTTGGGGAAGTAGGACACCTTCACCAGATGGGGGAATCCCACCGCGTCTGTTGAAAACGAGATGCGGTGATCTTCCACAATGACGTCGCCCACCGCTCCCTCCCGGTTGGGAAGGACCACAGGGCGGACTTCGGAAGGGCTGGACACAGCCCGCCATTCGGAGCCGGGCGGTCCCTCCGCCACCACCCACAGGTCCGCCAGGTCGAGCCTCTCGAACCAGGCCAGGGAGAAATTGAAGAAGTCGGGCTCGCCTTCCGGACTCTCTTCGAATCTCGACGGCTGGAAGCCGGCCACCTCCACCAGCGGGCTGGGTGGCGCCTCGAAGACGTGGAAGGGCCCCGCCACCCCCAGTTCCTCCAACTGCGGTACCTTGCGGGCCTCTTCGGTCGCCTCGGGAGTGAAGGAGATGTAGTAGCGCACGCCGAACATTCGGAGGTGTTCCAGTCCCCGGTGCATGGACAGATTGTGGTACGACAGTCCCGGCACCGGGTTGGAGCCTTGTTTGCTCATCTCGGAGATGGTGATGAAGATGAAGGGCATGCTGAGGGAGGACTCGAAGAAAAGGCCTTCCATGGAGGGGTGGCTCCACTCCGACCAGTAGGGGATGAGCATGGGAGCCATGGGGGTTCCGTACCTGTCCAGGTCGCGATTGTTCTCCCACAGCACTCGGCCGGGCGGAAGCCCTGCCACCAGCGCGTTCATTTCCCGATACTCGTCCCAGTGGGCCTTGGCTTCATACCCCGAGTAGTTCCATCTCGACCAGCCCGCCAGGTAGGACACCCCGGCCAGGGATCCGGCGCCCACTCCCAGAGCGGCGATAGTGGCCAGCAGTCTTCTGGTGGCCAGTGGCTGCCGACGAACGTATAGGACAGTCCCCCCCAGGACGACCGCCACCACAACACCGAGGATGATCGGCCACTTTGCGTCTGAGGCCCCCGAGGGGATGAGCACGGAAGCGAGAAGCGCTCCGGTGCCGATGCTGGCCGCCGTTGCCGCGGCCGGTGAGGACAGGCGGGGAAGGCGTCGGGCAACTACCAACAGCAGAGCGCCCACCGCCAGCATGGCGAAGAAAATAACGCCGAAATACCAGTAGGGAAGCAACCTCCCGTTGTACAGCTTCCACCGTTCGTCCAGGAAAAAATCAGGGAACTGGCTGGTGAGACGGATGGGCAGGGGGTAATAGACGATGGGCGCCACCGTGGTTATCAGTAGCGGCACGATCTTCCAGGTCTCCCCGATGCGCCAGGCGCGGCGGAGCGACCAGATCAAACCGGCCAGGGACAGCGGGAGCAACACCCAGATCTCCACCGGGAAGAACTCTCGCCACCGGGTGAGGGGGCTCCAGGCCAGGTCGGAACTGTACGCCAGGTTGGCCAGGAAGGGGACGGACCAGAAACCGGTGAGAGCGAATGCCCACGCCGAGGCGGCTATCAAAGGACGGCGGGCCTTCCTGAGCGCCAGGAACCCCAGAGTCCCGATCACCAGCAGCAAGGTGGTCAGCAGATGGCAGAGCACCGTCACGCAGAACACCGCCGCGGTGGCGGGAAGCAGGCGCGACTCGCCCTCGATCACCCGGATCAGAAGACCCAGGTAGATGAACCCCAGGCTGAACGACCAGCTATAGGTGAACTCCCCGGCCAGAGTGGAGGCCACGTTTCCCCCGTAGATGCTGAAACTCTCCATCAGGGCATACACCGTGCCTCCGGCGGCGGTCGTCAGGGCTATCAGCCGGGAGAAGTCCAGGGAGCGGGTCAGGAAGTAGACCGCCGGGGGAAGGAGAAGGAGACCTCCCACCGTCACCAGCTTGAATGCCACCCCGTAGGGAAGGAAGACGTCCAGTAGCACGATGACCATGGACGGGAGGGGGAAGTAGAAGTAGTAAAGGGGGAATCCTGCGAACCAGGCGTTGGACCAGCCCAGTAGGCGTCCGGAGGGCAGCAGCACATCCCGCATGGCGGCCGGTCCCAAGACATGGGCCCCCATGTCGCCGCCGGACGGAGTGTTCTCCACGAACAGCAGATGCGGGCTGAGCACAGCCAGGACCATCAGGGACAGGACCGCCAGCACCCAACCCGGGTACCAAAACCTGGAGAGACGGATCATCGAGGATGCGGAGGGCGTCGGCCCGGTGCGCCGCTCCTCAGGCGACTCCCGTTTCCTTGGAGGACTGGAACATCTCGGTGACGTTGCGACGGTCGAATAGCGTCCATTTTATGGGAGGGACGAGGCGGTCGGCATGATGACGGCAGACGGCCGAGAACGCGCCCTCTTGGGCGGTGATGCCAATGTCCCATAGCCAGACCCGACGATTCTGGTAGTCGATCGCCATCCACGACGCGGCCGCTCTTCCACACCGATAGCAAGTGGGCGCCATAACCTCACCAACTTTAAGGCGTCAGTGCTGGTTAACAAAGGACCTCCACCGTTGGACCAGCCGGATGGGGGGCATTCCCTCCCAGACGAGGGCGTCACCGCTTCCGTCCACCGCGGCCGTGGTGGGCACGCGATCGACCGTGTGGGTCACGAAGAGATCGGGCTGCTCCGTCCACTTGATCTCCCGGAACCCCTCGGCGCCCAGCACCTCGATCAGGCGCGAGCGCACCGGGTCACACCCCGGACACCGTTCTGAAGTGAACAGGGAAACCCCGGGCTCGAGGCCTTTCATCGACCGGCGCCGGGGACGGCGACGCTTCAGGATCCTGGTGGCCAGGGCAATGAAGGCGCTTGCCGCCAGGGCCCCTAGGGGTAACCACAGCTGCAGCATGTCCTCGACAGGCATCAGCCCTCGCCGATCATCACCGCCGCCAGCACCCGGTCGGACAGCGCCCGCAGCCCGGGACTTCGGACCACCGGATAGGGCTCGGGATCCACCAAGTCCAAGCAGGCGGGCGGGAGGCGGGCCATGTCTGCTCGCCGTCTGGCCCGGGCCGCGTGGAGGCCCTCCTCTCCGGAGAGCCTCCCCTCTCTCCAGGCGTCTTCAAGTAGAAGCTCGGGAGGAGCCGTCCCTTCCCGGTCGGGCACCTCGCCCTCCAGGGTCACCATGTCCCCTCGGGCGTACCCCTCGTCTCCGTAAAGGCGCCACAGGCTTTTGCGGCCGGGCGGCGCCGACTTGGCCAGGTCGTCGGTGCGTTTGAATGCATGCCGCCAGCGACGGTCCTGGCGCACCGCCGTCAACTTGAACACCCCGTCGAGATACGGCGCGCCTTGCGAGGTTGCAAGCCGGCTCCCCACTCCGAATACCAGCCGCCCGATGATCCGGTCGGGGTCTTCTGCGTCCCGGGTCAGTTTCTCTGCGAGCCGGTAGATGGACATCTCATCCAGGCGGTCGGACAGGACGATGGGCACATTCCCGAAACCGGCTTTGTCGAGCATCCGGACGGCGGCCGGAGCCAGGGTCGCCGGGTCCCCGGAGTCCAATCGAATCCCCGCCGGTCGGTGGCCTCTGGTGCGTAGCTCTTCGAACACTGTGACGGCATTGGGAATGCCCGACTCCAGGGTGTCAATGGTGTCAACCAACAGCACGCAGTCATCGGGATAGATCCGGGCAAAGGCCCGAAAGGCGTCCAGTTCCGTGCCGCCCAACGCCATGAATGCCTGGACCAGAGAGTGGGCGTGGGTGCCTTTGGCGGGCAGGCCGACCTTGTGGGACGCGCCCACATTCGAGGAGAAGTCCGCGCCTCCCACCAGGGCGGACTCGGTGGCCAGGTTGGCGCCCAGTCCCGCCGCCCGGCGCATCCCGAACTCCAGGACGGTCGCCGACCGGGCGGCCTGCTTGATCCTGGCCGCCTTGGTGGCCACCAGGGTGGCGAAGTTGCGGTGGTTCAGCAGGGCGGTCTCCACCAACTGGGCCAGGGCCAACGGTCCCTCCACCACGGTGATCGGAGTGTGGGGATGGACCAACCGCCCGTCGGGCGTGGCCCGCAGGGTCAGTCGGCGGAAGTCCCCGTTGGCTTCCAGCCAGTCCAGGAAGTCCTTTCCGAAGAGCGGCGCGCCCGATGCAGAGCGCATGTGGGCCAGAGCGACCAATTCCTGGTCCCCGTAGCGGTACCTCTCCAAGCGGTCCGCCAGCGCCCCGAGGCCCGCCGAGACACAATACCCGGCTCGATGCTCTCCATAGGAGGGGTAGGTGCGGAAGTAGTGCTCGAAGCGGGCCTCATAGTCAGCGATCCCGTGGCTGAAGTAGACCTGGGCCATGGTCAACTGGTAGAGGTCGGTCAGCAGGACGCCGTGCTGGATGGGAATGGTCATCTCTTTTGTGAGATTACGCCAATTGCAAGAGTAAGACTTCGACCCGGTATGCGGGTCTGCGGGGCTTCTTCCGGCTACCTTTATCCCCATGGGAAAGTCCTTGCTGTCTCTGGTCGACGGCCTCGTGTTCGACGGAGTCTCTCGGGACCCCGCGGAGCGCCCGGTGCACATCGACCGAGGAGTGGTGGTGGGGCTCGACGGTCCGCCACCGGATGGGGCGCGCGTCATCAGGGCCGGCGGTCGCCTGATCACCCCGGGCCTGATCGACGCCCACTTCCATGCTTACGGCGTCGACTTCGAGATGATGAAGCTGGAGAGCCTTCCGATGAGCTACGTGGCTCAAAAGGCGGCCCGGAGGCTTGATGCGGCCCTCCAGAGAGGGTTCACAACCGTGCGGGACCCGTCGGGGGGCGACATAGGGCTGCGCATGGCGCTTGAAGAAGGACTCATGAGCGGGCCGCGCTACCTCTACACCGGCCCGGGGCTCACCCAGACCGGCGGTCACGGCGATCCCCGCCCCGCCCACATATTCGCCGAGCACACCTGCGGCTATCTGAGCGAGGTGGTGGACGGTCCCGACAATCTTCGCCGGGCGGTACGGGAGAGGATCCGTACCGGCGCCCATGCCATAAAGATCTTCGCATCGGGAGGAGTGATGTCCCCAACCGATCCGATTCGCCAGGTCCAGTATGACGCAGAAGAGGTTCGGGCGGTCTGCGCGGAGGCAGCCAGGCTCGACTCGTATGTGGCTGCCCACGCTTACTCACCCGAAGCCATCACTCACGCGGTGGGGAACGGGGTGAGAACCATCGAACACGGCAACCTGCTGGACCCCGAGGCCGCCGCGCTGATGGCGGAACGGGGCGCCTATCTGGTGCCCACCTTGATCTGCTACGAAGCCATGAAGCGAAGGGGAGAGGACCTGGGCCAACCCCTCGAGTCTCAACGCAAGAACCTGGAAGTGGTCGAAGCGGGCATCGCATCCTTGGAGATCGCCCGGAGTGCCGGGGTCCGGGTGGGAATGGGCACCGACCTGATCGGAGACCTCGAGGACGAACAACTCTTCGATTTCCGCGTCCGCAGCGAGGTCATGGAGGTGGGGGAGATGCTCCGTGCCGCCACCTCCGTGAATGCCGAGATAATCCGCCGCCCCGACCTGGGCGTCATAGAGGTGGGCGCCACCGCCGACCTGGTGGTGTTGGCGGGCAACCCTTACCAGAGGCCGGAGGTGCTGTGGGATCCCGAACGAACGGTCATACAGGCGGGGACGGTGGTGCGGCCTTAATCAGCGTCTGGTTGTGTTCCCGAGCCTTTTGTATTGCGATACCGAGGGTTGGAGTGCCGAATCTCGCGCCGGTGGGTTATTGAGAAGTCGGATTGCAAGGATGGCCCCTTTTGGTAGTGCTTCAAGGCATTTGGTGACTTGCGACTCCCTCGGAGACAGAATCCGGGGGCTGTCCAAAGGTGATCGTCTGCTCACCCTCGGCTCAGCGGCGGCGACCTCGGCAGATGATCAACTTGCTGGCGGCGATGCCGGTAATCCTTATAGTGGTGGCCCGTTCAGCATCCAGGCAGTCGTGAGTGGATAGTTCGTATCCGACTCCGTTGACCTCGACTCCGCACCTTCCTGCAAAAACGAAAATAAAGATGTCTTCGTCTTTCTCGACTGTCAGTAAGCATTGGCCCTCGGGTTCGAGGTTCACATTGGTGACGGCCAATTGGAGATCGGGATGGGACAGGGTAGTTTCTCCGGGCGCTTCCCCGATCGACCCTTTAAGCAAGTGGCGGCCACCCAACCGGGGAAGAAGCTGGGCTAGCGGAAGATCCAGAGCTTTGCTGATCCTTAACAGAACGGGCAACGAGGCATGGGCATGGCCGTTTTCGATGTCGCTCAGGTGGGCCGCCGAGATCTGGGCTGTCGATGCCACGACCCGAAGAGTCAGGGAGAGACGGGTGCGCTGCTCTCTAAGGCGGAACCCCACTTCCTTCGCTAGTGAAGCCGGACTTCGGTGTTCGGTACCCGGGTGGCGAGCCATGGCGTCAGAAGAGAGCGGGACAGGCGATGATGAGTATCCGACCGTGCAGGTCTTCGCCCCGGCCCTCCGTCTCATGGGTTTCGTGAGCGGAGTAGTGGAGGGTGTCGCCTGTGGTGAGATGGAAGTGATTGTCGCCGAAGTTGATCTGGACCCAGCCGGAAAGCATCACCAGAAACCTTTCGCCGTAGTGGCGGTATCGGGCAGGGACATCGGAGGTTCTAAGGATCACTACTGTGTAGGCGCCTTCGGTACCGTGGCTACCTACCACGCGATACACCGGGCCGTCTCCTACGCGAAGATCGCGCCCTTCTCCGGCCCGGGTGATGTGCACCAAGGGATCTGTGGAATCCAGCAAGTCGGTCATCTCTACGCCAAATGCAATCGCCACCATGGCGAGGGCGGTGAGAGAAGGCATCGCAGATCCGCTCTCTATCTGGGACAGATAAGAGGTTGTGTAGCCGGTAGCAGCCGCCACATCTGAGAGACGTAGTCCTCGGTCACTCCGGAGGCGGGCTATGTTGCGCCCCACGGCCGCAAGTTCAACGTCCACCCGATTAAACGTAAACGGAATGGTGGGAGACCACAAACCCACTCCTATCGCTTGAATGGGTCAGGTGAGCATCTCGGTCAAGAATCGTATCAAGTTGTCTCCCATTATGCGCCTGGTGGCGGCGACCCCTAACTGTCTGGCCACCGCCTCGCCGATGGACGGGTAGTCGGAGGGGGATTCGAGGTTCGCCACCACTGGGAATTCGTCGGCCAGAGCCCCTCCCAGGATCGGGTCCACTATGCGGAGCACATCGTCGATGAAGTCGGCGCCGATCCCCACCTGCGCCTCTCCTATCAGGGAGGCGGCATGGGCGATATGGTTCACGTAGTCGTCTAGTGAGGGCAGGTCGGCTAGGAAACCACCGAAGGCGTTCAGGCACACCATGCCACCGGTTCGGGCGATGCCGACAATCTGCTGGTCGGTGAGGTTGCGGGGGTGCGGATACAGTTTACGGCACGATGAGTGGGAGGCGATCACCGGTCGGCCGGCTACCTCCAGGACGTCGCGGAGTCCTGCATCGGAGAGGTGGCTTACGTCGATCGTAATCCCGCATCTCTCCAGTTCCCCGACCGCTTCCCGGCCCAGAGGCGTCAGCCCGCCGTTGGCGAACCGGACGCCTACGCCGTCGGCCAGCATGGTGCGCCGGTTCCAGGTGAGCGAGGCGATTCTCACCCCCAGGCGGGCGGACCCGTCTATCAGTCCGAGGTCGGCGCCGAAAGGCTCCCCGCCCTCAAGCGCCAGTACCAGCGCGATCCGTCCAGAAGTGATTGTCTGAGAGATCTCCTCGGCTGTTTCGACGATGGCAACGTCTGTCGGGTGGAGGGAGGCCATCCACCGGGCGGTCTCCAATATGACCATGGCCCGGCGGAGGGCCCCCGAGGTCACGAACTGCTCCTCTGTGTAAACCGGCAACACTTGAAGCACCACCCCGCCGGATCGAAGTCGAGGCAGCCAGAAATCTCCGAAGGGATCGACCTCGCCGCGGCGGCGCCGATGCTCCACGGCAAGCAGCAGGTCGTTGTGGGAGTCGGCTACCGAGAACCGGTGGTGGGCCTCCATCAACCTCCCAGCGGCCCTGCCGCCTTGACTTGCACCCGGCACCCACCGCCTGGAACGTAGGTCATGGGCACCTCCACCACCGACGTGATGCGGGTTTGATCAGGGTCAGCCCCAGCTTCCACCGCCGAGGCCAATGCCTCGGCGCGGGCGGCCTCCAGGCACTCCTCACGACTGGAGGAGCCGTACTGATAGACCCGATCGACCGTGCCCGACGCCTCAGAGATGGCCGCTCCGAAGGCGTTGGCCACTTCGTAGTGGCGGGGTCGGATCACCTCGGAGGCGCCCGAGACCCGCTCGGAAACCAGATGAGCGCCTCCCCCCACCGCCAAGAGCGGCATGGGCCGGCGGCTGGCCTTCATCCGCTCGCAGTGGGCGGCCAACTGCTCATCCACCCACGATAGGGCCCGGTCAACCGTGGCGGGATCGAGGTCGTCCACCGCAGATGCGTCTCCGAAGTCCTGGAGTCGCCCTCCCGCCACCGAGATGTCGGAGAGTGTAAGCGTGCTGCCTCCCGACACCAGGGCATCCGACGTGACCCGGTAGCCGACAGAATCCGGACCCACGGTGACTCCCGTAACATCAGGTCGGACGATGGTTCCGCCTCCCAGGCCCATTGAGATCAAGTCCGGCATCCGGAAGTTGGTACGCACGCCGCCCACGTACACCGCCGCGGCCGATTCCCGGGGGAATCCGTCCACCAGAATGCCGATATCCGTGGAAGTTCCGCCCACGTCTACCACGATTGCATCGGCGAGTCCGGCCAGGGAGCAAGCGCCGCGCATCGAGTTTGTCGGACCTGATGCCAGGGACAGCACCGGCATGGCAAGAGCGTGAGCCGAGGTCATGAGGGTTCCGTCGTTCTGGGTGATGTAGGAGGCGGCGTCGATCCCATGGCTGGCCAAGGCGTTGTCAAGTCCGTCCACCACCGCTTTGGCAACCCCCTGCAGCGCCGCGTTCAGGATGGTGGCATTCTCGCGCTCCAACAGTCCAAGGGTGCCGACCCGGTGGCTTAGTGAGATAGGGAAGTCTTCTCCCAACTCCTCGGCGAGGATCTCAGCGGCCCGGAGTTCGTGTTCGAAGTTGGCCGGGCTAAAGGCGCAGGACACCGCCACGGTCCCGGCCTTCTGCGCTTCGGTGGTGAACCGACGGATGGCCTCCTCGTCTAGATCGGCGATCACTCGGCCGTCGTATTCGTACCCGCCCTCGGTGATTACCGAGTCTCGTAAGTCGTCTGGCCAATCCGCGCCAGGGGAGACCGCCAACGAGGAGGGAGCCGCGAGGCGGAGGACCGCCACCCGGCCAAGTCCCAAACGCTGGATGATGGCGTTGGCGGAGTGGGTGGTTCCCAGCATGGCCTGGCGTATGCGGGACAGGTCCGCGCCCCTGGACACGGCTTGGATCGCCGCTGAAATACCATCCAAAGGGTCAGCCGTCGTGGGAGCCTTGTGGGCGGCCAACACCGCCCCGGCCCCATCCACCAAGACCGCATCGGTGTTGGTTCCGCCGACATCTATTCCCAGTCGCAGCATCATGTCAACCATCCTTTGTAGTCGAGGTCGAAGCCGAACGCCCTTGGTCCCGCCACCTCCAACATTCCCTCCTGATGCCATTCGGGAGCACAGGGCAGGCCCACCACATTCACCCGCTGGCCATACCCGAGCGTCTCGGTGTTGATAGGGATGGCCGTCTCGGCGTCCAGGATGCAGATCAGATCGGGCACGGTCACCACCGGCTCACCATTCTCCCAAGCCACAAGGAACTCGTTCTGGATGGCAACTTGCATCACCCGCTCCGCGTTGTCCCTGGACTCGATGGTGACAGTGCCCTTCGAGAATCCCTCAGTGGTCTCGCGGTGGACGTCGGAGATCACGCCGGAGAAGATGATCCTCCCATCGGAGGCGGAAAGGAAACGACCATAGGCGCCTTCCTCCCCCCGCTGGACGGCAGCTAAGAGGCGCCCTAGTTCCATGCAGTAGGTCACCGATCCGGTAATGGCGTGTTGTATCACCGAGGAAGCGTTCATGGAGTAGCTGGAGAAGGCGTTGGCGAGGGTGAGCGACATCACCGCTCCCCGGACCAGGGTCTCGCCCAACTGGTTGGTGTTGGTCTCGAAGACACAGAGGTTGCCTTTCTCGTCAGCCACCGACATGGGCGAGGCCTTGATGCCGGCCAGAGTGAAGACGGTCATCTCGACTTGTGGAAACGCCCGCCTCATGCCGTCGGCATCCACCACCGGGAGCCCCATCTCGGCTGCGACCGCCATGGGGACGAGAGTGTTGAAGCCGCCCACTTCGATGGGCATCAGGGCGACGGGAGCGCGGCCCAGGTAGGATGCCAGGGCCTCGATGGCCGCCACGAACTCGGTTCCGGCCGGGATTTTCTCCAGGAGCACCGTGGGCGCACCTACCACCGCCACGGTCATCACCAGTCCGTCGGCAGGGAGTTCCCGGGCGTCGACGATGCCCACCGGCCCGTAGGTGCTAATCGCCTGCCGCAGCATAAGACGGGCCACGTAGGGGTCGCCGCCTCCACCTGTTCCGAGCAGCGTCGCTCCCAAGGCGAGATCGTCGACCTGATCAAGGGTGAGGGTTTTCATGTTCTGTATTCCTTTTCGCCTTTCTATGTTCTTTTGTTCTTGGTCCAGTTGTCAACGGCCACCGCCGCCACGATGACGCTTCCTTGAATAAGCCGTTGGATGATCGGATCGATCTGGCGGAGGTTGAACCCGTTGATGATCAATGCGATGAACAGGGCGCCGAACACCGTTCGCCACACCGCTCCATCTCCGCCGGCGATGGAAGTTCCCCCCACAATGACGGCCGCCAGGACCGCGAAAACGAAACCGAAGTGGTCGCTGGGCTGGGCAGCGAGAGTCCGAGACGCCGAAAGAGCGCCCGCCAGTCCCGCCGCGGCACCCACCAGCACGAAGGTCACCATTGTGATTGACTTGACGCGTATCCCTGCCAGCCGAGCGGCCTCCACGGCGCCGCCGATGGCGAACACATGGCGACCGAATCTGGTTCGCGACAACATAATCCAGAACACCGCTACTACGACCACAGCAATCCATGTGGCCTTGGTGAGTCCGAGGATGCGTCCCCTGGCTATCTCCGAAAAGGCTGTGTCGCGGATGCGAATGATGCTCCGATCGCTTATCAGGAATCCGATTCCGTAGAAAACGAATGAAGTGGCGAGGGTGGCGATAAACGAGTTGACCCGGATCCAGGCCACGACTGCTCCGTTCACCAGTCCGTACAAGGCTCCGATGGCGACACCTGCAAGAAGGCCCAGAGCGCCGTTCCCGGTGGCATTTACGGTGAGAGCCGTGAGGATGCCGGCGTTGATGAAGCTGGCCGAGATGGAGATGTCGAAATTACCCCCGATCAGGGTAAGGGTCATCGCCGCCCCAGCTATGAGAAGAAGAGACTGCTGATCGAGGATGTTGCGAAGATTGGCGGAGGAGAGGAAAGCCTCGGTGGTTAGGCCCAGCAATGCGAAGAGGGCGACGGTTATCCAGATTATCCCGTAGTCGGTGAGGAGCGATAAGCGGCGCGGGGTGGGAGTTGCGGGCTGCGTCATGCTGGCGGGGCTCCGAAAGCCAGGGTCATGACATCCGTTTCGGTGGCCCCATCCCCGCAAAGCTCTCCGACTATACGGCCACCCCACATGACGATGATCCGATGTGCAAGGCCCAAGACTTCTTCCAGTTCGGAAGAGACCAAAAGCACGGCTATGCCCTGGGAAGCGAGTTCCACCAACAGGTTGTAGATTCCCCGCTTCGCTCCCACATCGACCCCTCGAGTGGGCTCGTCGGCGATGAACAGGTGAGGCTGGGAGACCAGCCACCGTCCAAAGAGGGCCTTTTGCTGGTTACCCCCCGACAGTTGGAATGTTCGGGTTTCGATAGTTGCGCCAGTCAGCCCGACCGCCTCGGCAATCCCCTGGGCGACCGAGGACTCTCTGCCGGAGCGCACCACTCCCCCGAGAGTGACAAAGCGGGCAAGATGGGCCAGGGTTATGTTGGCGCGCACCGGAAGCAGCGGGAGTAGCCCCTGCGTGGAGCGTGATTCGGGGACCATAGCCACTCCCGCTCGAATCGCTTGGCGAGGCGAACAGGGTCGATAGGGATTCCCGTTCAGGTGCATCGAACCGCTGGTTGGGGGGTCGGCGCCGAACAGTGCACGGGCGAGCTCACTTCTGCCCGAGCCCACCAAACCGGCCAGGGTGACGATCTCCCCGGCGCGGATCTCGAAACTCACGTTTTCAAATGATCCCGTCCTGGTCAGATCCTGAACCGCAAGCACGGCCGGAGCTCCATGTCTGGGAAATTGTCTTGCCGGGAAGACGGTATCGAGACTTCTTCCGACAATGCCTTCGATCAAACTGGACCGTGACTCGGTTCGGGTAGGCGTGGTGCGCACAACCGCGCCGTCACGCATGATCGTGACGTAATCGGAGATGGCGAGTACCTCATCCAGGAAATGGGAGATGTAAACCACGGTGACACCTTTTTCGGACAGTTTCTGGATCGTTTTTCTGAGGTTGGCGGCCTCGATGGATGAGAGACGGGCGGTCGGCTCGTCCATGACGATCAGATTGGCGTCGCGGGCCAGGGAGCGTAGGATTTCCACCTTTTGTTGGTCGGCCACCGGCAGTGTGGACACCGGTTGGTCGGGGGGCACTTGGATACCGTACTCCTCCACCAGGTCTTCGAACCGGGCGCGGGTAGCGGCATGGTCAACCACCGGACCCCGTGTATGTTCGATTCCGAGATAGATGTTCGCTGCCGCTGACAGTTTTGGAACCAGCGACAGCTCCTGGGCGACCAAGGTGATTCCCAGAGCCAGGGCGTCCCGGGGCGACCTGAAGGCAACATGATTTCCCCTCACCGCCATGCTGCCCTCATCGGGGGAGAGCACTCCGGTGATGATTTTGCCCAGGGTGGTTTTACCTGCGCCGTTCTCGCCCACCAGTGCGTGGACGGCGCCTGCATTTATCCTGACATCTACCGAGTTGAGTGCCACGGCGCCACCAAATCTTTTCGTGGCGCCGCGCACCTCTATGTGTGGTTTCACGGGTGAGTCAGACTACGACTTATCCGTCCCACTGGGCTTCGAAGTCCTCCACGTTGTCCTGAGTCATCAAACCCCTGTGGGGCACGCTGAGTGAGGGGTCCACACCGCCCCGATCGACTCCGGCCAATGCGTCCACCATTGCCTCCATGGCAAGCTGGCCTTCCGTGTAGGGTGCGCCGTAGAAGCCGCCCCACCACCGGCCGTCGGCCACCGCGTTGACGGCATAAGAGCTACCCCCGAAGCCGATGATCCGGATGCCTTCGACTTCCGCCTCGCGGATGGCGATCTCCGCACCCTGCATGGATTGATCGGCGCCGAGCAGCACATTGATGTCAGAGGTCATGACCAGAATGTCCTGCATGGCGGCGAGCCCCACATCAGGACCGAGATACTGACCTTCGCCCTCGGCGACTACCGTGACAGAGGACCCTGCGACCACATCGTCCCAGCCTGCCCGTATGGCCTCATCGAGTGGTATACCCCTTATGCCATAGAAATACACCACATTGCACGGATCGAAGTCGGCGCAGGCGGCCAGTGTCAAATCGCCGATTCTTGTTCCGCGCAGATACGGCGGTTCGAATACCGCCGCTGCCTGGCCCTCGACTTGTGGTTCGACAGTGCTGAGGTCCTCTCCGACCACCTGATTCAGAGTTACGACCTCGATCCCGGCGTCCAGTGCATCAAGGATATCCGGTATCGCGGCGGCGCCGGTGAGGGCCACCAGGACAATGCCGTCATATCGCCCGGCGGTGATGGCGTCCTGGAACTGCTGTTGTTGCAAGGCGGGATCGAACTGGGCGTCGAATTCCGTTATCTCGATGTTGTTGGCGGCGGCCACTTCCTCCATCGCTCTTCGGGAAGCTGCCAGCCAAGTGTTGGCGGAACTCGCTGACAGATAGGCAACCTGCCGTGGTTCGGCCGGTGCTTCCGTGGTGGTTGTGGTAGGTGCTGCGGTCGTGGAGGTAGCTGGGGCCGCCGTTGTTGTGGTTGTGGGCGCAGCGGTGGTGGGAGCGTCAGCAGTGGAAGGTGCTTCGCTTGTTTCCTCTCCGCAGGCAGCCGCTACCAGCATGATGGCCGCCAGTAGCCATGTTGATTTTGCTTTGGGGAATCGCATTCGTTTCTTCTCCAATCTGTCAGCCAGGTGTGGCACATACCGTTCGGGCTTGAACGTCGGTCTAGAGAGTGCGCAAGATATTAGTACAGATATCAAGAAATATCTTAGTCTGATCTCCTTTACATTAGGTATACACCTTTTTTATTCAGTAAAACCAAAAAGGAACTGATGACATCCCTCGCTTGGGGATTACGGGGTTGAACCCTCGATTGTGGCCAGGTACGCTTATGCCCTGAGATCATGAGCCGGTTGTCCCCTCAAACCGCGTTGGTGGTGGTGGATGTTCAGAACGACTTCGCCGACCCGGAAGGGTCCCTCTATGTCAGCGGGGCCGGGAAGGTGGTGGAAGCGGTGAACAGGCTGGTGGAGAGGGCGCAGGAAGAGGGGTGGCCGGTGTTCTACACACAGGACTGGCATCCGGAGACCACCCCCCACTTCGCCAAGGACGGGGGGATATGGCCGGTGCACTGCGTGGGCGGGTCCCCGGGAGCGGACTTCCATCCCGATCTGGTGGTCGAGGGGGTGTCGGTGAAGAAAGGCGGCGCCGGGGAGGACGGCTACTCGGGGTTCACCATGCGGGACCTGGTGGAAGCCGAGGATCGCCCGACCGCCCTGCATTCCCTTCTGCAGGAGAGGAACATCGCCAGGGTGGTGGTGGTGGGGCTGGCTCTCGACTACTGCGTGAAGGACACCGCTCTGGACGCCGTTCGTCTTGGGTATGAAGTGGAGGTGCCCCTGGACGCCACCGCCGCGGTCAATCTCTCGCCTGACGACGGGGACAAATCGATCGCCGCTCTGCAGGCAGCGGGGGTCTCAGTCAGCTGAGATCTGCAAAACGCCGGGCCAATAGGCGGCGGTAAGTCCTCCAGAGAGGGTTCTCGGTGGGCCGCAGCGTGGGGAACAGGATCACGTCGCGGATGTGGCTCCGGCCGGTCAACAGCATCACCAGTCTGTCCACGCCCAGACCCAGGCCCCCTGTCGGGGGCATCCCGTATGCCAGAGCCAGGACGAATTCCTCATCAACCGGGTGAAGTTCGGGGTCATCCGCTCCAAGAAGGGAAGCCTGGTTCTCGAATCGTGACAACTGGTCGACCGGATCGTTCAGCTCGGAGAATGCGTTGGCGAATTCCACTCCGGCTATGAACAACTCGAAACGCTCGGTGAGCCGGGCGTCCCGCCGGTGGCGACGAGCGAGAGGGGAGACTTCCAGGGGATAATCGACCACGAAGGTGGGTTCCCACAGCCCTGGGGCGGAAAGCCGGTCGAACAGCTCGTAGACGATCCGGCCGGCGCCCCACTCCTCCCGGGTCTCGACTCCCCGGCTTGCCGCCATCTCACCCAGGATGCGCGGTTCGGTGTCGAGGGTGACCTCCTCTCCCATCTCCCCGCTCACCAGGTCAAGCATCGAGATCTTTCTGAAGGGAGGTTCAAGGGAGAGGGGCCTGGACGGTTCGTCGGCGGCCTCCCGGCCAACCAGGGTGGCGCCGGTCGCAGCCCTGGCCACGGCGGGGATCACCTCTTCGACCAGGTCCATCACGTCCCGGTAGTCGGCGAATGCCTGGTATGACTCCAGCATGGTGAACTCGGGATTGTGGGAGGAGTCCACTCCCTCGTTGCGGAAGATACGCCCGACCTCGAATACCCGCTCGAACCCCCCGACAACGAGACGCTTCAGGTACAGTTCGGTGGCGATCCGCATGTAAAGCTCTATGTCCAGGGCGTTGTGGTGGGTCCGGAAGGGACGGGCGGCGGCGCCCGCAGCCCGGGAGGTGAGGATGGGAGTGTCCACTTCCAGGAAGCCCCGCTGGTGGAACTGGTTGCGGAGTTCCGCCACCACCGCGGACCGGATCTCGAAGGTGTGCCGGCTGTCGGGGTTGACCACCAGGTCCAGGTGACGGTGCCGGGAGCGTTGCTCGACATCCCTCAGACCCTTCCACTTCTCGGGTAGCGGGGCAAGGCACTTGGCCAGAAGCGTCAGTTGTTCCACCCCGATGGAGAGTTCCCCCCGCCGGGTGGTGAGCACCTCCCCGCTGGCGCCCACCCAATCACCCAGATCCAGGTGGGACAGCAAATCCGCGGACTCATCCGGCAGTTCGTCACCGGAGATAAAGAGTTGCAGGTCGCCGGTTTGATCCGAAAGGGTGATGAACACCAGCCGTCCGAAGTCGCGGACCAGCCGGACCCGCCCTGCCACCGCCGCTGTCCGTCCGGTCCTGGCGTCGGCTTCGAGGTGTCCGTAAGACTCCCGGATCTCCCGGGCCGAGTGGGTCCGTTCGAACCTTGCGGGCCATACGTCCACGTCCCGCGCCGACAGGTCTTCCAGGTCTCCGAGGCGTTTCCGTACCACCTTCTCCCACAGGCCCGCCGATCCCGGATCCGGCTGTGTGGTGCCTTCATTGTCCATTGAGCATCAACCTAGTAGACGATTACGTGAAGAATGAAAGCATGAGAGTCGCGCCCATACAAAAGTAACCGACCCGCCCCCGGGAGGGGAGGGAGGGCGGGCCGGTTGAGTGCCTGCCGCCCCGGGAGGGGTGGAGGGCGGGCAGGCTTCCCGCCGGTCTTCCGGGAGGGGACGGGGAAGGCCGGCAGGTGGTTTGGTTTGTGGGTGAAATAATAGACGGTATCGGGAGGTATGTCAACTGGAGGGGGATTAAGAATTCAGCTCGAGCACGAGCAACAATCCTCCCAGGGTGAGGTCGTCTTCTATGTCCGTGATCGTCTCGCAGACCGGCCCTAGCAGCCTCGCCAGGCCCCCGGTCGCCACCACCGGCAGAGCCCCGAGCCTGTTTTCGGCGCAGATCCGCCTTACCAGGCCGTCCACCAGACCGGCCCATCCGAACACCAGTCCGCTCTGAACGGCTTCTGTGGTGTTGCGCCCGGTGGCCCGGTTGGGCCGGGTCAGTTCCACTCTCCGGAGCGCCGAGGCCGCGGCGGCCAGGGCGTCTCCGGCCACCTGTATCCCGGGAGCGATGGCGCCGCCGCAGTAGGAGCCCGAGGCGTCGATCACATCCACGGTGGTGGCTGTTCCGAAGTCGACCACCAGTACGGGGGCGCCGTACAACTCCACCGCGCCGATGGCGTTGGCTACCCGGTCGGCGCCGACCTCCCGGGGGTTGTCGATGCGAATCTCCATGCCGGTGCGGGTTCCGGGCCCCACCACCACCAGGGGCCCGTTCACCATCTCGGTCAGCACCGGGCGTATGGCGGGGACGGCGGTGGGCACCACGCTGGACAGCGCCGCTCCATCCAGGGGTAGGGGGATGCCGGAGAGAAGCCCGGAGAGGAGGATGCGGTACTCGTCGGTGGTGCGTGAAGTCTCGGTCGAGATGCGCCAGCGGTGTTCCAGGGATCGGCCGCGGTAGGCCCCGATCACGGTCTGGGTGTTGCCGATGTCCACTGCTAAACGCATGCCCTTCACCGATACAGGAGACTAGGGCTTTCCAGAACGATTCCCCGATCGACGGCCAGATGGCCGCCCCTGGTGTCGAAAAAGAGATTGTCGATCAGCCTCACCTTTCCCACCGAGGCGGCCGCCGCCAGGAAGGAAGGGCGGTCGAGGGTGTCGAGCAAGGATGCGTCGTCCTGGTCGGCCAGTTCTACGTATTCCCATGCCACGCGGTCTCCGGATGCGGTCACTTCACGGCAAAGGCCTTCGGCCGAACGCTCTCCGCCTTCGGCGGCCAGGGCAGCGGCCCACAGTCCCCGGCTTATTTCCAGGGCGGCTTCGCGTTCCTGAGCGGACATCAGGACGTTCCGGCTGGACAGCGCCAGCCCGTCGCTCTCCCGGATGGTCGGGCAGCCGACTATCTCGATCGGGAACCGGAGATCGCGCGCCATCCTGCGGATCATGGTCAATTGCTGGGCGTCCTTGCGCCCGAAATAGGCCTTCTGTGCCCCCAGGCCGGCCAGGAGTTTGGTCACCACCAGGGCCACTCCCTCGAAGTGACCGGGGCGTCCCGGGCCCTCCATGGTCCTGGCCACCCGGCCCGGCTGGATGGACGTGGACTCGCTGGGTTCGTACATCTCCGAGGTGGACGGAGCGAACAGGACATCCACGCCCGCCTGGGCAGCCAACTGAGAGTCCCGCTCGAAACTTCGGGGATAGCGGTCGAAGTCCGAGGACACGTTGAATTGTCGTGGATTGACGTACAGGGACATCGTCACGACCCTGCATTCCCGACGTGCCTGCGAGATCAAGGACAGGTGACCCTCGTGAAGGAACCCCATGGTGGGCACCAACCCGATCGCCGCCGGCCCCTCCTCGCCGCCGGACCGGTGATACACCTCCGTGGCTGCGGACCGCGCCTCGGAGAAGGTCGAGACGACCCTCATGGCAGGGACCCGCCCGCCGACCGGTCGTTGTTGGCCTCAAAGGACTCTCCTCGGTGGCCGGCCCTATGGGCGGCTGTACGTCCAAGCAGCCGATACTGGTGGGCAAGCTCGGGAGAGACAGCCTCGGCGGCTCTCAGATGTCCTGCAATGGTGCCCTGGTCCCCGCGTACCGCCGGACCGGTGAGAGCATGGTCGGGTCCCATCTCGAAGCAGTTCTCCAACACCCGGGTGGCGAGGCCCCTGGATTGGGAGAAGGAGACGCCGGCCGCCTCGAACAGGTCGGCGGCCACCCCCAGGGCGGTGGCCACTCCCAGGGCGACGGTGGCGGCTCCGGCGTGGTAGAGAGGCTTGAAGCGGTCTTCCAGGCAGAAACTGGAGACTCCCAGGCTCTGGGCGAATGACCGCAGCAGTGCGGCCGCCTTCTCCGATCGGGCGGTGATCGCAGCAGTCGACCCCGCCAGGGCGGCTGCGCCACGCTGGGGGGAGGGGAGAGTCTGCAAGGGGTGAAGACACCCGACCTCCAGACCGGCTCGCTCCAACGCCTCCAGCCGGGCAAGGGACGCGAATCCGGAGAGGTGCGCGGCCACACCTGCCGGAGGGGGATCGGATGCCAGACGGAGAGCGGTCTCCTCGATGACATCGTCGGGCGTGGCTAAGAGCAGCAGGTCACAGGGTGACAGCCTGCCGACCTGCTTCACCCGGGTTTCCGCCAGCGCCGGAGGGATGGCGCCGGAAGGACCCGCCACCGTCTCAACCGAGTGCCCGGCTGCCCGAGCGGCGATCGCCAATGCGCCACCGGCGCGACCTGGCCCGATCACCGCCAGGCGGAGGCGGGTGTTCACTCTCCGGAGAGGTAATTCGGGACCAGCGAACGTCCTCTGGCACCGATCGGGCGACCCAGGATCTGTTCGATGATGGTGACCGCCCTGACCGGATCGGGGATCAGTCCGGAGTCCACCAGAAAGCCGCTCATTAGTCCTCCGAGGTCTTCATCGATCACGTCCCGGTGCACCAGGATCTTGGCGTCGGGGTCACTCAGCAGTTCGGCGAGCTTGTCGTATAGAGAGCGGCGTTCGGTCTCCTCCACCTCGGACCCGACGGGAACCCGATGGGCTCCGAAGCCGCACTCCCGGTAGACCTTGATGTTCTGGTTGTTGGCGAGGAGGCTGACCACGTCGGTGATCCCGGCTTCCTGTTGGAGCCACAGCACTTCCTGTTGACGTCGCACCTTGCGATGTGTCACTCCCTGTCCGCCCAGTCGCTCGCTCACCGCCAAGCGGGAGGTGATAATCCACCTGAAGCCTCGGGGTTTGAGAAAGCCGGCCGGCATGATACGGGCTAAGAGGACCGGGACTGGTCGTTTCGGCTGGCGGCGGCCACCCTCTCTCTTCCGGGATCGCCGGACGAGATGCCCGGTGGTGGATGGAGGCGCATTTCGGGGGTGTCGGTTGCCTCCCACTTCGGTACGTCGTGGAATACCCCTTCGATGTCGTCTGCGTCAAGCGTCTCTTTTTCCAGGAGGGCCTCCACCATCCTGTCCAGGGCGGGGCGGTGGGCCGCCAGGATCTGGCGCGCCTCGGAGTGCGCCACCCTGATGAGCTTGCGGACCTCGTCGTCGATGTCGGCGGCCAGTTGGTCGGAGTAATCGGGTTGCCGGTTGTAGTCGCGGCCCAGGAATACCTCTCCGCCGGGCCTGCCGTATTGCATCGGACCGAGTTGGTCGCTCATGCCGTACTCCATGACCATCCGCCGGGCTATGGTGGTGGCTTTCTCGATGTCGTCGGTGGCACCGGTGGTGGGGTCGGCGTAGATGAGTTCCTCGGCGCTTCTTCCTCCCAGGAGCATGGCCAGCTTGTCGAGGAGTTCCGATCGCTTGACCAGGTATTTATCCCGGGTGGGGAGCGCCAGGGTGTGACCCAGGGATCGACCGCGGGCGACGATTGTCACCTTGTGCACCGGGTCGGCCATGGGAAGAGCCCATCCCACCAGGGCGTGGCCGGTCTCATGGAATGCGATCAGCCGTTTCTCGTCGTCGGACATGATCCGGGCCTTGCGTTCAGGCCCGGCGATCACCCGGTCGATGGCCTCCTCCAACTGCTCCATCCCCACTTCTTCCTGGTTTCGACGAGCCGCCAGCAGAGCCGCCTCGTTGATCAGGTTGGCCAGATCGGCGCCCGTGAAACCGGGAGTGCGCCGGGCCAGGACTTCCAGGTCTATTTCGGGGTTGAGCGGCTTGCCGCGGGAATGGACCTCCAGGATGGCCTGGCGCCCCTTGATGTCGGGGGAGTCGATGACGATCTGGCGATCGAAGCGTCCGGGTCTGAGAAGAGCCGGATCGAGAATGTCGGGACGGTTGGTGGCGGCGATCACGATGACTCCGGTGTTGGTGTCGAAGCCGTCCAGTTCCACCAGGAGTTGGTTGAGGGTCTGTTCCCGCTCGTCGTGCCCTCCTCCCAGTCCGGCGCCCCGGTGGCGGCCCACCGCGTCGATCTCGTCTATGAAGATGATGGCGGGGCTGTTCTGCTTGGCCTGTTCGAAGAGGTCACGGACTCTGCTGGCGCCCACTCCGACGAACATCTCGACGAAGTCGGACCCGGAGATGGAAAAGAACGGCCGGCCGGCCTCGCCCGCCACCGCCTTGGCCAAGAGCGTCTTGCCCGTGCCGGGAGGACCGAACAGCAGGACGCCCTTGGGAATCTTGGCGCCCATCGCCCGGAACTTGTCGGCGTCTGCCAGAAAGTCCCTTATCTCGCCCAACTCCTCTATGGCTTCCTCCAGGCCGGCCACATCCTCGAAGGTGACGTCGGGGTTGTCCTTCTTCACCATCTTGGCTCGGGTCTTTCCGAACTGCATGATGCGGTTGCCCGATCTCTGCATCTGCATGAAGATGAAGACCATGAACCCGATCAGGAGCAGCCAGGGCAGCATTCCCACCAGCACGCTCCAGGGTCCGGGGGGTTCGTGGTCGGTGTCGTATTGCACCCCTCGGTCATCGAGTATCTCGGCCAGTTGGCCCTCATAGCCCTCGGGGTACTTCGCCGCGAAGTCGTACTGTCCCGGTGGAGCGGTGGAGCCGACATAGCGTCCCCTGGCCTCCAGCGACCGAGTGAGAATCAACACCGACTCGACCTGAGACGCCTCAACGGCGGCCAGGAATTCCCCGGTGGTTATCTCCCGGGCGGGATCGTCGTCGCTCCCGAAATTCTGGAAAACCAGAGCCATCGTGAGGATCAAGAGACCGTAGATGAGGAGGATGCGGAGGCTGCGGCGCAATTTAAGGCTCTTCTTCGAAAAAAGTGGTGGTAGGCGGGAGGCGTAATTGGTTAGGCATCATGGTAGGCAAGTCTGGGGGCCTACCAGCTTTAATGTTATCCCGCCCTGGGACATAATCACCTAGGACTGGGTCAGGATACCCACATAGGGCAGGTTCCGGTACTTGCCGTCGTAGTCCAGCCCGTAGCCCACCACGAACTCCGGGCCTATCCGAAAGCCCACGTACTTGACGTCGACCGGTACCCGCTGGATGCCCTCCTTGAACAGAAGGGCGGCGATCTCAAGGGAGGCGGGCCCCCGCACCCGGAGACTCTTCATCAGGTAGTTGAGAGTGAGTCCCGAGTCGACTATATCCTCGCAAATCAGCACATGGCGCCCGGCGATCTCCTGCTCGAGGTCCTTCAGCACCCGCACCACCCCCGACGTCTTGGTGGCGGCGCCATATGAGGAGACCGCCATGTAGTCGAATTGGGTGGGAAGCTTGATCTGGCGGGCAAGATCGGCCATCACCATGAAAGTGCCCTTCAAGACTCCCACGATCAACAGGTCCCGGCCCTCGTAGTCGGCGGTAATCCGTTTGCCCATCTCCTGTAGGCGAACGGCGATTTGCTCACCGGAGATGAAGGGACTAATCGAATCCATCGAGACCTACTCCACCTTAGCCGCCTCGGACAAACAGCAACCGGTCGCCGGAGCGGGTCACGGTGACTCCGCCTTCGAGTTCGGTACGCCGGGTCCTCCCCCGGGCCACTTCCATCACCCGCTGCACTTCGGCCTCCGAGCCGGCGTGAGGGCCCCGCACCCGTCGCAGCGCCTGCCGCACCACCCGCGACGAGATGGGCGGCGGGAGTTCGGCCAGCCGGGCGCAGGAAAGCTCCGCCGTTCCGTCGGCGGACATACGGATGGGCGTTAGGGCGGCGAGTGACTCCAGATGGGAGAGGTCGGCGCCGGCGAGAGACGACATCCTTACCAGTGCTTCGCGAAGCCGCGGTTGGTATTCGGCCTCCAGTTGGGGGATGAGGCGACGCCTGATGCGGTTGCGGAGATACCGGGGATCGTCGTTTTGGGGGTCGTCCTCCCACGGAAGACCGCTCAGAGTGGCCAACTCACGGGTCTCCGAACGCCATACGCCCAGGAGGGGACGGTGGAACCGGCCCCGGCGCGGGGGGATGCCCGCCATCCCGTCCAGGCCGGCCCCGCGCAGCAGGTTGTGCAGCACCGTCTCGGCCTGATCGTCGGCGGTGTGGGCGGTTATGACCACCTCATCCGGTCTCGAGTGGTCGGCCAGGGCCTCGTAGCGGGCAGTGCGCAAGGCGTCCTCGCTTTCGGCGCCGGGGCTGATCGAGACCTCCGCCAGGTCCATTCCCAACTTTGTGGAGATGCCCCGGGCGGCGTCCGCCATTCTGGAGGAGTGGGGAAGGGAATGGTTGACGTGGACGGCTCTAGCCACTCGGTCTTCGCGGGCCAGAAGCCACGCGGCCGCCGCCGAGTCGGCGCCCCCCGAGAGGGCGATCACCAAGGGTCCGGAGGGAAACTCGACCCGTTTGCCTATCTCGGCGAATAGCTGGACCAGGCGCCGGGGATCGCCGTTCGGGGTGGAGGACTCGTCGACCCCAGGAGGAAGCGCGGCTTCGGTCAACTAACCGACTTGTACCGGGACCTGACCACCCTGGTGAAATAAAGCACCACTGTCAGAACGCAGATGATCAGGGCCAGCGCCAGACAGGTGGGTACGAGGTAGCGGTAGGTCCAATCGGCGACCGCCTCTGCGGGGGCGGATTCCTCTACCACTACTCCCGGGACGATCTCTGCCGGTTCTGCCTCTCCTCCTCCGGCTTTGACGGTCTCTTCCTCCGCCAGGGCGGGTAATGCAACTCCCAAGGCCAGAATTGCGACCAAAGCCAGGGTTGTCCACCTATGCCGACTCATGGACACCATAGACTACCCCCTCTCACCGGTGGCGTAAGCGTTGCCTCTCTATGGCCAGTCGCCCCCTGAGTCGCTCCATAAAGACTTCAGGCACCTCCTCGGTGAGGTGGTGCCTGATGGTGTAGCGGACGCGGCGCTCCACGATTTCTATGTTCTTACAAGGCGGACAGTAGCTGAAGTGGTTGACCAGTCGGTGCTCCGTCTCGACCTCCAACTCACCGTCGACATATCTGTAGATGTAGGTGATGGTCTGGCGGCACTCTTTAGACACAAGGAACCTCCGAGGGGGTCAGTCCCCGCTTGCTTGCATACTCCCACAACGCTTTTCGGAGCGCGTTTCTTCCCCGGTGGAGCCTGGACATGACAGTTCCCATGGGAAGATCGAGAGCTTGGGCTATCTCCTTGTACGACAGGCCCTCCACATCCGCCAACAGCACCGGCATGCGGAAGATGACGGGAAGGTCTTCGATGGCCTCCACGATGTCCGACTCGAATATCTGCTCGATCAGGTGGTCCTCGGGCGCTTTGGCCCAGGACTGGAAGCGGGAGTGCGAATGAGACGGATAGGGAGAAACCTCGGTACTCTCGTCCAATTCCGTCTCGCGGGGCCGGCGAGACCGTCTGCGGTACTCGTTGATGAACGTGTTGGTGAGAATCCGGAACAGCCAGGCCTTGAGGTTGGTCCCCGCACGGAAGGTGTGGTAGCCCCGGTAGGCCCGCAACAGGGCCTCTTGCACCAGGTCCTCGGCGTCGGGGCGGTTGCGGGCCAGGCGGAGCGCCATTCCATAAAGCTGAGGAATCAACTCCGCCACGTCCTGCTCGAACGTCTTCTGGTCCGCCATGCCCTTAAACGGTAGTAATGCTGGGCGTATTGGGCATCCCCGACCGCTTTGTTCAACCCCGGGGTTCGATCGGCGCTGGCCGGATCCGAGGGAGCGAAGGTCACCCTTTCAACTGAGTCTGCACGGATCTTGGAGCCGGGTGTGCAGTGTGGGGGATTTGTAGGATGGTTGATGCTATATAGCAGTAGTTCTGTCACACCCCTGTTGTAAAGTGGAGAACATGGATAAGCACAGATCGAACGGTTTGTCGGCTCACCGGGTGCTGGTGGTCTTGCCTTCCGCACCTGTGAAGGATGCCACCGTGGAAGAGTTGGAGGAGCGTATGCGTTCGGCCAGCCGGGTCGAGTCGCAAGCCAAGGCGGTGCGGGTGGAGGCGGCTGCGGAGCTTGTGCTTCGGAGGGGGCAGGGTTTGACGGAGAAGACCGTGCGCGAGCAGTCCGGCCAGTCGACCGGCAAGTCGCGAAAGGAGGTGGAGACCGCCGGCAAGCTGAAGGACTTGCCCGTTACATCGGATGCCTTCCGCAAGGGCGAGATCACATTCGACCATGCCCAGATCATCGCCGACGCCGCGGGGCGGGTCGAGATCGATGAGGAGGAGTTGGTGGACAAGGCGTCTTCGCAGCCGGTGGACGTTTTCGTCCGTACGGCCCGCCAACACGAGCAGGAACGATCCGAAGACGACGGTATGTCGACGCTGAAGAAGCAGCGCCGGAATCGCAAGGCCTGGATCAGGGTGGCTCGGGGAGACGGCATGACCGTGCTGCACGCCGAGTTCGACCCGGTTACCGGGGAACGGGTGAAGACCGCCCTGGCGGCCAAGACCCGAGAGTTGTGGCGGGAAGAGGATCCAGACCATCGCCCCTCGACCGAACAGCGGATGGCCGACGCCCTGGCGGACCTGATCTGCCGACCGGACGCCCGCAAGAAAGCGCCTATCACCACTCTGTTTCTCATCGCGGACTACGACATCGGGTTGCGCCAGATCCATGACGCTCGCCTCGGGGACGGCACACCCATGCCGGTGGAGGTGTTCAAAGACTTGGCCTGCCAGGCCCGCATCCTTCCCGCCATCTTCAACTCCCGGGGACAGCCTCTCTGGGTGGGGCTGGGGAGACGGACCGCCACCCCTGCGCAACGGATGGCTCTGATCGCCCGAGACCGGGGATGTGTCGGGTGCGGGGCCGATCCGGCCTGGTGCCAGGCGCATCACATCGTCCATTGGGCGGCCGAGGGTCCGACCGACATCGACAACCTTGTCCTGTTGTGCAGCCGGTGTCACCATCGGGTGCATGATGAAGACTGGGAAGTCCAACAGGCCCCTCAGGGGGAGTATGTCCTACAACCTCCGTCGCCGGACAGTCGACGCCCCCTACCCATCAGAACACCTCGCCGCCGTCGCCGCAAATCCACCACCAAGCTATTGCGTTGACGGCAACGAGAGTCAGGTTGGGAAATAAACCTACTCTCTGCGGTTGACCTCTCCGTTGACCTTGCCCACACTGTTAGTGCTGCAAACAAATACCTGGCGGTCCCGGGGTTTAGAGCTCACCCCGAACCGTGAAGTCTCAGGTCAGAGATAGTCCAGAACTGCCGTGAAGCAGGCTGCCTTTTCGCGATTCTCGGGCTCGGTGGTGGTGGCGGGGGAGGGCCCATCCCCCCGGTTTTCGCGCTTTAGGGGCAGTTTTCGCGAGAAAACGGGAGTGGCATGGTGGGGACGGCTACTCCCGGCTATGTCGCCTGTGTCGCCAGATGGTCCAAGAGGGTTGGTAACTCCGCAATTGATTCCACCACGGCGTCGGGTGAGGGACTCGCAGGCGGGCGCTTGGAAACGCCGCTGAGGGCTAGGACCGAGTGCCAGCCGGCGTTGGCCGCCATTTGCAAGTCCGTTTCGGCTCGGTCTCCCACCATGATCACCGGTCCCCCGGAGACATGTTCCCGGAGAAGGGCGATCATGGGTTGGTGCGGCTTTCCCGCAGCCAGTGCCTCCTGACCGGTTGCGTACTGCACCGCCGCCACTATGGCGCCGGCCGCCGGCCAGGTTCCCTTATCGGTGGGGAAACTCGGGTCGGTGTTGGTGGCTATCAGTTCGGCGCCCCCCCACACCGCCTGGCAGACATCTCGCAACAGGTCATATGAGAGATGCGCGGCGAACCCCACCACCGCGGCTCTCGCTTCCCGCCAGTCTGTCACCACTCTCACCCCCACCCCTTCGAGAGCCTCTACTATTCCCGGTCCACCCAGCACCAGGGAAGGGGGGCGGTCTGCGGCCAGAAGGCGGGCGGCCGCCATTGCTGAGGTGAACACCTGGTCGACGCGAGCCGGATAGGAGGTGGCCCGCCGGATCTTCTGGGCGGTGGCCGATGGAGTGCGGCTCGAGTTGTTGGTGCAGAACAGCACCCGGTAGCCCCGCTGTTCGATGGCGGTCAAGGCTTCCCTCGCGCCCTCAACGCCCGCATCCCCGAGGTAGATCACTCCGTCCAGGTCGAAGATCACAGTCCCGGCCGGAGCCTTCACAGCACCTCCAGCAAAGAGAACATGGTGGGCACCAGGGGGTAGTCTCTGACTTCGGCGATGGGGACCCAGCGAACGTCGGCTGCGTCATCGCCGGCCCGAAGGTCCCCTCCCACCACTTCGCACTCAAAGTCAACCAGGGAGAAGTGCCATTCGGGCGGCTGACCGGGCCCGACCGACTCTCCGGTCCAGATGACGGGACCTACCTTCACCTCCAGTCCGGTCTCCTCCCGGGCCTCCCGCCGGGCGGCCTCCCGCCAGGTCTCGCCCCATCGGACTTTCCCTCCGGGGACCGCCCACAGGCCTCTTCCCACGCCGTCGCCCCGTTGGATCACCAGCAGCCTGTGCTGGTCGTCTACGATCACCACCCCTACACCGGGTATCGGGTTCATCCTTTCCGGTCCTTCCGTGGGAAGCGTAACGGCCACTGGGCGGCGCCCGCCCCAGTCCTGACGCGGCCATGGACGGAAAGGCGGTTGGGGGAGGTCAACGGCAATCGATGCAGATCTTGGACCGGGGGGAGGATTTTTGGGTGATCCTCTTCACCAGGAAGCACGATTCGCACAGGAACTCGTTCTGGCGGATGGCGTGGTCGTCCGGGTTGATTGAGAGTTCCGCCCGCCGGATCCCCGCCACCTCCATGGCTTGTTCCGAGGTGAGCAATTCACCCGACACTCCCTCCTCCACCATGTTGAGTTCCTCGCCCTCCAGCCCCGAGAGCTCGTCATCGGCCTCGGATTCGTCCTCGTCCTGGGAGTCCTCCCTGAAGTTTCCATCGGGTTCGTAGTCGTCTCCGAGGTCGGAGTCGAGGTCCTCGTCATCGAAGTCCTGTTCAAAGGCGGACTGGTTTCTCACAGCGACAGTTGACTCCCAGCGGTAAAGCGTTCAAGGCCCTTCGGATCGGAGCGCAAGTATAGATCGCCATCACCGCCGATGTTGACATATCCCCACTCTGTATTTTGGAAGGTGGTTCTCTGAGGGGATTATTCCCCTTTCCTGTCGCCTATCTGCTGAGATGCGCGGCTACCACTCCACGGTCGATACACCGGAGAGCGGCCCGGGCGGATCCCGAGACCTGGGGGAATGCGTCGCGCAGTTGCCTCAACAGATCGACCAGCTGTCTGGCGGTCCTCACGAAGTCTCCCGGTGTCTGACCGCCCTCCACCAGATCGGTCAAAGAGGCACCGTGCGCCCAGAGGTACATGTCGCCGCCGCAGCCGGGCTCGGGAAACCTGGTGGGTTCGATCTGGCGGGATGACTCGGCGCGGTTCAATTCTTCGCACAACTCCACGAGTCTGTCCCAGCGGTCCGCCAGTCGGGCGGTGGGCCAGGAGCCGGAGGGGGGAGAGGAGTTGCGCGGATCGTAGACGAAGGCTGAACCGAGCGCGGCCGTCTCCGCGGGGTTCAGGCCCCCGAACAGTCCTCTGGCGACCGCTTCGGAGACGAGCAAGTCCCGCTCGTTGTAGATGAGCCTCAGGCGGTCTCCCGCCGGGGTGACGTCCCATCCCGAGAGGTATCCCCACTCCTCCATCAGCGTCCGGACCGCCTTGAAACGGTTTTGAAGGCCCTCTGTGGCCCAGTCGTCGCCCGACTGGAGATGAGCCAACCGCCTGCGGGTCCGGATCGCTCGCCGTGCATGGCGAAGATGGATCGCCAGATCGGGGCAGTCGGCCACCGGATGGTCGCGCAGCCTGGAGTCGCGCACCGATTGTGGGGAGGCTCTGTACTTGGATGGGAGGCGGCGCAGCTGTGCGGCCATCTCCCGGTGGAGAGCCCGGCCGTCGGAGCGCCGCCGGTTGGGTACGTCGATGTGCCCCATCCGGACGGTGCCCTCCACCAGGTCCCGGGACACCATCGACAGGGCGTTTCCCGACTCGGACACGGCCAATACCCGGGGCGCCTTGGAACGTCGGGCGAGTCGTCGCACCACCACGTAGCGACCCGAGCGGCGTCCCGAGGGAATCTCGAATACGTCGCCGATTCTCAGAGTCTCGAACCAGTTGCCGCGTCTGGTCTTGCCCTGGCCGAGCAGTTCCAGGTAGTCGGACACCGAGCCCCGTTCGCACAGGCTGGCCCGCTCTTCCTGGTCGAGTTTGCGGGACAGCCCTTCGGACAGGCGCTTCTCCGCCTGCAAGCGGGAAGACTGTTGATAGTTGGCGAAGGATGCCGAGAGCAGGTCCGAGGCCCGCTCGGCGGGATAGTTGAAGACCAGGTTGGCGACCATGTTGTAGGTGATGCGGAAGCTGGACACCAGCGGGTGCGCGCCTGCACCCGCGGCTTTGACGACCTCCTGGAACCGGACGTAGCGCGAATAGAGCACTATTCCGAATCCCTCGGTGTCTATTCCTCGTCGACCGGCTCGGCCGGTGAGCTGGGTGTAGTCTCCCGGTTCCAGTGGCTGATGGGTCTCTCCGGTGAATTTGGTCAGCGATTCGAGCACCACCGTCCTGGCCGGCATATTGATTCCCAGTGCGAGGGTCTCGGTGGCGAAGACCACTCCCAGCAGACCGGCGGCGAACAGTTCTTCGGTCGCCTCCTTGAAGGCGGGGACCATGCCGGCGTGGTGGGCGGCGACTCCGGCTTCCAAGCGGTCCACCCATCCCGCGTAGTCGAGTGCCCCCAGGTCCGCCTCGGAAAGATGGGCGGTATGGGCTTCGGCGACCCGGCGGATTACCCGGCGGTTCTCATCGGCGGTAAGCCGGATGCCGGCGCTCCTCACCGACGCGGCAGCCGCCTCGCAACCGGCCCGGGAAAAAATGAAGTAAATGGCGGGGAGAAGGTTCTCATCGGATAGGGCTTCCACCGCCTGGGCGCGTCGCGGCGCCGCGAACCGGCGCCGGTTACGCCCGCTGGAAAGCAGCGAGGAGATGCGAGGATTGGGCTTCTTCCTCCCGTCCGCCTGCACGAAGGTGGGGAGCAGTCGCATGTGTTGGGGCCCCCAGCGATCCCGGACTGCGTACAGGTCACGGAGCGGGACCGGTCTTTGCACGGCCCTCACCAGTCGAGTCTCGCCCCGGCACCGGGTGACCCATCCCGTGAACTCGGAGGCATTGGAGACGGTGGCCGAGAGGCACACCATCTGCAATCGTGGTGGTGCGTGAATGATTATCTCCTCCCACACCGCTCCGCGGGCTCGGTCCGCCAGGTAATGCACCTCATCCAGGATCGCCACTCCCACGCCGGCCAGTTCCTCGGGGTTGGTGTAGAGCATGTTGCGGAGCACCTCGGCGGTCATCACCACAATGGGAGCACCGCCTCCGATGGCGTTGTCCCCGGTCAGGAGGCCGACCCTCTCCTGCCCGTACTGGTTGCAGAGGTCCTTGTATTTCTGGTTGGAAAGAGCCTTGATGGGGGTGGTGTAAAAGGCCCTCAGCCCCTTGGCCAGGGCCAGGTGGATTGCGACCTCGGCCACCAGGGTCTTTCCCGCTCCGGTGGGAGCGGTCACAACGATGTTGAGGCCGTCTTCGAGCGCCTCGGCCGCCTCGGCCTGGAATGGGTCGGCATCGAATGGCAGGGCTTCCAGGAATTGGCGGCTGACCGGCGCGCGGCTCACTTCCTCAGCACCAACCGGACTAGCCAGTAGGTGATCTCATAGAAGGCGTACAGCGGAACCGACAGCATGGCCAGAGTCAGCACATCTCCAGTCGGGGTGATGATGGCGGCGCCGGTCACCACCAGGAGCACCGCCCATCTCCTGCCCCGGGCCAGTTGTTTGGAGGTAACCACGTTGGCGGCGGCGGCGGTGAACAGGAACACCGGGTACAGGAACGAAAGGCCGAACGCCAGCAGGAACCGGATTGAAAAGGAGAAGTAGTCGGTTAATCGGAGGTTGTTCGCCACGTCGTCGAAAATCCCCAACAGGAAGGCGAGCCCCCGGCCCATGGTCTGATAGCCCACGGCCACTCCCAGGCAGAACAGGACCGTGCAGGAGATCACGATTGGTATCGCCCACTTCTTCTCCCGCCGGGTGAGGGCCGGATTGATGAACATCCATATCTGGTAGATGACAGCGGGGCTCGCCAACACCGCTCCGCCGAAGAAGGCGATCTTCATGAGTACGGAGAATTCCTCGGTGGGCGCCAGAACCTGCAGGGTGTTCTCCTCGCCGGGAAAGGCGCGGTCATAGGGAAGCTGGAGGATGTCCTTTATGAAATTGCCGAAGATCAGGGCGATCACCGATCCGATCAGGATGGCCACCGCCGACTTGACCAGTCGCCAGCGCAACTCGTTGAGATGAGAGAGAATGGACTGGCGACTCTCGTCCGTCATGGGCGGCGGGAGGCGGACGGTTCCGGATCCGGTGGGGTGTCAGCATCTCCGGCGGATCCCTCTGGCTCCTCCGTTAACCCGGCGGGTTCGGCCCCCTGATCGTCGGCTGCCTCCTGCTCCTCTGCGCGTTCGGCTCCGGGCTGGGTGTCGGTGGGGCGAGCGAGCGGGGTGGAGGTCTCCTTCAACGCCTTCTCCGAATCCGCAAGAGACTTCTGTAACTCCGAGGCCGCCTCCTTGGTGGGCGTGACCACGTCCTGGGCCACCTGCTTCATTTCCTCCACTGCCAGTTCCTTCTCGATCCCCTCCCGGAGTTCCCGGGCGGCCACCCTGAACTCCGCCATCATCTTCCCTGCCTTCCGGGCCATCTCGGGTAGCCGGTGCGGGCCGAAAACCACCATCGCCACCACCAGAATGACCAGAATCTCGTTCCACTCAGGCATAGATTCCCCAATGGTAAAGCCTTCGCAGAGCCCGATCGGGCGGGGGCAAAGCTACCTTCCCGACCAGGCCGCCGGTCGCTTCTCCAGGAATGCGCTGATGCCCTCGGAGGCGTCCTCGGACATGAGGGTTGCGGTGAGCCCTCCCGCCAGGAAGTCGAGCGCGGCGTCTATCCCCAGGTCGTTCACCATCCAGAAGGTGTCCTTCCCGATTTGGAGGGCGGCTGGGCTCTGGGCGGTCACCGACCGGACCGTCTCCGACACCGTTTGATCGAGCCGATCCCGTTCCACCACCCGGGAGACCGCCCCCAGCGCAAGCGCTTCGGCCGGGTTAAGCAACCTGCCGGTCATCATCATCTCGAGCAACGCTCGGCGGGGGATGGTCCGGGCGAGAACCGCCGAGATGAGCATCGGCCAGACCCCGACCCTCACCTCGGGAGTGCCCAGCTTGGCGTCCTCGACGCAGATCACGATGTCGCAGGCGCACATGAGTCCGAAGCCTCCTCCCAGGGCATGTCCGTTCACTCTCGCGATGGTGGGCTTTCCTCCCCGGATCATCAATCTGAACAGATCGGCCAGGGCGCCCCGTTGCCGGTGGAATCCAACGGGATCGTCGAACATCCCCCCGTCAAGGTCCGCCCCGGCGCAGAAAGCCTGCTCCCCCGAGCCGGTGTAGACGAGAACCCGCACCTCGGGATCCTCCAGGGCCCGGCGGGTGCCGGAGACCAGTCCTTCCAGGGTCTTCACAGACAGCGGGTTTCTGCGATGCGGCTGATCGATGGTGAGAGTGGCTCGCCCTTCTACGACTTCATATCGAACCATGGTGGGCCTCTTTCTCGAGGGAAACGGGACAATAAGGAGAGAATGTGTTTACAAGTATGCCCTGGCGAGGTGGAGCACTTCCCGCTTCACGGACCCCGGGGGTTCGGGTGCGGGTGCGGCTCCATGTGAAAGCAGTAGCCTTGACCCGAGTGGCAAGGGATTACGGGACAGTGACGGGTGGGTGGGCAATGATCCTCAGGCTTGGCCTGCGGGGATCGCCGAAGACTGATTTGGAGGTGGCCGGGAAATGGCGCTGATGATGCTGATAAGACACGGTCGGACGGCCGGCAACTCGACGGGCCGGTTTATCGGGCAGCATGACGAGCGGATCGACGAGGCCGGCGCCCGGCAGGCATCCCTGCTGGTGCCCAGGCTGGAGCGGTTCCGACCTGACCGGCTGATCTCAAGCGATCTGCAGCGTTGCACCCAGACAATGGCGCCTTTCGCCTCGGCGGCCGGGATGGAGGTCGAGACGGATCCGCGGCTGCGAGAGGTGGGTGACGGGGAGTGGACCAACCGGACCCAGGAGGAACTCTGGGAGGGATGGCCCGACTTGATGAGACGCTACTTCGACGGGGAGGACGTGCCCCGACCCGGAGGAGAGCGATGGGAGGACGTCCGCAGGCGCGTGGTGGCCGCCTTGAACAGCATCGCGGCCGAGATGGGACCGGCCGAGAGGGTGGTCATCTGCACTCACGCCGGGCCTTCTCTCCTATTTGCCTCCTGGATTACCGGGGTCGAGCTTCCCGGAAACGTCTTCCTGGGGCCCTTTTCTCCCCCGGGGAATGCCGCGGTAACCCTGGCCGATCCGCACGCGCCTCTCATGATCAGTTGGAACGAGACCTGTCACCTCAAAACCTAGAGGGCGTCCGGTCCGGCAAGGACGTCGTCAGCGGCTGGAGGAGTCCCTTATCTCGGCGGCCAGCACGGTCCACTCCTCCTCGGTGAGGATGGCGTCTCCCGCCATGCTGTAGATCCCCACCCGCTGGAGCCTTCCCGAGTACCGGGAGACGATCCGGTCGGCCAGCTCCGAGACAGGGGCCACCACCGCCACCTCTTGGACGACCTCGTCGGGGATCACATCCGCCATCTTCTGCCACTCTCCCCGCCTGGTCATGGCGGTGAGGGTGGGACCGAAGTCCCAACCATGGCTGTCCAGGACCGGCGCGTAGCTGGGAGTGGAGGCGTAGAAGGCAATCTGTTCCTTCACGGCCCGGATGGAGCCTTCCATCTTCCTTCTGTCGCGGCCGGTCACCACGAAGACGGGAGCGGTTACCGCCACGTCCTCGAGAGAGCGTCCCGCTTGTTCGGCGCCTTCCTCAATGGCGGGCAGCACCACGTCGTCCAGGTACTTGACGGTGTGAAAGGGGTGGACGTGAAACCCGTCGCACACCTCACCGGCCAGGCGGCTCAGCATCGGCCCCACCCCGGCGATGTACACCGGGATCTCCGGCATTCGGTTCGGGCCGGGATTGAAAAAGGGAGTCATAAGGGTGAGCCGGTAGAACTCCCCCAAGTATCGAAGCCGGGTCCCGTTCTGGAAGCAGTCCCACACCGCCCGCACCGCCCCGATGTAGTCCCGCAGCCGGGCGGTGGGACGGGACCACTCGGTGGAGAAGCGGCGGGTGATGTGCGGTTGGATCTGGGTGCCCAACCCCAGCAGGAACTTGCCGCCCGCCACGAGTTGCATGTCCCAGGCCAGCTGGGCCATGACCATCGGCGACCGGGGGAAGGCGAGGGTGATGGAGGTCCCGATCTCCAGTCCGGGCTCGGCATGGGAAGCCAGGCACCCGGAGAGGAAGGGCTCGTGGCTGGTCTCGGCGGTGAAGAAGCCGTCGTAGCCGATCCGGGCTGCCCGACGGGCAGCCTCGGGGGCGGCTGTGGGCGGCAGGGTGGGGAAGTAGTAGTCGAATTTCATGGTCTGGGTCCCTGATTATCTCCGGTCGATGGCCACACCCCGGACATTAGACTCATGCCCCATAATGAGACGAGTCTTCAAAATGGCGGTGGTCGTGGGAGGGATCGGCGCCTTGGTTTGGAGCATGCGAAAGCGTGTTCGCATCGCCATCGGACGGGGGCCCTCCGAGCCTGATTTTCACATCATCGAGCCCAACTCCGAGGAACCCGAGGGTGCGACGTCCGCCGAAGCGGAGCAGGATCCCGATGCAGAACCGTCTCCCGACTCCGATCCCGACGAAGCCGGGTCTGACTCTCAAGACGAAACCCGCTGATCCCCGGCGCGGTCTAATGAAGACAGGAGGGAGCCTCCAGAAGACGCCTGCGCCTGTGTCCGAAGGCTCGCCCTATCTGGTCGATCCCGACCGGCTGGCAGAGGTGGTAGGCGCCGATGAGCCTTCCTTCCGGTCCGACCAACTCCGGGAGTGGCTGTACAGGAACCCGGTGCTGGACGCCCGGGACATGACCAACCTGCCAGGTGATCTACGGGGCGCTCTCTCGCACCGGCTGTGGCCTTTTGAAGTGGAGGAGCATCAGAGCGCCGATCGGGGCGCCACGCACAAGTGGCTGTTCAGGACCGGCGACCAAGCGGCCATCGAGTCGGTGGTGATGGGATACAGGACCCGCACCACCCTGTGCGTGTCATCCCAGGCCGGGTGCGCGCTGGCCTGCACGTTTTGCGCCACTGGACAGTTCGGTTTCGAGAGGCACTTGCAGGCAGGGGAGATCGTTGCCCAGGTGGCGTACGCCAACGCCTTTCTCCGAGATCACCCCCTCCGAAGTTCCCCAACCCGGGTGACCAACGTGGTGTTCATGGGCATGGGGGAGCCCCTGGCCAACTATCCCCGGCTGCGGAAGGCAATCGGGTTGATGATCGCTGAGATGGGCATGTCCGCCCGATCCCTCACGGTTTCCACCGTGGGCGTGGTGCCCGGGATACGCCGGCTGGCCGACGATCCCTGGCCGGTCAACCTGGCCGTGAGCCTGCACGCCGCGGATGACGAACTGCGTTCCCGGCTGGTCCCGCTCAACCGGAGATATCCCCTGTCGGAGGTCGAGGCGGCTGCCTCCTACTTCTTCGAGAAGAAAGGGAGAAGGGTCTCTTTGGAGTGGACCATGATCAGGGGCGTCAACGATCACCGTACCCAGGCCGACCGGCTGGTTCCGATAGCCCGGCGCCTTCGGGCCCACGTCAACCTGATCGCACTCAACCCAACCCCGCTCAGCAGCGACATGCCCTCCACCCCGCAGGCGATCCGGCGTTTCGCAGCCGCGTTGCGGGAGGGCGGGGTGAACGTAACGGTACGGGACACCCGGGGAAGCGAGATAGACGCCGCCTGCGGTCAGCTCCGGGTCAGGTCCACCGGCAGGAGCTAACAGAGCACCCGGTCGGCGTCCGCTAAACGCAACGGCCTTGGTATCGTCGCCTTGATGGATAAAGAGGCGGGAATCACCCCCGAGTTGATACGGGTGCGGGCCGATGAGCGGTTCGACGAGGCGCGGATTGCGGCTTACCTGCGTGATCGACTTCCCGGGAGCGACCTCCCCCTGACGGTCCGGCAATTCGCGCGGGGGAAGGCGAACCTCACCTATCTGCTCGTCTATGGCGATCCCCGAACGCCCACCACAGAGTACGTCCTCCGCCGTCCGCCGCTCGGTCCGGTCGCGCCGGGCTCGCACGACATGGCCCGTGAGTACCGGGTGCTGTCCAACCTGTGGCGCGCCTTTCCCCTGGCAGCCCGCGCTTATCTCTTCTGTGACGACGAGTCGGTGCTGGGCGCCCCGTTCTTCGTCATGGAGCGGCGACGGGGGGTGGTGGTGCAGGGTGCGATCCCCCCGGAGTTCGGAGGCGGGGAGGACCCCGGCGCCAACCGGAAGCTTTCGGAGGTGGTCGTCGACACCCTGGCCGAGTTCCACGCGGTGGATCCGGACTCGGCCGGGCTGGGGGACCTGGGTTATCCGGAGGGCTTCATGCAGCGCCAGATGCAGGGATGGCTGGGACGCTGGCGTAGCGCTCAACATGAACCAAATCCGCTGGTCGACGAGTTGTCCCTCTGGTTGGAGGAGACGATGCCGACCTCGCTCCCGCCCACCCTGCTCCACAATGACTGGCGGCTGGACAACATGGCTGTCGATCCCGGGGACCCGGGAAGATGCGTAGCCGTCTACGACTGGGACATGTGCACCCGCGGAGATCCGTTTGCCGATGTCGGTACGCTGATGGCGTGCTGGTTCGACCGCGATGAGCAGTCGATCTTCCTTGATCCCATGCCGACCCGCTCCCGGGGCTTCATGACACGGCGGGAAGCGATCCTCCGCTACGGTCGGAAGTCGGGCCGGGACATCTCGAACATGAACTGGTACCTGGTGTTCGGTACATTCAAGTTGGCCGTGATTCTCCAGCAGATATACATTCGCTGGCTGCGGGGACAGACCAAGGACGAACGGTTCTCCAACATGGGCAAGGACGCCGCCACGCTCTTCGAAATGGCTGCTGACCGGCGGTCCGCCTGACAGGCCCGATCGACTCGCCGGGAGTCGGTGGGCGGGAGCATTGCACCGATGGGTCAACCATGGCAGATAGTGGCGCGATGCTTATAAAAAACCACTGCTTATCTTCTGCCAAAGTATATTGTATTCTGTATAGATTTATGCAGAATTAGTGGAGTCTGTGTGCTACAGTTCACACAAATGAAGCAAGGTCTTCCTGAAAAGAAAGAAGTCGTCGCCGCTTGGCTGAACAGGATTCCCGCTGCCGGAGTCGGAATAGCGGTGGACTATCAGCAGTCCTACGGGCTCAGTTACGTGGACGCCAAGGCATTGGAGCTTCTTTACTCCGCCCCGATGGGCCCCCGCCAACTCGCCGAGAAGCTGCAGATGAGTCCGGCCGGGATCACCAAACTGGTTGACCGCCTGGAACGGCGCGGGTTGGTCCAGCGTCGACGCCATCCGGTCGACCGGCGCCGTTCGATGGTGCTCATCACCGACAAGGCTCTCGGCTCCAGCTTTCAACGCCAGCAGGTGCGGGACCTGATAGACAAGGCGGTTGGGGACGCCACGGAGAACCAACTGGAAGTGCTATACGCATTTCTCGAAGGACTGGGCCAGGAGTTGGAGAGTGAGGGGCTGATCAAGGCCTAGCCTCTTTGGAGCGGATCGGTGTAGCCTGCCCACTGTGACGAGACTGGCGGTCTCCGGACCTTCCCCAAAGTGTGCCGAGGCCGGAGCGGCCCTGGGCCGGGCAGGGGGCAACGCGGTGGACGCCGCCCTGGCCGCCATGATGGTGGGCCTGGTGACCGAGATCGCGGTGATCGCTCCGGGTGCGGGGGGCTTCGCGACGGTGGGAGGACCCGATCACCCCCCGGTGGTGTACGACGGCGCCATGGCGATGCCCGGGCTGGGATTGGATCCCGACCGGTTGGGAAGCGGAGGGGTTCCGGTGCACCTCGGGTACGGCGGGGGAGTGGACACCATAGTGGGGCCGGGCAGCGTGGCCGTTCCGGGAGGTTGGGCGGCCATGAGGGCGGTATGGAAGGACTACGGGTCTGCTCCATGGCGAGAGATCGTGGCCCCCGCCCTCGACCATGCTCGGCGTGGCTTCCCTCTGGGCTCGGTTGCCGACTACTACCTGCAGTACTCCTTCGATCCCATCTTCTCTCTGGACCCCAAGTCCCGAGCGGCTCTTCACAACGGGAACCGACGACGCAAGGCCGGCGAGTTGATCTGGGTACCCGGCCTGGCGGACGCCCTGTCCGCCATCGCCACGGACGGGACCGAGGTGCTGTACGGGGGCGATCTGGGCCGGGACATCTCCGACGACATTCTTGAACGAGAGGGAATCATCACCCGGCGGGACCTGGCCGAGTACCGGGTGCGGAAGCGCTCTCCGATAGTCCTAGGGCTGGATGGATGGACCGTGGCGCTCAATCCCCCTCCGGCGGTGGGCGGGGTGGCGCTGGCGGGGATGCTGGCCAAGGTGGGCTTGGAGCCGCCGCTGTCGCCCCGAAGCCTCATAGAGGCGCAGTTGGAGGTGCTTGGCTACCGCTCCACCCTCATAGACGGCGCCCGGGATTGGAGGGAGGGGATCGGAAGGATGTCGAAACTGATGCTGGCGGGTTTGGGCTCTGCGTCCACAGTGAACATCTCGGCGGTGGATTCTTCCGGTCTGGCTTGCGCGGTCACCTTGTCAGGAGGGTACGGATCCGGAGTGATCGCGGGCGGAAGCGGCATGTGGATGAACAACTCGCTCGGCGAGATTGAGCTGACCGGCGGGAAGTTCCACGGCCAGCCTCCGGGGCAGCGTCTCATGTCGAACATGGCCCCCACCGTCATGTGGAGGGACACGGGGGCGGTGGTGGCGGCCGGGTCCCCCGGAGCCGACCGGATCACCACCGCTTTGCAGGCCACGCTGCTCTCGGTGATCGTGGACGGATGTTCGCTGGCCGAGGCGGTGGAGCGCCACCGCGCCCATGTGGAGCGCACGCCGGAGGGGTGGAGTCTCCGTTACGAAGAGGGGTTCCGTACCGATGGCCTTGAGATCCCTCTCCGCGGCTTCGGCGGACGCCACATGTACTTCGGAGGGGTCAGCGCCGCCGCACTTCACCCCGACGGATCGATGGAGGCGGTTGCCGACTCTCGCCGGGTCGGAAGGGGGATCGTCGTATAAAACGGGCGGATTACTCATTCCTGGGCAGGTGGCAGTGGGCGGTTGCCCATCTGGTGGTGCTTGCCCTGGTCCTTGTGCTGGTCAATCTCGGGTTCTGGCAACTGCGACGCCTGGAAGAGAGGAGGCTCGACAACCAGGTGGGTATGGCGCGTAACGCCGCCGATCCTCTGGATCTGGAGTCGATGGTGGCCGGAGCCGGATCCGAGATAGACACCCTTGAGTTCCGGCGAGCCGTCACCCGGGGTGAGTGGGACGCCGCCTATGAGGTGTATGTCCGCTCCCAGGTGAGAGAGGGTCGCTCCGGTCTGTGGGTGATCACCCCGCTGGTCTTGGCCGATGGCCGGGCGGTCATGGTCAATCGGGGGTGGATTCCGGTCGAGTTGGACCGCAGGGCGGCCGGCCCCCCGGCAGGGGAGGTGGAAGTCACCGGGGTGGTGAGAGCATCCCGTCCCCGGTCGACGCTGGGTCCCGAGGACCGGCCGGGAGCCGAGGACACCATTGCCCGGGTGGATCTGTCCGTCCTCGACGGCTATGTCCCGCACCCTCTGCTGGGCGTTTACCTGGAAGAGTCCTCAGCCAACCCGTCTGACTGGCCCCTCCGGCTGGCCCGGCCCATCTTCGACGACGAGGGCTCCCACCTTGTCTACGCCGTCCAGTGGTTTTCCTTCGCTTTGGTGGCCTTGGTGGGCTACGGGGCCATGATCAGGGCCACCGCCCATCGTCGCTACCGTCCCGCCGCTCCGGCGGAGTGAGCCAGGCCGTCGACCACCGAGGCGTTGGGGAGGCGCTCCAGCAGGCCGGGATGGGCAAAGATCTTGGCGGTGCGGACGCCTGCCCCCAGCAACACCTCGGGACGCTCCAGCACGGCCGCGTCGATGAGCAGGGGAAGGTCCCCGTCCAGCCCGAAGGGGTTCACGCCGCCGATCTCCATCCCGGTCACCTCCCGGGTCAATTCGGCCGACGCGAACGACAGCCGGGACACGCCCATCACCTGCTTCACGCGGTGGTTGACGTCCAGCCGCGTGGTGGCTAGGAGCACGCAGGCGGCCATCTTGCCCTTGGGACGCTTTGACGCCACCAGGATGGTGTTGGCGGCGTCTTCGAGGGGGACCCCGTACTTCTCGCAATAGGGGAAGGTGTCGGCGAAGTCAGGGTCGCATTCCACCACCCTGAACGGCATTCCGGTGGATTGGAGGGAGGCGGCCACTTTGGGAGGCAGCAGATCGATGCTCATGGCCGTCTCAGGCTAGCAGCGCCTCTTTCAGGTCGGCGAGGTTGTCGAGGGGAGCATCGCAGGTGAAGCGGTGGCACACGTAGGCGAGCGTTCTCCCCGCCTCGCCCCGGTCGGAAAGGAGCGGCACCGCCCCCCCGTACGCCGATCCGCGCAGGCCCGGACCATCACCGAGGGCAAGCACCAGTCCCGGGCGGAGCAGAGTCCGGACCTCATGGGCCCATCGGTCTGACTCCGGACCCACCAGGGCCACCTCCCGCGGCCCGGAGTCAAGAGCATGGGCCACCGCCAGGAGGCTCCCCGCCGCCGAGGGCGCCTTCTCCATCAGGACCGCACCGTCCCGCACCGCCTCTTCCGCCAGGGACCACCACTCGGCCTCTCCGCTGTACTGGCCGAGGGTCAGCAGGGCCTCGGCAGCCAGGGAGTTGCCGGACGGAGACGGATTGTCCATGAGGTCCTTGGGCCGGGCGATAAGACGGTCGGCGTCGTCACCCGTGGCGAAAAAGCCCCCGGACGGATCTTGGAACAGGAGCGGAATGGCACGGGTGAGCCCGGCGGCCTCCTCGTACCACTCTTCTTCCCCGGTGGCTTGGTAGAGGGCGAACAGCCCGGTGGCCAACGCCCCGTAGTCCTCCAGGAAGCCCGGACCTCCCCGCTTCCCCTTGGCCCACACCCGGGAGAGCCGTCCCGTATGAGGGTCTCGCATCTCTCCTAGAACGAAGCGGGCCGCGGCACGGGCTTCGGAGAGGTAGTCGTCTCGTCCAAGGACCGCGCCGGCCTCCGAGAACGCTCGGATGGCCAGGCCGTTCCAGGCCGGCAGGACCTTGTCATCGAGGCCCGGCCGAACCCGGTGCGAGCGCACCTCGAGCAGGCGCTGTCTGGCCTTCCGAACGGCTTCGGGAGCAGGCGCCAGGGCGCTCTTTCGGGTCAGAATGTTGGCGCCCTCGAAATTTCCCCCTGCGGTTGCCCCGAACCACTCGGCGACCTCCCGGCCGCGCGACGGGCCCGCCCTCTCCACCAATTCCTGCAAGGACCACACATAGAAGAGTCCCTCCACTCCCTCCGAGTCGGCGTCTTCGGCGGAGTAGAACCCTCCGGGGGGGTTGCGCATGTCCCGCACCAGGTAGTCGAGCGTTTCGACGGCCACCGCCCCGAAAGCACCCTCCCGGAGCTTCTCGCCGGCCCACAGGTAGATCCGCGCCAGGGTGGCGTTGTCGTACAGCATCTTCTCGAAGTGGGGGACCAGCCATCGCTCGTCCACCGAATAGCGGGCGAAACCTCCGCCCAACTGATCGTAGATCCCGCCGGCGGCCATCCGCTCCAAGGTGAGGCCCAGCATGGAACCCGCGCTCGGCGCCCAGGGTTCGTCCAGCAGCGCCAGGAGGTATTGGAGGAGAGGTTGTTGGGGGAACTTGGGCGCTCTGCCGAAACCCCCGTGCGTCGGGTCGAAGGAGGAGCGGATGTGCATGTAGGCCTTTTCCAGGAGACCGGAGTCGGGGAGTGTGTCCCCGGAGGGGATCCTCCGTCCTATCACCGACGAGAGCTTGGAAGCCTGTTCCGCCACCAGGTTCCCCTTGTCCCGCCAGGCCTCCGATACCGACTCCAGCAACTGAGTGAAGGAGGGCATCCCTCCCCTTGGCTGGGGTGGATAGTAGGTTCCGGCGTAGAAGGGCTCACCATCGGGGTTCATGAAGACGGTCAGCGGCCATCCTCCCCTGCCGGTGAGCATCTGGCAGGCCTCCATGTAGATGGTGTCGATGTCAGGTCGCTCTTCGCGGTCCACCTTGATGTTCACGAACAGCCGGTTCATGATCTCGGCCGTTGCCGGGTCCTCGAAAGACTCGTGGGCCATCACATGGCACCAGTGACACGCCGAATAGCCGACCGACAGCAAGATGGGCACGTTTCTCGCTTCCGCTTCCGCTAAGGCTTCTGGTCCCCATTCCCACCAGTGCACCGGGTTGTCGGCGTGTTGGAGGAGGTAGGGGGAAGTCGAAGAAGAGAGCCGGTTGACCATGTGTTTTCTAGAGGATAAGAGCATCCCGCTTTCCCGGTGTCGAGATAGCTCCGGTATCTCCTTCAACTCCGTATTATCTGGTTCTTGTGAGGTTGCCATCGACCGGCTAGCCGTCTCCCGAAGCGTGCAGGACTTTCCGGATGAATAGATTCCGGATCGCGGCGGCTTTGATGGTGTTGAGCGCGCTGATATGGGGTGGCATATTCCCGGTGGTCGGTTCAGACGGGTGGGACATGGGACCGGTGCCCGTCCTGGCCCAGACGGAGCCTCCCAATCCCTGGGAGGATGATCCTCTGAAGCTGGTTCCCTTCGCCACCACCTCCCACAGGGTGTATTCCCTGTCTCAGGATCTCTGGGAAGTGTGGGTTTGCAGAGTCCCCGGCTGGGACACACAGGTCGACGTCGGGGAGGCGGTGGACTTTCTCAACTCCACTGTGGCTCCGTATTTCAATGAACTGTCGGACGGAAGGTATCAGCCGGCCTTCAGACAGGGTGGCCGTGTGGAAAGCAGCGATGAGGTGGCGAGCGGGCCCGGTTTGGAGGAGGGCGACTTCGCTCCGGGATGCGCGGAAGCGGTCCGTCTGCAGGCCGCCGAGCGGGAGAGGGAACGGTTCCCCGAGGAGACCGGACCGGCAGGAGCCCTCATTGTGGTGGAGTTCGAGGGTTACCGGACCGGCCACGGGACTTTTGGCAACCTGTGTCCCCAGGGGTACCAACCGGGGTGCGAACCGTCCTATCCGACCAATGGCAGGCGGGTGGTGGTTGGCGCGGGGGCGGTAATCGCCCAACCGCCCCTCGACAGTCCCTTCTGGTCCTTGGTGGTGCACGAGATGGGTCATGCCCTGGCATGGCCTCACTCCTACAGCGGCAAGTTTTCGACCACCCGTCCCGGTGCTCTGGGGTTTTACGACAACCCGATGGACATAATGAGCAACATCCCCCTGACTGCACCACAGGGAACCACCGTCTACCACCGGTATTCGGCCGGGTGGATCGACCCCTCCTCGGTGGAGATCTACCGAGGCGGCAAGGAGACCTACCTGCTCCATCGGGGAGGAGCGGCCGCGGGCCTGGCGCAGATGGTGGTGATACCGGCCCACATCGTCGACGGCACCGAGGCGGATGAAACGAATGCGGTGGGAGGCGGCCACTTCTACGTGCTGGGGGTTAGGCGGCTGGCAGGCCTGGACGCAGGGGTGCACAAGGTGGGAGTGGAAGTGTACGAGATCGACCAACGCCGGCAGGCCTGTGAGTCAAGGGCGAGGTCCTGGCCCCCCCACTGGCCTTGTTTTGCGGTTTGGACAAGGATCGCCCAGGCCGTGGCGCCCAGCGTCTTCGGGGCAGTGGACCACGTGATCTCGATCGACGAGAGGATCCGGTTGGGGGAGACCCTGATCCAGGTTGTCAGCGCTGACGCCGACTCCTTTGTCGTAAGCGTCGACACCCGGGAATCCGGTCGTTTCCTCGATGATGATGGTCTCATTAATGAACCGGACATAGAGACCATCGCTTCCCGGGGTATCACGCTGGGATGCGGGGTCCGTCTGTTCTGCCCGGACCGGCCGGTCACCAGGGCCGAGTTGAGCGCCTTCTTGGTGAGGTCTCTCGGTAGTGGATCCCCGGTGCCCCAGGGAGCCCTCGGCGCCGAGCCCCCCTGGGATGGGCTGACGCCCTCCGGTGACCCGGTGTTCGCAGATGTGTCGCCACAGGACTGGTTTGCCCCCTATGTGGAGCAGTTGGCGGGCAGGGGGATCACGGTCGGATACGGGGATGGTTCCTTCGGACCGGACCGGAGCGTCACACGGGGGGAGGTGGCGGTTCTCTTCGTCAGGACCTTCGGAATCCCCACCGCCGAGCCCACCGGTGTATTCGCTGATGTTTCACCGGACGCCTTCTACGCCGGCGCCGTGGAAGCCCTGTATGCCTCGGGTATCACTTTGGAATGCCAGGCTCCTTCGTCGGAGGCCGCCGCCGAGACGTTGGTCTTCTTCTGTCCCTCCGATGAGGTCTCCCGCGCCCAGATGGCCTCCATCCTGGCTCGCGCTTTGCAAAGGGGCCAGTAACCGGTCCCCGTGCGGGGTGGGATAGTTGATGCGGAAGGCTCTTTATCATGACGGGCATCACCTCGGCTTTCGGCTCGGGAAAGGACACAAATGGGTGCGCGTGAGAGATTCTTGGTGACCGGCTCAGCCGGTTGTATCGGCGCATGGGCGATGTTCCTCCTGAACCGGGAAGGAACCGAGGCGGTGGGCTTCGACCTCTCCACCGACCATCGGCGTTTGCGTCTGCTCACCGATCAACAGGGGTCCATGACGCTACGCCAGGGTGACATCACCGACACCGAATCGGTTCTTGGGATAGTGGCCACCGAAGGGATAACCCATATAGTCCATCTCGCCGCATTGCAGATTCCCTTCTGCCAGGCCGATCCGGTCGGCGGGGCCCAAGTGAACGTGGTGGGCACCGTCAATGTGCTGGAAGCTGCGCGCCGCTCCGCTGTGGCAGGGTTGGCATACGCCAGTTCGGTGGCGGTGTACGGTCCCCCCGACCTGTATCCGGACGGCGTGGCGGACGACTCTCCCTTGGCGCCCACCACCCTGTACGGGGCCTACAAGCAGGCCAACGAGCGATCGGCCAGGGTCTATGCGGCCGACCACGGGGTGTCGTCGGTGTGTCTGCGTCCCTGCTCCGTCTACGGCGTGGGACGGGACCAGGGGCTGACGTCGGCGCCCACCCAGGCAATGGTTGCCGCGGCGGCCGGTACGCCCTATCGCATCCCATTCGGAGGGGCTTCAACCTTCCAGCACGCCGGGGAGGTCGCCCGGTTGTTCATCGCCGCGGCCCGGGCCGAGGTGGAAGGCGCTCACGTCTACAACCTGGGCGGCCCTGTCGTCCGGATCGCCGATGTGATCTCTCTCATCTCAGACGAAGTGCCGGGAAGCGAGATCACCTACGGCGGGGATCCCCTTCCCCTGCCCGACCACTACGACGGTTCGGGCCTGGACGGCCTGTTGGGCGGGGTGGATTACCTCTCCATGGAAGAGGGCGTCGAGGTTTCCATCAGCCGTTTCCGGGAACTCCTGGCCGACGGCCTGATCGCACCCCCTATTTGAAGGACGCGCGGGCAGCGGTGGGAGCAGAGGTCGCGAAAAGAAGGTAAAGAAAAAGTCGGCGGGGGGTTGACTGCTGTCACAGGCGCGATGCACATTGATGGGGTCGAACACCTCCCGGTCCGTTCCGACGTCGCCCGGACCGCACCAAGGAACGCCCCAGGCGTGCAGGAGGTCATATCTTCTCGAACGGGTCCCCAAATGGGGGCTGGTGGACCACGTTCGAACCTGTGGTGGTGGCGGCGGGGGATGGGCCCGATGGGTGAGGAGAACCGGCCGTTTTTCGCGACTTAAGGAATCGGGTTCGCGGTTCTTGGATGGGACCGGTGAGGTTTGCCGGCTAACCCCCCTTAAAGCAGTTGGCGAGCGCCCCGGGGGGACGCTCGCCAACTTTGGTCGGTTGCTTCTGGTGGGGTTAGCAGGTGAAGTTCATGAACTCGTAGTTGTGAAGGTAGAACGCCACCGTGCCCGGCAGGCTGTCCCACTGCAGACACGCGTCCTTGGCATAGAGCAGGTCGGCGAAGGCAATGGGAAGACCCAGGCGGTTCTCGACCGCGAAGTCGAACAACGCTCCGGCGGTGGTCTCCTTCTCCTCGTCGGTTCCGCCCTCACCGGAGAGAGCCTCGTTGATCAACCGGTCAAGCTCCTCCGACTCTCCGGAGTAGGAGAGACGGTCGGTGGTCCGGCTGTAGAAGCTCCACAACTGGGTTCCCGAGTTGTAGACCGGCGGCGGGTAGCAGAACGCGAAGTTGGCTTCCCGGGTGCTGGTCAGCCCTTCAACTATCCCGTACTCGGTGAACTGGGTGTTGACCGAGATACCCAGGTTGGTCCACTGCTGGGCCACAGCCTCCGCCACCTTGCCGCACCAGGGACGTCCCGGGTGCTGGGCGAAGTCAATGGTGATCTCCAGATCGCCGGGGCTGGCGTAGCCGGCCTCGGCCAGCAGCGCCGTGGCCCGGTCGGGATCGAAGGGATCGGACTCGCAGTTGGGGTCGAAACCGGGGAAGTGCGGCCACCAGGAGTGGACGCAGGCGTTCTCGGTGGTTCCCCTGCCGGCCAAGATGAAGTCCACGATCTCCTGGCGGTCGATAGCCAGCGAAAGTGCCTCGCGGATCAGCGTGGCGTTACCCGGGTTGGTGTGGTCGCTCCAAGGAGGCGGATTCTCCGCCGCCGCTCCTGTCGGGTTCACGTAGTTACCCGTCAGGTAGATGGTCGGCATGCTCTGGTTGGGGAGGGATTGGATCCCCAGCTTGGCCGCTTCGGCCGTGGGAATCTGCTCGGCGCTGAGGGTCATCAGGTCGGCGTCGCCCACCGCCAGCATGGCCAGCCGGGTACCGAACTCGGGAACGGCCTTCCTCACCACCTCACCGATGGAGGGCGGCCGGGCGTAGTGCTCTGCGAAAGCCTCAAACACCAGTTCCACCCCCGGAGTGTGGCTCTTGAACTGGTAGGGACCGGCGCCGATCGGGTGCAGCGCGGCTGCATCCTCTCCTACTTCCTCGATGTACTTGCGAGAGGTAATCGGGAAACTGAGGGCCATCTCACTCAAGGCGGGCAGGACCTCAGGCGCAGGTAGGCCATCCACTGAGACCAGCTTGAAGTTGTAGTCGTTGATGACCTCCACCGCCACCCTGGCAAGGACGGCCGCGGCCGGGCTGTTGGTGCCTTCTCGGATGGCGAGTTCATGGCTGAACACGACGTCGTCGGTGGTCAACTCTCCCCACCCCTGGTGGAACTGAACGCCCTCGTGGATCTCGAAGGTGAACTCGGTGAAGTTGTCGTTCACCGACCAGGACTTGGCCAACCGGCCCTCTCCCTCCACGATCTCGCCGGTCACGAAGTCGTGGTAGATCAGCGGCTCGTACATTGGCTGGAGGTTCAGCAGGGCGCCCAGGCTGCAGTTGGGGCACAGCCAGTCCTCGCCGCGCAATGCGGGCAGCAGGACGACCACCCGGTCCTGGACCATTTCGGGCGCTGCTTCCACCACCTCGGCTTGGGCTTCTGCCAGGGCTGCTTCTGCTTCGGCTGCCGCGGCTTCTGCGTCAGCCAGTGCGGCCTCCACTTCGGCCATTGCGGCCTGTGCAGCCTCGTCTCCCTCGGAGGCGGCCTGCATCGTGGCCTGCAACTCCTCCTGGGCTTCGGTCAAAGCGGCCTGGGCGTCTGCGGCTTCCGCCTCTGCGGCCGCCGCGGCCGCAGCTGCAGCATCTGCTTCGGCCTCCGCCTGGGCTGCCTCAGCCGCTGCCTCTGAGGCGGCCGCCTCAGCCGCTGCTCTGGCTGCATCGTCCGCGGCGGTGTCGTCCGCCGTGGTGTCATCGCCTCCGCAGGCGGCGGCCACCATAGCCAGCAGGAGCGCCACGGCCCACAAACGGCTTCTTGGGATATTCATCGGATCATTGCTCCTTTTCGTGGGTCTTTCGGGTTTCTTCTCGAAAGAAATAAAGGTACTCGGTTTCAAGCTAGTCGTCTAATTGTCAGCCTGCCATTCATACAAGGAATTCTTGGCGGTTGAGGCTAGTTTTCACGAAGACATGTTGAGTTTGGCCGGTAGGACTGCTGTTATCACGGGAGCGGCTTCGGGGATCGGGCGTGCGATGGCTCTCCGCTTCTCCGCCGAAGGGATGGCGGTGGTGGCTGCGGATGTCGACGCCGCCGCCCTGGACGAGTTGGCCGCCGATCCGGGATGGTCCTCTCCGGTCAGGGTGGTCCCAACCGATGTTTCGGATCCTTCCTCGGTGGAAGAACTGGCGGTACTGGTATTCGAAGAATTCGGTGAAGTGGGGGTACTCTGCAACAACGCCGGGGTGGGGCCCATGGGAACCATCTGGGAAGTGGACGTCCCCGAATGGGAATGGGTGCTGGGGGTCAACCTGTGGGGGGTGATCAACGGTGTCCGGTCCTTCATACCGCGGATGCTGGAAAGCGGCAGGGAGGGCCACGTGGTGAACACCGCCTCGATGGCCGGGCTGATCGCCGGGCGGGAGATGACCCGCTGGCGGCTGGGCGCCTATGCAGCCTCCAAGCACGCGGTGGTGGCCATCAGCCACACCCTCTACGCGGAACTGCGCACCGCCGGCGCGCCGATCGGAGTCTCGCTTCTCTGCCCTGCGGCGGTGAACACCCGCATCTGGGACACCGAGCGACTTCGGCCTCGCTCAGGGTCCGAGCCCAGCCAGCCCGCTTCGGAGGAAGCCCAGCGGCTCCAGGCTCAGCTGCGCACCGGATTGGAGCTTGGGAGTACCTCGCCGGAAGTGGCGGAGATGGTGCTGGAAGCCGTGGTGGACGACCGCTTCTACGTCTTCACATCCCCCGGATCTCCGGAGCAGGTCGGCCGCTACGTCGGAGACCTCGTGGATCTTCGCAACCCCCCGGTTCCGGGGCTGGACTAGCCGTTAAAGAGAAGAGGGACCGGGAAGGTCCCGGTCCCTCTTCGGTAAGCGCTTGTGAGTGATCTCAGCTGGTGTAGCGGAGGTACTCGTAGCGGGTCATGTAGGGGTTCCAGGGTGCGGGCAGGCCGATCCAATCGAG
>JAPPFD010000033.1 GCA_028823995.1 bacterium | reverse complement strand
TTGCGCCCACCGAAATGGAGGAGCCGTCCATCAGGTAGTCAGCGACTTCCAAAGCGCTGTCAGTGATCACGGGGGTCTCTTCAACCCAGTACACCTTACCAGTGTCCGTTCTCATTGTTTTGGCGCCGTTGGCGTCGAGTTCGGTGAAGATGATCTCATCGGCCCTACTGTCATCACCCTTACCGTTACTCGGTCCGTTGACAGGGAAGGAAACCATTCCCGCATCATCGGTGGTCAAAGTGGCCTCGTGGGTGTTCTGGTAAGAGTCGTCCTGCTTGTACTCGACCCGGACCGAAACACCGGAACGAGCCACATTCGCACCGTCGCTGTCCTTCAACTGGGCGGAGAACGTCACACTGCTCACCGCACGCAGATCCACCTTCGCACCCAAAGCGTCTGCATCATCGCCAGGGGTAGTGTTTTCGTCCGGACCGTCGTAGGTGGTGTCGGCATTCTTATTGATGGTGGATGAGACCTTCAACGAGGCCTGCGCTGCCTTGGCAGAAACAGAAACGGTCGCCGCGTCAGCCGTGTCGGCATCGAACTTGTCGCCGTTCTTGCTGCCTATCCACGCATAGAACACCCTGGTGTTACCTTCCTCAACCTCGCCAGAGGTGAACAGGTTACCGTCGGCGTCGGTGGCGTCGTCGTTGTCGTTCCACACGCAATCACCTTCGATGCTGCCGCGAAGGACATCATCATTGGTTGCGAAGTTACAGGTGCCGTCGTTGCGGAGGCCGTTGTTCTCAGCAGCGCTGCTGAAGACGTCAACCGCCTGGTCCTCGACAGCCATGAACATGTCATCACGGACCGAAACTACCACCGTGGGCGAACCGGCACCCCAGCTAGTAGTGGGGCTGGCTTGGATGCTCAGACCAGCGGGACGCAGGTTGGAGTGATCCATCACCGCAGCCATGAACTCAGCCATCGCCGCCCGGGTCATGTCCGAACTGGGTGAATACGAAGTAGCCGAGATACCAGAAGCCACACCCAACTCGTACAAGTGAGTAATGGCGTCGTACTCGTCCTTGGTCGCCTGACCCAGATCGGTGAACGGAGAACCGATGTCGGCCTCCTTGGCGTTCTTCGCCACATTGGCAGGCGTGTACCCATGCTGAGTGGTGGAACTCAGACCGACCTCACCATCTGCCGCCGGGGTTATCTTGTCCATCAAACGGGCGATGAACAAAGCCATATGAGCACGGGACACATTGTCCGCAGGCGAATAAGTAGTGCCGTCACCGGTGCCCTTGGTGATCCCAAGATCGGCCAACTGCGCGATGGCGGTCTGTGACTCCTCCGACAGATCACCGGTATCGGTGAAACCCGGATCGCTGGGATCGGAAGCCACTGCGATACCCACCCGACCAGCTAGGCGGACGAGGAAAAGGGCCATGTGCTCACGGGTAACCGACATCAACGGCGAATAAGTAGTGCCGTCACCGGTGCCCTTGGTGATCCCGTAATAGGCGATACAGTCGATGTCACCCATGTTGGCGTGATTAGCGGGAACATCCTCGAAGTCCGCCGAGCCCACACCCACACAGGCATCAAAAGTTGCCTTGTAGTCCGCTTTCGGATCAGCAGCAACAGCAGGTGCCGCCACCAGCACACTTGCCATCATGGCCAGTGCTGTGAGGACCGCTACATGCCGCCGAACACGGCTAAAAGAAGCAAACATAAGTTTACATAACGCAGACCCAATAAACCGCGTCTATACACTGTAGAACAACACAGGAGGGGCCCCCAACTGATAGCGAGTGAGGGCCGCACAGGCGGAACAATCCATTCCTAAGTCTGTGAAACAACTCGCACGCACGCCTTGTTGCAACTCTTAAGGACGGGCACAAGTTCTTATTGAGCGAGTGTCCCCACGAACCGGCATGATTCAAGGTGGTTATTGGGGCTGTCTGTTCAGCAGACCGAGTTGTTGGTAATACTGCGCCACCGCGTTGTTGGCCGCCGCCTGATTACGGGTGTAACGGGCGGGCATGGTCGGGTCGGTCCAGCGTCCCGCGGTCATCAACTGAGCCAGGGTGGCGCCGTGGGCCGCCAGGTCCTGCGCCATACCTATCCGGCAACTGTGCCCGCTGTACCCAGGGCCGAGGCCGGCTCTCTCGGCGACCGTTTTGATCCGCGTGGAGAGATGGGAGCCACTCAGTCCGAACACCGCTTTGTGAGGATGGGCATCTGCGGGCCGCATCCGCTCCAGCGCCGCCACGGTGGACGGCGCTAGATACATCACCGCACCCTTCCCCTCGGGATCCGTTTTGCTGTGACGGATGGTCAACCGTCCCGACCCGTCCTCCATCCGGACAATGTCACCCCAGATCAGGTTGGCGGCTTCGCTCCGCCGCAGCAGCCCGTCACGCATCACCTGCACAAGCGCCAGGTCCCGGAGCACGATCCGGCGGGGCGGAGCCCCTCCGGGTGGGTCGAAGTGAGCCACGATCCGCTGGAGGTCCCCGCCGGTGAGTCCCCTCACCTGCGACGGACGACGGCCCTGTCTGGCAGCTTCCCGTGCCAAACCCGACAGCACCCGACGCACCAGTTCGGTGGCGGTCGGGTCCTCGAAGCCGGCTTCTCGGTGAGCGGCGGCGATGGCGGCTCTAGCCACTTGCACTGTGCTCATCGACTTGCCCTCGTCCGCCAGACTGGTCAACCATTCGGCCACCGCCGCGGGATGAGCAGGCCGCGCCGGCACTCCTCGCTTCTCTGCGTGGCTGGCCCACGCGGAGAGGTACGTCCGATAAGCGGCCTTGGTGTTGGGCGATCGGCTCTTGCGAGCTGCATCCAGCACCCTCTCCCAGTCCTTGGCAGGGAGGCGGATGTCGGAGGGGGGAATGCTGGTCGGGAGATGATCCGGCGTGATGCTGTTCATGGCCTTCCTTTCCGCGGTCGGTCAACAGACGGGCGCCGCGGCGAAGCCAGAATGGACAGCCTGAGGCCTTCGACTGGTGGCCACGGGCGAGCCCGCCCGTACAGTTGGCAGAGTTAACAAGGCGCATGGCCTGATGCCCGAAAGGGCCCAAAGCGGATGCAACCCAGCAGGGGGTGGAAAGCCAGATTGGGTTAACACGCCATTGCTGGGAAGAAGCCATGTCCAGCGGACTGTCGATCCAGTGTTGCCCGACGTCTTCATGGAATTGATCCCCAACACCAGTGGCATTCTGATGGCCCGTGCGTAGAATGTAGGTGGCTGCCCGGAAGGGATTTGAACAGATGGGACTGCTAAGAATCGACAATGATGAGGATGTGCCGCTCTGGGTGGATGAGGAGCACGGAGTAGTACGAATCCTGGGAACCCGGCTAAAGCTGGAGACGGTGATCCACATGTACAACGAGGGCTTCACCGAACCCGAGGAGATCGTCCGCTCGTTCGACACCCTTACGGTCGAGAAGGTCAGGCGCATCCTGGATTGGTATCAGACTCGTCGTTATGAGGTGGATTCCTACATCCAGTGGAGCGAAAGAACCGCTGATTTGCTTTGGGCTGAACTCGAGCCGCGCATGGCCGATTACAGACGCCGAAAAGAGGAGAGCCGGCTTCAGCGGCCGCAGGTGCAATCGGTGTAGCGGTTGATGCTGGTTCGCTTTCTTGCGGACGAGGACTTTGACGGGCGCGTTCTTTCCGCTTTTCGCAACCTGGCCGAGGATTACGAGTTGGAGATCAATGTCGTTCGCGTTCAAGACGCGGGCTTGATCGGCGCCACCGACGCTTCCATCTTGGATTGGGCTGCTGCGAATCGCAGGGTGGTGCTGACCCACGATCGGCGCACCATGCCCTCATTCGCATGGCAACGGATGGCCAGCGGATTACCGATGTCTGGTGTGGTGGTGACACGGCGGGGTCGGTCCCCAGGCGAGACAGGCCACGCCATTGTGGACGAGGTGAGTCTTCGCGCCCGGGAGAACCGCGGCTGGGACGACGAAGTAGTGCTGCTCTAACCACCCCGATTCTCGCCTGGGCGACACCAACCGGGAGACCTCGTGCCGAGCATCAGTGCCCTGTAGCCTTCCCTGAACTGTATGTAAACTTATGTTTACTACGCTTAAATACCGGCGACAGGTCGCGGTGCTGGCGGCCTTGGCGATGGTGGCCAGTGTGCTGGTCGCAGCGCCTGCCGCCGCCGCCGACCCTATGCCGGACTACAAGGCGACTTTTGACGCCTGCGTCGGCGACGCTGCGGAGTCGGCCGGTTTCGAGGATGTTCCAATGGGGCACGCCAACTACGGTGACATCAACTGCATCGCCTACTACGGGATCACCAGGGGCACGTCGGCGACCACCTACTCGCCGTCGATGTCGGTGTCTCGTGAGCACATGGCGCTGTTCCTGACCCGACTGGCCGGACTGGTGGGCATCGAAGTGGCCTCGAGTCCCGCGGATGCGGGTTTCGCCGACATCGGTGATCTGTCTGTCGAGTCGCAGACCGCCATCAACCAGTTGGCCGACCTTGGGATCACCAGGGGCACTTCGGTAACTGCATATTCACCCGGAGATTCGGTAACCCGTGGTCAGATGGCTTTGTTTATCGCACGGTTGATGAACGCCATGACACCCTTGACGGATGGAGACCCTTCGCGGGACGACAGCGTGTTCTATGGCTATACGCCTGCCGAAGTTGTCAAGAACGAGAGGGTCACTGTGCTGAATCAGTTTGGTGAAGAGGTAAGGCCCGAGATCAGGTCGCCGTTCACCGACTTGGGAGCGGTCAGCAAGAACCAGTACGACGCTATTACCCAGTTGTACGAGTTGGGTGTTGCCTCGGGTATCTCTCCCGTGGCGTATGGTCCGTCGGCTTTGATGACCCGCGCTTTGATGGCCGAGTTCATGGCCGCCATGCTGGACCACTCCAATGCTCGCCCGGGCGGTGTCAGCATCCAGGCTGACAAGACCTTCGCCTATGGCGAATATGTGGCCACGGTCCATGTGTCCGTCCGCACGGAGGAGTTCGTCTCGGTTTCGGACCGGTTGGTGGATGTCTTCCAGAACAACTGCGTCGACACCTGCGGCGAAGACGCTCACTTCATCGTCTCGGGAGCAGAGGGTCCGGGACAAGAGCCCGGCCAGTGCAACGGCAAGCAGACGATGGGCGACTGCACATGGAACACCGATGACCATCAGACCGACGGCAACGGCAACATCTTCATCGGAGCTGACATCGGCGCTACGCCGGCCGTTGTCGGTGACACATCCAGGACTCACACCCTCTATGCGTGGATAGGCGCGGAGCCTGGTGATGTGTTCGATGTGGACGACGACGAATATGCCTCCGTCTCCGCGTCATGGACTCCCGCGAGGGATTCGGTAGCGGTCAGTGCGTCGATCAGCGACGATGCGGCAGGCGGCATCGACAGGACCACCACAGGAGCGCCTGGCGACTCCGGCCCGCAGGTTCACCTGGTAGCGACCCCTTCCGTGATGATCACCGGCAAGCTCGTCGACTCAAATGGTGATGGTGTAAAACAGGGTGGCGTGGAAGTCAGGATCGGTTGGACGAGATACGTCTTTCACCGTGGTGATAACGGTGCTGACGCCGGCGACACCTTCGCCATAACTTATGAGAACAGCGAGGAGGCGATCGAGACAACCAACGATGACGGTCTGGTCACGTTCACGGTTAGGGCTCCTCGGGACATCAAGAGCGCCACCGACCAGGATGTGGTTGACGAGGTGACGTTCACCGTGGATGCAGACGGTGTTACCGGCGGTATAGCCAACACCACCGGCAGCACAGCGTTCAACTGGGTCGAGGACACCCGCGTCTACCAGAAGACCACGATTTCGGCCACCCAATATGTGCTGGTCGACGGCGACGGCGACGCAGACGACGACGGAAACATCAGCGTCACCGCCAGGCTGTTGGATCAGTACGGCGCCGGGATCCGGGTGGACGAGAACGGCAATCCCTACCGGATCACCCTTACGTTGAGCGGCACCAACGGAACCGACTATCAAATAGACACCGATCCTGACACCGTAGGGATCCAGGCCGCTGGTGCTGTTACTAAGACGCCGAGCATCAGTTCCAGCAGCAGCCGCCGAGGCATGGCCCGAGCCCTGTTTGCAGTCAACCAGATCGCCATCACAACGCACGGCTTGAACGTCGATTACCAGATCGCCGATGCCGATGTGAATGCGAGCGGCGACCTGGCGGACGATGACACAAACACCCCTGGTGTTCAGCCGCGCTATGCGAATCTAACGGGTGCTGCGGCCAGTGGAAGCACCGACCCGGACACCGCCGATAGTGACACATTCGGCACCTACGTCTATGTTGAGGCCGCAGAGGCGGACGGTGACAATACCCAGGTCACGGTCCACCAACTCTTCGGTGACGACAGGCACTTCGCAACCCAGGGCAGTGACAATGATCATGGGGTGCTGTACACCATGGACGACAACGACACCTACATCAAGCTCGGTAATCGTCCCCCGCCATGTCAAGACTTCCGACCTGAGGTGGGCAACCTCGTCAGGGTCGTTGTCTACTTCACAGACAGCGACAGGGAGAGCATCTTCGACATAACGCCCACTTTGACTTTGAACTAACTCAAAGTCCTGCCCCAAAACCGGTAGGAGGCTCCCCTCGGGGAGCCTCCTACTTAATTGGGGCCTTGACTGAAGTTCAGTTCTGTGCCATGTCCGCATCACCTACAGAGGGAGGATGCTCCTGTGAAGCCTGCGCCTCAGTCTCTGGATTTCCGGGGACTCGGTGAAGCCAGAAGGCGTTCCATTTCGCTGACGAACCTCTCAGCTAGATCCAATGCTTCAGAGGCTTCTTGTTCGGTCCAGTTTCCTCGCGAGAAGCGGTATGCGGATTCGTTACGCCTGCCCAGCAAGACTCCAAGGACTCCTCTCGTGTCCGGACGGAGAACCCCGCTGTCAACCAGTTCGTCTATCCTGCCCTGCACGCTCTGGTGGCTCTTCGATCTGATTCCCAGGTGAATCAGCGCCGCTTTGGCCGCATAAAAGGCGGAGTAGTAGCTGTCTTGGATGCTCTTGATGTACTCGCCCATCTCTATAAACCTGCGCGCCCACTCCAGAGCGCCCGCATAGCGTGCCGTCAGAGCGGCAATGTCGTCACTAAGCATCTACCCGCTTGCCCTCGCGTCTTATGAAGTAGTGGAAGTCGTCGTCGTCTTCCTCAATGCACTTCAAAGTGGTTGGGTGGCCGTCAATAAACACCCCATGGGCAAGTCGGATGGGTTCGGCTACGGAATAAAGCAGGTCCAGCTCCGAACCTATCGGACCCTCTTCATGGAGAACAACCAGAAGGTCAACATCCGACGTGGGTTGGTGGGTGCCTATCGCTCGAGATCCAAAAAGCCAGACCTGGGCAAGCCGGTCACCGAACACCTTTCGGTAGCCCTTGACAGCATCGGCGATTGCGGCAGTTACGGTTCCCTCCGAAGGAGCGCCGCGCTGCTCAAAAGTGGCCGGGGCAACGATCTCTGATGCCATCCTCAGGCTGAGATGATAGTGATAGGGGGACTGCGAAGCTCCACGAGGTTACGCGTTTGACAGGGAACGGGGCACCCTATCGCAGGCCCTTTGATCACAGGTCACCTTATTCCTAAGCAGGTTGCTTGTTGATCGAACACGACTTTCATCGTTATGTTACCGCCGGCGAAAGGCCGCCATATCCTCCATCAGTATGTAAACTTATGTTTACTACGCTTAAGTACCGGCGACAGGTCGCGGTGCTGGCGGCGCTCGCAATGGTGGCCAGTGTGCTGGTCGCAGCGCCTGCCGTCGCCGCCGACCCGATGCCGGACTTCCCGGCGGCTTTCGACGCCTGCGTCGGTGACGCCGCGGAGTCGGCCGGGTTCGAAGATGTTCCCGCAGGTCACGCCAACGCCGGTGACATCGACTGCATCGCCTATTACGGGATCACCAGGGGCACCTCGCCTACGACCTATTCGCCGTCGATGTCGGTCACCCGTGAGCACATGGCGCTGTTCCTGACCCGACTGGCCGGACTGGTGGGCATCGAGGTGACCTCGACTCCCGCCGGCGCGGGTTTCACTGACATCGGTGAGTTGTCTGCCGAGTCGCAGACGGCCATCAATCAGTTGGCGGACCTTGGGATCACCAGGGGCACCTCGGCGACCACCTACTCACCGGCTGATTCGGTGACCCGTGGGCAGATGGGGCTGTTCATCGCTCGGTTGATGAATCTCATGGACCCGCTGTCGGACGGTAACGACACCAATGGCGATTGGAGCTACACCCCATCGGATGTGGTCGACAATGACCGGGGATTGACCATCGGTTCTCCCTACACCGATCTGGGTTCGGCTTCCAAGTTTGCCTATGACGCCATCACCCAGTTGTATGAGTTGGGTGTGGTTTCGGGCATCTCCGACACGGCTTACGGTCCGTCGGCTCTGATCACCCGCGCGGCGATGGCAGAGTTCATGGCCGCGGTGTTGGATCACTCCAACGCCCGTCCCGCGGGTCTGACCATCCAGGCATCCAGAACTTCTGGATATGGAACCGTTTCTGCAACCGTCATGGTTTCCCATCGGGATGACATGTATATGCCGGTAGCGGATCAGGCCGTCGACGTTTTCAGTTCTGAGGCTAAAGGTGGCGGTTTGGACGAGCGCGGAAAGTGCGTCACTACCAGCGTCAGCGGTGATTGCAGGTGGAACAGCAACGACGAACTCACCAACAATGCCGGGAACATCCCCTATCCCGGCCTAAGTGTTGCTGACGGCGGTACTGCTGTGTTCTATGCGTGGATCGGCGCCAAGGACGGCGACCAGTTCGACAGGGACGAGGTCGACTATACGTCCGTCTCGATCACTTCCATGAACGATGAAGGATCAGTCACGGTGGACGACGGTGTCAACGACCGAGCCGGCACCACTACCGATGCCGCCGCTACTTATATGAATGTGCATCTGGGTGCTACAAGCAGCGTGACCATTACTCTGCAACTCAAGAGCGGAACCGTTGGGGCAGGCAGCAATGTGGCCCGTTCCGGTGTCAAGTTTACGGTCGATACCAACCTGGGCGGTAAGCGAACCGACGAAGCCGCGGTTGTCGAGACCGATGAGAACGGCAAAGCCACCTACACGGTGACCGGGCCGACCGACGACAAGAAAGACAACGCTCAGCAGAGGTTAGATGCGATCACATTCAACTATAAAGGCACAGACACCACAAGGACCAATGACGACGTAACGGACTTCGATAACGACAGTGCAACTGGTCTGCAGACAAGCGCAACTGTGCGTATCGCTTGGATCGAGACTGCCAGAGCGGCTGCGACAGCCGTTGGGCAGGCGGATCCCTATGTGGTCACCGGCACTTCCGGTAGGGGTACGGTCAGCGCGACTGCGACCTTCTACGATCAGTACGGTGACAGCATCCGCACCCGTTCGGGACAGCAAGCCGAAATCACGATTGGCGGCACTGCGGTAACCGTGAACGTCAACCATCGTGGCGTGGCCAGGACCAGCAGGGCGTTGATCACCCTATCACCTGGCACAGAAGTTGTTGTGTCATACAACGCGGATCCCACCGAAACGCCCAATGTTGACCTGTCCGCCGTTACCTCTCCTAGTGGGAGCACTGTTGAGGTGGTGGGAGATGCCGGGAACAGTGACACCGGATCGAAGGCTGTTCATACGTTCTTCGCCAAAGAAAACAAGTTCACCACTGAGAGCAGTAGTCCTGCCAGGGCTGACCTGTTATACAGCTATGACTCGGATGACACTTTCCTTTCCGGGGCTGCCGGCTCGGCACGGACAGTTATCACCATGGAGAGGTTCGAAGAACTCTTGGCCCAACCCCCTCCTGGCACTGATAACGGAGCAGCTGTCGATGTGAGCAGCTACAGCGCTGGAGGCGTCAGCATCTTCGTGGTAACACTCAAGGCAGACGGGAACGCGCCATAACCTGAAATCAAACTAACTACTACCTAGTCGGAGGCCCCCCGCCGGGGGGCCTCCGGTTTTTAATTCTTTGGCAGGGCATTACTTCGATGTATCGGGCGAATTGGGCCCAAGGCGGTTTTCTTTCAAACTCCGGCATCTCAACTCGAAGCACAACCTCCACACCAAAAGGGTGGTAGCCCTACATGAGGAAGGAGGTTCCCTGGTGGGGGGCCTCCACTTTTCTAGGACGGCGCACTCCCAAGGCTGCACTGCCACCGGCGTTCCTTCTATCCAGACGGGGTGCCGTTCGCAGAGCTCACGCGCTAATCGGTGCTCATCACCTTTTTTTCATGCTTTCTGAGGTGATAGGTCGCCAGACTTGGCAAAGTCTGCACGATTTTTTCACTAATGGCCACCCGGTCCATTGACCTGAGTCGGCATAGTGCGCATCAATACCAAGTCCAGGGCGGCGTGGCTGGCGGTTGGGGTGGCCGCCGCGGTTGTTGCGGCGGTGCTGGTGCTGGCTGGGATGGAGCGGGTCCCAGAGGGTGAACCTGCGTCGGCGTCGCCCGGAGAGGAAGTTGGGACGACCGTCTCGGCCAGCGGGGCCGCCGACGCCACCTCGACGACCGCTGCCAGGGGCCCACTGGAGTCCCCTTCGGAGGCAAAGTCCGATCCCGATGCCTCGGCGGGTACAACCAGTGATTCGGCGGTGGACACCGACTTGGCGGTCGAGATAGTCGAGCCGATCGATTCCGACCTGGGAACCCCTGTCGGCGGGGCGGTCCAAGAGACGCCGGTGGAGCCGGGTGAACCGGACGGACCCGCTCCCGAATCGGGCGACCCAAGCTCGGCACAGGGCGACACCTACACCTGGCAAGACGGAGACCGGGTGCTGGGGGCGCAGCTTCAGTTGGACCTGGTGGTGACCGCTGACGGCTCAATCGTTCCCAGGGACGAGGTCGTGGCCCAAAGCGACGGTTCAGCCCGGGGCGCCCTGCCGGTGTTCCGTTCGGAGTCCGGAGAGCTGATGACCCTTCCCGGCGGGGTGATTCTGGTGCTCGACTCCGAATGGGACTCCGATGAGGTCGACGGGTTCTTCGCTTCCCATGGAATCTCACTGGGACGGGTCTCGGAACTGGACTATCTGCCCAACGGCTTCGTCGTGGACACCGAGCCGGGCTTCCCCTCCCTGGATCTGGCCAACGCCCTGGCGGGCCAGGCGGGTGTCGAGCTTTCCAGCCCCAACTGGCGGAGAGAACGCACCACACAGTGACGGGACACTCCCTCGATCTGAACCCTCCACGACCCATGAACCGGCGGTTGCGGGTCGTGGCGGCCGCGTTGGCTCTGGTGCTGGCGATCGCCGGGGTGGCCGGCGCTCAGACGCCGGGCGCGCCCACCATAACGTCGGTCACCGCCGGTGACGGATCGCTTGTGGTGGCCTGGAGCGCCCCTGGCGACCAGGGCGGCTCGACCATCACCTCCTACAACCTTCGCTACATCAAGACCGACGAGGACGAGACGGTCGACGCCAACTGGACCGTCGAGACCAGCATCTGGACGTCGGGCGCCCTGGAGTACACCCTGGCGGGCCTTGACGGCGGCGTCTCCTACGACGTGCAGGTGCAGGCGGTCAACGACGAGGGTTCCGGCACCTGGTCCTCCACCTCGATGGGAACCCCCGGCATCGGAGCGCCCACCATCGACTCGGTCATCGTCGGCGACGGTGCGCTCACGGTGTCGTGGAGCGAGCCGCCCCACGCAGCCCAGGCGGCGATTTCCTCCTATGACCTGCGCTACATCGAGACCAGCGGCGACGAGACGGTCGACGCCAACTGGACGGTGGAGCAGGGGGTCTGGACCGGAGGGGCGCGGATCCTGGTGCTCGACGGCCTCACCAACGGCACCGGCTACGACCTGCAAGTGAGGGCGGTCACCTCCAGTGCGGCCACCTGGTCGGCCACATCCACCGGCACCCCGGCCGAGCACGGCGGCACGCGGGCAGACGCCACCGACCTGTCCCTGGGCACCCGCGTGGGCGGGTCGATCGACCCCGGCACGGACGCCGACTACTTCAAGTTCGTCCTCACCGGTCAGACCGGGGTCCTGATCTTCACAGAAGGCCACCTCGACACCATCGGGGAGCTCCAGCGCAGCGACGGGACCGTCATCGAGAGGAACGACGACGGTCACTTCTCCCACGGGATCCGCAACTTCGGGATCTGGGAATCACTGTCGGCCGGCACCTACTACGTCGAGGTCACCAGCTCCGCCGAGGCCACCGGCGCCTACGTCCTGCACGCTCAGGCGATTCCCGATTCCACCTCCACCAGCCGCCATACCATCACGCTCGGCGACCACCTCAACGGCTTCATCGACCCGGCGGGTGACAACGACTGGTACACGTTCACTCTCTCCGAGCAGACCAAGGTGATCGTCCAGGGCTCCAGCACAATCTTCGGCGAGCTCCAGGACTCGGGCTCCGAACCGGTCGCCGTCCAGTCGTTCAGTGTTCCCGGCAGAGGGTTCGTGCAACAGGCCACCCTCCCGGCCGGTAGTTACAACATCCACATTGAAGGGACCGCGCCGACCACCGTGGGGCTGTATTCGCTGTACCTTCTGGAGGCCTCCGAGCCGGGGAGCACCCGGGAGACCGCCATTCCGCTGACGTTCGATCGTGTCGGGACCGGCACCATTGATCCGACCACCGACGCGGACTACTTTCGCATCGAGGTGGATGAGGCGACCGATGTCCGGCTTTGGGGCGTGGGGGGCGGGGTGATCGTCACCGGGGAGATACTCGACAGCGAGGGCAACGCGGTCAGCGAAGCCTTGGTGTTCGGGACGGGAATCGGCTTCGCGGTCATCCACCAGTTCGGTGCGGGAACCCACTACCTCAGGGTGACCCGCCAAAGCGGATCGGAGACGGGCTCCTACGCCGTGGTGCTGACCGAGGACGTCCTCTACTCCGACTTCCGGGCGAGGTGCTCGATCATCACCCTGTCCCACAGCACGGCCAACGTCAACGATCCCCTCTACGGTTGCCAGTGGCACCTGCACAACGAGGGACAGCGCAAGGGAACCGCCGGTGAGGACATCAACGTCGAGGAGGCGTGGGACATTGCCACCGGCTCGGGCGTCAACGTGGCCGTGGTGGACGACGGGTTGCAGTACAACCATCCCGACCTCACCGACAACGTGGACAGGTCGAAAAACCATGACTACCTGGGTGGAGGCGACATCTACCAGCAGTTCTCAAACCACGGCACCCAGGTGGCGGGCATCATCGCGGCGCGGGACAACAGCATAGGCATGAGAGGGGTGGCGCCCCGGGCGACGATCTACGGCTACAACTATCTGAGGACCATCTCGGACGTGAACGAGGCCGACGCCATGACCCGAAACATGAGCGACACGGCGGTCTCCAACAACAGTTGGGGTCCCGAGGGCATCCCCGGTCCCGAACGGGCCACCGAGATCTGGAGGCGGGCGGTGCAGGCGGGGGTGACCCAGGGCTTCGGGGGAAGGGGCGTCCTCTACGTGTTCGCGGCCGGCAACGACCACGATTTCGGTGAGTACAGCACCCTCAACGAGTACGCCGGCCACCACGCCGTGACCGCCGTCTGCGCGGTGAACGACCTCGGTGGGCGGACTACCTACTCGGAGATGGGCCCCAACCTGTGGGTGTGCGGGCCGTCGAGCGACAATTTCCGCTTCAGGGCCGGCATCGCCACCACCGACAACCTGGGTCGCTACACCAGCAGCTTCGGTGGGACCAGCGCGGCCGCCCCCCAGGTCTCGGGGGTGGCAGCCCTGGTGCACAGCGTGGACCGGGGGACCAAGCCCGGGCTGAGCTGGCGGGACGTCAAGCTGATCCTGGCGGCCTCGGCCCGCAAGAACGACCCCGCCAACACCGGCTGGGAGACCGGAGCGCTCAAGTACGGCGCCGACGCCTCGGACCCCGAGTACTACCGGTTCAACCACTCCTACGGCTTCGGGGTGGTGGACGCCAAGGCGGCCGTCGACCTGGCCGCCGACTGGTTCAACGTTCCGGCCATGCTCAAGACGGAGCCGCCCGCCGACTCCACCCCGCTGAGTATCCCCACCGCCGGCGGCACGGTCTCTCGCACCGTCACGGTCGAATCCGAGATCGAGTTCACCGAGTTCGTGGAGGTCGAAACCGATTGGGATGCCCGCGACTTCAGGAACCTGCAGGTGGAACTGGTGTCCCCGTCGGGAGCGGTCTCGGCGCTGTCGGTACCCGAAACCAGGCGTTGTCGCCTCGTGCAAAGGCCGCCCAACACCCTCTGCTCCGCGTCGGGAAGAAACCGCTTGGGCTCGGCCCGGCACCTGGGGGAGGACCCGTCGGGAACCTGGACCCTTCGGATCCGTGACACCGTTCCGGGCGGGTGGGCGAACCGGCTGAACTCCTGGAGCATCACCATCTACGGCCACAGGAGCTCTCCGGGGGCGCCCACCCTGAACCACGTCGACCCCGGAACCAACGACCTGACCGTGTCCTGGAATCCCCCCGCCAACATCGGGTCGTCAGCCGTCACCAGCTATGACGTCCGCTACATTCGAAGCGACGCCGCCAACAAGGGCACCGACTCGGCGTGGACCCTGATCGAGGGAGACGGCAACGCCGCCGCCCGCAGCCACACCATCACCCCGTTGGACGACACCATACGGCGCGACGTGCAGGTGAGAGCCGTCAACAGCAGCGGCGCGGGCGCCTGGTCGGTCACCGCCCGGGGCACCCCGGGCGCCACCAACAGCGAGCCCTTCTTCGTGGACGGAGAGGAAACGGTCCGCACGGTGGACGAGACGGAAACCGCGGGTACCGCCATCGGCTCGCCGGTGGCGGCCCGCGACGCCGAGACCGACACCCTCAGCTACACGCTCGGAGGGAGGGATGCTGCGGCGTTCTCCATCAATGCCGCGTCGGGACAACTGCAGGTGATGGACCTCCTCGACTACGAGACCGATGACAGCTACGACCTTCGGATAATGGTGAGGGACAGCAAGGACGACGCCGGCAATCCCGACACCGCCGACGACGCCTCAATTGCTGTGAAGGTCCTGGTCGAGGACGTCAACGAGGCGCCGGAACTGGTGGGCGACACCGAGCCGAACTATGCAGAGAACGGCGTCGACGAGGTGATCGAGTACACCGCCACCGACCCCGAAGGCAAGACGGTGACATGGATGCTCTCGGGGACCGACCAGCACAGCTTCGTCTTCGACGAGGGTGCTCTCGAGTTCTCCTCCCCTCCCGATTTCGAGCGGCCCACCGACGCGGACGGCCAGAACGACTACGAGATTGTGGTTACCGTCTCCGACGGCGTGCGATCCATAGAAGTGCCCGTCACCGTCACCGTCGACGACGTCAACGAGCCTTTCATGCTGGAGGGAGACTCCGCCTACGACCACAACGAGGAAACCCTCCACACTATCACTTTCAGAGTGGTCGACGACCCCGAGAACGGGCCCATCGACTGGGAGTTGACGGGAACCGACCGACTCGACTTCGGCCTGCAAGACGGAGGTCTCTTCTTCGCCGTGGTACCCGACCATGAGAGACCGGCCGACTCCAACCAAGACAACCGTTACCACGTGACCGTCACCGCCGACGATGGAGCCAACCGGCAATCGCTCGACGTGACCGTCACCGTCGTGGATGTGGACGAACCCGGCGAGGTGAGGCTGTCCGCCAGGCAGCCTCAGGTGGGGACCGCCCTGACCGCCACGCTGGAGGACCCCGACCGTGGCGTGACCGGCCTTACCTGGAGTTGGCACAGCTCCCAGGACGGCGTCAACAACTGGACAGAGATCACCGGTGCCGGTTCACGGTCATACACACCGCAGGAGACCGACTTGGGACGATACCTGAGGGCCACCGTGTCCTACACCGACACCCACGGGACGGGCAAAGTGGAGAGCGAGGACACCCGGAACCCGGTTCAGGCCGCGCCGTCGGTCAACACCGCTCCGGAGTTCCCGGCCACCGAAGACGGCATGCGAAGTGTGGACGAGAACACGTTCCTGGCCAACGCCACGGGCCAACTGGTCGGGGAGCCGGTGACGGCCGAAGACCCGGGGGACACGCTCACCTACACCCTCAGCGGTTCGCATGCCAACTTCTTCACCATCGATTCGGGCTCCGGCCAACTGAGGACCAACGCTTTCTTGGACTATGAGTCCAGGTCCAGCTACTCGGTGACGGTGACGGCCACCGACCCGTCGAATCTCGCCGACTCCATCCGTGTGACGATCAACGTCACCAACATCGGGGAGACCGGCACGGTGACCTTCTCCACGGATTTCCCCCGGGTGGGCCGGTCGCTGACCGCCACTGTGAACGATCCGGACCGGGGCGTGTCGGTGGTGGCATGGGAATGGCGCCGCGCCCTCTCCGAGTTCGACCACGGGGTCCTGATCGACGGCGCCAACTCGAACAGATACACGCCGGTGGAAGACGACATAGGCAACCATCTCCGGGTCATCGTCCGCTACACCGACGGCCACGAGCCGCTGGTCGAGGACCAAGCAGAGGCCGCCACCGTCGGCTCGGTCACCCAAGCAGACCGGCTCCCTTCACGTCCATCACCAGGCAGTGGCGGCGGAGGGAGCCCACCGAGCAGTGGTGGCGGAAGTGGAGGAGGAGGAGCACCGGGTGGAGGGGGAGGAGGAGGGGGCGCACCGGGTGGAGGTGGAGGTGGAGGAGGCGGCGGCGGAGGCGGGGCTGTTGAGGAGGCGCCGCCCGGGGCGTCTGCCTTCTTCACCGACGTTCGGGCCGGGGTCTGGTACGAACCGGCGGTGACATGGATGATCGAGAACGAGATCACCCGTGGATGCACCCTCACCACCTTCTGTCCCGACGCGAACCTCACCCGACAGCAGTTCGTCACCTTCCTGTGGAGAGCCGCCGGGCGACCCACCCCGGGATACACCGGTTCGCAGGCGTTCGCCGACGTGGCCGAAGGCGTCTACTCCGACCAGTCGATAGGTTGGGCGGTCGCCAACGGCGTCACCCGGGGATGCACCGCCGGGACCTTCGGGGACGGTTCGTGGCAGTTCTGTCCCACCCGGCAGGTCTCCCGGGGAGAGATGGCCACCCTCTTGTACCGGCATGTGGAAGCCGCCTACGTCGGGGCGCGACCTCACTTCACCGACGTGCCGGCCGACGCGTTCTACACCGCCGCCGTCATCTGGCTCAACGACTTCGCGGTGGTTCCCGGATGCGACCTGAGACTGTGGTGTCCCAACCGGGCAGCCACCCGAGCCGAAGCCGCGCTGTTCATCAACGGAGTAGCCATCCGCCCCCACCTATGGGGCGAAGGAAACACCAGCTTCGCACCCCAACCACAATGACCCAAGTTCCCCCATGCCCACCGCTGGAGAAGCTGTACCGCGTGGTTCTAGTTTGCAAATACACGGCCAATAATGGCCGGCAGCGAGCAGCCACCGGTGGAACATCCCTCCGCTAGTTCAAGGCTAACCGGGGCGCCTGACGGGGTCTTGGGCTGCTAGCCTAAAAACTCTCGGAGAACGTGGGGATACCTATGCAGGAGAAACAACTAACCGCGGTCGTCTGGCAAGAGGACGATTGGTTTATAGCGCAAGCCTTGGAGGTCGATGTCGCGAGCCAAGGCGAGTCGCCCAACGTCGCGCTTGGCAACCTTGCGGAAGCCTTGGAACTCCACTTCGCACCGCCCCGACCCACCGCCTTGCCTGCAATTCATCACCTTCGAGTGAAAGTTGGAGCGGCTTAGTCCGCTCCCCTACCGGCAGGTCGCCCGCAAACTACGCAAAGCGGGATTTGCCGAGGTGAGCCAAAAGGGAAGTCACGTCAAATTCGTGAGGCGGCATGGTGATGAGATTCGCACCGCCATTGTTCCGCGGCACAGTGAAGTGCGAGTCGGAACGTTGAGCAGCATATTGCGCCAGGCGGGACTGAGCGTCGAGCAGTTCAACCATCTTTAGGTGGGTGGATCTGCGGATTCGCCTCTCAGAAACCCGGGCACCTACCCGAGCCGAAGCCGCCTTGTTCTTCAACGGAGTAGCCGTCCGCCCCCACCTGTAGGGCGAAGGAAACACCAGCTTCAACCCCAACGACAGTGACCCCTAATCCCCCATATCCACCGTCGGGAATGCCCTCCTCCCTAAGACGCAGGTGGTGCACCCAAAAGAAGGAGGCTCCCCCCCGGGGGAGCCTCCTCATTTGGTGGTTGGTTACTTTCTGGGTCTAACTGGCGGCCGTCGTGACATCGAAGATGCTGGAGCCGTCGTCGTCGTAGAGCGCTACCCTGACCACAGCAGGGGTGGTTGGGGTGCCGCTGATGTTCTTGCCCAGCAGAACCTCGAACTTGTCCATCGATACCCGTACGCCGTTCTGCAGGAAGACGTCGTCCGAGTCGTAGCTGTACAGCGTACTTCCGTTATCCGGAGTATCGGCTGAGCCGGCCCGGAACTTGTTTTCCTTGGCATAGAGGGCGGCGACAGTCACTCCCGCTACCGTGGCGTCGGTGGGTGCCCTGGAGTCATCGGGGGCCACGTTGACCGGCGTGACTCCAGCATTAGTGGTATCAACAGTGAGGGTGCTGCCGACCACTGTGGCACTCCATGCAACAGCAGTTCCAGGGGTGGGGCTACCCTCGGTTCCGGTGTAGCTCGCCCGTCCACTGGCCGCGCCTCTAGCTACCGCGGTAGCACCGGTGGGAACTGTGAACTCTACCTGTTGGCCTGCCACCTTGTACAGGTTGCCGTACTGGTCGTATATCGTCACAGTGGCCGTAACCCGGGCATTGCCGCCGGAGATGACACTGTAGGGACTGGAGACGGTCGCCTTGGCCGTAGTTCTCGCCGGGTCGTCTTCGAGCCAGAGAATTTTCTGCTCTACGCTGTTGGCGAGACCTGTCATGGAGAAGGTGATGGTGTCCAGTCGCCTGTCATCGGCAATGTTGTCACCGGTGTCAGGGCTGTCTGTCGGAGCGTTGATCGTGTAGGTGATCTTGCCGTCGCTGTTGGTCTTGACAGTGTGGGTGTTGGCGGAATTGGTGCTTCCACCCATCACCACCCTGACCGAGATACTTTGATCAGCCCTGGCCACGTCCCCACCATCGGTGTCCCGTAGCTGGACGGTGAACGTCACGCTCTTGGTGACATCGAGATCCACCCTGGGCTCATTGGCGGTACTGTCGGCATCCTCCACACTTGCGTTTGAGGTGCGGCCAGCTGTGGTGGAACTGTAGTCAGAGTTGTCGGCGTTTTCGCTGATCGTGGAAGTGACGTGCAGCGTGTCCGTGTCGAGTTTCGCGGTGATGGAGACGGTTTTCTCGTCGACATCGTCGGCGTCGAACTTGGCACCACTTTTGCCGGTCCAGGCGTAGTACACATTGGTCATACCCGCGTTTACCGTTCCGCCGTCGAAAATGTAGTTGCCGTTCTCGTCGGTGGTCGCATCATTGGCGTCCTGCTCACAGACAGCACTACCTTCTATCACCGTGGCAGCATTAGTGCCGCTGGTAACGCACTTTCCATCGTCTCCCAAGCTACCTTTGGCGCCGGTGCCACGGAACAGATCAACAGCCTGGCCCGCCACCGGAGCGAAGTCATCACCTCGGTATGAAACCACGATCACCGCCTCGGTTATGTCATCGTAGCCCGAGGTCTTGTCGGCCTGGATGGCCAGACCGGCGGGACGGGCGTTGGAGTGATCCAACACCGCGGCCATGAACTCGGCCATCGAAGCGCGGGTGATCAGAGCCGACGGACCATAAGCCGTGTCGGAGATGCCCGAAACCACACCCAACTCATACAACTGGGTGATGGCGTCATAGGCGGACTTGGTAGCCGAACCCAGATCGGTGTAGGGAGAACCGATGGTCTTCCCCTGGTCATTGGCGACCACATCCGAAGGCGTGTAGCTCCAATCACCATCGTTGTCGAAACCGTCGGACAGCGGGGCCATGAGATTCATCAACCGTGCGATGAACAGCCCCATCTGACCACGGGTCACCGAATCGGAAGGCGAGTAGGTGGTCGCCGACGTGCCCCTGGTGATCCCAAGGTCGGCCAACTGGTTGATGGCGGTCTGCGACTCGGCAGACAGATCACCGGTGTCGGCGAAACCCGCATCGGCGGGAGTCGAGGTTATCTCGATGCCCACCAGTCCGGCCAGTCGGGTCAGGAACAGCGCCATGTGCTCACGGGTGACCGACATGGACGGCGAGTAGGTGGTCGCCGAGGTGCCCCTGGTGATCCCGTAATAGGCGATGCAGTCGATATCACCGGCGTTGGCATGGTTGGCCGGTACATCCTCGAAGCCGGCCGACTCCGCAGCGCCGCCGACGCAGGCGTCAAAAGTCGCCTTGAAGTCCGGTTTCGGGTCGGCGGCGACGGCAGGCGCTGCGACCAGCACACTGGCCACCATCGCCAAGGCCGCCAGCACCGCGACCTGTCGCCGGTACTTAAGCGTAGTAAACATAAGTTTACATATATATAGTAGTGTTTCAGGTAATGAAACGCCCTGAAACTCTCCTCAATCCCTTGGATAAAGAAGCTCGGTATTTGTTTGCATTCCCCCGTTGACTAGCACCTTAGAGTTTCACAATAAAAGCACAACACTCGATTGAATACTGTATATTTGGCACATAGCATAATGGAATAACATGATTTCTACATCTTCTAGAACTCCGTTATCACACAATCCTCCTACCGGCGTCCAACTGCCCGTAGCAGGCTGGGAACGGGTGGTCGACGCGGCTCGCAACAGCCGCGCTCCCACGACCACCAAGACGTACCGAACCTACCTTGCCGCCTGGGCCGACCACGCGGAGAGGCGCGGCGTGGCGGTCCGGCCCGCGCATCCGGCGGCGGTGGCCGAGTGGCTCACCACCATGGCGGACGAGGGCAAGTCGATCAGCACCCTGGGGGTGGCCCGGGCGGCTCTGGCGGCGGCCCACCGGGAGGCGGGCCTCGATGACCCCACCACCACGGAACTGGTCCGCAGGGTGCTCTCGGGGCTGGCTCGGGAGTCCGCCCGGCAGGGAAGACGGCCGTCGCAGGTGAAGGGCCTGACCGCCGACGACCTCCGGCGCGTCCTGGCCCATGTCCACTCTCCCGGCACTCCCCCGCCCACCCGGGCCGTGCTGAGGGACGTGGCCATGGTGCAGGTGATGAGAGACGCCCTGTTGCGCCGCGGCGAGGCCGCCCAGTTGGTCTGGGCCGACGTGTCGCGGGCCTCCGACGGGTCGGGCCGGTTGGTGATCCGCCACAGCAAGACCGACCCGGAGGGAAAGGGGGCGGTGGCCTACCTGGGAGCGGCCACCATGGACGCCCTGGAGCGGATCCGTCCTGGCGACGCGTCCCTGGAGGCCTCGGTGTTCGGGATCACCGGACCCTACATCTCGGTCCGGATCGCCGAGTTGGCCGAGAAGGCCGGCTTGGGGAGGGGTTACAGCGGCCACTCCTGTCGGATCGGGATGGCCCAGGACCTGGCCGCCGAGGGATACAGCCTCACCCAGTTGATGACCGCCGGGCGGTGGGCCAACCCCGCCATGCCCGCCCGGTACACCCGCAACGAGGCCGCGGCGCGAAACGCGGTGGCTCTCTACTACAAGCAACTAAGCCTCTTCGATAGACCCGCCACCGGCGACAAACCACCGGTGGAACAACGATTGTTCGTCGATAAGCCATCAGACGTTGAGACAGCACTTGGGTCACAGAGCCTCCCTTTTGACAAGAGAACTGCGGGTTAGCCCGGGAGGTCTTGTTCTTAAGGGAGAAGAGGCTCCCCGTGGGGAGCCTCTTCTCTACTCAGGCTGAACCTGTTGGTTTTAGGGTTTAGCTGCCTGATCCGTCGTTGGTAACTCTGAAGACACTGGTGCCGTCAGCGTTGTAGATCACGACTTCAACCTCAACGGCGGCATCCGTAGGAGCATCGCCGTTTCCAATGGTGTTGTGGTTGTCGTCCTGGTCCATCAACGTTTGGAACCTCTCCATGCTGACTGAGCGGCCCTCATCGCCTGTGCTGTCGATGAAGGTGTCGTCATCGTCGTAGGAGAACACCAACGTTGGGTTACCACCGGCATCGCCTGCAAGGGCGAGGAACTTGCCGTCCTTCACCATCAGGTGGGTGACGGTATGTTGTCCCGTGCTTGCAGAACTGGCATTGTTCACAACATGAACGTTGTTTGGTCCGGTACGGTACTGATGCCCATCCGCCACGTTCGCCGGATCGGAGTCGCCGTATACCTCATCGATGCCAGTCCACAGGGTGGGCGGATCAGCATCGGGATCTGAATAGATCGAGGTAGTCGGCTGGGTACCGGTGGCGACGGCGTCACTGTCGATCTGGTTGCCATCCGTGCCCAGCACGTAACCGTCTGCGTCTCTGGCGTAGGCGGTGACGCCTGCGTAGGAGACAGCTATCGGAGTGCCGGCGGTGACATTAGCAGCACCGGGCTTGCGCGACCAACGGGCGTAGCCCCTGCTGATCACATTCCTGGTTCCTACATTGTTGTCGCCCGTGCCGATCGTGATGGCGGCTGTCTGACCAGCCCGTGAACGGTGAGAGTTACCGTACTGGTCCCACAAGCGCACCACAGCGCCTATCGAGGGATTCCCGTCCAACACGTAGGTGGGAGTCTCGAGGGTGGTCTTGGTGAGGACCGGGATCTCTTCGACCCAGTTGATGTTCTTTGTAGTCATCCTGGTCGACGCATTCCCGTTGGGGAGGAGTTCGGTGAATATGATCTCATCCATCCGAGAATTGTCGCTGCTGGTGTTTGTCGGTCCGGTAACCGTGAAAGACACCTTGCCCTCGTCGTCGGTGACCAACTCAGCCTCATGGGTGTTGGTATAGGTACGACCGGCTTCAGGCCCCTGGTCATAGCGGACACGGAACTTCACACCAGAGCGTTCCACATTGACGTTCTGCTCAGCGTTTCTCAACTGGATGGTGAAAGTCACGGTGCTAGTCGCACGCAGGTCAACCTTCTGACCGCTGGCGTCGGAGAAAGCGTGCCGGTTGATAGTCGAACTATCACCATGAGCGTCCTGAGCATGCTTGGCGCTGGCGCTGGCAGTCTGCGCGGTGAACTTGTCGGAATCGAACTTGTCACCGTCTTCGTTACCAATCCAGGCGTAGAACGTCCTGGTGCTACCGGCGGCCACATCGCCATCGGTGATGAGGTTACCGTCCACGTCGGTGGCGTCGTCGTTGTCATCCCACTCACAGTTACCGTCAACCAGGTCCCCGCCGAGCACGTCGTCGGGGTTGGTCCCGAAGTTGCAAGTGCCGTCATCGCGGAGAGCGCTATCTCCGGCAGCGCTGGAGAAGATGTCGATAGCCTGGTCTTCGACCGCACGGAACATGTCATCCCGCATCGAAGCGATCACAGTGACCGCTGAGTCGCCCCAACCCGTGCTCGGCGTGACTTGAATGCTCAAACCAGCCGGACGGACATTGGAGTGATCCAACACCGCAGCCATGAACCCGGCCATAGCCGCTCGCGTGATGTCAGACCCGGGGCTGTAGGACGTATCGGAAATGCCCGCAGCAACACCCAACTCGTACAACTGGGTGATCGCGTCATACTCGTCCTTGGTGGCACGACCCAAGTCGGTGAACGATGAACCGATGTCAGCGTCCATGTCGTTGGCCGCAACATCAGAAGGCGTATAACCGTACTGGGTGGTGGTGCTCAGACCGATCTGGCCGTCAGCCATGGGAACCATGTGGTCCATCAACCGAGCGATGAACAGCGCCATCTGACCACGGGTCACATTGTCACCGGGTGAATAGGTGGTGTCAGAGGTGCCCTTGGTGATCTCCAGGTCCTTCAACAGTCCGATGGCCTTCTGAGACTCGTCGGACAAATCACCGATGTCGGTGAATCCGGAGCCCATCATGTCGTCGCCCATCATGTCGCTTTCGATGCCCACCAGCTTGGCCAGGCGCGCCAAGAACAGCGCCATGTGCTCGCGGGAAACAGACATCAGCGGCGAGTACGTGGTCTCCGAGGTGCCCTTGGTGATTGCGTAGTAGGCGATGCAGTCGATGTCACCCGCGTTGGCGTGACCCGAGGGAACATCCTCGAATCCCGAACTCGGCGCCATGCCGCAGGCGTCGAAAGTAGCCCCGTAGTCCGGTTCCGGATCAGCAGCAACAGCAGGCGCCGCGACCAGGACACTGGACACCATCGCCACCGCAGCCAGTACGGCCACAGAGCGACGATATTTGAGAATAGTAAACATAAGTTTACATATCTATATATTGTATTCTCTACGAAGAAGGCGAGGTGTGAGTTCATTGTCGGCTAGCAAATTGCTAACAGCTAAAACCTGTCCCCTTCGCATCTTTCACTACAGTGAAAAGTACATTACAATGAATAATAGTAACTACTACATTTATATCCCAGCCTAATTGTGCCGTCCGACAGAAAGAATCCACCTGGGAATCATCTTCCTATCAACAGAATCTCATCGGACATTTCTCTTCCTGTTGAAGGCTGGGAACGTGTCCTGGATGCCGCTCGCAAGAGCCGCGCTCCCACCACCACGAAGACATACCGGACCTATCTGGGCGCCTGGTCAGAACATGCCAGAAAGAGAGGGGTGCCGATCCGGCCCGCTCACCCCGCGGCGGTCGCCGAGTGGCTCACCACCATGGCCGACGACGGCAAGTCCATCAGTACCCTGCAGGTCGCCAGAGCGGCTTTGGCCGCCGCTCACCGCGAGGCGGGTCTGGAGGATCCCACCGCCACCGAACTGGTTCGGCGGGTGCTGTCGGGCCTTGCACGAGAGGCGGCGAGGATAGGAAAACGTCCCACTCAGGTGAAGGGCCTTACCGCCGACGACCTTCGCCGCATATTTGCTCACTTCAATTCCCCGGACCGGCCGCCGCCTAGCCGGGCGGTCGTGCGAGACATAGCCTTGATCCAGGTGATGAGAGATGCCTTGCTGCGCCGGAGCGAGGCCGCCGTACTGGTGTGGGCCGACATTTCCCGGGCTTCCGACGGATCGGGTCGGTTGGTGATCCGACACAGCAAAACCGACCCCGAGGGGAAGGGCGCGGTGATGTTCCTGGGGCAGGCCACCATGGATGCTCTGGACCGGATCCGTCCTGCCGACGTCTCCGACCGAGCCTCAGTGTTCGGGATGTCCGGATCCTACATCTCCGCTCGTATCGCCCAGATAGCCGCAAGGGCCGGCCTGGGCAAGGGATACAGCGGCCACTCCTGCCGGATCGGCATGGCGCAGGACCTGGCTGCCGAGGGCTACAGCCTGGCGCAGTTGATGACCGTCGGGCGTTGGAGCAACCCCGCCATGCCGGCTCGCTACACCCGAAACCAGGCAGCGGCCCGAAACGCGGTGGCGCAGTATTACAAGCAACTGAGTATGTTCGAAAAGCGCGCTGCCGAAGACAAACCACCGGCGGAAACCAGCCTGTTCACAGACGATCCAACCCCTGATCGAACGGCGCCGGAGTCCCGGGAGGTGTGCCTTGATGAGAGAAGCGCCGGCTAGACCCTTTTCAGGTCTTTGACAACCGCTGGGGCAAGGATTATCAGAGTCGTTTGAACGCCGTCTTTTCATTCCATCCCGGCTGTGTTCCTGCCGAGAGAGGATGCCTTCGAAGGACCGGGCCTCCCGCTTGAATGACCGTTGTCTCACCGGCCACCACCCGCGTATTAAAACCCAACGCCATATTGCAAAACCCCAGGTCAGGACAAAGATGGGCGGTTAGCCGGTGACTTCGGAATGGGTTGGCTAGGGTTGGAGCAGAACCGAAATCACCCGCCAAGAAACCGCAGAGAGGAGGCGGTATGTACCCACCTGCATTCGAATATCAGGCACCCGACACCCTAGAAGGCGCCCTGGCCGCCCTGGCGGAGTTGGGAGACGAGGGAAGGGTGCTGGCCGGAGGCCAGAGCCTGATCCCCATGATGAAGCTTCGCCTGGCCGCGCCGTCCCATCTGGTCGACATCAACCGGATCTCGGATCTCTCCTATGTGAGACGGGAGAACGGCTCGCTGTGCATAGGCGCCCTGGCCCGCCACAACGACGTGGTCGGTTCCGACGACGCCAAGGCCTCGGGCGTGGTCTCCTCGGCCGCTCCCTGGATCTCCGACCCCCTGGTCCGCAACCGCGGGACGGTGTGCGGGTCGGTGGCCCACTGCGACCCCGAGGGCGACTGGAACTCGGTGATGCTGGCCGCCCGGGCCAGTGTTGTCGCCCAGAGTTCTTCGGGAAGCCGGACCATCGGGATCGACGACTTCATCGTCAGCTTCTTCACCAACTCCCTGGAACCGGGCGAGATGGTCACCGCGGTGTGCGTGCCCATTCCCTCGGGCGCCTCGGGCGGGGCGTACATGAAGCTCGAGCGGAAGATCGGTGACTACGCCACCGTGGGAGTCGCCACCCAGTTGGAGTTGGCCTCGGACGGGACCATCGCCCAGGCCGGGATCGGCCTGACCGCGGTGAACTACCAGAACACCCGGGCCTCGGCCGCCGAGGACCTGCTTCGGGGCGAGACGCCTTCCGATGAGTTGTTCGCCGAAGCCGGAGCGGCCGCCGCGGCGGCTTCCGATCCGCAGACCGACGTGCGCGGGGACGCCGAGTGGAAGCGCAACGTGGTGGCGGTCTACACCCGCCGGGGACTGGCGCAGGCCCTTGCGTCGGCCACGAGCTGAGGAGGACGAGCATGCAAATCAACATCAACGTCAACGGAACCGACCACAGCCTGGACGTGGAACCCCGTCGCCTGCTGGTCGACGCCATCCGAGGCGACCTGGGACTGCGAGGCACCCACATCGGCTGTGACACCACCAGTTGCGGCGCCTGCACGGTGCTGGTGGACGGGACGCCAATCAAGTCGTGCACCATGTTCGCGGTGCAGGCCGACGGATCGGCGGTGACCACCGTGGAAGGCCTGAAGGGCGCCGACGGGCTGAGTGCGGTCCAGCAGGGCTTCTCGGCCGAGCACGGCCTCCAGTGCGGGTTCTGCACGCCCGGGATGATGCTGGTCTCCACCGCGCTCCTGGAGGAGAACCCCGACCCGTCCGAGGATGACATCCGCTGGGCCATCTCCGGAAACATCTGCCGGTGCACCGGATACGTAAACATCGTCAAAGCCGTGCAGTGGGCGGCGGCGGCCGCCCGCAACGGCGGGGAGGAAGGCTGAAGATGCAGACCACGACCCATCACCAACCCACCACTTCCCCCGAGATAGGGGGAGTCGGACACTCCATCCCCCGGGTCGAGGACGCCCGGTTCGTCCAGGGCGCGGGCAACTACCTCGATGACGTGAACCTCCCGGGGATGCTGCACATGGCCATCCTCCGCTCCCCGGTGGCACATGCCAACCTGGTCTCGATCGACGACTCGGCCGCCATGGCGCTCGACGGCGTGCTGGCGGTGGTCACCGGCGAGTTGATGGCCGCCCACAACCTGGCGTGGATGCCCACGCTCTCGGGCGACACCCAGGCGGTGCTGGCCACCGACAAGGTGCGCTACCAGGGCCAGGAGGTGGCCTGCGTGATCGCCACCGACCGCTACATCGCCGAGGACGCCCTGCGGCTCATCGACGTGGAGTACGAAGAACTCGAGCCGATCACCAACCCGCAGCGGTCCCTCGAGGCCGACGCGCCCCTGATCCGCACCGACAAGGAGGACGTCACCGACAACGTCTCGTTCACCTGGGAGGCAGGCGACCAGGCGGCCACCGACGCGGCGTTCGCCAACGCCTCGAAGGTGGTGACCCTCGAGACCCACTACCCGCGGTCGCACCCCTCTCCGCTGGAGACGTGCGGGATCGTGGCGGACGTGAACCCGGCCACCGGCCAGGCCACCATCTACATGACGTCCCAGGCGCCCCATGCCCACCGGACATTGTTCGCCCTGGTTGCTGGTTTACCGGAGCAAAACATCCGGATCATCTCCCCCGACATCGGCGGAGGGTTCGGCAACAAGGTCCCCATCTACCCCGGGTACGTGGTGGCCACCGCCGCCTCGCTCCTGATCGGGCTTCCGGTCAAGTGGGTGGAGAGCCGGACCGAGAACCTGATCTCGACCGGGTTCGGGCGCGACTACTACATGACCGGATCGCTCGCTCTCGACGATGACGGCCGGATCCTGGGTCTTCGCACCGACCTCTTGGCCGACCAGGGCGCCTTCTACTCCGACGCGCAGCCGACCAAGTTCCGGGCGGGCCTCTTCCACATCGTGACGGGGTCCTACGACTTCGCGGCCGCCCACGTCACCGCCAAGGGGGCGTTCACCAACAAGGCGCCCGGAGGCGTTGCGTACCGGTGCTCGTTCCGGGTGACAGAGGCGTCCTACCTGATCGAGCGGCTGATCCAGAACGCCGCCTATGAGATCGGGATGGACCCGGCCGAGTTCCGGCGGATCAACTTCATCCAGCCCGACCAGTTCCCCTACACCTCCCCCACCGGGTTCATCTACGACTCCGGCGACTACGAGACCGCCATGCAGAAGGCGATGGACATGGTGGGCTATGACGAGATCCGCGCCGAGCAGGCCGCAGCCCGCGAGGAGGGACGGCTGGTGGGGATCGGCATGGCCAGCTTCACCGAGGTGGTGGGGGCCGGACCGGCCCACACCTACGACATTGCGGGGCTGAAGATGTTCGACTCCGCAGAGCTTCGGGTCCACCCGACCGGCAAGGCCATCCTGAAGCTGGGAGTGAAGACCCAGGGCCAGGGCCATGAGACCACCTTCGCGCAGATCGTCGCCGAGGAGTTGGGGATCCCCGCCACCGACATCGCGGTGATGCACGGGGACACCGACAACACACCCTACGGGCTGGGGACCTACGCGTCCCGCTCCACCCCGGTGGGAGGCGGCGCCACCGCCATGGTGGCCCGAAAGCTCCGCGACAAGGCGCGGAAGATCGCCGCCCACCTGCTGGAGGCCTCTCCCGAGGACCTCGAGTGGGAGCCCGGCAAGTTCTCGGTGGCGGGATCGCCGGATGCGAGCGTCACCATCCAGGACATCGCCTTCGCGGCCTACACCAACCATCCCGAGGACGAGGAAGCCGGTCTCGAGGGCGTCCACTACTACAACCCCCCGAACATGACCTATCCGTTCGGGACCTACATCGTGGTGGTGGACCTCGACTCCGACACCGGGGTGTGGACGGTGCGGCGCATGGTGGCGGTGGACGACTGCGGCGTGCGGATCAACCCCATGATCGTGGACGGGCAGATCCACGGCGGGCTCACCGAGGGCTTCGCCAAGGCCAACATGCAGTGGATCACCTTCGACGACGACGGCAACTGCATCGGGTCGAACTTCATGGACTACCTGGTGCCCACCGCCTGGGAGACCCCCCGCTTCGAGCTTGGGGAGACGGTAACCCCCTCTCCCCATCACCCGATCGGCGCCAAGGGAGTCGGAGAGTCGGCCACGGTCGGCTCGCCGGCCGCCTTCGTCAACGCGGTGATCGACGCGGTGGCCCACCTGGGGGTCCGCAACATCGACATGCCGGTGCTTCCCGACCGTGTCTGGAAGGCCATACAGAACGCCTAGGCGTACTGGTGAGCAGCTCGTCCGTCGCCTCTGATGGACGAGCTGCTGGACCGGGCTGTCTCCATGCGCTCGGAGGGACGGCCCTTCGTGATGGCCACCGTGGTGTGGAGTTCGGGGCTCTCCTCGGGGAAGCAGGGCTCTCGGGCGATCATCTCAGAGGACGGGCGGATGGAGGGATGGCTGGGCGGCGCCTGCGCGGCGCCCACCCTCACCCGGATGGCCCGGGAGGTGCTGTTGCAGGGCCGGGCGCGCCTGGTGGTGGTGGGGCCCGACCACGGGCTGGCCGGCAGCAACCGGGAAGGGGTGGAGACGGTCCCCATGGCGTGTGACTCGGAGGGGACGATGGAGGTGTACTTAGAGCCGGTGTTCCCGCCGCCCCATCTGGTGGTGGTGGGCAACTCCCCCGCAGCGGGGGCGTTGACCGCCATGGCCCGGGCGCTCGGGTGGCGGACCTCGGTAGTGGACGACGGCGGGCGGCGGGACGACCATCACCCCGACGACCGGGTGTTCCTGACCCTGGACCTGGACGAGGTGGGGGTGGACCGCCAGACCATGGTGGTGGTGGCCACCCAGGGCCACTACGACGAGGAGGCGCTGGCCGCGGCGCTGGCCACCCCGGCGCGGTACGTGGGGCTGGTCGCCTCCCACAAGCGGTCGGGAGCGGTCGAGGAGTACCTGCGCGAGCGGGGGATCGGCGAGGCCGACCTGGGCAGGGTCCGCGCGCCCGCCGGGCTGGACCTGGGGAGGGTGGGACACCGGGAGATGGCTGTGAGCATCCTGGCCGAGCTTGTCGCGCTTCGGAGCGTGACGCCGCGGGTGGCCGAGCCGGACAAGGATGTGCCCGCCTCGATCCGCCAGGGGCGGTCGGAGTCGGGTGCGTCGGAGGCCACCGACCCGGTTTGCGGGATGATGGTGATCACCTCCCAGGCCCGCTTCAGGGTGGAGCACCGGGGCCGGAGCTACTGGTTCTGCGCGGCGGGGTGCGAGACGGCCTTCCGCCGCGACCCGGACCGCTACCTGAGTTCCGGGGAGTGAGCGGACCGGGTCCGATCGAACGGGCCGCCGAGGCGCTGTCGGGCGCTTCCCAGATCATGGTGTTCACCGGAGCAGGCGTCTCCACCGAGTCGGGGATCCCCGACTTCCGGGGCCCCGACGGGCTGTGGACCAAGCTCGACCCCGCCGACTTCCACATCGACCGGTACGTGGCGTCGCGGCGGGTGCGGGTCATGCGCTGGAAGTTGCATCAGGAGAGCGGATGGCTGGGCGCAGACTCGGAGGTGAGGCCCAACCGGGCGCACCGGGCCATCGTCGAGTTGTGGAGGGCCGGGCGGCTGTCGGGGTGCGTGACCCAGAACATAGACGGGCTCCACCAGGACGCCGGACTGCCCGACGATCTGGTGGCGGAACTGCACGGCAATGTCCGGAAGAGCGGCTGCATGAGCTGTCCCGCCCAGTGGCCCACCGCCGAGGTGCTCCGGTGGGTGGAGGCCGGACAGGAGGACCCCGTGTGTCCACATTGCGGGGGGATGGTGAAGACCGCCACCGTCTCGTTCGGCCAGATGCTGCCCGTCGGCGAAATCCAGAAGGCCCGGTTCTTCTCGGCGATGGCCGACGGGATCCTGGTGATCGGCTCCACCCTGTCGGTGTACCCGGCGGCGGAGTTCCCGGCGGCGGCCGCCCGCAGCGGCGTCCCGATGGTGATCGTCAACCTGGGCCCCACCGACCACGACCGCCTGGCCAGGGTGAAGGTCTCCCTCCCCGCTGGCGATGCGGTGCCCGCCCTGGTCTCCGCCCTGGTCGGCGAAGAAAGCTCTCTGTAGTTCGGTTCGACGCTCCGCCCCGGGCTACCTCCGGGCTGCCAGGCCTGCTCCCAGGGCGAGCGGAGCAACTATCACCAGCAGCAGGATGGGTATGCCCAGCCAGACGGAGAGGGCGATCGAGAGTATGGCGCCGACCGCCACGGAGATCACCACCGCCCTGAGGGCTCGTGAACTCATCCGTCCCCGGGCCGGCTGGGGGTCAGTGTTGGCGTACCATCTCCGCCAGGGCTTCGAGTTGTTCCGCGGTGCCCAGGGAGATGAGCCTGTCGTCGGGTAAAAGGACGAAGTCCTGGGAGGGGTTGGTGATGAAGGATTCCTGGCGTAGCACCGCGAGCAAGGTTGCGCCGGTGGTGGTGCGGATGGCGCACTCTTGGAGGGAGAGGCTGGCAAAGGCCGAGCGGGCGGTGACAACCGCCTCGGCCAGCCGGATTTCGAAAGAGCCATCATGCATGACCACGTCGAGGAAATCCACCACCTCGGGGTGTGAGACCAATGCGGCCATGCGGGCGCCGCCGATCTGGAGGGGGCTGACCACCCGGTCGGCGCCCACCTGTTCCAGCTTGGGGATGACGGCCGGTTCGTTGGCGCGGGCCACTATGAACAGATCCGGGTTGATGGAACGGGCGGTCAAGGTGATGAACAGGTTGTCGATGTCGGAGTCGAGCGCCACGATCAGGGCCTTGGCGCGGTCCAGACCCGCCTGGCTGATGATGTGGTCGTCGGTGGCGTCGCCCGTCAGCCTCAGGCGCCCGTCGGAGGCAGGCCATTGTCCGGGACCCCTTGTATCAATGGCCACCACTACCTGGCCGCCCCTGACGAGTTCCTCTTCGATGGCCCGGCCCACCTGTCCGTATCCGCACAGGACGACATGGTCCTTGAGCCGGTTGATCTTTCGTTGCATGCGTCTCCTCCTATATTGGCCGTCGCCGACGCCCACCTCGAACATGGTTTCGATCAGCACACTGAGCGTATACAGCGAGGTGCCCGCCCCGAATATTATTAGAAGGAGGGTGAATACCTGGTAGAGGTCTCCCACCTCTCCCACCTCCCGGTAACCGACCGTCGAGATGGTGATCACGGTCTGGTAGAGAGCGTCGAGGGGACCGAGGCCCAGGACGGCGTACCCGCCGGTCCCCCCGATGATCACCAGGGTGAGTACACCTATCCCGACCCGGAACCGTCGCCAAGGATCTCCTCCTTCTCCCTCGGGCACCCGCGAACGGGCCTTTAGCCTCATGCCACCAGAGAATAGGAACCCCGGCGGCCGGCGCGGCCGCTCCCGGCAGGGACCGGCCGGTCCCCACACGCAAGAGCCGACATCTCACCATCGTGGCGCCGGCGGTTCATCCGCCGGTCCCGGAGGTTGTCAAAACAACGAGCGCCCGCCGGTTGACTCTGTCACAAGGGCAATTCATATTGGTAGGAGCCAAGCACCCACGCGGTCCGTCCCGACGTCGTTCGGACTGCGTCGAGGGATCAGATCTTCATAGAACAAACCCTGGTTCCAGGCTGAGCCGACCCTGTTCAACCTGGCAGGAGGTGGTGGCGGGGGTGGGCCCTCAGGGCGGACATTCGCGACAAATGGCCGGCCGCGGCCGGGCCCGCCGGAGGGAGGCGGGTCGCCCTCAGAGTTTCCTGAGGATCTCGCGCCTGATGCCGGCCACATAGGTGATTGTCGGGTTGACCACCTGGGTGGCGCGGGCTTCCAGGACCTGGCTGAGGAGCAGCAGGGCCTCCTCCGGTTCGATCCCGTAATCGGCGTGCAGCCATCGGATCAACTCCCCGGCGGCGATCCGGAGGGCTCTCTCCGCGGGGCGGCCGGAGGCCACCGTCATTATTCGCGCCGGTGTGACAATCCGGGGCCAGGTCATCTCCTCGGGACGGTCCATGAGTTCTGCGCGGAGGCGGATCACGCCCGAGGTCTCGATGGCGGAGCCTCCTATCTCGCCGTCGCCCTGGAGTGCGTGGACGTCGCCGATGTGCAGGAGAGCGCCGGGGACATTGACGACCAGTCGCACCTTGGCTCCCGGGGCGACCTCCTGGACGTCCATGTTGCCTCCCCACTCCCCCACCCGGAGGTTCGACTGCGCTTCGTGAGCGGGGGCGACGCCCACCATCCCGACCATGGGCTGGACGGGGATCGCCAGCCTCTCGTCCCAGATCACATGGCCGTCGCGGATCGGGACCACCCGGGCGGTGGGCAGGTTGGAGGTGGTGACCGGCGTCCTGGGAAAGAGCAAGTTGTCGCCTGCGAACATCGTGTATCCGACCGGGGCCAGTTCCAGGGCCTCGATGGAGACCTCCACCGCCATGCCGGGCTCGGCGCCCCGGACCCAGACCGCACCCGAGGACGGGTTGCCCCGCTCGACCGCGTAGGGCTCGTGTCTCAGCCACTCCTCTCGGAGGTCGGAGGGCACCACCTGCAGGTCGGGACCCCGGCTCATGTGGGAGGCCACCTCGAATGGCTCGCCCGGGTCCACCCACAGCGTCGGCGGGTTGTGGGGGCTGGTCTCGTAGTAGAGGGGTGAGGGGCCCTGGCGCTGGATCACTTCCCGAGTCCCTTCAGGATCTCGTGGCGGACCGCGGCCACGTAGGTGATGGTGGGGTTGACCACCTGGGTGGCCCGCGCCTCGACCACCTGGCCGAGCAGCAGGACGCCCTCCTCGGGCGGGAGGCCGTAGTCGGCATGGAGCCATCGGACCAACTCGGCGGCGGCGATCCGGAAGGCCCGCTCGGCGGGACGGCCGGAGCCCACCGTCATTATTCGCTCCGGCGTGACGATCCGCGGCCAGGTCATCTCGGCCGGGCGGTCCGTCAGTTCGATCCGGAGGCGAAGGAGAGCCGATGTCTCGACGGCCGAGCCCGCTATCTCGCCGTCGCCCTGGAGCGCATGAACGTCGCCGACGTGCACCAGGGCACCCGGGACATTGACCGCCAAGCGCACACCGGCGCCCGGGCCGACCTCCTGGATGTCCATGTTCCCTCCCCACTCCCCCACCCGGACGGTCGACTGGGACTCGTGAGCGGGAGCCACGGCCACCATGCCCACCATGGGCTGGACGGGGAGCGCCAACCCCTCGTCCCAGATCACAAAGCCGTCGGTGATCCGGACCACCCGCGCCGCGATCGTCTCGCGGTCGGTGACGGGGGTCTTGGGGAACAGGTAGTTGTCTCCCCGGAAGGCCGAGTACCCGACCGGGGCCAGTTCCATGTCCTCGATGACCACCTCCACCGCGTGTCCCGGTTCGGCGCCCTCCACCCAGATGGCGCCCGACGACGGGTTGGGGCGCTCGATTTCATAGGAGTGGTATCGGGCCCAGTCGTCCCGGAGGCCGGGGGGCACCACCGAGGGGTCGGGGCCCACATTCATCTGCGTGACCACCTCGAATGTCTCGCCCGGCTCCACCCGGAGAGTCGGCCGGTTGCTGGGGCTTGCCTCGTAGTAGAGGGGCGAAGGCCCCTGGCGCTGGGTCACCTGGTTTGCCCCTGGGAGGGTTTCAGGATGAGTGGCCGACCGAATCGCGGGCCGCAGGCACTTCCAGCATTCACAATCTGGTGAACCTACCAGATGCGACGCCCCTGCCCCCCGCTAATTGGTCTCGTCTCGGTAGAAGCTTCTGCATATTTGGGGCTGTCGAGCGCGCCAATAGTCCGAGACCTTCGCCAACAAATCGGAATCGCCAAGGCTGTCGGTGAGCCACGGGTCATCCGCCACGTCGTGGAGTGTTCCCAGGGCGCGGACGATGTGGAAGACGCTCTGATCGGTTCTTCGGAGTCGATACCGGCGGCAATACCACTCCAGCATCTGATGGACATCCGCCTCGCCCTGCTCCTCGATGCACATGAGGTCGTAGTAATCGCGCAGTTCCCCCCGGTCCCCCACCACCTTCAGCTTGGTGGCGGCAATGTCGGGAACCGATCCCGCCGGCATCGGGCCGCGGAACCCACGGCATCCCACACCCTCGGTATCTCGGGAATGAGAACGTTGTCGGCGACGGGCATTCAAAGCGTTGACGATCAAGTCCCTGGTTCGGGGCTTCGTGGAACGCAGGGTCAGGCAATACTCGAGCGCGCTATCGGGGAGGTGCACGGAGGCCCAGATGGCGGCGTCCGGCCAGGGGCCGTTGAACATCCGCCCGGCGACGTAGTCGGCGTCTTCGGGCAGGCGAAGCGTAGCCGGATCTGGATGGTTCCAAAACGACTTCCAGAATTTTTCGGGAATGCCTGTCATACCACTACCCCCACTTGCCATTTTACCAGTTCCGGGGCTTTTCCAGGATGGGAAGACCGGTCCCTCAGGATACGCGATCGAGTAACGTGAGGCCCGCTCCGATGACCCCGGCCAGCGGACCGCAGGTCGCCGCCACCACCGGAGTCTCCCGCGCCCGATCGGACCAGACAGCCCGGCGAGCCACGTCTCCGACTCGCTCAATGAGGCCCGGGACGTTGGCCAGTCCCCCTCCCACGATCACCAGGCCGGGGTCCAGGATGTCGATCAGGTTGGCCACCATGTGCCCCCACAACTCGATGCTCTGGTCCGCCACCAACCGGGCGGCCCCGCCTCTCTCCACGGCGCGTTCGAACACCTCCCCGGCCGAGACCGATACCCCGCTGAAGCGCTCATACCGCTCTGAGATCGCCCGTCCCGAGGCGACATCCTCCACACAACCCCCCACCAACACGTTGCGTTCGGTGTCAAGGACGGTCATCCGCGTTGAGCCGGACATGAGAGCCCGCCCGTGCTGGCCCTGGAAGGGACGGCCTTCGATGAGGAGATAGTGGCTGATGCCCGTCCCGAGGTTGACATAGACCGACACCGGCTCTTCGGCGCCGCCTCCCAACCGAGCCTCGGCCAGCGCCGAGGCATATATGTCGGTCTCCACCCGGATCGGCGGGTAGGCGGAGAAGGCTTCCTCCACCCCGGCGTCGGTCCACGCCACCACCGCGTCGGAGGTGATGCGCCCATCCTCCACCAGTTCCGGAATGCCGATGCCGGTGCCCAGGATCCTGAAACCGCGGCTATCGGCGGTGGCCGCCACCGAGGCGGCGACTTCCGCGCCTCGCCGGAGAGAATCGGCGCCGGGCGTCCCGGTGGGGACCGTTTGGAGAGAATGAACGCCGCCTTGACGGTCCACCAGCGCCGCGGCGATCTTCGTCCCCCCCACGTCAACCGCCAGCGCTGCGTCTACCCTGGTGATGGTTCAGCCCTCCCCGGGAAGGTAGGTCGGCGCCACGCCGAAGAGGACCTCCGAAGCCGAGGAGTGGCCGAAGAGTTGGTAACGGTCGCCCCGGGGCACATAGAAGCCGTCGCCGACGCCGAGTTCGAACCAACTGGGGGGCTCTGGAGCCTCGGGCAGGAAGACGGCGATCTCCCCGGAGAGGACCACGAAAGTCAGGTCCCCTCCGTGGCGTCTGACCAGACTGCTCTGTCCGGGGAGGAGGCGGGCACGCCCGGCGGTGAGGTGTTCGGTGCTGCAGACCAGGCCCACCAGCAGGTCGTCCTCCGGATGGTCGGCTCGCCACAGGAGATCGGGTTCTCGCACCAGGTGGAAGGAACGGGTTTTCTCCCGCTCGGCGCGGTCCATCGGCCAGCGTCCCAGCCAGCGGTCGTCGCCGTAGCGCCAGTCGGACAGGTAAGGCTGGGTGCGGGCGTAGGCCGACGACGCTCCCGTGGAGGGAGGCGGGGCGAAGAGTTCCATCACCCGGAGCGGTCGGTCGTTGCTGCGGTTGACGGCGTGGTGCCAGGTGTCGCGGCGGAAGAACACCGACTCGCCCTCCCCGGCGAGGATCGCCTCTCCGGTCTCGGGGTTGACCAGGAGCATCTCCCCCTCGGTCACATGGAGCACCTCGTCGGCGGCGAAGATGGTGCGGTTGTCCTCGGAGTGGGTGAAGCGCTCCCTCGGCCGGAGGGAGAACTCGATGAGGTGGATGAGCGACGACGAGACATAGATCCGGTCGCCGACGTAGCCGGACTCGGCGTCGCCCCACAGGTGCAGGACCGCCTCGTCGTGTCCGATGGCGGTGGCCCGGTCGTACTCGGGCCGCGGGGAAGGCCGGCGACTCATTCCTCGGCCTCCCGGAGGTGCTCCTCGGTGCGGATGATCCGGCGGTCGTGGACCGGAGCGGTGCCGGAGAGGTAGATCGAGTCGGGATCGAAGGAAAGCGGGTCGAAGGTGCTGGCGAGGTCCTGGGTGGCGCCGGTGGCGGCCGCCCGGTCGGCGGCCAGCATGATCTCCAGGACATGGAAGGCGTGGCGGGGCTGGATCAACTGCGTGGCGCCGTCCACCACGTCCACCAGGTGCTCGAGAGCCCCGGTCCAGTCCCATCGGGGGTCGATCTCCTCGTAGACCGCCCAGGCGCCTAGGTGGTTGGTCCACATCTCGTATCCCTCCGGCGCCCAGTCGTCTCCCATCATCTGGATGGTCCCGTCGCTGCCGTACAACTCCAGGCACGGCGACCGGTAGCGCTCCATGGTGAAGCCGGTGGTGACCACCCCGAAGGCGGCGTCGCCGAAGTCCAGGAGGATCTGGTAGTTGTCGTACACCTCCACGTCGATCTCCTCGCCGTCCACCACCCGCCGGGGGTTGGCGATGCCCGCCATGGCGGTGACCCGCCGTACCGGGCCCAGCCATCCGGTGAGAGCGGTGATGTTGTAGACGGCCAGGTCGAACACCGGCCCTCCGCCGGGCCGGTAGAACCACTGTCCCCAGTCGGGTCCCGACCACCCGTACCGTCCCCGGGCCAGGTGGACCCTCCCAATCTCCCCCTGGTGGATCACCCGCTTCCAGATCGCCTGGAAGGTCGGGCTCAGCACCACCCCCGGCGCGCACATCAGCACCGAGTCGCGGCGCTCGGCTTCCTCCATGATCGCCTCGGCACCGGCCAGGGTCACCGACATGGGCTTTTCGACCAAGACGTGTTTTCCGGCCCGCAGCGCTTCGAGGGTGATCCGGCCGTGGGCCGGCATGGAGGTGAGGATCACCACCGCCTCCACCCGGGGGTCGGAGATCACGTCGGAGTAGTCGGTGGAGAACGGCGCCGCCTCGGAGAGAAGTTGCTCTCCCGCGTCGGAGCGGTCGGGATTGACGTCGCAGGTGCGCACCACCCGGATCCGCCCCTCTGCGCGGAGGCGGCGCATCGACTCCGCGTAGGGCTCGAACACGCTCCCCAGCCCGATCACCCCCACTCGAAGTTCGTCGGTCATCGAATTCTCCTCTTCGGCTTGTCTTCCGTCCGGGACCGGTCCGTCATCCCTTGATTCCGAACATCCTCATCCCCCGGACAAAATACTTCTGGGCGACTGCGAACAGGATCACCAACGGCGCGGTCATCAGGGTAGCCGCGGCCATCATCAGGTGCCACTCGGTGAGCCGTCGACCCCGGAACGCGTAGAGGCCCAGGGACAGGGGGAACTGGTCGGGGTCGTTCAGGTAGATGAGGGGCCGGAAGAAATCGTGCCAGGTCCAGACGAAGGTGAAGACCGCCATCACCACCAGCGCCGGTTTGACCAGGGGCAGCATGATCTGCCAGAAGATGCGGAACTCCCCGGCGCCATCCACCCGCGCCGCGTCGTCGAGTTCCTTCGGCAGGCCCCGGAAGAACTGGCGCATCATGAAGATGAAGAACGCCTCGGCGAAGAACGCCGGGGCTATCAGGGGTATGTAGGTCCCCAGCACCCCCAGGTTCTTGAACAGCAGGAAGGTGGGGATGAAGGTCACGATGTAGGGGACCATCATGGTGGCCAGGGTGAGGCTGAAGAGAAACCCCCGTCCGGGAAAGCGCAGGCGAGCGAACCCGTACCCCACCAGCGCGCAGGAGAGCACCGTCCCGATGGTCACCATCCCCGCATAGAACATGCTGTTGGCGAAGAACCGGAAAAACGGGTACCCGGGATAGTTGAGGACATCTATGAAGTTCCGCCACAAGAAGTCCTCGGGGAACCACTCGACGGGGATGGTGAAGATCTCCTCGTTCCTCTTGAGCGCCGAACTAAGCATCCACAACAACGGCAGAGCGAACACCAACGAGAGTCCGCCGAGGATGACATGCCACGCCGATTGGCGGAATATGCCCATCCGCCCGGCGTAGAAGCCTTGGCGAGGCTCCGCTTCGGCGGCGCGCTCGGACTGGGAGAAGGCCCCGGGACGGAGAATCCTCATCGGGTCTCTCTACCGTCCCTCATCACACCCCCTCGTACACCCAGCGCCGGGTGGTGCCGAAGATGGCGCCGGTCACCGCCACGATCACCAGGAACAGCACCATGGCCTGAGCGGAGGCATACCCCATGTCGAAGTAGCCGAAGGCGGTCCGGTAGATGTGGACCATGTACATCAGGGTGGACCCTCCGGGCACGCCGGAGGTACCGCCCACGATCATGGCCGCGTCGAAGACCTGGAACGAGTAGATCACCCCGATCACCAGATTGAACAGGATCACCGGAGTGAGCAGGGGAAGGGTCACGCTGGTGAACCGCCGCCACGCTCCCGCGCCGTCGATCGAGGCCGCCTCCAGGAGGGACTCGGGGATCTCCTGCAGCCCGGCCAGGAAGATCAGGGTGGCGGCGCCCACCCCCCACAGGCTCAGGATGATCAGCCCCCACTTGGCGAATGCGGGGTCCTGGAACCAGGCGGGTCCGTCGAGGCCCACCGTCTCTATGGCGGTGTTGAGAGGTCCTGCCCGGGGCTCCAGCAGCAGAAGGAACACGATAGTGCCCGCCACGGGGGGGACCACCGCCGGCATGTAGAAGAGGGTCCGGTGGATGCCGATGCCCCGGACCGGGCGGTTGAGCAGCAGCGCCAGGACCAGGGCCGCAGCCAACCCGATCGGCACCGACAACAGCGCGTAGAAGAGGCTGTTGCCGGCCGCCTTCCACACCGTGGGGTCGTTCCAGAGCTTCACGTAGTTGTCGAAGCCCTGGAACTCGGGCGGATTGAAGACGTTGTACTCGGACAGCGACAGGTAGGTTGCGGCGACTATCGGATAGACGTGGAACACCACGAGAGCTATCAGCCAGGGGGACACGAACAGGAACCCTGCCAGTGCCTCCCGGCGGCCCAGCGGTCGGGCCCTAAGCCGCCGCACCCTACCCATCAGAGCGGAACTGTTTCGATTAGCCCGCCAGGACGGAGTCGAGTTCGGCTTGTGTCGCTTCCTGTGCCATGGTCAGCGCTTCCTTAGGAGTCGCCTCCTTGAGCATCACCGAACTGATCGCCGTATACAGCTGATCGTGCATGTAGTTCTGCACCGGGCAGGTCCACATCGGCGCGGCGTCGTCCAACTGCGCCTTGAAGAACTGCGTTATGTCGGTGGCGAACTCATCGCCCCGCTGGTCGGCGACCGACTGTGGGAACAGGTCGGTGGGCGCCAGACGGTTGGTGGGGATGTCGGGGACCTGGCCGAACCAGGTTCTCATCCCGTCCACTACCAGGTAGTCGAGCCATGCGAAGGCGGCTTCCGGATTCGCCGAGCCCCTGGGGATCGCGCACCAGTTGGGCCAGAATCCCGAGGCGGTCGAGGAACCGCTCGGGCCCACGGGGAACTTGGCCACGTTCCACCGTTCCCATCCGGTGAACTCAGAGCCGTACATGTCGGCGGCGAGCCAGAACCCGTTGACCACGGCCAGGTGGTGACCGCTCTGGAACCCCGGGGGGCGTCCCAACTCGTCCACATAACCGGCGCCCAGGTAGTTGCCGGAGGCGTCCAGGGCCACCCAGTCGCCCTTGTACTGCTCGTTCAGCCACTGCAGGCCGAAGTCCAGCATCTCGATGTTCTCGTTGCACCTGATCGGTGCCACAAGTTTGTGGATGCGGTCACAGTAAATGTCACCCTCCACAAACTACGGTATACGGTGGGACGAGATCGAGTACCTAGAGTTCACCGAAGCTACGGGGTGAGGATCGAACTATGAAGGGTAAGAAACGCAGAACGCAAAGGCGCGAGTGGATAGGACGGGGGGGTTACACAACAGATAAAGTCGCTTCGGTGTCGAAGGTGCCGAAAGGACCAGGACCAGGAGCCAGACCCTCCAAGAACTCCAAGAAGAAATAGGTTCAACGGGGTGGGCCATTCCTGGACTGGACGTCTTGAATTCTCGCGAAAACTGCTTATGTCCGCTTCCCCTTCGGGCCCATCCCCCGCCTCCACCACCTGCTAGGAAAGTCGCGAAATCCAAAGTAGCTACGGGACCGATCGTGACTCCTGACCTCTGGAATCCTGGCCCGGCGAGCTCTGGTCCGGGCTGAGGTGTTTGTGCAGCCCTGACAATATGTTTCGGCCTTGGGACAGAGTCAAGGCCCAGCCAGGAGATCTTTTGCCAGCTTCCGGCCGGGAGTGGGGTACCCCGTCAGAGGGATCCGGCATGGTAGGCGCCCACTCCCCGTCCCGCCGGTGCGCGAATCGCTTCAACCGTCAGCGGGGTAGGATGGCACAGGTGACGTTACGTACCCTGTCGTCAGGCATCTGCTGCCTGAAAGTCCACACCGCAAGCCGGGCCCGCTTCATGAGGCCCAAGGTCGGGACGGGTTGAGGACAGGGAGGTTCTAGTAGTGGAGGTCGCCCCACCGGGCCTCAAGGGATTGGCGGTGTCCGACACCGAACTGGGAGATGTTCGCGGCGACGAGGGGTTCTTTCACTACCGCCAGTACAACGCTGTGCATCTGGCCCGGACCCGCAGCTTCGAGGACGTGTGGGCCCTCCAGTTCAATGGTGAACTTCCTCCCGCCGTCCCCAGGGTCGATCCCGGTCCGATGCGAGAACTCCCCACCGAAGCCGCCCGGGTGGTGGATGCGGCCAGCGCCCAGATGGACGACCCCATGGCGGTGCTGAGAGTGGGGTTGCTGGCGGTGGGCGCGGTGGAGGGCCGCGGTCCCCTGCTGGACCGGTCGGCGGCCCAGCGCCGTGACGACGCGGTGCGGCTTGCGGCGGTGGTCCCCACCATCCTGGCCCGTCACCACCGGCGCCGGGACGGTCTCGATCCTGTTCCTCCGGATCCGGGAATCTCCCATGCGGCCGACTACCTGCGGATGAGCACCGGCGGGAGGGCCAGCGCCGAGGCCGTCCGGGCGGTGGAGCAGTACCTGGTGGTCACTCTCGACCACGGGTTTAACGTCTCCACCTTCGCCAGCCGGGTGGTGGCCAGCACAGGCGCCGACATGGCCGGAGCGCTGGTGGCCGGCCTGGGAGCTTTGAGCGGTCCGCTCCACGGGGGAGCGCCCAGCAGGGTGATCGAGATGATCGAGGACATTCACACCCCCGAGCGAGCCGCGCCCTGGGTGTCGGAGCGCCTGGCCGAGGGGCACAAGATCATGGGATTCGGCCACGCCGTCTACCGGGTGCGAGACCCCCGGGGGGTGGTGCTCCGCGCCGCCGCCAAGAGCCTGGGAGGAGACCTTGTGGAGCGCGCGGCCGGGATCGAGGAGGAGATACTTTCGGTGCTGGCCGAGTGGAAACCCGGGGTGCGCATCCTCACCAACGTCGAGTACTGGGCCTCGGTGGCCCTGGAGTTGGCCGGGGTCCCCCGCCAGATGTTCACCCCCACCTTCGCGGTCAGCCGCTCGATCGGCTGGGCCGCTCACATCCTGGAGCAGGCCGAGAAAGGAAAGCTCCTGCGTCCCGCCGCCCGTTACATCGGTCCCGACCCGGACCGCTCCTAGCCCTCCATCCCTCTTACCGAGGCAGAGAAGGCGGGCTCTCTCAGGAGTTGGCCACCCGATAGGGCAAGGTGGCTTCGGCGAAGCCTTCGGGGGTGCGCTGGGGTCTTCCTTCCGGGTCGGTGAAGGCCGCTTTGATCTCGATGGTGGCTACCGGTTCGGAACCCACCTCGGCTCTCTGGGACCATCGGGTTGAGGCCCGTCGCACCTCCCTGACCCGGGTGGTGACCCGGATCTCGTCGCCGAGGCGCGCCGGAGCGTAATAGCGGACATTCGCCTCCACCAGCACTATCTGGAGACCCATATCCGCCAGTCGGGCCATCGAGAAGCCCATCTCCTCCAGGAGGTCCACCCTGGCCATCTCGAAGTAGCTGAGGTAGCGGGCGTGGTTGACATGGTTGTAGGGGTCAAGGTCGGAAAAGCGCGCCCGCAACACACTCTCATAGGCCATCTCGGAAGGCTAGTGAGATGCTTTTTGACTAAGTCCCCGACCTCTTTAGCCTTTGGGAGTCAGTGGCAAAGATCGCCCGCTTCCCCCTGGTTCGCCTCATCTATTTCATCCTGGGGCTGATCTGTCTTGGATTCGTGTTCCTGAGTTGGCTGCCCGGGATCCCCACCGCCGACTTCGTGGTCCTGGCGCTGTTCTTCTTCGCCCGCTCTTCCCGGCGCTTCGAGATGTGGCTTCGCAATCATCCGGTGTTCGGGAAGATCATCAGGAGCTACCAGGGGGGCCTCACCATCCGGGCGAAGAAGATCGCCCTGGCGGGCATAACGCTTTCAATCGGCGTCTCGGCGGTCCTTCTCACCAGCGACACAACCCTCCGGGTGATCCTGGTGGCCGTGGCGGCGGTGGCCTGGTGGTACGTTCTGTCCCGCCCCACCAAACCGCTCCGAGCCGGCGCTGATCAGGCGACCCGTCCCTAGACGGGAGTCCCGAAGACTTCCGACGCGATCTTCTCGGCCGTCTCGTACTGGTCGGGACGGGGCTGGGTGATGGTGAACTCGTTCGCCCCCGCCTCTGTGTACCGACCCATCACCTCGGCGAATGCGCCGGGGCTCGACCACACATCCGGCAGGCCCTGGGGGGCGGTGGTGAACTCCTCGACGTGGACGGAACGGCTTATCTCTGCCGGGTCCCGCCCGATCCTCTCGCACTCGGCGTCCAGGATCCGGTTCCGCTCGGCTATCTCCTCCACCGTCCCGAACGAGTTCCAGCGGTCCGCAAACCGGGCACAGATCCGGAGCATCCGGGGACCGTGGGCGGCCACCGTGAAGGGCGGTCGGGGCCGCTGCACGGGACGGGGACGGAGCCGGGCCCCCGACAACCGATAATGCCGGCCCTCACGGGAGACCGTCTCCCCCCGGAGCAGGGGGTCGATGATCCCCATAGCCTCGGAGAAACGGCCCACCCGAACCCCCGGCTCGAAGAGGGGAATCCCGAACCGGCGGTGCTCCTCCTCGAACCACCCGCAGCCGACTCCCAGTTCCAGGCGGCCCTCGGAGACGTGATCGACCGTGATGGCCTGCTGGGCCAGGAGCGCCGGATGGCGGAGGACGTTGCTGCTCACCAGCGCTCCCACCCGGATCCGGGGCGTCTCGGCGGCCAGGGCGGCCAGCAGGGTCCACGCTTCGAAGAGGGGAGCGGTCGGATCCAAAGAACGGAGGAGATGGTCGCAGTGCCAGATGCTGTAGAACCCCAACTCCTCGAAGTACCGCCACTTCTCGGCCAGGATCGGATAGGGATCCGACTGGACCACGGTGACGCCGAACCTCAGCCCTTTCATCGCGCCAGCAGTTCCGAGAGGATCGCGTCGGCCGTGTCCTGCTGTTCGGGGCGGGGCTGGTTGAAGATGAACTCCCCCACCCCGGCCTCGGTGAACCTGCCCACCACCTCCGAGAAGGCCCCCGCGCTCTCCCACAGATCCGGCAGGTCCCGTAGGGACGGGTCGAAGGCGTTCAGGAACAAAGATCGGGTGATCCCGGCCGGGTCCCTCCCGATCCTCTCGCACTCTGTGTCGAGGATGCGGTTCCGCTCGGCCATCTCGTCTGGCGTACCCATGGAGTTCCACCGGTCGGCATAGCGGGCAACGATGCGGAGCATCCGGGGCCGGTGGGCCGCCAGGGTAAGGGGCGGGCGGGGCAACTGGACCGGGTAGGGACGAAGCTTGGCCTCCGACAACCGGTAGTGCTCACCCTCGTAGGTGACGGTCTCTCCCCGCAGGAGGCGGTCGATGATCTCCACCGCCTCGGAGAAGCGGTCCACCCGCGGCCCGGGCTCCGGCAGGGGTATCCGGAACCGGCGGTGCTCCTCCTCGAACCACCCGCAGCCCACTCCCACCTCGAGGCGCCCGCCCGAGATGTGATCGACGGTGATCGCCTCCTGGGCTAGGAGCGCGGGATGACGGAGGAGGTTGCTGGAGACCAGCGCCCCCATGCGGATCCGGGAAGTCTCGGCGGCCAGGGCGGCCAGGATGGTCCAACCCTCGAACATGGGAGCGGTGGGATCGGTGGGACGGAGGAAGTGGTCGGGATTCCAGATGGTCTCGATCCCCAACTCCTCGTAATGGCGCCACTTCCGCACCAACACCGGGTACGGGTCGCCCTGGGCGAGGAATATCCCGAACCGGGGCCCGGTCATCGGGAGGTCGCTCCCACTCCTGTCACCGGGGTCGCCCGGCCGACCGTGCTCTCTCCCGCCACGCGGGTCCCGGCGCTCCGGACGGTCGGACCGGGGGCTATCAGAGGATCTCCGAGGCGATCCGCTCGGCAGTCTGGTACTGCTCGGGTTGGGGCTGGTCGATGATGAACTCCTCCACTCCCGCTTCCCGGTACGTGCCCGCTACCTCACTGAAGGCCTGGACGCTCGACCACGGGTTCGGAAAGCCCCCCGCCACCAGTTTGGGGATCGACACCCGCATGGAGCGGAGTATCTCTTTCGGGTCCCTCCCTATCTTGTGGCATGCCTCGTCGAGGAGCCGGTTCCGCTCGGCCATCTCCGCAGGCGTGCCGCTGGAGTTCCACCGGTCGGCATAGCGGGCGCAGATGCGGATCATCCGGGGCTGGTGGGCCGCCAGGGTGAGGGGCGGGCGCGGCAGCTGGACCGGGTAGGGGCGAAGCTTGGCCTCCGACAACTGGTAGTGCTCGCCGTCGTAGGAGACCGTCTCTCCCCGGAGCAGCGGCTCGATGATCTCCAGGGCCTCGGAGAAGCGGTCAACCCTCGGCCCGGGCTCGAAGAGGGGGATCCCGAACCGCTCGTGCTCCTCCTCGTACCATCCGCAGCCGACCCCCACCTCCACGCGTCCCTGGGACACGTGGTCGACGGTGATGGCCTCCTGGGCCAGGAGGGCGGGATGCCGGAGCACGTTGCTGCTCACCAGCACCCCCAGGCGGATCCGGGAGGTCTCGGCAGCCAGGGCGGACAGGACGGTCCATCCCTCATAGAGGGGAACCGTCGAATCGCCGGTGAACAGCAAATGGTCGCAGTGCCAGACGCTCTCGAACCCCAACTCCTCGAAGTACCGCCACTTTCGCACCAACACCGGGTACGGCTCGTACTGCATGGCGGAAATCCCGACTCTGAAACCCTTCATCACTCCATCACCTCCACTCTCTTCATGGACGCCTCTAACTCAGCCCGAAGAACCGGGAGGCGATCCGCTCGACTGTCCTGTACTGGTCGGGGCGGGGCTGGTCCATGATGATCTCGTCCGCCCCGGCCTCCGTGATCGCGCCCGTGACCTGCGAGAACGCGCCGAGGCTCGACCAGAGGTCGGGCAGGCCCCGGCAGGTCGGGTTGGAGGGTCCCGCCCGGAAGGAACGGATGATCTCTGCCGGGTTCCTTCCGATCCTCTCGCACTCTTCATCGAGGAACCGGCTCCGCTCGCCCATCTCCTCCAGCGTCCCCGACGAGGTCCACCGGTCCGCAAACCGTGCGGCGATCCTCATCATGCGGGGCCGGTGGGCGGCGAGGGTGAAGGGCGGGCGGGGCGACTGCACGGGACGGGGCCGGAGCCGGGCCTCCGACAACCGGTAGTGGTCGCCCTCGTAGGAGACGGTCTCCCCGCGCATGAGCGGGTCGATGATCTCCATCGCCTCGGAGAAGCGGTCCACCCTCGGCCCGGGCTCGAAGAGAGGGATCCCAAAACGTTCGTGCTCCTCCTCGAACCACCCGCAGCCGATCCCGAACTCGAGCCGGCCTCCGGAGACGTGATCGACGGTGATGGCCTCCTGGGCCAGGAGGGCCGGGTGGCGGAGCACATTGCTGGTCACCAGGGTCCCCATCCGGATCCTGGAGGTCTCGGCGGCGATGGCGGCCAAGAGGGTCCACCCCTCGAAAAGGGGGTAGGTGGGATTGTTGGGACGCAGGAGATGGTCGCAGTGCCAGATGCTGTCGAACCCCAACTCGTCAAAGTACCGCCACTTCTTCACCAGCACCGCATAGGGGTCGGAGGGGGTCACGGTGAGCCCGAACGTGACGGCTTTCACCGGAGCGCTCCCATTGTCATCGCGTTCCGGCTCGCCGGGCGGTCCCGCATCAACGGCTCGGCTCGATGACCTGGGAGGCGATCCGCTCGACCATCTTGTACTGCTCGGGCCGGGGTTCGACGAAGAGGAACTCGTTCACCCCCGCCTCGGCGTACCGGCCCACCACCTCGGAGAATGCGTCGGGGCTCGACCACATATCGGGCAGGCCCTGGGGCCCCAGGGTGGAGTTCCCACCCAGGTAGGAACGGACTATCTCCGACGGCTCCCTCCCGATCCTCCGGCAGGCCTCGTCGACCTGGAGATTGCGTTTGGTGAGTTCCTCCACCGTCCCGGTGGAATTCCAGGAGTCGGCGTAGCGGGCGCAGATCCCGAGCATGCGAGGCTTGTGACCGGCCAGCATGAACGGAGGGCGGGGCGACTGCACGGGTCGGGGGCGGAGCCGGGCCTCGCTCAGTTGGTAGTGCCGGCCCTCATAGGAGACGGTCTCCCCGCGCATCAGGGGGTCGATTATCTCCATGGCCTCTTCGAAGCGGTCGACCCGCTCCTTGGGTTCGTACAGGGGGATGTTGAACCACTCGTGCTCCAACTCGTACCACCCCGCGCCCACCCCGAAGTCCAACCGCCCCTCGGAGACGTGATCGAGGGTGATGGCCTGCTGGGCCAGGAGGGCGGGGTGGCGGAAGGTGTTGCTGGAGACCAGCACCCCCACCCTGATCCGCGAGGTCTCCGCCGCCAGTGCGGCCAGCACGGTCCAACCCTCGAAGAACGGCTTGTCGGGATGGCCGGGATTGTGAAAGTGGTCGCAGGGCCAGATGCTGTCGAACCCCAGTTCCTCGAAGTACCGCCAGTTGTCCAGCAGCACCTGATACGGCTTCCACTGGGGGGTGTAAACACCGAACCTGAATCCCTTCACAACGCCATCACCTCGACTCTCATCAGCAACCGGCTGGTCCGGGGCCAAACATAACACGGGCAGGCGCTCCCGACGCCCCCGACGGGGGTGGCCATTGGCGCCGGTGGGTCAGCGACCCGGCTCGATCACCTCCGAGACGATCCGCTCGGCCGTCTTGAACTGCTCGGGGCGGGGCTGGTCCATGATGAACTCGTTCACCCCCGCCTCGGCGTAGCGCCCCACCACTTCACTGAACGCCTCGGGGCTCGACCAGGCGTCGGGCAGGCCCTGGGCGGCCATGTTGGACGCCCACCCGTAGAAGGAGCGGATTATCTCGGCCGGGTCCCTCCCGATCCGCTCGCAGGCCTCGTCGAGGAGGCGGTTGCGCTCTGCCATCTCCTCCACCGTCCCGAAGGAGTTCCACCGGTCGGCATAGCGGGCGCAGATGGCCAGCATGCGGGGGCGGTGAGCGCCCAGGGTGAGCGGCGGGCGGGGAGACTGGACCGGACGCGGGCGGAGCCGGGCGCCCCGGAGTTGGTAGTACTCACCGTCGAAGGTGACTTCCTGTCCGCGGAGGAGGGAGTCGATGATCTCCACGGCTTCCGAGAAGCTCCCGACGAGCGTCGGCGGGTCGCCGAAGGGGATCCCGAACCGCTCGTGCTCCTCCACGAACCATCCGGCGCCGAAGCCGAGTTCCAGGCGGCCCTCCGAGATGTGGTCGATGGTGAGGGCCTCCTGGGCCAGCAGGGCCGGGTGGCGGAAGGTGTTGCTGCCCACCAGCACCCCCACCCTGATCCGGGAGGTCTCGGCGGCCAGGGCGGCCAGGAGGGTCCACCCCTCGAAGTAGGGATCAGAGGTGTTGGAGGGCCGGAGGAAGTGGTCGCAGTCCCAGATGCTGTCGAAGCCCAGTTCCTCGAAATACCGCCACCGCTCCGCCATGACCGGATAGGGCTCGGCCTGATCGGTGCAGATCCCATAGAGGATGTTTCCCTCCCCCATTACGTCACCGACAGCGCCATACCCGGAGAGCTTACCCCGAGAGGTTGAAGTCAGATGTTGGCCGACAGCACCACTAGGGCAATCACGCCGGCCACGCCGAAGATGACATAGACCACTCGCGAGGCCACGTTGGTGTCGCCGAACTTTCCTGCGGTGGTGATGGCCGCCACCAGGTCGAGACCGAACAAGCCGATCAAGCCCCAGTTGATGGCGCCGATCGCCGCCACCACAATCGCCAGACCCTCCATACCCAACTCCTTTCTTGCCTTCGACGGGCCGCTCGGCCCGTAAACCAAGCTAGTTGTCCCGCCGGAAAAACGCCGCGTTGTCGGCCACCCAACCGCCGCCGTGGCGCCCTGCATCGGGTCATCACCCGGGCACCCGGGGCGGGAGACCATTATTAAACGTAATGCCGGACCAGCCCTCCGTCGCCAACCGCCCACCTCGGACCCCGATCCTGTTCGGCGTCTCCGGTCCCCCGCCGCCCGACGAAGGCGAGGACGGGGCGTTCCTGGACGACCTGGCTTCCCGGGGCGTCCGGTCCTATGAACTCTCCTTCGTGAAAGGGTTCCCCTGGAAGGAGACCCGGTGCGCCCGGTTCGGCGCCGAGGCGGCGGCGAGGGGCTTCCGGCTCTCGGTCCACGCTCCGTACTTCGCGGTGCTGACCACCGAGGAGCCCGACAAGTCCCGGATGTGCCTCTCGGCCCTGGAGCACACCATGAAGCTGGGACAGGAACTGGAGGCGCCCGTGGTGGTCGCCCACTCCGGTCATCTGAAGGGACGGGCTCCCGGGCAGGTGATGGACCTGATCCGGAGCCGCCTGGACGCCCTGGCCCCCAAGGTGGCCGACCTGGGCGTGGGCCTCGGGCTGGAGACCGCCGGACGCGAGGGGGCCTTCGGGACGCTGGGCGACATCGCCCTCCTGGCCGCGGAGTTCCCCTTCGTCAGGCCGGTGGTCGACTGGGCGCACCTGCACGCCCTGTCGGGAGGAGGGCTGGTGGACACCGAGCGGTTCAAGACGGTGCTGTCCTTTCTGCGAGACTCATTCCCGGCCTGGATGCTGTCTCCCCTCCACACCCAGTTCACCGACAACCGGTTCGGACCCTCAGGCGAGATCAGTCACGTTCGGTACGGCGAGGGGACGCTTCGCGTGGGGCCCCTGGTGGAGGCTGCGTACGAGTCGGGCGTTTCGATGGTGGTGATCTCCGAGGCCCGGGAGTGGGAGAGCCACGTCGCCATCGGCCGGGAGGTGGCGACCACGGTCCGCCGCCTGGAGCAGGTCCGGGAGAGGGGCGGCCCCAGCGCCGCCTCGGGGGCGGTGTCCTTTCCCGACCCGGTGCCGGTGGCCCCCACCGAGGACCGGCACCGGCCCCTGAAGGCCTCCCTCCCCCTTCGCCTCTCCAACCTGGCCAAGCCCTTCTTCCCCGAGGGCTACACCAAGGGCGACCTGATCAGCTACTACGCCTCGGTGGCGGGGACCCTTCTCCCCCACCTCCGGGACCGGCCCCTGTCGATGTCCCGATATCCCGACGGGATCGAGGGGCCGTCCTTCTATGAGAAGCGGGCTCCGGGGCACCAGCCCCAGTGGATGAGAAAGCTCCCGGTGGACTCCCACTCCATGGGCGGGGAGATCGAGTTTCTCTGCGCGGACCATCCCGAGTCGTTGATGTGGTTCGCCAACATGGGCTGTGTGGAGACCCACCCCTTCCACTCCCGCCATCCCGACCTCGACCATCCCGACTGGGCGGTGTTCGACTTCGACCCGGCCCCCGGCGCGTCGTGGTCGCAGGTGGTGGCGGGCGCCCGGCTGTGCGGGATGGCGCTGGAGCGGCTCGGGCTGCGCTCCTACCCCAAGCTGTCGGGAAGCCGCGGCATGCACGTGTACGTGCCGCTCCGGCCGGTGCACGGCTACGGGAGGGTGCGGAGGTTCGTGGGGGCGGTGGCCCGGTTGCTGGAGGCGGCCAACCCCGAGGACCTGACCCTGGCCTGGGAGAAGCCCAGGCGAGCCGGGAAGGTGTTCATCGACCACAACCGCAACGCCTTCGGCCAGACCATCTCCTCTGTCTATTCGGTCCGCCCCCTCCCCGGGGCGCCCGTGTCGGCGCCCCTCCTGTGGGAAGAGGTGGGCCGATTCCGGAACGGCGACATCCACATCGGGAACCTGTGGGACCGCCTGTCCCGCTACGGCGACCTGTTCCTGGGAGTGCTGGCCGGCGACCAGACCCTCGACTCCGCCGAGGAGGCCCTGGAAATCACTTCCTGAAAGCCCGGCTGGGGGGGCGGCGGTCCGCCCCGGCGGGTATCCTCTCACAGATGGACGTCTACGGACGCATCAACATTCTGGGGGGCCGCTCGGTCCGTCTCCCCGCCCTCGACGTGACCGAGGCCATCATCCTGGACAACGACCCTCTGAGCCGCGCCAAGATGTGGGCCAGCCAGGGCGCCGACCTCCTGCATGTGGTGGATTTGAACGCCGCCGCGCTGGGCGACTACCAGAACCGCGACCTGATCGACAGGATCGTTCGGGAACTGGACACGCCGGTCCAGGTGGCGGGAGGCGTCCGGTCCCCCATCGAGGCGGCGCGGCTGATCCGCAACGGCGCCTGGAGGGTGGTGATGGGCACCGCCGCCATCGAGGAGCAGATCATGATCTGGGACCTGTGCCGGGAGTATCCGGGCAAGATCGCCGTCTCGCTCGACGTCCGTCCCGACCAGGAGATAGTGACCCAGGGATTCTCGGAGAGAAGCGGGCGCTACCTCGAGGAAGTGCTGCTGGAGATGTCGTCGGCGGGAGTGGCCGCCTTCCTGGTGGCCGAGGCCGGACGCGACCCCCTCACCGAACCGCTCGACCTGGACATCTACGCCGAGTGCCTGGAATTGGTACCCGAGCCGGTGATAGTGGCGGGCGGAGTCGGGTCGGTGGACGACCTCCGCACCCTCTCCCGGCTGTCGGTCTCGGGCCGAAGGCTCGGGGGGGTGATCGTGGGTAGGGAGGTCACCCACGGCCGGTTCAGCCTCCAGCAGGCCAAACAGACCGTGACGGCCGCCGACGAGGCGCCGGCGCTCGCACCCCGGGGAGGGATGAGCATGGTCCTCCGGGTGGAGGACCTCGAGAAGATGTCCGCCTTCTACTCCAAGGTCCTCGGTCTCAGCGAGGTGGTCGCCCCGGCGGTGGCGACCCGCGGCTACGTGTGGATGGGGATCGGCGGGGGCGCCTACCTCATCCTCCGAAAGAGACGGGAGGGCGAGCCGCCCTCGGCGGGAACCGCCGAGATCGTGCTGTGGACCGAGGACACCAAGAAGTGGGCGGACTACCTGGTCGGACAGGGCTTGGGGGTGATGAAGACCCACTCCGCCGAGGCCGGATTGCCGGTCGACCTCACCGGGGTGGTCGATCCCGAGGGGAACACCGTCTGGGTGAGCAGGCCTCCCCAGACAACCTAGGGCGCCCGCTCCGGAGCCGACTCCCGCACCTCGCCGGCCCGCATCTCCCCGGGAGCCTCGGCGGATTCGGTGGCGGACCCCTCTGGGAGGTGGCCGGTCCGGGCGGAATTGGGGCTGAGGGGCCCCGGACTAAACTGTGTCCCGTAGCGTCACCAGACGCTCATCCAGAGCGGTGGAGGGACAGGCCCGAAGAAACCGCGGCAACCGGTCGCCCAGGCACGGTGCCAACGCCTGACCGATGAGTAAAGGAGAAGTCGGTGACAAACAACACCTCGGACCCGCCCCTCGACCCCGCGGTCGACGGCCTGCCGCGGGCCGAGACCCGGTTCGTGCAGCTCGGTTCCTACACCACCCTGGGCGGGAAGACCATACCCGACGTCACCCTGGCCTATGAGATGTACGGGGAACTGAACGAGGCCCGGGACAATGTCATCCTGGTGTTCCATGCCCTGACCGGGAGCCAGCACGCCGCCGGGTTCAACCCGTCGGTGCCCGGGGTGGGCGCCCGGTGGACAGAGGAGATGCAGGTGGGCTGGTGGGACGGCTTCATCGGACCGGGACGGGCCCTGGACACCGACAAGTACGCGGTGGTGTGCGTCAACTACCTGGGCGGGTGCTACGGGTCGACGGGACCGTCATCCACCGATCCCCGGACCGGGCGCCCCTACGGGTCGGCGTTCCCGTCCCTGACCGTCACCGACATAGTCGACTCCCAGATGAAGCTCCTAGAACACCTCGGAGTGGAGCGGATCCAGGCCTGCACGGGGGGCTCGGTGGGAGGTTTGATGGCGCTGGTGCTGGGCGTCCGCTATCCCGACCGGGTGAAAGCGGTGATCCCCATCGCCGCCGGACTCGGGGTGACCACCCTGCAGGTGATCCACAACTTCGAGCAGATGTTCGCCATCGTCACGGACCCGAACTTCCAGGGCGGGGACTTCTACGGAGGACCCCGGCCGGACCTGGGACTGGCCCTCGCCCGGATGATCGGCCACAAGACCTTCGTCTCCCTCTCGGCCTTCCGGGAGCGGATCCGCCATGAGATCGTGGAACGCGAGGACCTGGGCGGATACCGGGTGCAGCACCCCATGGAGTCCTACATGCTTCACCAGGGGCAGAAGTTCGTGGAGAGATTCGACGCCAACACCTACCTGCGGGTGGTGCGGATCTGGCAGAAGTTCAACCTGGTGAAGGAGGTAGGGGGAGGGAGCGTCAAAGAGCTGTTGAGGCGCTGCCGCGATCAGCAGTGGCTGGTGTTCACCATCGACTCGGACGTGTGCTTCTATCCCGACGAGCAGGAGAGCATGGTCAAGACGCTCAACGAGGTGGGGGTCCCGGTCCTGTGGCACACGGTGCAGTCGGACAAGGGCCACGACGCCTTCCTGCTGGAGCCCGAGAAGTTCAAGCCGGGCATCCACCAAGTCCTGGGCTAGGGGATCACACCAGTTCTATCGACGGCCGGCCCTCGAGCACCGCTCCGACGGTGGCGGCCGACACCCCAACCTCCTCCAGCCGGGCGATTAGTTCTCTAGCCCCCGACGGCGCAACCGCCACCAGGAGCCCCCCGCTGGTCTGGGCGTCGCACACCAGGCGCCGGGCGGCCTCGTCCCCTCCCCCGAGCCTCCCGCCGAAGGCCTCGAGGTTGCGAAGGCTTCCCCCCGGGTAGAACCCCTCTGAAAGCAGGTCCTCCGTCCCCTCGAGGAGCGGCAGGCTGCCAATCTCGATCCGGGCCGCCGCGCCCGAGGCGTCCAGCATGGAGAGGAGATGTCCCGCCAACCCGTAACCGGTGACGTCGGTGGCCGCTGACGCGCCTGCGGAGATCATCGCCTCAGAGGCGCGGTCGTTGAGGGAGACCATCGACGCCACTGCCGCGGAGAGGACGCGGGGAGGGCAGGCACCGGCCTTCTGAGCGGTGGTGATGATGCCCGTCCCGAGGGGCTTGGTGAGCACCAGCAGGTCTCCGGGGCGAGCTCCGGCGTTGGTGGTGAGTTTCACCGCGGTCCCGGTCACCGCGAAGCCGTACTTGGGCTCGGGGTCGTCCACGGTGTGGCCGCCCACCACCGTGCATCCCGCCCGGCCCATCACCTCCGACCCTCCCTGTATCACCGCGGAGAGGATCTCCAGGGGGAGGGCTTCCGACGGCCAGCACACCAACTGGAGAGCGGTGAGCGGCTCCCCGCCCATGGCGTAGACATCCGACAGCGCGTTGGCGGCGGCGATCCTCCCCCAGTCCGCCGGGTCGTCCACCACCGGCGTGAAGAAGTCGACCGTCTGGATGAGGACGCGCCCGTCCGGCAGGCGGTACGCGCCTGCGTCGTCGCGGGTTTCCACACCCACCAGGAGGTGGGGGGAGGAAAAGGCCGGATGGTCCCTGAGGGGGCGCAGGACCTGCGCCAACTCGGCCGAGCCGAGCTTGCACCCTCAGCCGGCGCCGTGACTGAAGCGAGTCAGCTTGGTGTCCATCGGCACAAAGCTACCAACTTGATATGCTCTGTTTGTTGCGATGGAAAACCCCGCCACATTCCTCACCCCCGATGCGCACCGCCGGCTCGTTGCCGAGTTGGAGGACTTGAAGGGCCCCAAGCGAATCGAGATCTCAGAGCGGATAGCCGAGGCTCGCTCGCATGGCGACATCCGGGAGAACGCCGACTATCAAGCCGCCAAGGACCATCAGGGTCTGATGGAGGCCCGGATCGCCCACCTCGAGGCGGTGTTGCGGGACGCGCAGGTGAGGGAGGTCGACGACACCGGCCAGGTGGAGATCGGATCGATGGTCACCGTCGAGGATGAGGACGGCCACCTGATGGAGTTCCTGCTGGCGCCCGCCGAGAACCGGGGATCGGCCGCACTGGTGGTCTCCCCCACCAGCCCGCTGGGGCAGGCGGTGCTGGCCAAGTCCCCCGGCGACCTGGTCTCCTATGACGCGCCGGGCGGGACGTTCGAGGTCAAGGTCACCGCCGTCCGTCCCTTCGCACCCTGAGCAGCCCTTCGCTCTTCCCCCGGGTCCCCCAACTCTCGCGTCGCCGGTAGATAGCGCCGACTGCTAACCGGCGGTCCTGTCCGCCCGACGAGCCGTAATCTGTGGGGCACATGAAACCTCGTCTGCACCGGCCCCGGGAACTGGCCCAGCGTCTTCGCCGGGTGGCCCGACTACGTCCAGGCGAGGTCGAGGACTACCTGGGCGCCAACCCGGAGGTGTGGACGGCCCTGGCCGAGGCCTCTCCTCACGATGCGGCCGACATCCTGGAGTCGGTCTCGCCCGACACCGCCGGGGAACTGCTGAGCCCTCTCGACCGTGGCCAGAGCGCCCCCATCCTCGAGGAGTTGCGCGACGAGCTGGCCGCCGAACTCCTGGAGGAACTGCCCCTCGGTGAAGCGGCCTCGGTGCTGGAGGAGATGCCGGCCACCGAAGCCGTGGACATCCTGGAGAACATGGAGACCGAGACGGTCGAGGCGGTGATCGACCTGATGGCCGAGCCCGTCGGCAGCGAGGTCAGTCGGCTGTTCCACTACCCCTCGGACACCGCGGGAGGGCTGATGACCACCGAGGTGGCGGTGCTTCCCATCGGCCTCACCGCCGGAGAGGCGATCGAGCGGATCCGCACCATTCGGGAAACGGTGGAAGACCTCACCTACGTGTACGTGACCGACGACTTCGGAGTGCTGCGGGGGGTGCTCTCCTTCCGGGACCTGGTGTTCGTCAGACCCTCGGTGGGCCTCGACGAGGCGATGGAAGCCCGCCCGGTGGCGGTCCACGCGCTGGCGGACCGCGAAGAGGTCTCCGAGTTGATGCAGCGCTACCGCCTGATGGGTCTTCCGGTGGTGGACGACCTGGGACAACTGCAGGGAATGGTGACGTATGACGAGGTGATCGACGCGGTGCAGGCCGAGGCCTCCGAGGACTTCGCCGCCTCGGTGGGCGCCGGTGCGGAGGAGACCATCTACACCGCGGTGCTCTCCTCGGTGAGGATGCGGCTTCCCTGGCTGACTCTGAATCTGATGCTGGCGATGGTGGTGGCGTTCGTCGTCGAGCGTCAGACCGGGATCATCTCGGCCGAGCCGGTCCTGGCCGCACTCATGCCGGTGGTGGCCCTCCTGGGAGGGAACGGGGGCGTGCAGAGCCTGGCGGTGGTGATCCGCTCCATGGCCGCCGGCGACCTTCCCCGGGCGCGGATCTGGGAAGTCCTGAGACGCCAGGTGAGCATCGGGCTGCTGAACGGCGCCTTTCTGGCGGTGGCCGCCATGGGTCTCACCGTGGCGCTCCTGTCGTTCGGGGTGTTCTCCTCCAACTACGGGGCGGCGCAGGTGGCGCCGGTGGTGGGAGTGGCGGCTCTGGCCAATCTGACCATCGCCACCCTGGCGGGGGCCGGCATCCCCATGGCGCTTCGACGGATGGACTTCGACCCGGCGTTGGCGTCGAGCATCTTCCTCACCCTGATCACCGACGTGGTGGGATTCGGCGGGTTCCTGATGGTGGCCGCGGCGTTTCTCTGATTTTCCGTCAAGAGGTTCATGTGGGAGGGACTTGGACCTCGTCAATGGTGGACTTGGGTGGGAAGGCGCTGGACCTCAACTGCACGATCGGGTCGGAAATAGTGTTTGTTTTACCAACTTAGTGTTATATGGCGGTGTCTTGTCACACCCCCCTGGCATACTAATTACACATGGAAACAACAGCTATTGACCGTGGGGTGATCAACGAGATCGGTGCGGTTCTACCCAATCTGGCGGTGGGCGACGCGACCTTGGAACAGCTCCGGGTGCGGTTGCAGTCCACCTTCCGGGTGGAGAACCAAGCCGCGGCGGTGCGTGCCGAGACGCTGGCGGAACTAACTCGCCGGGAAGGTGTTCACATCACAGAGAACGACCTGCGGGAAAAGGGTCTGCGACCCCGACGGAAGGCCCGCTCGGAAGTGGAGACCGCGGTGGAGCTGGAAGAGCTGCCCAAGACGTCGGAGGGGATGCGGGATGGAGAGATCCCGTATGACAACGCGCGGATCCTGGCCAAGGCCTCCCAGCAGGGTGAGATAGACGAAACAGAGTTGGTGGACAAGGCCCGAACCCAGTCTCCTGACAAGTTCGCAGGAACGGTCCGAAAGTACCAACAGCAACGCTCCGAAGACGACGGGATGTCGCGGTTGGAGCATCAACGGTCACGTAGGTTCGCCAACATAAGGACCGACCGCTCAGACGGAATGACCGTGCTGTACGGACGGTTCGACCCGATCACCGGCGCTCTCATCGAAACAGCGTTGTCGCAGAAGATGAACGAACTCTGGCGGGAAGAAGACCCCCGCGCAAGGCGCACCCCCGGCCAGAGGATGGCCGACGCCCTCGCACACTTGGTCACCAGAGAGGAAACCGACGAGGACAGTGGCCGGATCCGGGGACCCAGGTTGTTGTTGATCGCCGACTACGACGTGATCGGCCGGGAGCTTCGCAACGGGCGTCTCGGTGACGGGACCCCGATACCTGTGGAAAAGATCCGGGACCTGGCCTGCCAATCGGACATCCTCCCCGCCATCTTCCGGGGCGTGTCACAGCCGATGGACCTGGGACGGTCACGGCGGGCCGCCAGCCCCGCCCAACGCATCGCCCTCGTAGCCCGGGACAAAGCATGCGTGGGATGCGGCGCCAATGCGAACTGGTGCCAAGCCCACCACATCATCCCCTGGGCCGTGCAGGGTAACACCGACCTCGACGACATGGTCCTCCTTTGCAGCAGGTGCCACCACAAAGTCCACGACGACCACTGGCAGGTCCGCAAGACACCAACCGGCAAGTACCACCTCAAACCACCACTCAAACACAACCGCCCAACCACCGGCCGCCACAATTCCAAATACCGAAACCGCCGAAGCCCATTCAAACAACGAAAATGAACCACGCACCTGCGCGGTTGTGAAACAAACAGGCGCAAGACCATTGAAAGTGTCCCGCCGGAATACGCACATTGACAGCAACAAACATCCGACCCTGGTCCGGACCGGTTGGATCATCACCAAGTCTCATCCACCGACGAGCAGCTACCGGCCCTCCAAGGTGACGAGCATCAAGCCGACGACCAAGAAACCTCGGTTCCGGACAGGCCTGCCCTTGTCCGGAAAATTCGACCGGAACGGCGGAGGCGGGTCGGGAGGGAAAATCCCAAAGGTTTAAGGCGGCGGGTGGTGGCGGCGGGTCCGAGGGCTAGTACAGGTTAGGAGCCTACGATGTATCCCTCCAGGTTGGCGAAGGGGCCCTGGAACCGGAGGACGGCGCCCTCGAGAAAGCTGACCAGGTAGTGGCTCTCCAGCAGGGCCTTCTGTTCGGGGGTGCGCTCGGATTCCGGGGTCAGGAGGGCCGTGAGCGCCTCGGGGTTGTCGAGGACGTGCAGTTCGTATAGGTCCTCTCGCTCCTCGTACATCGCCAGCACCAAGTTCTCGAGGTCCACATCGGTGTAGTCGCCCGGGGGGACTTCCACGTGCAGAACGCTTCCGTCCCTCGTGGATTCTTGCCGAACCACCCGGAAGGAAATCTCGCCGCCTTCTTCCTCCGTGGTGGTCGAAGGAGGCTCCGTGGCCGATCCCGGCTCGTCAGCGGTAGTGGTGGTGGGATCGGCCTCGGTGGTGGTGGGATCGGGCTCGGTGGTGGGCGCGGCGGTGGTCACCACCCGGGAGGTGGTGGTCACCAGGGCCGGATCGTCGTCGCCGCAGGCCGTGGCCGTCGCCAGGATTGCCAGTCCCGCCAGGATGCCGACCAGGCGGGCGTTCATCGACCCTGTCATGTCAAGAAACCGGGTACTGCCAGTCGGTTCCGCAGGACTCGAGAGGAACCGCTCCCTCAGGCTTCATCGATGGACTGTCTGACGCGTCGCACGAAGGCCTCTCTCAGGCGCTTGGTGACCGGCCCCCACTGGTACTCCTGCTCCCCGACCGCAACCACGGGCGTCACCTCCCGGGTGGTACCGATCACCATCACCTCCTCTGCGTCCAGGACCCGGTCCAGGCTGAAGCGGCCCTCCCGCATGGGCACGTCAGACTCCGACACGAGTTCCAGCACCACCCGCCGGGTGATCGAATCGAGGATCAACAGGTCCAGCGAAGGGGTCTCCCACACTCCGTCGTATACCCAGGCCACCGAGAACACCGGGCCTTCCAGCACCGTCCGGTCGTCAGAGACCAGGAGGGCCTCGTCGAACCCCTCCTTCACCGCGCGACGGGTGGCGGCCATGTTGGGCCCGTAGGAGAGGGTCTTTCCCCCGGCGAGGTCCCAGGGTCGGCCGGCGGAGTGCCAGGGGGCGGTGAGCGGAAAGAGTGTCATGGTGTCGGGTCGGGAGGGAACCGGATGCCAGGTCACCACGCACTTCTCCTGGCCCGGCGCGGCGCCCCGACCAATGATCACCCTGATCAGCCCCTCCGGGCCGTAGGCCGCCACCTGCTTCACCCAGGAGTCGAGGTCGGCGCGTGGGGGAACCTTGAGATCCATCATGGCGGCGGACCGGTGGAGGCGGTCGTGGTGGGCGTCCCACTCGAACGCAACGCCCCGGTACACGCGCATCACCTCGAAGCATCCGTCGCCCCTGGTGATGGTGGGACTGTCCATGTCGAAGACCAGCGGCCCCGAGGGCTTGCCGTCGACCAGGATGGCATGCCCGCTCATCGGAGGTTCCAACCGCTGGTGATGGGACGGCGCCTCTCCCGTCCCAGGGACTTGGTGGTGATCTTGGGACCCGGCGCAGACTGGCGTCTCTTGTACTCGGACCGCTCCACCAGGCCGACCACCTGGCGCACCAGGGCCGGATCGAAGCCGGCAGCCGTTATCTCTTCCATAGAACGTTCCGAGTCGATGTACATGGCCAGGACGGAATCCAAAACATCATAGGGTGGGAGCGAGTCGGTGTCCAACTGATCGGGACGGAGTTCCGCGGAGGGAGGCTTGGTAAGAATCCCGGTGGGGATGACCGGTTCCCGGCGGTTTCTCCACTGCGCCAAGCGGTACACGAGGGTCTTGTAGACGTCCTTCAGCGGCGCGAAGGCTCCCACCATGTCCCCGTAGAGGGTGGCGTAGCCCACCGACAGTTCCGACTTGTTGCCGGTGGCCAGCACCAGCCCTCCGTGCCGGTTGGAGAGGGCCATGAGGATCGATCCCCGCGCCCGGGCTTGCAGGTTCTCCCCGGCGACGCCCCACTCGGCGTTTCCCATCACGGGTGTCAGGGTGTCCACGAAGGCGGCGTGGGCCCTCTCGATGGGGACCATGTCGAAGCGGATGCCCAGGTTGGACGAGAGCCGCTTGGCGTCGGTCTTGGAATGCTCGGAGCTGTAGACACTCGGCATAGAGATCCCCCAAACCCGGTCTGGGCCCAGCGCGTCGGCGGCCAGACAGGCGGTGACCGCCGAGTCGATCCCCCCCGACAGGCCCACCGCCGCCGTCTCGAAGCGGTTCTTGCGCACGTAGTCGCGAACGGCCAGCGTCAGCGCCTCCCAGACCTCTTCCTCGTCCGCCATCCACTCCCGCTCGGGCCGCGGCGCCGCAGCCTCCCCACCAGCCGCAGGGAGATCCAGGAGGAAACGCTCCTCTGTGAACTGGGCGGCGCGATAGAGGATGGCGCCGTCGGATCCGGCCACCAGCGAGGCGCCGTCGAACACCAACTCGTCCTGGCCTCCCACCAGATTGAGATAGACCACCGGCGCTCCCGCCTCCCGGGCGCGGCGGGAGACCAGCGCCTCCCGCTCGGCGGCCTTGCCCAGGTGGTAGGGGGAGGCGTTGATGTTGACGATCACCCCGGCGCCGGCTTGGGCCAGCATCCTCCAGGGACCTTCGTCCACCCAGAGGTCCTCGCAGACCGAGACCCCCACCCGTGTATCCCCCACCGGCCAGGTGCGGACTGCGTTGTGCCCCGGGTAGAACCAGCGCCGCTCGTCGAAGACCCCGTAGTTGGGCAGGTGCTCCTTGTGATAGACCCCCTGGATGCGGCCCGACCCCAGGATGGCCGCGGCGTTGGCCACCCGGCGGGGCGCGGCGTCGTCCCCCCCGGCGCCGGGGCGGGAGAAGTCCAGGAACCCGACCACGGTTACGGTCCGGTCCGACCGCTCCGCAAGCCGCTCCAGCACGGCCCGGTTGGCGGCCAGGAAATCGCCCCGCAGCGCCAGGTCCTCGGGCGGATACCCGCTGGTCGCCAACTCGGGAAGGACCAGGAGATCGGCTTTCGCCCCCTCGGCCCAGTCCATGGCGTCGAGGATCCTTCGACAGTTGCCCTCCAGGTCTCCCACGTCGAAGTTGCATTGGGCGCCGGCGATTCGCATGCCCCACAAGGATACGTAACCAGGTGTGACGGCCATGCCGGTTAACACCGTGATACGCTGAACTTCGATGACGCCGATGCCCGGCAGCCCCACCACGGCGATCGCGGTCTTCTGCGGAGGGTCGTTGGGAGCATTGGCCCGCTACGGACTCGGCGAGTGGCTGGCGCCGGTGGGACAGGTCGTCGGTGCCACGGTGATCGCCAACCTCCTGGGATCGGCGATTCTCGGGGTACTGGCCGGCATGGCGGCGCGGCGGGGAGAACGAGGTTTGGCCTGGTCGCTGCTGGGCGTCGGCTTCTCCGGCGCCCTCACCACCTTCTCCACCTTTGCGGTGGAGGCCATAACCATCTTCGACGAAGGAGGCCCCGCCGCGGCGGCGGTCTACGTGGGCGGCAGCGTGCTCGCCGGCCTGTGGGTGGCCTCGGCGGCTCGAAGGAGGAGCATGGCATGGTGATCCTGGCCATCGCCCTGGCCGGCGGCTTCGGAGCGTGCCTCCGGTGGCTCCTCACAGCCTGGCTGGATGACCGGCGCAGGCGGGGAACCGGCACCGGGGTGGTCAATCTGGCGGGCGCCTTCGCCCTCGGTCTGCTGGTGGCCCTCACCGACGCAGGTCGCGTCGACCCGTTGTGGGGGACTGTGCTGGGGACCGGTTTCCTGGGGGCTCTCACCACCTTTTCGACGTGGATGATCGAAACCCTCGAAGAGTCCCGCCAAGGAGCGGGGAGCGTCTGGTTGAGGATCCTGCCCCTCACCCTGGCAGGAATCGCCCTGGCGTGGACCGGGATGGTCGCCGGGGGCGGCGTCTGAGTTGTCCTGTCTCTGAGAGGTAGCGACAGGGTAGGCCAGTGAAGGGCGGGAGTTCCGGGTCAGACCGGAACCCGCCCACCCCAATAATCACATAAGCGCGAAAATCGCGGTCCCTATTTTGGGATCCCTCCCCCAACACCTTATCGGCCTATACTATCCCAGTTCAACGCCGTATCTGGCTTTGTCAGTATCATTTTTAGTATCAGGGTAGCCCCGTGTTCTCTTTGCCTGAATGAATGTGGGCCGCAATAGGGGCGGCACTAATGGCGGCTCTCGGAGGTGGGCGACCGGCCCGTCGGTGTATCCGCCGTTCGCCTCCGCTGGAGATAGGGAGGTTATCCCAGTTCAACGTACAGTAGGCACAATGGAGGTGTCACCTCTACTGTCGGCTTGGTCGTGGGTGGACCGGCCAGTCAGTGCTTCCCAATGTTGTTTTCTGTCAACCATGTCCATCGGAGGTCCACCATCACTCCCCGTTGTTAGGTCGGGCCAATCCGGACGAAGGGGGTGATAGTTACTCCGTTTGGAGAAATCTGGACAAGGTACATTTCTTCCTCACGGATGATCGCAATCTTGTGCTTTGTGAGTAGTCGCCGGATTCTGTGATGCCATTTCGGTAAACGAGTGATGAAGTAGTTGATGTCGTTATATGAACTCCTAAGGGGGTTGCGGTTGTGGAGCAAGTCTCCTAGCCGTCCATAAATCTCTGGGAGTTCGGCTCGGATTAACCAGTCGCCGGAAGGCCGTGTGTCGATTGTCCCGGCGTCCTGGGGATGTCTTCGGGCTGTGGGCTCGGGCTTGTTGGCAAGCACTGGTTCTGGCCAGCAGCCGGGTATAACCTGATCGAGCTTGCTTAGGATTTCATCGGGATTGTATTTCCGCCTGATCTTGTTGGGCATGTGTTGCCCATTGGCAACCAGGCAGGCGTAGGCAATGTTCTCCAGTATTTTGCGGATCTGAAGGCAGACCGATTCCAGCCACCCGATGTGGCGTGGGAGGGATGTGTCAAGTTGCTCGATGAACTCGGAGCGAGTCTTGATGTCGATCATCAGCCTCCGATATTCGTTCAAAGCATCGCTGCTTAGCTGGATAGGATCCGGGATCGTATCAAGATCGTCGAGTAGATAGTCGTCGCGCATCGGGCACCTTTGGTTAGGGAATGGGGACCGGAGCAACCGCCTAGTGGACACTCACAACCGATGTCTAAGACGCTGCCGGGGTAAAACAGAGCCTACCGGATGTGGTTCACAGATTCGCTCAACTTACGGTGTCGCCAACCGGGTTGACCTGTCTTCGTTGGGCGAACTAGGTCACCTTGATCGCGGCGGCAGGGGGCTTGCGAGGGCGACCTCGTTTGCGCTTTTTCACGCTCTCTCCTTCTGTCGTTTCATTGCCCACTCCCCATTATAGCAGATTATCTAACGTACCGCGCGCTTAACATGCGACAGAAGGCGAAAGCTCCTTAACATATCGTGGAGTATAGCACCTAGGAGGCTGCTGGGTAAGTGGTTGGTGTGGGGGGTTGATTGCGGTTATTGAATGCTCTTTTGGGTAGATCATCGGGGTTCCCTGCCGGTGTTCCCACCCTGGGTGGTGGGTTGCCGGCTGGCTAGGTGGGGTTGGTAGCCCAGCCGGTGGGGGTTTGGTGGAGGCCGAGGTTGATGAGGCGTCTTAGGTTGATGGCTGCGATCCGCGTGTGGAGTTGTTGTCGGTTCGGTTGGATACCCCGGTAGCGAAGTTTCCGGTTTCCGTTGGCGACGATCCAGGAGATGATTCGTTCTACTGATGGTCGGTGCTGGTTGTAACGGGCCACGGTTTCGGGTTGTTTCCATTGCTGGCGTGCTTCGGTTAGCAACCGGTTATGTGGGTGGATCAGCAGCCATCGTCCTCTTTTGCTGGTGGTGCAGCGACTCCGGAGGGGACATTCGGTACAGATCACCCCGAATCGGGCCTGTCCCTTGGCGCTGATGGTGGCGGTGTTACCGGCCGGGCAGATCACCTGTCGGTTGTCGTGGTCGATGACAAAGTCGTCGCGGGTGAACTGGTCGGTACCCAGCCGGGGGTTACGACGCTCGGGTATGGGTTTGATAATGGTCCGGTGACCGGCCTTGGCCAGTTCGGCGCGGACCTCGCCCGACCCGTAGGCCGAATCGGCGATGATCTGGGTACCTGATGGTTCGCCTATCAACAGCCCCACACCTACCGGACCGTCCGCGCCGGTGGCCGAAGTGATCTCACAAGCAGTAACGATTCCCGTCTCAGGCTCTGCAACCACATGGGCTTTGTAACCGTCCCGACGCTGCGAAGACGTTTTCCGACCGTGACGAGCCCCCGGGTCGACCACCGAGATCGTCCGACCAGCAGCGACTTTACGGGCGATCCGCCATCTCCCCTCCCGCTCGGGATCGGGTTCTACGTCTTGGCCGACCACCACCCCCAACAAACCCACCGCCTCCGACTGCTCAGCATCCAAGCCGGTATTCGCCACTGCTTCCAGCACCGCCAGCCCGTCGGACACCAGACTGTTGATCAACTCCGAACGACTGTCAGGATCGACCCAATCACACCACGGCTTGGTCCCCTGGTCGTAATCATGGGACAACACCACCCCACCAACCTGGGGGATCAGACGGCGACACCTGCGAATCTGAGCTGTGATCATCGTCACCGTGTCCTGGGTAACCACTGCATCATCCAACACCGTCGAGTCCAACACCCGCCTGGAACGACCCGACAACACCCCAGACTGGTCTACTACCGCCCGCACCGCGTCGAAGATCCGCTCCGGCGCCCCACTGATACGCAGCCTCGCCCGCCACAATGTCAACACCGTGGGATGAAACCCCTCATCGGTCAAAGACAAACCCGCTGCGGCTTTCCACCGAATGTCACACCGCAACCGCCCGATCGCTTCCCGATCCGACAACCCCTCCAACGCCTGCAACACCATCACCGTTGCCACTACCGACCCCGGAACCGACGGACGACCCCGAGAACCGAACAAATCCTCGAACAACCCATCAGGAAACACCCGACCTCGATGCTCGGCCAAACCGGTAAACCGACCCCTCAGGAACCAGATCACCACACACCGCCATCGTGTCCAACAACTGCCGATCTAAACGTTCACTACCCAACATCCCCCGAATTATCCCACAACCCACCCCCCAACACCAGCATCACCAACCCCAATAAATCAGCAGCCTCCTAGCTTCCGTACACCCAGCTTCCCACCATGTTCGAGTGTCTTCAACCGAGGCGGCTGTTGCATGACTCTGACGGACCTTTCACGAGAGGTGCCCTCGGCGAACGCTTTGTGAACGAAATCCGCTTCGAGCCTGTGTTTCCCAGGTCAGACCCTAAACGAACTCTTTGCGAACGCTCAAACGAACGGCTGCGAACGCTTCGGTGTTAGCGCGGAATCTCCTGGTGGTAGGCTAGGTTAT
>JAPPFD010000040.1:200858-225946 GCA_028823995.1 bacterium | reverse complement strand
CGCTGACACTGCGCTGACCTGGGATGTTACAGGTCGACAAGGTGTTGGGGGAGGGATCCCGAATTAGGGGCCGCAATTTTCGCGACTTTGTCGTCGTGATCATCGGGGTGTTTTGCCTATAGTACGCGCAATGGACCAAACACCTCTACGCCAGCCACTGCCCCAACTCGATCTCGCCCTCACCCCCACCCCGCTGCACAGGTTCCCCCGATTGAGGGAGGCATGGGGAGGGCCCCATGTGTGGGTGAAGCGCGACGACCTGACCGGTTTCGGCCTGTCGGGCAACAAGGTCCGGAAGCTGGAGTTTCACCTGGCGGCGGCTCTCGAGGCCGGCGCCGACACGGTGATCACCTGCGGGGCGTACCAGTCGAACCACTGCCGGGCCACCGCGCTGGCCTGTGCCCGGTTAGGCCTGGACGTGCGCCTGGTACTCCGCACCCCGGATGGCGAGGCACCGGCCAAGATCGGCGGGAACCTGCTCATCGACATGCTGGCCGGCGCCACGATCAGTTACATTTCAGTGGCGGACTGGGAGCACAGAGATGAGATCATGGCCGAGGACGCCGCCCGCCTGGCCGCCTCGGGACGCAAGGCGTGGGTGATCCCCCAGGGGGCCTCCGACAAGCTGGGGATGTGGGGGATGTCGCTGGGCTTCCGGGAGTTGGTGGAACAGATCCCCCAAGAAATCGGCGCCGACGTGGCTGCAGTGGTGCACGCCGGCTCCTCGGGCGGCACCACGTCGGGCTTCGGCTGGGCGGCGGACCGGACCGGCTTCCGGAGCCCGCTCCTGGCTCTCTGCATATCGGAGCCGGTCGAGTCCCTGATGGCGCGGGTGAGGCCCATCTGGCAGTCGGGGATCGAAGCCTTCGGGGGAGAGATGCCGGCGCCGCTGCTGGAGCACACCGACCAGTACCTGACCGGCGGGTACGCCCAGGTCAGCGAGGAACTGATGGAGGTGCAGACTCAAGCGACCAGGCTGACGGGCCTCCTATTCGATCCGACCTACACCGGGAAGGCCATCTACGGGCTGCGCCGGGAGATCGCCGCTGGCCGTTTCGACGATGACGATCACGTCGTCTTCTGGCACACCGGAGGAGGCTTCGGCGCACTGGTCGATCGGGGTTAGCGGCGCCGAGGGGAGAGAGAGCCCCTCCGACTAGAAATAGCCGACTCCCTCCCGGGAGGGGCGGGCTACGTCTCTTGTCCCCCTACTCGGCGATCTCATCCGGTAACACCCTCTAGCCTTCCTCCTATGCAGCGGAGAACCGGCCGAGAGGAGTAGCGGAAATGCACCACTGGAACGACTGGAACAAAGAGGTCATCGAGGAATTCCGGGCGGCCGGCGGGATCGGCGCGGGGCAGTTCGAGGGAAGGCCGCTCTTTTTGCTCCATCATGTCGGCGCCCGGACCGGGACCAAGCGGATAGCTCCGCTCCTGTACCAGGATGTCGAGGGAGGCTACGCCATCTTTGCCTCCAAGGGCGGCTCGCCCACCAATCCCGACTGGTATTACAACCTGCTGGCCAACCCCGAGGTCGGCGTGGAACTCGGTGGGGAGATCATCCCCGCCCGGGCCCGGGTGACCGAGGGAGCCGAGCGCGAGAGAATCTGGAGCCGGCAGAAGAGGGAGTACCCCTTCTTCGCCGAGTACGACGAGAAGACCACCCGGGAGATACCGGTGATTGTCCTGGACACCCTCTAAGGCGCCCGAGTCTCCCCGGGTGTCCGGACACAGGTGAAGGGAGGGATCAGCTCAGCGGTTCCCGGCAGGTGCCATCCAGCATGCACGGGTTCACCTTGATGATCGCCTGCCGGGGCTCGTAGGCGATCTCCCATCTCTGGGTGGTCTCCTGCCCAGCCTGGCGGATCGTTCGGGTGACCCGGGTAGTCCAGCCGGCTTGGGCGACTTGGACATACTCCTTCTCGCCGACTGCAATCTCCGGATCGGCAACCAACGATGGGTGGGGCGGATCCACGACGTCGAGACGCTCCGAGACTTCGGCGGTAACCACCCGCGCCCCGGGGCCCCCTTCGAACAGGACCTGCATGTGGCCCGCGCCGTCCCTCCACTCCCCCGCCACCGACCGTCCGTCGTTGTCGCCGAACAGCTTGACGGTGAGAGAGGTGTCGGTGTACTCGACCCTGATCAACACGTCGGCAGGGGAGTCGTTGCGAAAGATCAGGTCGATGTCGGGCCAGTTGATGGTCGCCTCTATTCCCTCGGGGTAGCGGGGAAAGTAGCCGCTGTGAGGCATATGGATCACGTCCTGGTAGCCGCCCCAGAAAACCGCGTTGTAGAGGGTTGTTGCGAACTGACTGACTCCCCCTCCCACGCTGGGAATCAGGGTGCCGTTCACCAGGGTCGGCGCTTCGAGGAACCCCTTCTCCAAGGTCCGTTTCCCAACCCGCCGGTTGAGGCTGAACCGGTGGCGGGGCTTCACCACCGCGCCGTCGACCAGGTCGGCGATCAGGTGGATGTTGGTCACCCGGGCCGAGCAGCAGTAGTGGTAGGTGGTGTACTGCGACACCAGGTGAAGGTCGCCGACCCGCTCCAACTCCCGGACCGGCTCCTCCTGGACGGCCTCCGCCCTGGGCACCAGGTTCACCGCCCGGGCCAGGAAGGTAGCCATCTCCGCCCGGGTGACCGGCCTGTCCGGACAGTACCGGGCCGGACGGGTGGAGCACCCGAGGGTGATGTTGGCGGCGGCCAATGCGTCGATGTTGTCGGAGTGGACGTTGCCGACGGTGTCGGTGTAACCGGCCGGCTCGGCGGTTGGCAGACCGAAGGCCCGGGTCAGGAAACTCGCCATCTGGGCGCGGGTGACCGGCTGGTCGGGACAGTACCGGGCCGGGCGGAGGCGACAACCCTGGGTGACCCCCAGTTCCGCCAGTGTCTCCACAAAGGGCGACCACCATGCGTCGCTCTCCACGTCCACAAACCTGGAGGGCCCATCCGGGGAGGGATTCAGGCCGAACGCCACTCGCCGGAGCCACACCGCCATCACCCAGCGCGACACCGGGTCGTCGGGGCAGAACTTGCGGTCGGCGCAATCTGTGCCTATGAAGGCGCCCGTCGCACCCAGGGCTCTGACCGCGGCGGCGTGTTCCCCCGCCTCGGCGATATCGTCGTAATGGGTGACTGTGGCAGGCGCCGGGGCAGCCGTAGGCCCGGGAGCCATCGCCGCCAACACGACCACCATAAGGACGGGCAAACGAGACAGGACAGTTCTTAGACGCGACGCCACCAAGCCTTTTCCGAGAATAAACGAGGAGCGTCGCGGCGGAAGGTCTTTCGACGCCGCCCGCCACCCGCCCGCTTCTCCGGACCGGGCCGGATGGGGGCCACCGGCGATGCGGATACCATCAGAGCACCACCCGTCTCCGAAAGACGCCTGTGTCCAAGAACCCGCAATCTCTGCCGCCCGCCGCGCTCTCTTCCAGGATCCCGGTCCCCTGGGGCGTGGTCCTCGCAGGGGCCGCCATCGCCTTTCTGGTGATGGGCGCCCGACAGACCCTCGGCATCTTCCTGCGAGCGGTGACCGAGGAGTTGGGATCGGGACGGGAGCCCTACAGCCTGGCGGTCGCCATCCTCAGCCTGCTCATGGGTCTGCCGGTGGGCGGCTACCTGGCCGACCGCTTCGACCCCCGGCGTGTCCTTCTGGGATCTGCGGTCATATACGGGATAGCCATGCTGGGCGTGGCCCGCCTCACCTCGGCGGCCGGTCTGCTGTTCTTCCTGGGACTCCTGGGAGGCATCGGGTTCAGCGGGGTGTCCCTGGCCCTGGTGATGGGTGCGGTGGGCCGACTGGTCCCCGCGGAGCGGCGTTCGTCGATGCTGGGAGTCATAACCGGAGGGGCCTCGGTGGGGATGTTCCTGACCGTTCCGGTCGCCCAGGCAGGCCTCGACACGGTCGGATGGAGATGGAGCTTCAGCGTCATAGCGATGTCCGCCGCGTTCATAGGGACGCTGGCCTTCCTGTTCCCCGGCCGCCGGAGCGAGGGGGCGCAAAGCGAGGACACGATCGACGAGCCATTCGTCGAAACCCTCCGCAGGGCCCGGCGGAACCGGAGCTATCTGCTGTTGATCTCCGGGTTCTTCGTGTGCGGCTTCCATGTGAGCTTCATCGCCATCCACCTTCCCGCCTTCCTGACCGACGCCGGGCTCAGCGGCGGGGTTGCCTCCATCGCCCTGGCGATGATCGGACTGTTCAACATCCTCGGCTCTCCCCTCTTCGGCCGCCTCGGCGACAGCTACCGCAAGCGGACCCTGCTGGCCGTGCTGTACGGCGTCCGGGGCCTGCTGATGATCGCTTTGCTGCTGGTGCCGCTCACCAGCGTCACGGCCATCCTGTTCGGCGCCGCCATGGGGATGGTCTGGCTGGGGACCGTGCCGCTCACCTCGGCCACTGTCGCCCACCTGCTGGGCGCCCGCTACCTGACCACCATGTTCGGCGTGGTGTTCTTCTCCCACCAGGTGGGCGCCTTCCTGGGAGTGTGGCTGGGCGGGCGGGTGTTCGACGCCACCGGCTCCTACGTCCCGATCTGGCTGATCGCCATCGGGCTGGCCGCCGCGGCGGTGATCGTCCACCTTCCCATCCAGGATCAGCGCCAGGCGGTCCTGGCCAATCCGGCGGTGGCGGGCGGGAAGACGTGACCGGGTGACCACCACCCCTTCGGAGAGGGCCGAAACCGCCGACGAGACCCAGGTGGGTCCCTCCCCGGCGCAGGTCCCCTGGGCGATAGTCCTGGCCGGGGCCGTGATCGGTCTCCTGTCCATGGGGATCCGCCAGTCCCTGGGGGTGTTCCTGCTGGCGGTCTCCGAAGACCTGGGACCGGGTCGGGAGCCGTTCAGCCTGGCGGTGGCGGTGTTGAGCTTTTTGATGGGGTTGCCGGTCGCCGGATACCTGGCCGACCGTTACGACCACCGGCGGGTACTGCTGGTCTGCTCCCTCCTGTACGGCGGCGCGCTGGTGATGGTCTCCACCCTCCAGTCCTCGGCGGGGCTGGTGCTCTACCTGGGAGCGGTGGCGGGCCTCGGCACGAGCGGACTGTCGTTCGGCGTGCTGATGGGTGCGGTGGGAAGGCTGGTGCCCGCCGGACGGCGGTCGGCGATGATGGGGGTGGTTGCGGCCGGGACCTCCATGGGAATGCTGCTGGTGGCGCCCGCCGCGCAGTTCGGCCTGGAGGCCTTCGGCTGGCGGGCTTCCTTCGCCACCATGGGCGCGGTGGTGCTGTCCATGAGTTCTCTGGCCTTCCTCTTCCCCCGACAGGCCACCATGCAGGCGGCACAGGGCGGGGTGATCGACGAGCCCTTCGGGGTCGCCGTCCGCAAGGCCCGGCGTAACCGCAGCTACCTGTTGTTAACCGCCGGCTTCTTCGTGAACGGGTTCCACATCGGGATGATCGTCACCCACCTTCCCGCCTACCTGATAGACGGAGGGATAGGAGGCGCGGTGGCCGCCCTGGTGCTGGCGGTGATCGGCGGGGTCAACATCCTCAGTTCCCCGATGTTCGGACGGCTCGGCGACCGGCAGCGGAAGCGGAACCTCCTGATGATCATCTACGGGACGCGGGCGGTGTTGATCGCCGCCCTTCTGGTCCTTCCCCTCAGTCCGGCCACCGCCCTGGCGTTCGGCCTCTGCATCGGGGTGATGTGGATGGGTGCGGTGCCCCTCACCTCGGCCACGGTCGCCCACCTCCTGGGCGCCCGCTACCTCTCGGCGCTGTTCGGGGTGGTGTTCTTCTCCCACCAGATCGGCGCCTCCATCGGAGGCTGGCTGCCCGGCAGGGTGTTCGACGCCACCGGCTCCTACCTTCCGGTCTGGCTGCTGGCGATCGGGCTGTCGGTGGTGGCCTTCTTCATCCACCTTCCCATCCAGGACCGGGGCGCTCCAGCCACAGGCTGAACCGCTAATCCCCGATCCGCCCACAACCTGGAGGGTCGTGAAAAAAAGCGTTGCCGGCGGGTTGAGTCTTGTCACACCGGGAGACCACGCTGATGCAGCCGAACACCGAGACGGTCCGGGCCAGACGTCGATCGGACCGCATCAAGGGATCAATCACTCGAGCAAGCCCCTGTTCCGGGCTGGGCGGGGCCTGTCCGACCCTGGAAAGGTGGTGGAGGGGAAGGGTCCGAGGGAACCCCGGTTTTCGCGGGCTTTTGGTCTGGTGGTCGGCGGTTGGGCGCTTGGTCAGCGGCTGCCGGACAACCGGCCTTGCTTTGTTCCTGTTCGGGTCGCCACGCCCCGTATGAGGGTCTGGCTCAAAGGCTTAGCACCCTCACGGGGCGGCCGGTGTCGTGGGACTCCTGTGCGGCCTCGGCGAGCGCCAGGGCCGCGTAGCCGTCCCGCCCGGTGGCGGCCGACGACTCCTCTCCCCGGACCAGCGCCAGGAACTCCTGCCACTGCCGAAGGTAGGACTCCCGGTAGCGCTCGATGAAGAAGTGATGGAGGACCGGCGTGGAGAACCCGCCGGCGGTCGCCAAGCGGGTGTGACGCAGCGGGGGGTCCACCGACGAGAGCTGGCCCTTCGATCCGTTCACCTCAATGCGTTGCTCGTACCCGTATGCCGCGGCACGGCTGTTGACGATCATGCCCAGGGCGCCGCTCTCATAGCGAAGGGAGATGAAGGCCAGGTCCACGTCGCCCAGGGCCGCAGCCTCCGGGATGACCAGGCTGGTGGCAGTGACGTTGACTTCCACCACCTCCTCTGCCAGCAGGTAGCGGGCCATGTCGAAGTCGTGGATGGCCATGTCCCGGAACAGTCCCCCCGACACCGGCAGGTAGTCGGCAGGCGGAGGCCCGGGGTCGCGGCTGATGATCACCACCTGCCAGGGGGTCCCGATCTCGCCGCGGGCCACCCCGTCCCGCACCACCCGGTGCCCGGGGTCGAGACGGCGGTTGAAGCCCAGGACCAGCGGGATCCCGGCGGACTCTGCCGCCTGCACCGCTTCGGCGGCCTCGGCCAGGTCCAAAGAGATCGGCTTCTCGCAGAAGGCGGCGATCCCCGCCTCCGCGGCCATCTTGATGTAGCGGGGATGGGTGGGGGTGGAGGAACAGATCGCCACCGCGTCTATGCCCGATGCGAACAGGGCGTCGTCATCGCCGACCGTCCTCACGCCGGTCTCCGCCTCCGCCCGTCGGGCGGCTTCGGGAACCGGTTCGTACAGCGCCGCCAACTCCACGCCGTCGATGAACCGGGACAGGAACCCGGCGTGCATGGCGCCGATCCTGCCGTATCCGATCAACCCGACCCTGAGGGTCATCCGGTCTCCTTTTCCCTGCCGGTCACCGAGGCCTCGGCTCGCACCAGGCTTTACTGTGGGTTTGTCAGTCCTCGGCCACCACCGGGTTGCGGAGCACGCCCAGCCCGTCGATGTCCACCTCGGCCACGTCTCCGGGCCGCAGCCACCGGGGCGGCGTCCGGGCCATTCCCACCCCCGGCGGGGTGCCGGTGGCGATCACGTCGCCGATCTCGAGCGGCAGTACCGAACTGAGCTCGGCGATGAGGGTGGGGATGTCGAAGATCATGTCCCGGGTGTTGGCCTCCTGGAGGGTCTCGCCGCTCACCCGGCAGCGAATCCCCAGGTTGTGCGGGTCGGGGATCTCGTCGGCGGTGACCAGGGCCGGGCCCATCGGCGAGAAGGTGTCGAAGTTCTTGCCGAGGGTCCACTGGGAGGTACGCATCTGGTAGTCGCGAGCCGAGACGTCGTGGAACGGCAGGTACCCGACCACGTGCTCGAAGGCGCGTTCGGGCGGGATGTTCCGCCCCGGAGCGCCGATCACCACCCCGAGTTCGGCCTCGTAGTCCACCTTCTGGCTGATCCTCGGCAACACGATGGGCGCGTCCGGTCCGATGATGGTGGTCGAGTACTTGGCGAACACGATCACGTGCTCGGGAGGCTCGTTGCCCGCCTCCCGGGCATGGGCGGCGTAGTTCTCGCCGATGCCAAACATCTTGGGAGGATTGAGGATCGGCGCCAGAAGCTCGATCTCGTCCTCGGCCAACCTGGCGCCGGAAAAACCGGCCACGGCCTCGGCGGCCCTGTCCAGGGCTTGGGGCCCCCCGGCCAGCAACGCCACCATCTCGTCGGGCAGCCCTGCATCGGCCAGGCTGAGGTCCACCACCCCGTCATCGGTCTGGGCGCCGATCCTGGTGGTTCCGGCTTGTTTGAATGTCACTAATCGCATGGCCCCTCACTTTACCCCCGATTCTTCCCTCTCCCGCCTGCCCGGTACCCCACGGAAGGCGCCGGGCCCTGGCCGGTGAATGGCGGAAAAGATAAGATACACCGGATGACCGAGATGCGTTCTCTGCTGTTCCACGGCCCCGAGCAGCCTCCCGAGCGGCGGTTCACCGTCGAGCGGGCGCCGATACCCGAACCCGGGCCGGGCGAGGTCCGCATCCGGGTGGCCAGGGTGGGCCTGTGCGGCAGCGACCTGCACGGCTACACCGGTGAATCGGGCCGGAGGGTGGCAGGGATGGTGATGGGGCACGAGGCCAGCGGGTGGATCGACGCGCTGGGAAAGGGCGTGTCCGGCCCTGCTCCCGGCACGCATGTCACCTTCAACCCCGCCCTGCCCTGTAACGGCGCCTGCGGCCACGCCATCGAGAGCCGCTGCGAACTTCTGGAGGTGGTGGGGGTGACCCCCCACATCCCGGGCGCCTTCGCCGACTACCTGACCATAGGCGCCGGACGGGTGGTCCCCATCCCGGACCTCACCCCCGAGCAGGGAGCGGTGATCGAGCCCATGGCGGTGGGGCTCCACGCCGCAAACCAACTGGGCGCTAAGGCCGAGGACCGGGTGCTGGTGGTGGGCGGAGGCATGATCGGGCAGGTCACCGCCCATGCCATCCGCTCTCTCGGAGCGGGCGAGATAGTGATCTCCGAACCCCACCCCCGGCGGCGGGAGATAGCCGAGGCGGCGGGCTTTGCCACCCTGCATCCCGACCAGGTCCAAGCCGAAGCGCCCTTCGACCGGGCGATGGACGCGGTGGCAATCTCGGCCACCGTCAGCGCCGCGCTCGACGCGGTCCCCAAGGGAGGAGTGGTATGCGTCGTCGGCCTGGGGATGCCCCAGGTGACCGTCCCGCTCTTCTCGATCGTGGTGGGAGAGCGGATCGTGGTGGGCTCCTACTGCTATTCCGACGCCACCTTTACAGAGACCGCCCACAGGCTCACCGACGGCAGTCTCGACCCGGCCGCGCTGATCGGGCCCACGGTCAGTATGGAAAACTTCCCCCAGGCCTTCGAGGATCTGGCGACCGGCGCCATATCGGAGGTGAAGGTGCTGATGACCACCGACCGGGCTCCCGCCTAGAAATCCCGATGCCGCTCGTCTCCCTCCCCACCGGGATCGAGATGTTCTATGAGGTGGAGGGAACCGGCGAACCGGTGCTGCTGATCATGGGCACCGCGGCAGACCACACCCCCTGGGCCCGGCAGGTGGAGGACTACCGGAACCACTTCACGGTGATCACCTACGACCACCGGGGGACCGGCCGGTCCACCCACCCGCCTGATCCCCGCTCCTACTCCATGCGGGTCCTAGCCGACGACGCCGCCGCGTTGCTGGACCATCTCGACCTGGGGCCGGCCCACGTGTCGGGTCTGTCCCTGGGAAGCGCCACCGCTCAGGAACTGGCCATCAACCACCCCGACAAGGTGAAGTCGCTGCAGTTGCACTGCACCTGGGGGTACTCCGACGAGTGGTTCTGCCGGATGATCGACTCGATGGAGTTCATGGTCGCCAACGACGACTTCGCTTCCTACATCCGCTGCGCCCTGATGTGGGTCGCCAGCCCCGACTTCATCAACAACCGGCCCGACGACGTGAAGGCCTTCGAGACCGGCTTCATCCTGGAAAACCCCCACCCGCCCTCCAAGGAGGGGATGATGGGGCACTTCTGGGCCGACAAGACCCACGACACCCTCGACCGCCTCGCTCAGATCACCGTCCCCACCCTGATCACCTCCGGCGAGATGGACCACCAGGTGCCCACCCGCTACGGCCAGCAGGTGCACCGCCGCATCCCGCACTCGGACCTGCATGTCTTCGGGGGCCCCCGCTCAAGCCACATCGCCTTCCACGAGATGCCCGAGGAGTGGAACGCCTACACCCTGGATTGGATGAGAGGTCACACCGGCCGCCAACTATAGAGAGATCCGACGGGTCGGGAAACTATACCTCTACCTCCCGCCGCTACATACCTACAATTTCGATTAGCCTCGCAGGAAGGGACGGCAGAGGTGGCACTTGCGTGAGAGAAAGGAGACCATTGGGATGGGACGGTCACTTCCTATTCCGGAGCACCGACAGGAGTTGGGGCGTAGATTGTTCATCTTGGTGGGGATGCATCCGAACGGACTCACCTACAAGCAGATCCGACGTCGCTACGGACTGAGCAAAGAAGAGGTCCAAGCGGTCCTGGAAGATACGAAAACGCTGATGGGTGAAGATGGATTCTCCGAGTTGTACATACTGACGGACAAACGACTGAGAGTGAGACCCGCGAAGCCCTACGGCTTGGTCCCGGTTTGACCATCCGGGTCCTGGACCTGCCGGAATGGGCGATATGGGCATTTCTGACCATTTTGGCTGCTTCGCTGATTGCGAGAACCGTTCTGGCGATTGCTGACATACGGCTCAAGAACGCCGAACGAGCATTGAGTACATTGGAGTTCTCCGAGCGATGGGAGGCTGCTCTCCGCAGGCAGTTCGGAACCGGCCCATAGCTTTGAATCCCCTCTTGAGCCTGGGGGACCGGTGGGAAATCGCACTGGAGATTAGGTCCTCCTTGCGGGTAGCGTCCAAGGTGAAGTGATGAGATCGATCAGGGCCCGGATAACCGACTCGGTGGCGGGACTGTTCGCCCACGGGACCCAGCCGCTTGTGGACACCGCCCGGTTTCCCGGAGACCGGGGTCTGTGCGGTCCGGGATCGGTGAGTTGGAAGGTGATCGGGGACGTCTCAGCCTTCCTGGGCGGCATCCGGGCGCTTTTGATCCAGTCGGCCCATCCGGAGGTGGTGGCCGGGGTGGAGGACCACAGCCGCTACCGGGAGGACCCCCTGGGACGGCTGAACCGAACCTCGTACTTCGTCACCACCGCCACCTTCGGGGCAATGCCCGAAGTGGAGAGCGCGGTCGGCCGGGTCCGCGCTGCCCACCGGGGGGTCGCCGGCCTGTCGTCGCGCAACCTTTCCTACAGCGCTTCCACCCCGGAACTGGCCGCCTGGGTGCACAACACCCTCACCGACTCCTTCCTGGTGGCCTACCGGGAGTTCGGCCTGGGCCTCACCACCGAGGAGGCGGACCGGTTCGTGGGAGAGCAGACCCGGATCGGGGAGATGCTGGACGCCGACCCCCTCCCCACCACCGCCGCCGAACTGGGCCAGTGGGTCCGGTCCCATCCGGCGCTCGAACCCAGTCCCGGGATGCGCTCCGCGGTGGACTTCCTGCGCCGGCCACCCATCCCCAGCCCCCAGCGTTGGGGATACCGGGTGCTGATGCAGGGTGCGGCCGCCACCATCCCTCCCGACGTCCGCACGGTCCTGGAGGTGGAACCCGGCCCGGGCGCCCGGCCGGTCGCGGCCGCGCTGGTGCGGTCACTCCGGTGGGCGATGCGAAACAGCCCGGCATGGAAGGCGTCGCTCGAGCGTTGCGGCGAACCCTACGATCCCGGGCAGTTCCGCCGGTTCACCGAGCCGCGCCGGTGACCGCCTCGAGTCGAACCCGGCCCCAGTGGTCAACCCGGGAGCGAAGTTAGAATACGTCCACACTCAACAACCCCCCGCTTCTCCTTACAGACTCTTGACGAACAACCGCACACAGCCTTGAAATACCGAGCGCCAACCTCTATTGACGAAGCGGTCGAACTGCTTTCCGCCCATCCCGGCGCGGAGGTGTTCGCCGGCGCAACCGACCTGATCCCCCAGATCCAGGGCGGCAGGCCCGAACCCTCCCTGGTCGTCGACCTCAAGAGGATTCCCGAGACCGTCCGCCTGGAGGCCGAGAACGGCTTCTGGCGAGTGGGGGCGGCCATCCCGGCGGCCGTGCTCACCGCGCACGAAGGTCTGACGGCGGCATTCCCCGGCCTGGTGGAAGGAGCGGGTCTGATCGGGTCCGACCAGATACAGGGACGGGCGACCCTGGGCGGCAACCTGTGCAACGCCTCCCCCGCCGCCGACTCGGTCCCCCCTCTGGTGGCTCTCGGCGCTGAGGCGATCATCGTCGGGCGCGGCGGAGAGCGGTCCGCGCAGGTCTCGGAGGTGGTGATCGGGCCGAGCGCCACGTCTCTCGATCAATCCGAGTTCATCACCGAGTTCCGGATACCGGCTCCCTCCCGGGGATCTTCCGACGCCTACGAGCGGTTCATCCCCCGCACCGAGATGGACATCGCGGTGGTGGGCGCCGCCGCCCGGATCCGGGTCGACGGCGACGGGAGGTGCGAGGAGGCCGCGGTGGTGCTGGCCGCGGTGGCCCCCACCGTGGTGGAGGTGAGCGCCGCCTCCGGGATCCTGGAGGGCCGGGTGATACCCCACTATTCCGGCCGGGACGCCTTCTGGGACGAGTTGGGAGAGGCGGTGGTCGCCTGCTGCAACCCGATCGACGACAAGCGGGGCACCGCCGAGTACCGCCGGAAGGTGGCCCAGGTCCTGGCCCGGAGGACCGTCGTCACCGCCGCACGGCGCGCAAGGGAGACCCTGTGAGCAGGACCCACGTCACCTGCGTGCTCAACGGCGATGAGATCGACTTTCTGTGCAACGACTACCAGACCCTCCTCAGCGCTCTCCGCGACGAGTTGGGGATGATCGGCACCAAGGAGGGGTGTGGGACGGGAGACTGCGGCGCCTGCTCGGTGATCCTCGACGGGCAGTTGGTCTGCTCCTGCCTGGTGTTCGCGCCCGAGGTGGAGGGCCGGCGGGTGGAGACCATCGAGGGACTGGCCGAGGTCGACCACCTCCACCCCCTCCAGGACAGCTTCCTGGAAGGGGCGGCCTTCCAATGCGGGGTGTGCACACCCGGGTTCCTGATGGCGGCCAAGGCGCTTTTGGACCGCAACCCCTCCCCCACCGAGACCGAGGTGCGATACGGCGTGGCCGGGAACCTCTGCCGATGCACCGGATATGACAAGATCGTCCGCTCCATCCTGGACGCAGCCGCCCGGATGAGCGACCCGGAGAGACAGAAGGAGGCGACATGACCACCACCCGCACCGGATACAAATGGGTGGGGACCCGCCCGGTACGCCACGACGGGCTCGACAAGGTGACCGGCCGGGCGCGGTTCGGAGCGGACTACGCCACGGCCGGGATGCTGCACGGAGTCGTGCTGCGCAGCCCCCACGTCCACGCTCGCATACTTTCGATCGACCTCACCGAAGCAGCGGCCATGCCCGGCGTGAAGGCCATCATCACCGGAGCGGACCTGCCCGACATTCCCGACGAAACGGGAACCGGTAGCGAGGGTGGGATCAACTTCCGGGACCTCTCCCGCAACATCCTGGCCCGCGACAAGGTCCTCTACGAGGGCCACCCGGTGGCGGCGGTGGCGGCGGTCACCCTCCGGGCGGCCCAGCGGGCCGCCGAGGCGATCGAGGTGGATTACGAGATCCTGCCGGCGGTGCTGTCGCTGGAAGAGGCAATGGAGGACGACGCGCCCGTCCTTCACGACGACCTATTCACCCTGGGCCTTGACTCCCCACCCGACAGGCCTTCCAACATCTCCCGCCGCCGGGTCATCGCCCGCGGAGACCTCGACGCCGGGTGGGAGGAGGCAGACGTGGTGGTGGAACGGGAGTACACCACCAAGGCCGTGCACCAGGGCTACATAGAGCCTCACGCGGTGGTCGCCGAGACCGGAGAGGACGGGCGGTCAACGCTGTGGTGCTCGTCCCAGGGCCACTTCGCGATGCGCACCTACACCACCAAGGTGCTGGGATGGGAGCCCGGGGACATGAAGGTCATCCCCGCCGAGATCGGGGGAGGCTTCGGGGGGAAGACCACCATCTACCTAGAGCCCCTGGCGGCGCTCCTGTCCCGCCGGGCGGGGCGGGCGGTGAAGATGGTGATGACCCGCAGCGAGGTTTTCCGGGCCACCGGCCCCACGTCGGGGTCGGTGATGAGAATCAAGATGGGAGCGCGACGGGACGGCAAACTGGTGGCGGCAACCGCCTGGATGGCGTATGAGGCCGGCGCCTTCCCCGGGTCGCCGATCGGTCCGGGCGTCATGACCGTCCTGGCCTGCTACGACATCCCCAACGTGCTGATCGAGGGCTACGACGTGGTCCTCAACAAGCCGAAGGTGGCGGCCTACCGGGCGCCGGGTGCGCCCATGGCAGCCTTCGCCGCCGAGTCGGTGGTGGACGAGTTGGCCGAGGAGCTGGGTATCGACCCCATCGAGTTGCGGCTCCGGAACGCGGTCACCGAAGGGGTGCGGGCGGTGTACGGCCCGAAGTACCGGAAGATCGGGTTCGTGGAGACCCTGGAGGAGGCCCGCGACCATCCTCACTACTCAGCACCGCTCGGCCCCTGGCAGGGCCGGGGAGTGGCCTCGGGGTACTGGTTCAACTTCGGCGGGGAGACCACCGCCACCGTCAGCATCAACGAGGACGGCACCGCGGTGGTGATGTCGGGCTGTCCCGACATCGGGGGGACCCGGGCGGCTCTGGCCCAGATGGCCGCCGAGGAGTTGGGGATAGACGTCCACCGCATCGAGCCGGTGGTCGCCGACACTCACTCCATCGGGTACAACGACATGACCGGCGGCAGCCGGGTCGCCTTCGCGGTGGGGATCGCGGTGGTGGACGCCTCCCGGCAGCTGATCGACGACATGTGCGCCCGGGCCGCCCTGATCTGGGACGTCCCGCGCGAGGAGGTGGAGTGGGTGGACGGACGCGCCCAGAGCGTCACCGGCGCCGCGGCGCCGCTCACCCTGGAGGAGTTGGCGTCCGGATCGGGCGCCACCGGCGGGCCGCTGTCGGCCACCGTGACCGTGAACCCCCGCGGGGCGGGAGCGGGGTTCTCCACGCAGATTTGCGACGTGGAGGTCGACCCCGATACGGGACTGGTGACGGTCCTCCGCTACACGGTCGTCCAGGACGCCGGGCGGGCCATCCATCCCGACTACGTGGAGGGCCAGATGCAGGGGGGAGCGGTGCAGGGCATCGGCTGGGCTCTCAACGAGGAGTACATCTTCGACCGCAACGGCGTGATGGAGAACCCCGGGTTCCTGGACTACCGGATGCCGGTGGCCTCCGATCTGCCCATGATCGACACGGTGATCGTGGAGGTGCCCAACCCCGACCATCCCTACGGGGTGCGGGGCGTCGGAGAGACGGGGATCATACCTCCCATGGCGGCGGTGGCCAACGCGGTGTACGCAGCCACGGGAAAGCGCATGCAAGACCTTCCCATGTCTCCGGTGAGAGTCCTGGAGGCGCTGTCGGGGGACTGATGGCCCGGGTATTCTTCCCCACCGCTCTGCAGCAGCTCACCGGAGACCTGGAAGAGTGCGAGATCGAGGCCTCAACGGTCAGGGAGTTGTTCGTGCGGCTTGAGGACCGCTTTCCCGGCATCAGGGAGCAGTTGGCCTCGGCGGCGGTAGCCATCGACGGAGACGTGGTCCCGGGTGCCTTGCTGGAGCGGCTGGAGCCCGACAGCGAGGTCCACTTCCTACCCGCCATCAGCGGGGGCTAGAAACCGGGTGGACTCCCAAACCCTGCTGGTGTACGGGGATGTCACGGTCGACATCGGGCTGCGCATCGACGACCTTCCCGCCGTCGGCCTCGACACGGCGGCGACCGACCAGCGCATCACCACGGGCGGAGCAGCGGCCAACTGCGCGGTGGCGGCCGCCCGACTAGGCACCCGGGTGGACGTGGTCGCCCGGGTGGGAGACGACCTCTTCTCGGACCACTTGACCGGAAACCTCGAGCGATACGGTATCGGGACCTCAGCGGTTCAGAGGACCGAGGGGCTATCTCCCCTGGTGGTCGCCCTGATCGACTCCCGCGGGCAGCGTTCCTTCGTCTCTTCCCGCGGCCCGGCCTCGGGCCGCATTCCGTCCGACGTCTACATAACTCTGCTCGGCGACGCGTCGATGGTGCACCTGAGCGGCTACTCCTTCCAGGACCCGGGCTCGCGCTCGGTGGCTCTCCATCTGATGGAGGAGGCGCGCCGGCGCGGACTAGCCGTCTCGCTCGATCCCTCTGCGCTCTTCGCCGAGAACTACCGCCCCGAGTCCGGCTGGCTGGAGGGGATCGACTATCTGTTCCCCAACCTGCATGAGGCCACCGCCATCACCGGGAGGTCCTCGCCGGAGGAGGCGGCGCGGGCGCTCCGGGGTTTGGGAGCGGAGGCGGTGGTGGTAACAATGGGAGGCGATGGATGCTTGGTTCTCGATGACAACGGTCCGGTTCGCATCCCGGCGATCACCGAGTTCCCGGTGGTCGACACCACGGGTGCGGGAGACGGGTTCGCCGGCGGGTTCCTGGCGGTGACACTGGCCGGGGGCGCGCCCGCCCAGGCCGCAAGGGTAGGGACCCTGGTCGCCGCCCGGACCATTTCGGAGCGGGGCGGGCACACCGGGAGCCCCTACCTCGACGAGTTGGGCGACCTGGCTCGCAGCCTGGGAGACGAGGACCTGCAAGAAGCCGCAGAATTGCTGTTGGGAGGGGCGCGCTCAGGCCTGTCAGAGGAGGTCCAAGGTTCATGAAGGCTCCAATCCGCCTGGGAGAAGAGGTACGAGATGCGCTGGATGCCCGCCGGCCGGTCGTGGCGCTCGAAACCAGCATCGTCACCCAGGGCATGCCGTATCCCACCAACCTCGAGGCAGCCCGCGCCACCCAGGAGGCAGTCCGCAGCGGCGGCGCGGTGCCCGCTCTCATAGGGGTGCTGGGCGGAGAACTGGTGTGCGGGCTGTCCGACGTGGAACTGGAGCGGCTGGGGACCTCCCGTGAAGCCGACAAGGTGCAGTTGAGGGACCTGCCCCGCATCGTCGCCGAGGGAGGCGACGGCGGAGTAACGGTTGGAGCCTCGCTGTTCACGGCGGCCCGCTGCGGAATCGAGGTGTTCGTGACGGGTGGAATCGGAGGGGTGTCGCCGGGGGCGGGCGCCTCCTTCGACGTATCCGCCGACCTCCCGGCGATCGCCGGCCACCGGTGCATCACGGTGTGCGCCGGCACCAAGGCGTTCATGGATGTGCCGGCAACCCTCGAGTACCTGGAGACCCTCAGCGTGCCGGTGGCGGTGTGGAGATTTAACCGCTTTCCCTGGTTCTACAGCCCCGACAGCGGGGTTGAAGTGGAGTGGCGGGTGGACGAGGCCCAGCAGTTGGCCGACGCCTTCCGGGCCGGGCAACAGCTCGGATACGAGGGCGGAATGCTATTGAGCGTCCCGATCCCGGCCGGGCAGGCCCTGGATGCCCGGACCACCCGGGGAGCGGTGGAACACGCCCTCTCGGAGTTGGAGAGGCGCCGAATCGCCGGAAAGGACGCCACGCCGTTCCTCTTGCAGGCCGTCTTCGAATACACCGAGGGAGCCTCACTGGTCGCCAACGCCGCCCTCATCGAGCACAACGCCAGGGTGGGAGCGGCGCTGGCCTTGGCGTTGGCCGATGGTTAGGGTGAAGTCCATGACCGGTCGAACCTGGATGATCCTCGGGATTGCCTTACTTCTCCCGGTGGCCGCCTGCGGCGGCGCCGAGGGCGCCGGTTCTCCGACACCAACGAGCGAGAGGCCGGCCGACTGGGGAGAGGGCATGACCTACGACGACTGCACCGAGCAGGGCCTTACGGATTACGGTGTCCGCACCGGCCAGCGCTGGATCGGGGACTTCTACGCCGACCTGTATCCGTGCGCGGCTCCCACAACCAGCACCAGCGGCGCCGCATCCCCGCCAACCACCGATTCCACATCCGCATCCGCCACGGAGACCGTATCCACCTCCACCCAGCCCACGACCACCGCTGCTCAACCGGCTCCGACCTCCACCACAACTTCGGGACCCCTGCGCGGACTCCGGTATCAACCGGTCTTCACCGACGTCCGCACCATCCTGGATCACGAGTTCGCCATGCCGCTCCAAGTCGTGGGCAGACCGGGGGGACAGTACAACTACATGATCACCAGGGAGGGAAGGGTCTGGATCGTGGAGGAAGACACTTTCTCGCGTTCGCCGGTACTGGACCTGCGGGACTCCGTGGGGATCGGATCGGAGTCGGGACTCTTGGGTTTGGCTCTCCATCCCGACGACCCCAAGAGGCTCTTCTTGAATTACACCGACCTGGAATTCGACCTGATCCTGGTCGAATACCAGCTGGACGACTCGCTACGAACCGCCATCCCTTCCACCGCAAGAGTGATTCTGAAGGTTCCGACCCGCAGCGACTTCCACAAGGGTGGGATGCTCCAGTTCGGACCCGACGGCTATCTCTACATGGGGGTGGGAGACGACGGGTACAGTTTCAACGGCCAGGATCCGACCACTCATCTGGGGGCGATACTCCGTCTGGACATCGACGGCGGAGAGCCTTACGGCATTCCGACCGACCAACCTCCCTTGACGGAAGAGACGCCCGAGGTGTACCTGTACGGGCTGAGAAACCCGTGGAGGTTCTGGATAGACCCGGTGACCAACATCATCTACATCGGCGATGTGGGATCCGACTCCTATGAGGAGATCGACATCACCTCGCTTGATGCGCCGGGAACGAATTTCGGGTGGTCGGTCCTGGAGGGACCTGTATGGGGTCCCTTCAATGAGGGGGTCGCCTGCAGTGAGAACCCGGACACCTGCGACACCAGCGGGTTCACCGCGGCCGCATTGGCTCTTCAGCACAGTCCGGAAGTCTGCGCGGTGATCGGCGGCGTGGTCTATAGGGGGGCGGCTATGCCCGAGCTTGCCGGAACCTACTTCTATTCGGATGCCTGCGGGGGATTCCTGCGAAGCTTCCGGTGGAACGGAACGCTGGCGGTGGATCTGAGAGATTGGACCGACCAAGTGGAACAGCAACGCCCCCTGTACTCCTTCGGGGTGGACACCGAGGGAGAGATGTACGTGATGACCGCGGATCACGTGTTCCGAGTGGAACCGGTCCGCTGACTCGAACTGGAGAGCGGGGCAGGTGTCGCAGACGCCCCCTCCCCGTCACCGGCGAAACGTGATGTGCCAGGAGGATTCCACCAGGTACGCCGGGCAGGAGGCACGCACCACGGTGGCCGGTGTCATCTCAAGATACCCCACCGAGACCCAGCCCTGGTAGGGGTCGGTTGCCCCCCGCACCATATCCATCTCGCAGCCCTCCCCCTCAAAGACAGCCTCCACCCACAGATCGTCCACCCGCACCTGAAAACCCGAGTCGGTGAGGACCGGATCCAGGTCGGGGGCCAAATGAAGATTGGACTGCCACCTGTGATTGGTCCTGTTGTAGAGCCGGTCGGTGATGGTCAGAGACGATGCCGGCGCGTAGGTGAACGTCCTGTGGTGTCGAAGCAGTCCGGGGCGTTCGACGAATCCCTCCACCACGAACCCGGACTCGGTCGCTTCGATGGGCTGCAACTGCGTCGGGGCGGGATCGAGCCGGCGGGGGTCGATCGGCCTCCCCATCAGACTCGGGATGTTGTGAGCCCGGGCGCTCAGAACGTAACTCCTCATTTCGTCCTTCCTGTATCCGTACTTGCCGCTGTCCACGAATATCTCGCTGCCTCCCTCGATCAGCACGAACCCAAGATCGTCGGCGTGCTTGTGCCTGATCACCTCTCCCTTGACGTTCACGAACATCGCGTTCACGAACAGCATGCTGGGCTCTGCGGCTCCGGGCGCCGAGCGTATGATCGCATACCCCGACTCCGTGAGGTCGCGAACCGCCCAGCATCCCCCCTCTCCTACCAGACAAATCGGTTCGACGGCCCCGGTTAGCCCGCGCTCGAATCCGGCGCTGTCGCCGACCGGTACCCAGCGGCCGTTGGGATAGGCAAGCCAAGGTATCAACGCTTCGGCTTCCTCGATGAGAGTGCGCACCCCCGACAGCGCGATTCGGTCCGCGATCCGAAGCCGTTGGATGGCGTCCACCACAATCCCGTGATAGTTGGGCGAATTCTCTCCATGGACGCTCTCAGCCGTGAACCACCGGTCCAACAGTCTCGAAAAGGTCTGGTCGATATAGGACCGGGCACCGTCGCAGACCCTTCTCCAACCCCCGATTACCGAGCAGAGCGCGTTCAGTCCGGCCATTTGGAAGAGACCGTGATTCGTATCCGAGAGGAAGGAGGGTTGCAGAAGCCTTTGCGCATGGCGGTCGGCCAGGCCCACCAGGGCGACCCACTCCTGTTCTTCGACTTCGAGGTTGCCGAGCAGAACACTGTCGATCAGGAATGCAAGACGCGAGGCTCGGACCCCCGCAGCCATGTTGTACCACTCGAAGGCGCTCCTTCGATCCTCTTCGATGTGGAACCGCGCCCAGTCCAGGGCGATGTCGACGGCCTGCTCCAGGGCGCCTAAATCACCGTCCTGATAGGCGAAGAGCCAGTAATCCATGTTGACCCAGGCATGGAGTTGGAATTGCCAATTGCGATCGCCGAATGGATCGGCGGCCCAGTCAATGGGCAGCGAGGAATCCCATGCGGGGAGATCGTCGCGCGGCCGGAAGCTGTAAGGAGACGCCGGCGGAGCATGCAGGGAGAGTTCCGTTACCTGGATGTCAGGGCTGGAATAATTATCCGGACGCAGAGCCCCGGTCAGGCCCGGACCCGTGCCAAAGGGCGCCGCGCAGTTGTACAAATTGGCATAGAAGTCACCGACCCACCTCTGACCCGTCCTCGGCCCAAAATCGGTAAGACCCCCATCCGCACACTCCCGATAAGTGCTACCCGAACCCCAATCAGACGCGCGGGCAGCCGCAGTGGCAGGCGCCGTGCAGTGATACAGATTCGCATAAAAGTCACCGACCCACCTCTGACCCGTCTTCGGCCCAAAATCGGTAAGATCCCCATCCGCACACTCCCGATAGGTGCTACCCGAACCCCAATTAGGAGTTGCAGGTGGTGCGCATTGGTAAAGATTGGCGTAGAAACTGCCCACCCATCTACGACCGGTGACTGGCCCGTAATTGGTGCGACCCTGACTCCTGCATTCAGAGAATGTCGAACCCGATCCCCAATTGTGATCCGAGGCCGCGACGTCAGAAACCCCTGCCATGAATGTGACCACTGCCAACAGCAGCGCAACCGCCAACCTGGGCACATCCTTTGCTGGCTGGCAGGCGCTGCCAGGCACCCTCAAGGACCGGCGCCGCCCCCTCCACCATCCGGCTGATCCTCCTCACCAGGCACCGGCACGGAACCCGACGAACCATCCTCCTCACCGGTAGTAACCGGAGGCTGCTCCGGATCCTCCGCTCCCGGAACCGGCGGCGGCAGCAACGGCGCGTCCGTCTCATACGAGATCCCCACCCCCGGACCCTCATAGTAAGGACGCAACAGATTGGCATCGGTGATCAACATCGGCAAATCATCACCCACCGCAATCCGCCCCCCCGTCTCCGCCGCACGAGCCACCGCACCCTTACTAATCACAGTTTCGAACTCGTCCAACGGCCTATCCAACAAAGCCAAGTTCTCCTCAGTGAACTTATCCCGGTAGCTCCTCTCAATCAACTCTTTATATGGTGCCAGGACCTTGACAGCATCTCCGGTTCGTTGCACATCCCAAAACTCCGTCATCCACAATGCCTCCACCACGGTGGTTAAAGAAGGCGCAAGAAACAGCACACCTTCTCTGCCTTCATAGGTTCTCGCTGCCTCAGGACCATGAGAAGCGGCATAGTCAAAGGTGTCCTCACCAACATATATGAAGGGATATATATAAGCCGCAATACTCAAAGTCGGAGGACCTTTTCCGATCAGATAGTCGTTGACCCGGACATCAATAAAACATGTCAACAGCCGGTTGTCACTGGCCAGGGCGAAGTCTATGAAGGCAGGGAACTCCCTTTTGTAAACGGAACATCGTGTCGTGCCCGGCAAGAAAGAAGCCCTCACCACCAAATGCGGAGTGAAAACAGAAGGTGAGCTGTCGGAATCAAAATACAAATCCCAATACGCAGGTATCTCGGTATAGATTACGGATGCGCCGGACAAGAGAGCAGGCGTAGGTTGAACAGCACAAGGATCTCTGCTAGAACCCGGGATGGAAGTGCAGGGTGCAATCTCTTCTTGCAGATACTGAGAAGTCGGCTCATTCGATTCTCTAAGATCGTCTTCATTAGAAGGCCTGAAGTTACATGCTGCCACCAAGATGGCGATCACACCAAAGGCTATCAAGTATCGATCTCTTCTGATCACCTTCATTCCTCCCTAGGTACAGATTGATACAACGCCTTGATGGCTACTATATCGTATGGCTGGGGTTCACACACTCCGGATCTAATAGCTCCTTCCATTAGGGCAGGAGACACAGCACTGTGACCCAACCCGAAAGCGTGGCCAGCCTCATGCCCCGCAACTTGAAACACACCCTTACCCCCGCAACGGTTGCTTGTAAGGTCATCGCTGATCATTATTCGTGTCGGAGTGCGCTCTCCACTGCTGGTTTTACCACCTTGAGCGCAACCGGCAGCCGCAGCTAAACCGCATGCGGCACCCACTTCACTGGGGGAGGCAAACCAAACCTGGTTTCCTGTCTGCTCATGGGAATCAAACGTATCATTGTCATCATCACCGTCACACTCTCTTGCCGTATGACGCAAAGTCACTATGCCGTCGGTAGCAGTATTCCATCTTGCCATTCCCTCTCGCACCTCTGTTTCCCAACTGAATGCAGTTGTAGGTATGGTGTCAGTACAGAAAATGTATTGGTATTCTGGGGGGTTCCAATAGGCTGTAAGAGCAATACTGGCAACATTCCGATTGAGAGGAATCGTTTTTGTAGAGTAGGTGTACACGTCATCGGACTCGTCGGACGCATAGTTACCCAGGTTGGACCGTACATTTATGGTGTAAAGGGTGTTGAGGCGTAGGGACAAGGTTGCTTTATTGGTGCTGGTCCTCGACCAAGTCGAACCCACGCAGGGTGGCGTGCATTCATACTTTATTTCGTAGCCAGTAGCATGGTCTACTGAGTCCCATGTAACCCTTGATTGTCCGTTGGTCCCTGTGCTGTGACCGTTGGCTTTCAGGTCGGTGGGAGCGACAAGCTCGAACGGTTCGATGTCGATCGTGAACGTTCCGGTGGTGTTGGTCTCGGTAGTGCTGATCTCGATTACGTACGCTGTGTGCGTAACTCCGAGAGCCTTCACCATCCGACCGCTGTACCACACCGCACCTAGCCCCGCTCCTCGGGTCAAACCTCCCTGGCTATCGACCAGAGCCGATGACGAGCCTCCTACCAGAGTGATTTCAAAGTCGATGGACGAAGTCACGTCGATCGCCACGGGAAAGTATTCGGTGCTGTTCGGGAGGGTGATCCGATAACGTCTGGCATTGAACTCCCCCTCGTTCCGGTGCAGGTCAGTGCAGTCCACAAACCACCGGTCCAACTGGTCGGTTTCCGCGTCTACCGGCACGTCAACGGCACAGACAGGAGCAGCTATGGGAACCAAGACCGACCCCCACCGGGACCAGCCTGAAGAGGTCAACACCCGGGCAAACAGCGCCGGCTGGGCGTCGTCAGAACACTCGCCCGAGGCGTCGCCCGTCGTCACATCCCAGTCGCGGGTTAGCGAAGTGGTACTAGTAAACACCGGACTCTTGCCATCATCTGTTCCCCAAAGTTCGACCTTGCCCCCGTCCCGGTTCTGGCAAGACACGTATTGCTGCACGCGGGTGAAACCACTTTTTTGGTTCACCGTTGCGGACACCTTAACAGTCTTGCCATACTCAACCTCATTCGTCGCGTTATGCGACACTTGAGTGAACGTCGGCGCCACCGGTGACAGGTCGATACTCAGCGGGTGATACACCCAATCGGACCAGGAGGTTGAGGCCGATTTGACCCGCACATACAACCACACCTGAGCCGCATTCGGGCGGCTGAAACACTGATTGTCCTCACCCCCGGTCCTCACAGTCCACCAAGCTGTCTCATTTAGACCCGACGGTGTCGGATTGGCGGGCCAGGTGTTCCCCACAGCCGAGATGTACCGATCGCCATCCGCTTCCCAGCAGACATGCTTGTACTCCCAGGCCGTGAACACAGTCGTGGAGGTGACCGTCATCGAGACACTGCTCGTGGCGTTGTACGAAATCGAAGTGGAAGAAGGGTTGCTCAGGGTCGGCGCCGGGTGCAGATTGGAAGGCGGATCCCCGATCGTCGCATCCCTGGAAGACGGCTCCGACCACACTGTCCCATCCGTGGAGACACGCACATACAACGACACATCGCCTCCGTAGCACTCATCCGTGCCGCTGCCGGTCACCACATCCTCCAAGATCAACGAGACCGTCCATGTCACACCACCACCCGCCACATTGGAGGACGGGCTAACCGGCACCTCCGACTGCTCCGACTCAAACGGGTCACCACCGGCCTTCGTGGGGCACTCGTAGTGGTACCCCGCCTTGGTGAACTCCTCTGCGTAACTCACTCCCAGCGTCACGTTGGTCGTGCCGCTGTAAGGAAGCTCCGGAGCAGTACCCAAAACAGGACCCGGAGCCGGGGTCGGATCCGGCGGCGTCGTGCCACCATCGGGAGGATCGGTGCCACCATCGGGGGGAGCAGTAGACGTTGTAGTGGTGGTAGGCGCCGTCGTAGTTGGCGTGGTAGTAGGCGCGGTGCAGTTATACAAGTCGGCGTAAAAGTCCCCAATCCACTTCTGACCGGTCCGTAGCCCATAGTTGGTCAGACCCTGATCAGTGCACTCCCGATAAGTCTTACCCGAACCCCAATCAGCCGCCCTAGTCGTAGTCGTAGTAGGCGCCGTCGTAGTGGTCGTGGTGGTTGTCGTTGTTGTAGTAGTCGTAGTAGTGGTAGGGGCGGTGCAGTTATACAGGTTGGCGTAAAAGTCCCCAATCCACCGCTGACCAGTCCTCGGGCCGTAATTCGTGAGACCCTGATCAGTGCACTCCCGATAAGTCTTACCCGAACCCCAAT
>JAPPFD010000040.1:0-200758 GCA_028823995.1 bacterium | reverse complement strand
TAATTCGTGAGACCCTGATCAGTGCACTCCCGATAAGTCTTACCCGAACCCCAATCAGCCGCCCTAGTCGTAGTCGTAGTAGGCGCCGTCGTAGTGGTCGTGGTGGTTGTCGTTGTTGTAGTAGTCGTAGTAGTGGTAGGGGCGGTGCAGTTATACAGGTTGGCGTAAAAGTCCCCAATCCACCGCTGACCAGTCCTCGGGCCGTAATTCGTGAGACCCTGATCAGTGCACTCCCGATAAGTCTTACCCGAACCCCAATTGTGATTTGAAGCTGAAACCACAGAAGAGATGCCCCCACCAACCAGGAGGCCCATCACCAAAACCACGCCCACCTTTTGCAGCCGGGTGACAGGTGTCCGTTTCACTGCCGCGTGTGCCGGGATGCCACTAACCCGCTGCCGATCTAGGCCGGAGCACCAGACTCACACCTATACATCCAACCGGGAGAGCCATGTGATGGTTTCTGTGGTGGATATGCGAAATCTTCATATATAGACATAATCGACACGTTATCTACATGTTTGCCAAATCCAAAGTATTCTGCCTCATGCATCCTTTGCCCCGAGCCCGGATCCAAAAACCCCCATCCCGCCAAGCCGACCAGCGCGGGTCGAGTGACCCCTCATTTCCCCTTCATCACCAGTTCTCAAGCCAGGCCGGGCGCCAGTTTATCGGCAACTACTCCTCAACCGGATGTAGGAGGTACCGGCGCCGGCGCCATGATCCGGGGGTCGACGGTGCGACGGACCGCGTCGGAGATGTCGTCGAAGGGCCAATTCAGGCCCCGACGGAACGGTGGCCCGTCTTCACCGCGAACCGCCCGCGCCAGCCGCCGGGACGGCACTCAGGCATAGGTCTCTACCTCTTGATAGCCCCTGGCTTCGCACATGTCCTCCACACAGAGGGAAGCGGCGGCGAGGATGCGCACCCCGGCGGTTCTCTCCGGCAGGGACCCGCCAGGCAAGGGACGTGTGAAAAAAGGGCCCTAACCCTGGCTACCTAGGGCGGAGATCCATCGCATACTGCTAAGGTACCTGACCAAAGGCAGGACTCTAAGGAAGTACAGGAGACGGGAGGCAACACGAAGATGGAAGACATTGAACAGCAAGCCCGCAAGCTTCACGGGCTCTTGTTCCTGGAGGAACACGTCAGTCGAGAGGATGCGATAGCCCATCTTCAGTGCTCGGAGGAAGAGTTCGTGATGGCGCTGGCCATACTGAAACGGAGGATCGTCTCAAGAGAGTGGAGTCTTCCGAAGCCTGATCCCACCCCGATCCTTGAGCGGAAACTGTCCAAACGCGCACGCCAAATGATCGCCTATGGGTGACCAGGTTGCCATTGCCCTCATAGTTGCAGGAGCGGCGATTCTCAGCAGCTTGATCACCGGATTGGTGAACTGGCGCGCCAGGCGCTACCAACCGCTGTGGAATTTGACAGAATCTCTAGAGAAGATGACATCCGCTGCCGTGGACTCCTATGAACGCGTGGCCAGGGAGAACCGGGCCATGAGGCTGGTACTCGGCTGGGACAACGGACCAAGGCCCACAAAGGAGTAGGTAGCTCTCGAGCGGGCCACAGTACAGGCCCCGGGCGTCACACGCCGCGGGTGCGGGGAGGGTAGAAGGGTCGGAGAGAGGCGGTGGCGGGAATGCGCACCCCGGCCACTTCGATCTGATAATCCCCCGCCTCCAGCCAGGACTTGGAGACACCGTCGGGGTTGGAAAGATAGCCCATCGCCAGGCAGCGGTCCTCGGTGTAGCTCCACATGCCGGAGGTGGTGCGGCCCACCAGTTGGCCGTCTCTGAAGATGGGCTCGTCGTGATAGAGCAGACGGTCGGGGTCCTCCAGGCGAAACTGGACGAGCCGCTTGGGAAGGATCCGGCCTCGCTGTTTCTCGAGCGCCTCCTTCCCGCAGAACCCGTCGGGTTTCTTCCAGTCCACCGCGAAGCCGAGACCGGCTTCGAGCGGGGTGTCCTCGTCGGTGATGTCGTGTCCCCAGTGCCGGTAGCCGGCCTCCAGCCGGAGGGAGTTCATGGCGTGGTACCCGGCGTGTCGCAGCCCGTGCGCGGCGCCTTCGGCGATCACCGCATCGTACAGGGAGACCGCTTCTTCGGCGGCGACGTACAACTCCCACCCCAGTTCTCCCACATAGCTCACCCGCATGGCCAGCACCCGGTGCCCGGCCACGGTGATCTCCCGGGCGGCGCCGAACGGGAATGCCTCGTTGCTGAGATCGGCGTCGGTGAGCGCCGACAGGAGGTCCCTCGAGCGGGGGCCCATCACGCCCAGGGTCGTCATGGTGTTGGTGATGTCCCGTATCCGGACGTCGTGGCCGCGCGCCGCCCTGCGCAGGTGTGCCCAGTCCCGGGAAGGTGCTCCTGATCCCGAGACCACCAGGAACCGTTCCTCGGAGAGGCGGGTGACCGTCAGGTCGGCCTCTATGCCGCCCCGGGGGTTGAGCCACTGGGTGTAGACCACCCTTCCCACCGGGCCGGGGACACGACCCGATGAGACCCATCCGAGGAGGCGCGCCGCATCGGGTCCCTCCACGTCGAACTTGACGAAAGAGGTCTGGTCGAATAGTCCCACCGCGTGGCGGACGGCCAGGCATTCCTCTCCCGACGCCTCCCACCAGTTCTGCTTCCCGTAGGAGTACTCATAGCGGCGCTCCATCCCCTCGGTGGCGTACCAGTTGGGCCGCTCCCACCCCGACATCTCCCCGAACACCGCCCCGGCTTCGTCGTGGCGGTCGTGGAGGGCCGACAGCTTGACGTCCCGGGCGCTCTGGTACTCATAGAAGGGCCAGTGCATGGCGTACAGGAGGCCGAGGCTCTCGGAGATCCGATCCTCCAGGAACCCGAGTTCGGTCTGGTGAGGCTGGGCGCGGCGGATGTCCACCGGCCACAGGTCCGAGGGAGGATGGCCGTCGATGATCCAGTCGGCCAGCACCCATCCCACGCCGCCGGCCGATTGGATGCCCACCGAGTTGAACCCGGCGGCCACGAAGCAGCGGTCAACCTCGGGGGATTCCCCCAGGTAGTAGACGCCGTCGGGGGTGAAGGCCTCGGGTCCGTTGAAGAAGAGTTGGATGCCCACCTCTCCCAGGGCGGGCACCCGGTGGATGGAGCGCTCGAAGATCGGTCCGACGTGCTCCCAGTCCTCGGGGAGGGTCCTGAAGCTGAAGTCGCGGGGGATGCCGTCGAGCTTCCAGACCTTGCCGCGGGGTTCGAAGAAGCCGGCCATGATCTTTCCGGTCTCCTCCTTGAAATAGGTGTAGTTGGTGGGGTCCCGAAGAGTGGGCATGCCGGGGGGCACACCGTCCATGGGCTCGGTCACCAGGTAAAAGTGCTCGCAGGCTTGCAGCGGCACGTGGATTCCGGCGGTGGCTGCAAGTTGGCGGGTCCACATCCCCGCCGCCAGCACCACCGTCTCGCACTCGACGTAACCCAGTTCGGTCTCCACCCCCACCACCCGCTGGTTCTCGACCACCAACCGGGTCACCGCGACGTCCTCTGTGATCTGCACGCCCCGGTCCTTGGCGCCCTTGGCGAGGGACATGGTGGTGTCCACCGGGCTGGTCTGGCCGTCCTGGGGGATCCAGGCGGCGCCCACCAGGTCGTCGGAGCGGACCAGGGGCCAGCGTTCGCGCAACTCGTCGAAGCCCATCTCCCGCATCTCCACCCCCACCGTGCGAGCCATGGACAGGCCCCGCATTATCTCCTCCCAGCGCTCGGGGTCGGAGGCCACCGAGATGGAACCCACCGCCCGGTAGCCGGTGGCCTGGCCGGTCTCGGCCTCCAGGTCCTCGAAGAGGCGTGCCGAGTAGGTGGCCAGGCGGGTGAGGCTGTAGGACGACTTGAGCTGGCTGACCAGGCCGGCGGCGTGCCAGGTGGTGCCTCCGGTCAGCTTCCCCTGCTCGAGCAGCAGCACGTCTGTCACCCCCCGGCGGGCCAGGTGGTAGGCGACGCTGCACCCGACGATCCCCCCGCCCACCACCACCACCTGGGCGCGGGCGGGCAGCCTGCCGGCTGCCGCGGCGGGCTCCTGTCCCGAAATCAGCCGCCCCTCACAGCCTCGACCGGCAGGCGGATCGGGAACCGCTCCCGGATGCGGGCGTCGACCTCCGGTGAGACATGGCCGGGAAAGTGGCTGGCCAGTGTCTGGACCACGTACTCGTGGGCCCGGTCCGAGGCCGACAGGCCTCCGGCGTCCCACCAGTCCTCGGGGCTGAGCCGGTCCCCGACCTGGGGGTACAGGTACTCCTGCTGCATCACCCGGAGGGTCTGTTCATGACCGAGGAAGTGTCCCTCGCCGGCGATCACGTCCCTGATCACCTGCGAAGCGAGGCTGTCGGGGTTGACCTCGATGCCCCGCACGGTGCGGTTCACGGCTCCCAGCAGGTCGTTGTCTATCACCATCATCTCCAGCGAACAGGCCAGGATGGAGGCCATCATCCCTCCCGACTCATAGATCAGGTTGGAGCCGGCCTGGGCGGCGAGGGCCACTGTGAGACCCTTCTCGTGCCCGGCCTGGCCGTCGATGAGCTTGGAGTCGGTCATGCCGGCGGGAACGCCGGTGGGGAGTCCCAGCCAGTTGCCGACCTGGGCCGCGGCGGCGGCCAGCACCGCCTCCTCGCCGCTCCCCCCGGTCATCGCCCCGGTCCGCAGGTCGGAGACGAACGGCCAGAGTCCCATCACGCAGGGATGCCCCGGGACCAGCATGTTGATGCAGGTCAGGGCGGCCAGGCACTCGGCAACGGCCTGGACGAGGGACCCGGCCAGTGTGGCGGGGGAAGTGGCGCCCGCCTGGCCCGCCGACAGGAGATTGATGGGCATCCCTGTCCGGACCTGCGCCACCATTGCCTCGGCGGTCTCCTGGGCGAAACGGAGAGGGGGAACCACGAAGGTGGCGTTGGCGGCTATGAAGGGGCGCTTTCGGAACTCGCCCGGGCCGCCCAGCACCATGTCGGCGATCTCGACCACCTCATAGACGTGGGCGGCCTGGAAGAACGAAGTCCCGATCGGCTTGGTGGTGCCCATGATGGCGGCATAGGCCGTGTTGATGTCCACCTCGCGGGCGCCGTCCACCTCCCGGGTGACCACCGGGCGGACGAAAAAGTGGATGTGCTCGAGGGTGTCGACCAGGCGGGCGAAGTCGTACAGGTCCTGGGTGGTGGAGGGGCGGTAAGCCTGGGTGAGGTGGTCGAACACGAGGACCGCGGCGCCGGCGGTCCCGAAGTGCACTTTGCGGTCGGCCAGTTCTATGGAGCGGCTCTCGTCGATGCCGTGCCACACCCAAGACTTGGCGGCCATCTCGATCGTCCTGTTCACCAGCGAACTCGGGAAGTGAAGACGTCCGTCGTCGTCCACCCACCCTCCGGCTTCGGTCACCGCCTCTATGAACTCGGGGATCGGGTCGCCCATCCCCACTTCTTCCAGGAGTTCCAGGGCGGCGTCGAAGATGTCCTGCATCTGCGAGTCGGTGAGCGGGCGGTAGGCGCCGCCCGTCATTCCCGGCCTGACCGGACGCTCGCTCTTCTTGAGCCCGGCGGCGCGGGCGGCCACCCGGGCTGCTCTTCCCCCCGATCGGCGGCTTCGTCTGCTCATCAGGCCCGCAGCCTTTCCGAGCGGGGATCCCAGGCAGGCCCGGGCAGCACCCGGGCGCGGCGGCGCTCGCCCATCACCCGTATCTCGAACTCGGAACCGGGGGACCGGTAGTCGGGATGCACGTAGGCAAAGAACAGGCTCTTTCCCACCGAGTATCCGTAGGCGCCGGAGGTGGTGAGGCCCATCATCTGTCCGTTGCCGTACACCGGCTCGTTGCCCCGGCAGTCGGCGTCGGCTGCGTCGAACTCCCCGTAAACGCACACCCAGGCAAGGTCGGTCTCCTTGCGCGCCAGGGTGGCGGCCTTCCCCTGGAACTCCTTCCGGTAGTTGATGAAGCGCTCGATGTCCGCCTCCACCGGGGTTATCTCGGTGGTGAGCTCGAACCCGTGGGCCTTGTAGGCCTTCTCGATGCGCATCACGTTCATGGCATAGGCGCCGAAGTCGACCAGCCCCAGGCCGTCGCCCGCCTCCTTTATGGCCCGGTAGAGGCCGGGCATCTCCTCGATGGGATGATGGAGCTCCCAGCCCAGTTCGCCCACATAGCTCACCCGCAGGGCCAGGCAGGGCACCCCCGCCACGTCGATCTCCTGGCCGGTCAGCCAGGGAAAGTTCGGGGTGGTGAGGTCGGCGTCGGTCAGTTTGGTCAGGAGTTCACGGGATCTGGGACCGGTCACGGCCAGGATCCCCCATCGGTCGGTGAGGTCGGTGATCGTCACCTGCTCGCCGGGCAGCACGTGATGGCGCAGCCAGTCCTGGTCGTGCTGTTCGGCCATTATCGAGGAGTTGAGGTAGAAACGCTGGTCGCCGAGGCGGGTGATGGTCACCTCCCCCTCTATCCCGCCCAGGGTGGTGAGCATGTGGGCCAGCCTTATGCCGCCGGTTCTGGCGGGCAGGCGGTTGGCCGCCAGCCGGTCCAGCAGCGCTGCGGCGTCGGGACCGGTGACTCCCAGTTTGGTGAAGGCGGTCAGGTCGGCGACGCCCACCCGCCGTCGAACCGCGGTGACTTCCTCCCCGACCGGTCCGAACGCCGACGAGCGCCGGAAGGAGTAGTCCTCGGGGGATCCGTCGGGGGAGAAGTACCGAGCCCGCTCCCAGCCGTAGATCTCCTGGAATTGGGCGCCGGATTCGGCGAGCGTGTCATAGAGCGGGGTCTGTTTGATCGGGCGTCCTGCTTCCCGGTACTCCCCCGGCATCCGCACCTGGTACATCTCGTGATACTCATCAAGCGCCTTGGCGTGGGTGAATTCTCCCGGTGCATAAGGCCCGAACCGACGGGGATCCATCTCGGCCACGTTAATCTCGGTCTGGCCGTGCACCATCCACTGGGCCAGGTACTTTCCGGACCCCGGCCCCTGGCATATGCCGATCGAGGACCCAACGCACATCCAGTAGTTCCTGAGGCCCGGCGCCGGACCGAGGAGGAGGCCGGAGTCGGGAGTGTGGGTTATCGGACCGCACACGACCCGCCTGATGCCTGCCTGCTCCAGGACGGGAGTCCGGCGGGCGGCCAGGTCCAGCCAGGGCAGGAGCTTTTCCACGTCGGGCGGAAGGAGATGGAATGTGAGGTCCCAGTCGATGCCCTCCATCCCGTAGGAGCGGGAGTCCTCGGTCTCGTAGGGGCCGATCAGGAGCCCGTCATGTTCCTGGCGGGTATAGCAGGAGGACCGAGGGTCGCGCAGGACCGGAATCTCGAAGTCCAGGGCGGCCACCTCGGGTATGGCCTCGGTGACGACGTAATGGTGTATCACCGAGACGATCGGCACGTCCAGGCCGACCATGGCCCCCAACTGCGGACCGAAATGGCCGGCGGCGTTTACCACGTGCTCGGAGACGATGCGTCCCTGCTCGGTGATGGTCTCCCAGCGCCCGTCGGGGAGTTGGTTCATGTCGAGCACCCGGTTGCGCCTTACGATCTCCGCACCCAGTTGGCGCGCCCCCGCGGCCATCGAGTTGGTTGCCGACGTCGGGTCGGTCCAGCCGTCGCCGGGAGTGTGGAGGCCAACCACCACCCCGTCGGTGTCCACCAGGGGGTGCAGACGGCGGATCTCGTCGGGACCCACCAGGTGGGACTCCACGCCCACCAGTTCCAGCACCCCTTGGACGTATCTGAACCAGTCGGCCTCGTCGCGGTTGGTTGCCAGCCGGACCGCGCCGCATCCGTGCCACCCGGTGTGGAGGCCGGTCTCCTCCTCGAGTCGGCTGTACAGGTCGGCGCCGTAGGCGTGGACCTTGGCCATGTTGAGGCTCCCTATGAAGTGGGGAACCAGCCCCGCCGCATGCCAGGTGGATCCCGACGCCAGTTCGTCCTTCTCCACCAGCACGGTGTCCGTCCAACCCTCGTGCGCCAGGTGGTAGAGCAACCCCACGCCCATGGCGCCGCCGCCCACGATCACACAACGCGCTTCTTCTCTCATCTCCCCGCCTCCACGGTCCGGCGCCGGCGTTCGGAATGCGGAATTATATTTGCCATGTCATCACCGCTTTGTCTCGGGTAGATTCTGTCCAGTTCCGGGCACCGGAACATTCCGGCTAATGATATGATGAGGATACTCACATCTCAGGAGCCTTGGAGGATGAAGAGGAATCTGGCCACTTGGGCGGGAGGCAGCGGCGACTTCGCGGCCGAGCCGGTCTTCGACTCTGTGGAGGAACTGCGAAGTCACCGCAAGAGACAGACGGCCCTCTCCTATCGCCTGTTCGGGGCGTTCGGCTGGGGGACGCTGGGAGACGGCCACATCACTGCCCGGGACCCCGAGCGCACCGACTGCTTCTGGCTGCTGCGGTACGGTGTCTCCTTCCGGCAGGCAACCGTGGACGACCTGGTGTTGGTGGGGCCGGGCGGGCAGGTCGTGGAGGGCGAGGGGCCGATCAACATGACCGCCTATTACATCCACGGACCCATCCACGACGCCCGGCCCGAGGCGGTCTCGGTGGCCCACACCCACACTCCCTACGCCACGCCCTGGATGGCCAACGTGCGACCCTTCCGGATGATCTGCCAGGAGGCGACTGCCTTCTTCAGATCGCAGGCCATCTTCGAGGGAGAAGAGGTTCAGGTGATGGATGCCGACACCGGAAAGCACATCGCGGCCGCGTTGGATGAGGCGAAGGTGGTCTTCCTCCGTAACCATGGACCGGTGACGGTGGGCCAGTCGGTCGAAGAGGCGATCGGCTGGTTCCTGTTCGTCGAGAGGGTCGCCGAGGTGCACGTCAAGGCGCCGGAGGCCGAACCCATCTCCGACCACGCGGCGTTTATCGCCTCCACCGAGATCGGCCACCCCAGCAACGCGTTGGCCGCGTACGAATACGCCATCATGTCCCACATCCCCGATCCCACGGTGGTGGACTGACCCCCAGGCAGCGGGGTTGGGGTTTCCCCGGCCGGTCTAGTGGCGACGGTAAATATTTAGTGTTTGTTTTGCCAACTTGGTGGTATTGGGTGGTGTTTTGTCACACCCCCTTGGCATAATGGGTAGACATGGAAAATACAGCTAATGGCAGTCGGGTCACCGACCAGGTCCGGGTGGTTTTGCCTACCCGGTCGGTGGGCGAGGCGACGTTGCATCAACTCCAGGGCTGGCTGAAGTCCACTTTCCGGGTGGACAATCAGGTGGCCGGGTTCCGAGCGGGGATCTTGGCGGAACTAACCCGCAGAGAAGGTGCCCACATCACCGAGAACAACCTGCGGGAGAAGGGTTTGCGACCCCGCGGCAAGGCCCGCTCCGAAGTGGAAACCGCAGTCGAGCTGGAGGAGCTACCGAAGACATCGGAGGGGATGCGGGACGGAGAAATCCCCTATGAGAACGCCCGCATCCTGGCCAAGGCTTCCCAAGAGGGAGAGATAGACGAAACAGAACTGGTGGGCAAGGCCCGTACTCAATCGCCGGACAAGTTCGCAGGGACGGTCCGAAAGCACCAACAGCAACGCTCAGAGGATGACGGGATGTCCCGCCTGGAACATCAACGCTCGCAGAGGTTCGCCAAGATCAAAACGGATAACACAGACGGCATGACCGTGCTGTACGGACGGTTCGACCCGATCACCGGCGCTCTCGTCGAAACCGCCCTGTCGCAGAAGATGAACGAACTGTGGCGGGAGGAAGATCCCCGGGCACGGTGCTCTCCCGGCCAGCGGATGGCCGACGCCCTGGCGGGGTTGGTCACCAGAGAAGACACCGACGAAGACGGAAAGCCTCCCCGCGGTCCCAGGCTGCTGCTGATCGCCGACTACGACGTCATCAACAGAGAACTCATAAACGGACGCCTCGGTGACGGGACACCCATCCCGACAGAGAAGATCCGCGACCTGGCCTGCCAATCTGACATCCTCCCCGCCATCTTCAAGGGCGTGTCACAACCCCTGGACCTGGGACGGTCCCGGCGGGCCGCCAGCCCCGCCCAACGGGTCGCTCTCGTAGCCAGGGATGAGAACTGTGTGGGATGCGGCGCCAATGCGAACTGGTGCCAGGCCCACCACATAATCCCATGGGCAGTACAGGGCAACACCAACCTCAACGACATGGTCCTCCTTTGCAGCAGGTGCCACCACAAAGTGCACGACGACCACTGGGTGGTGCGCAGGACACCAACCGGCAAGTACCACCTCAAACCACCGCTGAACCGAAACCGCCGAAGCCCCTTCATACAACGAAAATGAAACGCTCGCCTGCCCTGGAATACAGGTTGTGAAAAAAACGGGTGACACAGGGTTGGATAACACCCAGCCGAGAGCACATATTGATACAAGCCAAGCACCAAGGCGGCTTGCTCAGACGTCGAGCAGACCTCGTCATGGGATCAAAGGGCTCCAGCGCCCCGCAAAGCCCCACCAAAGGCCGGCCGGACCGCGCTCGACCCACGGCAAGGTGGTGGCGGGGGTGGGCCCTTCAGGTGAGGAGATCAGGGCCGAATTTCGCGGTATAGCGGTCGATTTCGCGAGCTGTTGAGGGCCCGGTTCAGTTGCCGCCGATCCGCGGATCCGGTTAGGTGTTCACCTCTTCGTAACTGGGGCTTCCGGTTCCCTCCACCCAGTAACGGCGCGCCCAGGCCACGCCCTGCCAGGTCCTCACCTTCTCGGGGACGACCTTGATCAGCCAGCGGGGCTGCTTGAGCGTGGGGACGAGGTAAGTGGGACCGTTGGGACCCAGGTAACGCAAGGACATCTCTTCAGCGACTTCCACCCACTTGCCGCCGATGTTGGGCTCCTCGGCGATCTCTGCCCTTCCCTCCACGAACACCTTGGGAATCTCCGCGGTCTGACCCGACTCATCCGGCGGGCTGTGGGCCGCGTCGATTACCACGCACACCCGCGGATCGTTGGCGACGAACTCGCACCATCTCGCCCTTTGCCTTCCCACGAACCACAGTGCCTCCCCGTCCCACTGATACCACAACGGGATCACGTAGGGAGCCCCGTCCGGCTTGAGACAGGCGAAGCGGGCCAAGGCGGGGGACGCCAAGAAGGCCTCAACCTCTGCGCTGCTGAGTGCCCCTATCTTCCCGCGGAAAGATTCGGCCATTTTCCTACTCCTTGTACTCGACGAATCGCTTCTCACGATAACAAGAGGATCAGGCGGGAGACCAATCTGGGACGATAAGCTTCCCTATAACCGCCTGGCCTACCCCTTTGCAAGCCTGACATGATCTCGACCGACTCGACGACCCTCCAGATCGGAACGGATTCGGCTATCTCGGTTCGCAACCTGGTGAAGAACTTCGAAGTGGGCGGGGGACTGTTCTCGAGCGGCCCGCGGGGGGTGGTGTCGGCAGTGTCGGGCGTCTCCTTCGACATCCCCCGGGGGACCACCCTGGGGCTGGTGGGAGAGTCAGGATGCGGCAAGTCCACCACCGCCCGGTGCGTGTTGCGGCTCATCGAGCCCACCTCGGGGAACGTGCTGCTCCGTCGGGAGATCGACGGCGGCGGCTCGGAGGTCATCGACATCACCACCGCCGACCGGGACACTCTCCGGCGGCTTCGTAGGGAGATGCAGATCGTCTTCCAGGATCCCTACGCCTCGCTCAACCCCCGGATGCGGATCGGCGACGCCATCGGCGAGCAGTTGGCGGTCCACACCGACATGACCCGTGACCGGCAGCGCCAGCGGGTGGCTGAACTCCTGGAGATGGTGGGCCTCAACCCGCGCTATGCCCGGCGGTTCCCCCACGAGTTCTCCGGCGGTCAGCGACAAAGGGTGGGGGTGGCCAGGGCCTTGTCCCTTCACCCCAGCTTCGTGGTCTGCGACGAACCGGTCTCGGCACTAGACGTCTCCATCCAGGCCCAGGTGCTCAACCTTCTCCGGGAACTGCAGGACGACCTGGGGCTCACTTACCTGTTCATCGCCCATGACCTGGCGGTGGTGCGCCACATCTCCGAGCGGATCGCGGTGATGTACCTGGGCAAGGTGGTGGAGATGGCCGACTCGGAGCGACTCTTCGCCCAGCCGCTCCATCACTACACCAACGCCCTGCTGTCGGCCGCTCCCCTCCCCGACCCGGTGGAGGAACGCAAGCGCACCCGGATTCTTTTGGAGGGGGAGGTGCCCTCTCCGATCAACCCGCCCCCCGGATGTCGTTTCCATCCCCGGTGCCCGGTGGGCCGCACCCGGGAGGCCTGCCGGACCGAGGAACCGCTCCTCGAAGAGAAGCAGCCCGGGCATCTGACCGCCTGTCACTTTCCTCTCGCCTGATGCTCGGGCCCTCCAACACCATCAGGTCTATGCCCCGGTCGGGCATCCGGGAGATCAACGACCTCGCCTCCCAGTATCCCGATGTGATCCATCTGGAGGTGGGCCAGCCCAACTTCTCTACCCCCGAGCACATCAGCCGAGCGGCCGGAGATGCGGCTCTCAACGGATTCACCACATACACCCCCAATGCCGGCATCCCCGAACTCCGAGAGGCGATCGCGGAAAAACTCAGGAACCTCAACGGCATCGATGCCGAACCGGAGAACGTGACCGTCACTACAGGCGGGTGCGGGGCGCTCTTTACAACGCTGGTGACCCTGTGCGACCCAGGCGATGCGATCCTGCTATCGGATCCCACCTGGCCCAACTACGGGATGATGGCCTCCCTTCAAGGCTTGGAGGTGCGCCACTATCCGCTGCGCGCCGAGGACGGCTGGCTTCCCAACCCAGAGGAGATCGAGAAGCAAATAACTCCGAACTGTCGGGCGATGATCCTCGTGTCACCCTCCAATCCCACCGGGACCATTATTGGTGAAAGGCTGATGAAAGAATTGCTGGATCTGGCCCGGCGACACAACCTGTGGGTGATCTCCGATGAGGTCTACGACGAGATCACCTTCGGTAAGCCCGCGGTTTCGGCCTTTCCGATCGACTCTGACCGGGTCATCTCGATCTTCAGCTTCTCCAAGACCTACGCCATGACCGGCTGGCGGATCGGCTACGCGGTGGCCAGGCCCGACATGGCTGCCGTCCTGGGCAATTCCCAGGAGCCGACCACATCCTGTGTCAACAGCCTGGCACAGATCGGAGCCTTGACCGCCCTGCGCGGCCCCCAGGACCAGGTTTGGGCAATGCGCGACGCCTACTGGGAACGCCGGGACCTGGTGACCGAAATGCTGTCGCGAGCCGACTTACCCTTCGCTCGACCCGAGGGCGCCTTCTACGTGTGGGTCGACATCTCCCAGAGTCGCCTGCCGGACAACGAGTTCGCCCGGCGGATGGTCATCGACCGCCGGGTAGCCGTGGTGCCGGGCACTACCTTCGGCCCGGGGGGAGGCACACACGTCCGCGTCTCCCTGGCCACCGACACCGAGTCCCTCCTCGAAGGCGTGTCCCGACTGATCCAGGCGGTCCGCTCACCCGATTGATCCCTGAAAGGGGCGTCGTAGGCGGGTCCAGGCCGGGGAGCTCCTTTGAACAGCTCGAACCCCTCCCCCGCCGCTGCAGTGTCCTGCCCCATTTTTGGGTTCCCCACCCGACCCGCCACCGCCGATCCGCGTCCAAGATGCGGGCAGGGCGCGGCCTGCCCGACCGGAGTCCGGTTGGCAAACTCGCCGATGGGAGCCGGGAGGCGGACCCAGCGAGTAGATGATCACCTGACGGCCCGGAACCATCGGGTGATGTTTGGACCTTATAAGCATGTGGGAGGGATGGGACAATGCAACGTCCGGCCCACAGAATATCGCTCCATCCTCCCGATGTTTTACCAAAGTGAAGTACTATGTGCCCATGGTCAGAGGAGTCAAATACGGCGACCTCGGCGACTTTCTGAGAGCCCAAAACCAGCAGTTGACGGAACGACGACGCACGATCTGGGCGATAATGTGCTCCGGGGGAGGGCAGTTGACAGCAGGGCAAATCACCGAAAAAGCCCGCGGGCGCGACCCGGGCATCGACCCGACGACGGTAGACCGTGCCCTGAATCTCTTCGCGGACATGGGCTTGGCTCTCCAGACCCTCACCGACCAGGGGGAAGAGCCCCGGTGGGAGATCGTCCACCGAGGTGAGCACTTCCACCTCACTTGTGAACTCTGTGGCGACATCCGGCATCACACCGGCGTCCTGGCGGAGAATGTACGCAACCACCTCGCCGAACGGTACGCCTTTTCCGCCACCCACATGGACCTGCAGGTGTTCGGGGTCTGCCAACGGTGCAGGAGTGGCCCTGAGTCCTGACGGAGCCTCCTCACGCCTCCGTCAACCCTGCTTCACTGCCTTCTGGTAGCGGATGCTGGCAAGGGGGGCGAAGACGGCGATGATGAGAGCCGCCCAGATCAGCGTGTATATCACCGGATTCTGGAGGGGCCAGGCTGTGGGCTCAGGTGTGCCAGGCGGGATGTTTCCAAACAATTCCCTCACTGCCTGGGTCAGGGCGGAGATGGGATTCCATTCGGCGAATGTCCGCAGCACGGTCGGCAGGTTCTCTGCCGGCACGAAGGTGTTGGCGATGAAGGTGACCGGGAAGATCACCATGAAGCTGGCGTTGTTGATCACTTCGACGCTGGGCACCAGCAGACCCACCAAGGCCATGGTCCACGAGAACGAGTAGGCAAAGGCGAGAAGCAACCCGAATCCCACCAAACCCTCCCACAGACTGCTGTTGATGCGCCATCCCACAACCAAGCCGGTCAGGCCCATGATCAGAAGGGTGAGCACGTTGTAGACCACGTCGCTCGCCGTCCTGCCTATCAGCACGGCTGCCTGGGACATCGGCAGCGACCGGAACCGGTCGATGATGCCCTTCTGGATGTCGTCGGCGATACCGACGCCCGTGAACGTGGAACCGAACACGACCGTCTGTGCGAAGATGCCGGCGATCAGGAATTCCCGGTAGGAGCCACCCGGGATGTTGATCGATCCACCGAACACGTAGGCAAAGAGCAGGACGAACATGATCGGAGACAACAGCACGAACACCAGGACTTCGGGGACCCGCTTGATCTTGATCAAGTTCCGCTTGGCGATCACCGCCGTATCGGCGAACATGTGGACGACCGCCATCATGATGCGGCCTTCCCGCGTAGAGATGACTGGCCTTCGGATGTCCCCCGGCTTCCATTCGGCTCGGCGGCGTGGCCGGTGAGCGTGAGAAACACGTCATTGAGAGTGGGTCGCCGCAGCCCGACATCGTGCAAGTCGACGCCCTCGGCGTCCAAGGCCCGCAACGCCTTGGTCAAAACGGCCGCGCCGCCCGAGATGGGAGCGGTGACTTTGCGGTTTCGTACTTCGCTGGCCAACTCACCCACCGCGAACCGCTGCATGACCTCTTGGGCCCTGGGGAGATCCGAGGCGGACACCACGGTGACCTCGATCCGTTCGCCCCCAACCAGGGTCTTCAACTCGTCGGGGGTTCCCTGGGCGATGTCCCTCCCCTGGTCGATCACCATGATCCGGTCGGCCAGGTGGTCGGCCTCCTCCAGGTACTGGGTGGTAAGCAGCAAGGTGGACCCTCGCGCCACGAGTTCGCGGATCACACCCCACAGGTCCAGGCGGCTCCGCGGGTCGAGGCCGGTGGTCGGCTCGTCCAGGAACAACACCGGCGGGGACGCCACCAGGGCTCCGGCCAGGTCGAGGCGCCGGCGCATGCCTCCCGAGTAAGTCTTGACCGGCCGGTTCCCCGCCTCGGTGAGATCGAAGACCTCCAGCAACTCCCTTGCCCGCGTCCGGGATCTGGACCGTCCCAACCGGTAGAGACGCCCGATCATGTCAAGGTTCTCGAACCCGGTCAGATGCTCGTCCAAAGCAGCGTACTGGCCGGAGAGCCCGATCCGCTCCCTGACTCTGGCGGGCTCTTTCAGCACGTCGGCTCCGGCCACCCGAGCCGACCCGGAGTCCGGGGCCAACAGCGTGGCCAGAATGGAGACCGCGGTGGTCTTGCCGGCGCCGTTGGGACCCAGCAGCCCATAAACCGACCCCTCCGACACGGCCAGGTCCAAGCCGTCCAGCGCCACGACGTCGCCATAGTGCTTGACCAGCCCGAAGGCCTCGATCACGTTCCCCATAGTCTCCGTTCCTTACCGGCCGACACCAGCGTTCGGCTGCCAGAGTGAAAGGCTACGAGACTTCCGCGGCTACCCCAAAACGCCAGTGCCCGCGCGAAACATCAATACCGCAGGTCTGCGGCGGCCCGGCCACGAGCCTTCCTTCCCCCCGGCGGGTCTCCAGAGCGCAGGTGGTCAGACCAGTCGGGATGTCCTGACTTGTGCCTCGGCCATGTGGAGTGACGCCACCACCGGATCGATGCAGAATGCGTCGATCTGGTCGGCGACCTCGGCCACCAGGCCTCCCCACAGCGTGCATCCGAAGAAGATGGCGTCCACATGGTCTTGTTCGACCATGGTTCGGGCGCTGTCGACCCCCAATGCGTGGAGTTGGCGCCGGAACTGCTCCTCGACGATCTCGGCGGTGACCTCGGTGTTTCCGACCAGTGACTCCTCGCCCTCCACGTGCAGGGGCACGAAGACCACGGACGTGAAGGCGTCCGCCAGCCCGTAGGCCCCGAGCAGGCGGTGCGTCATGTTGGCGATCCGGCGCCGACCGTGTTCGTCAGGCGACAGCATGCCGACGGTGGCGCCCCGGCCGGCGGCCAATGCCACCGCGGCCTGCAGCGGTCCGATGACCGGGATGTTCACGCAGCGCTGCGCCTCCAGCAACGCCGGATCCGCGCAGCACCCGATGATGGCGGCGTCGGCGCCGTCGCGCTCGGCCCGGAGCACCTCGCCGATCAATTCGTTTATGTAAAGAGGCTCCAGCGGGAGCATGGGTCCGGCCAGTTCGGGGGGCAACTCCAGGTGGCGGACGTCAACGGACACCCCCGGAGAGGCGTGCCTCTCCAGGATGGACAGCATCCGTTTGGTGTGCAGGTCACTCCCGATGGGTTCTATGTAACGGATCAACATGTGCTTTTTCCTCCTGGACTCGGCACCACGGAAGCCGACGAAGTGCGACACCGACCTGTTCCTGAATATAGCGTCGGCCTCAGGTCACCGCCCTTCCGACCAGGGCTTCCCGTAAAGTTGGACCGGTCGACCCTCACCGCAGGCAGGCCGGGTATTCACCGGGAGCGTCAGCGTGGCGGGAGGGTGCGGCGCCGGCGCGGATCAGCAGCAGGGCCACTGTGGAAGTACCCGTCAACGCCCCACCATGCCACACAGCCGCCGGGCGATAGAAGTAACCCTCCCTGGGAAACTCCACCACCTCCGGCCCCTGCTTTCCCCGGGCGGCCTGCTGCCACGACCCCTCCAGCACGAAAACCTCGGTCGGCTCGTCGTCCACGTACCAGCGGTCCAGATTCAGGTCGATCGCCGCAGTCTGCCAGTAGACGCCACCTCTCAGCGACGGCGCCAACTCCCGCTGCCGGGAATTGGGCGGAGCGCCGGGGATATGCACCCACTCCCGCTCGCCCGCCACCACCGGGTCGGGTCGACGAGGGTCTTCGGTTCCCTCGCCGGGCATGAACCTCAGCGGGGCGCCCGAGAAGAGCAACAGGGTGGCTCCCTCGGAACTGCCCAGGCCACAAACTACGGTCCCGGCGCGGGCGCCCCACAGAGTGTCTGGGCCCATCCGACGACCGTCCGCCTCCACCCGGCCGGAGATCACGAACACCTCGACATCTCCGGTGAAACTGCCCCGAAGCGAGGTCCCCCAGCCGGGAGGGACCTCCAGCAGCCGGGTGGACGGCCCCGATCCGTCCCTGCTGAGAATCCAGGCGGCGGGGCGCCCCTCCAGCCCATGGATGGTCATCGGCCGGGATGGGAAGCTCCGAGGCTCGGGCAGGTTGACCGGCTGGAAACGCCGATCGACTACGCCGGGATCATCCACTCCCCTGGTGATCTTGCCTACTCGAAGTCGAACAGGCGCATGGCGGTCCCGCCCCGGATGGCGTCCCGCTCGGCAGCCGAGATGTCCGGCAGGTAATGGTCCACCAGCGCAAGCTGTTCGGGATAGCCGGGTTCCACCGCGATCCACGGATAGTCCGAGGCCCACATCATCCGGTCGGCCCCGAACATCCCGTACACGGCGTCTACGGTCGACTGCAGGTCGGGATGGGGGTAGGGCTCCTGGGTGAAGGCGTACTGGCCGGAGAGGTGGACATAGACGTTGGGACGGGCGGCGATCACCTCCATGGTCTTGAGCGACGCCGAGGGAAGATCCATAGTGAACCGGGGCCGCCCCCATTCGTCCGCCTTGATCTCGTCCCAGATGCTCGGACAGAACCCCAGGTGGTTGATTACCACCGACAGGTCGGGCAGCAACTCGAGCACCCGGTCCAGCAACAGCACCTGCTCCTCGGTGGAGTAGAACCACAGCTTCACCCCGTCGGCCGCCATCTGCCGGAGGACGGGGAACATCTCGATCCGGTCGGCGGCCTGGGAGGGATCGTCATCCAGGTTGAACAGCCGGAACCCCTGGAAGGGCGTGGCCCGGCGGCGCTCGGTGTAGTCGGCGAGCTGGTCGGAGGCGGAGACGTCCTGCACCCCCACGATCGCGAACAGGTCGGGGCGGGTGGCCACCACGTCCCGCACGTACTCGTCATGGTGGGAGACCGCCACGATGACGGCTTTGTCCACCCCCGCCCGCTCCATGTAACCGAAATACTCGTCCATCGGCGCCCGCCGCTCCGGCGGGGTCAGACCCGGGAAAACATCGCGGGGATACTGCTCGGAAACCGACTCGAACAGATGGAGGTGGGCATCGACCACCGTCATGGGGCAACTCCTTTCTGAAACCTTAGAAGTATCGTAACTCCCGGGTTGTGAGGGACATCCGCGCTAGGAGTTCCGGTAACGCACAATGCAGTAAGGAAGGGCGATCAGGGGAACAACGGCGAAGACCAGTGGCAACCCCCAGTCCCCCTTGATTGCACCGGACCCGATGGCCGCGGCAAGCCCCACATCGGCCACCACATTGAGCGCCAGCAGAGCAGTGGTTATCAACACCAGGATCCTGGATGACTCCCTGTTCATTACCAGGATGAGCAGCAACACTGCAGCAGCCGGATGGACGCCCACCAGGATGAGCCGTTCCCACCATTGGCCTCCATCGGCGAAGCTGCCCACCATGGCGGCGAAGGCGGCGAAGAAGACCTGGACGAAAGCCAGAGTTCGGAGGGCGTAGATCATGGGTCCGTCACCTCACTGTACAGAAGGGGCTGTCGCGGAAGGATAAGCCCACTCGGCCGGTGAGGCGCGGCGGGCCCCCCCGACGGTCCCCACCACCGACCAGGCGTCCGCGGCCAGGCTCCTGCCTAGCTCAGTTCGGCGGTGGCGAAGATCACGTGGAAGGGCTTGCAGTAGATGATCACCGTCATCTGCTCGGGGACCTGATATCCGGCCGGGAAGTCGTAGTTCTGCGAGCCGATGTTTCCCTTCAGCGGCGCCAGTTCGATGTAGCCAGCGGCCTGGAGGGCCTCCCGGCTGTCTATGCCATGGCCCGGGGCGACCAGCACCCGGAGGTCGGGGCCGTTGGTGACCTCGATGTCCTCCAGCCGAAGTACGTGGGAGCCGTCTTCCAGACGGTAGGCGGTGACCTCCCCCGAACCCCTGTGAAAGTCGTCGGCGTCCATCAGTGCGCCGGTCGCCAGGGCCACCGGTCCTGTGACGTCGGGTTCCTCCGACTCGGGCATCTCTTCCATAACCATCGTTTCGACGGCCTCGGCTTCCATCATCACTTCCTCGGCCTCTTCGGCGGTCATGTCGTCGGGGACCACCGCCATGGCCGCGCGGGGGAAGTCTTCCTCAACCACCTCGTCTATGAACAGGGGGGAGATCAGCCACCAGGCCACGGCCAGCACCGCGATCGCCACGATTGCAGCCACCACCTGTATTGGCCTCCGCTTGTAGATTGGGGGACGGTTCGTTTCACACCTCCTTGGGTATGTCTCGAAATCTAGGGAACGTCCGGAATTTTGCTAGGAGGGTTTCTCCGCCTCCGCCTCTTTGCGGGTGATCCAGGCCATGTTGATGGGAGCCAGGTAAAGGCGGAAGAACTGCGCCATGTCCTCCAGGATGGACGGCCGCAACCCGGCCAGGGCCACTCCCCGTTCGGAGGCGCCCGAGACGGTCATCAGCATCCGCTGGCCGCGCAGATGATCATGGGCCATCTTGGCGGCGGCGTGGCTCTCGTCGTCGCCGCCCCCCGCCATGATGATCCGCAGCGCCTTCTCCGCACCCTTCATGAACTCGACCGGCATCTCTGGAGGTGAGATGAGTATTTGCACGGGGGCGCCGGCCGCGGCGCCGGTTCCCACCGATCCCCTGGCGCTCTCGCCACAGGTCACCAGCCCCAGGGGTCCCCAGAGGCGCGAGGCCTGGGCAACCATGACCCCGATGTCGCGGGCGATCGATCCCGGGTCGGGCTCTCCGTCGGAGAGGCCGTGCCCGGACAGTTCCAGGCTGATCACCCGGAATCCGGAGGCGGCCAGTCCGGCGGTGAGCGGGCCCCACTGGTCGAGGTCCGCCCCGAAGTCGTGCACGAATATCACCGGAGGCCCGGCGACCGGCCACTCCAGTCCTCGCAGCCTGACGCCCTCGGACCCCGCCACCTCGACCGGGAACGGAGTCTCGCTCACGCCGGAGCCAGGGGCTGGGGATTGAAACAGCGCAGATGCCTCCCGTCGTCGGGGACCAGTTCGGGGTGCTCCTCCCAGCAGCGCACCAGCGCCTGGGAGCAGCGGGGACTGAACGGACAACCGGGTGGGACGAACTGTGGCGGGGGAACCCGACCCGGGATGGTGTGCAGCGCGCCGCGCTGGTGACGGGTCTGGGGGACTGCCCGCAGGAGACCCTGGGTGTAGGGGTGCTGGGGATCGGAGAAGAGTTGGGTGACGGGGGCCTGTTCCACGATCTCGCCCGAGTACATCACGGCCACCCGGTCGGCAACCGCCGCCACCACCCCCAGGTCGTGGGTGATCAGGAGCATCGACATGCCCCGGCGGCGCTGCTGGCCCAGCAGCCGGTCGAGAATCTGGGCCTGTACGGTGACGTCCAGGGCCGTGGTGGGCTCATCGGCGATCAGGATGTCCGGGTCGAGCATGAGCGCCATGGCGATCATCACCCGTTGGCGCATCCCTCCCGACAACTGGTGCGGGTACTGGCTCATGCGAGTCTCGGGGTCGGGCAACTCCACCTCCGTCAGCGCCTGGAGCGCCATCGCCTCGGCCTCCGAGCGGGACACCGATCTGTGGCGGCGGATCACCTCGGTCAGGAGGTGGCCGATGGTGAACATCGGGTCGAGGGAGGTGAGCGGGTCCTGGAAGATCATGGAGATGTCGTCGCCCCGCACCTCCCGCATCGCCCGCTCTCCGAGACTCACCAGGTCCCGGTCGCCGAACAGGACCCTCCCGCCGGCGATCCGGGCGGCCGGCGAGGGGATCAGGCCCATCACCGAGAGGGCGGTCATGGTCTTCCCGCAGCCCGACTCCCCCACCAGGCCCAGGATCTCGTTTGGGTACATGTCGAACGACACCCCCCTCACCACTTCGAACTCGATCCCCTCGGTGCGGATGACGGTGGTGAGGTCCCGTACGGACAGGAGGGGTGAGGCCATCAGGTCTTCCTCAGCCTCGGGTTGGCGGCGAGGTATCCCAGGTCGGCCAACCAGTTGCCGAGCACCACCATCACCACCAGCACCAGCGAGAAGAACTGGGCTACCGGGTAGTCCCGACGCAGGACGGCGTTGACCAGCACCTGTCCCAGTCCCGGCCACCCGAAGATCACCTCCACTATCAAGGCATATCCGACGATCTGGCCGATACGCAGCCCCGCCAGGGAGATGATCGGTATCAAGGCGTTCCGGAAGACGTGCTTGCCTATCACCCTGGCTTCGGAAAGGCCCCCGGCCCGCAGGGTACGTACCCAGTCGGAGTCGAGGTTCTCCAACATCGCCGACCGGGTCATGCGGACGGTGAGGGCCGTGCCCTCCGCGGCCAGCACGATGGCGGGGAGAATGAGTTGTCTGGGTTCGCAGCACCCCGCTGAGGGCAGCCAGCCCAGCACGCTGGCAAAGAGCCAGATGCTCAGCAGGGCCAGCCAGAAATTGGGCACGGCCATACCTGCCACCGACAGGCTCATGATGCCCTGATCCGCCAAGGTGTTGCGTCTCACCGAGGCCAGCATCCCCAGCGGCACCCCCACCAGAAAGACCAGGAGGAAGGCGGCGGCTCCCAGGATGATGCTGTTCCGTCCGTGCTCGACCACCATCTTGGAGATCAGGGCGTTGTTGGTGAGGGAATTGCCCAGGTCTCCGCTGAGAAGCCTTCCCATGTAGGTGAAGTACTGCTGGTAGATGGGATCGTTGAGACCCAGGACCTCCCGGAGGGTCTCCCGGTCGGCCTCGGTGGCGGAGGCGGGCAGCCGGGCGGCGGTGGCGTCTCCCCCCGAGAGCCGGATCGCATAGAACACTGCCACAGACGAGATCGCCAGGATCACCAGCATGTACACGGTGCGGCTGGCCAGGTATCTCATGATTCGAGACCCTTGGCCTCATGCCGCAGCCGGGGATCGAACACATCCCGCAAACCGTCTCCGATCAGGCTCACCGAAAGCACCATCACCACCAGGGTCAATCCCGGGACCGTGGTCTCCCAGTGGTTGAGTTGCAGGAAATTGCGCCCTTCCGCCACCATCTGCCCCAGGCTGGGCAGAGGAGGCTGGGCCCCGAGGCCGATGAAGGAGAGGGCCGCCTCGGCGATGATGGCCACCGCCACGTAGTACGAGGCAAGCACCAATGCGGGCGCCAGGATGTTGGGGAGAAGGTGTTTGCGGATGATCCGCCAGTTGGAGAGCCCCCCGGCTCGGGCCGCCTCAATGAACTCCCGCTCGGACAGGGACAGGACCTCGCCGCGCACCACGCGGGCGATGGCGGCCATATTGACCAGGCCCACCGCCAGGATCACCGACAGCAGGCCTTCCCCGAGGCCCCCGGCGAACAGCACGGCCACCAGGATGAGGGGGAATCCCCAGATGAAGTCCATCACGCCGCTGAGGGAACGGTCGGTCCAGCCCCCCCGGAAGCCTGCCACGGTGCCGATCGCCAGCCCGGCCACCAGCGCCAGGCCGGTGACCCCGACCGCAACAGCCAGGCTCACCCGGATGGCGACGAACAGGCGGGTGGCTGTGTCCCGGCCGAGATGGTCGGTGCCCAACAGGGCGTCCTCGCTGAAGGGGACCGCATGGATGTTGGAGAAGTTGATGAGTTCGTAGTCGCCGCCCAGGATGACGGGACCGAGAACCCCGGCCCCCACCACCAGCACCCCGAGAATCACGCCGGAAAGCAGCAGGCGGTTGCGAACCAGGTTCCGCATCCCCCGCCGGAACACCGAGATGTGCTGGCTCTCCTCGAAGTCCAGGAGCCGCCGGTCCCATTCGGCAAGATAGGACTCGGGAGTCGGGGCAGTCATTACCGAGTCAGTGTAAGAGTAAACGCCGCGGGGGCGCGTCTAAGGGAGAAACCCCGCCCCCGAGCGAGGGGCGGGGAGTCTTCCCGGTCGGATCGGTCTCTAGGCCTCGATCCAGGTGTCGTTGTAGTACGGATAGAGCAGCCACACGTGAGGCGACCAGCCATGCACCCGATTGTTCTTCACGAACGTGGAGTTCTGGTTGATGAAGGACATGTTCGGAAGCGTCTCGGCCCAGGCGATCTGGAAGTCGGACTGAGCCTTGGCGGCTGCCTCCTCCGTCCCGGCGCTCTGCCAGTCGGCGATCGCCTTGTCGATGCGAGGCTCGTTGGCATGGGACCAGTTGGGCACCGGGATGGTGAAGCTGGCGCAGAACAAGGTCAGCACGTCGATCGGGATGGGCCACAGCCACATGAACAGACCGGCGGGGACCTCGGGGCCTCCGGCCCTCTCGAACCACACCGCCCGGTCGACCACGTTCACGTCCGCCTGCGCGCCCACCTGCGAGAACTGGGCGGCGGCGGCGGTGGCGATGGCGGTCTGCAGGGACTCGTTCTCCACCATGAACTCGAACTGGAGGGGCACGCCGTCGCGCTCTCTCACTCCATCCGAGCCCATCGACCAGCCCGCGGCGTCCAACAACCGGTTGGCCTCGGCCACATCGTAGTTGTTGTGCTGCTCCACTGCCGGGTCGTAGTAGCGGTCGGTGGTCGGGAAGGGACCGTAGGTGGCGGCGCCGTTGCCGAACAGCAGCGCCTGCACCATGCCTTCTCGGTCAACCGCGTGGGAGAGGCCGCGCCGGGTCTCCACGTCGCCGAAGAGCTCCGGGTAGTTCTCCCGGTTCATGAACATGAAGTAACCGGACCACTCGGCGTGCTGGTACACGGTGAGGTCTGAGTTCCCCTGCAGCCGGGCCAGGTCCTGGTGAGCGGGGTTCAACAGCGTGTCGATGTCCCCGTTCTCCAACTGGGTGGCCCGCTGACCGGCCTCGGTGATCACCGTCCACCGGATGGCGTCGAGGTAAGCGGTCCCCTTGTTCTCGAAGTAGGGGACGTTGGAGCCCGGATAGTCGTCCCAGCGCTCCACGTAGGAGTGGCTGCCGGGCACCCATTCGGTGTGCTTGAAGGGGCCGGTGGCGTCGACGACTTCCGTGCCGTAGACGGAGGCGACCACGCCTTCGCCGGCCAGGCCGGTCTCGTCGTCGTATGAGCCCACTTCCTTCCAGGTGTTGATGTTGGCGATCCGCCAGTAGCCGGTGGCGAGCGGCCCGAGGGTGCCCACCCAGGCGTTGTTCATCTTGGCCACCACCTGGTCGCCGTCCACCTCGTAGTGGCTGATCGGCGAGGCCAGGCTGGCGATGAAGCTGAACTTCTGGATGCGATAGAACTCGGCCACGTCGGCGGCGGTGATGGTGCCGCCCGAATGGGACTGGCGGTCCTCCACCGTGAACCGGTACTCGAGACCGTCGTCGGAGACGCTGAAGTCCGTGCAGTACTGGGGTACGAAGTCACCGTTGGGTGAGACCGTCACGATCGCTTCGTAGATGGCGAAGAACGCCGGATCATACCAGTTGGTGGTGATCGGGTCATGCTTGGAGACGTCGCGGTTGTAGCCCTCGCGCAGCGTGCCACCCGTGGTCGGCCCCATCGCGTCGGGCGCCGCAGTGGTAGCAGGCGCCGCAGTGGTAGCAGGCGCCGCAGTGGTAGCAGGCGCCGCAGTGGTAGCAGGCGCCGCGGTGGTAGCGGCGGGTTCGTCGTCGCCGCATGCGGCCAGCAATGCAGCGGCCGCGGTGGCTCCCACACCGGCTGCCCCCACCTTCTTGAGGAACTGGCGGCGACTCAGCTTTCTCTGCTGGTACTCCTCCAAGATGCTCTGGATCTCGGGACTGTTCTCCGTCATAGCTCACACTCCTTCATAGCGGCTTCATCTCTCGGGTCAAAAGAACTCACAGCAACTGTTCGGTGAACAACTTTGTGTCTTTCAGATTACTTTCACCACCCGGCTGCCTTAACTGTTCACATAGTAGCCAAACGTCCGTTGCCCCGCGGGTCGAGGCGGACACCGGCGCTGTAAGGGCATGAGGGTGAAACAGGCACCCGATACCATTACGGGCAACCAAGGAGTGACCTCCCATGTGCACCACCGGCGCCCTGCGAACCGACACCGGTTACCTGCTGTTCAAGAACAAAGACTTCGGACGGGCGAACTTCGAAGACCGCCTGGTGATCGAGGAGGACGTGTTCGGCATTGCGGGAGTGGAGACCTGGGCGGGAACCGACCCCAACTTGGACCGGTTCTCGGGGTTCTCGCTGGGCGCCAACCGCCACGGGCTGCTGTGCTGTGACTCCAATGTGCGCACCGTCCCCGGCCTGAACTACGACCGGCTCACCGAGATCGCCCTCAGGGAGGGCGCCGACGTGCCGAGCGGGGTGGCTGCGGTGGAGCGGGCGATGAGCCGGGAACCCTACATCTGGGCGAACCTGGTGCTGATCGACCAGTCCCACGTAGCGACGGTGGAGGTCCGCGGACAACAACTCAAAGCCACTCTCCACCCCACCGACCGGGTCGCCCGCTCCAACCACCACGTGGAGATGGGGGCCACCCCCGAAGACGACGACACAGTCACCACCGGTCCCCGGCTGCGGTCCGCCACCGGCCGCCTGCGCAACGCACGGCGCCTCCGGAATGTCTTCGAGTTGCAGGAGTCCCATGACCAGGGCGACTCCGGCATCTGCAACCATTCCTCATACGACACCGTCTATTCATACGTATTCGAGCGCCGCGGCGCGTCCACGACTCTTCACGTGACCCAGGGCAAGCCCTGCGAGAACCCCGAGCGCCAGGCCATGGGCATACCTCTCGGGCCGGAATGGAGTCCCGGGGCGGTCGCCGAGTTTCAGGACGCCTACCCCTCCACCCGCGTCCCCGCCGTTGTCTGACCCCGGCACGCCCGGCCGAATCGGCGCGGCCTCAGTCGCCCGCCGGCGCCCCCGTCACAGGTAGACCGCCGACTCGACCAGTTTGAGAAGAGGCTGAGGGAAGACGCCCAGGACCACGGTGACCGCGGTCGCCGCGCCCAGGGCCCAGGAGGTGGGCCGGTCACAGAGCACCGGGTCGTCGTCGGCGGGAGACTGCATGTACATGATCACGATCACCCGCAGATACAGGTAGATCGCCATCGCCGAGGCCACCACGGCCACCACCACCAGCCACTCCAGGTCTCCTCTCCACGCCCAGAGAAAGACCCCCAGCTTGGCCACGAACCCGGTGGTGAGAGGCAATCCCGCCATCCCGAGGAGGGAGACCGACAGGACCAGGGCCAGGAAGGGCGAGCGGCGGTAGAGACCCCGGTAATCGGAGAGGTCCGATCCCGAGGAGACCGCTCCCCCCAGCGCCGAGACCACCGAGAAGGCCGCCACCAACTGCACTGTGTAGACCGCCAGGTAGAACCAGACCGAGGATGACCCCTGGGCGCCGGAGGCGAGACCGGTGAGAATGAAACCGGCGTGAGCCACTCCCGAGTAGGCCAGCAGGCGACGGATGTCCGAGGAGATGATCGCCATCAGCGCTCCGACGACCATCGAGAGCGCGGCGATCCCCGCCACGATCGGCGCCCAGTCCGGCCGGAAGCTCTCGAAACCGGACAGCAGCACCCTGGCCAGCGCCGCGAACCCGCCCACCTTGGCCACCGCGGCCATGTATCCCACAATTCCCGCCGGGGCCCCCTGGTAGACGTCCGGCGCCCAGACATGGAAGGGAGCGGCCGCCACCTTGAAGGAAAGCCCCGCCGTCAACAGACCGATTCCCACCAGGAGGACCGCCGGGGAAAGAACCAGGTTACGGGCGAAGAACCCGGCGACCCTTAGGAGGTCCAGCGAGCCCGTCCCGGCGAACACCAGGGCCGCACCGTATATGAAGACGGCCGACGCCACCGCTCCGAGCAGCAGGTACTTGAGCGCCGCCTCGTCCGAGCGCACGCCGTCTCCGGCGATGCCGGCCAGGATGTAGAGGGCGATCGATCCCATCTCGAGACCGAGGAACATCATCACCAGGTTCTGGGAGGCGGCCATGAGGATGAAGCCGGCCGCCGCCAGGAGCACCAGCGCCAGTCCCTCGGCAGCCCGGTTCCCCAGGTGAGCGAAGAGGCTGCGGGCGGCCACCATGGCCTGGAGGGAGACCCCCAGGACCACCAGGCGGGCCAGCGCGGCGGAGCGATCGAAGATGAGCATCCCTCCGAAGATCGGCTCTGCGTCGGGCGTGGCTGCGATCCACTGCCAGACCCCCAGCGCCAGGGCGATGGCCAGTATCACCAGGGAGGTCCCCCACAGGACCTTCACTCCGGGCTTTCGCTGAACGTCCAGCAGGAGGAGGGCCACCGCTCCGAACACCAGCACCAACTCCGGCGCCAGAGCCGACCACGCTATCTCGGGAAAGGCTTCGGGGATCACGATTCATCCTCCGAGGCGGTGTTGAAAACGTCCGCCAATCTTCCCGGCTCGGGCGCCTCATAGTCGGTGTGTTGCTCGATACGGTCGAGAATCGCCTCCACGGAGGGAGCGGTCCGCTCCAACAGGATCCCCGGATAGAGGCCGAGCAGCAGGACCAAGGCCGCCAAAGGCGCCAGCACCGCCGTCTCCTTGGCCGAGAGGTCGGCGAGTTTCCGGTTCTCGGCTCCCTCCAACGGTCCCGTGAACACCCGCTGATAGGCCCACAACATGTATATGGCGGCCAGCACGACGCCGAACGCCGCCACCACCGTCAGGCCCGGAAGGGAGGGGAAGCTACCCACCAACACCAGGAACTCCCCCACGAACCCGTTAAGACCGGGCAGGCCGATGGAGGCGAAGGCCATGAACAGGAAGAACCCGGCCATGAGGGGAGCGGGCGTGGCCAGGCCCCCGAAGTCGCTGATCTGTTTGGTGTGACGCCGGTCATAGAGCATCCCGACCAGGAGGAACAGGGCCCCGGTGGTGAGCCCGTGGTTGACGTTCTGGATGACCGCGCCCTGGAGCCCGGCTGAAGTGAGGGCGAAAATCCCCAGCACCACGAACCCCAGGTGGCTGACCGACGAATAGGCAACCAACTTCTTGAGGTCGGGCTGGACGATCGCCACCACCGCCCCGTAGATGATTCCCACCACGGCCAGGACCGCCAGGACCGGCACCAGGGAGACCGTGGCCTCGGGAAAGAGCGTGAGGTTGAACCGGAGCAACCCGTATGTTCCGAGCTTCAGGAGGACTCCCGCCAGGAGCACCGACCCGGCCGTGGGCGCTTCCACATGGGCGTCGGGAAGCCAGGTGTGGAAGGGGAACAGGGGCACCTTAATGGCGAAGGCCAGGGCGAATGCGCCGAACAGCCACATCTGGGCGGTCGGCGAGATGTCCAGAGTCAGCAGGGCCAGGTAGTCGAAGCTGAGCAGGCCGTCGGGTGTCTGGGAGGCATGCATGACAGCCAGGGCGATGATCGCCGCCAGCAGCAGCGCGGAGCCGAACGCGGTGTAGATGAAGAACTTGACGGCCGCGTAAACCCGGCGCTTGCCTCCCCACACTCCGATTATCAGGTACATGGGGACCAGGATCACCTCGAAGAACACGAAGAACAGCAGCAGGTCCAGGGCGAGGAAGGTGCCGATCAGGCCCGTCTCCAGAAAGAGCATGGCCACCACGAATGCTTTGCGCCGGTGGGAGATGGAGTCGGAGACCGCCAGGCTGAGGGGGAACAGGATGGCCGTGAGAGCCACCATCCCCAGCGAGATCCCGTCCACGCCCAGTTGCCAGGACACCCCCCACGGTTCCCACCACACCACCTTCTCGACCATCTGGAAGGAAGCCTCCCCCGCGTCGAAGGAGAAGAACATCGCTCCCGCCAGCCCCAGGGGCGCCACGGACAGTGCCATGCCCAGCGGCAGGTGCAGTTCCCGGCGGCGGGCCGGGACCAGGGAGACCACCACCGCCCCCAAAAGGGGCGTGAGAACCAGCAGGGTCAGCATGGGCGGCTACTCACACTCCACCCCTCACCAGGAGCCATGCCAGGAGCGCCACCAGACCAAGGCCGAACCACAGGCCGTACTGGCGGATGAGGCCGCTCTGGGCGGGGCGGATCATGGTCCCGGCGGCCCTGACCAGGCGTGCGACGCCGTTCACGGCCCCGTCCACCACACCCAGGTCCAGCTTGAAGGCAGCCTGCTCGGCGAGGCGGCGGCCGGGAGCGACCAGCATCGTCCCGTAGATGTCATCCACCCGGTAGCCGTCCTCCCACCATCCCCACACCTTGCCGAACGCCGCCTGGAAACGCCGCCAGGCCTCGGGGGGACGGTGATAGGCGAAGAAGGCCATGGCGGCGCCAACCACACCGGCTCCCACCGCAACCGCGGCCAGCACCAGGATGGAGACCACCCCATCGGCGGGATGTCCGAGTTTCACCCCCTCGAAGGAAGGCTCCAGGAAGTGCTCGAGCCCCAGGCGGAAGGGAGTGTTGACCAGTCCTCCCAGCACCGACAGCACCGCCAGGACAACCAGGGGAAAAGTCATAGAACGGGGGGACTCGTGGGGGACGACCCCTTCGGGCCAGCGGGGCCAGCCCAGGAACACCAAGACGAACTGGCGGATCATGTAGAAGGCGGTCAGCAAGGCGGTGATCAAGCCCACCAGCCATAGCAGGGTGAAGAAGCCGCCCTGGTTGAACACCACGCCCAGGATCTCGTCCTTCGACCAGAAGCCCGCCAGCGGGGGGAACCCGGCGATGGCCACCACCCCGATCCCCATGGTGAGGAACGTGACGGGCATGGCCTTCCGCAGTCCCCCCATCTCTTCCATGTCCTGGCGCCCGCCCATGGCATGGATCACCGAACCTGCCCCCAGGAACAGCAGGGCCTTGAAGAAGGCGTGGGTCATCAGATGGAACACGCCGGCCACATAGGCAGTCGCCCCCACCGCCAGGAACATGTAGCCCAACTGGCTGATGGTGGAGTAGGCCAGCACCCGCTTGATGTCGGACTGGCCCATGGCGATGGTCGCCGCCCAAAGGGCGGTCAAGGCTCCGACCGCGGCCACCGCCCCCGATGCGGCGGGGGCCAACTCGAAGATCGGAGCGGACCGGGCGATCACATACACCCCGGCGGTCACCATGGTGGCGGCGTGAATCAGCGCCGAGACCGGGGTGGGGCCCTCCATGGCGTCGGGCAACCACACATACAGGGGGATCTGTGCCGACTTGCCGATCGCCCCGGCAGCCAGCATCAGCCCGATCAGGGTGGCCGCCGACCCGGTCAACTCCTCAGAAGCCCGGTCGAACACCCCCGAATAAGACAGTGTCCCGAAGGAACTGAAGATCAGCATCAGGGCTATGAGAAAACCGAAGTCGCCGATCCGGTTGACCACGAACGCCTTCTTTCCCGCCGCCGCGGCCGACGGCCGGGTGAACCAGAACGAGATCAGCAGGTACGAACAGAGACCCACCAGTTCCCAGCCCACGAACAGCATGGCGAAGTTCCCGGCCAGCACCAGGGTGAGCATGGAGGCGGTGAACAGGTTGAGATAGACAAAGAACCGGGCGAAACGGGGGTCTCCGTGCATGTACCCCAGCGAATAGATGTGAATCAGCGACCCCACCCCGGTAACCACCAGGGTCATCAGAGCCGAGAGGGGGTCCCAGACGATCTCGAAGGAGGCGCCGACCGCCGGCATCCACTCCCACAAGAGGGACTGGGAGGGCTGCCCCTCCCCGGTGAGGAAAGGCACGGCGGCCACCGCCGCCACCCCGAAGGCCGCCAGCGACGCGGCGCAGGCCAGATAACCGGCTCGGGGCTCACCCAACCACCGGCCGGCGAAATGCAGCAGCAGCGATCCCCCCAGGGGAAGGGCGATCACCAACCACAACGCCTCGGTCGGAAGGTCGATCATCCCCGGAGCGCCGCCAACTCGTCGACCGAGGCGGTCTCCCGTCTCCTGAAGATGGCGACGATGATCGCCAGGCCCACCACCACCTCGGCGGCCGCCACCACCAGCACGAAGAACACCGCCACCTGCCCGTCCAGCACTCCCGCCGCCCGGCCGGCGGCCACAAAGGTGAGGTTGACGGCATTGAGCATCAACTCCACGCACATGAACATCACCAGGGCGTTACGCCTGATCAGGACCCCGGTCATCCCCAGGACGAACAGGACGGCGGCCAGCGTCATGTACCAGCCCGGGGTGACGACGGGCATCAGTCCTCCGTCGGCGACTCGGCGGACCGTCGGTGGAAAGCCAGGGCGATCGCCCCCACCGCGGCGATGGTCAACAACAGAGCGGTCACCTCAACTCCCAGCACCCAGGTGGTGAAGAGCTCTCCTCCCAGAGCCTGGACCGTGCCGTTGGGAATCTCGGCCGCCTCCCCCGAGGCGGGGGTCCAGGTGAACCGGCCTCTCGACACCAAGACCGCCCCTCCCAGAGCCACCACGGTGGCGAGCCCGGCAACCAGCTTGCGCTGGAGGGGAATGGTCTCTGAAGTGTCCTCTTGGCGGTCCACGCCGATGAACATGATCACGAACAGGAACAGGGTCAACACCGCGCCCGCGTAGACCACCACCTGCACGGCGGCCACCAGGTGGGCCAGGTTGACCACGTATATGACAGCCAGGGAGACCAAGGCTCCCAGGAGACCCAACGCGGAGCGGACCGGGTTGCGGGCCAGGACCACCGTCACCCCGCCGGCCAATGTCCCCGCCCCCATCAGCACGAAGATCACCAGTTCAACCATGCTGGGAGTCCCTGGTCTCCTGATCGGGCTCGGGCGTCCAGGAGGCCGGGCCGGGGGTGGCCTGCCACATGGTCTCCCCCTCGTAGGCCGCCACGCCGCTGGGAGAAGTGGCCCGCAGCCAGCCGTCGGCGGCGTCCAGTTCGGAGAGGTCGGCGAACGGGTCCTCGGGGTAGATGTGGGGAACCGACCCGTCCTCCGCCATCAACAGTTCCTTCCTGGTGTGGATGGCGTCGTTGCGGTTGGTCACCGACATCTCGAAGAGGTGGGTCATGGTGATGGCCTCCGTCGGGCAGGCCTCCACACACAGCCCGCAGAAGATGCAGCGCAGCATGTTGATCTCGTACACGTACCCGAAGCGTTCTCCCGGACTCTTGGGATCATCGGGAGGGTTGTCCGCCCCCCGCACATAGATGCACCGAGCCGGGCAGGCTCCCGCGCACAGTTCGCACCCGATGCACTTCTCCATCCCGTCGGGATAGCGGTTCAGGACATGGCGACCGTGGAAACGGGTGGGCTTCTCCCGCATCTCCGAGGGGTATTGGGTGGTGACTATGTCTTTGCCGAACAGACCTCGCAGCCCTATCGAGCCGGTCACCTTGAAGCCCTTCCAGAATTCTCTCAGTATTCCCATTTCTCACCTCACCCTATAAAGGGCAGTCCGAACTGACGGAACCCGATCACCACAGTGGAGATCACCAGCCACAGCATCGAGGCCGGTATCAGCCGCTTCCAACCCAGGGTCATCAACTGGTCGTAGCGCAACCGGGGAAGGGTGGCCCTGATCCAGAAGAAGGCAACCACCAGCACATAGCTCTTCAACATCAGCCACACCACCGGCAGCACGGCGGAGACCCACCCGGGTACGATTCCTTCCCAGGTCGGACCGTTCCACCCGCCGAAGAAGAGCGTGGCGGCGATGGCGCACATGGAGAGGATGTTTATGTACTCGGCCAGGAAGAACATGGCGAAGCGGATCCCCGAGTACTCGGTGTGGAACCCGCCCACCAACTCCTGTTCCGCCTCCACCAGGTCGAAAGGCGCCCGGTTGGTCTCCGCCACCGCCGCCAGGAAGAAGATCACGAACGCCACCACCTGGGGGAAGACATACCAACGGGGAATCAAGCCGACCACCGGGTCGAGGAATGCGACCGTGCCCGACCACGTCCCTGACTGGCGCTCCACGATCTCGGCAAGGGAGAGGGTCCCGTTCTCGGCCCCGGGAGCGGTGGCGGAGAACATCACGACCGCCACCATCGCCAGACCCATGGCCGCCTCGTAAGAGATGGCTTGCGCGGTGGCGCGCACGCCTCCCAGCAACGGGTACTTGGACCCCGACGACCACCCGGCCAGCACCACCGCGTACACGGCCATCGACGACATCGCCAGGATGAACAGGATCCCGATGTTCAGGTCCGCCCCCTGAAGCGGCACCTGGCGACCCGCTATCTCCAGGCCCGGACCGAGGGGAACCATCATGAAGATCAAGAAGGCGGGGACCACCGCCAGGAAGGGCGCCAGCAGGTAGGCGCCCAGGTCCACCTTCCGCGGCGTCACCTGCTCCTTGAAGAACAGCTTCACCCCGTCGGCAATGGTCTGGAGGATCCCCCATGGCCCCGCCCGGGCCGGCCCCACGCGGTTTTGCATATCCGCCACGATTTTTCGCTCCAACCAGATGTTGACGATGGTGAGCACCACCAACAGGGCGAACACCCCCACCACGCGAGCAGCCACAAATAAAAGATCCACCCAGTCCATCAGAGGGTTGTCACCAGGAAAAAGAGCGCTGCCACAGCCTAGGTGAAAGATTAGAAACGCCCACCCCCATTACAAAACCCTCCCTCCCGACCTCGAAACCCGCTTGCCGACGCCATCGGTGGCGCGGCCTCTTCCGCAACCCGGCTTGCAGAAAGAGGGCGGTGGGGATGCCAAGCGTCCTGCCAACCGGGTTAACATTATGTAAAAACCAGCGGCGGTGTCACTTTGCGATACCGAATCCCCCGAGCCCAGGAGGCGTCCCTTGAACTCGTCCCCCATCCCCTCCGACCTGGACATCGCCCAAGCCGCCCAGGTAATTCCCATCACCGACATAGCCGACCGGGTGGGAATCAGAACCGAAGAGCTGATCCCCTACGGGCACGACAAGGCCAAGGTGCACCTCGACATCCTGAAGCGGGTTCGCAACCGCCCGCGGGGCCGCTACGTGGACGTGACCGCCATCACTCCGACTCCCCTCGGGGAGGGTAAGACCACCACCACCATCGGCCTGACCCAGGGCCTGGGAGCCCGGGATCGAAACGTGATGGCCTGCATCCGCCAGCCCAGCATGGGTCCCACCTTCGGGATCAAGGGAGGTGCAGCGGGAGGCGGCTACAGCCAGGTGATCCCCATGGAGGAGTTCAATCTTCACCTCACCGGAGACCTGCACGCCATCGGGGTTGCCCACAACCTGGCGGCCGCCGCCATCGACGCCCGCTGGTACTTCGAGGAGAGGCTCAGCGACTCGAAACTGGCGGAGCGGGGACTGAAGCGCCTGAATATCGACCAGCACCGCATCCTGTGGCGGCGGGTGGTCGACGTGAACGACCGGGCGCTTCGCAGCATCGTGCTGGGTCTGGGAGGCCGGGCCGACGGACTGCCGCGGGAAACCGGATACGACATCACGGTGGCGAGCGAGATCATGGCCATCCTGGCGCTGGTGGACGGACAGGACTACGCGTCGGCGCTCCGCAACCTGAGGGAGCGCTGCGGAAAGATCGTGTTCGGCACGTCCAAGGGTGGGGATCCGCTCACCCTCGAGGACCTGGGGGTGGCGGGAGCGGTGACCGTGCTGATGAAGGACGCTCTTCATCCGACCCTGATGCAGACCCTGGAGGGCCAGGGAGTCTTCGTGCACGCCGGACCCTTCGCCAACATCGCCCATGGCAATTCCTCGGTGCTGGCCGACAGGGTGGCCCTCCAACTGGCTGACTACGTGGTCACCGAGTCGGGGTTCGGCGCCGACATGGGAATGGAGAAGTTCTTCAACATAAAATGCCGGACCTCGGGGCTGGTCCCGGACTGCGTGGTGCTGACCACCACCATCCGAGCCCTCAAAGCCCAGGGAGGAGGCCCGCCGGTGAGACCGGGGCGGCCCCTGCCCAGAGCCTACGTCGAGGAGAACCTGGAGTTGCTGGGAGAAGGCGTGGCAAACCTCCAGGCCCACCTCAACAACGTGAAGCAGTTCGGGGTGCCGGCCGTGGTGGCGGTGAACGTGTTTCCCACCGACACCGAGCGGGAGATCGAATACCTCCGGGCGGCGGCCTCCGAGGCCGGAGCCCATGCCGTCGCCGCCACCACCCACTGGGCCAACGGAGGCCAGGGCGCCCTGGAGATGGCCGAGGCGGTCGAGGACGCCTGCACCCTACCGGGCGACTTCTCCCTGCTCTACCCCGATGAACTGTCCCTCAAGGAGAAGATCTCGACCATCGCCCGGAAGGTCTACGGCGCGGCGGATGTCTCGTACACCGCCCTGGCCAACCGTCAACTCGCCCAGTACGAGCAGGCCGGGTTCGGCGATCTGCCGATCTGCATGGCCAAGACCCACCTCTCTATCAGCCATGACCCCAGTCTCAGGGGGGCCCCACGGGGATACACGCTGCCCATCCGGGAAGTGCGCGCCTCGGTGGGGGCCGGGTTCATCTACCCGTTGGTCGGAGCGGTGCGCACCATGCCCGGATTGTCGTCGGCGCCGGCCTATCTCAATGTGGATCTCGACTCGTCCGGAAAGGTGGTGGGCCTGTTCTGAGATCAGCCCGGCGGCCGCTCGAAACTCCGTGTCGAACGGTGAGCCCCTTCTTTACAGATTGCTAAAATGCTCCCCAAGGGGCCGGACCAGCCCCTTCAAGTCAAGGAGAGTCAACTATGGGAAGAAAGACCCGGCTGACCCATCCGCTGGTGCGACAGAACGGCGCACTTCGACAAGCCACCTGGGCCGAGGCTCTGTCCGCGGCGGCCCGTGGCTTGGGCGGGGTGCGCGATGCTCACGGCGGAGAGGCGATAGGGCTGTTTTCCTGCTCCAAGGCCACCAACGAGACCAACTATCTGGCACAGAAGTTCGCTCGGGTGGTGTTGAGCACCAACAACGTAGATTCCTGTAACCGGACCTGACACGCTCCCAGCGTCGCCGGTCTGGCGACGGTTTTCGGAGCCGGAGGGGGAACCAGTTCCTATGAGGAGATGGATGACGCAGAGGTGGTGATCCTGTGGGGATCGAACGCCCGGGCCGCACATCCCATCTTCTTTCACCGGATCATCCGGGCGGTCCGGCGCGGCGCCACCTTGTTCTGCGTGGACCCTCGGCGGAGCGAGTCCGCGGAATGGGCCGACCTGTGGCTGGGAATCGACGTCGGGTCCGACATCGCCCTCTCCAACGCGGTGGCCCGCGAGATCCTGGCAAACCGCCTGGAGAACCGGGAGTTCATCGAACGGGCGACCCTCAATTTCGACGAATACGCCGAGAGCGTGGAGGAGTGGACCCTCGAACGCGGCGAGGAGGTAACCGGCGTACCCGCTGAAGCCATCCGCTCCCTGGCCCACACCTACGCCAAGGCCGATCGCGCCCAGTTGTGCTGGACGCTGGGGATTACCGAGCACCACAACGCCACCGACAATGTGCTGGCTCTCATCAACCTGGCCCTGCTCTGCGGGCACGTTGGCCGCTACGGGTCGGGCCTGGTGCCCCTCCGGGGCCAGAACAACGTGCAGGGGGGCGGCGACATGGGGGCGATCCCCAACAAGTTCCCCGGTTTCCAGGACGTCGAGTCCGACGAGATCCGAGGCCGTTTCGAAGCGGTGTGGAATGCATCCGTCCCTCCCCGCAAGGGACTTCATCTCACCCAGATGTTCGAGGCCATGGAAGAGGGACACCTGCGAGGCCTGTATGTCATCGGAGAGAACCCCGCCGAATCCGAGGCCGACGTCAACCGGGCCCGCGGCCTCCTGGAGGGACTTGACTTCATAGTGGTCCAGGACATCTTCCTGACCCGCACCGCCCAGATGGCGGACGTGGTGTTCCCGGCCGCGGCCGACTGGTGCGAGGCCGAGGGCACTGTCACCTCCAGCGAACGGCGGGTGCAGCGGGTGCGTCCCGCCCTCCGGCCTCCGGGCGAGGCCCGCACCGACTCCCACATCATCTGCTCGCTGGCCACCGCCATGGGTCACGACTGGGGTCTCCCCACCGCCGAGGAGGTCTGGGACGAGATGCGCAGCCTCTCCCCCATGCACCGGGGTATGGCGTACAGTCGATTGGAGAAAGACGGGCTCCAGTGGCCCTGCTACGACGAGGATCACCCCGGTGAGTTGTTCCTCCACTCCCGCCTGTGGGCAGACCCGCCGGGCGGTCCGCTGGCCCCCTTCACCCCGGTGGAGTGGGCGCCCCCGGTGGACCGGCTGACCGAGGACTTCCCCATCCGGCTCACCACCGGACGTCACCTCGACTCCTACAACACGGGGGTCCAGAGCGGTTCCATGAAGTCCCCGATCCGGATCGGCGGCACCATCGACATCTCACCCGAGGACTCCTCGGAGTGGGATGTCTCGGAAGGCGAGGTCGTGCGGGTCACTTCCCGTCGGGGATCGATCACCGTCCCCGCCCGGGTGGACGGGAGCCTGCGGCCCGGTCTGGTCTTCATGTCCCTTCACTTCCCCGAAGAGGTCGACATCAATCAACTCACCATCGAGGCTTGGGATCCGAAGAGCGGCACCGCCGAGTTCAAGGCCACCGCGGTGCGAGTGGAGAAGATGCCTGCTCCGGTTGGCTAGCATCCGCCCACCGATCTCCTTATGGACCTGCGCTTCACAGATGCTCAACCCACCGCAGCCGAGCGGGAGGCGGTAGAGTCGGTCCTCGGCCCGGCCGGGGTGGAAAGCCACCAGCGGGTCCGCACCGCCTCCAATCTCCGGATATTCGCCACGGGGATGCAAAGCGTCGCCGATCGACGTCATCTCCTGCTGCCGGCCCTGGAGACCGTGCAGTCCGAGATAGGCTGGGTCTCGGAGGGGGCACTGATGCACATCTGCCGGGAACTGTCGGTCCCGCCGGCCGAGGCATGGGGAGTGGCGACTTTCTACTCGCTGATCTCGGTCGACCCTTCCCCACCGGTTGTCCTCCACATCTGTGACGACATCGTTTGTCGAAGGGCCGGGGCCCTGGAGTTGATGGAGGGACTTGAAGCCAACGGCCGGACGCCCGCCACCCGGTGGCTGCCGTCGCCCTGCCTGGGCCAGTGCGACCGCGCCCCTGCGGCCTACGTCCAGCGGGCCGGAGAAGAAGACCAGGTCCTGTCCTCCATCGATCCGGCGTCGCGGCCCATAGGACCGGACGGGAGCATCCCCTCGACGAATGGTCAGACGGACACTTCGGCTGTCCCCCAGGCGGGAGAACCGCATCTCCGGCTTCTGAGGAGGGTGGGAACCGTGGACCCCCGGTCCCTCGACTCCTATCTGGATGCGGGCGGCTACCGGGCCTTGGAGGAGGCGGTGCAGATGGGACCTGCGGCGCTGGTGGCCGAGGTCAAGGCGTCAGGCCTTCGGGGACGGGGCGGGGCGGCATTCCCCGCCTGGATCAAGTGGGAGGCGGTAGCCAACTCCCCCGACCCGGTCCGCTACCTGATCTGCAACGCCGACGAGTCGGAGCCCGGCACCTTCAAGGACCGGGTGCTGATGGAGGACGACCCATTCTCGGTGATCGAGGCGATGACCATCTCCGGTTATGCGGTCGGCGCACGCCAGGGCTATCTGTACATCAGGGGGGAGTATCCCTTGGCCACCCGGCGGCTCCGGTCGGCCATACACCAGGCGCGGAGGGCAGGTCTGTTGGGCGAATCGACCAGAAACGGAGTCTCCTTCGACATCGATCTCCGCCGCGGGCAGGGCGCGTACATCTGCGGGGAGGAAACCGCCCTGATGAACTCCATCGAAGGCCTGCGGGGAGAGCCCCGCAACAAGCCGCCCTTCCCCACCGTTTCGGGACTGTTCGGAAAACCGACCGTCATCAACAATGTGGAGACGCTCTGCAACGTCCTCAACATCGTCACCGACGGGGGGAGCAGTTTCGCCGCGTCGGGCACCCCCCAGTCGACCGGGCCAAAGCTCTTCTGCCTGTCGGGCTCGGTGCGCCGTCCCGGGACCTACGAGGTGGAGTTCGGCGCCACTCTGGGCGATCTGATCGCCTTGGCCGGAGGATTGCCCGAGGGCCGCCGGCTGCGGGCCGTCCTCCTGGGGGGCGCCGCCGGCTCCTTCGTGCTCCCCGACCTCCTGGAGATGCCGCTCACCTTCGAGGCGGCCTCCGAAGCCGGGGTCTCCCTGGGGTCCGGGGTGATCATGGCCTTCGACCAGCACACCGACTTCGGAGACATCCTGGCGAGAATCGCCGCCTTCTTCCGTGACGAGACCTGCGGACAGTGCGTTCCGTGCCGGGTTGGTACTGTACGGGTCGAAGAGGCGCTGGCGAGAATACGGCGCGACCCCCAGCCCGGAGACCTGGAACTGATCGAAGAAATCGACCTGGCCATGAGGGACGCATCCATCTGCGGCCTGGGGCACACCGCCGCCATCGCGCTGCGCTCGGCTCTCGAACTCGGACTGCTGGAATGACCCGACCCGAGACCACCGAGACTCAACAGACCGTGAGCCTGACCATCGACGGCTCCCCGGTGGAAGTCCGGCCGGGCGCCACCCTCCTGGAGGCATGCCGCCAGATGGGCACCGAGGTGCCGACCCTCTGTTATCTGGAGACCCTCACCCCGGTGAACGTGTGCCGGATCTGCGTGGTGGAGGTGGAACGCAACCGCACCCTGGTTCCCGCATGTTCACGGATCGCCGAGGAGGGCATGGTGGTGAAGACCGACTCCGACAGGGTCCGCCACAGCCGGAAAATGATCCTGGAGTTCCTGGGCTCCTCGGTCGACCTCTCGGCGGCCGAAGACGAAGTCGGAGAGTGGATGGAACAATACGAAGCCGAGCCGGGTCGGTACGGTCCGCAGTCGGAGCCCACCGCAGCCGGGGAGAGGGACCGGCGCCATCCGGGACATCACGGTGAGGTCAACGGCCGGACCGCCGAAGGCGTGCACCAGCCGACCAAGGTGGACAACACCCTCTATGTCCGCGACTACTCCCGCTGCATCCTCTGTTACAAATGCGTGGAGGCGTGCGGGATCGACGCACAGGGCACCTACGCCATTGCGGTGGCCGGCCGGGGTTTCGACGCCCGGATCTCAACCGAGATGGACCTTCCCCTGGGCGACGGGGCCTGCGTGTTCTGCGGCAACTGCATCGGGGTCTGCCCCACCGGCGCTCTCATGTTCCGCTCCGAGTGGGAGCTGCGGCGCGCCGAGATGTGGGACCCGGACACCCAAGAGGTCACCCGGACGGTCTGCTCCTACTGCGGGGTGGGCTGCAACCTGGAGCTGCACACCCAGGACAACCGGATCGTAAAGGTGACCTCCCCCCAGGACCACGACGTCACCAGCGGCCATCTGTGCATCAAGGGCCGGTTCGGCTACGACTACGTCCAGAACCTGGGCGATGTGGACCGAAGCTCGATCGACGAGGTGTTGGCGAAAGCCCGTCGGCCCGCTCCCGAGTAGCCGGGGCGTTCAGGCCAGGGCAGGAGTCTTCCGACGGAAGTGATCGCGTATCCGCGATCCCGTGAGGGCGACGAAGAACAGGGCCACCGAGATGACCACGATGCTGGCCGAGGCGGCCGTCGAGAACTGATAGCTGATCACCAGGCCGCTCACCACCGAGAAGACCGCTATCACGGCGGAGACCGCCATCACCAGCACCACCCGGCGGACCAGGATTATGGCGGTGGCCGGAGGCCCGATCAACAAGCCGAACACCAGGATGGCGCCCACCCCCTGGAACAGCACCACCATGGTCCCGGTGATAAGGGCCAGCAACATCAGGTGGGCCATGCGGGGCCGGAGGTCCATCATCTCGGCCTTGGCTTCATTGAAGGCAAGAGCAAGGAACGACCGGTACATCACCACCGAGATCGCCGCGGCGACCACCAGGCTCACGGTCTGCAGGAGGATGCCGCCGGTGGTCACTCCCAGAAGGTCGCCGAACAGGACCGCGGTGATCGAGACCGAGAAGGAAGCGGTCAGCGAGATGATCACCACCCCCAGGGACAGCATGCCCACGAACAGGAGTCCGATCCCGATGTCGGCGCTCAGCTTGGTGTGCTGGTGAACCTGGTTGATCCCCCAGACCATCACAATCCCGGCGGCCAGGGCTCCCCACAGAGGATTGACTCCCAGGACCAGGGCGATGGCCACGCCTGGAATGATCCCGTGCGCCACCGCGTCTCCCATAAATGACATCCCCCGGATCACCACCCAGGTGCCCACCACCGAGGTGAGCAACCCGGCCAGCACTCCGGCCAGGAGGGCCCGCTGCTGGAAGGCGAATTCAAAGGGCTCTAGCAACCAGTCCACGCCGCTATTTCGTCGAGCCTTAAAGTGTCCTTTAACAATTTGATAATCATTATCATATAATCGCGATGGTTGGACTTCACGCCAAGGTGGAAAAGAGCCTCCGCTCACAGGGGGTGCGCTATACCACCAACCGCAGGGCGCTCATCGAGGCGCTGGACAACACCCCGGGTCCCCTCACCGTCGAGGAGCTTTATCGGGTGACGGAGCCGCGGATCCCCTACTCCTCCATATATCGGGACGTACGGGTCTTGACCGACACCCAGGTGCTCACCCTCCATCACGGCGCCGACCGGTCCAACCGGTTCGAACTGGCCGAGTGGCTGTCGGGGCATCATCATCACCTGGTGTGCGTGCCGTGCATGGCAATCTCCGATGTCTCCCTGTCTCCCGACTCCGAACGCCGCCTCGCCCGGTTGGCCGAGAGCGCAGCGGCCGCCAGCGGATACCGGGTAACCGGCCACTCGCTGGAGATCGAGGGCCTGTGCCCCGATTGCGCTTCGTGACGACACCGGTAGAGAGCTTCGAAAACGCCGTCGACGCTGTGGGCCTAGAGTTGCGGTACGGTGCGAATGTGGTCCTGGAGCCCTCGTCCTTCACGGCCCCGATGGGGGCGATCACCGCCCTGATCGGCCCGAACGGCGCCGGTAAGTCGACCCTGCTTCACTCCATGGTCGGCCTGGTGGATCCCACCGGCGGCCAGATCCGCGTTATGGGCGCCTCCCCGCAAAAGGCTCGAAGGCGGGTTGCTTACGTGGTCCAGTCCAAGGAAATCAACCAGTCTCTGCCCCTGACGGTCGCCCAGGTCGTGGCAATGGGACGGTACGCCAACCGGGGCATGGTCAAGCCACTGAAGACCGATGACAAGGCGCGGGTGCAAGAGGCCATGGAGAGGATGAGCATCACTGACCTGTCCAGCCGTCACCTAACCGAACTCTCCGGGGGCCAGCGCCAGCGGGTCTTCATGGCGCAGGGAATCGCGCAAGACCACCGCATCATGCTCTTGGACGAGCCCCTCACCGGCCTGGATGTTGTTTCGGCGGAGGCGGTGGACAGGACGATTCACGAGGAGAAGGCTCACGGTTGCGCGGTCCTGGTGTCCACCCACGACCTCGGAGAGGCAAGAACCGCCGACCACGTGCTTCTCTTGGGGAAGAAAAGGGTTATCTCAGGGCCCCCCTCCGAGGTTTTGACCAGAGAGAACCTACTGGCGGCCTTCGGCACCGGGCTGATGCACATCTGAGAACCGTGATCAGGCTGGACAGACCGAGTCGGTGGCCGAGAACCGGTAGCGGATGAGCATCAAGAGCGAACTGCGCAGCGAGTTGGTCGACGCCATGAAGTCGGGCGACCGCGGCCGGAGAGACGCCATCCGCTCGGTCGAGGCCGAGGCACAGACCCGGAGGACCGCCCCGGGCTTCTCGGGAACCGGCGAGGACGACGACTTTTACCAGCAGGTGATCGGGGGGTATGTGAAGAAGATGCGAAAGGCGGCCTCCGAGTACGCCGACCTGGGAGACCGCGGGAAGGACATGTCCGAGAAGCTCTCGTTCGAAGCCGAGTACCTGTCCCGGTGGCTGCCCGCCCGTCTCGATGAGGCGCAGAGTCGCAAGCTGGTCGCGGAGACGGTCGCGCTGTTGGGAGTGGAAGGCCAACCCCGGGCCCAGGGAAGGGTCATGGGACACATCATGAAGGCCCATCAGCAGGAAGTGGACGGAGGTCTGATCTCCCGGCTGGTGTCCGAGGAGCTAGCCGCCGGTTAGACCTTTCGGCGGCAGAGTCGCACCGACCCTTGCCGTCGGTCTGGTGCTGGAGTTTCACAGGTCAGTCGGTCCGCATCGCCTCGGTAGGGGACATTCGGGCGGCTCTGATTGCGGGATAGACGCCGGCCAACGCACCGATAAATAGGGCTGCGGCGATACCACCGACTACGGCGACCGGCGGGATGATGGTACGCCATCCCTGAGATACGGAGTAGAAGTGTGTTATCCCTACTCCCAGCAGGATTCCGCCGATCCCTCCTGCTGTTGCCAGGGCCAGAGCCTCCGTTAGGAATTGCTGTCGGATGTGGGCCCTTGTAGCTCCAATGGCACGCCTAAGACCGATCTCGAGCCGACGCTCCATAACACCCATGACCATCACGTTGGCAATGCCGATGCCGCCTACCAGTAGAGCCACGGCTCCAAGGCCGAGAAACAGTACAGTGAAGGCGTTCTCCGCTAAGGCTTGGGCCTCCAGTAGATCTGACGGTCGGCTGATCTCCACCTCCTCGGGATTCTCAGGGTCAATCGTGGGTGGCAGAAGGGCGCGAGTCTCGTCAAGGAATCGCGGGTCGACGCGGACGTAGATGGTTGATGGTTCAAGGGCAGCGTCATACTTAGACTCGGCGCCGAGGTGCCCGATGAAGACGGCTCTGTCGAGATCGGCAGCCAATCCGAAAGGGTCCAGCACCCCCGCGACGTGCACCCAGCGGTTGTCGAGCCAGACCCGCACCGGTGTATCCAAGTCGCGGATGCCTAAGCGTTCTGCGGCAACGGCTCCGATCACGGCAACGGGATACTCTAGGCTCGCAGCGGTGAGGAATGAGCCATGCGCTATTGAGCCGTTGAGGGTCTCAAGAAGCTGCGTGTCTGTCGCGTATACCCTGATCCCACCTGTGAGGTTGGTTGGTACAAGATCGTTGCGGTATACCCCGACATCCATTGCATAAACAGCCGAACTGGCTTCAACTGTCGGCAGACGGTCGACCGTGGTGGTCGCCGTTCCGGGCAGCGAAGCATCTCCAACTCCGAATCCGGTACCGGCATTGATGTTCAATAGGTTTGTTCCGAGGGCGGCTAGCTGATCCCTGAGGTCAGACCGGGAGGACTCCGAAAGGCCGAGCACACTCACCAGCGAGGCAGCACCAATGGCGATGCCTAGAGCCGAGAGTGCGGCCCGTAGACGACGGTTGGCGAGTGAATCAAGTCCAATGCGAGCGACCTCGGTAATGGAAAGCCTGCTTCGGGACATCAATGAGGGGCCTTCAGGCAGTGGCTTCACTGTGCGTGGACCCTCCTAGTTGTGTCAGCTACCACCTGGCCGTCTAGCAATCTCAGTTCACGGGGAAGAAGGGCAGAAATCTCCTCGTTGTGGGTTATCACAATGATCGTGCGGCCCTCGTCGTGAAAAGAAAACAGGAGGTCCATGATCGCTTTGGAGCTTGCGGAGTCTAAGTTCCCGGTTGGTTCGTCCGCTAGGATGAACGCCGGACAATGAACTAGAGCGCGGGCCAAAGCCACCCGCTGCATCTCACCCCCTGAGAGTTCGTGAGGTCGGTGGTGTGCACGGGAAGCGAGTCCTACGCGTTCCAGGCAAGCTACGGCGGCTTCCCTCCGTTGCTTACGGGGGGTCCCGTTGTACAGCAGGCCGTTGGCTACATTATCTAGGGCCGAGGCATCTGGCAGCAAGAGGAAGCGCTGAAATACGAATCCCACGCGACTGCCTCGAACAGCCGCTAGGGCGTTATCGTCAAGGCTCGAACTGTCGACTCCCTCGATAAGGACGACCCCACTCGTGGGAATGTCGAGCGTGCCCATGATGTGCAGCAGTGTGGACTTCCCGCTACCTGATGGCCCTACCACAGCTACCATCTCCCCTTTAGAGATTCGGACTGACACTCCGTCAAGGGCCTTTACGGGCGGTGATCCTGGATACAGCTTTGAGACATCGCGCAGCTCAAGCGCTGTTACCGAGGCGCCACTCGTTGAAGATTGCGAGAACTTGCCAATGCTCATTTTCATCGCGGGATCACGACCCCTATGCCTTCTTCGAGACCAATCCCTCGGACTTCCACGTCACCGTTGGAGAAGAGTCCCGTCTCCACACCGATCAGTTCTGTGGTGCCGTCGTGACGCAACACCTCGACAGCGTATCCGCCTTCTGAGAGGGCCAGAAGAGCAGTTGCGGGCACCACGAACGCGTCTTGCACCAACGTCTTGACTATTTCAACGTCCACCGCCGCACCGATCCAGACCGCAGGGGCTCGCTCAAGGAAGGTGATAGTGATCTCCACGAAGACTCCGCCTTTCCCATCGGTATGGGGGGTCGGATTGATTGAGGTCACGGTACCGGTGATGTCACTGCTGTCGGGAAACTTCACGTTCACGGGGTCGCCGTCGTTGAGGAGGTCACGCTCGGAGAGTGGGAGAAGCGCGATTACGCGCTCCGTGCTGGCCATGGTCCCATCAATCTGTCTCTCAGTCACCACAAAGCTGGCGAGTTGTGTTCCCGCCACGACGTCTTGACCGACTTGAACGCCGGGGTGCCATGAATTGACCCGCAAAGGGCCTGGTACGAAGAGCACGTCGGCCCTACCGACTTCGCCGTCCACATAGGTACCGATGGAACTCTGCCAGGCGCGCACAGCGTTTGAGGTGGCCTCGTCATATGAGCCATCGATGCTGAACCCGCTGATATTGGCGAAGCCGAGTTCGGCCAGATTCTCCTCAAGCTGGCGCACATCGGGACCCTCATCGCCTAAGGACATGGTTCGGTACATCGGCTTATTGCCGTACATGACGACCAGGGCTTGCCAACTGTGGGCTAATTCAGCCTCTCCACGGTGGGCATTGTCAAGCGCGGCCTGCGCGGTGGCAACGGCCTGCTCAAGTGCAGTTAGTTCTTCCTGACTCACCGGGTTGAGAAGGTCATCAAGAGATTCCTGCGCTGTGAGGACGGCAGCTTCGGCGGTTTCAACGTCAGCTTGAGTGCCCTGCACCTCCTGCGGGAGGCCAAGGTGGCGGTCAGGTTCGGTGTTTAGAACGGCCAAGTGGTGTTCGGCTCGTGCGAGTCGGGTTCTGGCATCGGCGAGCGTCGCTGGAGTAGGGTTCTGGAGCCCGTCAAGTGCCTGACGTGCAGCGAGGACGGCGGCCTCGGCTGCGTGGATGGAGGCGGTGTCAGTGGGTTCTAGGAGTTCGGCCCGTCGCTCGATCGCCTGAGCTACCCTCGCCCGAGCGGTTGCGATTTGGGCCACGGATGCTCCAGCCAACCTAGCTCTCAGTTGCTCTTCGGCGTCCAGTAACCTATTCAAAGCCGATTCCAAGCGCTGCTGAGCTTCGGTTATTTGTGCGGCTGTGGGGTGGCTTAGAACAACATAGAGCGGATCGCCCCTCTTGACTAAGGCTCCTTCCAAGGCGAGTTCGCCCAGCACGCCATTGCTGCGGGCTGTGAGGTTTCCTGTAACCGCGTAGTCGAGGGTTCCGGAGATTTCGAGGTACTGCGCTAGATCTCGCCGCGCCACGGCGGTTGACTTGAGAGCCGATTGCAGCCTGGGATTGTCGGTTCGGTCGGAGCCCAGGCCGCTGTAGAGTGTCGCAGCAATACCTCCGGCCACTATCAAGGCTGCACCGAGAAGTAGATGCGTTGTTCTGCCATGCCTCCACTTCACGGATTTGATCCGTCTCCTCATCCCCCGCCCCCGGTTTGGCCAGTATTGATTGCGTCCTGGCACACCTCGAAAGCTGCCATAACGTCAGGATCCCCCAAGTCAATGCCCTCCCCGAAGGGTCCTGCCCCTGAACCCTTGCCCCCACCATCAGCAGAACCATCGCCGGAAAGGTCCCAAACGATAATGGATCCGCTGCCGCCGGGCACACTGAAATCGGGGTCGCCCATGTCCACCCCTCTATCCCGCATGCAACGGGCGAACTCAAGCAGCGAGTCTTCCAGGGCAGTCGTATCGAAGCTCCCTGAACCGGTTTCGAAGGTCACACCCTGCAGCAACCCCATGCAGGCCGCGCCTGCCGTCTGTAAGTCCGGCGGTTCCTCCACGTCGCCCATGTCGCCGGTACCCGGCGCGAAACCGAATGTCACGCTGCCGTCAGGTTCGACGACAGGGTCCGGAAAATTCACGCCGTTCTCGCGCATGCAATCAGCGAAACTCAGAAGGCGCTCTTCGGGCGGGAGATCGGCGCCCGCATCCTCTCCCATTCCTTCCGTCGTCCCGATGGTTGTCTCTGTATTCTCCTCGACGGTTCCCTCTGGCATCGTGGGGACATCCGCAGTCTGGGTATCTTCTGACATAGGTCTGGCTTCTGCCGGGGGAGTTTCCTCCACTAGGGTTGCGATGCCACTGGACTCTGTATCATGACCGCAGCTAGCCAGAATTAGCGCCAGCGCGGCGGATGCGTAAAGGACAGTGCGTGAGATGTTCGAAGTGCGGATCCCTTCTCGCAACCTTAAGTGGCGGCTGGAGTAACTCATGTGCCCTCCTTGTATTGGGACTTTGTGAACTTGTATCCGCCTATTGAAGAGAGGCATCGTAAGAGAGGGTTAAAGAATGCAAAAGAATCGAATATGAATCGGCCCTAAGAGCCACCAAGCGTCTCGCCCCTTGATCGAGTTTTGGGTGGAACCAGAGTTGGAACGCCGTGATCGGAGCGCACATAGCGGTAGACAAGGCGAGTGGTCTCATCCGCTACATGGATGGGAGCACCTATTCGGCGGGATCTGTGGGGAGCGTTAAACGGTTGCGGAGGGCAGAATCCCTCCCTAGTCACCAGTGATATGGCTTTGCGTGGGTGCTTGTCTCCACAATTCCTGATAGCAACAGAATGTTGAACTGTGACTGCTGCCACAACCAAGTTCAAGAAGCTCGACTCAATGAAAGGGGGGGCACCTCACTCCCTATGAAAGTCGGGACAGTTTAGGGGCTAGTCAATGGAGAACTATGGTGACGCCACCCTACCTACTGCTCCTGGGGCGGACGTGGTGCCATCGGCCGACGGCCCAGAGTAAGAATCGCCTAAGAATCCGTCACTGTGTCTCCTGTTACTGCAGACATTGCATTACTGTCGCCTAACCATGATCCACCCGAGCATCCTGGTCGCCGAGGATGATCCCGCCATTGGTAAGGCATTGAAGAGGACCCTGAACCATGAGGGCTACGACGTGCGCCTAGCGGTCGATGGTGCTGAAGCGTGGGAGATGCTCGTCCAGCAAGAGGCGGACCTTGTCATTCTCGACGTGGCCATGCCATTCCTAAGCGGTCTGGAGGTGTGTCGCCGGCTCCGTAGCGTCGGTAACCGCACACCCGTGCTTATGCTGACGGCGCGCCACACCGTAGATGATCGTGTGGAGGGCTTGGACGCTGGTGCCGACGACTACTTAGCAAAACCGTTCTCCTTGGACGAATTGTTGGCACGTATCAGGGCATTATTGCGCCGCGCCAAAGTGACTGGGGTCGCACTCTCCCGAGATGTCCGGGACGTACTTAGCGTCGGCGATGTACAGCTAGATCGCGCTGGCCGAACCGTTGACCGCGCTGGCCTTCCCGTTCGTCTAACAAAGACCGAATTCGACCTCCTGGAGCTACTGATGGAAAACAAAGGTATTGTCCTCAGCCGAGACGTGATCTACGAGCGGGTGTGGGGTTTCTACTTCGAAACCGCCTCGAAGTCCCTCGACATCTACATCGGATACCTCCGCCGCAAGCTAGAGGCCAACGGCGGTGAACGTTTTTTGCATACTGTGCGAGGAGTCGGCTATGTCGCGCGTGATCCGTGAGCCTGCAAACCCGCGTCGGATTGCTTGCCTTCATCGGCGTGTTGCTCGGTGTTGGGCTGTCTGTTAGTGGCAGCTACTTCTTCACACAGCGGGAGTTACATCAGGAACTCGACGACTTTCTGGAGAGAAGAGCCCAGACGGTCTCGGGCATCGCGGAGAACCCCGCGGGCCTCAGTGCCCAAAGAGAGCCAGGCACCCGGCCCTTCATTGGCATCGTCGACTTAGCCGACTTCGATGCTCACGTCCAGATTCTGGACAGTGAGGGACAACCAATCTTCAGTATCAGTGATATTCGACTACCGGTTGATGAAGCGGAGAGACAAATAGCCGCTGATGGAGTTGCCTCCGTGCGCCGCACAACGGAGATTGACGGGCAGCGCTTCCGGATACTAACCGCATCCATTAGCGACGAGGGCGCCGTCCAAATCGCCCGAGACCTAAGCGAGACCGACCGGGTCCTCAACAACCTGCTCCGCCAAACGATCCCGCTAGGAGCTATGGTGGCCCTAGCCACAGCCACCGCAGCGTGGTTATTGACCCGCAGAGCCTTGCGCCCCATTGAGCAGTTGAAAGACGCCGCAGAGCGCGTCGGCTTAACACAGGACTTCGAAGCGGCCATTGACGTTGATCGAGATGACGAAGTCGGCATCTTAGCACGCAGCTTCAATTCCATGCTCAAGGCTTTGCAGGCGTCGCGCCAACAACAGAAGCGGCTAGCAGCGGACGCAGGTCACGAACTACGCACCCCGCTGACCAGCATCCGGGCCAATGTCGAGTTGTTGCAGCACGTCCAGCCTCTTGATCCGGATGACCGCCGTCGGGTCCTGGCAGATGTCGATGCCGAACTAAACGAACTCACCGACCTTGTGGGGGAATTAGTGGAATTGGTCGGAGAACCCGGTGTCGTCGACGAACCAATGACGACACTTGACCTAGCAGACTTGGCTTGCGATGCCGCCGTCCGGGCGCGCAGGCGCACAGGCCGCAAAATAGCCACAGACGCATCGGCTCGAGAACCCTTGCTAGGTCAACCTGGATCGCTCCAGCGAGCCATCGACAACCTAGTAGGTAATGCCATCAAATTCACCCCCAATGGAACGCCAATTCGGATCCTCACCCGGGGCGGCCGCCTTGAAGTCCACGACTCCGGCCCTGGAATCCCGACCAAGGACCAACCACTGGTGTTTGAACGTTTTTACCGCTCGACAGAGGCGAGGGCCAGACCAGGGTCGGGTCTAGGTCTCGCCATCGTCAAACAGGTCATTGAACTTCACGGTGGCCACGTCTGGGCCAAGACTTCCCCCATGGGTGGTGCCGAGGTGGGTTTTGAGATACCTAATCGCCCAGCGAAGAATCGCTGAGGTTGGCGGATCGGCGGCACCTCCTTTCCATGCCTTTGAGGGACCCAACAGGAAAGACCGGTACAATCGGGAATCTGATGCGTCCCGTTTGGAAAGGTGCCATTTCCTTCGGCTTGGTGAGCATCCCGGTGGTCCTCTACTCGGCCACCGAGGACCGGCGGCCCAAGTTCAAGCAGTTGCGCCAGAGCGACCGGAGCCCCATCCGCTACAAGAGGGTGGCCGAAGCCGACGGCCAGGAAGTCGCCTGGAGTGAGATCGTGCGCGGCTACGAGGTGGATCGCGGCGCCTATGTGGTGTTCACCGACTCGGAGTTGTCCGCGGCCGGGATGGGCAAGAAGGGCCTCCCCCTGATCGAGGTGATCAGGTTCGTGGAAGGCACGGAGATCGATCCCGTTTACTACAAGTCCTCCTACTACCTGAAGCCCGAGAAGACCGGCCTGCGCGCCTACCGGATCCTCCTGGAGGCGCTCCGCGCGGCGGGAAGGGTGGGGGTGGCCCGATTCTCCATGCGAGGCAAGGAGCATCTCTCGACGCTTCGCTTCCAGGAGGAGAGTCTCCTGCTGGAGACCATGTTCTGGCCTGATGAAATCCGCGAGATACCCGCCCCCGAAGACCACGACGAGGCAGAGATCCGCCCCGAGGAGGTGGAGATGGCCAAGCTTCTCATAGAGACGATGAGCGGCCCCTTCGTGGGTGATGACTACAAGGACAAGACCAGGGAGAACATCGAGGAGGCGGCCCGTCTCAAAGTGGAGGGAAAGGAAGTCGTCTCGGTGGACGCCGCCACCGAGCCTGGGGAGGTCGTCGACCTGCTGGCCGCACTCAAAGCCAGCGTGGAGGCCACCAGGATGGCTGCCGAGGGCCACGACCCCTCCCCTGCCCAAAGGGCGGTCAGCTAGCTCCCCTTACTCCGGGGCGCTCGCCCTCGTCATCCCACCTCCAGGCGGTACATGTCGTCGTACTCCTCTCGGCGCACCACGAGACGGGACTCCCCGTCGGAGACGAATACCACCGGGGGCCGGGGGACCTTCTGATAGCCCGAGCCCATCGAGTGGCCGTAGGCGCCGGTGACCGGGGTGGCGACGACATCGCCCACCTCGACCTCTCCGGGAAGCCACCCCGAGGTAACCAGTCGATCGCCGCTCTCACAGTGCTTCCCCACCACCGTCACCTCCCGCTCCCTCGGGGCGCGCACCGCCCGGGGCAGGAACACCTCATAGCCGCTCCCGTACAGCACCGGCCGGGGGTTGTCGCTCATGCCTCCGTCCACCGCCAGGTAGGTGCGCACGCCCGGAATCTCCTTGATGGTCCCCACCCGGTAGAGAGTGATCGCCGCCGCAGCCGCGATCGCCCTCCCCGGCTCGGCCATGATCGTTCCCGTGACTCCCTCGGCCCGGCAGGCCCCCACCAGAGCCTCGGCCCACTCGCCGATGGTCGGCGCCGACTCTCCCTCCACATAGGGGACCCCCAACCCGCCTCCTAGGGACAACTCCTCCAAGCCGAAGGGAGCAGCCATACTCGACACGATCCGGGCGGCCTCCCGGAACGACTCGAGCCGGAAGACCTGGCTGCCGATGTGGGCGTGCACCCCCCGGGCGTTCATGGAGGGAGCCTCCTTAGCCCTGCGCACGGCCCGGTCGGCCGCGCCCGACGACACCGTGAAGCCAAACTTGGTGTCGTCGTGACCGGTGGCCACGAACTCATGGGTGTGAGCGTCCACCCCCGGTGTGATCCGGATCAGGACGTCCACCGGCGCACATCCCATCCGGGAATGAAGCCGGTCGATTCGATCCATCTCGTCGAAGGAGTCAACCACCACCCTGCCCACGCCCGACTCGATCGCCATGGTCAGTTCCTCCACTGACTTGTTGTTGCCGTGGAAGACCAGCCTGGAGGGTGGAAAGCCCGCCCGCAGGGCCATCGCCAACTCCCCTCCGGTGGCCACGTCCATGCCCAGGCCCTCCGATTCCACCAGCCTGGCCATGGCCAGGCACAAGAAGGCCTTGGCCGCGTAGGAGACTCCCCCACCGAAGGCCTCCGACGCCTCCCGGCAACGGTGGCGCAGGTGCGCTTCGTCATAGACGAACAAGGGAGTCCCGTACCGTTCCGCCAAGCCGACCAGGTCGCAGCCACCCACCGTCAGGCGTCCGTCAACCACCTCGGAGGTGACGGGAAGAAGATGAAAAGGCAGGGGTCCGGCCATGACCACTTGGTCTTAGGGGGCGATTACGTTTGCCGAAGGCTAACTGATTGCCTCTAGCATTCCCGCTATGGAAATAGGCGTAGGCATCCTGGGGGGAGGCACCGTCGGCGGAGAGTTGGCCAGGCGGCTGCTGGAAGACCGGGAAGCCATACTCGCCAAGTCCGGCATCGATCTGCGACTGCGGGCCGTTGCGGTGCGGGAGTTGGGCAAACCCCGCCTCTTTCCCTCCCGGTACATCGTCGACCGGGCCGACCTGGTGGTCTCACACCCTGAAGTCGACCTGGTGGTGGAGTTGATGGGAGGGGTCGATCCCGCCCGGGAGATGGTTCTCTCCGCCCTGGATCTGGGCAAACCGGTGATAACCGCCAACAAGGAACTCCTTTCGCTCCACGGACCCGAGTTGTTCGCCCGGGCGGCGGCGAAAGGGGTCTCCCTCCTCTTCGAGGCGGCTGTTGGAGGAGGAATACCCCTGATCCGCCCACTGTCGGAGTCATTGGCCGGCGAGCGGATCGAGCGGGTTATGGGAATCGTCAACGGGACCACCAATTTCATCCTGACCGCCATGGACTCCGAGGGCATGCCCTATGACGAGGCCCTGGCCGATGCGCAGCGACGTGGATACGCCGAGGCGGATCCAACCGCCGACGTGAGCGGGAGCGATGCGGCTGCCAAGGCCGCCATCCTGGCAGGCCTGGCTTTCGGCCGATGGGTGAGTATCGACCGCGTCCACACCGAAGGAATCGCCGACCTCGCCTCACAGGATCTCGGCTTTGCCCGCCAGCTTGGGTACACCATCAAGTTGCTGGCCGTGGCGGAGAGTTCACCCCAAGGGCCGGCAGTACGAGTCCACCCCGCCCTCGTGCCGTTGGACCACCCCCTGGCGCTGATCCGCGGGGCCAACAACGGGGTCTTCCTGGAGGGACCCTCCATAGGCGAGCTTCTGTTCCTGGGCCCGGGAGCGGGAGGGGAGCCCACCGCCACCGCAGTGCTGGGAGATGTGATCCTCGCCTCCCGTGAATTCCTGGCCGGCACCAAGGTGGCCCCCCGGGTTCGATTCGGCAACGGGGACGTGAGGGATTTCTCAGAGGTGGAGACCCAGTGGTACCTGCGCCTGGAGGTGAGGGACCGCCCGGGAGTCCTGGCCCGGATCGCGGCCGTGTTCGGGATCCACCAGGTGTCGATCATGTCGGTGTGGCAGGACGGAAGGGGAGACTACGCCACGCTCCTCTTGGTCACCCACCATGCACGGGAGACCAACCACCGGGCGGCCGTCAAGGACCTGGAGGCGCTGGGGGTGGTGAGGCAGGTGGCCGCCACCATTCGAGTAGCGGGCGCCGGTCCCTGATGGAGATCACCGCCGGCTCGGGCCGGCTGTGAAATACGTCTCGACCCGGGGGGGAGCCGAGCCCGCCTCTTTCGATGAGATCCTGTTGGCCGGTCCGGCGCCCGACGGGGGACTCTACGTTCCCGTTCGGTGGCCGGAGGCTCCACGGCTGGCGCCGGAGGCGTCTTATCACGAGATGGTGGCCGCCGTCGCCGCCCCCTTCATGGGGGACAGTCTGCTGTCCGAACACCTCCCCCGGCTGGCCGCCGAGGCTTACTCCGACTTCGGACCGCAAGGGCCCGCGCCGCTCCTTGAGGTGGCCGAGAGGCGATGGCTTCTGGACCTGACGGCGGGGCCGACCCTCTCCTTCAAGGACTACGCCCTCCAACTGCTGGGAAGGCTGTTCGATCAACTGCTGGAAATCCAGGGAAAGCGGATTCTCGTGCTGGGCGCCACCTCCGGGGACACCGGCTCCGCAGCCATCGAGGCCTGCCGGGACCGGGCCGCCATCGACATCGTCATCCTCTATCCGCAAGGTCGGGTCTCCGAGATCCAACGTCGGCAGATGACGACCGTGGATTCTCCCAATGTCCACGCAGTGGCGGTGGAAGGTACTTTCGACGACTGCCAGGACCTGGTCAAGGCGGCCTTCGCCGACGCGGCGGTGCGGCGCCGGATGGCCCTGGCCGCCATCAACTCGATCAACTGGGCGCGGATCCTCGCCCAGATCGCCTACTACCTGTGGGTGGGGCACCGACTGGGCCGGAAGGTCAACTTCTCGGTTCCCACCGGCAATTTCGGCAACGTACTGGCCGGATGGGCGGCCCGCCGGATGGGTGGACCGGTCGGGCGGCTGGTGGTGGCCAACAACCACAACCGGGGACTGACCCGACTCATCTCCGAGGGTCTGCTCTCCATCGATGAGGTGCGTCCCACTCTGGCTCCGGCCATGGACATTCAAATCCCCTCCAACCTGGAGAGATACCTGTTTGAACTGGGTTCCCGGCGGGGCGGGTGGATGTCGGAGATGATGGACTCCTACCGAAGCCGCGGCGAACTCCGGCTCGACAAAGAGCTTCACTCCCGCCTGTCCGAGGACTTCGAAGCGGGATGGCTGGACGACCGGTCCATAGTAGAGGTAATCGCCGCCGTCCACCGCAAGCACGGACTGCTGCTCGACCCCCACAGCGCCCTGGGTTGGGCTATGGCGGAACCTCTGCGGGCGGCCGGCGAGGAGGTGGTGAGCATCGCCACGGCTCATCCCGCCAAGTTCCCCGAAGCGGTTGCGGAGGCGGTGGGCTCGTCCCCCGATCCGCCCTCCCGCCTGGCCGACCTCTCCCGGCGGCCGGAGTGGATAACCGTGATCCCCGCCCGGCTTGGCAGGCTCTTGTCCCTTCTGGAGGAGACCCGCCGCTAGCCCGGGCCAACCGGTGGCCCCCGGCCGGACCGGGGGGCGTCCGTTTATGAGTTTGACATGTGGACGCTCGATCTGTTATAGTGGGCCCCGTCTGGTTCGTCCGCCCATTTGGGTCCGGCGGCGAACACCCAAGAATCTTTTCAAGGCGGTTTTCTGTAACGCGTTACAGCCCCATACCTCCGCAGAGTAAGCAATAGACAATTCGGAAACTTCGAGAAGATGAGGAATCCTCTATGACCAGTGAATCCGAAAACGGACAACTCCTTTCCAAATCGGTCAATGACCTGCGCCAAATCGCCTCGGCGATCGGCATCGACTCCGGCGGGATGGGAAAGGAACAGCTGATAAAGGCCATAACAGGCAGCAGCGCCGAATCCAACCCGGGCGGCGGCAAGGCACCTCAGGCATCCAGGGCGCGCAGCGGTGGACGCCAGCAGGCGCCTCCCGCGCCGGTGCCCCCATCCCCGGCCTCCAGACGATCCCAGGGCGGCGCCTCCCAGGACGACAGCCGTCGTCCGTCGGAAGGGGCCTCCCCGGACTTTGATTTCAAGGTGACCGAGAACCCGGGGCCTTCACATTCCGGCGGAGGTCGACGCCGACGCGGACGGGGCCGACGGCAGTCTTCTCACTCCAACATCCCCGAAAGCGAGATGGAGGTGAGGGAAGGGCTGCTGGACATCCTCCCCGAGGGTTACGGTTTCCTCCGGGTGTCGGGATACGGGCCGGGCGAGAGGGACGTCTACGTCTCCGCCGGGCTTATCCGCCGCATGCAGCTTCGCAAGGGTGATCTGGTGGGCGGACCGATCAGGCCTCCTCGCTCACAGGAGAAGTACCCCGGCATGGTGAGAGTGGAACATGTCAACAAGATGGACCCCGGCGAGGCAATGCGTCGCCCCAAGTTCGATAGGCTGACACCCCTCTTCCCCGATCAGCGGCTCCGCTTGGAGTTGGAGGGAATGCCCAATCGAACCCTGGCCCGCCTCATCGACCTCATCTCTCCGATAGGCAAGGGGCAGCGGGGACTGATCGTCTCCCCACCCAAGGCCGGTAAGACCACCGTGCTCAAGGAAATCGCCCAGTCGATAATCATCAACAATCCGGAGTGCCGGCTGATGGTGGTGCTGGTGGACGAGCGTCCCGAAGAGGTGACCGACATGCAAAGATCGGTCAAGGGTGATGTGGTGTACTCCACCTTCGACCGGCCCGCCGAGCAGCACACCCAGATCGCCGATCTCGCTCTGGAGCGCGCCAAGCGCATGGTGGAGACCGGACTGGACGTGGTGATCCTGTTGGACTCCATAACCCGTCTGGCCCGCGCCCACAACCTGGCGGCCCCCGCATCGGGACGGATGCTGTCGGGCGGAATCGACGCCACCGCCCTCTATCCGCCCAAGCGATTCTTCGGAGCGGCCCGCAACATAGAGGAAGGCGGGAGTCTGACCATCCTGGGCACCGCCCTGGTGGAGACCCGGTCCAAGATGGACGAAGTGATCTTCGAGGAGTTCAAGGGCACCGGCAACATGGAGCTGCGCCTGGACCGCAAGCTCGCCGACAAGCGGATCTATCCGGCGGTGGACATCGAGTTGTCCGGCACCCGGCGGGAAGAACTGCTGTTCACCGTAGACGAACTGCCTCAGGTCTGGAAACTCCGGCGGGTGCTTCTCTCGCTCGACCCGAGTGCCGCTATCGAGTTGCTGATCGATAAACTCCAGAGTTCCCCTTCCAACAAGGTGTTCTTGGCCGAGGTTGCCAGAAACACCGGAGATCGAGTGAGATCGGTATGAAAACAGGCATACATCCCCAATACGACCTGACCACGGTCACCTGCTCCTGCGGCGCCAGTTTCGTGACCAGGACCACCAGGCCACCCGCCATGAGCGTGGAGTTGTGCAACGAGTGCCACCCCTTCTACACCGGAGAGCAGAGGCTGGTCGACACCGGCGGAAGGGTGGAGCATTTCCAGCGGCGCTACGGAAAAGCGGCCGAAGTCCGCTCCAAGCGGTACCGCAAGAGAACCACCGCTCTAACTGAAGCACCTTCGTCCGCCCCCGAGGAGGCGGACGCCGAGGGGTCTTCGACACCCGCCGCCGGAGAGTCAACTCCGGAAACAGGACCCGAGGTGCTGAGGACCGACGGCGCCTAACCAACCCCTGTTCGCTTTGAGGGCCGAATCCCAACCTGTCCCTGCGCCTCAATCCGAATTACTGACGGTAGGGGGGCAAGCCCTGATCGAGGGTGTGATGGTACGCGCCCCGGAGGCCTGGGCTGTGGCGGCTCGACGCCCGGATGGCGTGATCGTGGCCGAGCGGAGGGAGCTTCCCCGCCTCTCCACCCGAAGCTGGGCTGCTCGAGTCCCCTTCCTGCGAGGCATCCTGGTCCTGTTTGAATCTCTCAACCTGGGATTCCGCTCCCTGGCCTGGTCCGCGGAGATCGCCGCCCAGGAACCGGGGGAAGATCCGGACGGAGCCGAGGGCCCCCGGGAAACGCTCGGCTGGCAACTCTGGGTGTGGATGGCGGTGGCTCTCTCCTTCTTCGTGGCGTTTTTCATGGTGGTTCCCGCCACCGTCGCCCGGCTGACGGCGGGCGAATCCGGGTTGGCGTTCGGGTTCTTGGAAGCGGTCATCCGACTTGGCCTGTTCATCGGGTATCTGTGGGCGATCGGCCGGATGGCGGACATCAAGAGGGTATTCGCTTACCACGGCGCCGAGCACATGACCATTCATGCCTACGAGCAGGAAGAGTCTCTATCCGTGGAGACCGTTCTCAAGCACCCGCCCGAGCATCCGCGGTGCGGGACCAACTTCCTCTTGTTGGTCGTGATCATCTCGATACTGGCCTTCGCCCTGGTAGGCAACCCCGGTTGGCTGGTCCTGATCCTCAGCCGGGTGATCCTTATCCCGGTGATCGCGGCCATCGCTTATGAGATCCTCAAATTTGCCGGGAGGAAACAGTCGCAGGTCCTGGGCAGATGGCTTGCGGCGCCCGGGCTGTGGCTGCAGAAGCTAACCACCAATCAACCCGCCCCGGACCAGGTCGAGGTGGCCATGACCAGCCTGCTGGCGGCGGTGGACGCCGCCGAATCCGACCGTCTGGTGACCACCGGAGCCATACCCTCGGTGGTTATGGAAGCCCTGAGGCGATGACCGATCCGGTTTGGCGGGAGCGCATCCCCGTGTTGGAGCGGCAGTTGGCCGAGGTGGAGAGGTCCATGGCGCAGCCGGATGTCATCTCCGACCACCGGCGGCTGGCCGAAGCGGGCCGGCGCCGGGCGGAGCTTTGGCCGATCGTGAAGACCGCCCGCGCCTGGCTGGCAGCAGTGGAGGAGGCCGGGGAGGCGGAGGAGTTGGCCCAGTCCGACCCGGGGCTCCGCGACGAACTGCTGGAGATGGCCGAGGAACGGCGTCGCGACGCCGTGTGCCTGGAGAAGGAGTTGGAGATCCTCATGGTCCCCGCCGACCCCGACGACCATCGGGACGTGATCCTGGAGATCAGGGCGGCGGCCGGAGGCGACGAAGCCGCCATCTGGGCCGGTGATCTGCTTCGGATGTACCAGAAGTTCGCCGACCGGCACGGTCTGCGGACGGAGGAGATGGACGCCTCTCCCTCTGGAGTGGGCGGATACAGCAAAGTCTCCTTCGCCGTCAAGGGTCGCGGATCGTATGGAATGCTTCGCTATGAAGGCGGCGTGCACCGTGTGCAGCGGGTGCCCAAGACCGAGTCACAGGGGCGGGTCCACACCTCCACGGCCACCGTTGCCGTCTTGCCGGAGGCCGACGAGGTGGAGGTGGAGGTGAGCCCCGATGAAGTCCGGGTGGACGTGTTCCGCTCGTCCGGGCCCGGCGGCCAGTCGGTCAACACCACGGATTCGGCGGTCCGCATCACCCATCTCCCCACCGGTCTGGTGGTGAGTTGCCAGGATCAGAAGAGTCAGTTCCAGAACAAGGAAAAGGCCTTCCGCGTGCTGCGCGCCCGCCTGTACCAGTTGGAGATAGAGCGCCGCCAAGCCGGCATCGCCGGCCAGAGAAGGTCCCAGGTGGGGGGTGGCGACCGATCGGAGAAGATCCGCACCTACAACTTCCGGGAGAACCGCGTAACCGACCATCGCATCGGGCTGACCCTGAAGTCGCTCGACAAGGTGCTTGAAGGGGAGATCGACCAGATGACCGGCGAGTTGGCGGCCCGGGACCGGTCCGAAAGACTGGTCTCCTCACTCTCGGCGCCGCCCTCGGAGTGACCAACTCGACCCCGATGGTTTCCCTGGCGCCGTCACCCCTGCAGATCTCCCGGCGCAGTCGGCTTCCCTACCACGAGGTGCGGCGCTTGATCGAGACTCTCACCGACGACCAGGTGGAGGCCGACCGGCCCCTGCCCCCAACGATCGCGGCTGCGACCGAGACGCTGATCAGAAAACGCCAATCGGGAGTCCCGCTCCAATACCTGGAGGGGTACGTGGACTTTGGCCCGATACGAGTGGCCGTGGACGAGAGGGCGCTGATACCCAGACCCGAGACGGAGCAGCTGTGGGAACTGGTCACCCGGTTGGTCCCTGCCTCCGTGCCATCGGTGATAGCGGACATCGGGACCGGCTCGGGCGCTCTGGCGCTGGCGCTGGCCCACACTTACCCCCGGTCGAGGGTGGTGGCCACCGAACTCTGTCCCGAGGCCTTGGAATTGGCCCGGGAGAACGTCAGGGCCAACCGCTGGGTGGCCGACCGGATCGAGTTGCGGGAAGGCGACCTGTTCGACGCCATGCCTGGTTCCTTGCGGGGCGAGGTGGACATAGTGGTCTCCAATCCGCCCTACGTTGCGGAGTCGGAGTGGCCTGGCCTTCCCGCCGAGGTGAGAGCCGAGCCCTACCCGGCGCTGGTGGCCGGGCCGCGGGGCACCGAGATACTGGAGAGGCTGGCTGCCGAGGTCTGCGATTGGCTGAGGCCATCCGGGACGGTGGCCGTTGAAGTCGGCCAAGGCCAGGCCGCTGAGGTGCTGGAGGCATTTATGGCCGGGGGCGTCGCCGCCAGGATGCACCGCGACCTGGCCGGACGATCCCGCTTCGTGTGGGGAGGCCCGGTCGGATCGTGACCAACCCCCTGCTGGGCCGCGCCCGCCAACTGCTCGCCGAAGGGAGGGTGGTGGGAATACCCACCGACACCGTCTACGGGCTTGCCGCCCATCTCCCGGCCCAGCGGGCGTTATTCGAGGTGAAGGGACGCCCTCCGGAGAAGGCGATCGCCGTGCTGGTGGGATCCGTGGCCGACGCCCTGCAAATGGCCGTGTTTCCGCCAGTCGCTCGCGAGTTGGCCGATGCTCACTGGCCCGGCCCGCTGACGTTGGTTCTCACTACCCGAGGCTCTGCGGTGAACAGCGGCCCGAAGACCGTGGGACTCCGGATGCCGGATCATCCGGTCGCCCTGGAACTGCTCAACCTGTGCGGCGCACTCGCCGTGACATCCGCCAACCGGTCGGGGGATTCCCCGGCCCACTCGCACCTGGAAGCCCAAGACATCTTCGGTGACCGGATAGAACTCTATCTGCCGGGCGAGTGCCCGGGAGGCGTCGCCTCCACGGTCATCGAGGCGTTGGCCGACCGCGATCCGAAGGTGCTGCGGCCAGGTCCGGTCAGCCTTTGAGTCGCCGGGCTCCCGGACAGGGGTGCTGCGACTATGTGACGTCCTTCCCGTCTTGTCAACCGGGCGAGGCTGCCACTCCTCAGGAGGGACGAAGGGCCCGGCGCATGATCTTGCCGGTTGTGGTCCGGGGAAGCTCGTCGAGAAAGGTCACCTGACGAGGGGTCTCGTGGGCGGCCAGCCGGGTGCGGACATGCTCCTGAAGGTCCGCCGCCAAGCCCTCCGAGGGTTCAGTGCCCGAGCGGAGAACCACGAAGGCTGCCGGCACATGACCCCGGATCTCGTCGGGAACCCCCACCACCGCGCACATCGCTACCGCCGGGTGGCCCATGAGGCACTCCTCGATCTCTCCCGGACCGATCCGGTACCCCATTGAGGTGATCACATCGTCCTTCCGGCTGCCGAACCACAGGTAGCCGTCGGAGTCCTCGATCCCCAGATCGCCGGTGAGAAGCCACCCGTCCCGGTATTTCTCGGCCGTGGCCTTCGGTCGGTTCCAGTAGCCGAGCATCATCACCGGATCGGGGGCGCGCACGCATATCTCCCCCTCCTCACCAAGAAGCCGGTTCCCGCCCTCGTCCTGGACCACCACCTCATGGCCGGGGATCGCCCGACCCATCGACCCGGGCCGCACCGGCCAGACCGATGCGCAGTTGCCCACCACCAGGTTGGCCTCGGTCTGTCCATAGCCCTCGTTGATGGGGCATCCGAGGGTCTGCTCCGCCCAATCCAGCATCTCGGACCCCAGCGGCTCACCTGCGGTGAAGATGGCCCGGAGCGACAGATCGGAACGGGCGGCGCCCGACGCACGCATCATCTTCAGGGCGGTGGGCGGGAGGAAGGCGAGGGTCACCCCGTGCTCCGCCATCAGATGGAAGGAGCCGGCGGGATCGAAATCGTCCTCGACGGTTAGCACAGCGATGCCGTAGTACCAGGCAGGGATCAGCACATCCATCAGACCGCCCATCCACGCCCAGTCGGCCGGCGTCCAGATCAGATCGCCGGGGCGGGGAGCTAACTCGTAGTAACACTCGAAAGCAGGCAGATGCCCGAAGAGGGAGCGGTGGGCATGGAGCGCACCTTTGGGCGGCCCGGTGGTGCCGGAGGTGTATATGAGATAGGCGGGATCCTCTGCCGCGGTGTCCAGCGCCAGATCAAGAGCCGGGCCGGAGCAGAGGGCGTCGAACTCCGCGCCCGTTTCGATCACCGGCAGGCGGGGCGCCGCCTCGTGCACCTTCGCCCGGTTCGCCGGGTGGACGATGGCCGCCTTTGCGCCCGAATCGGAGAGACGGTAGGAAATGGCGTCCGGGCCGAACAGGGAGGCGAGCGGGAGCGACACGGCGCCCAGTTTCCACAGAGCGAGATGAGCCAGGCCGACCTCGACCGATTGCGGCGCCACGATCCCCACCCGATCTCCCCGTCCGATCCCCTGTTCGGCCAGACCACGAGCGAGCCGATCCGAACGATCGGCCAACTCCCCGAAAGTGCGCCGGGAGATCCTCCCCGGCCGACGCTCCGCCACCAACGCCAAGGCGTCGGGATCCTGTTGGTCGGCGCATGCCGCTCCCAGATTGAACCGGCCAGGGATCTCCCACCGGAAACTTTCCACCAGGGACTCGTAAGTCATCCCCTCATGGGGGACCAGTACCCGCCGTTCAGGCAAACCCAACCGCGCTCCTCGGGAGGCCCGGCGCCAGGCGAGCTATCCCACCGGTGACGACGATCCGGGCCGACCCGGGAGGCGAACGGCGTGGATCAGCCTGACCGGGACCCCATCCAACAGTTCATCCCCGGCGCGTTCGATCCGGAAGCCGGCCTTCTCCAACAGCCCACCTAGGCGATCGGTGTCTATCTCGTGGAAGAACCCCGGCTCACCGTGCCGGCTGTCGTCGTAGGAGTCGTGCCGGGGATGGGCGGGATCGCTGAATTGCTCATCCAGGAGCAGAAGCCGACCGTCCGGCTTCATCACCCGCCCCAACTCCGTGCATGCAACCTCGTCATCTCCCCAGTGGTGAACGCAGTTGATGGACCAGGCGCCGTTCACGGAGGCGTCTTCGAGGGGGATCTCCTCGGCCTTGCCCTTCTTGATCGACAGGCGGTCCGCCAATCCGGCCTTCCGGCGGCGAAACCTCATGATCCCTCTCATCAGCGGTGAAGGGTCCAGAGCAAAGACCCTTCCCTCGCCCACCCTGCGGGCGGCGGCCAGGACCGCCGGACCCATTCCCGCTCCCACGTCCAGCATCGTCTCCCCCTCGCCCGGGTCGATCAAACCCACAACCGCCTCGTTGACGGGTGACGTCCAGAGTTGGGGGGCGTGGCGCAGGTACCGGACCTGGTGCCACCATCCCTCGTGTTCATGCCCGTGATGATGCCCCGAGCCATGATGACCCGGGTTCTCGGCGCTCTCCGCCTGCCCTTCCAATTCCTTCTCGGGTGCCATTCGCCAGCCTCCGTGGTTCTCAGATCTCCAAGAGCGCCTCGGCTGCCGCGGCGAGGGCCGTATCCACATCGTCTGTGGTATGAGCCGCCGACAGGTACCAGAGACCCCTTCCGATCAATCTTATGCCCCGCCGGTGCATCCCTGCCACGAAGCGCCCGTAGCGGGCCGTGTCGTAGGAAAGGGTGTCCCGGTAGTCCCGGATTCGCTCGGCGGCCGTGAATCCGGCGTGGAACATGGGGCCGGGACCCTCCACTCGCAGGGGCTGCCCCGCCTCCATGGAGACCCGCCGAAGACCCTCCATGAGCTCGGCGCCCAGGAGGTAAAGGTGTTCATGGACCCTTTCTGTCTCCAGGATGGCCAGGGTGGCCGCTGCAGCCGCCACAGTCGGATTCGAGGTGTTCATGGTCCCGGCATGCAGCGCCCTCCCCTCCGCAACGTGCGTCATGACATCCGCCCTCCCGGCCAGTGCGCTGATCGGGAACCCGTTGGCCATGGCCTTGCCGAAGGTGGCAAGATCGGGAACCACCCCGAAATGCCCTTGGGCTCCGGCCATTCCCAGCCGGAATCCGGTGATGACCTCATCGAAGATCAGCAGCGCTCCATAGAAGGAGCAAAGAGACCGCAGGCCCTCGAGAAAACCCTTGGCGGGAAGGATGCAGCCGCTGTTGCACATCACCGGTTCGGTGATCACCGCTGCTATTCCGTCCGGATCGGAGGCCAGGGCTCTCTCCACGGCGTCCAGGTCATTCCAGCAGGCAGTGGTCACTTCGGCATCCGAGGAGATCGGACGGCCTTCCGTCCAGGGCAGGGGCCGTGGGCGCAGCCGGGAACCGAGCGCGTCCGCAGAAGGAGCGGAGACACTCACCGCCACATTGTCGAACCAGCCGTGATAGTGGCCCTCGAACTTCAGGAAGCGCTCCCTCCCGGTGTGCACCCGCGCCGCCCGGATGGCGGCGTGCACCGCCTCCGAGCCGCTCAGGCTGAACCGCACCAGGTCGGCGCAGGGGACCAACCGCCCGACAGTCTCGGCCAACTCCACCTCGGCAAGGTGCTGTCCGGCGAAGATCTGCCCGGAGGCGGTCGCCCTGGCCACAGCCTCCACCACCTCAGGCCGGGAGTGGCCGAGAATCAGGGGACCCTGGCTGAGCGTGAAGTCCAGGAACGTGTTGCCATCCACGTCGGTGATCCGGCTTCCCCGACCCGACTCATAGAACATGGGATGGGGATGGTCGTGCGACCGGAATTGGCTGGAAACCCCTCCGGCCAGCACTCTTTTGGCCCGCTCGAAAAGCTCCGCTGACCGGTGATGCCTCATCTCAGCCCCATCTTACGCCCTGGCTCCGACCGGTCGTCCCTGCTCATCCCGCCACCAACCACAGGTCGCCCACGTTGACGCCGGTTGGTCCGGTGACAACCAGGTCACCCGACGAGGCCAGGAAGGAAGAGGAGTCGTAGCGACGGAGGTGTTCCCGCCAATCCAGGCCGGAGGCTCTGCCCCGCTCAATGGTCCCCGAGTCCACCAAGCCCCCTGCGGCGTCGCTCTCCCCGTCCACGCCATCGGTGGCGAAGCCTCCGAAGACCCCTCGTCCCCGCTCGGCCAGCCTCCCGGCGACCACCAGGGCGGCGTGCTGGTTCCGCCCTCCCCGTCCCGGCGAGGAGACGTCGATCCTCACCGTGGTCTCCCCCCAGTAAACGCTCACCTGGTCCGCCACGGCGGTTTCCATCACCTGCCGAGCGGCTGCCTCCGCCTCTCCCACAACCGGGGGCGTCACCGTCTCCGCCGGGATCCCGCGGGCCCCCAGTTCGACGCGGGCGGCCCGCGCCGCTTCCATCCCGTCGGCTATCACCCGGTGGGGGTGCCGGGCCGAAGGAGGGGCCACCGGCCGGGAGGACTCGAGATAAGCCGTCACGGAGGGCGGCACCCTCTGGGACAGCCGGTAATCGGCCAGCACCGTCCGGGCATCCTCGGGAGTGGTTCCGTCCGCCAGCGTGGGACCGGAGGCCACCGCCGAGGCGGGACCGTCCACCACATCGGAGATGAGCAGGGTGGCCAGGGGTCGACCACCGGCCACCCGGGCTATCCCCCCGTTCTTAATGGAAGAGAGATGCCGTCGGACAACGTTCATCTCCGAGATCGGGACTCCCCCGGTCACCAGCGCCCGACCCGCGGCCGTCAGGTCATCGAAGGTGATCCCCGGGGCGGGGACTTCCATCAGGGACGACCCACCGCCCGACACCAGCGCCAGAAGCAACTCATCGGGATGGCCCTCCGCGGCCAGAGAAAGGGCTGCCCGCCCCGCCGCCAGGCTGGCCCGGCCCGGATAAGGATGGTCTCCCACCATCACCTTCAACAGGGGATGGGGAGAGGGCCGGTGGTGATCGGAGATGATCAAGCCGCCCACCAGGCGGGAGGACAGAAACCCGGCGGCTCCGCGGGCCATGCCGTGCGCCGCCTTCCCCACCGCCAGGATCCGCACTCCCCGCCTGGCTTCGACCGTGTGGCCTCCCACTTGCAGCCGATCCCCCGAACCGGACAGGTGCCTCTCGATGACAACGCAGGGATCCACCGAGCGGAGGGCCGCCCGGTAGGCGGCCAGAAACGCCCCTCGAACGGACCGGTTCGTCATCCTCAGGGCACGACGAGCTTGAAGGCCTCCGCCGCGGCGAGACCCGCCGGTTTTCCGACCTCCACGGCTCGCTGGGTGATCCTGGCCGCAAACCTCTCACGGTGCGCGGCGGACGCTCCCGCATCGTCCATTGTGGTCTGGGTTTGGCTGGAGTGGCACAGGAGGGCGGCGACCTTCCGATCCACATACCCTGTGATGTCCTCCCGATGGTCGACCTCGTCCGCCTGCCAGTAGAGCACCGCGTCCGGCCGGTGCTTTCCTATCCCTGAGCCCAACTGGGCCGGGAAGAAGAGATGGTCTCGAGCGGCGATCACCCCGTCGGTAGCTGCCCAACCCGTCACCCGATGGTCGGGATGCAGCATGTAGCGCTTCCAAGGGTCATGGGTGATCACCACGTTGGGACGCAACCGCCTGATCCACCAGCACAGCGTCTCCCGAAGCTCCATGCCGTACTCCAACTCCCCGTCCACCCGGCCCAACATCACCACCTCCCCGGTTATGCCCAGGACGGACGCCGACCGGTGCTGCTCGGCGCGCCGGGTCTCCACCAGATCGTCCTGATCCGCGGCCGGGTCCCAACTCCCCTTCGATCCGTCGGTTATCACCAGCATCGAGGCCTCGCACCCTCTGTCGGACCACTTGGAGAGAACACCTCCCGCCCCGAACTCGGCATCGTCGGGATGAGCGCCGATCGTCAGCGCCCGGTCCGGAGTAGGCAACTGCTCGCTCACCTCGATGATTCCCCTGTCAGTCGGCTGACGATTTCGCGTTCTCGATGGCTTTCGAGCATGGTTGCCGGCCTGCCTCCGCCGAGGCGGCGCGGCCTGCTGCTACCCGTTTGGATACCCTTGCCAAGTCGCTCATAAGAGCTTACTTCAACCCTCACCGGGCGTGCCTGGGCACCTCTCCACCTCCGTGACCCAGTCCGCTAGCCACCGGCCGCGCGGATGGGACAGGGCCGCCTGCAGATCGGAGGGACGGTCGAGATCCAAGGCCAGACCGGGCCGGAAGACAACCCTCGGGGACCGCCGGCGGAGCCGGGCCAGATGCCGGTGGAAACTTCCCTCTCCGTAGGCGAAGTCGAAGTGAGGATCACCCGATCCTCCTATCAGGGACGTGCCGCCGTCCGAGGAGGGAGCCAACACCCAGCTTCCCAAACTCACCGCGGCCAGACTGTCGCGCAGGTCGGCGGCGGTCAACAGCGGGAGGTCGGCATGAACGATCATCCACCCCGCCTTCCGTCTTGTCGCCTCCGCCACGGCCCCGGCGGCGGCCGCATTCAAAGACGGCGCCCGGTCCGGGATCCCCTCCCAGCCACGCTCGCAGGCCCACTCCATGACCACCTGGTCGGCGGCCAGCACCAATGGTCGGGCGCCGACCTCCTCGATGGCGCCCACGACCCTGGCGGCCATCTCCAAGCTCAGGAGGCGCCGGGCCCGGGGCGAGAGAACCGTCGCCAGTCGGGACTTAGGGGAAATGGCCTGCCTAACAGGAACCGCCGCCAAGACCTCCATCGCCGGGAGCTAGGAGGCGTCGATGGAAAGCCCGGCCAGGACCTCCTCCAGGGTGTACCCGACCCAGATGTCCTCCTCCCACTGGGCGAGTTGGATGAGCACCCCGTTGGTGGTGCGCGGATGAAGGAAGGCCTCGCTCCAATGCTCGCTGAAGTTAATTCCGGTGACCCGAAAACCCTTCTCCTCGGCGATCCGAACGGCATCCGACAGGTCGGCGACCTCGAAAGTGAGATGGTGCAGACCCTCGCCCCTCTCCCTCAGGAACTTGTGGAGGAAGGAGTCGGTCCCAAGCGGGGACATGATCTCCAGCATCCCGAGAGGAAGACGGAACTGTACCCACCGGAAGGAGTTGCGGGCATGGTCGGCGCCCTGGTAGAAGCGGCCTCCCAGCAACTCGACAAGGGGAAGGGCGTCTCTGATGTCACCCACGGCCCACGACACGTGGTCAAACCTCTTCACAACCCCGTCCAGACCCAGGGATCCTTCGACGTTCATAGCCGGATGAGGCTAGTGGCCGAGCAGGCGCTCGGGCGCAGAGGGCGCCGAGTGGTCCGGACCACCCGCGGCGGTGGGTTTCTCACCAGTTGGAGAGAACATCGGCGAAAGACGTGGTGGGGACCAGCACCTGGGCGCCTGAGGGAGCCCGGTAGTCGGCCACCGGGATGGTCAGCCGGGAAACCGAGGAAGGATCGAGATCCCGATAGCGCACCGCCCAGTCCACCGCCTGGGCTATCGACCATCTCTTGTCCAGACGAATGGTGTGGGAGAGACCGTCCATGGTGGAGAGCAGGTCGGCCGGGGAGTTGAGCCGAAGCTGGCCGGCCAGCGTCAGGAGCAACTCCTGCTGGTGCGCCTGGCGAGTGAAGTCGGAGGACCAGGCTCTCTGCCACTCCCCATCGACTAGTTGGCGGGCATTGCGAGACCGGGCGTAGGCCAGGGCGGTAGCGCCGTCCGCCATGCGGCATCCCGGCTCGGTGATGTCCAGATGGGCCTTCTCGTCATAGGTGGGGTAATCGAAGCAAATCTCGATCCCTCCCAGGCCATCCACCAACTCGACGAACCCGTCAAAGTCCACCTTCGCGAAGTGGTCCACCGCGATGCCCGTGAAGTCTTCGATGGCCAGGGCCAACAGCTCAGGACCATTGGCGAACCCGGTGCACCCTCCCAGGTTGGCGTTCACTCTCCGGAAGTCCTCAGAACAGAAATTGTAGAGGTAGAGATCTCGCGGAATCGACACGAGAGCCGGCGCCGAGCCGCCGTCGGGGAACAAGGCAAAGAGGATGGCGTCGGCCAGGTACCCGCTGGCGTCGGCGCCCATCAGCAGCACCGATTCGTACTTGGCGTCAGGCACCTTCACCGGACTGCGGGCATGGGCGACGGGAGGTGGTTCCGACACCTCCTCTTCCCCGGGGTCCCCGGCGACCTCCCCGTCCGCCTCGGGGTCCGGCGCCACTCCCTCCCCGTCCGCCTCGGGGTCCGGCGCCACTCCCTCCCGGTCCTCCGGCGGCGGGGCGACCTCGGTTGCCTCCTCCTCCGGGCGGTCGGCGTTCTGCATCTCCTGGGCTTCTATTTCCTGACGACCCTCCTCGACCTGTTCCGGAGTGCGCTCCTCCAACGCCGCCCCGGCCTCATCCGGCGCGAAGGGCTGATCGGCGATCTCCTTGAAACCCCCGTACACACGCCATCCCGCCACCGCCATGAGCAGAAGCACCAACGCGGCAATCCCAATCCAGATCCGGCGTTGCATCTTGCGCCGCCTCATCCGGAGCGCGGTTCTAGAGGTCAAACTTCCAGGTCCCTAATCGACATTGCGAAGCGTCACCGCGCCCCGCCCGAAGAAGGGTACCTCCCCCGACGGAACACTGTTCCGGTGAAGACTCCCACAACTCGCCCGTCGCCCCCCGCTCCACCGCAATCCGGTGGGTAGACACCGGCCTGGACGGAGCTGGAGGCCAGGCGGTGGCGATCATTCGATCTCCAGCCCGCGCAAAAGCATCCGGCGCGTCGAACAGGGCGGATGTCGTCTCCATCGACCGGGACGGGCCAGGCGATTCAGCCATCCAGTCCGGCGATCCAGGCGTCGAAGAGTTGGTGGCCGCCGTCGACTATTTCTCCTTCGGCCTCTGCCATCTCCGCCGCGAACTCGTCGGGAGTCTTGCCCGCTCGTTCCAACATGCCTCGCGCCCCGTTGTAGGCCCATTCGTTGGCCTCGGCGTTGGGGGTCTCCGGATGGAACTGGATGCCCAATGCCGATCCGATGCTGAAAGCCTGCGGGAAGCGTTGCGAGTAGGCCAACAACACGCTCCCCGGGGGAGGGTCGAACGTGTCCTGGTGCATCGAGAACACCCGCCGGCCGGCTACCTTCGAAACAATCGGATGCCGGTAGCCGGGCTCTGTCAACAGGACCGGGACAGCCCCTACCTCCGGGCGGTCCGCCAGATAGGCGCTCCCTCCCAGAGCAGCGGCCAGCAGTTGGGCACCCAGACAGATCCCCAGGACCGGCATCCCCCTATCCACCGCTTGGCGCGCCAGCGCCATCTCCTCGACCAGGAAGGAGTGCTCCCCTGTCTCGTAGGCGCCCATTCTCCCGCCCATGATGACCAGGGCTCCGATCTCCTCCACCGGGGGAAGACTGTCTCCCTCCGCGGCGTTGACCTCCTCCCACTCCACCGCCGAGTGGTCCAGTCGCTCCCCCAATCTGCCCACCGACGCGGCGGAATGCTTGATGACCGCCACTCTCTTCATGCCCGGGCAGTTTACCTTTTAGGCAAACTATCGTAAGAGGCCGTGGCAACCTTGACAGACCAACCAGGGTGACAGCAGGCTCAGAGGCCACCGGGCCTACGGTCGCCGATCCGGAGGAGGCCGAGAGCCAAACGCCGGCGTCCCTCCATCGACTGCTGGGACTGACGGACCCCGACTTGGAGGCAATTCGTCGCGACCTGGGTCGCGTCCCCTCCGAGGTGGAGTTGGCCGTGTACGCGGGAATGTGGTCGGAAGCCCGTTCCTACAAGTCCTCGGGTCCCTACCTGCGCCGGCTCACATCCGTCGCTCCGTGGGTGGTGGTCGGGCCCGGGGAGAACGCAGGGGTGATAGACCTGGGTGATGGATGGTTGTTGGCCCTGCGGATCGAGAGCCACAATCACGCCTCCAACGTGGACTCCCGCCGGGGCGCCTCCACGGGAGTGGGCGGAGTGCTCAGGGACGTGGCGGCCATGGGAGCCCGGCCGGTAGCCCTGCTGAATCAGATTCGCTTCGGGCCTCTGAGCGAACCGGAGAGCCGGATCAGACTGCGGGAAGTGGTGGAGGCGATGGCCGGATACGGCAGGGACGTGGGGGTTCCCATCGTCGGCGGCGAAGTGGCCTTCTCGGAGAGCTACTTCAACAATCCCCTGGTGAACGTGATGTGCGTGGGGATCCTCCGGCGGGAGGAACTGGTGTTGGGAAGGGCCGGAGACGAAGGAACCAGGCTGGTTTTGCTGGGCTCCCCAACCGGGCCGGACGGCGTCGGAGGGGTGGCGACTCTCGCCACCACCGGCGCACGCAGTCTCGCCGCCTCCTCCCCCCAGATCATCCCGGAGGGGGATCCCGAACTGGCGAGTCGACTGCTGGAAGTGTGCCGGGAGTTGGCCCGCCTCGGCCTGGTGAAGGGTCTCCAGGACCTGGGGGGCGCCGGACTGGCCAGCGCGGTGACGGAACCGGCTTCCCGTTCGGACGTCGGGATCGACCTCGACCTGTCCGCCGTACACCTCCGGGCCGAGGAGATCGACGCGGCCGGAGTGCTGACCGCCGAGACCGAGGAGAGGATGTTGGCGTTTGCGGAACCCGGTTCGGTGGATGAGGTGCTGGAAACCGCCCGCGGACGGGGGGTCGAGGCTTCGGTGATCGGAAAGGTCGTCTCTTCGAAGACGCTGCGGGTCATGGGCGGGGGCGAGGTGGTGATGGAGGCGCCGATCCGGTCCCTGGCCGAGGGAGCGGTGGTCGATCACCATCAGATCGGGGAGCCGGGATGGATGGAGAACCTCTGGTCCAACAGCATCCGGTTCTTACGAAGGCCGGCATTGGGAGGTGCCCTCCTGGACCTACTGGACGACCCCCACCTGGCTTCCAAGCGCTGGATATACGAGCAGTACCCCACCAAACCCCGGGGGGACGTGACGGTAGGCCCGGGACAGAACCATGCGCTGGTGCAGATCCCGGGCACCTCCAAGTCGATAGCCGTGTCCACCGATGGCAACGGGAGACTCTGTTACCTCGACCCTCGCCGCGGAGCGGGAAGGCTGGTCTGTGAAGCGGCGCTGAACGTGGCCATCTCCGGCGCCCGGCCCAGGGCGGTGGTGGACAATCTCAATTTCGGGAGCCCCGAGAGCCCGGATGTGATGTGGCAGTTTCGGGAGACGGTGGAGGGTCTGGCCGAAGCCTGCGAACTGCTGGGCCTTCCGGTGGTGTCAGGCAACGTCTCCTTCCACAATGAAGTCGACGGGTACCCAATCCATCCCACCCCGGTGGTGGGGGTGGTGGGAGTCGCCGACCCGGCGCCCGACTTCCCTCCAGGCATGGACCGAGCGGAAGAGGGCATGGAATTGTGGCTGCTGGGACTGAGTCACGCCGTCAACCTGGCGGGAAGTTCTTTCGCCAAGATCGCCTTCGGTCACCTGGGGGGTCGTCCCTCCGCCGCCGACTTCGCCCTCTGCCGGGCAGCGATCGAGACCTCTCTCGACCTGGTTGAAGAGGGCGTCACACCCGTACTGCATGACATCTCCGACGGCGGCCTGGCCTTGGCCGCGGCGGAGATAGCCATCGCCTCACAGGTGGGAGTGAACGTGACCTTCCGGGACTGGCGCAGCCTCTTCAGCGAGGACCCGAACCGGCTTCTGGCCGCGGTTGCCCCGCGGGACGTTCCTCAATTGACCGCCATAACTGATCGACACGGTCTTCCGGCCTCCCAGATAGGCACCTTCGGCGGTCGGGAGATCTCCCTTGAGAGCGGTGGGGTGCGCGGCGCCGTCAACCTGGCCGTCGCCTCCCGCACCTGGCGGGACGCCATCGGGCGACGCATGGAAGAAGAGTCCCCGTAACCCTGAATCGGGGGGGACTTTCCTCCCAGAGTCTCAGCGCCTTATCCCAGCCGGCTCTCAGATAGTCCTCGATTGCCCCTTCAGTGTTGAAAGTCGATTCCGATCCGGTCGAAGGGCTATGTCAATCCTGCTTGGCATGTGACGCGTGATCTGTGCCCGCTACCTCCTGAGCGGTTCGCTCTCGCATTGCCAGAAGACGCCGGTACTTTTCCCTCTGCTCCTGGGAGACCTGATCGATGGCGACGGCCACTACCAGCAAGGCTCCATTGGCAACCTGCGCCCACGCCGAGTCGAGCCCGACCGCGATGATCCCATTACGGATGTTGCCGATCAGCACCAATGCAATGAGGACGCCTCCCAGGGATCCCTCACCCCCACTGAAGGCCACCCCTCCCAGAATGACGGCAGTGATTACCTCAAGTTCGAATCCGACTCCGAAAGTAGGGTTGGCGGTGCCCAACCGGCTGGCGGCCAGCAGTCCCACCAAGCCGATGATCAGCCCGTTGACCAAGAACAGTCCGATGGTCATCCTCCGGATATTGATGCCCACTCGCTGGGCGGCGTCCCTACTGCTCCCCATGGCGTAGATGTGGCGACCGGTCGTGGTGCGGTGGAGATAGGCGCCCACCACGACGAATCCCAGGAATAGGAACCAAACCGGTGACTGTAGACCGAAAACCCTGCTTCCCCCCAGAATCTTGAACTGATCGGGCACGCCCGTAACGGCATAGCCGCTGGTCATCAGAATGGCGATGCCCCGCAGCACCGCCAGCATCCCCAAAGTGATTATCAGAGGGGAGATCTTGAACCGCCACACCATCAGGCCGTTGAGAAGTCCAATGGCTCCGCCCACCGCGATGCCGGCGAGCACCGCAGGGATCACCCCGATGTCGCGAGCCGCCAGGGCGGCGGCGGTGGCACAGACCGCCATCATCGAACCGATCGATAGGTCGATATTGCCTCCGATCATCAAGAGACTGGTACCGAGCGCCCCGATCCCGATGAATGCAATCTGGAGTCCGATCACCCGGTAGTTGTCGAAGTTGAAGTAGAAAGGAGCAGTGAAGCGGAGGAACACCAGCCAGACGGCAAGAGCGATCAGGAGGCCCAAGTTGCGCGCCCCGACACGCGGCAAGAAACGAAGCCGCCTCTGGGCGCCCTTCCCCGCGGGGCTCAAATTGCCCCCACCGTCTCGTCCATTCCGGTAATGGCCGAGACGATCTCTCTGCGATTGGTAGCGCTGGCCGGCGTGTCAAGCACAACCGCGCCCAGGCGCAACACGACGATCCGGTCGGCGACCCTGAAGACATCTTCCAGGCTGTGGCTTATCATCACCACGCCCACCCCTTGCTGGGCCACATTCCTGATCAGGGCCAGGGAAGCATGAGTTTGGGCAACCCCCAGCGCCGCAGTCGGCTCGTCAAGGATTACCAGCCGATGAGCCTGGACTAAGGCCCGGGCAATGGCAACGGCCTGGCGCTGGCCGCCGGAGAGCCGCGCCACCTTGGCCTGCAGGTCAGGAACGGCAGCACCCACTCTTCCGATTAGCTCTCCAGCCCTCTTCGCCGATTGACGCTCATCAATGAACTTGACAGGTCCTATCTTCAAACGAACCGGCTCCTGGCCCAGCATCACATTCGCCGAAGCCGAAAGCGTGTCGCAGAGCGCCAGATCCTGGTAGACCGCTTCGATTCCCAGTTGTCGGGCCTGGAGGGTGGTCAGGCTGGAGTAAGACTGGCCGCCCACCAGAATCTCGCCTTCATCGGGACGATGGAAGCCCGTTATGACTTTGATAAGGGTGCTCTTTCCAGCCCCGTTGTCTCCAACCAGGCAAAGCACTTCCCCGGCCCGAACTCCCAGGCTGGCCTGATCCACCGCTTGGAGCGCACCGAAGTATTTGGAGACGCTCCGCACCTCCACCACATAGTCTGAGTGGCCGTGGCGACCACTCCTGCTAATGACCCCAGGTTGTTTGCCTTGGTTCAATAGGTCAGGACTTTAGGCGTCAGAGCAGCCCGACATCCGTCTCTGGGTTGAACGGCCGGTTGTAAGGGATCGAATACTGATCCCATATCTTCTGGTTCATCGGGTCAGCCGTGTCAGCGATGTACTGCTCGACATTCTCCGCATCGACTATCAAGGCCGTCTGGTTTCGCCATGTGGGAATCGACTCTCCCTGCAGAGCCGCAGCCATCTCCATACTCGCCAATGCGCCGGACGCGCCGAAGAGGAAGGAGGCGGATGCCTGCACGATCGACGTTCCTTTCTTCATCTCATCCAGAGCGCCCGCAATCGCATCCACTCCCCCGAGCCAGAAGTCGTCTGGGTCGTCCCTGCCCGCCTCGAGAGCGGCTACCTGCGCGCCCAGCATCCCGTCGTCGTTGAAGCACAGGATGGCATCCAGATCGGGATGTGCTTGGAGGAGACTCGCGCCGCCGTCGACTCCCGTCTGGTTGCTGTATGCCTCGGCCTTTCCGACCAACTCCACGTCGGGAAGCAACTCAGCCATCTTGACTTCCATCGCCAAGGTCCGGGCGGTCAGGGCCGGGATAGAGGTAAGCTCGAACAGCGCCCACTTGCCTCTTCCGCCTTTCTTCTCCTGGAACCACTGGGCCGCCGCCTCGGCAACGCCGAATCCGGCGCCCACGTTGTCCACCTGGATGAATTGCGTGGTGGTGGGGAACCAGGAGGTCCAGGTGATGGTGATCAAACCGGCATCCTGGGCACGCTCACCCCAGTCCTCCCAGCCTTCGGGCTGGATGTTGAAGATGAAGGCGCCGTCGAAGTTCTGCGTGATGAAAGCCTCGGCATCGGTGACCTGTTTCACCCCGTCTCCGCCGGCGTCAAGCACGGTTTCCACATCCATTCCCGTGCCAGCCACCTCCTGATACAGACGGATGGCGTCGATGATCTCGTCATGGACGCCAGCCTGCACCCACTGGGAAATCCCGCAGCGAATGCCCGCTAGGGGCGGCCCGGCGGTGGTGGTGGGCGCTGCCGTGGTCGTAGTGGCAGGAGCAGCCGTGGTGATCGGGGGCCCTCCTCCACAAGCCGCTACGGCGAATGCCGCCGCCCCCAACCCGGCCAACCGAATGAAATCCCGCCTACCCAGACTTGGCAACTGCTCCTCAATCTTGCCCGTCCTTGCGATGTTGTAAGGACCGTTCCCTGTTGAACTCGTATCTCTTCCAGACATAGTTGCTCCTTCTCTCCACTCAAGTACCAGGGTAAAGAGATCATATCATTGAATGTCTCCTCTTGTCAAGCGAAGATGAGACATTAACCTGCGACTGGGTAGGAAATTGTGGCTCGCATCGCGCATCTTCACGAGTTGATGACATCTTGTCCCCACTCAGTTCAAGCCTGGTCACCCTCAGGGCCGACCGACTTGCCCCTACCGGTCACGAGGGGTGCCGATAGGTCAACCGGCGCCGATAGGCAGGTAGCGCAATCCGGCGGGCCTGAGGTCAGACGCCAGACGATGCGATGGGGAGCGGGCGCCGGCCGAGGAGCCATTTTATGATAGAACACCATTGCAAAAGGGAGTCCACAACAGCAAAGGAGTTCACATGGAATCCACCCAGGAGAGCCGCCTGTCCGGGTTGGCGCTGTCCATCGGCGCCTTCATGGTTGCGGTGGGATCCTTCTTCCTTCCCAGAGGGACGGGGTCGAGAACCGACTACGTCCCCCTGATCGAGATCAGGGCCGAAAACGCCGGCCTCACCCACACCACCTCGATGTTGACCGCATTCGGAGTCCTGCTGTGGGTCGCCGGATTGGTCACTCTCTGGCGAACCGCCGCCAAGTCTCACAGCACGAGTGACGCTCTGGTGGGAAGCGGGATCGCGATATTGCTGATCTCCGCAGTTCTATACCTGGCGTTGACCGGCCTCCAACACATGATCGTCCACTTCCTGAACCACGGCATCGGAGCCGGGGCGGGAGCAGACCAGGTGGAGGGGGTTACCACGATGGCCGTCACCTTGCAGGGCGCCAGGGCCGGGCTCTTCATGGTGAAGGAACTCTGTGAAATGATCGGGTTCCTGCTCCTCGGCCTGGCCGTGTGGCGTCGCGCGCCGTTTGGCGTGCCGAAGACAGCCGCCGTCATCGTGGTGTTTGCCTCTTGCGCGGAACTGGTGGCTCTGCAAGTCATCGAACACGCACACGATCTGACCGACGCCATGCTGCCCGTCCTCACAGTGGGCGGCGCCATAACACTCATCTGGCAGGTCTGGATCGGCGTGGGTCTTTGGAGGGGATCGCACCGGATGATCGCCGGGTAGCCTCTCCGCAACCTGAAAGGGATGGGATTCCCGCCTGACTCCAAGGCCGGAGGGTCAGATCCCAGAGTAAGGCAGGCTTCGGCGGCTAAGGCCGAATCCGGGCGATTATCTCGTGGGTCGAGAGACCGTCCAGGTCCAGCCGCTCCAGGGTGCGGCCCCCGGCTATCGCTTCTTCCAAGCCTGCCGCGGAAGCCAGATTGAGGAGTGCTTCAGCTACCGGGGTAGCCACTCCAGCCACCTTGGCCAACTCCACCAGAGGCAACAGTCCATACCCGAAGTCCTCGGTGTAATAGCGGTGGCCCAGAGAGTCGGGCGCCATGATCCGGGCGTTGGCGCTCCCACTGGAGATGGCGCCCTGCAGGTCCTCCAGATCGGCGTCCGGTTCCACCGTGCCGATCCCGGACATCTCCTCCAACAGAGACCCCAGGCGGTATCCGAAGGCGTCGGCCACCGCCAGGCGCTCGGAGTCCAGGCGCTCCATCACCGACGCCACGCCCCCGGTCATGCCTTCCACGTAGAAGCGGAAGTCCCCGCCTGTGGCCTCGACCCAGGCCGCTCCCAGAATCGCTCCGGGAGGATGGAGAACCATGTTGACCTCCGCCAGACCCACCGCCAGGACATCGGGCAGGGTGACAGCTCCGGGGTAGAGCCGGGCGGCCAACCCGAGAGCCGCCTCGCCCCCGGGGAGGCAGGCAACCGGCACCCGGGCGGCGGCGCCCGTGATGTTCACTCCCCACTGCGCCGGCCGGCCGTCCCCACCCGCGTCAGCGTCCACCGCAAAGGCCCGCACCGTGTATGGGAGGGTGGAACACTCCGCCAGAGGAGGCGCGGCTTCCATCCCGGCGTCGCGCCACACTTTGGCCACCTCAAGGGCGCCGCCCAGGTGGCCGGGTGCCAGCACCACCGGCGACCTACAACCCACCTCGGCCAGGAGTCGGGCTATGTGCCGGTGGGCGGTGGACGGCAGGCACACCAGCACGCCTCCCGCTCCGGCAAGGCTCGAGGCCAGATCGTCGGTGCATGTCACGGGCATCACGCCCTCCCCGCACACGCCCCGGTAGACGAGCCGGAAACCGGTCGGCGGCTCTTCCGGGACGGTGCGCCGCCACCAGACCACCTCGAATCCCCGCAGGGTCAGGTCGACCGTCGCCGCCATGCCTCCCGCTCCGCCCCCCATCACCACTACGCGGGTCATGGGGTCTCTCTCACCCGCCTTCATCCAAGTCGAGGCTGACCGCCTCAGCCACCGAGTACTTCTCCACCTTGGCCACGTCGACTTCCACCCCCAGTCCCGGACCTTCGGGGACCAGGACCCGACCGTCTTCGAAACCGAAGGGGGCTGTGATCAAATCGTCGGTGTAGTAGATGCCGGCTATCTCCGGGCGAGCACTGCCCCACGGGCCGGAAACCGGACACACGCTGGGTAGAGCGGCGTTCTCCACCGCCGCCCCCAGAGCCAGGTTCGCGGCGTTGCCGATCCCGGTCTCGATCGAGCCCCCTATGTCGCACAGGATCCCCAGACGACGGGCGGTCTCGGCCTGCTGGCGGGCGCGGAACAGTCCCCCCGGCTTGGTGACGTAGCACGAGAAGTAGTCGGCAGCGCCCAAGTCGGCCAACTCCCAGATGTCCTCGACGGTCCAAGCCGACTCATCGGCCATCACCGGCGTCTCGATCCTTTGGGCCACCGCCGCCAGGCCCTCGGCGCCGGCCACCGGTTGCTCACACAGCATGATGTCATATTCCTCCTGGGCGCGGGTGACCCTCACCGCCTCGGCGACATGGGAATACCCCTCGTTGCCGTCCACCCTGATCTTGATCCCCGGACCCACCAACTCCCGAAGGCGGCGCACCAACTCCACATCCCGGAAGGGGTCCAGTCCCGTCTTGCACTTGATGGTCAAGGCGCCCTCCGAAACCGCCTGCTCCGCCTCCTGCAAGCAGCGTTCAATCGGCATTATCCCCAACGAGTGCGCCAACTCTATCCCTCGACGGTGAGAGCCCCCCAGGAGGGTTGGGACTCCCACGCCCATGGCCCGTCCGGCCAGGTCGTAGCTGGCCATGTCGATCATCGCCTTTGCGTAGGGGTGGCCCTTCACGGCCCTGTCCATCCGGGCGTGGACTACCGCGATCTCTCGCGGGTCGCAGCCTCCCACGGCCGGAAGCAGGTAGTCGAGGGCCACGATCCGCACCGTCTCCGGCGACTCGCCGTAATACCGCATCGCCGACCCTCCCCAGGTGATACCGGCGGGAGCCTCTCCCCATCCCTCAAGTCCCTCGTCGGTCCGCAGCCGGAGGATGGCATGACGACCGATCGGAGCGGTCATCTTGGAGGCCCACGAGTGGTGGCGCCGAGTGGGCAGAGCCACTATGTAGACGGTGGCGCCGGTTATCTTCACGGAGCCTCCGTCTCGTACAGTTCGATCTCGTTGCCGTCAGGATCGGCCACATAAACGGTGAGGCCGTAAGGCCCGGGGCCGAGCGGACGGACGATCCGGTATCCGGCGTCGGCTACTACGCGCTCCCACTCGGCAACCCTGTCCACCTCGAAGGCGATGTGATCCACCTGTCCTCCCTTGCCGGTGCCTCCCTCGGTCAGTCCCAGGCCCTCCTCGGTGCTGATGAATCTCCTGCCGTCGCGGAACGGAGTGCGGTTCCTCACCTTGAATCCCAGGAGGTCCACGTAGAAGCGCTCCGCGGCGTCCAGGTCGGTGGTCTCCAACAACACGTGCCGGATCCCCCTGACCACGGGCCGGCGGCTCTCGGCCAGCCAGTCGGTCACCTCCCGGGAGGTAGCCAGGTGAGCCAGGTACTGTGCCCAGACCTCCAGGGCCGAGGGCTCCCATTGCGGCCGCACTCCGGCGATGCAGTCGGTGACCGCCACCACGTCATAGTCCCGCAGGTAGGCCTCCCGGATGGTGGTCTCGACGCAGGCGTTGAGAGTAACTCCGGTGATGAACAGGGTCCGTACCCCCAGCATCCCCAGCAGCGTTTGAAGGCGCGTCTCGTAAAAGGCCCCGAACCGGTGCTTGCGCACCACCATGGTCGGTTCATCCGCCCAACCAGCCAATCCCTCGATGATCTCGGCGTCCCAGGTGCCGGCCAGCGCCGCCACCCTCGAACGACGCTCGGTGTGCGACGGCAGGCGTTTCTGTTGGCGGCTCCGGTCGGGTTGCAGATGCTCCTGGACAGTCCAGATCACCGGGAGCCCGGCTGCTCTGAACCCCTTGACCAGGCCACCCATGGGTTCATAGACCTCTTGGACCGGGCCCACGTCCACCCCGGACTCACCCAGGGTGCCTTCGGGGTGGCAGAAGGCGTTCTGCATGTCGATGACCAGGAGCGCCGCCGAATCGGGGGCAAGCGCGTCCAGGCCGACCGCAACGCTCATACGTCGGTGCGGTCCGGACCGAGAACCCCGGCCAATCCCCAACTCTCCCGTGGAACGTCGTGGATGATCACATGCAGGGCGTCGGGTCGGGCATCGGCGTGTTCCACCATTGCCTCGGTAATGGCCTTGACCAGCCGACGCTTCTGCTCGACGGTCCTTCCTTCCCACATCTCCACGGTGACGACCGGCACGACACTGCTCCTTTCGGGCCTTCGCACCTAAATTTAGGCCGAACACCTCACAGCAGATCCCGATAGCCTTTACAGCATCGTCCCAACAGACACGTCCGACACCCCGCAGCCCTCCTTCGTCTGGGAGATCGTAGTCATAGGTGACCGCCTGGCCGGCCTGTCACTGGCGTCGGAAGCCGCCGCCGGTGGCCTGGAACGGGTGCTGGTGCTCTCGCCTTCCGATCCCCAGGTCTATCCCAGTCGTTTCGAGGCGCCGGGGGTTACGGTGCGCTACGAGACTGTCGCCCGCAGGGTTCGGCAGGCTCCGGGACCCCTGCTGGTAGTGGAGACCTCCACCGGCCCGGTCGCCGCTCGGTCGGTGGTGTTGGCATTGGCCTATCCACCGCTCAAGCAACGTTCCCCCCGAATCTCGGTTGATCCCTCGGTCTCTTACCGGGCCCACTCGCATCCCGACCAGATAGAGGGGCCTCCCGGGGACGTGGTTGTGATCGGCGAGGGCGACGAGCCGGTGGAGTGGACCTTCGATCTCCTGACGCAGGGAGCCAAGGTGGTCCTGTGCATCCATCACACCGAGTTCGGCAAGATGTCCTTCCTGGCCAGGCGCATGGTCCGGCGCCTGGAGGCCCAACGCCAGATCACGGTCTTCTGGAGGGCCCGCCCCACCCGGGTCTATGACCTGCACGGTTATCCGATGGTGGCCTTCGACAGTCGTCAAACGCCAGACCTCCAGTTCGACAACGTCCTCCTCTCCGAACCCGACTCCTCGGCTTCTCATGTGCTCGACCATTCGGGCATAGAGGTGGAGAGAGGCGCTCTCCCCATTCATCTGCTTCTCCACCAACAGGGCGCCGACGAGCAACTGGAGGGAGTGGTCACCGTCCCCGCCGATCAAGCCTGGGAGAGCATGCGATCCCGGCACTTTCCCTCCCTGCCGCCTGCCGTCCCGTCCGTCACCGCGGTCCAGGCCGGGCACCTCTTCGACCTGGAGAGTCGTTACTACAACGCCACCATAACCTGGTTCCGCCGGGTGAATCCCGACCTGTGGATAGTCAGGGTACGGCCCGACCAGCGCGACTCGCCCCTGGTGCCGGGGCAGTACGCCACTCTCGGCCTGGGCTATTGGGAACCGAGAGCGGATGGGGCCGAGGACCGCCTGGCAGGGGCGGAGCGGATGGTGAGAAGGTCCTATTCCATCTCATCCCGGATCTTCGACGCCCGGGGGTACCTCACCGATCCCGCCTACGAAGGGTCCCTCGAGTTCTACGTCGTGCTGGTCCCTCCCACTGTCGACCGCCTGCCGGCCCTGACGCCGCGGCTGGCCCTCAAGCACGAGGGGGATCGGATCTATCTTGGTCCCCGGATGGCCGGCCGCTACACCCTGTCCACGGTGACCGATCCCTTCTCCGATGTGCTCTTCCTCGCCACCGGGACGGGGGAGGCGCCCCACAACGCCATGGTGGTGGAACTGTTTCGCAAAGGACATCAGGGACGGGTGGTGTCGGTCGTGTCGTGCCGCTACGCCGCCGACCTGGGATACGTGGCTCGCCACCGGGCCCTGGAAGAACGCTTTCCCAACTATCGCTACCTGCCCCTGGTCACCCGCCAGGACGCCCATGGCGCTTTGAGGATGCGCATCCAGCAACTCATCGGAGATGACCTTCTGACCTCGGAAACCGACCTGGAACTCGACCCCTCCCGCCTGCAGGTCTTCATGTGCGGGAACCCGGCAATGATTGGGGTGCCTCAATGGGTGGACGGCCGCCCGGTCTTCGGAGAGACGCTCGGAGTAGCCGAACTCCTGGCCGAGCGTGGGTTTACGCTTCCCCAACAGGGCGTGAAGGCAAACGTCCACTACGAGGAATACTGGTAGAGGCCTTAGGTGACAGTTCCCTGGAGTGAGAGGGTGATCGCGGTGGTGGGAGGCGACCACCGCGAGCGAGAGATAGCCCGTCAGGCGGCGGCCGCGGGAGCGGTGGTGCGCGCCTACGGGTTCCCCTGGCCCGAGGAAGGGATCGCCGGAGTGAGGCTTTGTCGCGACTCCGACGAGGCGTTGCGGGACGCCCACTACGGTCTGCTGCCCATCCCCGGCATGGCGGAGGACGGATCTCTCTACGCACCCCATGCCCCCCGGCCCATCGTCATCGACCGGGAGACGTTGGGAAGGATGGCCGCCGGGGCCCACCTCATACTGGGGACCGCCGACCACCGCCTCCGGGCGGCGGCACAGGCGGCCGGGGTGGGCATCGTGGAGTATGAGCAGGACCGGGAACTGATGCTGCGCCGCGGCCCCACCATCGTGGAGGGCGCCCTGCAGAGAATCATCGAGTTGACCGAGATCACTATTCACGGCTCGGCGATAGGAGTGGTAGGCCAGGGGACCGTCGGCTCCCTTCTCACCCGCACCCTGGTGCTGCTGGGCGCCGAGGTCCTGGTGGCGGCCCGCAACCCTGTCCAGCGGGCCGAGGCGGAGGTGGCCGGAGCCACGGCGGTGCCCCTCGATCAGCTTCGACAGCATGCCCACCGCCTGGACATGCTGCTGTCCACGGTCCCCGTCCAGGTCGTGGGAGAGGAGGTGCTGGAGGCCCTGCCGACCGGGAGCCTGGTCATTGACCTGGCGGCGCCACCGGGGGGCATTGACCTGCAGAAAGCCACCGAGTTGGGTCACATAACCTCCTGGGCCAGGGGCCTGGGCGCCCGGGCGCCGGTTACGGCGGGCGCATCACAATGGGACGGGATACGCAAGAGGATCGAACGGATGGAAGGAATGACATGAAGGCTGACCTGGTGATCCGGAACGCCCGGGTGGTGACTCACAACGGAGAATTCCATGGAGGTGTGTCCGTCATGGGAGAGAAGGTCTCGGCTGTGGGCAAGAACGGGGAGTTGCCGCACGGCCGGAGGGTGATCGACGCCGAAGGGCTGGCCCTGATGCCAGGGGTGATCGACCCCCATTGCCACCTGGGAGTCAACTATCCCTACGACCAGGACATGGACACCGAGACTGCGGCTGCCGCCCGGGGTGGCATCACCACCGTCCTCCTGTACATAAGGAACCTCGAACCCTCGTACATACCCTTCTACCGGGACCGCCGGCGACGGGGAGAGGCGGTGGCCCGCATCGACTTCGGGTTCCACTTCGGTATCCAGCGCCCCGAGCATATCGCCGAGATCCCCCGCATCGCCACCGAGACCGGGGTGCAGTCCTTCAAGTGCTACTTCGGATACGAACAGGAGAACCCGATCGGAATAGTGCCCGCCAACGACGGCTGGGTGTACACCGCCATGACCAAGATCCGCCGTCTCCCCAAGGGAGTGATCTCCGTTCACTGCGAGAACACCGAGATCGCCCGGTGGATAAAGAGATCGATCCAGGCCACCGGGCGCCAGGACCTCGGCGCCTACTCAGAGTCCCGGCCCGCATTCTGCGAGGAGGAGACCATCGCCCGGATGATCTTTCTGGCCGAACTCACCGGATGTCCGCTGTACGTGGTGCACACCAGCGTGGCGGCCGGACCCAAACTGGCCGCCCAGGCCCGCGCCAGAGGAGTGGACGTCACCATCGAGACCTGTCCCCACTACCTGGTGCGCACCGCCTACGACCCCGATCTGGACATGCGAGCCAAGATCTCTCCTCCCCTGCGTGACGCCGAGCAGCAGGAGGGCCTCTGGGAGGGGATGTTGGCCGGCCAGGTGGGCTCGATCGGGTCGGACCATGTTCCCTTCTTCCCCAAGAAGGGCGAGGACCTGTGGGAGGAGAAACCCGGCATCGTCTCATTCCCATGGGAGCTGGCGCTGCTGATGGAGCACGGAGTGCACCGCCGGGGGCTATCCCTCTCCGACCTCGTCAGAATGAATTCCTACGGCCCGGCGCGCCGCTTCGGCCTCTACCCGCGCAAGGGGGCGATGGTCCCCGGCGCCGACGCCGACCTGGTGCTGGTCGACCCCGACCGGGCGGACACCGTCCGTCACACCGGCAACGGGACCTGCATTTACGAGGGCATGGAGTTGCGGGGATGGCCGGTCATGACCGTCAGCCGCGGGAGGGTTGTCTTCGAGAACGGAGAGGTGGATCCCGATTCACTGGGCCACGGGCTGTGTGTGACCCGACCCGACTGATCGCGGTTGTGGTGAACAGCCGTCAGGGAAATAGCATGTCAGTGATCAATTGCCACTCAGGAACAAGGAGCGACCGATGAGAATACTGGTGGTGTGGGCTCATCCTCTGGCCGACAGCTATTCGGCGGCCCTCAAAGACCGGGCCGTAAGCGCCCTGCAAATCTCGGGGCACGACATCGACCTCCTGGATCTCTACGCCGAGGACTTCGAGCCGGCCCTATCCGCCCAGGAGCGCATCGACTATCACGACCTGGAACTCAACGTCGCCAATGTCCGACCCTACGTGGAGCAGCTCCGCGCGGCCGAAGGCCTGCTCCTGGTCTTCCCCACCTGGAGTTTCGGGTTCCCAGCCATCCTCACCGGGTGGCTCCAGCGGGTGTGGATCCCCGGCGTGGCCTTCGGGCTCAGAGAAGACGGAGGGCCCATCATCCCGGGGATACTGGGCATCCGCAGGGTGGCGGCAGTCACCACCACCGGATCACCGTGGTGGTACGTAAAAGCGGTAGGCAACCCCGCCAGGAAGGTGCTGAAACGTGGCCATCGGGTCATGTTCGCCAGGGGCGCCCGCACCAAGTGGCTGGACCTCAACAACATGAACAAGGACTCGCCGCGCAAGCGGGCCAGATTCCTGGCCAAAGTTGAGCGCACATTGCCGAGGTTCTTCTCCGGATAGACGCGGACGACGACTGACCTCCCTTCCGGTCCGACCCGGGTAAACCCGCGACTCATCCGACGGTGATCAATTCCCGGTTGTGGTTCACATCCGATAGGAGCCTTGCTCCTTCGCCGGTCACTTCCACCATGTCCTTGAGTTGCAGGCCGAAGTTGTGGCCGGTGTCGTAGATGAGGGGTTCCACACCGAACACCATTCCCTCTTCGAGCACCTGGTCATGGCGGGGGCTCAGGTAGGGGTGCTCGTGCAGGGATAAGCCGATCCCGTGACCCACGAAAGAGAAGAGCGGCAAACCCAGGGGGCCGCACACGGCTTCGAACCGATCCCACACCGACCGGCTGGAGACTCCCGGGCGGATGGCGTCCAGCAGGACATCGCGGCACTCCACCAGATTGGCCCAGATCCTGACCGCTTCCGGCGGCGGCGACCCCACGACGGCCGTGCGGCACACCCCGGCGTGGTACCCCTCCGCCACCGCGAAGATCTCGACCCTGCAGACATCCCCCTCCTGAAGGACCCTTTCGGTGGGGCCCACATTGGCCAGTTGGCTCCGGGGACCGGTGGCAACGATCATCAGCTTGAAGTCCTCGGCGCCTCCCCGGTAGATGCCGTTGGTCAGTGCAGCCGCGATCTCCATCTCGGTGTCCCCCGCCTTCACCGCCCCGAGCGCCGCTCCGATTGAAGCGTCAGAGATACGGGACAGGCGGGCCAGGAATTCCAGTTCTTCCGGGGTCTTGACCTGCCGTTGCCTCCCCACCCACCCGTCGGCGGCCACCCATTCCACCCCGGGCGCTGCTTCCTGGAGGCGGGCGAAGTCCGCCGCCGGCAGGTATCCCAATTCCACGCCCAGCCGACCCCGGCTAAGACCCAGACGCTCCAACAACCCGGCCAGGCAGGCCATCGGATCGTCACCGAACTCGTCCCACACCGCCACCTCGGCGGCTCCGGTCCTCTGGCGAACCATGGCCTCTTCCACCCCCACACACATAACTGCCGGATCACCGCCCGCCGGAAACACGACCGCCGCGTGGCGCCACCGCATGATCGGGTGGGAGGGAACCACGAACCCGGACAGATAGGCGAAGTTCTCGGGCGAAGAGACCACCAGCCCATCCCAGCCTTGGTCCTCCAAGGCCGGGCGAAGGCGGGCGATGACCTGTTCTCTCATCCTGGGATCCTCCGGGGTGGTCGAAGAAATCGTACCAACCGGCGCCCGACTAGGCCCCTCGGTAGATCCGGTATCGTTATCTCACGGTAGACAATCCCCAGCAACCGGTCTAGAAGAATGACACAAGACACCTCCATCTCGGTCCGCGGACCGGCTCTCCGGTTCGAGACGTTGTTCGATGATGAAACCGCCTCCGACGGCGAAGGACTGGAACTGCACCCCGACTTCGCGGCGGTGTACGGCGGTCCCCTGCGATTCAGGCCTCCCGTCAGGGGCATGCCCTTGCTGGCCGCCAATTTCGTGACCTCTCATGACGGCCGAGTGGCTTTCAACCATCCCGACCACCGGGGTGGAGGCCCGATCTCGGGGTTCAATGACAACGACGTGTGGCTGATGGGATTGCTCCGGGCCCGGACCGACGCCGTGGTGATAGGCGAGGGGACCCTCCGAGCCGAACCCAGCCATGTCAACACATCCGAAGACATCTATCCCGGAGACAAGGACGCCTTCGCCGCCCTCCGCCGACACGAGAACCGCTCGGAACTACCCATCATTTCCTATATGACCCTCGAGGGCAACCTTCCACCTGAGGCCAGAGTCTTCTCGATGGAAGACGCCCACGTGGTGGTCGCCACCACCCGGGCCGGCGCCCGGAAGATCCGCGCCACGGTCCGGCCGGCCGGCAAGGTTGACATCCTTGAGTTTGGAAGCAGCGGGGTAAACCTGGAGCGCTACGCCCGCATCATGGCCGGGGATTACGGTGTCGAGTTCCTGCTGTGCGAGGGAGGCGCCACCCTGTACGGGGCATTCCTCAAAGCCGGCATCATGCATGAGCCTTTCATCACCCGGTCCCCGCTGGTGGTGGGAGAGAATCCCGGCAATCCACGGCCCAGCCTGGTGGAGGGAACCGGTTGGCTCCCCGACGACATACCGAGAATGAAGATCGCCTCGGTTCGCAAAGCCGGGGACTACTTGTACATGCGCTATCGGGCCACATACCCCGATTAGCACAGCGGCGATACGACTTTCACTGCATCCGGCTCTTCAATGTCTAAAACGGATGGTTCCGGACCGGAGGGATTCGTGACCCGTCGTTGGTGGCCCATTGTGCACGCGGTTGTGATTACGGCGCTGTTGGTCTTTGTAGCGTGTTTCATGGTTTGGCATCACCTTGGTGGGGGTGCCTGGAGGAGCGAGGTAGAGATCAATGGAGGGTCCTTGGTTACCCCGCAGAGGCTCTCCCTTGGCGTTTCGTCATGCAACGGGGCACCGCGAGCTACGGTGCGGGAGACAATGGACGAGATACGAGTCAAGGTAGTCGCCTATTGGACACCGTCCCGAGGTGGTGATGATTGCCAGGATCACGTTGTAGTACGCCTTCTACTGCCGCTGGGCGACAGGGCCGTTGTAGACAGACACACAGGACAGGTCGTGAACATCACAACTGATGGGTGAGTGAGTCGAAGCAGACAGGCTCCTTGACATCCCAGCGGATGTGAACCGTGGCTCTGAGTCTTTGACAAAGGACATCCAAGCGTGACTCAGGCACTCTGTTTATCCCCTTGGATAGGCCACTCGGTCATCGTCCACTCATCGGGAGAACGTCGGCCTGTTACTGGAGGGGGTATCCTATGCAACGCCACGCGGCGCACACAACGCACAGAAGGCTGTGACCCCTCCCGCCTCTTCAACGCTCATCGAACACTTGGAGTTCGTCATCACCTGTGACGGGGCTGACCGGGTGATTCATGACGGAGCGATCCTGATAGAAGGCGATCGGATAAAGGACCTGGGCGCCACGGCCGAGGTGACCGAACGGATGCGCTCAAGCCCCAGCAGCCAACCCGTGGAGCGGCTGGATGGTCGGCGCCTGGGACTGGCGCCGGGATTTGTCGATTCCCACGTCCATCTCTCCGAAACGCTGTCGAGGGCGGTGTTCCCCGATGTGATCGACACCCGGACCTGGGTGTTCCACTGGGCGAAGCCCTTCTATGCCCATGTCAGCCCCGCAGACGAAGAAGTGGGGTCGCTCTTGGGAACCGCGGAGATGCTCCGGGGAGGGACCACCTGCTTTTTGGACATGGGCGCCCAGAACGACCCCGCGCCGGTGGCCTCCGCCGTGGAACAGACGGGGATCCGAGGCATAACCGGCCGTCACGCCGCCGACGTCCAGCCTGCCGAGATCCCCCGAGGTTGGTCGGCCGAGATGGTCGATCATCACTTCTTTCCCGACGCCGAAACCGCGCTTGAAGCCCTGGCCGAGACGGTCGCCGCCTGGAACGGGTCGGCCGGGGGGCGGCTCGGGGTGTGGGTGAACATCGAGGGGAAGGAACCCTGCAGTCTGGACCTTCATGTCGGCGCGCGAGAACTGGCTGCGAGACTGGGGGTGGGCACGACCTACCACCTCGCCACATCCCTGGCAGAGGCTGAGATCTCCCAACGCCGTCATGGAAACTGGCCCATCACCAGGATCGCTCGCGCAGGCGGTCTGGGCGACAATCTGGTGATCGCTCATGCGGTGGCGGTGACGCCCGAGGAGGTGGATCTTCTCTCTTCTCATCGGACCAAGGTGGCCTTCTGTCCGTCCACTTCCCTGAAACTCGCCAAAGGCGCCACCTCGATCGGAAAGTACCCCGAGATGATGGAGGCGGAAGTGACCGTGGGACTGGGGACCGACGGCGTCTCCGCGGCGGGCAATCTCAACCTGCACCGCCAAGTGCACCTTGCCGCCGGCCTGTTCAAGGACGCCCGGATGGATGCTTCGCTGGTAGGGGCGCGGCAGGCGCTGCGCATGGCCACCATCGATGGGGCGAAGGCCCTGGGTATGGATGACCAGATCGGTTCGCTCGAGGTGGGAAAGAAGGCCGATTTCGTGTTGTGGGACCTCGACCACCCCGAGTGGATACCCTACGGCGACCCGCTCTCAGCCCTGGTCTGGTCGGTTTCCACCGCATCGGTGCATGAGACATGGGTGGACGGGCGGCCCTGCTTCCGTGATGGCCGGGTGATTGGCATAGACGAGGCTGCGCTCCACATGGAAGCCCGGAGCAGGGCCGCAGACATCCGCGCCCGGGCCGGGCTGGGCCGAGAAGACATCCCCCTGACGACCCTTCTCTACCAATAGTGGAACATCCCACTCATCCCCGGCGGTTGGCCGAAGGAGACCGGCCGGCGGCTGTCGGGCCGGTCACAGTGCCCGAGTGTTCGGGGCCTCAGGTGATCTTGATGCGCCGCGGCCTCATCACCGATATCAAACCTGCTCCCGCCCGGTCGGGAAGGCCGGTCTCGGAGCCTTCGCACCTGGCCATGCCGTCCTTCGCCGAGCCGCACCTGCATCCCGACCGCGCATACGTCGGCTCTCCCCGCCCACCCCGATCCCTGGACGACGCCATCGAAGCGGGGGCCAGGCCGGAGGGCTATGTAGCGGATACTGCGGCCGAACGAGCCCGAAGACTCTTTTCCACCCTGTTGGCCAACGGCGCCACCCGGGCCAGGGGCCATGTCGGGTGCCATCCCGAACACGTCGCCGCCCCCCGGTGGGAGGTGATGGGGGAAGTGCGGGAACAGATGAAGAAGGTCATGGAAATCGAGTTGGTGGCCTTCGCGGTGTTGGACACACTGACAGACCGGGAGGAGACCTTGAGGCTGCAAGGGGACCTGAGCATGGGCAGATACCAACTGATCGGGGGCTCACCCAATCACGACTCCCGGCCGTCCGAGTCGATCAGTTCAATGATGGAACTGGCGGTGAGAACAGGCGTGGATGTGGATGTCCATATAGACGAAACCCTCGATCCCGCCCGGCTGCTGATGGATTTCGCCCTCGACGAGGTGGAAAGCCGGCACCTGGAGGGACGGGTCTCGTTCAGCCACTGCTGCCTGCTGAGCGCACTCCCCGAGCAGCAGACCCGCTCGCTTGCCCGACGCATGGCCGGGCTGGGGATAACCGTCAACTGCCAGCCGCGAACCAACCTGATCCTGCACGAATACCGGGTCCACTCACCTCGCCGGGCGCTGGCGCCTATCAACCTGCTGATCGATGAAGGAGTGCATGTAAGGCTGGGCGTCGACAACGTGGACGACACCTTCTGTCCATTTCCTACCGCCGACCCCCTCGAAGTGGGCTATCTGGCGAGGCTGGCCGGGCACCTGTACGACGACTTCCGCCTCATATCCAGTCTCAGTGACGGCCGGCCCGCCCTCCGGTCAGGAGAGCGGGCTGATCTGACTCTGGTGGAGGCGAATACCCTCAACGAAGCGCTCTCTCTCCGTCCCGGACGGATTACCATGAAGGAGGGCGTAGTGGTCGCCTCTGGAAGCAATTGACACGGATGGGGGACCGACAAATCTCAGACATCCAGCCCTCGAACTTCGGAGACACGCGGGGCGGCGGTTCTTCCTCCACCCTGATCTCGTTCGACAGGGTAAGTAAGACCTTCCCCGACGGCACCCATGCGGTGGACAATGTCTCTCTCAAGGTGAAACCGGGCCAATTCGTGACTGTGGTCGGCCCCTCCGGTTGCGGAAAGTCCACATTGCTCAGAATGGGATCGGGTCTCCTCCCGGTCAGCTCCGGTGAAGTGCGCCGGTCCGAGGGGAACCTGGGATATGTCTTCCAGGACGCAACCCTCCTGCCCTGGCGAACGGTGCAAAAGAACGTGGAACTCTTCTGCGAACTGCGGGGATTCGAGCGGAGCGAGAGGCGCAAGAGAGCCAAGGACGCCATCGAGCTGGTGGGACTGAGCGGGTTCAATAAGCATTATCCCGCCGCATTGTCGGGAGGGATGAAAATGAGGGTTTCTCTGGCGAGGTCGCTCACCCTGGACCCTCCCCTTTTCTTTTTTGACGAGCCGTTCGGGGCCCTGGATGAGATAACCCGGGAATACCTGAACCTGGAGTTGCTGCGGATCTTCGCCCACGCCGGTTTCGGGGCGGTGTTCATCACTCACAACCTGTACGAGGCGGTGTTCCTGTCAACCGATGTTCTGGTGATGTCGTCGCGGCCCGGGCGCATTCTCAAGTCTTTCCGGATCCCCTTTCCCTATCCCCGCGATCTGGACCTTCGATTCGACCCGGCGTTTGCCGAACTGACCGGTGAAGTCTCCGAAGTACTGAGGGACGAATAATGACCACTGGCCGACACACCTCCTCCCGTCTCCGCTCATCCACCTACCGGCTGGGACCCCCGATCGTGGTGTTCATGGCGGTGTTGGGCATCTGGTACGCCATCAGCCTGAGCCTCGACCCCGACCGGCAGTTCTTGCTGCCCACCCCCAACGAAGTCATCGACGTCGGGTTCGTCAACCAGGACAACCTGTTCCAAGTGCTGGAGGGACTGCTCTGGACGTTGGCGGTCTCCATGACCGGCCTGGTGATCGCCATCGTGCTGGGAATGACTTCGGCCATCATGATGAGCCAGGCCAAGTGGGTGGAGACCTCCTTCTACCCCTACGCGGTGATCATCCAGACCGTGCCCATCCTGGCCATCGTTCCCCTGGTGGGTCTGTGGCTCGGGTTCGGGTTCACCAGCCGGGTGGTGGTGTGCGTGATCATCTCCATTTTCCCGATCATCACCAATACCCTCTTCGGTCTCCAGTCGGTGCCCGCCTCCTTTCATGACCTCTTCACCCTGCACCGGTCAAGCCGGCTGACCCGCCTGGTAAAGCTCCAGTTTCCGAATGCCCTCCCCGCCATTTTCGCCGGGTTCCGCATTTCCGCAGGTCTATCAGTCATCGGCGCCATCGTTGGCGAGTTCTTTTTCCGCAAGGGAATCCCCGGGCTGGGAAGATTGCTTGACCTCTACCGGGCCCGGCTACTCACAGAACAGCTATTCACCGCTCTGGTCTTCTCCTCTCTGCTGGGCATCCTGGTTTTCTGGGGGTTCGGCTTCCTGGGTAGGCTGGTAGTTGGGAAATGGCACGAAACCACCTGATAAACAACGTAGAACAATCGCCAATGACGCTGATCAATCGACAAACCTTGGTTAGAACGAAAGGAGAGTCAACATGAAGAACCATCGCAAGGTGCCGAGGTGGCTAGCCGCCTTGGCTGTGCTGGCCTTGGTCGTAGCGGCCTGCGGAGACGGTGAGGAAGCTGTCGAGACCACCGCCGCGCCGGCCACCACCGCCGCGCCGGCCACCACGGCAGCACCCACCGAGACCACCGCAGCAGCCATGCCGGACGTTGCCCTGGCCGATGTGTGCCCTGCCACGATCGTGGTCCAGACCGACTGGTTCCCCGAGGCCGAGCATTCGGAGCTCTACCAGTTGGCCGGTCCGGGCGGTGTGATCGACTCCACCAACGGGACCTACACCAACGAGATCGGCGACACCGGCGTGATGCTGGAAGTCCGGGCCGGAGGCCCCTACATCGGCTTCCAAAACGACATCTCGCTCCTCTACCAGGACTCGACGATCCACCTGGCGTACACCAACACCGATGAACAGGTGAGACTCTCCGCTTCCCAACCCACCCTGGGAATCGTCGCTCCCCGCGACAAGAACCCACAGATGGTGATGTGGGATCCGGCGGTGTATTCCTTCGACAGCTTCGCCGACATCGGCGCATCGGGGGCAACGCTCCTCTACTTCGAGGGCGCTACCTACATCGACTTCCTGTTGGGTAGGGGTTGGGTCTCTGAAGACCAGGTCGACGCCTCCTATGACGGCTCCCCTGCCCGGTTCATCGCCGAGGGGAACCTGGTCCAGCAGGGATTCGCCTCCGCCGAGCCGTACATGTACCAGAACGAGTTCGAAGACTGGGGCAAGCCGGTCGAGATCATGCTGATCCACGACTCCGGCTTGGAGATGTACGCGCAGTTGTTGGCCACCAAGCCCGACATCGTCGAGGAGTACCGCGAGTGCTGGGAGCTGTTCGTGCCCCTAGTGCAACAGGCCCAGGTGGACTACGCCGCCGACCCGGCCGCCACCAACGCCCAGATCGTCGAGATCGTGGCCGCGCTGGAGAGCTTCTGGACATACAGTCCCGGAGTGGCCCAGTTCTCCCACGACGCCCAGCTCGAGTTGGGCCTGATCGGGAACGGTCCCAACGACACCCTCGGCGACTTCGACCTGGATCGGGTCAACGAGGTGATCGCCCTTCTGGCCGACATCTACGGCCCGCAGGGACTGGAGACCTGGGACCCGAACGTGACGGCCACCGACATCGTCACCAACGAGTTCATCGATCCCAGCATCGGACTGCCCTCGATGGACACCGACGACATGGCCATGGCTTCCCTGGCAGACGTGTGCCCTGCCACCATCGTGGTCCAGACCGACTGGTTCCCCGAGGCCGAGCACTCCGAGTTGTACCATCTGGCCGGTCCTGGAGGCGTGATCGACTCCACCAACGGGACCTACACCAACGAGATCGGCGACACCGGCGTGATGCTGGAAGTCCGGGCCGGAGGCCCCTACATCGGCTTCCAGAACGACATCTCGCTCCTCTATCAGGACCCGTCGATCCACCTGGCGTACACCAACACCGATGAACAGGTGAGACTCTATGGGTCCCAGCCCACTCTGGGCATTGTGGCCCCCAGGGACAAGAACCCCCAGATCGTGATGTGGGATCCCGAGGTATACAGTTTGGAGAGTTTCGAGGACTTGGGCGATCAGCTCAGAGCGAACGACGGGACCCTCCTATATTTCGAGGGCGCCACCTACATCGACTTCCTGTTGGGTAGGGGCTGGGTCACCGAAGACCAGATCGACGCTTCCTACGACGGGTCGCCCGCCCGGTTCATCGCCGAGGGCAACCTCGTACAGCAGGGATTCGCTTCGGCTGAACCCTTCCAGTACCAGTACGAGTTCGAGGACTGGGGCAAGCCGGTGGACTTCATGCTGATCCACGACTCCGGCTTGGAGATGTACGCGCAGTTGTTGGCCACCAAGCCCGACATCGTCGAGGAGTACCGCGAGTGCTGGGAGCTGTTCGTGCCCCTAGTGCAACAGGCCCAGGTGGACTACGCCGCCGACCCGGCCGCCACCAACGCCCAGATCGTCGAGATCGTGGCCGCGCTGGAGAGCTTCTGGACATACAGTCCCGGAGTGGCCCAGTTCTCCCACGACGCCCAGCTCGAGTTGGGCCTGATCGGGAACGGTCCCAACGACACCCTCGGCGACTTCGACATCGGTCGGATCAACGAGATCATCGCCCTGCTGGCCGAGATCTACGTGCCCCAGGATGTGGCCACCTACGATCCGAACGTGACCGCCACCGACATCGTCACCAACGAGTTCATCGATCCCAGCATCGGACTGCCGTAGCCGGGAACGACGAAACGACGCTGAGAAGGGGCCCCATCCGGGGCCCCTTCTCTTTGAGTCTCTATGTCCGAGTAGGAAAGCGTCGGTAAGGGCCGCTATCGGTTCCTGGAGTCGCGGTAGTCGACCCACTTCTCCAGAATGGAGAGGTCGTAATCGGGACCTCCGGCGCTCACCACGAAGAAGGTTGCCCCGACCTCGGCAAAGTCGTCTCCCATGGAGACGTCAATGTCTCGAACCGAACATGACCGCTCGATGGCGGAGGGGTCCCGCTCCTCCACCTCACACCACCGATCGATCACCGAGTTCTTGTGGGCAATGGTCGCCACGTCGCCGAATCCGTGCCAGATGTCGGCATGGCGAGCCACCAGTCGAAGGGTCTTCTTCTCTCCCCCTCCGCCGATGAGTATGGGGATCTTGCGGAGCGGCGGCGGGTTGAGTTTGGTGAAGCGGTCCTCAATACGGGGAAGAGCCGCGGCGAGGTCATCCAGCCGGCTTCCCGCAGTGCCGAACTCGTATCCATAGGAGTCGTAGTCCCAACGGAACCAGCCCGACCCGATACCCAGAATGAAACGCCCGCCGGAAATATGGTCTATGGTGCGGGACATGTCGGCCAGCAGATCCGGGTTGCGATAGGAGTTGCAGAGCACGAGGGCGCCGATCTCCGCCCGACTGGTGGATTCCGCCCACCCCGCCAACATCGTCAAGCACTCGAAGTGCTTTCCTCCCAAATCGCCGAACAGCGGGTAGAAGTGGTCCCAGTTGAACACCACATCGGCGCCGATCTCCTCGGCCCGCGACGCCGCAGCGCGGATGGTCGAGTAATCGGCATGCTGGGGTTGGAGGTGAACGCCGATCCTTATCGGGTACTTGCTCATGTCTTCCTCTCGGGTCGTCGTATCTACCGGTCCCCGGCGCCGGAGTCCAAGTTCGCCGCCGTGTTGGTTACCAGCATATCCACCACCTGAACCAGGGCTTCGCGCGGCGTGGCGCCGTCGTTGAGCGCCCGGCGGTACGCCCCCAGTTGATGTTCGGCGGAAGTGCCGTCCATGACTATCTGCCGCACACGGTTGAGTTGCGGTAGGCACCCCAACTGTTCCGCCTCGGGCGTGAGGATGTCCACCATCTCCTCCGCCAACTCCGAGAAGGGAACCAGGCGGCGCAGGCCGAAGTCCATCAGAGAGTCGGTGGAGCCGTATCGCTGAGCCCGCCACACGTTCTCATCCAAGAGAAAGGTCGCATAGGAACGCCACTTCTGGTTATTGGTCCTCAGTCGGAACAGCATGCTGAGCAGGCACACATACACCGTAGCCACAGTAAGAGCATCCTCGATCTTGGTGCACACATCCGTGATACGCATCTCCAGAGTCGGATACCGGGCACTGGGTCTGACATCCCACCACACTTTGCTGGCGTCCTCGATTATTCCCGCCCCAACCAGGACATCGACGTGCCTCTGGTAGGCGCTCCAGCTATCGAATTCCTCTGGTAGGCCGGTACGCGGCAGGCTCCGGAACACGTTGAGGCGATAACTCTTCAGCCCGGTGTCCTGGCCTCCCCAAAAGGGCGAGGAAGTGCTCAGCGCCAGCAGGTGAGCGAGAAAATAGGTGACCTGGCCCATGAGGTCGATCCTCATATCCGGATCCTCGATACCCACATGGACATGCATACCCCCGGTGACCAGCCGATGGGCGAGCGTCTGCATGTCCCCGGCCAGCATCAAGTAGCGTTCGTCGGCCACGACCTGCTGTTTCCACCACTGGGCGAACGGGTGGGTGGAAGAGGCGATGACCTCCATCCCGAATTCCCGGGCGGTGCTCACCACGGTCCCGCGAAGGCGACGGAGATCATCGCCCAGGGCAGCAATAGAGGAGTAGGGCCTGGTGCTCACCTCGATCTGGGATCGCAACAACTCGTGGGTAACCCGCTCGCCCAGCAACTCCTGGCATTTGGCGAACATGGCGGGATCGGGATCCGAGATCAGGTCCCTCGTCTGGGGATCGATCAGCATGTACTCTTCTTCGATTCCCACTGTGAAAGATGGTCTTTGCAGAGCCATTACGTCTCCCTCTTGGGTCGCAATGCCCACAGAGGATATCTGCTTTCTCAATCCCTTGGGCTAACAGGCATCTTATGGATTGGGAGGGCCTTGCTACCGACATCGATTCCGGCCGGCGATGGGGTGGCCCCCTCGGGGCACCCAGGCCGCGCCTAGACTTCCGGTCGTGCCGAACCCCCAAGGCCCCCCGGCCTGATGGACTCCATTCCGTTTCTTGACAGAGCCGCCGTGGCGGGGCTGGCGCCCTACGGGAAGCTGGTGGACCACCTTTATCGGAGCCATCTCGACCCGCCCGCCCATGTCCGTCGGGTCGTTTACTCACCACCCGGATCCCAGGAGGTCTTCCTGGGTCTCCCCGCCTGGCAGCCGGGGGACTCCCTGGGGGTCAAGCTGGTGACTGTCTTCCCCGACAACCCCGTCGTCTCCGCTCTCCCCTCGGTCCAGGCGGTGTACGTCCTGTTCGACGGAGCGGACGGGAAGCCCCTGGCGATCATGGACGGCACCGAACTCACCTACCGGAAGACCTCGGCGGATTCCGCCCTCGGTTCCCGGCTGCTGTCCCGACCGGACAGCCGAACGCTGTTGATGGTGGGCGCCGGCGGCCTGGCGCCTCATCTGATCGCCGCTCATCGGGAGGTGCGGCCCTCCCTCCGCAGGGTGTTGATCTGGAACCGGACCCGCTCCAAGGCGGAGGAACTGGCCGAAGCCACCGGTGGTGAGGTGGCGGACAGCCTGGACAAAGCGGTGTCCGTGGCCGACATCATTTCCACCGCCACCATGACCGTCGAACCCCTGGTCAGGGGAGAACTACTCCAACCCGGAACGCACTTGGACCTGGTGGGAGCCTTCCTGCCCCACTGCCGGGAGGTGGACGACGAAGTCATACGGAGAGCCACCATCTTCGTGGATTCCCGCGATGCGGCGGTTCACGAATGCGGTGATCTGGTGATCCCGCTGGGCTCCGGCCTCATTGACGACGAGGACATCCAGGCCGACCTCTTCGAACTCTGCCGCGCACAGCATCCCGGACGGCGGGACCGAACCCAGATAACCATGTACGAGAACGGAGGCGGGGGACATCTCGATCTCATGACCGCCACCTTCATCCGCAGCCAGACCACCAATCCCTAGGTTGCCGGGTCGGGGGGAGGGGCGCTTCCATGCAGCGCTCCCCGCGCCCTCGGCTTCCCGCTAGTTCAGGACTTCTCCGGCGGCCCGGCGGCGGGACTCCTCCGCCTCTTCCCGCACCCAGCAGTCCTCCAGATGATCGTTGACCAGGCCCATGGCCTGCATGAATGCGTAGCAGGTGGTGGGACCCACAAACGTCCACCCGCGACTGCGAAGTTCCTTGGCCAAGGCGGTGGACTCCCCGGTTACAGCGGGTGGGGCAGCACGACGGGGCGCCGACTCGAACTCCGCCCACTCCCAGAAGAACCCCGAGAGCGACCCGCGGGAAGCCGCCATCTCCAAGGCCCGGGCCGCATTGTTGATCACCGAGCGGATCTTCCCCTGATGGCGGATGATCCCGGCATTTCCCATCAGCCGTTCCACATCCCCCTCCCCGAACTCGACCACCCGCTCGGGATCGAAACGCGAGAAGGCGTCCCTGAAGTTCTCCCGCTTGCGGAGCACGGTCAGCCACGACAGTCCCGCTTGAAACCCCTCCAGGCAGATCTTCTCGAACAGCCGCTCATCACTGGTGACTCCAAAGCCCCACTCCCGATCGTGATACCGGCGGTACTCCGCAGGCTCAGACCCCCACCAGCAGCGCCGAGCCCCATCGGGGCCCAACGTCACTAAGCCGGGATCCATCCGGATTGGTTGCCCGGGTTCAGGTCCGACCCAACCGCCCTCAGGCGACCACGGTCACGTGTATGGTGTGCCAGCCGGTCGCCCCGTCTGGGGCCGGAGGAACCCGCAACTCGGTCTGGGTGATCCCGTCGCCGTCGGTGGCCCGCACCTGGAGCCTGTACCGGCCCGGCTCGGGGTCCCAGTCAACCTTCCACTGTCGCCACGAATTGTCGGAGATCTCACTCGACAACTCGGCCTCGATCCACTCGCCTTCGTCGATCCGCACCTCTACGCGGTCAACCCCACGGTGGGGGGCCCAAGCCACCCCGGCGATGGCCCTTGCCCGGGCGGCGATCCGCCCCTCGATGGGAGTGTCGATGCGCGACTGGGTCTTCACAGGCGCTTCCTTGGCCCATCCTCGCGGTACCCAGTAGGCGTCAAACCCGTCCCAAGTGGTCAACTCCAACTCGGAGAGCCACTTGGTGGCAGACACGTAACCGTACAGCCCGGCCACCACCAACCGGACCGGAAACCCGTGTTCGATGGGAAGCGGCTCATCGTTCATGCCCACCGCTACCAGGGCGTCCCGACCGTCATAGGGAATGCTGGAGGGGAAACCAACCGTGAATCCGTCCACCGAGCGCCCCACGATCTGCTCCGCTTGGGGAAGGAGCCCCGCCTCGTCCAGGATCAGGCTGAGCGGCACGCCCAGCCACTTGGCGTGACCGACCAATGAGCCTCCCACCTGGTTGGAGACACATGACAGGGTCACGTATCGCTCCACCAGCGGTCGGGTCAGCAACTCATCGAAGTTGATCTCGTACGGGTTCTCCACCAAACCGGTGACCTTCAGGGTCCACTCCTCCAGGTTCACCTGAGGCTTGCTGAGTGCGGTGTCGATCAGGTAAAACTGGTCGTTGGGGGTGATAATCGGACTGATCCCATCCACGTCCAGAGAGTGTCCGGCAGGAAGCGGTCCCGCTCCCTCCACAGCCGGACCGGTGGTGGTCGTAGCCTCCGCAGTGGTGGTGGTCGCCTCGACCGCGCCGGCGGCCGCCTCGGTGGTTGAGGGGCTCGCCGCGGTCGTGGGCGGGCTGGTGGTTGTGGTCGTCTCGGTGGCCTGGGGTAGCACCACGTCTTCCCGGCCGGCCAGGGCCTGTTTGGTGCGCTCCAGGAGCAAGCGACCGCCGGCTGCCGCCGCCACCGCCAGCCCGAATACTGCCCCCACTCCCACCAGGAACTTCCGCCGAGAGATCTCAGGCTCGGGAGTCCCCTCGCTCGGGTCGATCTCGTCGGCGGCGTGCTCGTCTACATCCATGTCTTCCTCAACGAGGGAAGCATCGCCGCTCTCGGCCGCCGCCGCAGGGAGCCATCGATAGAGGACCCGGAGTGCGACGAGGGCCACCGCCGCGGCCACAGCCGCGTAGATAATCGACGAAGGCCATCCGATATCAGGCTCCCGTTGCAGGGAGAAAGCGCCCAACAGGCCGAAGAGGCCGAACACCCACACGGCCACCGACCAACGCCGAGCCGCCCTTTTTCCTACCAAAGCCCCCAGCACCACCGTCACCACCACCATTCCGATGATCAGGGCCAGCTTGTCGTGGATCCCGAACACCGCTATGGCGAAGTCCTTGACGGGTGGGGGAACATAGTCGATCGCCAGGCCGCCTACCGCTTCGGTGAGGGAGACGGAAGCCGGAGAGACCCCGGCGATCAACTCGCCGACCGCCAGAGCCAGCGCCGCCGCCACCGCACCGGCGATCCTATGGTGAGAACGAGAGATTAAAGAACGCATGATCCCCAAGAATACTTTGGACGGCGGACTATCTTCGCCGGGAATCGAGAGCTTCCGGCCGGCGTCAGCGCAGGCCGATTCGGCCTCACTACGCGGGGGCGTCTCCCGGGCACGGTCCGGTGGCCACCAGGGGATCGGGACGGCTGGACCAGTCGCTCCAGGACCCCTCATACAGGTGCCCGAAGTATCCGGCGAGACGCAGCGCCAAGAGGTTATGGCACGCAGTGACCCCGCTTCCGCAATATGCGACAGCGGCGTCAGACTCCCCTACCCCCAGAGCCCGGTAACGCAGTCGCAGCGACTCAGGAGGAAGGAACCTGCCTTCGGGAGTCAGGTTCTTCCCGAAAAAGGCGGCGCGGGCGGTTGGAATGTGGCCGGCCCGGGGATCCACCACCTCGTTCTCGCCCCGGTAGCGGTCCTCGGAGCGGGCATCCAGGATGGGACGGCGACCCAGGAACGAACGCACCTGATCCCCGTTCACCACTCCCCTCCACCCCTGCGACGGGGGGTAGTCGACAGGCGAGGTCCGGGGAACGGCGGTGGTAAGGGGCAGGCCCGCCTCCACCCATGCCTGGAATCCTCCATCGAGCACGAACACCGACCGGTGCCCTATCGAGTCCAGCATCCACCACAGGCGGGCGGCTATCGCCCCTCCGGAAGCATCATAAGCCACCACCGTGTGATCGGGGCTGATGCCCATTCTCCCCAGGGCACGAGTGAACGCGTCCACCGAAGGCAAGGGGTGACGACCCGGACCCTCCGTTCCGCTCAGGTCGGTGTCCAGATCCACGAACCGCGCACCCGGCAGGTGCCCGCGGTAATACTCCACCCGGCCCTGGTCGGGATCAGCGAGGTACCACCGCACATCACCGATCACCGTCCGCGGGTCTGAAAGCCGCCCGGCCAGGACCTCGGCAGCCATCAGCGCCATCGGATGTTCCCTGGCTCAGGCTCTCGTAGTGGCGGGGTCGGGACCGCCGACCTCGCCATCGGAGCCTTCGGCGTCGGCAGTGGTTGCGTGGGAGGAGCCGGATTCAGCATCGGCGGGATCCCCGGCCTCCTGCTCCTCTTGCTCTTCCTTTTCCCGCAGGCGGCTCCGCAAATCGGCGCTCCACTCCAGGAGAATCCCGCTGATCGCCGAGACGGCGGAGGACGTGGTCTTCTTGACCTGCTGCTTCACCTGGGGATCCTTGAGGGTATTCCCGGCGCCTGAGGCGATGTTCGTAATTGCCTCTCCCAAGGTGCGGAAGGCGTTTATCACGTCCTCCCTGGACGGACCCTCCGCGGCGCCCTCCTGGTAGCTGGAACGAAAAGTGTCCCTGAGGTCGTTCAGTTCCTCGCCCGCCTCCCTCCAGCCGGGTCCGTTCTCTCCCTCGAACGCGTCATCTCCGGTGTCGGAACTCTCCGCGCCCGATCCCTCAACCGGCGCAGCCTCCTCGCTTCCTTCAGCGTCGGCTTGACCACTTCCAGGATCCTTCATAGCATCATCAGAATGTTCGTGCATCTGCTGGATGGTACATACGAACTGTTCCGCGCTTACTTCGGGTTTCCTTCCCGTGCCTCGCCGGATGGTCGCGAGGTCGGGGCCGTTTACGGACTGCTGAACACCACCCTCTCGCTCCTGCGGGACCCCGACCTGACCCACATCGCCGCGGCCACCGACACCGTGATCGAGAGTTTTCGCAACGACATGTACCACGGCTACAAGACCGGTGAGGGCGTACCCGAGGACCTCATGGGCCAGTTCGGCCTGGCGGAGCGGGCCTTCCGGGCCCTGGGAGTCACGGTGTGGGGGATGACCAAATTCGAAGCCGACGACGCCATGGCCAGCGGCGCCCACCGCTTCTCTCCAGAGGCGGAAAGGGTGATACTGGTGAGCCCCGACAAGGACCTGACCCAGTGCGTCTCGGGTCAACGGGTGGTGACCTTCGATCGTCGCAAGGGCCAGATGCTCGACGCCGACGGAGTGCGGGCCAAATTCGGGGTGGCGCCGGAGTCAATCCCCGATTATCTGGCGCTGGTGGGAGACTCCGCGGACGGCATTCCCGGCATCCCCGGCTGGGGCGCCAAGTCATCGGCCACGGTGCTGGGGCACTACCAGCACCTGGAGTACATCCCTCCCGATCCTCGGGACTGGGAGGTGCCGGTGAGAGGGGCGGCCCGATTGGCCAAGAATCTGGGCGAGCGACAGGACGATGTCCTGCTGTTCAGGGAGTTGACCACCCTCAGGCGGGACGCCCCCATCTCCCCGACCTTGGACGAGATCCGCTGGCGCGGCGTCAATCGGGTGGAGTACCAGGCGCTCTGTAAGGAACTCGGGTTCCGCAATCCCCCCAGGGTGCACCATTGGGCCCCCGACCCGGGTTGATCAATCTCCGGTGAACCGGGGAGGCCGCCGCTCCATGAAAGCGGCCATGGCTTCGGCCAGGTCATTGGACTCCAGGAAGGCGGTGTTCCAGAGGGCCACATAGTCCAAGGCTTCCGTCACCGACCGTCCCTCCTCGGCCGATAGCACCGCTTTGGCGCCCTGCACCGCCAGGGGAGAGTTGGAGGCGATCTGGCTCGCCCAGGCCCGGGCGCCCTCCATCAGCGCGGCGGAGTCCGGATAGACCTCGTTTACCAGCCCCATCCGCTCCGCCCGGGCCGCGTCTATGTCTTTTCCGGTGTAGACCAGTTCCGCCACATGGCCTGCCGACACCACATTGGGAAGCCGCTCCAAGGTGCCCATGTCGGCCACCATCGCCATGCGGGTCTCCCGCACCGAGAACACCGCGTCGGAAGCGGCCAGCCGGATGTCGCAGGCGGTGATGAGGTCCATTCCCGCCCCGATACACCACCCGTGAACCGCGGCGATAACCGGCACGGGGGAACGCTGCAGAGCGCTGAAGGTCTGCTGGAGTTCCTTGAGACGGCCATACAGGGCCTTCCGGAACGCCACCGGCGACCCCCCGCGGGGCGCCAGGTCGCCAAGCATGTTCAGGTCGATTCCCACCGTGAACGCCCGACCCCGGCCCGCCACCACTATCACCCGCACCTCGGGATTGTCGCCCAACTCGTCGGCCGCCCGGGGCAGGTCCTCCCACAGGTCGGGAGAGAAGGCGTTCATCTTGTCAGGACGGTTGAGCCACAGCCACCCGATGTGGCCCTCGGTCTCGATCTGGATGTGTCTGTAGCTCACACCCGCAAAGAATACGGCAGTGACGGACGGTAGCCTTCCAAGCGTCTATGCCCGTCCTGCCCACCAAGATCGACCGGTCGTCTCCGGAGTTCCGGGCCAACCGGGAGTCCATGGTCACCACGCTCGCCGGGTTCGAGGAGTTGATGGCCCAGGCCCGGAAGGGGGGTGGACCCAAATACGTGAAGCGCCACCTGTCCAGAGGCAAACTCCTTGCCCGCCAGCGGATCGAGTTGCTGGTGGATCGGGACTCCCCCTTCATGGAACTCTCTACCCTGGCTTGCTGGGGAACCGGAAAGACCCTGGGCGGGAATCTCATCACCGGGATAGGGGTGGTGGAGGGAGTGGAGTGTGTCATCTCCGCCAACGACCCCACCAGCCAGGCAGGCTCCATCCACAGGATCGGAGCACTCAAGGCCCTGCGGGCCCAGGACATCGCCAGGGCCAACCGCCTGCCCCTTATCAACCTGGTGGAGTCCGGAGGCGCCGTCCTTACCGAGCAGGCCGAGGTCTTCGTGATGGCAGGGGCGACTTTCCGCAACCTGACCCAGCTATCTCAACTCGGCATCCCCACGGTGGCGCTGGTGTTCGGGAACTCCACGGCGGGCGGAGCCTACCTGCCCGGGATGGCCGACTACGCGGTGATGGTCCGGGAGAGAGCCAAGGTCTTTCTGGGCGGCCCGCCCCTGGTGAAGATGGCCACCGGCGAGGAATCCACCGACGAGGAGTTGGGCGGCGCCGAGATGCACTCCCGGGTTTCGGGACTGTCCGACTATTTCGCGGTCGACGAGATGGACGCCCTGCGGATCGGTCGGGAGATCGTGGCCCATCTGAACTGGCGCAAGCAGGGATACGGCCCTACGCGGGCCGCCGTCGAACCCGAGCACGATCCTGAGGACCTCCTGGGACTGATCCCTCAGGATCTGAGGATCCCCTTCGATATGCGGGAACTGCTGGGAAGGGTGCTGGACGGATCCCTCTTCGACGAGTACAAGACGCTGTACGGCCCGTCGCTGGTGACCGGATGGGGATCCGTACATGGCTTCGGAGTAGGAGTGGTGGCCAACCAGCAGGGAATCCTATTCTCCGAGGAGGCCCACAAAGCCACTGAGTTCATCATGCTGTGCAACCGGTATGACACTCCCATCATCTTCATCCACAACACCACCGGGTACATGGTGGGACGCGACTACGAGCAGCGGGGAATCATCAAAGACGGTGCCAAGATGATCAACGCGGTGGCCAATTCGACGGTGCCCCACATCTCGCTCCTAGCGGGTGTCTCCTATGGGGCGGGCAACTACGGCATGTCAGGGCGGGCATACAACCCTCGCTTCATGTTCGGGTGGCCCAACCACAAGATTGCGGTTATGGGACCCAAACAACTGGCCGGGGTGATGTCCATCATCCGCCGCGCCGCCGCCGAAAGCCGCGGAGAGCCCTACGACGATGAACTCGACGCCGCCGTCAGAGCCAAGATCGAGGACCAGATCTCAGCAGAGGAACTGGCCTATTTCGCCACCTCCCGCATCTGGGACGACGGGTTGGTTGATCCCCGGGACACCCGCACCGCCTTGGGCATCGCCTTGTCGGCGGTGCATTCCGGTCCAGTCGAGGGGACCAGTTCCTTCGGCGTGTTCCGGATGTGAGTTCCGGTCGGTACATCTTCCCCGCAGACGGGCCTCCGGTTTAGACCGGGACTTCCCGCCGAGACGGACGTCCCATCAATACGGCCCGACGGTTGATCGACCCAATGGGCTAAGGCACACCCCTGAAGGGCCGGTAAAAGCTGTCTCGCTGTGGGTGTACGGGAAGGGACCGGATGATGAACGACGCCATCTCAGCTCTGCTGACCGACTGATCGGGACAGTACCGGAACGGCCGTGTGGAGCATCCCTCCGTCACGCCATACCGGTAGAGACCCTCTACTACGGGCCAGTCCTCACGGTCCACGTCGCGGAACAGCCCCCGGGGGCTGGTGGCCGGGGTGATGTGGTCGAAGAACCGGGTCAACCATCGGGCCATCTCCAACCGGGTCAATGGAGCATCGGGGCGCCATCCATCGTTCATGCCGGTATCCACTCCCATTTCAGCCAGCCGGAGGACGTAAGGGGTGTACCAGGCGCCAGCAGGAACATCGGAATACGGGTTGGCGCCGGTGGGCCTCGGATCGGGCTGCCCGACAGCGCGTAGCAGGAATGCGGCCATCTGCGCCCGCGTCACATGGCTGTCAGGACAGTATCTGGGTTCGGCTCCCGTGGCGCACCCGAGGGTGATACCCAAGACGGCTACGCGGTTGATGTCATCGCGGTGCGGGTTCCCGGCGATGTCGGCGAACCTCTCCTTCACTTCCCCGGGTGGCCCTGAATCCTCTGGGCGAGCCGCCGGAATGAAGACGGCGTTGTCCCCCCAGCACTCAATCGACCCGTCGGAACGCAGCCCGCACGTATGGGCCAAGCCGGCGGACACGGACGTGAAGGAGCCTTTCGGGGTAAGTGACTGCCCGTCCGAGTTGTATCCCCAGCACTCCACCGAGCCATCCGTCCGCAACCCGCACGAATGCTCCCCTCCGGCGGACACCGCCGAAAACGTACTCTCTGGGGCCGTCGACTGCCCAAGGTGGTCGGCTCCCCAGCACTCGACTGATCCGTCGGTGCGCAACCCGCAGGAATGCGCTCCACCGGCGGAGACCGCCGTGAACGAACCGCCCGGCGGGACTGACTGCCGGTAGGCGTTGTGACCCCAGCACTCCACGGAGCCATCAGGCCGCAACCCGCACGAATGCGCCAGACCGGCGGAGACCGCCGTGAACGAACCCTCCGGCACCAGACCGGTACGGCGCCAGCACTCCGCCGACCCGTCGGTGCGCAAGCCGCATGAGTGCACCCCGCCGGTCGACACCGAGGAAAACGAACCCCCCGGCGGACTCGCCCTCCCATCGGCGTTGGAGCCCCAGCAAGCCACCACCCCATCCACCCGTACCCCGCAGGAGTGGAAGGCGCCGGCGGACACCGCTGTGAAGGAACCGCCCGGCGGGTTTGCCCTCCCGTCGTCATTATTGCCCCAGCACACCAATGACCCATCGGTCTCCAGTCCGCATGAGTAACGCCAACCGGCGGACACCGCAATGAAGGGACCACCTGCGGCGGTTGTCTGACCAAAGACGTTGTTTCCCCAGCACACCACCGACCCATCGGTACGCAACCCGCACGAATGCTCCCGGCCGGCGGAGACCGCCGAAAACGGACTTGTCGGGGCTCCCAACTGCCCAAAGGCGTCGTTGCCCCAGCAAACCACCGACCCATCCGTACTTAACCCACACGAATGCCACCACCGAGCGGACACCGACGAGAACGAACCACTCGGAGGACTCGCCCTCCCGTCGATGTTCGAACCCCAGCAAACCACCGACCCATCGGTACGCAACCCGCACGAATGCACACCGCCGGCCGACACCGACGAGAACGAACCCCCCGGCGGACTCGCCCTCCCGTCATCGTCATTCCCCCAGCACGCCGCCGAGCCATCGGTACGCACCCCGCACGAATGCTCCACACCGACGGACACAGAGGAAAACGCACCTTTCGGAGCGGACGCCTGCCCGAAGTGGTTGGCGCCCCAGCACACGACCGAGCCATCGGTCCGCAATCCGCAGGAATGCCGCACGCCGGCGGACACCGAAGAAAAAGTACCCCCCGGGGCGGTCGCCCGCCAGTCATTGTTGAAGCCCCAGCACACCATCGAGCCATCGGTACGGACCCCGCACGAGTGCACACCCCCGGCCGACACCGCTGAGAACGAACCCTCCGGCGCCGAGGCCTGCCCGAAGTGGTTAGCGCCCCAGCACACCAACGACCCGTCGACACGCACCCCGCACGAGTGCGCCGCCCCGGCCGACACCACCGAGTACCCCGCCGAGCCGCTCTGCGCCCCGGCGGCGGCCAACTCGGAACCCCTCACCAACATCCCATCCGGTGAGTCGACTCCTCCAACGCCACCGTCGGTCACCGACTCGGGCGACGTCTCGGGACCGTGGACCTCCCACCCCGAGCCAAAGCCATCCGTGCCCCCCGGGTCGGCAAGAGACGGACCCCCGATCAACACCGCCACCAAGACCCCGACCAGCACATGCTTCATCGTCTCACCAACCAAACAATGGCCAGAATCATACCGATTCGCCATTTTCCGCCCCTGGTCACTGCAGGTGGTCAACCGGGCTAGGGGAGTCATAGGAGACAAGGGAAGAGCGCCGTTAAAATTGTCGCTCCGCGGCTAAAGGCCTTCCCTGCCAGCACCACAGAACTGTCCCGGTATCCGTCGATTCATCAACCTCATCGCCCCGGCTCTGGCATTGGTGGTCCTGGCGGGTTGTGGAGGGACCGACCAGGAGAGATCCCCCGTCTCGGATGTCTCTTCCGCCATCGGGCCCGAGAGCGGGTTCGCGGGCACGGTAAGGATCGGCGCCGCCCTCAGCGAGACCGGCAAATTCGCGGTGGAGGGCCGCGACTCCCGGCAGGGTTACGACACCTGGGTGAGGTGGGTGAACGAGGAGTACGGGGGCATCGACATCGACGGGAGGCGCTACGCGGCGGAGATCATCTACTACGACGACGAGTCCGACGCCGACACCGCCGCGAACCTGGTGCAGAGACTCATCGACGAGGACCGCGTCGACTTCCTGCTCGGCCCCTATTCGAGTGGTCTCACCACCGGCGCCAGCGCCATAGCCGAAGCCAACAATGTAATCATGGTGGAGGGAAACGGTACCTCGGACACCATGTTCGAGCGTGGTTTCCGGAACCTGTTCCTAGTGGCCACAATCGCCAGCGACTACACCAAGTCCGGCGTCGAGTTACTGGCCGCCGAGGGGGCATCCAGTGCGGTGATCGCATACGAGGACACCTCTTTCCCCACCTCGGTGGCGAACGGCGCCATCCGGCACCTCGAAGACAACGGCATAGAGGTGCTGGCGGTGGAGACCTACCCGAAGGACATCCAGGACGTCTCCGCCATCATGACCAAGTTTCGTGATCTGGCGCCGGACATCTTCGTTGGCGGAGGGCACTACAACGATGCGGTTTTGTTCGTGAACTCCGCCAAAGAACTGGGATTCGCCCCCGAAGGCATGCTGATCACCGTGGGTCCTTCCAACCCCAAGCTGGTCGATGAGCTTGGTGAGGACGTGTACGGGGTGCTGGGACCCACCCAGTGGGAGCCCGTCATGGCCTACCAGGGCCCCTACTTCGGGACCGCCTCCGAGTACGCGGTGTATTACGAGAGCCTGTGGGGGGAACCGCCCGTTTACCAGGCCGCCAGCGCCACCGCGGCGGCCCTGGCTCTGCACCTGGCCATCGAGGCGGCCGGCGCCACCGACACGGACGCCGTGCGGGAAGCCCTCTATTCAATGCAGGCCGACACCTTCTATGGTCCCATCTCCTTTGATGATCGGGGCGTCAACACGGCCAAGCCGATGGGCACCGTCCAGGTACAGGACGGCCGGATCAGAGTGGTGGCCCCTGCCGCCGCAGCGGTGGCCGCATACTCTCTCCCGGCTACAGCGGCATACGGCCGCGGGGCGAGTTCCTTCGGCATCGACCAACTGGCGCAGGCCCTGATCAACGGTATCGCCCTGGGAGGCATGTACACGATCCTGGTACTGGGCTTCTCCATCATCTGGGGAGTCATGGGGGTGATCAACTTCGCCCACGGAGAGTTCGTGATGATCGGCGCCTACCTGGCCTGGCTGGCCAGCGAGATCTGGGGAGTGGATCCCTTTGCGTCGGCGCCACTGGTGTTTGTGGTGATGCTGGCTTTGGGCTATGTAACCCAGCGTCTGGTGGTGAACCCGATACTCGACCGCTCCCACCTGGTCTCCCTTTTGGTGATGTTCGGCGTGGCGATCATGTTGCAGAACGCCATGAAACTCATCTTCTCCGCCGACTTCCGCCGCACCGACACCGCAGTCGGCGGCGTGTGGGAACTGACCGACGGACTCACGGTGCCGGTGACCCGGTTCTGGATTCTGATCGTGGCCCTTGCTGTGGCTGCCGTCCTGACCCTGTTTCTCATGCGCACCCGCCTCGGCAAGAGCATCAGGGCGGCAGCCCAGAACCGGGAGGCGGCCGGCATCGTCGGCATCGACGTGTCCCGCGTATACGCCGTGACCTTCGCCATCTGCATCGGCATCACCGGCCTGGCAGGCGCCTTGATCAGCCCGGTGCTCGCCATCCAGCCCTTCCAGGGGCCGCCGCTGACCCTGAAGGCCTTCGCCATTACCGCTATGGCCGGCCTCGGTTCGGTCCGCGGCGCCTTGGGCGGAGCGATGGTGCTGGGAATCGTGGAAGCCGGGTTGGCCATATACATCCCCCGGATAGGCACGAATCTGGCGGTGGTGGCCTCCTTCGTCTTCCTGGTGGCGGCATTGGTGTTGCGCCCCCAGGGTATTTTCCGGGGACTGAGACCCGTGGACGCCACTGCATCATGATCCGACGCGGCCGGAAGGCAACGAGAACCCGTCATGGGTAAGGGCCTCTCCACCCGATCGCCACGCGGGATGGTCGCCGGGGGCGGTCTGCGCCATGCAGGCTGGGCCGCGTCGGTGGCGATTGTGGTGTTTCTGTTCCTCTTGCCCCTCCTGCCTTCGGTCACCAACTCCACACTGTTCACCCTGACCCTGATGCTGACCACCGTGGGGGTGGCGGTGAACTGGAACCTCACCGGAGGATTCACCGGCTACGTGGATTTCGGGCACGCGGTGTGGTTCGGGATCGGCGCCTACACCACGGCCATCCTTGTGTCACTGCAGAGCAACGGACCGCAAATCGGGTGGTCTCCCATCCCCGCCATCGGGCTGGGGGCCCTGGTAGCGGGGCTCCTGGCTGCGGTAATCGGCAGGGCGACCATGAGGCTGAAGGGACCATACTTCTCGATCGCCATGCTGGGTACGTTCGTCGCCATGCGGGAGATCGTGCGGGTGTCGGGCGTCACCGGCGGAGGGGTGGGCCTCACCCTGCCTCCCTATCTGAACCGGCCGCTCTTCTATTACATCCAGTTGGTGCTGGTGGTGGCCCTGGTGGCATTCACCTGGTGGCTGCGCCGGACCCGGTTCGGGGCGGCCCTGGTGGCGATCCGGGAGGACGAGATCGGCGCTGAGATGCGGGGTATAGACACAACCCATTTCAAGGTCAGCGTGTTCAGTTTCGCGGGCTTCTCCACCGGCCTGTTCGGAGGACTGTGGGCCTACCAGAACACCTTCGTGGATCCCGACATCGCCTTCGTGGAGGTAAGGACGGTCGATGCGGTGATGAGCACCATGCTCGGGGGGCTGGGCACGGTCGCCGGACCCGTCGTGGGAGCGGTGGTCCTCTATTGGCTGCGGGAGGTCTTGTGGGCGAACCTCCTGGACTACCACCTCCTGACCCAGGGGGCCCTGCTGATCGTGATAGTGCTGTTCATACCGCGGGGCCTGGTGGGGCTCGTCGACCGGCGGGGCACATCGGTCACCGCCCTTTGGGGACACTGGCTGGGCCGCCGGGCAGACCGACAGAAACGGGAGGATGAGACGTGACCGCCCTCCTGGAAGCTCGAGGCGTCGTCAAGCGCTTCGGCGGGCTGACCGCCCTGGACCACGTGGACATCACCGTGGGCGAAGGCGAGATGGTGGGTCTCATCGGACCCAACGGCAGCGGCAAGACCACCCTCTTCGATTGCCTGAGCAGGGTGTCGAATGTGGACGCAGGCTCAATCACCTTCGACGGGACCGACATCACCCGTCATCGCCCTCACCAGGTGGCCCGCCTGGGAATGTCCCGGACCTTCCAGGTGATCCGCCTCTACCGGGACCTCACGGTCTCCGAAAACATGGAGTTGAGCATCCAGTGGGAGGGCCTCGGAGCCTCGGGACTGTTCACGAAGACCGACCCGGGCACCCGCCGCAGGGTTGAGTCGCTGCTCGAGTTCCTGCTCCTGGCGCCACTTCGGAACGAACGCGCCGGCGTCCTCTCCGGGGGCCAGCGACGGCTCCTGGAAATCGGCATGGCCCTGATGAGTGAACCGAGACTGGTGCTGCTGGACGAGGCCACCTCCGGGGTGAATCCCGCCTTGGTAGTCGAGATCGCCGATCGTCTCCGGGAGGTGAACCGCAGCGGCGGAGTGGCCTTCCTGCTGGTAGAGCACAATGTGGGGTTCGTGGCCGACCTGTGTCAAAGGGTGGTGGTGCTGGACCAGGGGGCCAAGCTGGCTGAAGGCACTCCCCGTCGGATCATGCATGACCCGGCCGTCGTTGAAGCCTATTTCGGCGCCGAGGGCGAGGTCCGGAAGTGACGGTCGAGAGAGGGCCCCTCCTGGAGTTGCGGGATGTGTGCGCCGGCTACTTCGCAGGTCACGACATCATTTCGGATGTCAGCCTGGAGGTGGCCCAGGGTGAGATAGTCTGCGTGATCGGTCCCAACGGCGCCGGCAAGTCCACGGTGTTCAGGGCAATCTACGGCTTGGCGCGGGTGAGCTCCGGCCAGGTCCTGTGCGACGGGCGGGACATCACCAACATCGCCCCCCAAGACGCACTGCGCACGGCCGGGATCGCCATGGTGCCACAACTCCGGAGCGTCTTCCCGCAGATGACCGTCCACGAGAACCTGGAACTCGGCATGTATGTTGAGCGCCGCAAGGCGCGGGTACGAGAGCGGGTCGAGTACGTGTACGGGCTGTTCCCGAGGCTGGCGGAGCGCTCCCGGCAGGCCGCCGGCACCATGTCGGGCGGAGAGCAACGCATGCTCGAGATCGGCCGGTCCCTGATGCAGGAACCCCGCCTCATCCTGATGGATGAACCTTCCGCGGGGTTGGCTCCGGTGGTCACCCACCTGGTGTTCGAAGCCATCCGCCGGCTTAACCGCGAGATCGGGCTGACCGTGTTGATGATCGAGCAGAACGCTCGCCAGGGACTGGAAGCGAGCCATCGAGGGTATGTGCTGGAGATGGGTCGCAACACCTACCAGGGACCGGCGGCGAAACTACTCACCGACCCGGATGTCCGACGGTCATTCCTGGGGATGCGTTGAATCCCGACGATCCGGGTAGCCCGTGCCCGCGGTCATCGAGAAGGTGGGTGAAGGGGCGGGAGGTTCATCTTGTCTGGCCGCCCCTCACCCACGCCTGGAAGCGAGGCGGTGGTGACAGCTGGGCAATGACTGTCGCGAAAGGTCAAGGAGAACAAGCTTCACCTCCACCTGCTTCCAGGGATCAGGTTCCGAAAGACCATCACACATCCCATTCATGAAGAACCGGTGTGCATATGGTGATAGGTTAGTGTAGATCGGCTCTGCCTGGCTGTGCAAAGCCCGGAACAATCCACGTTCAGGTCAACCAGAGTGAAGGATCGTCATAGCCCGAGCCCACCCGTCTCGGATCACCGGGCCGCCAGATCCAGCTGAATCCCTCGGGCGTCGTTTAGAGAACGGCCTGGTTGGGTGTGGTATCCCCGGACGGGGTAGGGTCCCCCGCTCCCCCGCTCTAGTAGAAGCTGGATTCCTCCGCGTAGACGTGGTCCGGCAACCGGTAGCTGATTCCCGCCTCGTCGTAGGCCGACACCTCAAGAAGCCCTGTAAAATAGGTGTACGGGTTGTTAACGAGTTTGGGAAAGCTCTTGCCCATGATCCGTCGGAGGCGTCCCAGGTTCCGGAAGTTCAGAAGAACCCCGAGCGAGCGACCGTGGGGATACTTGAGCTCATCGGCCAGAGGGTCGCCGATGAGCGCCCTGGAGAGTTTGTAGGCGTAATCGGTCAGCTTCACCCGGGCGTCGTGATCGGGTATGCCGGCGACATAAGGCGCGGAGGCGATCAGGGAATTGGACATGGCTATGGACTCCAGGCTTATGGGAGGTTCAACCATGCCTCCGATCCTGAACACTCTCAGAGCCTCATCCTCGTTCTTGAACAGGATGGTCTCGGGAATCCCCATCAGGTAGCCGATGTAGCGCCACACAGCCATGAAACTGGCGCGTTCCTCCTCGTCGAAGGTCGCTCCCAGCCCCTTCATATGTTTCAGGAGCCGCGCTGAGAAAGCGGTTATCGAATACCCAAGGTGGGCAGCACTCAAAGGAAGGCCCCAGGCGTCGGAGTCCCAGTCATCGGACTCTTTGAGCAGCTGCCGGAGTTGGGCATGAATGATGCGCACGCGAACCGACAGCTTCAGGCCGTCGCCTTGCCTGTCCAGACCGCCGGGGAGGAAGGACTCGAGCATATGGCGGTTGTTCTGTTTCAAACGCCTCACGCCCTGGTCGCGCAGGCGTCCGGTGATGAAAAAGGACTTGCTGATGTTGGTGGCGAATCCCTCAACCAGAACGCCGCCCACGAAACCCACCAGGACCACTCTGGAATTCCTGTGGAACATCCTGATGCCGGGAACGAAAGCGGCAGTGTCCAACCAATCAGGTGGATTGTTCAGGCTGTCAAAGAACTTGACCAGGAGAGGGGGCGCATCTTTGAGCACGTCTTGATCCCCCTCCATTCCCGCTTCGATGAATCGGTGGGCGTCCTTGGCGGGAATGGCTGCCAGTTCACCCATCATTGCGTCGGCCACCGGGTCGCCCAGGTGCATGTGCTGGACGTAGGCGTCGGCCATTTCCGCATCCACGAGGCGGGCCTTTTCATACCCATCCCGATAGTCCGAGGGAATGGACATCAGCGACCTAGCCTTCACCGGTGGCGCCCATGGGCCCGCCTACTCTTCTGCTTCCACCCGCAAGTCCGGCAGCCAGCCGAGCCACGACGGCAGGTACCAGTTGCGGGCTCCCAGCACTTCCATGCTGGCGGGTACCAACACCGACCGGACCAGGGTCGCATCCAGGAACACGGCCACGGCCAACCCGAATCCCACCAACTGATTGACGACGGTCTCACCAGCCGCGAATCCACCGAACACGGCAACCATGATCAGGGCGGCGCCGGTGATCATGGCTCCCGTCGAGCGCAGACCGTATGCGACCGCCTGGGCGTTGTTCCCTGTCTGGTCGTAGCGTTCCCGGATGCGGCTCAGCAAGAACACGTGATAGTCCATGGAAAGCCCGAACAGGATACTGAACAGGAACAGGGGAATCCACGCGTCGATCACCTCGGCGCGCTGGAATCCTAGGAGGTCTGCTCCCACTCCCTTCTGGAAGACCAGCACCAACAGGCCATAGGTGGCGCCAACCGATAGCAGATTCATGATGATCGCCTTGATGGGGATGGCGATCGAGCGGAAGACGAGCATCAGCAAGATGAAGCTGAGACCCAGGACGAAGGCAAAGACTATGGGTGTGTAGACATCGACAATGCCGTAGAAATCGGTGGCCTCGGCCGTCACGCCACCGACATACGCCTCGGCTTCGACGCCTTCGAAGGCCGCCGGAATGTACTCTTCCCGGATCTTGGTGAGCCTCTCGGTAGCCAGACGGCTGTTGGGCTCGCCCGGGAACGGAAGCGACAGCAGGGCGAGATCCCCCGCGTCGTTGACTTCCAGTTGCGGCGGGATCGGAAAGGCCGGGTCCCCCTGGAGAAGCTGCACCAGGCGGAACCCTGCTTGCTGCACCTGCGGGTCGGCGATGTTCGCCTCCACCACGATCTCCGCCGGACTGAGCACCCCGGCAGGTGTGACCTCCCCGACCGAGAACTCCTCCTCGAAGACGATGAACGTCTCTTTGGTCTTCGACTTGTCGGGGAAGGAGTTGACGTCGTTCAGACCCGTATGGATGTCAAAGTAGAAGACCGTCAGGAAGATGAGGGGAACGCTGGTGAGGAGAATGCTGACCCAGGGATAGCGCGTGACGGCCTTGGTCACCTTCTCCCAGAACCCGTGCTCAGTGCTCTGGGGACTCCTCAGCGAGAACCTCTCCAGGAAGGGCACCCTCAACAGACCTACCTTCGGGCCCAGCAACGCCAGCACCGCGGGCAGGAGCGTAAGCGTGGCTGCCAATGCGGTAATGACAACCAGAATGGCCCCGAGGCCGAGCGACCGGAAGAACGAGACGGGGACGATGAGCATGCCGATGAGGGCCAGCACCACGGTGGTGCCGCTGAACAGCACCGTGCGACCAGCAGTATCGCCAGTCTTTGCGACCGCGTCCTTTACCTCGAGACCCCTATCCAACTCTTCCCGGAAACGGGAAACGATCAGGAGGGAATAATCGATCCCCACCGCCAGGCCGATCATCGTGATCATCATCGTCACGAAGAAGACCAATTCGAAGAACTGGCCGATGACCCCGACCGCCCCCAGCGCCAGGACAATGGCGACAATGGCCAACCCCAACGGCAACAGGGTGGCTACGACCGAACCGAATAGGGTCAGCAGGATGATCAACGCCACGGGAATGCCGATCCGCTCGCCCTTCTCCAGGTCTTCGGCGCTCAGCTCGTTGTTCTCGAAGGCCACGCTGGCGTCCCCCCCGATCAGCACCCGGAAGCCGTCTGTGCCGTCCGCCTCCTGGACGAGGTGTACCACGTCCTCGACGTTCTCGGTCGCCTCCTTGAAGTCGCCCGCCAGGACGAAGCTCATGATGGTAGTCCTGCGGTCGGCCGACACGAGAAGCTCCTCGCCACTCAGGTAGTAGTGCGATCCCGACACAACGGTCTCCGGTCCCAACGCCGTGACCTGGTCATGGATGGACTCGACCTTTGCCTGGAACTGAGGATCATCGACCGTCATCGACGGAGACTGGACTATCACCAACTCATTGAGGGGTGTAGGCCCTCGTAGCCTCTCCTCCAGCAGGGCCGCTGCCTGCTCTGACTCGTAGTCGCTCCCCAAACTCAACTCGGTGGTGGTAGCGCTCGGCAGCAGGGCCTGAACGAGTCCCAGCGCCACTGCAACCACCAACACCCAAACGCCCACAACAATCCATGGCCTGCGGGCGCTCATACGGGCCAATTTCCTCGTCACAACCGGTTCCTCCGCGGCCAGACATCCTATTCCCGATCTACCCTACCACCTGCTATGACCGGGGAGAGAGATCAAGGCCACCTGTCAGAGGACTGAAGGGTGGAGTCTCAGACCTTGCCTGCCATCGACAGGAATGGCCAAGCGACCACCGGTCCCTGCACCAGGTCCCTTCGGCCAGCCCGGTCAGATCAGCCGGAGTGAGGCTTCCGCCCGATGGGGAGGCCAGACCACACGGCGGAAACCATCCTGCCACTGGACCGTCACCACCCGATGGCCGACCTGGAGACCGCTGACGGGACCGAGTTTGAACCCTCCGTAGAGGGTCCGGGTATCCAGGCGCCGGGCCTGGGCCAGAAGGGCGCTCTCCTCCAGGGTCCCGGCCAGCCGGACACACTCCCACCAGATAACCGCCGCCGCCAGCGCCTGGACGGCCGGGTAGGGAGGAAAGGTCCCGAATCGCCGCTGAAAGGAACCGGCGAACCACTCGGCGTCCGGGCCCACGTCGGGGCCGAATGCGGCGCCGGGCATCCATTGTGCCGGGCCCAGCAGACGCTCTCTCCGGTCGCCCAAAGCCTCCAGCACCTCGTCTACCCCGGCAGCAACCGACAGAACCGCTCTCCAACGGCGCCTATTCAAAGCCCTGACCATCTCCAACTCGTCTTCGAAGGACCCCACCATCGCCAACACGTCACCACCCGGAACCCGGGGTAGAGACTCTCCCGCATGGCCGGGTTTGAACAGAACTTCAGCGCACGTCATTCCCAGGTCCCCGGCGGCGGAAACCGCTCCCCCCGCCACCTCTCCGGAAAACCCCTTCCCGGTGTGGATCACCACCACCGAGGCAACCCCGGCGTCCACATCGCGGATTGCTGCCAGCCCGCCCTGGAAGTACGAAGCCGCGGGAGCAGGGATGTTCACCACATTCTCGAACTCCGGTGCGGCGAGTCGGGCGCTCGCCCCACCACCGTTCCACACCAAACGGGAGGTCGCCCGCGCCACCGCCAGCGCCGGACCTCTCCCGTAGGGCCCGAACAGCACGTCAGGCCCGGACGCCTCTGCCTGGCGCACCGCTGATACCGGATCGGGGTGGGCGTCGTACAAAGTGAGTACCACCGACTCCGGTGCGGCAACCTGGTCAGCCCACAGCCTCACCGACTCACCCGCCACCCGGCCGTACAACGCCAGGGGACCGGTGAGAGGAGTAACCATCGCGGCTCTGATCGGCTTCACCGTCTTACGACCTTCTTGGCTCTGGTCCCTTTTTCAAATGGGGACATCGTGAGGAGATAAGCTCCAACATCAAACTTATCGCGACTGCAGGCGCCCAGGACGTCCCAACATGCCTGATTACAACGCCCAAGGACATATACAGCGGTTTCTTGGGGACTCTCCCCACGGACATCTATTTGTGTTGGTGGGATATGCAAGCGTGTGGGGGTTGGCTTGGCTGCATGAGAACACACGGGGGCGGCCCGTAACCCTGATCATCGGCGATACCAAGCCACACCACTTCGAGAGGGCAACCAATCGTGATCGCGCCAGGGCGCTCCAATTCCTTCGGCGCAGAGATGTCCGGACCCTCAGTTGGTATCGGACCGGAAGAAGCGCCGAAGGAAAGTCGATGCTTCACGCCAAGGCCTGGGTGATCGCAGCGCCGAGGAATAGATCTGCTAAAGCGGCATTGATCGGCTCAGCCAACCTGACAAGAGCGGGACTACGGGACAACTGGGAGATGATGGCCTTGGCGGCGGACGGCGACCTGTCCCGGATCTGGAGGCAACTGGACGGGTTCGTGGAGGGCAGAACCGTGAGTCGCAAACCCTGGGACGCGGAGTCCCGTCTCATGGAGGCCATTGAGGAAGGAAGGAGAGTTCAGGAACTCACCAAGGCAATGCCGACCCCGCGACGGAGAACGCCTGTGGCCAGGAAGAGAAGCGGTTGCCTCACCTTGGCGGCCGCGATAGGCGTGCTGGCGGCCTGTATCGCAAGTACGCTCGTGCTCCTCCTCTAGAAGGGTAAGCTTGACAGCCTGTATGGGCCGCCGCGGAACCTGGGAGCCAACCATCACTTCATCTCTCGGATAGCGTCCTGAGCCGCGACGTCATTGACCGCCTCGCCATCCGAGAGCTCACGTCCGAGGACCGTACCGCGGCCGTGGAGGTGATCAATACCGCCGCCCGGTGGTACCGGGAGTTCCTTCCGCCTGAGGAGCTACACGACCCGGAGATGGACGAGGCCGCCTGGGAAGCCGAAGCACGTCGCATGACCTGGTGGGGAGCGTTCGTCGGCCCCACCCTGGTCGGGGTGATGGGAAGCGAGCCGATCGGGGAGGTGGCCCTGCTCCGCCACGCTTACATACTTCCCCGCCATCAGAGAAAAGGCGTTGCATCCGCGCTCTTACATTTCGTCGAGGAGCGGCTCTCGGGTGTTCGCCGGGTCATCGTGGGGACATACGCTGATAACTACAAGGCGCGGGGGATACTTGAGAAGGGAGGTTACGTTCTTTCGGCCGACTCGCAAGCCGTTTTGCGTACTTACTACGACATCCCCGAGGACCGGCTGCGGACCTCGGTCACCTATGAGAAAGCATTGAACGACTGAACCTAGGGTGCAGGTCATTCTTCTTCTCCAGCCCGTGCGCCACAGCCCTCCACGCCGGATCCAGATGGCGAATTCTGCTGGTGAAGGTAGCTAATCTGACAAGCTACAGTTAAACGTGCTGGTCCCGAGGTGGGTTGGGCACGCCGTCCAGAGCGCCCTACGCGGGTCGTCCGGACGCCAAGGACGCAGTCAACCAAGAACCCGGGAGAGAGTTCGGTGATCGATGTCAATTGGAAATACGGGGCTTGAGACCGCCCCACTGCCTTCCCCTTTTCCTGAGGGCTGGTACTTCGTCGCCAGTCTGAAGGAGTTCCGGAAGGCCAAGCTCGTCGAGAAGACCTGGATGGGAGAGAACATCGTGGTCTGGTGCGACGAGGACGGGCAGGTGTGCGTAGCCGAGGCCGTCTGCCCGCATCTTGGCTCCGACCTGACTCCCTCCGGCGGAGGCCGCGTCTGCGATGGTCGACTCGTGTGCCCGTTCCATGGCTTCGAGTTCGACGCGACCGGCGAATGCGTCGCAACGCCCTACGCAAACCCGCCCAAGTTCACGCGGCTCCGAGTCTTCGAGACGCGGCAGGTCGCCGACATGATCTTCGCCTGGTGGGGCGTCGGCGGACGGGAACCGCAGTGGCGCCTGCCCTCCGAGTTACCGGACCAAGCCGGGTGGAGCGATCTCATAATCACCACCTTGCGGTTCCCCGGCCACCCCCAGGAGACGACCGAGAACTCCGTGGACTTGGGCCACCTGCGGTATGTCCATGGCTACGACAGTGTGAAACGCGCCGAGAAAGTGATTATTGAAGGCCCCCGCCTTGAGAGCGACTTCGATTTCAGAAGAACGCAAACGATAGGTGGGGTTGCAAAGTTCACCACAGACGTCTCGGCCAGGACGCGCATTTATGGCTTGGGGTACTCCTACGTGAGAATCCGGGAACACTCCATCGGCATGGATTTGCGCCTCTGGGTACTGGCGACACCCGTGGACGGAACGCTCATCGACCTGTCGCTGGCCTCCCAGGTCAAAGAGATTCGCCGACCGAAGCGCTGGATTGCGGGGATGGGTTTTCTCCCGGTGGGGCTCCGGGCGCCCCTCATGAACAGATTCATGTCCACCTTCCAACGGCATGACGTTCTGCAGGACCTGGTCATCTGGGAGAAGAAGCGGTTCATACCCCGCCCGCGCCTCTGTCGTTCCGACGGCGAGATCATGCGGTACCGACGGTATTGCACCCAGTTCTACCCTGATCCGGGTGACTCGCCCAGTCCAGTCAGTATCAAAGCAGGAGGTTCGGTGGGATGAGCATTGGAGCCGGCTTCAAGTCGCGGCGCTCCCCGGCCGGTCCCGAATGGAAGGACACGTAATGAGCAACCTACTCGATCGGCTGCGCAGGCTGGTGACTGGTTACCCATGGATCACCATAATTGTCCTGCTCATCATCACAGTGGCACTGGGCGCAGGGTCGACGTACCGGGCGGAGCCGCCGGAGACCGCCGAGACCCTTCCCCAGGGGAGCGACGTCGCCAAGGCCTTGGCCGAGATCGAAGAACTCTTTGGAGACGCCGAGGCCCATGTCGCCACGCTCATCTTCCGTGGAGACGCGCTTACGCCCGAGGGACTCTCACAGATGGACAGCCTGATCGGTGAGATCGCGGCCGATCCGAGCGTGGGAGACATGCTGGCGCATCCCGATCCTGTGTTCGCGCCCTCCTTGCTGGTCAGAGCCGTGCTCGGAGTGGACTCCTTAGAGTCGGTGACGCAGGCCGAAATCGATTCCGTCCGCAACGTCCCCGGGATCGGGGAAGCGCTTGAGGCTACGACCGGAGTCGACACGGACGGGACGCACATAGCCATAGCCAATATCAACCTGCAGGACACCAACGACGACCGCATCTACGCTGCTTCCCGGGCGGTCCACGACCTTGCGCTGGCAGATGAGGGTCCGTTGCAGGTGAGCAGCATCTCACCCGTGGTGATCGAAGACGAGTACAAGAGGGCCACGGAGGAAGGGATGGCGCCGTTGGTGGGGATGGCCTTTCTTTTGATCGCAGCGCTGATTCTGGTCTTCATGCGCTCAGTGTCGGACCTTCTCCTCACCCTGGGAGGACTGTTCCTATCCATCATCTGGATCGTCGGAACAGAAGGGTGGCTCGGTCCCAACGGGTTGGGTGTGGTAGGCCCCCCCAATTCCCTCACCACCATGGTGCCGATCATCCTGATCGGTCTAACGGTGGACTACGCGATCCAAATCGTCTCGCACTACCGCGAGCAACGTGTCGCCGGCGAGAAGGTAACCGGGGCCGTCCAGGTGGGACTGAGACACGTCACCATGCCGCTCACGCTTGCCGCGGTCACCACCATCGTGAGCCTGTTGGTGAATTTGTTCTCCCCGATCGGGATAGTCAACGACTTCGGTGTCATAGCAGGGTTGGGCGTGGCGATGAGCCTGTCGGTGATGCTTACCCTAATTCCGGCCGGTCGGACGATCATCGACAGAAGGAAGGAAGCACGGGGCAAGCTGAAGGCGCCAAGGCCGATCTCGAATGCCCTGCCAGGCGTCAGGCCTTTGGCGGAGTTGCTGGGAAGAGGGGTCACCCGCCGGCCCACACCCTATGTCGTGGGGGTGCTGGCGGTGACGGTGGCGCTCGGATTCGCGGCGACCGACCTCGAGTCGGAGTTCAACATCCGCGACATCCTTCCGAGAGGCGGGGGATTGCTGGAGGACCTGAACACCCTAGATGCGACCATCGGCGGCTCGACGGAGATGTACAGCGTGCTTGTGAAAGCCGAGGCCACCGAGACCCGCACGCTTCTCAACCTGCACGATCTCACGAACGCCTTCGAGGACGAGAGGCTTCGCCCGGGGGCCGCAGCAGGGCCGATCATCGCGTCGTACAACCTGCTGGTTAGCGACTGGACCCACGACAGCGGGGAGCCGGGTGACAAGTACGACCCCGAACTGGCCGCGTTGCTCCAGGAAGCCTCTGCGGGAATCGAACTGGACGCACAGAAGATGCAGGAATTGCTCGACAGGATCGAGGCGATAGATCCCGGATTGGGACGCCTCCTGGTCAACGATCCGGACGGCACCGACGCCATGCTGATTCAATTCGTGGCTTTTGCCGGCGACACCGCGCGGTCGAGAGACACCCAGGAGGAGCTCGAGGAACTCTGGTTGGGTGACAACGACGCCCTGACGGCAACTTCGTCCAGCATCATCTCATTCACCGTCACCGACGCCATCACGGACCAGCAGACCGAGGCTATCAGCACCACCATTGCCGTGGCTTTGACCGTCCTCGCCCTCTTCTTCTGGGTGACGGTACGCCAGCCTGCGCTGGGATTCATCGCAGTGTTCCCCATCGTGCTGGTATTGATCTCGGTGCTGGGCACCATGGCGTTGCTGGGCATCCCCTACACGCTCATAACATCCATTATCACGGCCCTCTCGATCGGGATCGGGGTGGACTACACCATCCACATGATTCACCGCTATCGCGAGGAGTACTCCCTGGCGCGCGACCCGGAGCAAGCCGCAGTCAGGACGCTCTCGATTACAGGGTCGGCGCTGCTGGGCTCGGCATTGACCACCGCGCTCGGACTGGGTGTGCTGGTGTTCTCGCCGCTGGTCGCATCCCAGCAGTTCGCCATAACGGCCGCCATCACGATCGCGTACTCGCTGGTCGTGTCCATCGTGTTGGTGCCGCCAGCCATGACCATGTGGGGGGCGTACCAGAATGTGCGACTGCGCTCGAAGATGCTGCGCTGGGAGACCGAGCTTGACGAGCTTGACGATGCGATCGAAGCCGTGTACGAACGCTTCGAATAGGGGACCGGAGCGGTTGCTGATCGGCTAACCGCTACCGGAGGCTACCCGACGCCTCAGGTGTGGTGAACAGAGACCTCGGTCACCGGAGAGTCAGACGCGTATCTCGTTCCTCTGCTCGGCGATGCGGAACTTCAGTTTCTTGCTCGGCTTCAACGAGGGCAACGGGCTGAACTTGAGCTTGTAGTTGGCAGGTTGCACTTCCAGTGTGAAGTGATGCGCCACCAGGAGCACGTTGAGTGTCAACTGGAGTTCCATCCACCGGGACCCGAGACATTTGTGGGTGCCCAGCCCGTACGGCGCGTACCCGGGGCTCTGGTGCTCGAGGCGCGGGGACAGATACCGGTCGATATCGAATTTGAAGGGCTCGGGAAAGACATCTTCCATGTAGTGCGCGGCGGTCTGGGCGATGTGGACCCTTGACCCCAGCGGCAACTCGTATCCCTCGACCAGGCATGAGTTCATCACGTTCCGCATGGACATTGGGACGATCGGATAGATACGCAGAGATTCCATCATCATGCGATGGGTGACGTCGATATTCGACAGGCTGAAGTCGCGGCCATCGGGATCGCCGTCGGCGAACAAAGCATCGGCTTCGCTCTGGACCCTGGCTTGAAGGCCCGGATGCGCCGCCATTGCATACAGGGCGAAGCTGACCGCATCGCCGAGGTACACGCTGGCGACCAGCGCTGCTCCAAAGGCGAACGTCAGGTTCGCCTCGGGTACGAACTGTGGATCGCTGGCGTGCAGGCTCAGAAAGTCATCTGCAAGGTCGCGCGGGCTTCCCGCCCGCTGGGCTGGAGTATGCCCCCTCTGCACCCGTTCGAGCAATGTATCGACAGCCTTCGCCCGGCGTCTCATACCCGGCGTCTTCAGCATGAACTTGGGCAGGATCCCGATGATGTGAGTGTTCAGCGCTCGTTCCTTGAAGGTCATCAGGTCGTCGATGATGTCCTGGGAATGAACACTGACCATTAGCGGCGAGATTTGTGCGTTCACCAGTCGCCGGCACATCCTGGTGGCAGGGTAGGATTCCCCGACCTCCCAAGTCGTCATATGTTCTCGCACCTGACCATAGACCTCTTCCAGTTGACCCGCGAGCCTTCTGCGGGAATACGCCGGCGCCATGGACTTGCGAAGCCGGAAGTGGTCGGCGCCATCCAGGGAGGGCAGAACTCCATTAGCGCCATAGACCTTCTCGAAGTCCGCGAAGTAGTCCTTGGCCCTGAGGTACATGCGTCCGTTGCGGTTGACCCAATGGTTCATCTCCGGACCGGCGAGGAAGATCTTCGGACCGACAAATGGTGGGCGGAGTTGGAACACCGGTCCGTACTCCTTGGCCAGGTCCGCAAAGAGTGCGGGGATGTTCCCCTTGCGTATGTTCGAATTGAAAATCACCTTCCGCAGAGGAACAGACGGAATCTTCTTACTCAGGGCGGAGCGGCGAAAAATCGGCCCGGAGAGGTTGTGGGAGACCGCCGCAGCGATCGACCGACCCAGCAGGTCCATGTTGCAGATGAACTCGATGCGCTTCTCCGCTTCCTCATCGAGCTGGAACATGAAGCGAAACACGTCACAAGTGTTGACCAAACAGATAATGATGATGTCCCTCGGATCGGGAATCTCGTTGTTGAAAATGGCCTGAGTGATGCGGGTCTTGACGAACTGAATTCCGCTGCCTGCCGATCCGTTGAACATCTCCGATTGTCCCTTGGTGCGAGCCAGCGTCCAGAAGTCCCCGTTGTGGTGTTCCAGAATCTTGCGTTCAACCAGGTGGTCCAGGGTCAGGTCAATGATCGATTCCGCACGGGGAGCAAGCCTCTCGATCCAGTATTGGGCGCTTCGTTGGACCTGATCAGCCGCGATCTCCTCCAGGACGGGGTCCAGGGCGGGATTGCCTGTTGGTTTCGGGTCCAGAAGGAACAGCGAGTCCTGGTCCGTGTCGATGCGGGCCATGAGCGAGAGCTCCGCGAGCACCGCTCCGATCACGGCGCAGTTCAGGTCCCAGCCGGGTACCTGATGAAAGTAGCCGTTCTCCTCGTTGAGAAGCATCAGTACGAGTTCATCCGCCAAACTCAACGGATTGGTTGTCACATCACTTGTAGAAAGAACCATCGCTCCGGTCTCTCCCAACCGATCCAGACCAATTCAGTCCATCGTAGGGAAGGCAGTATACCTGCACCGGCGGTGGAAATGGGGCCGGAATCCGGCATGGAGCGAAGAAGCCGGTCGACCCGCATCATCGGGGAAACGAACATTGGGCCTTATGGACGGCACGCGTCGGGGGACGTCAACCCCTCGCTTTACGGAAGCGCAAGCCGTGCATGAGACTCCCGTAATGGTTGAACGACCGGCGTGCTTCGGCATCGTCGAACGGATAATCCGCGCCGATCTGAGTTGCCGCGGAAAGCCCACTCACGAAACAGGTCTCCTGGCTGTTTATGAGCGTGTGGGCCCCACAGTGCCAGGTCCGCCTCTTGCCTTGGATGTAACGAAACAGATACACGAGCCAGGCAACCTGTCGCACATCGTGCACGATGTGTTGGAACCACCATCTTCCAACGATTCTCTCTCTGTCGATGGGGCTGATCGGGTTGTAGGTCACCAGGCAGGGCTTGTCGGACCTGTTCGCCCATGGCTGCTGGTTGTGCATGATGTAGGTGATCTCATAGTTGTCCGGCCTGACGCCGTACTGCTCGATGTGGTTGCTGCGGGTCTTCAGAGGCCTTACCTCGTTGTCGGGAAGGACCGATGAGTCCGAATGGACCACCGTGTGGTTGTGAAGTTCGCTCTCGTAGCGGATCGACGAGAGAATGTAGCGTTCCAGCAGGGTGGGCCGGTCAAGCATCATCAACGTCTGGTTCGCATTGCATGCGAATACCACTTCGTCGAACGCCTCCTTGGCGCCTTCTTCGTCTTCAACCACCACACCGGATGACGACCTATACACCTTCCGCACCGGCCGGCTCAGGTATATCTTGTCCCCGAAGCCTGCCGACAGGTTCTCGTAGATGCGTCTCGTCCCTTGGTCCCATGTCTGCATGGGCGTGGCGGTTTCGATGTCAAAGAACTCGAGATACCTTGAAAAGAGAGCCGCTGGCATGTCGAATACATTCGTCGCCATCAGGAAGTTGACGAACATGGGCTTCAGTACTTTGTACCTGAAGTCACCGGAGAAGCCTCCCAGGTTCAGGACCGTCCCCATGCTGACGTAATTGAACGGGTTTAGGGCGTTCAGAAACTTCGACCGGGAACGGGTCAGACCGCCGAACCAGTGCAGGCGTCTCAGGAGTCTTTGGAACTTGGCGATCTCGGTTTGAAGCTGATCTCTGATCTCGGAGTCGAAGTCGTGCGCGTAAACCTGGCCGCGGTACTTCACGCTGTAACTGAACCTGGTATCGATCAACTCGATGCCGAACTGCTCCATCAAAGAGACGATGTGCTGATACACCGACGGGATGCAGGCGGTGACCGATATGTCAAAGGGAATAGAGGTGCCGTCACCCTGAGGCATCTCGGCTGTTACCGCATTCCCGCCAATCCGGTCCTGGGCCTCGAACAGCCGGAAGTCAAACCGGTCCGGGTGGTGATGCAGCCCCCACGCGGCCGCCAACCCTGAAATTCCTCCGCCGACGATCGCTATGCGCCGCAACGGCGTCCCGGATCCGCCGGTTGCCATGAACCTTCCATCCTACAAACCTCCTCACCTCCCGGAAGGTCGCGAAAATTCCCCCGACGACCCGCTGCCAAATGCTTGTCTTTTGTCCCAGCCTCGACACACACTGAACCAACAAACATGAATGGTGACCCGGGCCACCGTCATCAGATAACTCCCGCTCCGGGAAGGCGACCATCAGTACAGACGCTTCTCCGAAACGGGATCAACTAGCCAAAAACTGAAAACGTTTCAGTCCGGACAGGCGCGCGCCTATCCGAAAAATTCGCGACGGTCAGGAGGCGGCGGGTTCGGGAGGGGAAACCCGAATAGGGGCCACATCGGTCCAAGAGTGGGAAAACCCGGCTGGTGGGGTGACCCAGGCAGCCCAGGACGGGGTGACGGGAAGGAGAGAGCCGGATGGCGGGAAGGAGCCTGGCCTATTTTCTTTGTTTGGTTGCGTGGAGTGCTTTGCGGCGTGGTTGGTGCTGGTTTTTGGGTGGTGGTGGGTGTGTCTGTTTGGTGGGTGGGGGGCGTAGCCGGTAGGCGCCGGTGGGGGTTTGTTCAACTTGCCAGTCCCGCTCGTGGACGTTGTGGTGGCACCGGGAACAGAGCAAACACATGTTGTCGAGGTTGGTGGGGCCTCCGTCCTGCCAGTGGATGATGTGGTGGGATTGGCACCAGGCGGCTTTGGCGCCGCATCCGATGCATGCCCGGTCCCGGGCGATGAGGGCGGCCCGTTGGGTGGGGCTAGCTTTCCGCCGGGCCATGCCCAGATCCATTGGCACCGACGGTCCCCGGAAGATGGCGGGCAGGATCTGCGCGTCGCATGCCAACCGCCGCAGTTCGGAGGCGGGTATCGGGATACCGTTCTCCAAACGAACATTGTGAAGCTGCCGGTTCACCATGTCGTAGTCGGCGATCACCAACAGTTTCACGTCCTGGGATGGTCCGTCTTTGTCCCCTCCCGGACGGGTGAGCAACAAAGCAAGAGCGTCAGCCATTCTCTGGGCGGGTGTGGCCCGGTTCTGGGGGTCTTCTTCCTGCCAGAGTTCGTTCATCTTCTTCAACAACGCCGACTCGATCCGCGCTCCTGTGACCGGGTCGAACCGCCCATACAGAACGGTCATGCCGTCGGTGTGGTCGGTGCGGATCCTGGCGAACCTCTGAGACCGTTGATGCTCCAACCTCGAGACCCCGTCGTCTGTGGAGCGTCGCTTTTCGTATTTGCGGACCGTAGCCGCGAACCTGTCGGGAGACTGGCTGCGGGCGTCGTCCAACAACTCGGTCTCGTCTATGATGCCCCGCTGGTTGGCCCTGGCCAGGATCCGCGCGTTCTCATAGGGGATCTCCCCCTCCTGCAAGCCCTTTGACGTCTCGGGCAGTCTTTCCAGTTCCCGAGCCACCTCCACTTCCGACCGTGCCCGCCGCCGGTGCTTCTTGCCCTTCTCCCGCAGATCGTTCTCGGTCAGTTCAGTGCCCGCCCGGCGGGTCAACTCGGCCAGTGCCTCGGCGCGGATCCCCGCCAGTCGGTTCTCCCCACGAATAGTGGACAGCACCCGATCCCGAAGCTCCGCCACCGTCGCCTCACCCACCGACACCGTGGGCGCCAAGACGACGGCTTCGTTCAGTACCCGCCCCTTCACAACTGCTTTGTTCATGTCTCTATCAGCATGCCAAAGGGGTGTGACAAAACTACTCTCGACCAACACAACAACATCAAAGATCTCACAGACTAAAAGGGGAACCAGGAGTAATCCCACAGTCCCAACTTCTCCGACCTCCCTCGACGGAGGGCAGAATCAGTTCGGAGACACCTCCACCAGGTGACAGGAAACCAGTCGGCGGCCGCCTTTGTCCTCGAGCGGTGGGTGGTGCGTGGTCCGACAGACATCGGCCGCCTGGGGACAACGATCGACAAACCTGCACTCGGGCGCCGGGTTGACCGCCTTGCCGATTCCGCCCTTGATGCGGACCTCGGGAGGAGGCAGCGCCGGGTCGGGGATCGGGACCGCCGAGAGGAGCGCCTGCGTGTAGGGGTGAAGCGGGTTGGCCAGCAATTGCTCGGTCTCCCCTATCTCCACCACTTTCCCCAGATACATCACCGCGATGCGGTCGCACATGTACCGGGCCACCGCCAGGTCATGTGTGATGTAGAGATACGCTACGCCCAACTCCTTCGCCAACTGCGACATCAACTCCATGATCGAGATGCGGATGCTGACGTCGAGCATCGAAGTCGGCTCGTCGGCCACCACCAGACGGGGCTGCAGAATCAAGGCCCTGGCTATCGCCACCCGCTGGCGCTGCCCACCCGACAACTCATGGGGAAAGCGGAACATGAATGACTCCGGAGGGGCCAGCCCCACCTTGCGGAGCATCTCCCTGATCTGCTCTTCCCGGGTGCTCAGATCACCAACCCGGTGGATGAGGAGCGGCTCGGCAATCGTCTCGTACACGGTGCGGCGCGGGTTGATCGATTCATAGGGGTCCTGGAAGATCATCTGGACCTGCCGACGGAACCCGGTCCGTTGATCAGAACGGAGATCGACAACATCCATGTCCGTGCCGTCCGGCTGGCTGAGGAGAATCCGCCCCTCGTCGGGCTCTTCAAGTCGCACCAACATGCGGCCGGTGGTCGTCTTCCCGCATCCCGACTCCCCGACCAGCCCCAGACTCTCCCCCGGCCCGATCTCGAAGTCGACACTATCCACCGCATGGACCAATCCGACATTGCGCCGGAGGAAGCCCGCCGACACCGGGAACAACTTACGTAGCCCTTCCACCCTCACCAGGCTCATGGGAGTTGCTCTCCCATCTCGGGCACCTGCTCGGAATTCCAGCACGCCGCCCACTGGGAAGGGCCGATCTCCATCATCGGGGGCTCTTCGGTCCGACACTGCTCCGTAGCCCAGGGACAGCGAGGATGGAACCGGCAACCCGCCGGAGGCGCCAGCAGGTTGGGAGGAGTCCCCTCCAGGGACACCGGACGCCGGCGAGGCCCGGTCACCGACGGTATGGAGGACAGCAGCAGATACGAATAGGGATGCCGCGGCCGGTGGAAGACTTCCCGGGTCGATCCGAACTCCACCAACTTTCCGGCATACATGACGCCGATGGTTTCGGTCACCTGGGCAATCACGGCCATGTCGTGGCTGATGTACAGGATGGAGAGCCCCAGGTCCTCCTGGATCTCTTTCAACTCCTCCAGGATCTGGGCCTGGACTATCACATCCAAGGCGGTGGTGGGCTCATCGGCGATAATCAACTTCGGCTCGCACGAGAGCGCCATGGCGATCACCGCACGCTGTCGCATTCCCCCCGACAACTCATGGGGGTAACGGGTCTGCAAGGCTGGATCAAGCCCCACCAGTTGGAACAAGCTGTCAACCCGCTGGTCTTTTTCCGATTTGTTCAGCGGGGGGTCGAAGTGTTGATCCATCGCCTCCCGGATCTGTTCTCCCACCCGGTACACGGGATTCCAGGCGTTCATCGCCCCTTGGAAGACCATAGAGATCTCCGCCCACCGGTACTCCCGCATCTTCTGGTCGGACAGTTCCAGAAGATCGACGCCTTCCCAGAGGATCGACCCCGATTGATACCGGGCGTTGTCGGGCGCCAGTCGAAGAAGTGACAGAGCGACTGAGGTCTTGCCGCAACCCGACTCCCCCACCAGTCCCATCGCCTCCCCGCGGCCCAGGGAAAAGGTCACGTTCTCAACGGCGGAAACCTCCCCGGCCTCGGTGTCATAACGCATAACCAGACCGTCGACCTCCAGCAACCGGGACCGACCGGCGGACACCTCCAGGGGAAGCTTTCGGGTAGTCATCGCCTACGCAGCCTCGGGTTGACTATCTCGTCCATCCCCCTCCCCACCAGAAAGAACGCCGCCGACAGGACAGTCACCGCCAGACCGGGAGGAATGGTCAGCCACCAGAAGTCGGCCACCTGCAACAGGTAACCCTGGGTTCTGGCCAGATTCATCATCAAACCCCAGGAAGTATCGGTGTTGAGGATTCCCAGAAAAGACAGGATTGCTTCGGATTGAATGGCGGCCGTGACCGTGAACATCATGTAGAGGACGCTGAGAGGCATCACGTTGGGGATCAGGTGATAGAAGATGATGTGACGAGCCGATCCTCCCGCTACCCGGGCGGCGTCGATAAACGGTTTGACCTTCACGGCGAGGGCCTGCGACTTGAGGACGATAGCCGTACCCCCGAATCCGGAGAGTATCCCGATGACCACCGCCAAATGCCAGAGTTGGAAGGTGAAGACCGCTCCGATGACTATCAAGATGGCAACACCCGGAATCATGATCAGCAGATCGGCCAGACGCATCAGGGCAGCGTCCACGATCCCCCCGAAATAAGCCGCCATCGAACCGATCGTGGTGGCGATCACCACCGTCACCACCGCCGCCAGGATCCCCAGGAAGAACGAGGCGCGGGCTCCGTGCATCAACTGCGACAGAATGTCCCGACCCAGCGGATCGGTGCCCAGCCAGTGCCGGCCGTCGGGAGGCGCCGGCTGCAGCGGCAACTCGAAGGTGTCGCCTACTCTCAAGGTGTCGGGAATCCGTCCGTCCAAGAGGACCGCCCTCTGGTCGATCTCGGTGTTGGGGTCGGTTATGCGTTCCACCATGGTCATGGTGCGGGTGGGGGGATCGAGTTCCAGGCCCGTGACCGGGTCATACACCGCCGGACTCCAGAACCCGGTGGCGAAAAATATGGTGGGCATCACCGCCATGATCCCCCAGAAGGCAATGATCACCAATCCCAAGACACCGATCTTGTTGCGGCGAAAGATCTTCCAGTTGTCTCGGAAAGACCGCCGCGTCAGAGCCAGGCGGATCTTCCACCAGGAGTCCACGTCTCGACTAATCTCCTCCGAGACCATGGGATCCTCGGTCCGCGTCTCCGGGGGGATATTCGTCATATCAGCCATGCTCGGTCACCCGAATGCGGGGATCGAGCAGTCCATACAGCACGTCCACCACGAAGTGTCCCACCAACGCCATTATGCCGATGAAGGAGAACGCGCCTACTGCCACAGGTATGTCCTCGCTCAGAACCGAGGAGATCAGAATCTCACCCATGCCCGGCCAGGAGAAGACCGCTTCGGTGATCACTCCTCCATCTATCACTGTGGCCACCGCCAGGACCAGCGAGGTGACCACCGGCAGGAGGGCGGTACGCGCCGCGTGCCGGTCCCGGACCATCCCCTCCGGCAGGCCTTTGGCCCGGGCCGTGAGAATGTAGTCCTCCCGGAGTGTCTCCAGCATGGAACTGCGGGTCAAGAGCATCACCCCCGCGAAAGCGATGAGGGTCAATGTCAACACCGGCAGGATCATGTGGAAACCGATGTCCCCCGCGTAGACCCGCATGGCCTGGCCGGACTCGGTTCCCCACCAATAGAACAGGATCCAGACCGCCGCCAGGACAAACCCGCCCCATTTCAGGCCTCGCTCCAACCGGCGACTCCTGGTGCGAAGCGCGAAGAAACTCGCCCCGAACATCGCAATGCCGCCAGCCAGGGTCACCCAGAAGAGACGCATGAACACCTGATTGGCCATAAAGGGAGCATCCCGCCACTGCTCGGGGTCAAGGAATTTGGAGAGAGGCAGCAGACCCAGTTGGACACTGAAGAGCCAGATAAGCATGAGAGCGAAAAAGGGGAGAAACATCGAATAGAGTCCCACCCCGGAGACGGTGATCAACATCTCGCCTCGATTCCCTCGGCGCCAAGCCAGATACTTTCCGGCCACGAAACCGGCCCAGTAGTAGGTGACCAGGGCGGCCAGAAACAGAACAAGGGTGCGAGGCAAACGCTCGGCGATGATGTCGACCACCGGCCGCGGGTACTGGTTGAAAGAGACCCCCAGATCGCCCTGGAAGAAGTTGAACATGTAGTCGCGGAACTGGATCAGCACCGGTTTGTCGAGACCCAGCCGTTCCATCGCCACCTCCCTGGCTTGAGGCGGGATGTTGGGGTTACCCGCATACTTCAGCGCAACCGAGTCTCCCGGAAGGATGTAGAGCAAGAACCACGTCACCGTAAGGAAGACCAGAAAGAGGAACACCATCTGGATCAACCGGCGCGTCACATATCGGATCAAGTTCCTATGCCTTCAACTTCCTGCTCCCTCTCACTCGGACCGGGGGGAGCCGTCCCCATAAGGAACGGCTCCCCGCAGTCAGGTTGTGCTATCGATCAGCCGATCGTCACCACTCCCGTCAACGCCCCGACGTTCTGCAAACCGTCGAGGATTGTCGTGTACGGGAAGGTGAGCTGGTTCGAGTACGCCTCGATCAACGGGGTGTTGAACAGCGTCACGTAGGGCAGGTCCTCAGCGATGATGGCGTCGGCCTGATGGATCAGGTCTCGCGCATCAGCCAGGGTCTTGGCCCGGTCGAACTCATCAGCCAACGCGTCGAAAGCGGGATTCGAATACCCAGGGGTGTTGAACCCGCCGAGAGCCGAGTCGTTCGACGACCGGAAGAAGTCGAACACATGGTCCGGGAAAGGAGTGAGTCCCCACCCCAGGATGTAGATGTCCCAGAGCAGCGGATCACCGACGAACACCTTGTCCACGATCACCGAGAACCCGGTGGGCTCTGCGGAGAGCGGGATGCCCAGATCGGTGGCCCACTCTTCGATGAACAGTGAATAGGTGGCCCTCATCGGGTCGTAACCCGGTCCGGGGGCGAGCAGGGTGAGCGGAGGGATGGTCTCCCCGCCGGGACCCCGTAGGCCTTCGCCCTTGGGAATCACGTCGCGGTTGCCCTCGTCCCAGGCCGGCTCCACGTCCCAGGTCCAGCCTGCATCCTTGAAGATCTGCACGGCCGAAGCCACTCTCTCCGCGGTGCTCTGGCCGGCGCACGGCGCCGTGATGTCGGGGTTGTACCAGTAGGCGTTGCCGGGTGGGACCAGCGAGTTGATCGAGTAGGCCGTGCCTCCCAGCACCGTGTTCGCCACGAAGTCCTTGTCGATCATGCAGGCCAGCGCCCTGCGGAATCCCAGATCGTTCATTGGGAACTTCCGGGTGTTGTAGGCCATGTACCGCATCCCGTTCTGATCGTTCACCGCCACTTCGAGGCTGGGGGCAGCCAGGATCTCGTTACGGAGTCCGGCCTGCAAACCGAGCGGGTTCAGCAGGAAGTCCACTTCACCTTCGGTGAGCGCCAGCACTGCAGCGTTCTGGTCGGTGTAGATCGAATAGAGACTCTCAGCCACGAACGGACCTTCGGTGTAGTCGGCCACCACATCTCCACCGGGATCGCCACCCCAGGTTTCGGTAGTGCCGCCGGTGGTGTACTCCACGGCGCCGGAACTGTAGACGGTGTACTGGCTGCCGCTGTCCCAATAGGAATCGAGAGCGACGTTGCGCCAGAAGGCGCCCGGTTCCCACTCCGCGGAGTCAAAGCCGGATGCGTTGGGAGCGCCCAGACCGGAGGCTGCGTAGAGAGTCTCGAAGTCATCGGAAGCATCGACGATCGGGCCCCAGAAAGCCTCCTGGAAGATGGAGGCCAGACCCACGGAAAGCGGCCAGATGGCCAGACCGGGCTCGAAGTTGAAGGTGATCTTGACGGTGTAATCGTCAAGAGCCTCCACGGACGAGACACCCTGGGAGGACTCGTCGTCCTCGGTGTCCGGATCATCGTCGCGGGCCAAGGGCCAGATGCTGGGGAAGTTGCCTCCCAGGCCGTTGTACTTCTTGATGGTGTTGAAGGTGAACACCGCGTCGTTGGCCGTGATGGGAGAACCGTCCGACCAGGTCACGCCCGAGCGCAGGTTGACCGTCACCGAGTAGGCGTCGCCGTCAGCCTCGACCTGAGGAGGGCTGGCGTCGGAAGCCAACGCCGGCACCACGGTGTAGGTCGGGCCCTGATAGGTGTACAGCGAGATCTGGCCCGGAATCACGTACTGGTTCCAGATCTCGGCCTCAGTGTCGAGAGCCGCCCACGGGTTGTCGGTGGTGGGAGCAGAGAATATTCCCAGCCGGTAGGTGGCGGCCATCGGCATCTCCTCGGGCTCATCCATCTCCTCGGGCTCATCCATCTCTTCAGGCTCATCCATCTCCTCGGGCTCATCCATCTCCTCCGGCTCATCCATTTCTTCAGGCTCATCGGGAGCCTCGGTGGTTTCCGGGGCAGGCGCGGCGGTGGCCTCAGGGGCCTCCTCGTCCTCTCCGCACGCTGCCGCCACCAAGGCGAGCACTGCCAAGAGACAAAGCAGTTTTGTCCTTAATCTCATGGGTTGTCTCCTTTCTCACGTCGTTCCAAGGCTTACTTTGGTAAGGGGTAAGATACCCGACTGGCGGAGTTAGTGACCCCCGGATCGGCATTGAATATTGGCCGCCTGGAATCTACCTGTCTGCCAAGGGTCCACGCCACTAATCAACGTTCCCGACGTGCGGCACAACCTGCCACCGCAGGCCGCTCTTTCCGATCCTCCACGGACGCTCCGATACAAGCGCTTTCGCCGCCATCCCACCGGTCTTTAACGCCGCTCTGATAAGGTCATAGTCCGGAGGCGGCTGAGACAGATAGGAGGAGCAGATGGCCCGCATGTACTTCGAAGAGGACTCGGACCTGGCGTTTGTCGCCGACCAGACCATCTGCATCGTGGGCTATGGCAACCAGGGTCGGTCCCAGGCCCTCAACATGCGGGACAGCGGGCTCTCGGTTGTGGTGGGTAGTCGGCGCGACGCCTCATACCGGGCGGCCGTGGAAGATGGCTTCGCGGTGTTCCCCGTCGGTGAAGCGGTGAAACGTTCCAATGTCATCTTCCTGCTGGTCCCCGACGAGGTGATGCCCCAGGTCTACTGCCGGGACATCGCCCCGAACCTCGAATCGGGCGACATGCTGGTCTTCGCCAGCGGTTACAACATCACCTTCGGCCTGATCGAGCCATCCTCCGACGTCGACGTAGTCTTGATCGCTCCTCGAATGATCGGCGCGGGAGTCAGGGACACCTACCTGAGCGGTGAGGGGTTCCCCAGTCTCGTCGCCGTTCACCACTCCGCCACCGAGACCGCATTCGAGCGGATGCTGGCCCTCTGCGAAGGGATAGGGTCCGCAAGGATGGGGGTGATCGAGTCCAGCTTCCTGGAGGAGACGACCGTGGACCTGTTCGCCGAACAGGTGGGTTTCCTCTACGCGGTGCGCCGTTACTGCGAGGTGCTGGTGGAGGCCGGGTGCAGTCCCGAGGCGGCCATGCTGGAGTTCTACGCATCGGGCGAGGGCATCGAAACCGCCAGGGCGTATCGCGACATCGGGCTCTGGGACCAGATCACGCTCCATTCCCGCACCAGCCAGTACGGGCAGGAGGTGACCAGCCGGCTGTCACCTCCGGAGGAGGAGGCCGAGCGGGCCAGGCTGAGAGCGATCATCTCCCACATCCAGGGCGGCTCCTTCGCCCGGGAGTGGACAGCCGAACAGCAGGCCGGGTTCCCCGAGTTCAACCGGGTGAGGGCCTTGAACATGGCCCACGAGATGCGGAAAGCCGAAAGAGAGCTCTACAAGGTGCTGGGCCGGATACCGGACGACGGCTAGGACTACCCTGTCCAGCCTGCGAGGGACCCGTCGCTACAGAGATTGTCACACCTCCGCCGTAGGTTGGAACGTGTGAAAAAAACTCAGCCAGATCAACAAAAAACCTCGCTAAGTCGCGAATTACCCGAAATGCCTGCTAGACCGGCAACCCTTCTCCCAGACCGTGAAAACCACCGCTAAGTCGCGAAGGCCCTCTCTTTACCTTGAATAGCACAGCTTCTGCACCCCGCCCCTCAGCGCAAGGCCCCGACCACATGGTTCATGACCCTTACCCGGAAGACGATTACCTGGATCAGCCGCCCCCGGAACGGCGGCGAGGCAGGGTGGGGCGGGTGCCCCCTCACTCCCGGGAGGCGGAAGAGTCCGTGCTGGGCGCCATTCTCCTGAGCCGGGACGCCACCAACAGGGTGATGGAGGTGCTGGACACCGACGACTTCTACGAGCCCGTGCACGGGCTGGTGTTCGAGGCGGCCCGGCGGCTCTTCAACGAGAGCCAGGCGATCGACGTGCTCACCCTGGCCGAGGAACTGCGGCGCACCGACTCCCTCGAGCGGATCGGCGGACATGAACGGCTGGCGGACCTGAGCCAGAGCGTTCCCAACATCGCGCACGCCGATCGTTACGCCGCAATTGTGGCCGAGCACTCACAGCGGAGGCGGCTCATCGACGTGAGTCAGCGGGTGACCGACCTGGCCATGAACCTCGACAGGACCACCGAGACGGTGATCGACCAGGCCGAGCGGATGATGCTGGAAGTCAACGACGAGACGGCCGAGGAAGGACTCCTCCCGGCCAAGGACCTGATAGGAAGCGTCTTCGAAGACATAGAAAAGCAGGGAGACCAACTCACCGGACTCGCCACCGGGCTGAAGGACCTCGACAGCCAACTCATGGGGCTCAAGCCGGGTGCCCTGGTGGTGGTGGCGGGACGGCCCGCCATGGGAAAGTCAGCCTTCGCTCAAACCGTCGCAATCAACGTGGCCCAAACCGGCGGCGTGATCGCCCTGTTCTCCCTGGAGATGTCCAAGGAGGAGATACTGACTCGCCTCCTATCCATGGTGGGAGAGGTGAATTCGGCCCAGATCCGCGCCGGGGTGGCGAACCGACAGCACCTGTGGGACAAGCTGATCGAGGCGGCGGGCAGGATCCACGATTGGAAGCTCTACCTGGATGACTCCCCCGAGCCCACCGTGACCGAGATACGGGCCAAGTGCCGGAGGCTCCGGCGCGAGGAGGGACTCGACCTGGTGATAGTGGACTACCTGCAACTGATGCCCTCCGCAGACGCTTCGTCCTCCAGGAACCCCGAGTACCGTCAACAGGAGATCGCCGGGGTGTCCCGCTCCCTGAAAGCCCTGGCCCGGGAGTTGAACATACCGGTCATAGGGATCTCCCAGCTCAACAGGGCGGTTGAGCTTCGCAACGACAAACGCCCCCTGCTGTCGGACCTTCGGGAGTCGGGCGCCATCGAACAGGACGCCGACATCGTGCTGTTCCTGTACCGCCCGGAGTATTACGCAAAAGACAAGGACAAGGAAGCCCTGAAGAACCAGGCGCAGGTGATAATCGCCAAGCACCGGGCGGGGCCCACCGGGATGGTGCAGACCACCTTCGCCAAGGAGTACACCCTGTTCAGGAACTTCACGGGGGCCGCCCCACCGGATCCGTACCAGGAGACCTACTGAGAGGCCCTCCGGACGGGTGGGGTTACTCTCAGCCCGTTGTGGTGTCCGTGTCCTGGTCGGGGGGCGCCGTCTCCGGCACGGTGGTGTCGGTCGTCGTGACGCCCTCGGATCCCCCCGATATCACCACCACCACCTCGCCGCCTATGTCCACCTGCTCACCGGCGCCCGGCTCGGTCCGGATCACACCACCCGCCACCACCGTGTCGGAAGCCTCAACCACCTCCACCCAAGTCAAACCCAGGTCCGTCAGGTTGGCGTAGGCCTCGACACTGGGCAGTCCCACCAGGTCGGGCACCACCAGCAACCCCGGACCCTGGGAGATCACCACCACCACCTGGTCGGAGGCGGCAACGCCCCCACCGGCTCCCGGCTCGGTCCGGATCACCTGACCCACCGGAACATCATCGGAAATCTCGCTCCTCTCTGTCCACCTCAAACCCGACTGGGCCAACACCGAGAGCGCCTCGCTGCCAGCCAGCCCCGCCACATCCGGCACCACCAACAACTCCGGGCCCTGGGAGATCACCACCACCACCTGCTCGGTGGCCGTAATGCCTCCACCGGCTCCCGGCTCGGTCCGGATCACCTGACCCGCCGGCACGTCTTCGGAGAGCTCGCTCGTCTCCGCCCACCTCAAACCCGACTGGGCCAACACCGAGAGCGCCTCGCTGCCGGGCAGCCCCGCCACATCGGGCACCACCAGCAACCCGGGGCCGGTCGCAACCATCAGGTCGATCGGGGTGCCCGATGGCAACAGGGGGCCGGGCAGGGGATCCTGATCGAAGACCGTACCCACCTGCCAACCGCTGTCCTCGACGAATTCGATCTGACCCACGGTGAATCCCTGGGCCAGGATGAGGCTCTCGGCCGTGCCCTGGGTTTGGCCGATGACCAGGGGGATTGCGAACCTCTCCAGACCGCTGGAGACCACCACTTCCACCTCGGTGCGAGACTCAACCCGCTCGCCCGCCGCCGGATCGGTGGCGATCACCCTTCCCTCCGGCATCTCCTGGCTGTTCCGGCGTACGACCCGAACCAGGAGCCCCGACTCCTGGATCGAGGAGAACGCATCCGTCTCCCATCTGCCCACCACGTCGGGGATGGCGACCATTACCACACCGGGCTCCGGCTCAGGGGCCTGCAACAGCGACCAGACCACCCAGCTCAAGCCGGCCAGGGCCGCTACTAAAACGAAAACCCCCACAACAAACGGCAGAGGCACGGGTCGACGCTCTTCCATGGGAGGGTAATAAGGCTGAGGAAGCACTCTTCCCGCGCTCCGACCCGAGCCCCCCGAGCCTCTCGACACAGCAACGGGCTGGCGCACCACCACCTGTTCGGGAACGATTACCGGAGCGGGTCGAGCCGGTGCGTCGCTGGCTATGCTCTCCCCTCGCAACCAAGCCTCCAGATCGTGAAGAAACGGGTCGGTGTCCTGGTAGCGGCTGTCCGGGTCCTTGGCAAGGGCTCGAAGAACGATGGCGTCCAACTCCGGAGGGACCTCGGGATTGTGGGAGGAGGGGGGAGGAACATCGGTGGAAACATGCTGATAGGCCACGGCCATGGGGGTCTCGCCCTGAAAGGGAGGACGGCCCACCAGCATCTCGTACAGGACCACCCCCAGCGAATAGATGTCGGATCGTCGGTCGGCGGAGCGGCCTTGAGCCTGCTCCGGACTGAAGTATGTGGCTGTGCCGATTATGGAACCGGTTCGGGTCAGGTCCGTTGAGTGATTCCATGCCCGGGCGATTCCGAAATCGGCCACCTTCACCGTCCCGTCGTTGGTGAGCATGATGTTGCCCGGTTTCACATCGCGGTGGATGACGCCCAAGCGGTGAGCCGTGGCCAAAGCCATAACAACTTGGCGGGTTACCTCCACCGCCCTCCGGGGACGAAGGGGCCTTCCCTCGGTGATGAGGTCCCGCAGACAGTCTCCCTCCACCAACTCCATCACCATGAAGTAGGAGCCTTCCGCTTCTCCCCAGTCATAGATGCCCACGATGTTGGGATGGTTCAGGTTGGCCGCGGACTGTGCTTCGCGGCGAAATCGCCGCACGAAGGACTCGTCCTCTGAGTGCGACTTGGGAAGGAGTTTGACCGCCACCCGCCTGCCGAGGGCAACGTCCACCGCCAGATACACATCCGACATGCCCCCCTTGGCCAGGTGGCTCACCAAGCGGTAACGATCAGCCAGGGTGTAGGGGAGTTCCATCTCCTAGGCGATGATAGAAACCGCCCTGTCCCATCGGGCGTCGTTTCCCCGCGTCCCTCGGGCAAAGGGGACTAGCTTCGCTGCAACCAGTAGGAAAGCAATTCCGAAGCGACAGGCGCCGCCGCCGTCCCTCCGGTCACCGACTCTCCGAATTCTCCACCCGGTTCGATCATCACCGCTATGGCGATGGTGGGCGAGTCCACCGGGGCGAATCCCACAAACCAAGCGTGATTGCGCCCATCCGCATCCTGTCCCGTGCCGGTCTTTCCGGCTACTCGGTGGCCCGCCACCGTGGCTTCCCGACCGGTGCCTTCCGTAATCACACGCTCCATCATGCGGGCCACCGAAGCTGCCGTCTCCGGGGTTATCACCCGGCTGGCCGGAGGGCTTTCGGGCCTCTCGATCACTTCCCCGTCTGCATCCGTCCAACTCGCCACCAGGTAGGGGGGCGCCTTCATCCCTCCATTGGCCACCACCGCCGCAACCGAAGCCATGTGGAGAGGCGAGGAAAGGGCCAGCCGGCCGGTTCCGGCGGAAGCCAGCAGGCCGAGATCGGACGATCCCTCCCCCCCGAAGGACGGCACCAGAGTCTGGAGGGGGAACCCCGTCTCGGTCCCGAACCCGAATGCGGCGGCGTAGGCGTCCATGATCTCCGAGCCCATCTCCAGGGCCAGTTCGGCAAAGGCCAGATTGCAGGAGAGCACGAAGGAGGTGAGCAGGCTGACCTGCGGAGAGTCTCCGCATGGGACGTTCCCCGGATTGGCGATGACCAGAGAAGCCGCCGGGACCTGCCACACCCCGCGGTCCTCGAACAAACTCCCGATGTCGGCAGTCTCAGTGTCCAGGGCGGCGGCGGCGGTGACGATCTTGAACGCCGATCCAAGGGGATACAAGGCGTTGGCGGCCCGTTCTGTCACGGGAATACCCGGTGAGGAGACCAGCGCCAGTACCTCCCCGGTGTCGGGACGGATCGCAGCCACCGCTCCTCTGCGGCGGGTCAGGATCTCGTGGGCTCTCTGCTGCAGGTCGGCGTCCAGGGTTATCTGCAGTCCCCGCGGACGGAGATCCTCTCCGAACATGGCTGCCATCAGGTCGGAGACGCTCAGGTCGCGGCGGGAACGCAACTCGTCGGCGTAAGTCTCCTCCAATCCACCTTGCGAGGCCTCCGTTCCCACCACCGACGCGAAGGCGTCCCCCGCGGGGTACCTCCTGTTGTAGGACCGGAAGCTCTCGGGATCCTGCTCGGAATAGGCCAGGACCCTTCCTCCGACGGTGCTGATCATCCCCCTCTCCTTTCCGGCCTGAAGGAGGGCTCTCCGCCGGTTGTCGGGATGGTCCCGATAGCTGTCAGCGGCCACGAATTGGTGCCAGGTGGCCCCCACTATCAACACAACCATCCCAGCCATCAAGAAAAGGGCTACCCGGCGGATGGAGCGATTCACAGGTGCCCCTTCTCCTCATGGCTGATTCTCACCAGGAGCGCAATCGCCAACCAGCCCGCCACCAGGGGTATTCCTCCGTAGGCCAGAAAGGGCAAACCCAAGTTGGTGGGCGGCAGCAAACGCTGCAGGCCCCCGGCGCCGGCCAGAAACATCAGGCACAACAGGAATGAGAGAGCGGCGGCTGTCACCTTGCAGAAGAGATCACGGGAAGCGATGGCGATTCCCACCCCTGCCCCGGCGACCAGCCCGTAAAGCATTATCACCGCCACCGTTCCTGCCAATCCCAGTTCCTCCCCCAACGCAGCCAAGATCCAATCGCTGGTGGCGCGTGGGATCAACTCGGGATCACCCATCCCCAAGCCGGAACCCGACAAATGACCGCTGCCCAGCGCCAGCAAACTCTCCTTCAAACCGGCGCCCGCCTCCCCGGCCGAGAACGGGTCCAGCCAAACCTCCAGGTTCTCCCTGACCCGGTGGGAAGTCAACCCGGTAACCGAACCGATCCCCATGAGTCCGAGACCCGTCCACACCACCCGGCTCTCGCCGGTAGCGATGTAGGCAATCGTGACTGACAGAATCACCAGCATCGCCCAGGCGGTCAGATCACCGGTAGCCCATGGGAGCGGCAGCGTTATGACCCAAACGGCCACGACCACCAGGAGATTCCTCATCGAGACCAGGCGACTCTCCGCCCCTGGCGGCGGTGGATCCAGAGCCCATCGCGAGTGGATGCCGGCCAGGCCTACTGTCAACAACACCGCTCCCAATCCAAAGGGTTGGGCCATGAACGAAGCGTTCCCCCATCCGATGGTCAACCACAGCCCGCCGGCGTCACCCGATTCGCCGTCCACGAGGCGAGGCAGGAGGGGAAGAACGATCAGGCAGAGTCCGCCGCCGGCCAACCAGTAACCCATCGACATGAGCTTCGCCACTCCCAAGCGGAACGCCGCCAGGATCCAGATGGCTGCCACGACACCTGCCACCATCCACCACATTTGGATTGGCGCTCCCGTGGGATCGATGCGATAGACCTCCACCAACCCCAGAGCCACGAGCAATGCGGTCGGCCACAACAGGAAAGAACTGGTCCCCGGCGCCCATCGCCGCACTGCCGCCACCAAGCCTGCAAGACAGCAACCGAAGGCAAGGAACACCAAACCGGCCGCCCAACTCACCTGTCCCGTCTCTCCGAAGTCGACCAAAGCCACGCCCAGGCCGGCGACCGCTGCCGAACCGGCCACCCAGGCCGCTTCGGTCACCAATTTCATGACGAGATGTCAGCCAGCACTACTGTGACGTTGTCCGAGGCGCCCCTGCCCAGTGCCTTCTCCAACAAGCCCCACACGCATTCCTCGGCGTCCCCGCTCTTCAGCACCCTCCTCATGTCCCGGTCCGAGAGCATCCTGTACAACCCGTCGGAACAGATCAGCCACCGGTCGCCGTCCTGGAGAGACATCTTCGTCTCCTCCACCTCCAAGTCGGCGTCGAAACCGAGCACCCTCACCAGGCTTCCCGAGTTGGGCAGACTGTTGGCTTTGACCGGGTCCATCCCCCGCTGTACCCACTGCCACGCAACGGTATGGTCGTTGGTCAACTCCATGATCCTGCCTTGCCGGTACAAGTAGGCCCTGGTATCCCCCACATGTGCGACTCGGGCCATCCCCCCCGCAAACTCCACCAGCGTGAGGGTGGTATAGGTCCCCTTCCATCGGGGCTCCCGTTCCACCAACTGCAGAATCGCCTCATTGGCCGCTCTCACCCGGTCAGCGGGAGAGCCGGCCGCGGCTTGAGCCGTGGTGACGGCCAACTCCGCGGAGACGTGCCCGAACTTCTCTCCTCCCAACCCGTCGGCCACCATCATCACCACCGGTTCCGGAGATCTGCCCGACCCTTGCGGATACATGCGATCCTGGTTGATTTCGGGGCCGTAACCCAGGTGGGTGGCGGCCCCCCACGTGCAGATCATCGAACCTCCAGGACCGTCCGACCCACCTGCAGGGCGTCTCCCCGAGCCAGGTCAACCGGAGTTCGCAGCCTGTGGCCGTTGAGATACGTTCCGTTGTCGCTGCCCAGATCGCTGGCCGACAGCTTTCCCTGGCGTCGGCTGATGCGAAGGTGAAACTCCGATGCATACGGGTCGTCTATGGGGACGTCGGCGTCGGGACTCTTCCCCAACACGACGGAATCAGCCACGGTGAAGTGCATGCCCGACTGGGACTCGGAACGGATGAACACCAGCCGGGACCCGGGCCGGGAAGTGCGGAGAGAGGTTCCTAGGCCCAGATAGTTGGCGATTCCCTTGGCGACATACCACACGAACAGGTAAATCAGAGCGAGAAAGATCAGCCGGAGCGCAGTGAACACGAAATCGGTCACCGAACGTCCCTTCCCGTGGGGTGTCCAAACATGCGGCTTAGTGTATGGCACCCAACACGTTGCACCGATAAGAATTCGAACCCCTTTCTTCCTCTTCTGCGGGCGGAGTAGAATACACACCTCGGCGGAGGGCGAGTGGCGAAATTGGCAGACGCGCAGGATTCAGGATCCTGTGGGCTTTAAAACCCGTGGGGGTTCAAGTCCCCCCTCGCCCACCAAGGTCCGTTAGCGATCTATGCCCCCAGCGTTAGCGACTTAGCCGCAGACGCGCCGGTTTTGCCGGTTTTCGGTGGTTTCGAGGGGTTTGGCCCCGTTTGAGAGGGTGGGTTCGACCTGTGAGCGTGGTGTTTCCAGCGGCCAGGTGTCAGCGTTTGGTTGTTCGGGCGCGGCGAGACCGACAGTAAGGGGGTTAGCAGCCAAGCTGGTAAAGCTGCAGCGGGATGTACTCGAAGAAGGACAGAGATAGGCACCGGGACAGTAGCGGTGCTGCGGTATAGCATCTGCCACTCGATGTCTAGAGCCAAGGGCAGGGCTGGATTCGTAAGGCGAGAGGCATCAACGGTTACTCTGCTGGGCAGGTGAGCGGTGAACATGCGTCCGTTCCCTAAAGGTCGTCATGTCGGTGGGTGATAGCGAAGATGCCTTGGAACATGCCGACATGACGGGAACCGAGAAGAGGAACCCTCGTCGGGTTCGGCTTCGCCGGGAACTCCCCGCGGTGCTGTGCCTCTCTTTGTTGCTGGCGGTCATCATCAAAACGTTCCTGCTACAGGCGTTCTACATACCGTCGACGTCGATGACACCCGCCTTCTTGGTTGACGATCGGATACTGGTCAGCAACTGTCGGCTCCTGTGATAGCCCACAGCATCCACCCGCCCACCAAAGGCAAACAAAGCGTTGCGAGAGGAACAACCAAACGGGGCAAAAGTATTCGTTTATTTGGCGTCATAGACGAAGTAGCCCTCGGGAAGGTCAACCACCTTATGCCATTCCCCGGATGCGATATCTACGACGACTATTGAGTTTTCCCCCTCAACTCCTGCTTTCAATATCAGCAGGCCATCCACGACACTCAACGGTGAACCGTACCGTCCTTCCTCGTACTCGTGCACCAGTCGCACAGTGTGCTCTGACAGATCAGCCACATACACTGCTTTCGCCTTATAGTACGGCGGGTTCTCGACATCGGGAATCTGCAACCGGAACAGCAACTGATCGGTATGCACTCCCGTCATGTTCACCGCAGGGATCTCCGGCAAAACGGTTCCTGACCATCTGCCTGACTCGGGGGCTACGAACACATCCTCTAGGCCGGTGTTCCCATCGTAGAAAACCAACTGTCGGCTGTCGTCAGTGATGCAAACAGTGTAATTCCCGAACACCGCTACCAGATACCGGTGATCCTGCGCGGGTTCGTCTCGACAAGAGGAGACTTCTTTCACGGTTCCGCTGGGGCTGATGGCCAGGCTGCCTCGGTCGCCTGCCAAAAAGAGTCCATCTTCTGACAGCCCGCCTATCCAATAAGAGCCGTCAAGCGGCACCGTCAACATCGCTGCACTGTCGTCGATACTGACGAGGTCAACCAAAGTAGTGTCCGAAGGGGTTTGTTGTAAGAACCAGACCTTGTCTCCAGACCGGTCCCCTAATACCTGCATCTCTGCGTAGTAGGTGAAGGTGTCGTATTCGGTTTCGATGATCCGTTCTGAAGGATTGATGACAGACGGTGTTGCGGAGAAGTCCCCATCGGCCACAACATACGTATCGTGTTCTCCAGATTGGTGGACCAGAACGTCGCCCTGTCGAGTGAAGGCCGCCACGTTGACAGAACCAAACGGTAGGTCGTGATGCCCCAGCAGGTACTCCCTCATTACACCGTCGACCAAATCCACAACGGCGAAACCATCATTGCTGGCGTTAAGGGCCAGAACCTTGAACCCAACTGGCTCCCCATCCCAATCCAGCGGCACTTCTATTGGAGGCAGCGGAGGAAACGTCAACTCGGGCGAGGAAGGCCATAACTCCGATCCATCCTGCGTATCAGACGGATCGTCCGTAGTCTCTTCTCCTTCTGGATCGCTTGACGGAACATCCTCAACCCTAGAAGGCGTCGTTTGGTTCCCTTCAGCCGATCCGTTCGCAGGTGGTGACGTTGTGGATGTTACGGCTTGTGAGAGTGTGGTGGTTGATCCGATGGTCGGCAGGGTCGTCGGTGAAAATGCTGTCGACTCACCTGCGGGAGTTGAAGGGGTACTGTGGGATTGAAACAGCAGGACACTCAGCAACCCGCCAACTACTAGGACTGTGACTACTGCCGCTTTCCGCCGGTGTCTCCGATACCGTCTGCTCACAGCAATGTCGAGTTATCTCCAGGCGACCAGTGAAGTCATCAGACGATGGCTGGGCATACGGTATTCCGCCAGCTTTCGCACTCCCACTGTCCGCCGTTGTTGGACCAGCAGTACTTCCTCTGTCCATCGGAGCAACGCCAATCGGTGCCACTGACCCTCCAAATCCACGCGTTCTTTCTATTCTCCTTTTTTTCCACGCCTCTTCCGCAACTGTGGTCCCGAAGTCTGTAATAGATCTTCACGTGCTGACTCGGGTTTTGCGTGTGGTGTAGGTGCCAATCCTCGGAATTGCAGTAATCATCGGACACATCCGAGCCGCAACTACAGCATCCGGTCCCTGACGCCAGAGAGTGAACGGAGTTACGTCCGTAACAACGATCCGTTCTTGATTGGGGCCAATAGGTACTCGGGGTTTCGTTGGTGGCGTACGCTCGGCGGGCGGTCGGCATGAACGACACGAAGACCAGACCGGTCGCCACCCCGGCGCTTGCCGCCAGACGAAGGAATTCCCGCCTTGTTGCTCGCCGCCTTTCGCGCTTCCACAACCTGTCCACGGAATGGCCGGCCGGTGGGCGAACAGCCGAAGGCAAATCAGCCAATTTCATAGGGTTCTCCTCTCGCCTAACTCCAACAGGGACATTCCCTGATACGTTCTGTAACTCTGTCCGGGTCGTGGGCTACTTCGTGGACGACAGCGTTCCCTTCCGTGTCCACGACTACGAGCCATGGGAAAGCGGGCACGCCGAAGCGGCCAGCCGCGTCCGCGTCCACCAACCAGGCCACCGCATCTTCTCCAGATACGCCCTCGGACGGATAGACCTGATCGCTCACCACGAACACCGGAGCCTATGGCCATCCATGCCCACAGATCGTTGGTGGTGACAACCCAGATTACGGACCCGACTATGAGCGGGCAGACCCAAAAACAACAGGATCGGCGGTGTGCGATGACACCGCGTCGGGGATGTGCGCGGCCGTTCAGGCAGCGTCATATATGAAATACCCTTCGGGCAGTTCGACGACTGTTTGCCGCTCTCCTGATCGGAGGTCGATGGCCACGATGGCCTCGCCTTGGCCAATCACCCCGGTGGCGAAAAACAGGAGGTCGTCCACAATGCCCAACGGCTTGAGACCCTCTCCCTCCTGCTTGTCGTACAGCCATCGCATGGTGTGGTTTGAAAGGTCGGCCGCGTAGAGCGCTTTCGTGATCCTGTATTGGTTCGTCGGATCCGGTTCCTCGTAGGTGAGTACCAGTTGATCCGTATGAATCCCTGCGATGTTCGCTACCTCTGCTGGGATTACGGGCAGAACACTGGGTGACCAGTGGCCCGACTCGAACGCTGTGAACCGGTCGGTTTGCCCGGAGGTCACGTCATAGAGGACCAGTTGTCTTTCGTCATCGCTGAGACAAGCGGTGTGGTGTCCGTGCACAGAAACGACACGTAGGTTTCCGTTCTCTGTGTCGTCTCGGCATGTCGTCACCTCATCGATGACGCCGGTGCTTTTCAGCACCAGATCCTCTCGGTCGTACTGGTTGATGACAACAAGGTCATTGTCCAACAACCCGGCCGCGTAGTAGGAGCCCTTCAGTTCGAACTCAGCCAGTACGGCTCCTACTTTGGTGATCAGTTCGACCAACGTGCCAGCATAGGTTCGCTTCAACAACCAGATGTTCTCTCCGGATTGATCCCCCAGAGCCTGGACATCATAGCCCAGGGTGTAAGTTGAATCAGCGCCGGCTTTGCCGAATCCTGGCAGGCGAATGACCGCGGGTGCAGCAGAGATGTCCCCGCCAGGCACCACGTACAGGACTGGTTCATCGTACGGATGGACCAGCAGATCGCCCGACCTGGTGAACGCTGCCACGTCAACCGATCCATATTGAAGTCCACGATGGTCGAACCGTTCAACTCGCATCACACCGGCGGCCAGGTCGACCACCGCAAACCCACCCTGATGATTTATAGCGAGCACCCGGAACTCCACCGGTTCGCCCTCCCACTCGAGGGTCACGACACGGGAATGAAAGAACCCGGTTTCCCACCCGACCAGCAGCCCGACCACGGCGATCAGCAGCAACCACCACCGCCAGGCTCTCAACATTCCTCAGCCCCTAGGCCGTTGGGTATCGTCCCACTTCGGCGCGAAAGTCCCCCTCAGACAACAACCGGGCACACCGTATCCTGCCAATTGCCGCACTGCCACTCGTCACCGGAGTACTTCGTGCACACTTGTTTCTGCCCGTCGGAGCAGCGCCAGTCGGTGCTCCCGACCCGCCATATCCACGCGTTCCGTTTGACACTCGACTTGCGGCCGCAAACGTACCTAAGTCTGTAATGCTTTTTGACCCATTGATCGACTATTTCTTCGTGGTGAAGATGCCAGTCCTCTGAATTGCAGTATTCATCGGACGCTCCTCTCTGGATCTTCATGAATCGTGCAGACTTTCTGTGGGGGGCTCAATATAGACAGCAGTGAAAGAAGCCACCAAATTGCCTGGGAGCACCGCAGCCGGTTCAGCCGGGCAGAGTTGAAGCGTTTGATTCTCAGATGAGAATGGGGGTCTACATACCGATGATGTTGACCACGGCGAGACAGCGGAGCCTCCGCATGTGTTGGCGATAAGCACAGCTCAGGACGACCCGGTCCTGTTCAACGACATAGAACGCGACCTCCGTTTCTCGGTCCGCGGGAGACGAATTGAGGTTGGACGGGCTAGCCAAGGCGACACCGCACAGTCCCGCAAAATGTGGAGCACCACCCCCTCCAAATGTGGAGTGTCTTCAGAACGCCTTGCTTAGGTGCAGGTCAGAGGTGGTCGCTAACGGACCACCAAACAACCGGACCCCAACACCAATTGCCAAGGCCTATTGTGTCGTTGCAGTCGACGATGCGGGACCGGTGGCCCAGACCATGATCTTTCCCGAGGCGCAGTCGATGGCACCCTTCCCGCTGAGAACCATCTCATTGCGGGAGAGCACCATCCCGAAGTGGCCGGTGTCGTCCTCATCGCGATACCCGTAGGAGAAGTCCACAAGTCTCAGGCTGTCTCCACCGGCCTGTTGCTGCGCGAAGTATGAGTCGAGGTCCGAACGATCCGTGGCCTCGTCACCGTGGCGAGTCAGGGCATCGTAAAACCATTGGAACCGATCTCCAGGCGCAAAGAATCGGTCGGTGAGACTTGCGCTGCGTAAACCGGTGGAATAAGCAGACAGGAACTCTTCGACCAGTTCCCGAGCCCCCTCGCTGCTGCAAACATCCGGTCCAATGTCCCTTGTCTTCAAATCATCACCGCTCAAAGTCAAGGCAAGCGCTCCAGCCGCCACGAAAAGCATCGTGCACCACACCAAGATCTGTTTCCGGCTGAACTTCCTCTCGGTATCGGCAATGTGCTTGACATTCATGGCCCGTCAGATGTCAACTTCGCGCGAAGATCATCAGTTCGCGTACATCGCCTGCGTCTGCGGCTCGCAAAGCCGCGTGGTAGTACCCCCTCAACTGTTCGGTGGTCACATCGAGATGCAAGCCCCAACTGAACGGTGTTTCCCCTAAGGCAATGCGGAGGTAATCGGCGCAGATTCGACTGTGCCGGCCATTTCCATTGGGAAAAGGGTGTATGGAGACAAGGCGGTGATGGAACCGGACGCAGGATTCGTCAGGTTCGTATGTTTGATGTTCCACCCAAGCGGCGACATCGCCGACCAGCAACCGCACCGCCGAGGGGATACGGTCTGGTTCAATGCCTATGTTGGTCTGTCTTATCCGGTATTGACCGGCCCATTCCCACACTTGGCCGAACATTGCCCTGTGAAGGTCCCGCAGGTACAGGTCATCCAACAGATCAGCGACTGTTGGCGGCTGCCGCAAGAGGGCGTAGGCGATGTTACGTTCCTCGGCATCGAACAGGTCGCCTCGGGTGCCGATGTAGGACGGGATAAGTCCCATCCGGTCCTCCTCGGTCAGCGGGGTATGACCTTCGCCCTCAGGTGTCCAAGGGTCAATCATCGGGAGGGATCCCACAGACCCCTTCGATCCGTAAGATCTTCGGCCAAGTCCTCAATACGGGCATCAATGCTTTCATTGCTTGCTTGGTTTTCGAGGCGACTGTGGTGAGCCGCTCGGCGCAGAATCTGTGTCGCTTTGCTCCTCGCTTGCGCCTCCACGGCCTCGGTGAGACTCGTTCTGGGTACCAGGGCGTATACAAGGTGGCAATTGAGGGCGTCAGCGACCCGCTCCAAGGTATCAAGTTGGATAGATAGCTGCTCTTCGGCCTTCTCCAGCGCCGCTACGCGTTGCTGACTGATCCCCAGCCGATGCCCAAGTTCCGCCCCAGACATACCCAAGGCGTCCCGAACAGCACGAATCCAGCCGCGATGAGGGCGCACCATTTGAGACAGAGGACCCAACTGGCGGTACCGTTGATCCATGCGGTGGCGAGCAATTGCCCTAAGGTGTTTCACGAGATCCCCTGTCTTTCCGACCCAATATTACAACTATATTATTGTATAGCAGTCATAGTATAACAATGTAAACATTGTATGCTGGCGCCGACTAAGCACTGGCCCAGTTGCTGAGTGCGTCAGAGGAGCGGCAATTGGCGCCTCAATAGACCAGGAGGGTGTCGAAAGAGTTATACGCCAACGCCCTTCCCGATTCGAATTGGTCGATGGGGAACCAGTAGACGATCTCGACGCCGACACCATCCGACACGTGAGCCAGCCAGGAGAATGCCTCTTGACCCGACAGGCCCTCGAACAGGACCGCAGGAACACCCTGGGCAGTCGTAACAGTCTCCCTCGTTAGGTCGGTGGCGCCCGTTTCGATGAGCCAAGGCTCCAAATCGTCGGCGTACTCGGCCTGAGACAACCCAGGGAACTCCCAGGCATAGATGATCACGGTCCCGTTCCCGTCGGGGTCCGAAGCCCTGAATACCTCGGTCTGTTCCGCGTCCGGCTCTTCTTTTATCCAAGCCTGCGGCGTCTGCACCTCGAAGAACCCGGCCGGTTCCACGAAGGTCTGCATTTCCTCGATGGGTGAATCCCCGAGAGGCGCATCCTCAACCGGTTCCGACGGCACCAGATAACCCAGGGTCCCATTGCCGGCGGCATCCTCGGCCCAGATTGCGTAGTAGTAGTCGATGAGCTCTCCCGACTCGTCCTCGAACTCGAGGAACTCGAACCAGAAGGCCGGCTCCTGGACGAAAGTCACCAACCCGTCGGCGGTGGGGAACCAGTCGTCCTCTCCCGAGTCCCCGAGGTTGAATCCGAAATTGAAGAATTCGACCTTATCTCCGGGGGATATCCTGAAACTGGCCCTGTCGTACTGGACCGTGCCTTCTTCATCATCTGGGCCGGAATACAGGACCTGGTAGGTCTGGACGGAGTGGCCAACTATCGTCCAGGTCTCACCGTCGTCATGGACGCCAAGAGTCAACCGGGCAAGGTCGTACGGGTACTCGTAGCCGCTGTAGTCCTTCCCAGCCCGGTAGTAGTCGACGTATGCGTCAAAGAGCAGGTACTCCGTTCCATCCACCTCCAAGCGGTTGGATAAGAATGCGGGTATCCAGGCCGTGTCCCTCTCCGGGTCATACTCCACCGTAAACCACACCTGGGACCACGAGGGAGCGAAGTAGACATCCTCATCCTCGGTGGCATGGGCTTCTTCCTCGGCAACCACCATGAAAAAGTCCTCAACCATCCCGTTTTCGCTTTCGATCGGTTGGACGAACCCGTACAGCGTCGTAACTGCGGCTAAGTATCGGTCACGGACGGTGGCCAATGTTCCCTCCGCGTCCCAATACTCTGCTTCGATCACCGGCGGTTCCGTGTCGGCCAAGCGGAAGTCCTGGTACACGCTCTGGAAGTCCAGCCAGGCGTCACTGACTTTGTATGCCGAGTACCAGGCGTGGGTGTTTTCCGGGGCATCGATGGCCACGCCATGGGAATCGGGCCTGGATCCGTCGTGTTTGGAGTGGACGACGAACCGGTCTATCGCGTCCATCAGCCGGTCCAGACTCCCGCCCAGTCCCGGGTCTGAAAGATGATCTTCCAGCAAGTGGGCGAAGTGCATCAGGTCCATGGAAGCCCGGTAGTCGTTCCGTTCGGAGACGGCATAGGATCGGACGTCTGTCTCGGCAGCGATCAGCCCTTCGGCAAATTCCTGACTGTCGAACATCCGGGCGCTGAAGGTGGAAACCACCGGGTCCAGGGCGTCTACCAGATTGTGGTACTCGCCCAGGTCCAGCAACGAAAGTGTCTTGCCCGTGTCCAGGTAATAGTGCACGTCCAGGACGAAGTTGTCGACCATTCGCTTCCCGGCCTCGACGATGCTGTCCTCTTCGGCGAACGCTTCGACCACCGCGCTCCAGAGCCATCCGTGTCCTGGCTCCAAGTCCTCGGATGCGATCATGTACCGGGCATGAGGTTCGATCACCTTCGCCACCTCCACTGTGGCCATCAGGCAGGCATCGAAGCCGATCAGGTCAAAGATCCCCGCCCCGCTGCCATTGAACGCATTCGTGATCTCGTCCATGGACAGCCGATCCGAGTTGAAGTTCGTGTCGCCACCAAATCCCATGTAAGTGTTCCCGTGGTCCCAGAAAACGAGGAACCTCTGATCGAAGTTCACATACCCGTCCCTCAGGTAGTCCAGGAAGAGCTTGAGGGAACTCTCGTGGCCCATGTTGGCCCCATCGGCTCTGTAGAGATAGGAGTCGCGACCGGTCTCGTTGCCGAACTCCTGGTCAACGGAGTCTGACACAATCTGGGGACCGCTGGCGATCTTCATGCCCCTCCAGCCGTCCTTGTTGGCGCCTCCGAAGGCGACGACGATTTCAACGTCCTCCGGATTGGCAAGATCGGTGTAACCCGCAACCAATTCTCCAAAATCGAGGGAGGCAGCGAGTTGGTTCTCCTCCAGGTCACTACCCACCATGTAGATAGCCAGCAGCTTCCGCCCCGTCCCGTCTATGGAGCCGACCCCGTCGACCGCAGTCGGCTTGACGTACTCGCTCAAAACGCCGGGGTCGTCGGAGTATCCCCGCTTAGCCGGGATCGACCATTCTGATCCGGCTTGTGACTCCGGCTCGGCAGCCGACGTGGTGGAGGTCGTCGTTGGCGTTGCGGGAGTGGCGAGGGTGGTGGCCGTCGTCGTAGGCGGTGGAGGAACGGTGGTGGCCGTTGGCGTTGTGGGAGTGGCGGGGGTGGTGGTCGGAGCGGCTGTCGCCTCCGGTTCGGCAACTGCCGTTGTTGTAAGCGGCTCTTCGGAACATCCAGCCAACAGCGTGACAAGCAGCGTCAGGCCCATCACCACCGGCCGAGTGGCTGTCACATCAACTCCTTCGTTCCCGGCCCGGGATTCACGGAAATGTGCACAGTGAGTGAGTTTAGGTCTCCAAAATATGGTATTTGGATGTGATAAGGGGAAACCCCGGGTCGTTGAGTCTGGGTGATTCATGCGGATGGGCTGTTCCGGTTGACAACCGCCCGGGTGCGCGTCGATGCCCGCCTGTGGGCGTACGGGATGCTGCTCACCGACAGGTACCCGCCGGCCGCCATCGACTGACCAAGCCTGCTTGGACAAGCCCGGCGATGTCCCTTTGCTTTCCCTTCACAGAGGAGCTTGAGCGCGGCTAGCCTACGGGAGCCAGTGCGACTCTTGGTCTTCCAGCACATCGATTGCGAACATCCCGGCCGCCTGCGGGACTTTCTCAGGGACGACGGAGTCGAGTGGACCGCGGTGGAACTCGACGAGGGCGAGCCGATCCCGCCTCTGGAGGACTACGACGCCCTGTGGGTGATGGGCGGCCCGATGGATGTCTGGGATGTGGACGAGCACCCATGGCTGGTAGGGGAGAAGCAGGCAATCCGGCGTTGGGTGCAAGAGATGGAACGGCCATTCCTGGGCCTGTGCCTGGGACACCAACTGCTGGCGGACGCCCTCGGCGGCACCTGCGGCCCCCAGCGCCCGCCGGAGATCGGCGTGTTCGAAGTGGACCTGACGCCCGAGGGTCGGGCCGACCCGATCTTCAACCGGATGGGCGAGCGCCAGGTCGTACTGCAGTGGCACTCGGTCCGCGTGGCCCAGCCACCCGACGGCGCGGTCGTCCTGGCCAGTTCCCCGGACTGCCGGGTGCAGGCCATGCGAGTGGGCCCGCGGGCCTGGTCGATGCAGTACCACCTGGAAGTGGAGGAGGACACCGTCCGCAACTGGGGTGCGGTGGGCGCCTACCGGGACGCTCTCGAGTCGCTCCTCGGTCCGCACGCCGTCGAATCCCTGGCCGCCGACGCCGATCGCCACATGGCGGGGTTCGCGGTCAACGCCGAGCGCCTGTATCGCAACTTCGTGGCTGCAGCCACGCACTAGAGGTCAAAGAGACCGCCCAACTCCGGTTCAGAAAGGCAAACCCAGTGCGTTGGTGAGAAACCTCATGTAGGGGACGGCTCTTTGGCAGACAAAGGCGAAGTCCTCCAGAAAGCCCGGTGAGCACACATCCTCCTCTTCGAGGTCGACCCAGGCGATGTGGTCCTTGCGCTTGAGGTCATCAATGAGGGGATGATCAGGCTCGAAGCCCCTCGGTGAGCGCTTCAGGGAGTCTCCGACAATGGAGAACTCGCTCGCGAAGCCCGGGTCGCTCGAAGCCTCTTTCCACCCCTCCGGATCGGCGACTATCGCATTCCGGATCTCGGTCAGGACGGGCGTGGCAGGTCTCCAGATACCTACCCCGGCTCCGACTTCTCCGGGGGCCAGGTGCAGGTAGAAGCCGGGGGCATGTGCCGTCTTGCCGGCCTCGTGGCGGAAGTGGGCCGCGGCCTGGGTCTTGTAAGGGCTCTTGTCCTTGCTGAATCGAACGTCCCTGTAGATGCGGAACATAGACCCGCCGTTGGCCCGGGCGTCGGCGACGAAATGCGAACTGATGGCATGCAACCTCGGCCCGAAGTCTTCTATGAACCCGAGCAGAGGCTCCTTGACGTACTGCTCGTATCGGTCTCTGTTGCCTTGGAACCACTGGCGATCGTTATTGGCCCGGAGATCCAATAGAAACTCGAACAGGTGAGGGGTGAAGTGTGCTTCGGCCATTTCGCCGACCGGATGCTAACGCGGAGCGACTGGCGGAGAAGAGTGCCTGTCCCAACGACGCGCACCGGCCCTGCGACGCTCCTAAACGCCGTAGGCGCCGGCCGGGAGAAACCGAGAGTGGCAATTTCGCGACAAAGTCTTAACCTACGAACTGAGAACATGGTGGCTTATCCCTCCCGACCCCGCCCATCCCGCGGTAAATGGTGGCTGCTGGCGCTCTTGGTGGTGGCGGCCCTTGGTTGGACGTTGAACGCCGTCATCAACACTTCCCGCACCGAGACCACCCTCGGCGAGGAACTCCGCAGCCACACGATCACCCTAGACAGGGCCGCCCGGTCGTTCGTCAGGTTGATCGAGCAAATCGACACGGCGGACCGATCGGAGTTGGCCTCGATCATCACCCAGTCGAGAGAGTCCATCGAAGCGGTGACCGTCGCCTTGGAGCAGTCAGACGAGCAAGACAGCAGCCTGGTCATCCTGCTGGGGACCTCTCTCGACCTGTGGGAGGAAGGGCTGGAGCGCTTCGAGAACGCCTTCCTGTCCGCAGTGGACGACCCCTTCAACTACGTGGTGGAGGAACAAATCACCTCAGCCCTGGTCAGCATCCGAAGCGGTGACCGCATATACCAGGCATTCTTGGAGAGGATCGGCAAAGAACCCGAGATCCAGTCCTTCTCCGACTTCCGAACGGTGGTCTTCCTGCCCGTGGTGTATCCCCTAGTGGACACCGGCCAGTTCCTGGCCACCTTCGCCCGATTGTCCCGGCCCACGTTGGAATTCACCGCAGACCTGGGAATAGAGCAGGTTACGTCTCATCCCGAGTGGGTATCCGACCTGGAGGGTCGTCCGGTGATAATCCCAACCGACAGCTTCGACCTGCTGGTGGTGGTGGCCAACCGCGGCAATGTGGAGGTGGTCGAGGAGACCTCCATCCAGTTGACCATCTGGCCGCCGGGAGAGGTGGTTCAGGCCCGGGATCTGACGGTGCCACCCCTGGCGCCGAGAGAGAAGACCACGGTCACGTTCTTCGAGTTGGGGGTGACCCCTGACACGACCTACCAGGTGGAAGTTCGCCTGGGTGTCGCCCAAGGGGAGCAGAACGTGGATGACAACAGCTATGTATTCACCCTGAGCGTCGGCGGGTAGGGATTCTCCCCGCTGCCGGCCGCCTTCGGCGCCTGTAGCGTTCTCATTTAATATGTATCCCAATGCTTGACCTCGCCACGCTCCGCTCCTCCCCGGAGACCATCCTTCAATCCATGGCCCGCCGAGGCCTGCAGGTGCCCGTGGGGGATTTGGCGAAGACCGACGCCAGGATCCGGCGGTTGCGCCACGAAGCAGACAACTTGCGGGCCGCCCAACGGTCTCTGGGGAAGGAGATCGCCGGTCTCGGAGGAGAAGAAAAGCGCCAAGCCATCGAGCGCGCGGCTTCTCTTGCCAGCCGTGTCAGGGAGTTGAACGCCCGTGCCGGGGAACTCTCGGAGCGGTTCTACCGGGAGTGGCACACCCTGCCCAACCTGGTCGCTCCCACCGCTGCCGACGGTTTCACCGAGGAAGACGCTCAGGAAGTCAGGCGGGTAGGGGAGATCCCCCGGTTCAGCTTCGATCCGGTCGATCACGAAATGCTCGGCGAGCGCCTCGACATCATCGACACCAAACGGGCGGCCAAGATGGCAGGATCCCGGTTCGGGTATCTGAAGGGCAAGGGCGCGTTGCTGGAATTTGCGCTGATCAACTGGTCCATGAACCACTTGGTCGCAGCCGGACTGGTTCCCATGATCACCCCCGTGCTGGTCAGGGAGATGGCCCTGTTCGGCACCGGGTTCTTTCCCGGAGACCGCCAGCAGGTGTACGAGATACCCGCCGACGAGTTGTTCCTCGCCGCCACATCGGAGATCAGCCTCGCCGCCTACCACGCCGACGAGATCCTGAACCCCGAACAGCTTCCCATCCGATACGCCGGTTTCTCCAGTTGCTTTCGTCGGGAGGCCGGAACCCACGGCAAGGACACCGGCGGCATCTTCCGGGTCCACCAGTTCGACAAGGTTGAGATGTTCTCCTTCACCCGCCCCGAAGACTCGAGCGACGAGCACGAGCGGATCCTGGGATTGGAGGAGAAGCTGGTCGGAGAGCTGGAGATACCCTACCGGGTGGTCAACGTGGCCGCCGGCGACCTGGGCGCATCCGCCGCCAAGAAGTACGACATCGAGGCCTGGTTTCCGTCCTGGAACGCCTACCGGGAGATAACCTCCTGCTCCAACACCACCGACTACCAGGCTCGCCGCCTGAAGATCCGCATGAAGGCGCAGGGGGGCAACCGTTTGGTCCACACCCTGAACGGAACGGCGGTGGCGGTGGGCAGGGTGATCATCGCCCTGTTGGAGAACCACCAGCAAAGCGACGGCTCGGTGCTCATGCCCGAGGCTCTGCGCCCTTATCTGGGCTTTGACCGGATCGATCCTCCCTAAAAGGCGGCGAAGGTGACCGGGCTGTCCCCCGAGCGCATCTTCTCGCGCATCCACCGGAGGTACGACCGGTGCAACCGGCTCCTCTCCTTCGGCCGTGACCAAGCTTGGAGGAAGAGGGGAATCGATCAACTCCATGATGGGCGGATCCTGGATCTGGGGGCGGGCACCGGTGTGGCCATGTCGCTCTTCCGGGGAAGCCAACGAATCGTGGCGCTGGATCCGGCCTGGACGATGCTGTCGGCCAATCCGGCGCCACACAGGGTGGTGGGAAAGGGAGAGAGCCTGCCTTTTGCCGACAACAGCTTCGACGGCATCTGGTCGGCATTCGTGTTCCGCAACCTCGAGTCGGTGGGGAAGACCCTCACCGAAGCCGCGCGAGTGCTACGCCCGGGCGGCGTGATGGTGGTGGTGGATGCGGGAAGGCCCCTCGGTCGGTTGAGCAGGTCGGTCCACAGGTTGGGGACCGCCATGGTCACTCCCCTGGTAGGGCTGATGGCGGGGGCCGTGAGGGAGTACTGGTATTTCCACCGGTCCCTGGACAAACTCCCCCACCCCGAAGAGATGTTCCGGGCCGGACCGCTCCGGATCGCCCGTCTGTGGAGGATGGGGTGGTTCGGGGGCGTGTACGGAGTGACGCTGATCAAATCTCCGGACTGACCACCGGCCCGCCCGCCGGGCAAAGCGTGCACCCCGCCATCGGACTCGACACCTCCGGTCGGCCGACAAACCGCTGGCTCGGACCAGGCGCCCCCGCGGCGCCGGGACACCCGCTTAGGGCTGCTTCCTTCCGGACCTGACCCGGTTCACGACCACCCCGACTCACGGGACCCGGCCGTCATCACTGCGCTTTTTGCCGCCTGCCCGGGGCTCGGCGCCCTCAGGCGGGGAGTTCGGCCCCGCATGTAGAGGTTTTCGGGTTCAGGGAACCCCTAGTGCCCCGCTTAGCACGCGTGCCGACCTTAGCACAATCCCGGATGAAACGGAGATGAGATCAGCCGTTGTTCCCGCCCCTCTTGCTACTGAAGAAGGATCTGAGCATCTCGGCGCTCCGGGCGGCGCCCACCCCCGCCACGATCTCGCACTGATGATTGAGACGCCGGTCCCCGGGGATATTGTAGAGGCTCAGCGCCGCTCCCGCCTTGGGATCGGCGGCGCCGTACACGATCCGTTCGATACGCCCGGAGACCGCCGCGCCGGCGCACATCGAGCAAGGCTCCAGGGTCACATAGAGAGTGTGTCCCAGGAGACGCCAGGAGCCCGCCCGGCGAGCGGCCTCGGCCAGCACCAACACCTCGGCATGGGCGGTGGGATCCCCCCGTTCCTCCCGACGGTTGTGGTCCGAGGCCACCACCTTCCCGGCGGAGTCGACCACCACCGCTCCCACGGGCACATCCCCATGGACCGGCGCCTTGGCAGCTTCGGCCAGGGCCAGTTCCATGAACCGATGGTGATCCGTTGACTCGGCCATATTCCCCGATTACCTCGCTGGGGCCGTTTGCTAAAGTTCTAGGGCGCTGAGCGCTTTCTTAACCTATCCACATTACGGGTATGGAGGGATCGCATAGTCTGGTCTAGTGCGCGGCACTGGAAATGCCGTTGGGGGTGATCACCCCCTCGTGGGTTCAAATCCCACTCCCTCCGCCAGCGCCGGGAGAATCCCATTTAACCGACGCTGGCCGAAAGGAGAGGTGGCCGAGAGGTCGAAGGCGCTCGCCTGCTAAGCGAGTAGGGGGTTTGTAGCTCCCTCGAGGGTTCAAATCCCTCCCTCTCCGCTCAGCTTCATTTGGGCTGCCGTGCCCAATGCTCCGATGCTCATCGGACATCCCTGCTGTCTCTATTGCCGGTAGCAGCTCGCCCGACATGACATGTCAGAGGGGGTCAATGCGTTTTACAGAAGTGATAATGATTATCATTATCACTTCCATCAAATCAGGCTGACGAATCGACGCCCGGCACCCGCTCAGATTGGCAGTTGGGATGCTGGGGTTTGGACCGCAGTGACACAAGGAGAGACAAATGAACAGATCGGGCCGAATCAACCTTACACGGCTAGCGCTCTTTGGAGCGTTGGCCCTGATGGCCGCGCTCTTTGCCGCCGCGTGCTCGGATGCAGAGGAACCGGCCGCAACCCCGGCTCCCACCGAGGCAACGACCACGGCGGCGACCGAGACGACACAGAGTCCCACAACCACCACCACACAAGCAACGACGACAACCACGCAAAGTCCCACAACCACCACCACACAAGCAACGACAACGACCACGCAAAGTCCCACAACCACCACCACGGCTCCCCCGCCGACCGGCGTAACGATCGACAACTGCGGCGTGGAGACCGTCTACGATGCGGTCCCCCAGCGGGTGGTGGCTACAGATACGAGCGCATTGGAGGTGCTGATGGCGCTCGGTTTACAGGACAATGTCATCGGTTACTTCGGCGGCACGCCTGACCGGCTCCAGCCCCAGCACCAAGCTCGTGCCGCGCTGGTCGAACGCCTGGGCGGCAGCTTCCCGTATCCCTCCCTGGAAGCGGTCCTCGCCCCCGCGCCGGATCTGGTGTTCAGCTACGGCTTCAACGAGAGCGGCGGTCTCACCGCACACAACCTGCGTGACGCTTCTGTGCACAGCTTTTCTTTCACGGAGGCCTGCCCCGACTTCTCCGGCAACGTAACGCTCGAGGTGATGTTTGCGGACGTTCACGCTGTGGGGGAGATATTCAAAGTCGAGGACCGCGCCGACGAACTAATCGCCTCCTGGGAGCAGCAAATCGCGGAGGTCGCCGAGGCTACCCCGGAGGGTGAGCAGGTCCGGGTCTTCTACTTCGACTCGGGTCAAGAGGCCCCATTCACGGCGCTCTCCGGTTCAGTGATGTCTGACATAATCAACCGCGCCGGCGGGATGAACATCTTCTCGGACGTCAGCGGCACGTGGGGTACCGTGGAGTGGGAAGCCGTCATCGAGGGCGATCCGGAGTTGATCATCCTCGTCGACTACGGATTCGGCGGCCCCGCAGCTAACCGGGCGTTTCTGGAGTCCGACCCGGCCCTGTCAGGAATGTCAGCGGTCGTGAACGGCCACTACATGACTCTGACGTTCCTCCAGAGCGTGCCCGGACCGCAGAACCTCGATGGCCTCATCAAGGTGGCGACCGCGGTGCGCGGTGTGAACGCCTCTCGCTAATCGAAGGCAAGCGTCGCCGCCGGGCTGAGACCCCACTCATCCCGGCGGCTTCGCACTCACCACCCTCATGGAAGCTGCCAGCCCTGTGACGCCAACCCTCCGGGGCGCGCTGAAGAGCGTGGCTACCTTGAGTTCCCCGATCATCGTCTCAAACCTCTCTCAGATCGTGCTCGGGATCGTCGACACCGCAATGATCAGCCGCGTCTCCACCCAGGCGCTCGCCGCAGCGGCCGTCGCCTCGTCCGTGAACATCGCCGCAAGCATGCTGTTCGGCGGATGGGCGACCGCCGCGCAGGTAATCGCGGCCCGCCGGTACGGCGAGAGACGTCCGGCCGCCGTTGGACAGTTGCTGGACGTGTCGATGCTGGTCGGCGTCGGCGCCGGTTTCGTGGTCCTCCTCGTCCTGAGCATCGGAGCGGGGCCGCTCCTCGACGCTTTCGGGCTCAGCGAGGCCGTGCAAACAGAGGGCGTGCCGTACCTCCGGGCGCTCGCCTTCGCCGCACCCATGGCAGCCGCCACGGCCATGTTCCGAGCCGTCTACGCGGGCGTGGGAGAGACAAAGGTGGCGATGCGAATGACGTTGCTGGTCAATGTGATCAACATTCCGCTCAACTACATCCTGATCTTCGTGGTCGGCTGGGGTCTCCTCGGTGCCGGAGTCGGCACAGTGATCGCCGTGGCCGTGGGATGCGTCTACATGGGCCGGTTTGGCTGGAGCCGGTTCCGGAGCAGATACCAGTTGTTCCGCGGCGAACACCTGAGCCAGTCCCGGGAAGTGCTTCCCCGACTCTGGTCGATCGGCTGGCCCGAGACGGTGATGCTCTTCCTGGGCTATGCCAACAACGTCCTCGTAATCGGGATCGTCGCCTCGCTCGGCACCGAGGTCGTAGCCGGCATGCAGGTCGTGACCAAATTGCAGCAGGTCCTGTGGACGATTATCTGGGCGCTCTCGACCGGCGTGTCCATTCTCGTCGGGCAGAGCCTTGGCAACCGCGACGAGCGGACAGTGGCCCTGATCGAGCGGGCCGGGCTATTGCTGATGACCGCGCTTCCGGCCATCGCCCTGGCGCCGGTTCTCATCGCGCCGTCCCCGATCCTGGGCTTGCTAACCCCTGACGGAGAAGTCGTAACGCAGGCCGGGAGCGTCCTCCCCTTTCTGGCTATGCAGGTGCCGCTCATGGCTTCAAGCATGGTGCTTGCCGCAGTGTTGCGCGCCGCCGGCGACTCCAAGTGGGTGTTCTACGCATCCACGGCTTCCAGCTACCTGGTCATGGTGCCCCTGGCGTGGCTGCTGGCCGTGGCGGTCGGTTGGGGGCTCGGCGGCGTCTACGTCGCCGGGATCGCCTTCTTCGCGGCGCGGACCGCCGGGACCTGGTGGCGCTACCGGCAGGGAACCTGGCGGACGGCGGAAGTATGAGCCAATCCTGGATGAGAAGGCTGATCCGTGCCGGCCCGAGACGTTCCTCGGCCGTCGGCGAGGGTTCTCCCGGGATAGCAGGGCTCGGCTTCGCGGCGGTGTTGGGGGGTCTCTGTCTGGTCCTGGCCGTCTCGATCCTGCTGGCGGTGACCCTAGGGCCGGCTGACATCTCCCCCGTGACAGCCTGGCAGATCGGGATCCACCAGTTCTGGCCGGACCTGGTGTCGGCCGAGTGGCCGGACGCGCATGAGCGGATAGTGTGGCACGTCCGTCTCCCGCGGGCCCTCCTCGCCGTGCTGGTCGGGGCGGCGCTCGCCGTGGTCGGGACGGTGCTCCAGGCAATGGTGCGGAATCCCCTGGCCGACCCGACGATCCTCGGTGGCACCGCCAGCGCAGCTGCCGGCGCCGTTAGCGTCATGGTGCTCGGGTGGACGTTTGCGGGGATCTACACGCTTCCGGTCGCCGCGTTCGCGGGTGGCGCCATCGGCTACGGGCTGGCGTTCCTGCTGGCGAACTCGTGGGGTGGCCTCAGTCCATTGCGCCTGGTGCTGGCCGGGATCGCGGTTGGCTTTCTCTTCTCGGCCTTGACCAGCATGCTCATTTTCATGAGCGAGCAGAGTCAGACGGCACGCGTGGCGCTCTTCTGGATGCTCGGCGCCCTGGGCGGAGCGCGGTGGGACCAACTCGGGCTGCCGACCATCCTCCTGGTTGCCGGTCTCGTCTATCTCCTTTCTCAAGCACGGGCACTGAACCTGCTCCTCTTCGGCGACGAGACCGCCACCAGCATGGGGGTGCCGCCCAATCGGCTCCGGCGCGTCCTTTTCGTAGTGGTCGCGCTTCTCACTGGCACCTCCGTGGCCTTGGCCGGTGGGGTCGGGTTTGTGGGGTTGGTGATACCTCACGCCGCGCGAATGGTGGTGGGCTCCGATCATCGCCGGGTCCTTCCCCTGGCGGCCCTGGTCGGGGCCCTCTTCCTACTCTGGTCGGACGTGCTGGCGCGGCTGGTGATCCAGCCACGCGAGCTGCCGATCGGGGTGATCACCGCGCTGGTCGGCGCGCCGGTGTTCGCCCTGCTCCTCCGCTCCCGGCTGCGAGGATCAGAACATGCCCGGTGACCACGCGGAAACCGGGTTTTCGAAGCCATCCCCCGCCGGTGACAGCCCTGTCCCACTAACGCTGACGCTGTCCGGTGTGACGGTGGCCGTGGGCTCGGTCGAGATCTGCTCCCAGGTCAGCCTGGAGGTCGACGCCGGCCGGGTTGTGGGCATCGTCGGGCCCAACGGCAGCGGCAAGACCACGTTGCTGCGCGCCGCGTATCGCATGTTGCGCCCCCGACTCGGGCACGTGCTGGTAGGTGGGGACGACCTCTGGGAGTTGCATCCGCTCGAGGCCGCTCGACGCATCTCCGTCGTGGTGCAGGAACCGAGGACCGACTTTGAGTTCACCGTGCGGGAAGTGGTTGCGATGGGACGCAGCCCATACCAGGCGGCGTTCGCCAGGGAGTCCGCCGACGACCGCCAACGCGTGGACGACGCCCTCGCTCACGTCGACATTTCGGCGCTGGCGACACGGTCGTTCGCGACTTTGTCCGGGGGAGAGAAGCAACGGGCGCTTATTGCGCGGGCACTCGTCCAGGAAGCCGGAGTCCTGATCCTCGACGAGCCCACCAATCACCTCGACATCCGCTACCAGTTCGAAGTGCTCGATCTCGTCCGCGGCGTTGGCGCGACCACCCTGATATCGATCCATGACGTGAATCTGGCGGCGGAGTACTGCGATTACATCGTGGTGCTGAAGGGCGGCCGGATCCAGGCGGCCGGGCCGGTGGAGACGGTCCTCACGCCTCAGGTGCTGGAACCCGTGTTTGGGGTGACAGTTGAACGCGTAGCGCGGGCAGGGGGGCGGGCCCTGTTCTGGTTCCGGAGCCGCTCCCGTTCGAAGCCGGCGTAAGACGGAACTCGATTTCAACCGCTAAAGTGATAATGATTATCATTATCACTTTAGCCCCCCTCGACTACCCGTAAGGAGAACTCGGAATGTTGACCATGCCAGGTCGCAATACAAGCTTTGGACGTCTGGCCCGGACGTTAACTGTAGGCCTTGTCATACTCTCGATGGCTTTCCTGGGCGCCTGTGGAGATGACCAGGACACCCAGGCAACGCAAGAACCGCAGCCAACGGCCACCGAGGAGAGCGCCGCGCCCTCGGGGCCGCCGATCCAGGTGGTGGCCACCACCAACTTCGTGGCTGACTGGGCTCGCGTGGTAGGTGGAGATCGGGTGGAGGTCTTCGGCATGCTGCCGGCAGGTGGCGATCCGCACAGTTACCAGCCGGGAGCCCGCGACGTCGCCAGGGTGGCCGATGCGGATGTCGTGTTCACTGTCGGTCTCGAACTGGAGGCCCTTTGGCTGGAGGATCTGATACGAAGCGCCAGCGCGGATGAGTCCCGGATAGTGGCGCTTGGTGAGGCGGTGGATCCCATGGAGTTCGCCGAGGAAGGCATGCACGATGATCACGACGATCACGGGGACCACGACGATGAAGACGATCACGGGGACCATGGCGAGATGGTCGCGGGGCGGCTGCTCGTTGCGGATGCAATGGAAGCGCACCTCTCCGTTATCGACCTGACGACCGATGACGTTGACAGCGGAGTCTTTGAGGTCGCCGCCCCCGGGGCGACCGTGTACCCCAGTCCGACCCACCGCTACGGCATCGTCCTCGCCCGCGGGCCGGAGGACGGCGACGACCGGATTCACGTCTTCGACGGCGGCGTCTTCCTGGTCGAGCACGGCGATCACTACGACCTCGTCCAGCGGTCAATCACCCGGCACTCGCTGGAGATCGTTGAAGAAATGCCGGTCCACTACGTCAACAGCCACGGCTGGACGACGATCTTCGCCGACGCCAGCGGTCACGTAGTCATGATCAACGAGGCGGACCTCGCGGACTCGGGCGGCGACTATGAGCCGATCGTGCTGGAGGCCGGGCCGCAACATGGCGCGGCTCTGGTGATCTCCGAGGGACACGTCGCCGTCACGGTTCCGCATCCTGAGTACCTCGAAAACCCCACCTTCTGGAACATTCTTCCAGAGGGTGTTGTAGTGCGTACGTTTGACAACGAACTGGTCTTCGAGGCAGGAGCCTGCCATCGCCTGCACGGCGAATCGCACAACTCGCACGGCGCCGTCTTCGGCTGCTGGGACGGGACGCTCTCTTTGCACGCGCACGACGGCGAGTACGAGAGTGAGATCATCCCCTATCCACCGGAGGCCGGTGAATATGGTGAGTTCGCGATCGGCCAATACTTCGGTCACCATCACAGCGACCACTTCTTCGGCCAAGCGACCCTCTTCCCCGGCGGAGAGTGCTGTGTCCAGGGCGGCGTCTGGCTGGTGGACGTGGGCCACGGCGAAATGCACGAGGTGTTCCCTGAGCCCAGTGCTGCGGCTGCGTTCTCGAGCGACGGCGAAACCTTCTACATGCTGGCGGCTGACGGCGTTCTGCGCGGGTTCGACGCCCACGACGGCGAGTTGATCGACACCATGCAGTTGGTCGACCCGTTCGAGATGGTGTTCGGGAGTCCCTCGCCCGCCATGGTCGCCCTCGGCGACACGATGTACGTCGCCGACCCGAACAGCGGTCATGTCCTCGGGGTCCATCTCACGCACATGGAGATCGAAGAGGAATGGCACGTCGGCGGCGCTCCGTCGAGCCTGGCGTTCCTCGGAGTGGCCGACTCGGGCGGGGCGCCCGATGCAGGCCATGACGAGCACATGGATGAACACGAGCACGAGGAAGACGGCGACGACCACCATCACGACCACCATCACGGCACTTATGATCCTCACTTCTGGTTCGATCCGATCCGGGTGAAGATCGCGGTCAACGAAATAGCCGCTCGGCTCTCGGCCATAGACCCCGAGAACGCCGACTACTACTCCCAGAACGCCTCAGACTACGGCAAGCAGCTTGACGAGCTTCACGCCTGGACGCTGGAGCAGGTAAGTGCGGTGGCGCCGGAGCGCAGACTGCTGGTCACGTCGCATGACGCCTTCTCGTACTTCGCAGAGGCCTACGGGTTTGAGATAGTGGGGCTGGTGATACCGTCCCTGGCGCCTGATGTGGAACCCTCCGCGGAGCACATTGCGGGTCTGGTCGAGGTGATAGAGGAACACGGCGTGCCTGCACTGTTCGGCGAGACGACCGTCAGCGACAAGTTGGCGCAAGCCGTGGCAAGAGAGACCGGCGCGAGCCTCGTCCAGCTCTACTCGGGCTCCCTCGGAGCGGAGGGAAGCGGCGCCGACACGTACCTCACCATGGTGCGGGCCAACGTGGAACGCATTGTCGGGGCATTGAAGTGATCGCCGATCCGACCTCACAGGAAGCGAGCATGTCGCTTCGGGGGGTAACTGTCGAGGTCGGCGGCCACACGGCCGTGAACAACGTCACCTTCGACGTGAAAGCGGGGACCCTGATGGGCGTTGTAGGACCGAACGGGGCCGGCAAGAGCACTCTTTTCAATGCGATTGCCGGCCTCCTCCCGGTTCGCCAGGGCAAGGTGACCCTGCAGGGTGCGGGGCAGGGAAGCGGAGGGTTGGCATACGTGCCTCAACGAGAGAGCGTCAACTGGCGGCTTCCCGTGACCGCGATGGACGTCGTGATGATGGGCCGCTGCTGCAGGTTGGGATGGTTCCAGCGGCCCGGGAAGAGAGATCGTGAGATCGTCAACGCCTGCCTGGGCCGGGTCGGCCTTTGGGACCAACGCTCAGCTTTGATGACGGAGCTGTCGGGAGGTCAACGTCAGCGGGTATTCGTGGGAAGGGCACTGGCCCAGGAGGCAAACGTGCTTCTCCTGGACGAGGCCTTCAGCGGGGCTGATGTCGCAGCCCAGGAGGCCCTCGTCGCGGTCCTGCGGACTCTCCGGGACGAGGGGCGAATCATCCTCCTGGCGACTCACGACCTGACCAACCTGGCCGGTCGCTTCGACCAGGTACTGTGCCTGAACCGCCATGTGTGCGCCTGCGGCCCTCCCGAGCAGGTGTTCACCTCCGAGGTCATGGAGCAGATGTACGGCGCCCACGGCGTGGGCCTCAACACCGACGGGGAGTCCTGACACCTCGACGTGATAGATTTCCTCCTCGTACCTCTGGAGCACGGCTTCATGGTGAGAGCCCTGATCGGCTCGATCCTCGTGGGCGTGATGTGTCCCCTGGTCGGCGCTTACACCGTCACCAGAAACCTTGCCTTCATCGGGGACGCTCTCGCCCACGCCGTGCTTCCAGGAATAGTGTTCGGGTACATAGTCGGCGTTAACCCGGCGATAGCGGCCGTCCCGACCGGGGTCGCCGTCGCCGTGCTGGTCAGGACCCTGAGCAGGCGAGCGGGCCTCAGTTCGGATACCTCCATAGGCATTCTCTTTGCGACCATGTTCGCCCTGGGGCTGGTGATGCTGGCAACCGCATCGACCATCAGGGTCAACATCGAAGACCTGCTGCTGGGACAGATCCTCGCAATCACCCCCACCGGGATCTATGTGTCCCTCGGGATAACCGTGATGGTCATCCTGGGACTGTTCGCCTTCCACCACTGGCTGCTGTTCACGAGCTTCGACCCCCTGGGGGCGCAGGTCAACAGCACACGCGCCAGCGTCGCAGACCACGCCTTCCTGGTAATGCTTGCCCTCGTCGTCGTGATAGGGATTCAGGCGGCCGGCATCGTTCTCGTCATGGCGATGCTGGTGACGCCCGCCGCCACAGCGTACCTGTTGGCGAGGCGTTTCGTCTCGATCATGATGACGGGTGCAGCGTTGGGGACCGCGGCCGCCGTCACCGGCCTCTATGTCTCTTACTACTTCAATGTGTCGGCCGGTCCCGCCATGACCCTGGTGGCAAGCGGGATATTCGTACTGGTGGTCCTATTCCGACCTAGAGCTACCCCAGCCTGAGAATCCTCTTTCCCGAGAGCCGCAATGGGCATTTTCGGAGGCGCCCAACTGTTGGTCCCTTGGTAACCGTGGGCCATACTGTGCAAATGCGAGAAGGCATTCGCGCATCGTGAGCGCCGAGCGGGTCGTGATCGTTGGTGGCGGCTTCGCCGGGTTGAGCGCCGCCTACACGCTGATGAAGAGGGGTATCACTCCCCTCCTGTTGGAGGGGCGCGAGCGCGCCGGCGGACGCGGGATGGGCGAGCGGGTGGACGGGTTCTCTGTGGACATGGGCGCGTTCGTGTTCACGTCGACCTACGACACCGCATTCGGTCTGTGCGAGGAGTTGGGGCTGGCGCTCGTGCCCTCGCAGATGAAGTTCGGGCATCTCCGCGGGGGGCGGTGGGTCACGACAACGCCGGACCAATCGCTCCGCAGCTTCGTGCGGCAACTCCCCTCGGCCTGGGCGATGGGCTTCTTGTCACCCTCGGGATTTCGGGCCGGTTCCAGGGTGATGCGCCAGATGTACCGCGAGGAGGAATACCTGAGCTTCGCCGGCGACAGCCGCCTGGCCGAGATAGACGACGCCGAGAGCTACGGCGAATACCTGGAGCGGATGGGGGTGCCGCAGAAACTCCGAGTGACGCTCGGAGGGCCGCTGGAGATGGTGCTGGGCGACCCCGAGCCCTCCGGACAGGCGCTGATGCGAGCCTACATCGGGGAGACGATGCTGAGCAGCGGCAGGGTGTACATGCCGGAACGGGGCATCGGCTCGTTCAGCGCGGCGCTCGCCGACGCCTGCGCCGACGCGATCCGCGTGTCGACGCCCGTGAGGAGGATCGTCGTGGCGGGAGGTAGAGCGACGGGCGTGGTGGTGGATGGCGAGACCATCGAGGCGGACGCGGTGATCTGCGCGGTGCCCGGCACGAAGGTCCCCGACCTCGTGCCCGGCCTCCCGGAGGCCACCCGGCGGGCGCTCAACACAGTGAACTACTCGACCGGCTGTCGGGTGGTGATCGGCCTGGACCATGCGCCCCTGCCTCCCGGCTGGCACGGGGCGCTCTTCCCCGAGGAAGACGACACGCCTCTGCTGCTGGACCGGTCGGCCTTCCTGCCCGCCTGCGCGCCCCCGGGCAAGAGCATTCTGGACCTGCTCATCGGCCGGGACCGGGCCAAGGAGTTGATCCCGCTGGAGGACGATGAGATCAAGCGCGAGATGCTGGGCGCCGCTCGCCGGAATGCGCCTCCGGGCTCGGCTCTTCCCGGCGACGACGATGGATTGTTCTACCGTGTGTACCGCTGGGAGGAGGCGCTGTGCATGGGGACGCCGGGGATGCTGGCCGCGGTGGCGAAGATCCCGGGGCAGCTCGCAGGGAGAATCGACAACCTGTTCTTGGCGGGCGACTACATGGGCATACCGTCCGTCAACGGCGCTCTCTCCAGCGGCCATCGCGCCGCCACGGAGGCGGTCGGGCGTTTGATGACCCGGAGGAAATAGGCAGCAACGATGGAGAGCATCGACATGCTGGAAAGGAAGCCATCCCTCGCCTGTAATCGTGACAATACGTCGGCGTATGCTCTTGATCAGCAGGACAAGGCAAATCGGGTTTAGGCCATCCACCCGGGAGCTGGAGAGAAAGAGGCGACAATGCGCACCGGCGCCATAGGAAGCCTACGGGTTTCGAAGGTCGGTCTGGGCTGCAACAACTTCGGCTCCCGGCTCGACAAAAAGCAGACCGAGACGGTGGTCCTGGCCGCCCTCGAACATGGAATCACCTATTTCGATACCGCCGACATCTACGGGCGCAAGGGTCTTTCCGAGGAGTACCTGGGCGCGGCGCTCCGGGGCAGACGTGACCAGGCGGTGGTGGGCACCAAGTTCGGAATGGAGATGCTGAACGACGTCCAGATGGGCGGAAGCGCCCGATGGGTCGCCACTGCCGTCGAGGACAGCCTCCGGCGTCTAGGGACCGACTACATCGACCTGTACCAGATGCATACGCCGGATCCCTCGGTTCCGATCGACGAGACCCTGGAGGCCCTGCATCGCCTGGTTGAACAAGGCAAGGTTCGCGAGATCGGGTGCTCGAACTTCACCGGCGACCAAATAGACGAAGCGAACGCGGTGAGCATACGAAACGGAAGTCCCCGCTTTGTGAGCGCCCAGAACCACTACAACCTCTTGGCCCGCGAGATTGAGCGAGACGTGATTCCAGCTTGCACACGCGGTGGTCTTTCCGTGATGCCCTACTGCCCGCTGGCCAGCGGAGTGCTGACCGGAAAGTACCAGCGAGGCAAGGAACCCCCCAAGGGTTCGCGGATGGACTGGGTCCTGAACGACCCGGCGACAACCGACCGGGGCTATATGAGAGATCGGAACCTCGACGTCGTGGACAGACTCAAACAGTACGCGGCCGACCATGGCCGGACCCTGATCGAGTTGGCCATCAGCTGGCTGGCCGCCCAACCCGATGTCTCGACGGTCATCCCCGGCGCCAGTTCGCCCAAGCAGGTTCTAGCCAACTCCAGAGGCGCCGACTGGAGCATGACCGACCGTCAACTGGAGGAGGTCGGGACCATCACCGGCGAATGAGGCTTCTGCGTCGTTAGTTCACTCGAGTTGTCTTGCTCCAGACCACACAGCCCGGTACGCGGCCTGGCCGATCCTCGAACCCCACCGTGATCTCGGGCCGGCGAACCGTTCCGTCGCGGCCCCCGCCGGCCACAAGATAGCGACCGCGTCGGTGGCGGTCCCCGTTCCCGGCACGCCGCGGGCGGACAGTGCCTGCGTCTTGGCCTCTGTAGCCGTCACCACGGCGTTGACCGCCGCTCCCGGATCGAGCCCGACGGGCACCTGGACGACGAGGTTGATAGTGCCCGGTGAAACTGGTTCCCCCGACACGCCAGGCCGGGCAGCCCAGGTGGGGTGACTGATCCCGACGGTGGCGTCGACCGTCACCCCTTCGAAGTCGCACCGTTGCCAGCGGCTCAAGTCCACTGCGGTGAACATCGCCACGCCCGCTCCTCGGACATCGAGGTCCGCCGCCACCTCCCGGGCGTGTTCTGACAGGTCGGTGCGGTCGTAGTCCGACCCGACACCAATGTTGAGGACCCACCGCACCAAACCCGGTCCTCCGCCCACCGGCGCCGAGGACAAGATTGACTTCGGACTCTCCCACCGCCACACCAGCACACCCCGATGCCCCGCCTTGGCGGGAAGGAGACAGGGCTTGACCGGCAGGCTCAAGGACCGGCACCCCAGATCCGCAACAACGTTTTACAACCGTGGATTGATCCGCTCCTCAAGCGAGAATGCGATCAGGGCGAATCCCAGGGACGCCAGCATGATCAGGAGGCCGGGGGGCAGCACCCACCACTTCCATGCCGGGGTCAGGAAGGCCCCCCGGGTCTGGGCCCAGTAGAGAGTGGAGCCCCAACTCTTCTGGATCGGGTCGCCGAGGCCCAGGAAGCTGAGGGCGGCCTCCAGCAGGATCGCCCCCGACACCGCCCGGACGAACGAGCCCGTGGCCAGCAGCGCCGTACGGGGAACGATGTGCCGAAGAATCGTCCAGCGGTCCGGAGCGCCCATCGACCGGGCGGCCAGGACGTATTCCCGGGAGCGGAGCGACAGGACCTGTGAGCGGATGATCCGGGCAGGCTCCGCCCAGATCAGCAGCCCGATGACCAGGATGGTGTTGAGAAGACTCCTGCCCAGGTAGGCGGCCAGCACGATCAGCAGCGGGAGGAACGGCAGGATCAGGATCACGTCGACGCCCCGCATCAGGGTCGACCCCAGCCGCTTGGGGTAATAACCGGCTATCACGCCCACGGTGGTGCCGATCAGCAGGGCCACGGTGGCCGCCACCAGCCCCACCATCAGGGACACCCGAGACCCAAAGATGATCTCGGACAGGAGGTCGTGTCCGACGTCGTTGGTGCCCAGGGGATGCTCGGCGCTGGGGAACAGGAACGGCCGCGCGATCCGCTCGGTCGGGTCATACGGCGCCAGCCAGGGAGCGAACACCGCCGTCACCACCAAGGCGCCGACGATCACCAGTCCCGCCACCCCCAGGATGGTGGGGAGCCGGGAACGACGGCGTACCGCCCGCCTAATGGCCCGGTCTTCACCGCCGGTGGCCGTCATGATGTCCTGCTTCTGGGGTCGATGAGGGGATACAAGAGGTCGGCCGCCAAGTTTGCGACCAGTATCGCCGCCGTGAACACCAGGAACGCCGCCTGCATCACGGGATAGTCACGTCCCGCCACCGCCTCGAAGACCAGGCGGCCGAGTCCCGGGTAGGAAAACACCGTCTCGATGATCACCGTGCCTCCGAAGGCAAACCCCAGCCGGATGGCCAGGACCGTGATCACCGGAGCGATGGTGTTGCGGGCCACATGCCCGAACAGTACCCGGCGCTCGCCGGCGCCTTTCGCCCTGGCGGTGCGGATGTAGTCCTCTCCCAGCGTTTCCAGCATCGAATAGCGCATGGTCATGTAGACGCCCGGAGTACCCACGATCGACAGCGCGGTTACGGGCAGTATGGCGTGGCTGATGATGTCCCACACATGCGCCCAGCCTTCCAGGTCTGACGCAGGGGTCACCGCCCCGAACGACGGCAGGAGACCCCATTGGACGGCAAAAAGGGAGACCAGGACCATGCCCAGCCAGAACGAGGGCAGCGACTCGATCGAGATCATCCCCGAAAGCATGCCCAAGTCGCCCTTGGTTCCTCTCCTCCAGGCCGAGATAGCGCCCAGCAACACCCCCACCACCGCCGACACCAGGAGCGACAGGCCGGTGATCAGGAGCGTCCAGGGAAGCCTCTCCCAGATCATGTCGACGATGGGACGGCTCGACCGGAATGAGAACCCGAAGTCACCGGTGAATATGTCGCCCCAGTATCGCAGGTACTGCTGCCAGAGAGGAGCGTCCAGACCGACCCTGGCGACGATCTCGGCCCGCTGGTCCGGGGTGAGCATGCCGACGTCCACCCCGGCGATCAGGGCGAGCGGATTGCCCGGCATCAGGCGGGGCAACAGGAAATTGAGCGTCACCGCCACCACCACAACCACCCCGTACTGGGCCACGCGACGGAGGTCGATGCGCCTCGTCAAGTCTTCACCCCGGCCCGACCGGCGGCTTTCCCCGGTCCGCGGGCGCGTTGATCAACCCCGATAGGGGGTGGTAGCCCGTCACGCGATCCGCGATCGGGCGGCGGGCTACCACCAGCCTTCATTGTTCGGTTGTTCTCCTAGGGCCGAGCGGATGGCGGGAGCAGCGACAGCTTGCTCACGATGCCTTGGCCGGCGATGAACTCCCAATCAGCGTAGACGCTCGAGTCGTACACATACGCTCCATCCGGATAGAGCAGCAGCACGAACGGCAGGTCCTCGGCGATTATCTCCTGCATGCGACCCAGGATCGCTTTGCGCTCTGCCGGATCGGGCTCAACAGCCAGCGCCTCGGAGAGTTCGTCCATCTCGGCGTTGCCGTAGCCAGTGAGGTTGAGGAATCCTCTGTCCAGCGAACTGTGGACCAACCAGGGAAGCCGCAGCGGGTCGGCCTGCACGGGAGGCGACCATCCCCACATGGCGATCTGGTAGTTGCGGCCGTTGTTCACGTCGAAACCGGGCCACACGGCGTTCTCCCAGACTGCGGTGTCGACCGGCAACACCTCGGTCTTTATGCCGATGGCGGCCAGCATCTCGACCGTCAACTCGGCGATCCGCAGACGCAGCGAGTCGGAGGCGTTGGTGATGATCTCGAACGACATCGGCTGTCCGTCGTACTCCCGGACCCCATCGCCGTCGGAGTCGGCGTAACCGGCGCCGTCCAACAGGGCGTTGGCCGCGGCCGGGTCGTACACGTCGACCGCGATCCCGGGGTTGTAGACCGAGTGTCCCGGGTGGATCCAGCCGGGGCTCCCTACCGTAGCCGCTCCGAGATACACGGTGTCGACGATGTCCTGGCGGTCCATGGCCAGGTTGATGGCCTGGCGGACCGCAACGTCGTCGAACGGACGGATCGAGGCGTCGTAGTTGATCATCTGGGTGGCGAACTCGGGTCCGAGGATGACGTCCAGGGGATCCTGGGCGTCCAGCAGATCGATCTGCTCCGGAGGTATCCGCTCGAAGATCACGTCCACTTCCCCGGTCCGGATGGCCGCCTGGGCTCCGGCGTCGTCGGCGAAGATGATCAGCACCAGTTCGTCGACCGCCGGGGCGCCCCGGAAATAGTTGGGATTGGCCGCGAAGCGGTAGCTCTGGTCCGGCGCGATTTCGGTCAGAATGTACGGACCGGAACCGATGTTGGTACCGCCGAAATCGTGCTCCGACGGAATATCCACCGACTCCCAAATGTGGCGGGGGATGATGGGAGCGTCGGCCAGCGCCACGACGTCGAATCCGGGGTTGGCACTCTCGAGAACGAAGGTGACGCTGTAGTCATCGTGAACTACCACGTCCGCCACTCCCCTGAAGTCGCGTGCGAAGCGGCTCGCCTCGGGGTTGGTGGTATAGAACTCGACGCTGAAGGCCACGTCGTCGGAGGTCAGGGGCTCACCGTCGTGGAAGGTCACGCCCTCCACCAGGGTCACCGACCACTCGGTGAGGTCGTCGCTGACGCTGACGCTCGAGGCCAGCCAGGGCTGGGGGACCCCGGCGGCGTCAAGCTGCATCAAGGAGTCGTACTGGAGCATCAGGATGTTCCATCCGGGGAAGCCGCTGATGTAGGTGTAGGGGTTGAGGGTTCCCTCGTCCCCGGTGATCGCAGCCCTCACTGTGACCGGCTCCGGAGGGGGAGGCGGCGGCGCGGTGGTGGTCGTGGTCTCGGATGCAGGCTCTTCCTCTTCCTCGGCCGGCTCCGGTTCGGGCTCGTCGTCGGCCGGCTCCGGCGCGGCCGTGGTGGCCGGCGTCTCCGCGGCCGTGGTTGCTACCGGCTCCTCTGCGGCGTCGTCGCCGCATGCGGCCACTGCCAGCGCCAGCACAACAAGTAGCACTCCCCACTTGAACCTCTTCATTCTTTGCATTACTGGATCCCCTTTCTAGTCCCCGTCTACCAGGTGACGGGGGTTCTTCGTACCGAGAGATGGAATTCTTGTAGGTGATAACAGATTAGCCAGGAGGTGTCGCCAGGTCGACCAAAACAGGTCGACATTCTGGGTCGAAGGCACCTGAACTGGTCCACCATGGCCGCATCGGCACCGGAACATTCGTGGCGCAATTCCGTTACTCGCCCTGGCCGGAATGGGCGACCGAGGGCTATCCGGCGGGGGGACTGACCAGGTGACAGGAGACCCAGCGGCCGGGCGTCACCTCCTCCAGCGCCGGCTTGACCGTCGAGCACAGTCCTTCCACGGCCACCGGGCACCGCGTATGGAAGCGGCAGCCGGCCGGAGGATCGGCCGGGCTGGGTACGTCGCCGACCAGCCTGGTCCGCTGACTGGCGTCGTAGTCGGGTTCGGGAACCGGCACCGCTTCCAGGAGGGCCTTGGTATAGGGATGAAGAGGGTCCTCGTAAAGCTGGTCGCGGGGCGCCTTCTCCACGATCTCCCCGAGATACATGACCCCTACCTCATGCGAGACATGGCGTACCACCGCCAGGTCGTGGGCTATGAACACCATCGCCATCCCGGTTCGAGCCTGCAGATCGGCCAGCAGGTTGATCACCTGGGCCTGCACAGAGACATCCAGGGACGACACGGGTTCGTCGCACACCACGACCTCGGGATCGGCCGCCAGGGCGCGGGCCACGGCTATCCGCTGGCGCTGGCCCCCGCTGAACTCATGCGGGTAGCGCCCGCCCGAGTCGGGAGGGAGCCCCACCTGGGTGAGAAGTTCCGACACCCTTTCGCGGGCAGTCCCAGCGTCGGCGAGCCGATGGATCCGGAGAGGCTCGGCGATCACATCCGACACCCGCATTCCGGGGTTCATGGCCGAGAAGGGGTCCTGGAAGATCATCTGAACCACCTTCCGATGCCTGCCGCTTCGGTGGTTGATAGGCTCTCCGTTGATCTCGATGGTCCCTCCGGTGGGTCGTACCAGCGCCACCATTGCGCGACCCAGAGTGGTCTTCCCGCACCCGCTCTCGCCCACGATCCCCAAGGTCTTGCCCCGCACCACGTCGAGAGACACCCCGTCCACAGCCCGAATGGCTCTCTTGCGCGACTCCCGCATGCCGCGGATGATCGGGAAGTGGACCCGGAGGTCCCGAATCGAGACGACCACGTCGCCGGGTTGTTCTTCTGAGTCCTGGCGACCGGCTGCCGTCCCCTCCGGCCATAGCGATGACGCAGATCCCATCTCGTGGTGATGAATACATGCCGAGCTGTGCCCTTCGGGCCCCACCGCCTCCAGCTCCGGGAGGGCGTCCTGGCAGCCGTCGGCGGCCAGCGGGCACCGGTCGTCGAAGGGACAGGCCGCCAACTCGCTGACCACCCGGACCGGCGCCCCCGGTATCTCCGCCAAGCGGGTGGTGACCGAACGGTCCAGCCGGGGTATGGATCGGAGCAACCCGGACGTGTAGGGATGGCGGGTGGCCCGGTAGAGGTCGGACGCCTGGCCGGTCTCCAGGATTCGCCCTGCGTACATCACCGCCACCCGATCGGCTATCTCGGCCACCACCCCCAGGTCATGGGTGATCCAGACCACCGCCAGGCGGTACTCGGCCTGAAGCTCGCGGACCAGGTCCACGATCTGGGCCTGCACGGTCACGTCAAGGGCCGTGGTGGGCTCGTCGGCGATCAGCAGCTTGGGGTCGCACGCCAAGGCCATAGCGATCATGGCGCGCTGGCGCATGCCGCCGGAGAACTCGTGCGGGTAGTCGTCGACCCTGATGGACGCCGACGGAATCCCGACCCGGTCCAGTAGATGGATCGCCTGGCGTCGCGCTTCCGACCGGGCGACGCCGCGGTGAATCCGGAGGCTCTCTCCGATCTGGCGACCCACCCGGTGAACAGGGTTCAGTGACGACATGGGCTCCTGGAACACCATGGCCACGTCCCGGCCGCGGAACCTCCTCAACAGCCGCCCGGGCATGCCCAGTACTTCCCGGCCCTCCAGGCGGATGGAACCCGAGACGACCGCGGGCGGCGAGGGAAGAAGGCCCATGACGGACAGCATCGAGACACTCTTGCCCGACCCCGACTCACCCACCAGGGCAAAGGTCTCGCTCGGAGCCACGGATAAGCTCACCCCGCTGACGGCGCGGACCGTCTCGGCAGGCAACTCGAACCGCACCATCAGGTTCTCGATTTCAAGCAGGTTCGGCTCCCCCGAGGCGCCTTCCCGCGGGTATCCGCGGCCGGCTACCGCAGTCCGGGTGGTCATCTCACCGACCGCCCTGCCGGGGCGCCGTCATCGATAATGTGGAACGCGCCGATGGGGTTCATAACCGTGAAAATACACCGTCGACCGTCCGTTCACCGGCTAGCAGCCCCTCCTTCCTCCCCGGATCCCCGCCCCCGCGGTCGGGCTCAAAGGGGGAACACCACCGGGACCAAGGCCACCACGATGGCCAGCACCACCACAGTCAGGGGGCTGCCGACCCGGGCGTAGTCCACCGACCGGTAGCCGCCGGCGCCCATCACCAGCAAGTTGGCCTTGTGGCTGAAGGGCGTCATGAAGGCGGCGGAAGCAGCCAGGCTCACTCCCATCATGACGGCATAGGGATTCATCCCCAGTTGAGCGGCTGTCTGCAAGGCGACCGGCGCCAGGAGGACCACCGATGGAGCGCCGTCGAGAGCTTGGCTGAGGATGCTGGCCAACAGGACCAGGGCTATGAGGATGGCGTAGTTGCCCAGGGGCCCGAGAATGTTGATGACCTGGTTGACCATCAACTCGGCCGCTCCGGTTCTCTCCATTGCAAAACCCACCGGAAGCACTGCGGCCACCAGGAAGATGGTTCGCCACTCGATGGCCCGGTACGCCTCTTCCATGGTGACGGTGCGGAAGAGAAGCACCAGGCTGGCCGAGATGAAGGCCGCCACATGAATGGGCTGGATGCCGAAGACCACCAGGCCGACCATCAACAGGAGCGCGCCCAGGGCGAGCGGCGCTTTGGCATGCCGCCGCGGGCGGAGGCCCTCGGGAGAGAGGACCACGAAGTCGGGGTTGGTGCCGAGCAGGCGGATCCGCTCCCACGGCCCCTGGACCAACAAGGCGTCACCCAGTTGGAAACGGAGGTTCGCCAGGCCGGTCCGGACGGTTTGCCCGTCCCTCCAGACGGCCAGCAGTTGCAGGCCGTAGCGATTCCGGAACTCCAGGTCCCGCACGGTCTTCCTCACCGCTGCCGACCGCGGGGAAAGCGCCACCTCCACAATGCCGATGTCCTCGGTCTGGAGTTCGGCTTGACTCACCTTGGTGTCCACCCTGATGTCGCCGATCCGTACCAGGTGTTCTACTCGCGCCGTGTCGCAGCCGACCAGCAACCCGTCGCCTTCCTCTATCACATCGTCGGGAGAGGCAACCATGCGGGTCACTCCGTTGTGAACGATGGCCCCCACGGTCACTCCGAACAACTCGCTCAGCCGGCTGTCCTTCACCGTGCTGCCCACCAGCGATGACCCCGGGGGGATCCGCATCACCGAGAGGTGGTCCTCCAGAGACCTCAATGCGGAGAGTCCCAGGCTCTTCACCACGAAGTTCGGGTCGGCCTGCATCTTTTGCAACTCGCTTCGGGCCCCCAGCCCGATTATCCGGTCTCCCGCCTGCAGCACTTCCGAGGCCAGTCCTCCCCGGATGGTCTCTCCCCGCCGGTCGATCCCGACGATCACCACGTTATAGCGTTCCCGGAACCCGATCTCGGCGAGGCTCTTTCCAACCAACTCGGAGGACTCCCTGACTTCGGCTCTGATCGCCGAGAACCCCCTGATGCGCGGGATCTGACGGGTGGTGGTGCGTTCGAGTTCCATGCCGCCCACCCGCAGGATGCCCTCAAGATCGGGCAATCGTCCCTCCACGAGCAGCACATCTCCGCCCTTTAGCAGCGTGTCCGCTTCGGGTACACGGTTCTTGGACCCCAGCCGGTGAATGGCGACCACCTGGATGCCCAGGGCATCCGACAGGTTGGCCTGGGCGAGCGTGACATTGTCGAGCGGGGACTGCTTCGGGATCCTTATGGTGAAGAGTCGCTCCTCCAGGTGGTAGATGTCGGTCAGATCGGCGGAATCGGCCACCCCCGGGCCGGCGATCCGGTCCGGCAGGAGTCTTCTTCCCAGGGTGATCATGAACAGGATTCCCCCGGCCAGCAGCAGGGCGCCGATGGGCGTGAAATCAAAGAGCCCGAACGGCTCCATGCCCCGTTCGGCCAGTATCGAGGCCGCCACGATGTTGGGAGGCGTTCCGACCATGGTGGTGGTCCCACCCAGGATTGACCCGAAAGCCAAGGGCATCATCAGCCGAGACGGTGACAGCCCGGCCCTGCGGCCGATGGCGGCCACCGCGGGCATCAGGACCGCCGTCGCCGCAATGTTGTTCATGAAAGCCGAAAGGACGCCCGAGACCAGCATCAGCATGATGATCAGGGGCACCTCCTTGCTGCCCACCAACTTGTAGATCCTCGAGGCCACGATGTCGGCTATGCCGGTGTATAGGAGCGATGCGCTGATGATGAATATTGCCAGCATGGTGATCACCGCCGGCGAGGCGAAGCCGCTGAAAGCCTCGGTCGGCCCCACATACCCTCCCAGGATCAGGACCGCCAGGCCCAGGAAGGCCGTCAAGTCCACCGGCAGTTTGGCCGTCAGGAACAGGTAGGCCATCGCCACCAGCAGCAGGATCAGGAAGGCGATCTGCCAGGTCATCGGGCTACAGCGGGGGCTGACGAAACCCGCAGGCCGTAGCCGAAACCGGGTGGCCTGTTCCCCGCAGTCCCCGATTCCGAACACCCCGCACCTGTGGTCACTCCCTTGGCTAGAAGGCCCAGAACCGGGGGATGAAGATCACCGACAATATCCAGAACAGGATACTTAGCGGCACGCCCGTGCGTAAAAAGTCGGTGTACTTGTACCCCCCGGGGTTGTAGATCATCGTGTTGGTCTGGTACCCCACTGGCGTCGAGAACCCGGTGGAGGCTGCGAAGGTGATCGCCATGAGGAACGGCCTGGGGTCAACCCCGATCTGTTCGGCGGTCGAGATGGCGATGGGCGCCAGCAGCACCGCCGCTGCCGCGTTGGTCATGGTGTCGGTCATGATGGACGTCATCAAATAGATCACGGCCAGCACCGCCACCGGTCCCATGTCCCCCACCAATCCCACCGCTCGCTCGGCGAGTGCGCCTGCCGCTCCGCTGGTCTGCATGGCCACCCCCAGGGGAAGGATCCCGGCCAGCAGGAAGATGACCTGCCAGTTGATGGCGTTGTAGGCCTCCTCCAGGCGGAGAACCCGGGTTACCAACATAGCCACGCAGCCGAGCAGGGCGGTGACCAGGATCGGGAAGACGTTGAACGCCGCCAGGCCTACGACCGCCACGATGATGCCGATGGCCAGGGGAGCCTTGCGGCGAAGGACCGTCCCTGGCACTTCGTTGAGAATGATGAAGTCGTTGCTGCGTCGGAGGGTGGTTATCTCCTCTTCGTGAGCCTGGACCAGCAACACGTCGCCCATGCTGAGGACGATCGAACTCAGCTTGTTGTTGATGGTCTCCCCCCGTCGCTGCATGGCCAGCACCAGAGCCTTGTATCGGTTACGGAAGTCCGCTTCCTTCAAAGTGCGTCCTATCAGAGGGGAGCCGGGCGCCACCAGGGCCTGGACGAGACGCAAGTCTTCGGTTTGCAGAGTCTCGTCACGCAGTTTGAAGTCCACGTTCAGTTCCATCCCCATGGATCCCTGCAAGCGCATCAAGTCGGCGATCGATCCGTGCACCAGCAAGACATCGTCCGGTTTGAGAGTTTGCCGCAGGGGAGCCCAACCGGCTTCTCCTGCCTCCAACACCCGCAGGACCGTCACGTCATGATCCACCCTAAGCCTGCTCTCGATCACCGACTTGCCCACCAGGGGAGACCTTTGGCGGACCCTCAACTCGGTGACGTAGTCGCCCAGGTGATACGTGGACGCCAACTCCCCCTGCTGGCGGTCGGGTAGCAGCCAACGTCCAAACACCAGGAAAAAGACAACCCCGGCTACAAAGAGAATCAATCCCATCCGGCTGAACTCGAACATGCTGAAAGACCCATGGCCGGCCTGATCGGATATGGAACTCACCAGGAGGTTGGTGGAGGTCCCGATGAGTGTGCACACTCCGCCGAACTGAGAGGCGTAGGAGAGCGGGATCAGCAACTTGGACGCGGAGATCCTCCGTCGGTTGGCGAGGATCGTTACAAGGGGGATAAAGACGGCGACGGCGGCGGTGTTGTTGACGAATGCCGACATGACCGTGATGGTGGCCATTATCACAACCAGGGCCGCGTAGTGGCTTCGTCCGTAACGCACCATCAGCCGTCCCACCGCGGCCGTGGCGCCGGTTTTCTGCAGACCGGCGCTCAGGATGAACATCGCCGCCACGGTGAGCGTTGCAGGGTTGCTGAATCCGGAGAACCCTTCCTCCGGAGTCACCAACCCGAAGATCAGCAGAGCGCCCAGCCCGATCATCGCTACCAGATCGAGCGGATATTTCTCTGAAACGAATAGCGCTACCGTGCCGACCAGAATCGCCAGCACCAAGATGGCTTCACCAGTCATGGTCCTGCGCCCATCCTAAGCCTCTCCGCTGGGGAACATCAGAATAGCCGACCGGAGGGACGGAACCCGGCAATTGTCACTCTCGTCGGCTCGATGCCATCGAGTCTTGACCGGGACAAACCCCAGATAAGAACCCTCCGTGGGGTTTGGCGTCTCGGGGTTACGCTTATCCTTTGGTTTAGGCCCTGCGCCCGTAGCTCAATTTGGACAGAGCGTCTGACTACGGATCAGAAGGTTGGGGGTTCGAGTCCCTCCGGGCGTGCTGGAGATAGCACGAGGCGGCCGCGGCCGCCCAACTTCAAGGAGCGACATCGATGAAGCACCCCCACGGCACTTTCTGCTGGATGGACATCTACCTTCCCGATCCCGAGCGGGGCAAGACCTTCTACAACGGCATGTTCGGTTGGGAGTGGACCGATGTTCCCATGGGCGACACCGGGATGACCTACACCATGTTCAACCTGGACGGAAAGACCGTGGGCGCCATGGGACCATCGATGCCGGGCATGTTCCCCGAGGGGGTGCCGCCTCTCTGGTTCTCCTACATCGCCACCGACGACATAGAGGCAACGGCCGAGGTTGCCCGGTCCCTGGGAGCCACCTTCCGCATGGGGCCCGCCGAGGTGGGGAACGGAAAGGTCGCCCTCCTGGAGGAGCCGGGCGGAGGGGCGGCTTTCTTCCTCTGGCAGGCCCTGGAGTCCGGCCCCGCCGAGGTGAAGAACACCCCCGGCGCCCTGGTGTGGAACGAGTTGTACACGAGGGACCTTGAAGCAACCCAGAGCTTCTACAGCGGGCTGTTCGGCTGGGAGTGGAGCAGCATGCCCATGCTCCAGGGCGGGGAATACCACCTGGCCAACGTCGGGGGTATGCCCATCGCCGGGATCCTGGTCATGGACGAGAACTGGGGAGAGATCCCTCCTCACTGGATGGTCTACATCCAGGTGGACAACGCCGACGAAGCGGCCGCCCGGGTGGAGAGCCTGGGCGGAGACGTCTGCGTCCCGGTGACGGAGATCGCGGTGGGCCGCTTCGCAGTCGTCAACGACGACCAGAAGGGGACATTCACCATCTTCGAGCCCGCCGAGCACTAGTAACCCCGGGAGGGCAACCACCCTCAACCGCCCGGAGATACCTTCGAGAGCGGGAAAAAAGAGTGGCCATGGGGGTTGACGATGTCACATCCCGGTTACAGACTCCAAAGAACTACAACGGAGCCTCCAGCCGGGGCCCGAGCTCCCCCGGCCCAGGAGACCTCAGGATCGGAGAATCCGCACAGGTATCCCCTCGCGGATTTTCGCGACCCGCAATGGATCGGTGGTGGTGGGGGATGGGCCCGGAGGGGGCGAAATTCGGGCCCTGTTTCGCGACATAGTGATTGGTTTCGCGAAAAAGGGGAACCCGTCACCCCGAGGGGCTCCATCAACCGGGCTTGATCCTTCCCAGCGCCGCCTGGGCGGCGTGGTAGCCGCACATGCCGTGGACGCCTGCACCCGGGGGCGTGGAGGAGGAGCAAAGGTAGACGCCATCCACCCCCGTCTCGTACGGCGACCACCCTCCGAAGGGCCCCCGCAACACTCGCCTCACCCCCATGACCCCGCCGCCGATGTCTCCCCCCACGTAATTGGGGTTGTAGCTCTCCCAATCCGAGGCCGAGACGGTGTGACAGGCCAGGACAGTCTCGGAGAACCCCGGAGCATGCCGCTCGATCTCGACTTCCACCGCCTCCCGCATGTCGACCGAGCTTCCCGAAGGGACATGAGTGTAGGCCCACAGGGTGTGTCCTCCCCCCGGGGCGCGGGAGTGGTCGAACAGGGAAGGTTGGGCAACCACCACGAAGGGCCGGTCGGGAGTCTGTCCCCGCCACACCATCCGCTCGGCCAGGGCAATCTGCCGGTGGTCGCCTCCCAGGTGGAGCACCCCGGCCATGGCCATCCGGGCGTCCCTCCACGGCGCCGGTCGGGACAAGGCCCAGTCCAGCTTGAACACCCCCGGCCCGTGCCGGAACCCTCTGCCAACCCGGGCCATCCGGACAGACCCTTCCTCTCCCAGCATGCCTATGAGCGCCCCGGGCGCCACATCGGCCAGCACCACCCGGGAGGGAGGAAGCTGAGCCAGATCGGTTATCCGGCGCCCGGTCTCGATCTCCCCTCCCATATCGGTGAGGTGAGCAGCCAGGGCGTCCACCAGCGCCTGGGAGCCTCCCGACACGAACGGCCAGCCGTACCGGTGCCCGCCCGCCAGGAGAAGCCACCCCACCCCGGCGGTGAACGGCCTCCCGAGCGGCATCACCGAATGAGCTGCGCAGCCGGCGAGCAGGGACCGGGCCGCCGTGCCCTTGAGACTGCGGATGTCCCAGGAAGCCGGACGGGCGAAGGACCCGAGCTTCAGGTCTCCCCACAGACCGGACCTGACACCCAGAGCCGGTCGCAGGAGACGGTCTTCTATCCGGGGCCACATCCGGTCGATGCCTTCGACTCTTCGGCGGTAGCGGACCGCGTCGGCTCCCAGGCCTTCCGAGGTCTCCTGGACGGAACGCCGGAGCACGACCACCTCGCCATTGTCGAGGGGATGGGCGAGGGCAGCCGGCGGATGGACCCAACGCAACCCGTACCTGGCCAGCGGAAGCCGGCGAAAAATGGGAGAACCACGCCCGAGCGGATGGGCGGTCGCGCACATATCGTGACGGAATCCCCCGAGAGTCAGTTCCGCCGTGCGGGAACCGCCGCCGATGGTCTCCGAGGCTTCCACCACCAGCGTGGAGCACCCCGCCTCCGCCAGGACTACCGCCGCGGCCAAGCCGTTGGGACCTGCTCCGACCACTACCGCATCGTAGAGCACTCCGTTTCACGATACCCAGAGGCTGGCCCGCCTCTCCGCGCGCGCGGTGTTTCATTTTGGTTGGAACTCATACACCTAAGTGCCCAACTAGGGGCTAGGGTGCGGGCACGGCGAGAAGTCCATCGTGATCTGTGGTAAACGAGAACCGGTCTGCCGTGATTTGGAAGAGTCCGAGTCGGAGAACATTCCGACCAATGAGAACATCAAAGCCCTCTTGTTGGATGCATTCCACTGCACCGACCGGATACTCGATGTCGCTGTTGGGAAGCTGAACGGTGATGAAATACGCTGGGGAAAGTCCTGTTTCCCTAGCGGTGCGCACAAGCACCAGCGATGGGGAAATCAACCCAAGAGATTGGACAAGCTCCGCGGATATTCCGCAGTAGGTGCTACCCCGTGTTTAATAAACCGCTGGTTGCGTGACGTTGTGGACCTTGTTCAGTGCCGATCGTGATGGGCATGATTGGGCCGATTTGCGAGTCGTATTGGCCCTTATATAACACGGGTGTGCCCACCCATCGTGATGGGCACCTGTTCGCATATCTCCTGGACGGAGAACATGTGATCGGAGTAAAGCCTGAGCCCCTCTCGATAGGCTTCGCTCATAGTGGGGCACACCTTGATGATGTCCTGGTCATGCAGGATTGCCCATTGCCCTTCATGGGCGCCAATCAATTTGGAAAGGTGGGTGTTGACGAAGGCGTGGTAGTTGTCTGCTACCTGTCGGTCGATATCGGAAGGAATAATGGAGGGGGGTGGCGCCATCGGCATCGCTCCTTCGTTGAATGGCCAGCCTACTGGTAAGTGTAGGTCATGGACTATTCCATGAACCGGTAGATCCTACCCCGGTCCCGATGAATCTCCGGTCAGTGGCTGCTCTTGCCACGTAAATCAGTATGTCCGGGGGGCGTGACAAAACGCTCCCCCAATATCGCCGACAGTGACAAAACAAACACTAACCAACTAGTCGACCCCGCGGAACGGGCACAGGCCAGCTCCGTCCCAGGCTGAGAGAGCCTCCCTCAGACGGGGGTGTTCGTCCCTGCCAGGGGGATTTGAAGGACAAAGGTGGATCCCTCTCCCAGCAAGCTCTCCACCGTCACCTTCCCCCCGTGTCGTTCAGCCACATGCTTGACTATCGCCAGGCCCAGGCCGGTGCCGCCCGTTCCCCGGGAACGGGCCACATCCACGCGGTAGAACCTCTCGAATATCCGTCCCAGGTCCCTGCCCGGGATCCCCACTCCGGTGTCGGTGACCGTCAGGGCCGCCTCGCCGTTTCGCCGGTCCAGGGTCACCGCGATCCTCCCGCCCTCCTCGGTGTACCGGAGCGCATTGTCGCACAGGTTCCGGATGGCCAGCCCGAGTTCGGCAGACGACCCTTTCACAGCCGCGGTAGTGGTCTGCACCGAGAATGAAATGTCCTTCCGGCGGGCGGAGCGCGCGAACTGCTCCACCTCGGAGATCACCAATTCCTCCAGATCAAAGTCATCGGGGATGGGGTCTTGTGCCTCCAGGCGGGAGAGGTCCAACAGGTCCGAGATCAGCCGGGAAAGCCGCAATGCCGCTGACAGAATCCGGTCGGCGAACATCCGGCTCGAGGCTGGGTCGTGCTCCATGGCTATTTGCAGAGCCTCGGCCGAAGCGAGAACCGAAGCCACCGGCGTTTTCAATTCGTGGGAGGCGTCGGTGACGAAGTCCCGCCGCATGGTCTCCACCCGCCTGCTCTCGGTGAGATCCAGAACGATCACCAGCACCCGCGCGTCGGCGTCGATCGTGAAGGCCCTCGCGGCCAGAGTGCGTTCGGGATAACCGCGTTTCAGGATCTCCTCATAGAACTGATCGCTGTCGCGCGCCCGGGTCACCAGTCTCCTGATCTGGCGGAGCGCAAGACGGCCCGACGGGTCGCCAACGGTGCCCAGCATTTGGCGACAGGCCGAGTTCGAGTACGCCACCTGATCGTCGGCTTCCACCAACAGAATGCCTCCGGGCAGCGCTTCAAGCACCACCTCCAGAAGAGCCCGCTCCCTGCGAAGAGCGTCCTCGGTGTTCCGGAAGTGGCGTCCGGCCTCCCAGAGGGAGTCCGCCAGGCGGTCAACCTCCTCGATTCCCGTGGGACCCGGCTCGGGTTCGATACTGCTACCCAACAGTTCGTCCGCCGCGCGGCCCAACGCCACAAGGGCGTTGCGCAGCCGGAAGAGGACTATGCCGTAGGCTCCGAGACCCAGAACTCCGGAGATCGAACCGGCCAGCCAGGGCGACATCCCCAGGGCGGCGCTCAGCACCGCTCCCAGGATCGCCGACATACCGGCGACGACGACCAGGGTGACAAACAGGCGGCGGATCAGGGAATGTTTCGGGCGCCCGCTAGGAGGCATCGACGAACTTGTACCCGAGGCCCCGGACGGTGATCAGGTAGCGGGGCTTGGAGTAGTCCTCCTCCATCTTGTGGCGGAGTCGCTTCACGTGGACGTCCAGGGTCCTGGTGTCTCCGTAGAAGGTCGAGCCCCAAACCTCGCTGAGCAATGTCTCCCGGGTGACCAGCCGGCCCTTTCTGCGCATGAACGTCTCCAAGAGGTCGAATTCCTTGGGTCGGAGGGTGACCGCCTCTCCCCGGATCCTCACCTCATGGGCGTCCACGTCCAACTCCACCGGCCCGCCCCTCAGCACCTCGTTCGTTCCCACCATCTGTCCGGAGCGCGCCGCCCGCCGGATGTGTGAACGGACCCGGGCGATCAACTCCCGCATTGAGAAGGGCTTGGTCACATAATCGTCGGCGCCCAACTCCAGGCCGGCCACCTTGTCGGACTCGGCGTCGCGGGCGGAGAGCACGATGATGGGAACATCCGAGAAAGACCTGATCTCCCGGCAGATGTCCAGGCCCGAGCCGCCGGGAAGCATCACATCCAAGAGGACCAGCGAGGGAGGGCGCCTCCGCACCCGGGACAACGCCTCGGAGAACGTGTAGGCCGCCTCGACCACCATCCCCTCCGTTTCCAGCGCATAGGAGATCGATTCGGAGATGGCGGGCTCGTCCTCCACCACCAGGACCCGGTGGGTGGCTTCAGAGATCCGGGACACTATCCGGTATACCGGGTGAATTCATGGTGATCCCCGGTCATCAGGAAGGCCACCTGCTCGCCGATGTCCACCGCCTGGTCGCCGACCCTCTCCAGCGCCCGGGAGACCAGCACCATGCGGGTGGCCCACTCCAGGAGCGGCTGGTCGTGCCCGCATTCCACCACATGCTTCCACATGCCGCGGTTGAGAACATCGACGGGAACGTCCATGGCCGGGAGCAAAAGGCACTCGTCGGCGTCCCGGCGTACGAAGCAGTCGATGGAGGTGCGGATCATCGGCTTCACCAAGTCGCCCATCTCCACCAGCTTGGCCAGGATGGTCTCCTCACGGGGCAGTCCGGCGGTGGCCCGCGCTATGCGAGCGATATTCACCGCCTGATCGCCCATGCGCTCCAGGGTGTTGTTGAGTTCCAGGATGGCGGCCATCATTCTCAGGTCTCGGCCCATGGGCTGTTGGCGGGCCATGATCTGCATCCATCTGCTCCGGATGTCCATGTAGAGTTCGTCGACCTTGTCGTCGGAGGAGATCACCTCGGTGACCAGGGAATTGTCGGACGTCACAAGCGACCTCACCGCCATGCCCACCATCTTCTCCACCCGGTCGGCCATGTCCATGGTGGTCTCCTCGAGGCTGTTCAGGGCGGCGTGGAAGTCAGGGCGCTGGTCTGTCGTCATCCGAACCTCCCGGTGATGTAGTCCTCGGTCTCCTTCAGGGAGGGGGCCGTGAACACCTGGTCGGTGGAGTCGTATTCCACCAGCCGGCCGGTGCGCTGGCCCTGGGTCCCCACATCCACCGAGAAGAACGCCGTGCGATCGCTCACCCGGGCGGCCTGTTGCATGTTGTGGGTGACCACCACAATGGTGTATCGCTCTTTCAGTTCCCTCATCAGAGTCTCGATCCTGTAGGTGGCGATCGGGTCGAGCGCCGAGCACGGCTCGTCCATCAGCACCACATCCGGGCTGGTGGCGATCGCCCGGGCGATGCACAGTCTCTGCTGCTGTCCTCCGCTGAGGTCAAGCGCGGAGCTCTCCAGTTTGTCCTTGACCTCATCCCAGAGGGCGGCCCGCCGCAGGGACTCCTCAACCAGGTCGTCCAGGTTGCCCTTCCATCCGGCCACCTTCGGGCCGAAAACGATGTTGTCGTATATGGACTTGGGGAAGGGATTGGGCTTTTGGAACACCATCCCTATGCGCCGGCGAACCTCGACCGCATCAACTGCCGGACCGTACAGATCGATCCCGTGATAGAGGACCCTGCCCTCCACCCGCGCTCCGTCGATCAAGTCGTTCATCCTGTTGAAACAACGCAGAACGGTGGACTTGCCGCAACCCGAGGGGCCGATCAACGCGGTTATCTCGTTCTGGTGAATGTCGAGATCGGTATCCGCCACGGCATGGAAGTCCCGGTAATAGACATTCAAACCCCTGATGTCGAAGATGACAGGGGCAGATTCAAGCGAGGTGGAGGGGCTCGATGCGGGGTCGCTCGATACCATTCTCTCTACCATGACCGGCGCCGGTTCCAGGCGAGTTGGCACGTCTTCTCCTTCAAGATCCGGTTAATGGTTCTCACATCCGATTGCGCCGCTCCAACGCGTCCCTAGCCAATATCGTCCCGGTGTTGACCACCAGCAAAATCACCAGCAGGGCCACGATGGCGGCAGCCGTCAGGGCAATGTATTCCTGCTGGGGCTGGCGTGACCAGTTGTAGATGATGATAGGCAGAGCGGTGTATTTCTCTCCCAGCACCAGGTCGGTTATCGGCGTCCCCTCCGGCGCCGCGAAGAAGGTGGACAGCACCGCACCCGCCAGGAGCAGGGGCGCAGATTCCCCGAAGGCGCGGGCCAGGGTCAGCACCGAGCCAGTGAAGATGGCCGGGCTGGCGACGGGCAGCACATGGTGGCGGATGGTCTGCCAGGGTGTGGCGCCCACCCCGAAAGACGCCTCCCGTATGGCGAGCGGCACAGCCCGAAGCGCCTCCTGGGTGGTGATCACCATGATCGAGAGCACCAGCATCGAAAGGGTGAGCCCTCCGGCGATCAGCGTACGACCGCTTATTTGTCCCAGCACTCCCTCGAGGATGAGCTTCACGAAGACACTCAGGCCCAACAGGCCGTAGACGATGGAGGGAACCCCGGCCAGGTTCCGTATGTTGGCCACCAGCAGCCGGGTGATCCTGGTGTCGCGGGCGTACTCCTCCAGGTAGATGGCGGCCGCCACCCCCAGGGGGAAGGAGAGCACCACCACGATCACGGTCAGCATCACCGACCCGAAAATGCCCTGGATCATCCCCGTCTCCGCCGGCCGCGGCGAGAGGTCGTTGGTGATCACCGACCACCCCCGCTCCTGCCAGACGGGCATCGACTTGGCCACCACATCCCACAGGAGCACCACCAGGATCGCCAGCGACGCCAGGAGGGAGATCAGAAGCGTCAGGGCCACCAGTGGATTGACTATGTTGACCCGCCGACCCTCCAGTGCCCGGCGGAGCATCTCCTGGGTGACTCGGGAACCCATCGTGCGTGCGGTCACCGGCCTTCCTCCATGGTCCTAGTACCTCTGCCGGAAGCGACGCACCAGCCGCTCGCTTCCAATGTTGAGGACCAGGGTCATCAGGAACAGCAGCAGCCCCACGAAAAAGAGGCTCTGGAAAGCGGCCACCCCGCCGGCCACCTGGTCGGAGCCGATGGCGAGGGAAGCCATGGCGCCGGTCATGGTCTGGCCGCCGTAGAGGGGATTGAGCTGCAGGAGAGAGCCCCCGGTGGCGCCGGCGGCGATGGCCACCACCATGGTCTCCCCGATGGCCCGGGAGAGCCCCAGGATCAGAGCGGCGACGATCCCCGACAGGGCCGCCGGGAACACCACCCGCACTGAGGTGTGCCACTTCTTGGCGCCCAAACCGTAGGAGGCCTCCCGGAGGGCTCTGGGCACCGCCTGCATGGCGTCCTCGGAGACCGATGAGACAAGAGGAATGATCAGGATGCCCACGCCGATCCCGGCCGCCATCAGGTTGGACTGCTGGGCGGTGTCCCAGAGGTTGCGGAGGATGTCGGGAGTGATGAAGCGCAGCGCGAAGTAACCCAGGACCACGCTGGGGATTCCCGCCAGGACCTCCAACACCGGCTTCAGGACCCGTCTCACCCCCGGTCTGGCGTATTCGCTCAGGTAGACGGCCGCCCCCAGGCCTAGGGGGGTGGCCACCAGCATGGCGATGATCGAGACCGACAGGGTGTGCCAGATGATGGTCCGCAGGTCGAACCGGTCCCTGCGCGGGAACCATCCGTCTGCCATGAGAGAACCCAGGCCCTCGTCGATCTCCGAGGCGATGCTTTGCAGGAAGGCCACTGCTTCCCCGACCAGGCTGAGCACGATGGCGACGCTCACCAGGATCGTGAAAACGGCGGCCGACAGGAACAGCCAACGCACGTTCCGCTCCTTGCGCAACCGGCGCGGATCGCCGGAGAGATCCAGCGGGGCCGAAGTGCCGAGCACATTCCTTGCCTGCATGATCAGATCCGGTCCGAGACCTTACCCGACCCCTGCCCAGGCGGCCCTGGTGGCGGAGATCTCGTCATCGGGGAGGGTCACGTAGCCTGCTTCGGCGACCGAGAAGAAGCCGTCGCCCAGGTAGAAGTCCACGAACGGACCCAGCGCCGGATTCTCGGCCAGACGGCTCAGCGAAACATAGATGAACAGGGGACGCGACAACGGATAGGACCCGTCGGCGATCGACACGATCGAAGGCGCCACGCACCCGCCGCCGCCGTCGATCTCGATCGCCTTCAACACCGAACTGTTCTCCACATAGAAGGCAAACCCCACCCAACCGAACGAAGTCGGGTTGGAACTGACGTTGTCCACGATCACATTGTCATTCGCCGAAGCCTGATAGTCGACACGGGTCGGCTCATCCTGACCACGCTCCTCGGTGATGTCCTCCAACGCCAACTCCACGAACGCGTCGAAAGTGCCCGACTCCTCACCAGGAGCGGTGATCACCAGCGGAGCATCCGGATACGGAGCACCCGAACCGCCCAAACCGGCCGCGGCCAACTCGGAGGCCAGGCCATCGGCGTCCGACCAGGACCGGAAGCCCTCGGACTCCGCGCCCACCAGCGCGTACAAGTCACCGGTGTCCAAACAGCTCACGGCATCGTTGTCAGGAGAGGTCAATACACTGACACCGTCGAAGGCGATCTTCAACTCGACCCACTCGACACCGGCCTCGGCGCAAGCCTCCACCTCCGAAACCTTGATGGCCCGGGAAGCATCCGAGATATCGATCTCACCTGCGCAGAACCGCTGGAAACCATCACCCGTGCCGGGACCCTCAACCGAGATCCCCACACCAGGATGCGCACTATTGAACCTCTCTGCCACCAAAGCCGTGATCGGCTCCACAGTCGAAGAACCGGAAACCTCGATCGAACCCGTCAGTCCCTCGGTGGCCGGCGCCGCGGTGCTGGCGGGCGCATCGCTGTCATCATCTCCCCCGCAGGCCGCTGCCAACAAAAGCAGGGCCGACAGCGCTGCCCCCCAGCGGAGAAGACGTTGGTCGGCGAAGTTCATCTGATATCCAGACTCCTGAGCTCGAGAACACGTTCGCGACCCGTAGGAAAGCAATAGCCCTCGGGCGCGGGTCCCACCCATATGCGCTCACGCTAAGGGACGGAAGTGAACACAGATCCGTGCTAAATGCGAACGGAACGTGAATTCTTGGCGCTAGTTGGCCCCCGGTCCTCAGAACCGGGCCTGCGCCCTGGCTTCCGCCAGGTCCTGCAACTCGACGTGGGTGCTCAGACCCTGCCGCTCCGCCACTTTGGTCCACTTCCCATCGGGTCCCAGTTCCCAGGAGAGAGTGTCGTCGGCCATCAGCACCTCGAAGATCTCGTCGATACGGAACTGCAGGTCGGGGTCCTCGATGGGCGCCATGGCCTCCACTCGGTGGTCGAGGTTGCGTTGCATCAAATCGGCCGATCCTATGTAGTAGACCCGGTTATCCCGACCACCGAACCGGTAGACCCGCGAGTGCTCCAGATACCTCCCCACCAGGGACCGCACCCTTATGTTCTCCGACATCCCCTCTACCCCCGGCACCAGACTACAGATCCCCCTGACCACCAGATCGATCTTCGCCCCGGCCTCGGAGGCGGCGTACAGGGCCTCGATCATCGCCGGGTCCACCAGGGAGTTCATCTTCATGGTTATCAGACCCTCGGGATGGGCCTGCTCCGCTATGAGCTTCAGGATGCGGGGACGGGTGAAGATGGGCGACACCAGGAGCTTCTGGTACACCGAATGGCGGCTGTAGCCGGTCAGGTAGTTGAACAAAAAGCTCAAATCGGCGCCCACCGCCTCGTCACAGGTGAACAGCCCCAAGTCCTCATAGATGCGGGCGGTCTGTTCGTTGTAGTTGCCGGTCCCGATATGGGAGTAACGCCGGATCTGATCCCCCTCCCGCCTGACCACCAGAGCGATCTTGGTGTGGGTCTTGAGTCCCACCACCCCGTAGACGACATGCACGCCCACATCTTCCAGCCTCTGAGCCCAGGTGATGTTGGCGTCTTCGTCGAATCGGGCCTTCAACTCCACTAGCACCACCACCTGCTTTCCCCGTGTTGCCGCTTCCATCAGGGCGTTCATGATCACGCTGTCGCTGGCGGTGCGATACAGGGTCTGCTTGATGGCCAGCACGTTGGGGTCGGCAGCAGCCTGCACTATGAACTCCTCCACGGAGGAGGCGAACGAGTCATACGGGTGGTGCACCAGGATGTCCCCCTCCCGGATCACCTGGAAGATGTCCAGGTGGTCACTGATGCGCGCCGCCAAGCGGGGGTGGGTGACCCAAGTCCAGGGTCGGTACTGCAACTCCGACCGGGGAAGGGAGGCCATGAACATGAGGTCGGCCGTGTTCAGCACCCCGTCCATGACATACACGTCCGACCTGGTTATCTGGAGTTCCCGGATGAGCATGTCGAGCGCCTCGCTGCTCATCGTGCCGGTCACCTCCAGGCGGACCGCCCGGCCGAACCGCCTCCGGGTCAACTCCGACTCGACGGCCGACAGGAGGTCTCCGCCCGCGTCCTCCTCCAACTCGAAGTCCGCATTGCGGGTGACCCGGAAGAGGTGGTAGTCGAGGATGCGCATCCCCGGGAAGAGTTCGTCAAGGTGGGCGGCGATCAACTCATCCAGCGGGACAAACCACCCGCTATCGGGCAGGGGCACGAACGCGGGAAGGATGGGGGGGATCTTGACCCTGGCGAATCTCACCGCTCCGCTCCTTCCCTCCTGCACGTGGACCGCCAGGTTGAGAGAGAGGCTGGAAATGTGGGGAAAGGGATGGGCAGGGTCCACCGCCAGGGGAGTCAGAACCGGGAAGACCGTGGCATGGAAGTAGCGGTCCAGGTAGGCCTTCGCCTGATCATCCAGGTCTGCATAGGACTTCAGGCCCAGACCCGCCTCGGCCAGACCCGGCACCAGAAGGTCGCGGAAGATCTTCGAGGCCCGCAGGTACTGCTCGGAGGTCTCGGCGCGGATGGCGGAGAGTTGTTGGCCCGGCGTGCGCCCGTCGGGGCTCTTTCTCATTATCCCGTGGGCGACCTGCTCCTTGAGCCCGGCCACCCGGATCTGGAAGAAGTCGTCAAGATTCGAAGCCCATATGGACAGAAACCGCACCTTCTCCAAGAGCGGCGTCTCCTCCTGTTCGGCCAGGGCGATCACCCTGCTGTTGAAGTCCAGCCAGGAGAGCTCTCGGTTGAAAAAGCGTGAAGGGTCGTTCCGGGTGGTCATTTGAAATCGGGGGCGGCAGTGGGCAGAATCCAGTTTCGCCCAAAGAATAGGCCCTCCCCGGCCTGAGCAGCCAGAAGTTTTCGCTTTAAGGCGAGGGCCGGCATCTTGATATTCTCTGTTACTGAAGATGAGCGTTTACCGGCCTCCCCTCCGAGACATCGGCTTCGTGCTGGAACACATCGTCGACTTGGAGACCCTGGCCAAACTCAACGGATACCAGCACGCCGATCCGGCAACCGTTGGCGAACTACTGGAAGAAGCCGGGCGCTTCTACTCCGAAGTGGTGGCCCCCCTCAACCCGGTCGGTGATCTTGAAGGGTCGGTCCTCACCGAGGACGGGACGGTGAAGACTCCAACCGGGTTCGCCGAGGCCTACCGGAAACTGGTCGAAGCGGGCTGGCAGGCAATCTCTCTGCCCGCCGACTGGGGCGGAGGGGGAATGCCCCAGGCTGTGGGTTTTGCAGTCGATGAGATGATGATCTCCTCGAGCCTGTCGTTCTCTCTGTGTCCCACTCTCACCACCGGAACCGTTCACCTCCTGAACATGCACGGATCCCCCGAGCAGAAGGGTCTCTACCTGGAGAAGCTCATCACCGGAGAGTGGTCGGGCACCATGAACCTCACCGAGCCCCACGCCGGCTCCGACGTCGGCGCGCTCACCACCAAGGCCATCCCCCAGCCGGACGGAACCTACCGGATCACCGGCACCAAGATTTTCATCACCTGGGGCGACCACGACATGGCGGACAACATCATCCACACCGTCCTTGCCCGCACCCCCGACGCTGCAGCGGGCACCAAGGGAATCTCGCTTTTCATAGTGCCCAAGCGCCTGGTGGGCCCCGACGGGAAGCCGGGTGAACTGAACGACATCAGGACCGTCTCCCTGGAGCACAAGCTGGGCATTCACGGAAGCCCCACCTGCATGCTCTCCTACGGCGAGCAAGGCGGGGCGGTCGGCTACCTGGTGGGTCCCGAACAGGGAGGCATGGCGCGGATGTTCACCATGATGAACGCGGCGCGGATCGCCGTCGGACAGGGCGGGTTGGCAGTGGCCGAGCGCGCCTACCAGAAAGCGTTGGAGTTCTCCTGGGAGCGGCGCCAAGGGAGAGCGGTGGGGGCTCCCCGCGGCCAGCAGTCCCTGATCGTGGAACACCCGGACGTTCGGCGGATGCTGGCCACCATGAAGGCACGCATCGAGGCGATGAGGGCTCTCCTGTTCTACTGCGTGGCCGCCGTCGACCGGTCCCATTACGCCGATACCGATGAGGAGCGGACCCACTCCGAGGAGTTGGTTTCGGTCCTGACCCCCATCGCCAAGGCCTGGTGCAGCGACCTGGGGGTGGAGGTGGCGTCGTTGGGCATCCAGATCCACGGCGGCATGGGATTCGTCGAGGAGACCGGCGCCGCCCAGTTCTTCCGCGATTCCCGCATCAGCCCCATCTATGAGGGGACCAACGGCATCCAGGCCATCGACCTGGTGATGAGAAAGCTCCCCATACGCATGGGCGCCGCGGTCAAGGAACTGCTGGAGCAGGTAGGCGTCACCGCTGCCGAGGCCTCCTCGGTCGCCGAGTTGAAGGCGTCCGGCGAGGAATTGGCCCGGGCGGTCCGGACTCTCGGGCGATCCAGCCTCACCCTGGGGTCTCACCTGGCCAAGGGGGACTACCAGGGCGCCCTGGCCGGCGCCTACCCCTACCTGACGATGTTCGGCACGGTGATGGGCGCATGGCTGATGGTCCGATCCGCCCAGGCGGCTCTACAGAAGATCGGAACGTCCGGAGCAGACGACGACTGGCTGCGGCAGAAGGTCGCCACCGCCCGCTACTACTGCGAGCAACTCCTCCCCGAGGCCGCTTCCCTGGAGAGCGCGGCGTCGGGCGGATCCGAGCTTTTGTACGAGCTGGATTTCAGACCCGAGACGACTGCCCACTAGAAAGGAAAGTTCATGCGACCGGTTCATTTCGAGTATCAAAGTCCCGATCCGGCGGCCAGCCAGGACTTCTTCTCCAAGGCGCTGGGGTGGACGTTCCAGCAGTGGGGAGATTTCCCGTACTGGTTGGCCACCACCGGCCCAGACGACCGGCCGGGAATAAACGGCGCGCTGATGCCCTCGCCCGACGACCAGGCTCGCACCGTGATCACGGTGGACGTACAGGACATTCACCAAGCCCTGGAGCAGATCTCGTCCGCCGGGGGCGAGACGGTGGTGCCCATCCAGGACATACCCGAGGTCGGGCAAGTCGCCTACTGCCGCGACCCCCAGGGCATAGTCTTCGGCGTGTACCAGGCCGCCGCAATGGACCAAACCGAAGGCGAGTAGGAACCGTGCCGCACGACCAGAGAGGGACAGGATGAGCAGACGCAGGGTCGCGGTCACCGGCGTAGGAGTCGTCACCAGCCCCGGCGTGGGCACCGAAGCCTTCTGGGAAGGCCTCACCAAGGACCCCGGGAAGGGGCCTTTCGCCGTTGAGGACTGGGACCCGACGGTGTGGATACCCCGCCGCCAGGTCCGGCGGCTGGACCTGTTCTCCCAGTACGCGCGGGCCGCCGCGCACGAGGCGTTGGCCATGGCCGGCGACCATGGCGCCGATCCCCTCCGATCGGGGACGTGCATAGGAACCGGCATAGGCGGGATGCAGTCGTTCGAGGGCCTGGTGGAGGCGGTCAACCACCGAGAGAGGCCTCGTCCCTCGCCGGTGGCCATCCCCATGATGATGGGGAACGCCGCAGCCGCCGACATCTCCATCACCTTCGGCTTCCTGGGACCGGCCACCACCCAGACCCTGGCGTGCGCGGCAGGCGCCCAGGCAATAAGCGACGCCTTGCGCCAGATCCAGTGGGGATACACCGACCTGATGGTGGCGGGGGGGTCCGAAGCGGCGATCCGCCCGGCGACCATCGCCGGATTCAGGGTTGCCAGGGCTCTCTCTCCCACCGACGAGTCACGGCCCTTCGACATCGACCGCAACGGGTTCGTGGTCGGGGAAGGCGCCGCCGTGATGGTTCTGGAGGAGTGGGACAGGGCTCGGGACAGAGGCGCCGACATTCTGGCGGAGATCCTGGGTGCGGGAACCACCTCGGATGCGCATCACATCACCGCTCCCCACCCGGAGGGCGACGGCGCCCGACGCGCCCTCGAGGGAGCCCTGGCCGACGCGGGCGCCACTCCCGAACAGGTGGGCTACATCAATGCCCACGGCACCGCCACCCAACTCAACGACGCGGGCGAAGGGCGGATTATCGCCGACATCTGGGGCGATCGCCAGCCACTGGTCTCCTCCATCAAGGGGACCACGGGCCACGCCTTGGGAGCCAGCGGGGGGATAGAGGCCGTGGCATCCGTGCTGGCTATCAGCCGGGGACAGATCCCCCCCAACATCGGATTGAGAGAACAGGACCCCGACATTCCCCTCCACCGGATCGTGACGGAGCGCCAGGAGTGGGAACCCGGCCTGGCGGTCTCCAACTCCTTCGGTTTCGGGGGCCACAACACCGTGCTGGTCTTCGGCCCGGGGAGCTGACCCGCCGGCGCCGAGAGCCGCCGTGTTCTCCATCGTCCTCTACCAGCCGGAGATACCGCCCAACACCGGCGCCATCATGCGCCTGGCAGCCAACACCGGCTGCCTTCTCCATCTCATCGAGCCCCTGGGTTTCGAGATGTCCGACACCCGCCTGAAGCGGGCTGGGATGGACTACCGGGAGAGGGTGATCACCCAGGTGCACGAGAGCCTCGAAGCCTGGATTGAGTCCGAGGATCCCCAACGGGTGTTCGCCTTCTCGCCCCTGGGCGCCACCTGGCACTCCTCGCTCGACTACGCACCAGGCGACGCCCTGCTGTTCGGGCCTGAGTCGACCGGTCTCCCCGAGGAGGTGACGTCCGCCCTATGGGTCGACGAGACCGCTCGCATCCCCATGCTGCCCGGCGTCCGCAGCCTAAACCTGGCCAACGCGGTAGCCATCGTGGTCTACGAGGCCTGGTCGCACCACCGCTACATGGGCGCCGTCTGAGCCGGAACGGCAAGTCAGCATCAGTAAAGGCGATATGGGTCGGGCGGGCCACTATGTGTCCGGTCGACGGTTCTTCTTCTCCTCCGCTTTGGCTTCGAGGTCCTTGACCAGCCGGACAAGCGTCCTACAGACACCCACTGCTACAGCTACTGCGATGTCCATGAAACACCGAAGAGTTCACATGCGATAGCCGGTGAGACCCTCATCCGGCGCCGTTCGACAGTCGACCGATCTCCGGTAGTGGTTCAGTGTGAATCTGGTTGACTATCGGCAGGTGTATTCCCATTCGTAGTATTGCCACGCGGCATCGGAGCGGATCTCTACTACCACCTTGTATCCGGCAGCCACGTTGCTCAGGAACTCGTTGCCCCAGTCTCCGATACGCCGCTCGTTGGCGTCGAGCAGTTGCACCTCTACGTACAGGGAGGAACAGCTTCGGCCGGTGACGAACTCGAACACCCAATAGGTGTTGGAGAACCGAACGTAGCTGTAGTGGTCCGTTGAACAAAGAACATCAGCACAGGACTCCGGTTCCGTGGTCGTAGTCGTCGTGGTCGTTGCTGCGGTGGTAGTGGTTGTGGCAGGTGTACCCCCTCCTATGACGTTCTGGTGATATCGGTGAAGGAACGTGACCATCCGCGCACGGGTCAACGTGTCGTCAGGTCCGAACTCGGTATCCGAGATGCCGGACGTGATCCCGTTCTCCACCGCCCACCCAATCGCCTCATCCGCCCAATGACCCTCGGGCACATCGGTGAACTGCGCCGATCCCTTTGGCGTGGTTTGGGCAATCGCAACGCCGGCAAAAGCAACACAGAGGACGGCAAGGGCTGTGATGATTGCGGTACGCGGGTTCATGTCAACGATCCTTCTTGTGGGTTGCCTGGGTGGATGATATCGGCGAGAGGTGTTACCCCTCGCGGGGTCAGTCGATTAGGTAGTCGCTCGGACCCAAGTCAAACAGCCCGTCATCCGGACCCAAATACAGGGGCAGATCACACCACTTGTTCCCCGTAGGGAGTGTGGCAAAACTTCCGTGCCGTTTCGGCATAAGAAGCTTAGGGAACCGATAGGTGGAGTGGTAAGATTGGGTGTGACAATTCGGCGCGGGAGGTCCTTTGGGCCTCCCCGCCTCCGAATTGGGCGGGAGGACTGGCTTCAACAGTCTTCTCGACCTCCGAACCCCTTGGATAGTAGGGGAGAAAGGGGGGCGGATTTATGCCCCCGCATACTAGAAGAGTTGTGCGCGTGCGTCCAACTCGTGTAATAAGACGGGTTACGGTCCGACGGCAGGTCCGAGTGCGTCCGATCACGGTACGCCGGACTGTCCGTGTGCGACCAATCCGATAGGAAAAGGGCCTCGGATTCACCTCTTTCTTGGCTTGGGGTGAATACCGAGGCCCCTTCTCTTTTAACGGGCGGATGGGAGGGCTAAACCCAATCCTATCTCCCCTAGCCCTAGGGGAGAATCTTATTGCGCCAGCATACCCTTGATTTCGGTGATGTCACCTCGGATCTCGCTGACATCACTCTGAATACGGTTCACGCGGTTGTCAAGTCGATCCATTCGCGTGTCCAGTCTATTGATCTTTTCTTCTATTCGATCAACGTCTGAGCGAAGTTCCAACAGTTCCTGTTGCGTTTTCAGCGCGATGGTTGAGATGTCGGCTTGGCCGACTCTCATGCGATAACCCAGCGTTTGCGGGTACCTTTGCATCCGTTCTCATGCCGCGGGTGACAAAGCTGCTCCATACTCTCTCCCGACTTTCTGCTAGCACTTTCTGTGCTAGCAGAATATACAAACATCGCCGAAATACCAAGTCAATTGGCGGTGATTAGGTCTCCCATCCCTCCTAGAAAACCAAAACGAACCCGTCGTCGGCGGTAGAATTCCAGCCGAACCGGGGGGGTGTTTCTATCTTTTTTGCAAATCGGTTTGGGGGTGTTGGGGGTTGT
>JAPPFD010000037.1 GCA_028823995.1 bacterium | reverse complement strand
TCTTAACCCGCAGGTTCGGGGTTCGAGTCCCCGGCGACCCACTCCTGTAGCTCTCTACCCCCGGCCTTGTCCTGCCGGCCTTCGGACGCCATTGGACGGATCACCCGAGGCTCGCGGCGGTCGACCCCGGCTTTCGCCAGATATTAACCCTTTCTACATTATTTTAGCAATAACAAGCGTGGTTTGTCACACCCCCCAGCGTATAATGTTTGGGAAATTATATACCAAAGTGGCGAGATTTGGGTAGGCTGAGCTTTGTCAATGAGTGAAATGACGGTAGGGCAGGAGTTCGCTATGCGATGGCTGTATCAGAACCGTCCGGTGCAAGCCCCTCGCGGACAGCAGCCCGAGGTGGATCCGTTTGACTTCGGCAAGGAAGTAGCCGCGGCTGTTGATGCCTATGCGGACAAGAAACGGGAAGAACTGGAGCAAGCTCTGAGGCGCACGGCTCGCGAGGCGTTGGATGGCAACTACACGCCCGTTGACGTGAGAGTCAGCGCGAAGGGCCTGCTTGAATCGGAGTGCATGACCTTCATAGCGGGGAAGGTCACGACCGGAATGGGCCGTCCGAGCCGGTTCCCCGTCAATCTCCATACCTGACCTGCGCTTTTGTCACACCCCGCCACTATACTTCCATATATGGAAAAACGGTACAAGGCCCCAGGCAAGTCCTACCGGACGGGTATCAGCCTGATGGAGCTATTCGAGAAATTCCCGGACGATGCAACCGCCGAAGCCTGGTTTCGGGAGTTGCGGTGGCCGAACGGGTTAGAGTGTCCAGCATGCGGCGGGCAGCGGGTTCAGGATGGATGCGGGCATAAGACCATGCCCTTCCGCTGTCGGGACTGCAACAAGAAGTTCTCGGTCAAGACCGGCTCGGTGATGCAGTCCTCGAAGTTGGGGTATCGGGTTTGGGCTATTGCCATCTATCTGTTCAACACGAGCATCAAGGGTGTCTCGTCGATGAAGCTCCACCGCGATTTGGGGATCACGCAGAAATCTGCATGGCACCTAGCCCATCGGATACGGGAGGCATGGGAGGACAATGGCATGGCGTTCGCCGGTCCGGTCGAGGTCGATGAGACCTACATAGGGGGTAGGGAGCGCAACAAGCACGCTCACAAGAAAGCCAACCTGGGCCGTGGGCCGGTGGGCAAGACTGCGGTGGTGGGCGCCAAGGACCGCGAGTCGAACCAGGTAGCCGCCGCGGTGGTGGACCGCACGGACAAGTCCACCCTCCAGGGGTTCGCCAGGGCGCACATGGCGGATGGTGCGGAGGTGTTCACCGATGAGGCGAAGGCGTATCAGGGCCTTCCCAACCACCGGACGGTCAAGCACTCTATCTCGGAGTATGTGAACGGCAAGGCGCACACCAACGGCGTGGAGAGCTTCTGGGCGATGCTGAAACGGGGCTATCACGGCACCTACCACCGTCTATCCCGCAAGCATCTCCAACGGTATGTCAATGAGTTCTGCGGTCGTCACAACACCCGAGACCTGGACACCATCCACCAGATGCGCCTCACAGCGCTGGGAATGGTCGGGCGGCGGTTGCGCTACGAGGACCTGATTGATGGGAGTCGCAGTTGGGCTCATTAGGCAACGCCCTCTATTTCGGCGACTGCTTGGATGTGATGCGGGAGGACATCCCGGACCAGTCCATCGACCTGATCTATCTCGATCCGCCGTTCAACTCGAAGCGGCTCTACAACGCATTTATGGGAGGCGCCCAGTGGGTGGCGTTCAGTGACACCTGGCAGTGGTATGAGGCGGTGGATGACTTCCACGATGTCGCAAGTCGGGTGCATTTAGCTCCCATGATCGAAGGTCTCCGCACCATCCTGGGGGAAGGCCCGGACCTGGCGTACCTGTCCTACATGGCCAACCGGCTGGCTGAGTGTCATCGGGTCTTGAAGCCGGGGGGGGCGGGATCTATTTGCATTGTGACCCGACCATGTCTCACTATCTCAAGCTGGTTATGGACGCGGTGTTCGGACGGGCAAACTTCCGTAACGAGATTATCTGGTGCTATGCAGGTGGAGGGATTCCAAAAAGAGATTTTCCTCGCAAACATGACACCATCCTGCGATACGTCAAGGGCAAAGAATGGGTTTTTAATGCTGTGAGAGTGCCATACGACTCTGATTACAAAGCCACAGTGTTCGCATCAGATGATTCACGGGCACCCGGAAAAACTTACAGGCCACATGCTGAAGGAAAAATCGTAGAGGATTGGTGGCGCAATCTGTCACGACCATACGGTCAAGAACGAACCGGCTATCCGACTCAGAAGCCGCTGGCGCTCTTAGAGCGCATCCTAAGGGCGTCCAGCAATCCGGGCGATGTGGTCATGGACCCCTTTTGCGGATGTGGGACCACTCTCCACGCTGCACAGAATTTGGGCCGCCAATGGGTCGGCATAGACATCTGCGTTACAGCCTGCCAAGTGATAGAGCAGCGTCTCCGTGGGTCGTTCGACACGCTATGGGACGATGTGCGGTTCGTGGGGATGCCCAAGACCCGCGACGACGCCCAAACACTGGCCGCCTATGACTCGTTCCGGTTCGAGAGGTGGGCCGCCTCCCTGATTGACGGGATGGAGTACAACAAGGTGCAAGGTGGAGATGGAGGCATAGACGGACGGGGACGGCTAGCGATCCGCAAGGGCCAGTTCATAGACCTCGTGGCCCAGGTCAAAGGCGGCACCACCGGGCCGGGTGACGTGCAGGCGTTCAATGGCGCTCGTCAGCAGGCCAACGCTGATCTCGGGTTCTTCACCTGCTTCGAGGGGCGGGTTACCGATGGGATGCGCAATGCCGCGGCCAGCACCGGGCGGTTTATGAACACTCCGGTCGTGCAGATATACACCATCGAGGATTTCTTTGCCGGACGCAAACCCAAGATGCCGATAGCGGCGTGAAAGGAGAGACCGTGACCGCCACTCAGGACAAGCCGAAGCGTGGCCGACCAGTCGAGAAGCCCCTGCCCCCGCCCATCCCGGACACGCCCGAGAACATCGCCCGCGCTGTCCTGGCCACCCCGCCCAAGCGCAAGAGGGATTGGCGGTATCTCAAGTCAGATCGCTAAAACAGGCCTTCGCCACTTTCATATATAATTCCCAATGTTTGGGTATGAAAAACGGAGTCCAGTCCTCGAACGGTCGGGTTTCCCACGGCATGTCGGGCAACCAGGTGCGCATCGTGCTGCCGTCTGTGCCGGTAGGAGAGGCTTCGTTGGCTGGCTTGAAGGAGCAGATGCGATCGGCCAGTCGGACGAAGGCCCGGGCCGAAGCCGTGCGAGTCCGGGCGGCCGCCGAGTACAGCCGCCGGATGGGACAGAAAGCCGCGGAAAGGGCACTGCGGGAGGAGTCGGGCGAGTCCGCCAACGGGTCCAGGGTGGAGGTGGACATTGCCGGGAAACTGGAAGACCTGCCCGACACTAGGAAGGCTTTTGAGGACGGAGAGATCACCTTCGGTCACACAAAGATCATCGCCAATACCGCCGGACGAGTCGACGTCGACGAACAGGAGTTGGTGGATCGGGCGAAGAAGGAGCCGGTGGACGTGTTCGCCCGTACTGCCCGCGAACATGAGCAGCGGAAGTCGGAAGACGACGGCCTCTCCAAACTGGAGGCGCAACGCCGGGCTCGCAGAGCCGGCATCAAGACCGACCCCACCGATGGGATGACCCTGCTATGGGGGCGGTTCGACCCGATCACCGGAACCCGTATCAAGAACCTGCTTACAGCCAAGACCAACCAGCTGTGGCGAGAGGAAGACCCCAAGGACCGGCCCACCACCGAGCAGCGCATGGCAGACGCCCTGGTGGAATTGCTGTGCCGACCCGGTGGTGACAAGAAGGGCAGGAAGTCAGGGACGCCCAGGACTGACCTGCTGTTGATAGCCCACTACGACATCGGCGAGCAAGAGATCCGTGATGCGACGCTGGCGGACGGCACCTCAATACCAGTCGCCCTGTTCAAGGACATGGCATGCCAAGGGAAGGTGGTTCCGTCCATCTTCGACACGAAGGGCCAGCCGTTGTGGGTTGGCCTGGGGAAGCGCCTGGCCACGCCTGCTCAACGTTTGGCTCTGATCGCCCGCGACCGGAGGTGCGTGGGCTGCGGCGCCGATCCCGCCTGGTGTCAGGCCCATCACTTGATACCGTGGGAAGCCGATGGTCCCACCGACGTCGACAACCTGGTCCTGCTGTGCAGTCGATGTCACCATCAGGTACACGACGAGAGTTGGCAAATTCGAAAAACCCCCACCGGTAAGTATGTGCTACAGCCGCCCTCGTCCCGACACCGACAACCCCTGCCCATCAAAACCCCCAACCGGCGCGGTCGGGAACGCAAACGATCGCCTGGCTGAAGCTTTGGGAAATCACCTGCAAGGCTGGCAAACAAACCCTGCACCAGGGGTTGATTCTTACCCAGATGTTCTCACAGGCTGGAGAAGCTAGAAACCATTCAAACCCGCCCGGACCGCGAGCTCAACCAGTAGCGGAACAACACACTATGCGAACCGTCAGGCCCCACCCGGCCGCGGAAACTCGCGAAAACCCACGGAAAGGCGGAGGCGGGGGAGGGTACCCAAGGGGCCAAACCACCCACACCCGATTTTCGCGAGAACGGGCCCTACTTATCGGGACGACTCGACAGTTATCACTTGCCGCTCCCCAATCGGTGGGCGTCGGCTACCGCGTAGGCTGTGAGGTTGACGATATCGGCCACCGAGGCGTCCCTCTGCAACACCTGCACCGATCTGCCGAGCCCGGTCAGGATGGGTCCGATCACCTCTGCGTCACCAAGCCGCTCCAATAGCTTGTAGGCGATGTTGGCGGCGGCGAGGTTCGGGAAGACCAGGATGTTGGCGGGATAGTCCAAGGGACCGCCCGGACGACGATTGGCCAGCAGGCTGTCCACCACGGCGGTGTCGGCTTGCATCTCCCCGTCCACCGGAACGTCCGGCCAGCGATCGCGGAACAACCCAACTGCCTCGCGCACCCGCTCGGGTTCATCCCCGCCCGCCGAACCGAAGTCGGAGTAGCTGACAAAGGCCACCCGGGGGGATCTCCCGAAATGGCTCTGAGCCACCTCCACCGCCGAAGCGGCTATCTCGGCCAACTCCCAGGCGGAGGGCAGGATGTTCACCGCACAGTCCGCAAAGAAATAGGCGGCGCGTCCGGCGACCACCACGTACAGGGCGCTGGCGATGGAACGCCCGTCCCGCACCTTGATGATCTGGAGGGCAGGTCTCACCGTCTCAGGGAAGAAGGTCGTGAGGCCCCCTACCAAGACCTCCGCGTCACCCGACTCCACCATCAGGGCCCCGAAGACATTGGGATCGAACACCATCCGAGCCGCGTGGACCCGAGAAACCCCCCGGTGACCACGAAGCTCGAGAAGCCTTTCGGCGTACCGGTCTCGTTCGGTAGCTTCGCTGATGGGGTCGACCACCTTGATCCCCTCCAGGGAAATGCCCAGCGACTGGGACAGTTCGGTAACCACTCCTCGGTCCGCCAGCAAGACCGGATGTCCGATTCCTTCGTCCAGCACGCGGCGAGCCGCGCGAACCAGCCGGAGATCGTCCCCGTAGGGGAACACCACCTTCGCAGGGAATTGGCGGGCGCGGATCGTGACGGCCTGGATCAAACCCTGTGACGGTCTGAGCCGGGCGCTCAATTGCTGGCGGTACTCCTCAACATTGCAGGGAAGCCGCGCCAGCCCTTCTTCGGTGGCGGCCATGGCCACCGCCGGAGCGACACTGGTGAGCACCCGGGGATCGAAAGGCTTGGGAATCAGGTAATCGGGGCCGAAGGAGAGTTCCTTCAACTGATAGGCTTCCAGCACCGACTCGGCCACCGGTTCGCGGGCCAGGCGGGCCAGCGCCCGAGCGGCGGCCACCTTCATTCCCTCGCTGACCCCCTTGGCCCGGGCGTCAAGGGCTCCCCGGAATATGAAGGGAAAGCCCAGAACATTGTTCACCTGATTCGGGAAGTCGCTCCTTCCGGTGCCCACTAACGCGTCCGGCCGCACCTGCTTGGCCAGCGGATACGGGATCTCGGGGTCAGGATTGGCCAGGGCGAATATGACGGGCTGCGGTTTCATTTTCTCCAGCATCTCCGGATGGACCAGGCCCGCCTGGGCGACGCCGATCAACACGTCGGCATCCACCAAAGCCTCGGCCAGCGTCCTGGCGTCGGTAGAGCGCGCGAACGCCTGTTTATAGGGGTTGAGGTCGGTGCGGGACGAATGCAGCACTCCCCGGGAATCCACCATCAGCAACAACTCTGGATCGAAGCCCAGCCGGACCAGGAAGTGACCGGTGGCCACCCCGGCCGCGCCGGCGCCCAGAACCACCACCTTCATGTCCTCGAGGCGGCGTCCGCTGAGCTCGGCGGCGTTGATCAGTCCCGCTCCCGCGATTATGGCGGTGCCGTGCTGATCGTCGTGGAACACCGGGATGTCCAACCGCTCTCGTAACGCCTCCTCTATGTAGAAGCAGTCGGGGGCGCGGATGTCCTCCAGATTGATCCCCCCCACCGTGGGGGCCAGCAGTTCGCAGAACCGGATGAGATCCTCAGGATCCTCCGAGTCGATCTCCAGGTCGTAGACGTCGATGTCGGCGAACCTCTTGAAGAGGACCGCCTTCCCTTCCATGACCGGCTTTGCCGCCAGTCCTCCGATGTTTCCCAGCCCCAGCACAGCGGTGCCGTTGGTCACCACCGCCACCAGGTTGCCCCGGTTCGTGTACTGGAACGCCTCGCCGGGACTCTCGTGGATCACCAGGCAGGGCTCCGCCACTCCCGGGGTGTAAGCGAGACTCAAATCGGCCTGCGTAAGGGTGGACTTTGTAGCCCTTATCTCTACCTTGCCGGGCCGGGGATGGGAGTGATAGTGGAGAGCTTCGCTGAACTGGGCCATGAGGAGACCCCCGGAGAGGAGGCTTACAGGTCCTGGTAGGCGGGCAGGGTCAGGAACTCCACGAATTCGTCCTCCAGAGCCACCTGGGAGAAGATCTCCCAGGCGCGTTCGAACCGACCTGCGCGGTAGTCCCCATCTCCGACCTGGGCACGGATCCGGGCCAACTCCTCGGTGGCTACCTGCCGTACCATCGATGTGGTTACGGGAGCCCCCGTGTCAAGCCGGGCGCCATGCCGCACCCACTGCCAGATCTGGGAACGGGAGATCTCGGCTGTGGCGGCGTCTTCCATCAGATTGTCTATTGCTGCCGCGCCGGTGCCGGTCAACCAGGAAGCCATGTAGCGAATGCCGACCGACACGTTGGTCCTCACCCCGCCCTCGGTTATGGCGCCGCCGTCGACTTCGGGGTTGAGCAGGTCCTGTGCGGTCACGGCAACATCATCCCGCTGTCGGCCGAGCTGATTGGGACGGTCCCCCAGGACACGGTCGAATTCAGCCATTGCAACCGGTATCAGGTCGGGATGGGCCACCCAGGTGCCGTCGCAGCCGGCCTCGGCTTCCCGCCGCTTGTCGGCCGCCACCGCCGCCAGCGCCCGTTCGGTCACCTCGGGGTCGCGACGGTTGGGGATGAAGGCCGCCATTCCTCCCATGGCATGCGCCCCCCGACGGTGGCATGTGGCCACCCCCAACTCGGTGTAGGCGTGCATGAAGGGAGCGGTCATGGTCACCTGGGACCGGTCCGGCAACACGTAACCCGGGTGGTTGCGGAACTTCTTGATAAAACTGAATATGTAATCCCACCGACCCGCATTCAGACCCGACGAGTGGCTGCGGAGTTCGTAAAGGATTTCCTCCATCTCGAAAGCGGCGGTGATGGTCTCGATCAGGACCGTCGCCTTGACCGTCCCGATGGGAATGCCCAGACGCTCGGAGACATAGCAGATCACGTCGTTCCAAAGTCGGGCCTCGAGATGGGACTCCAGTTTGGGCAGGTAGAAGAACGGACCGGATCCGACCTCCAAAGCGGCCCGTCCGCCGTGAAACATGTAGAGGGCGAAATCGAAGAGCGCGCCCGAGATTGGCAGGCCGTCCACGAGGAAGTGCTTCTCGGGAAGATGCCACCCTCGAGGTCGCACCAGAAGCGTGGCCGTCTCCTCTCGGAGTCGGTAGGACTTGCGGGGCGTGTCCAGTTGGAGGGTGCGAAGTTGCGCTCCCAACAGGTTGTGTTGTCCCTCCACGAGATTCTCCCAAGTGGGGGACGTGGCGTCCTCAAAGTCGGCCATGAACATCTTGGCCCCCGAGTTGAGGGCGTTGATCACCATCCGGGCATCCACGGGACCGGTGATCTCCACTCTGCGATCCGCCAGCGCCGGTGGCACCGGATCCACTTTCCAGTCCCCTTCCCGGATCGGGCGGGTTTCCGCCAGAAAGTCGGGGAGCACCCCCCGGTCGAAGTCTCTCTGCCGATCCACCCGTATTTCCATGAGATGCCGGCGACGGGAATCGAACTCACGGTGAAGATCCGCAAGGAGGGAAGCGGCTTCGGCGGTGAGGACTTCGGCGGAGTGGGGAGTGGCGTTCCCGGTTATCTGGTAATTCGTCATGATTTGGACTTAGGGTAGGAAAAGAGTCGGCTCACAAAGATTCGCGATTACGACATCCATGAACCGACGGCTCAGAGCCCCGTCTATCACCCGGTGATCGAAGGACAGCGAGAGTGGCATCATCGGCCTAACCACCACTTTCCCGTCCTCGGCCACCGGGGCATCGGCGACCCTGCCCACAGCCAGGACGGCGGTGTTCCCGGGCGGGATGATGGGAGTGCCGAATCCTCCTCCCAGGGCGCCGATGTTGGTGACGGTGAAGGTCTGCCCGGTCAGTTCCTCCAAGCCAAGGGTGCGGGACTTCCCTCCCTCCGCCAGACGCCTGGTTGCCTCGGCGATTTGTGGGACCGACATCTCCCCGGCGTCGCGCAGCACCCCAACCAGCAGGCCGTCGGGGGCGTTGATGGCCACCCCGATGTGGTAACCCGAGGGAACCAGGAGGTAATCGCCCTCCAGGGTGGCGTTGAACTCGGGAAAGCGACGCAGCGCGGGGATCGTCGCCCCAATGACCAGGGCATCGAACAAGACCTCGGTGCTGTGACTCTCCGACAGCGACCTTCGCGCCGCTACCAGCCGGGTGACGTCCACCTGATCGAATGCGGTGACATGGGGGATCTCCGACCAAGCCCTCGACATGTTGGCCACGATGGTCTTCTGCAACCTGGTGAGCGGTCGGCGTTGGACTCCCCGGGTGGCGGACACCGCTTCCGGCGGGGGACCGGCAACGGGACCTGCTCCCCCGGCCGCGTCCAATACATCCTGCCGGGTTATCCGGCCGCCGGGACCCGAGCCCCGGACGTCCCCGAGGTCCACCCCATGCTGGCGGGCCAGACGGCGTACCACCGGCAAGGCCTGCACCGCCGGAGGCGCATGTTGGGAGGGAGGCTCCTTCGCGGCCGCCGTCACACGGGAACCCGAACCGTCCCCGGGGGCCGACGACCCGGAGGTTGGAGTGGGGGCCTCTTCGGGCGAGCCGATTACGGCCAGCACGGCTCCCACCGCCATCGTCTCCCCTTGCGCCGCACCGTGCCGGAGCACGGTCCCCTCCACCGGAGAGGGGATGACCACCACTGCCTTGTCGGTCTCCACCTCAACCAGTGGATCGTCCCTGCCAACCTGCGCGCCCTCGTCCACCAGCCAACGCACCACCTCGGCCTCGGTCAGTCCGTCACCAATGTCGGGAAGGAGAAACTCGGTCGCCACGGCCTCTGATTCTATCCGGCGACCCACCCTCGCCGACCGGCGGTTCCGGTCAGGCAGGCCTAGACGTGAACCCCCCTCAGGAGCTTGGCCAGAAGCGCCATACGGACCAGCATCCCGTTCTCCATCTGCTGGAAATACACAGAGCGAGGGTCGGCGTCCAACAACTCGTGGTCGGCGGGCCCTCCCATCTCGTGCTTGCGGGGAAGGGGATGCATCAAGATGGCGTCCCGGCGGGCCCGGCCCATGACGGCGGGGGTCATGATGAAGCCTGCTTTGACCTCCTCGTAATCGCCTTGATCGGCGAACCGCTCCTCCTGAACCCGGGTCCAGTAGATCACGTCCGAGCGGCCCAGGACCTCCTCCAGGTCCGAAGTCTCCGAGACGGTTATGTCCGCTTCCTGGAGGCGCCGGACGATGGAGTCCGGCATGGTCAGGGAGGGGGGCGAGACGAAGTTGACCTTGGTCTGGAGAGCCCCGTGGGTGGCCAGCAGCTTCGCCAGGGAGTGAACGGTGCGGCCGTGTTTCAGGTCCCCCACCATGGTGATGGCCAGCCCGTCCACCGTTCCCTTGGACTCCAGAATGGTGAACAGGTCCAGGAGAGCCTGGGTGGGGTGCTCGCCCACACCATCCCCCGCGCTGATCACCACCGGCCGCCGTCCGATCTTCTCGGCCAGCAGGTCCAGATAGTGGGCCGCCATGTAGGAGGCGCCCACCTGGGGATGCCGAAGGGAGATCACGTCCGCGTAGCATCCCGCCGCCCTGACGGTGTCGGGAAGGTCCTCTCCCTTGTAGACCGAGGAGAACTGGATGCCGTTGGATGCGCCGATCACCTTGCCGCCCAACCGGAGCATGGCTGCCTGAAAGGACATGTCGGTCCGGGTGCTGGCCTCGAAGAAGAGCAGGGCGAGGACCTGACCGGTGGCGATCTCCACCACCCCCCGGTCACCAGAGCGAATCCGCTTCTTCAAGGTTGCGGCCGCCTCGAAGAGTGTCTTGAGGTCCTCCCTGCCGAATTGCTCGACGGTTACGACGTGCTTTCCGCGGAAGTCCCCGTCGATGGCGGGAGGACGGTATGAATCCACAAAGCCTGCCGGGTCGATCTCCACGTACCCGTTTTCGTTGTAGCTCGTCTCATCCGGATCGGCGTGCCCCGTGTCGGTGGGATGATGGTGGGCAGACTCCGAATCCGCGGGGTCGGCAGGTCGAGGATGAAGGTCGTTGGCGGGTTCGTCCTCGTGGGCGCCGGCGAACAACTGCCTTTGGGAACTGGCGAGCATAGCAGTCACTGTGGTTGGCGCTCCGCTTCCCCCGTCATGTGAATGACCTCAAAGAAAAACCCGGGAACCGTGGCTCGGTGGACAAGTCTGGCTGGTGGGCGGTTCCTCAAGTTATCTCCCTAGGTTATCACCTCCGAGGCGAGGAGGTAAAGCACCCCCTTACAGCCCGCCGACGCCGCAGAATTCGGGGAATTCGCGATAGGGACGGATTCTCCATAGGCTCCCGGAGGTAGGCAACCACCTGACTCCGGCATCGACGGCCGGAAGGAGTCGAGACCCAGTGAAAACCGTCCTCAGAGGGTTCCAGTTCATCGTGTCCAAGGCGCCCTGGGCAGTGGTGCTGGTCACTCTGGTCCTTTTCGGGGTCTTCTTCCGCCTGTCCGGGCAGATCGTGATAGGGCAGGGCAACGAAGGCCTGTCCCCGGACAACCCGGAGTTGCTGGCTTCCGACCGGATCAGCGACTTGTTCAGTGATGACGAAACCCAGGAAAGCGTCCTCCAGGTGATAGTCAGAAGAGAAGGCGGTGATGTCTTTACCAAGGAAGCCTTCGAGGTGGTGAGCGAGATCAACTCCGTCCTGGGAAGCGAGGCTCTCTCCGACAACCTCTCCTTCGCGCCGGGAAGGGGCGCCTGGTTCAGCTACCTCGACCCGGCGATAGCCATGGCCGCCAGGACGGACGCCTCGGTAGCCAGCGACCAGGACGTGAAGGACCTTTATCTGGCGGCAATGGCGGGGTCGGAGGCGAACCCGCGGTTGGCGTCGCTGATCAGCCAGAACAGCGACCCGTCGTCGGCCACCGCCGAGGCAGGCTTGGTCCTGGTGTTCACGAAAGTGCCGGTTGGGGTAGAGGAAGAGGACCTCGATGAAGCCATAGACAACGACTCGGAGGTGGCGAGAGCGTTGCGCGCCATACCCACCCCCGATGGGTTGGAAGTCATTCCCTTCAGCTTCAACCTGCTCTTCGAGGACTCCGGAGACGCTGGAAGCGAGATCGGACGGCTGTTCGGGATGGCCGCGCTGATCATTCTGGTCATTCTCTGCTTCGTGTACTGGCTCAAGCCGGCCGGGAGGGGCGCCCTGGTCCAATCGGGTCGCCGGACCCTGGCCGACACCCTTCTGACCCTCTTCACCATCTCCGCCGCCATCACGTTCATGCAGGGCATCGGCGTGCTGCTGGAAAGGGTCGGACTGATCGCCTCCTTCAACAACATCACCCAGATCATTCCCATCCTCCTGATCGGGCTGGGCGTGGACTACGGAATCCACATCACCTCCCGCTATCGCGAGGAGGTGGGCCGGGGTCAGGGCGTGGACGGCGCGATCCGGACCGCCATCGGCACCGTCGGAGTTGCCCTGGCGCTGGCCACCCTGACCACCGCCATAGGCTTCCTCACCAACGTCCTTAGCCCGGTGCCGGCATTGGCCGACTTCGGAGTGCTGGCGGCGATCGGAATAGCGGTCTCCTTCATCCTGACTTTGACCTTCTTCCCCGCAGCCCGGACGCTCATGGATCGGAGAACCGAAAGTGGAGGGAGGTTTTCCTGGGGGCTCCTGCGGGTGCTGATCCTGGCCAGGAAGGTGGACCGCCAAATCGAAGCCCGGAGTTCCATGCCGGTGGCGGGCATGAAGGCTTCCTCGGACCGCCTGCTACCCCGCCTGATAGCCGGCACCTCGGTGTTGGCCGAGAAGGTCCCGGTCCTGGTGGTGCTGGTGGCCTTGTTCCTGGGAGGAATGGGGATGTGGGGCTTGAGCCAGTTGGAGGTGAGGTTCTCATTCACCGACTTCCTGCCCAGCGACGCCCCCGGCGTCCGTGCGCTGGAAATCCTCCAGGAGGAATTCGGGGGAGGCCTGGGCGAGTCGACCCAGGTCCTGATCGAGGGTGAAGACCTCTCCTCCCCGGAGGTGCACAACGCCCTGGTCTCGGCCGGGATGGGACTGGCGGAGGTGGAGAACGTGGTGGTGTTCGAGACGCCCCTTGGGAAGATGCCCTCGGCCAACTCTCCGATCGCGGTGCTCAACGCCCTGAGTAACGGCGGTCCCCAGGGTCCGCCCAACGAGTCAGTCGCGTCCGCCGCCCGGGCCGCCAACCTGGGCATGGACATGCGGGTCCCTCCCGGGACCGACGTAACCGCGCTGTGGGACGAGATGCTGGTCTCGGCGCCCAGGCAAGCCGGAGGCGTCCTCCACCGGGGCGAGTCCGGCTACGACGCCTTGCTGTTCGAGATCAACACCCAAGCCGCGGAGACCGGAGCGCTGCAACTCCGGGAGGACCTCTTGGAGAACTTTGCGGAGTTGTCCGATGCGGGCATAAGCGTGATCGCCACTTCCACCGAGATCATCACCAATCTGATCATCGTGGAGTTGGCCGACTCGCAGACCAGATCGCTGCTCTTTACCCTGGTGGTCGCCACATTGGTGATGATGATCAGCTTCTGGGTGGAGAACCGCCGGCCGTTCTTCGGGGTGATCACCATGATCCCCGTGGCTCTGGTGGTGTTCTGGACCTACGGACTGATGTTCGCCACCGGCATTCCCATCGGACCGGTGACCGCCACCCTGTCCGCCCTCTCGATAGGGATAGGGGTTCCCTACACGATCCACATCGCCCGACGATTCGGAGAGGACCGGGAGCGCTTCGAGCACCTCAATGACGCACTGCGGTCAACGTCTCGCCACACGGGCGGGGCGTTGGCGGGGTCAGCGTTCACCACTATGGCAGGGTTCGGGGTCCTGATCACCTCCAGGCTCACGCCCTTCCAGCAAATGGGTCAGGTCACGGTCTACGCGGTCGGCCTCTCCCTGGTAGCGGCGATACTGGTGTTGCCTTCCATGCTGGCATTGTGGGAGAGATGGCACCGACGCCGGCTGGCGACGAGCTAAACACCGGGTAAGACCAAAACTGTCGGACGCTGGCGGAGGTGGTCAGTCCGGTTTGAGAGTCCGGAAGACAACCCTCCCGGGTATCACATAACCAATGAGCGGGCAAGCTGTCGGTGGAGTTCGAGGTGAGCACCCAACTCCAAACCCGCCAACCGGCCGTCCACCACCACGCTGCGACCCCCGACGACGAGCCGATCGACCTGATGGGGACCGGACAGCACCAGGCCGGCAACCGGATCGTGGGCGCCGGCCATGGATATCCCGTCGGTGCGGAAGCAGGCCACATCGGCGGCCTTGCCGGGCTCCAGAGACCCGATGTCGGTCCGGCCCAGCACCTCGGCGCCCCCTCGAGTGGCCACTCGCAAAGCCGATCTGGCGGTGAGCATCGGCTCATCCGAGCGTTCCATGGCGCGGGCCATCCGGGCGGCCAGGAGAGCCTGCCGAGCCTCGGCCAGCATGTGAGAGGAGTCATTGGATGCCGACCCGTCCACTCCCAGGCCCACGGGCACTCCATTCTTGAGAAACCCGGTCAGGGGCGCCACACCCGATGCGAGACGCATGTTCGAGGTCGGACAATGGCCCACCCCGGTCTTGGTGGCAGCCATTTTGGCGATGTCGTCTCCGGAGACATGAACCGCATGCGCAAACCAGACATCATCTCCCAGCCAATCCACCTGTTCGGCGAAGTCCACCGGTCGCTCCCCGAACAGTTCCTGGCAATACCGTTCCTCGTCAAGAGTTTCGGCCAGATGTGTGTGAAGTCTCACCCCCAGGGAGCGGGCCAGGGCGGCGGATTGGCGCATCAGGTCAGGGCTGACCGTGAACGGCGAGCATGGGGCGATCACTATGCGGGTCATCGCCCCCGGAGAAGGATCGTGATACCGGGACACCACCCGCTCGCAGTCTGCCAAGATCGCTTCTTCGCTCTCAACCCACTCATCGGGAGGGAGGCCGCCCTGGGAACGACCCACGCTCATCGACCCCCGGGAGATGTGAAACCGGATTCCCACCTCCCGGGCCGATTCCGCCTGGTCATCCAGTGTCGAGCCGTTGGGCCAGAAGTAGTGGTGATCGAATGCGGTCGTGCATCCCGACAGGGCCAGTTCCGCAAGGGCGGTGATGGTAGACGCCCTGACGTGATCAGGCGTCACCCGGGACCACACCGGATACAGTTCCACCAGCCAATCGAACAACTCCGAATCCTGGGCCATCGCACGGGTGAGGGTCTGGAAGAAGTGGTGATGAGTGTTGACCAACCCGGGAATCACCACCGACCCGCGGCATTCGATCACCTGATCGGCGGTGTCGGGAAGATCGGATGTCGGGCCCACTTGCTCGATCCAACCATCCCGGGCAAACAGCCCCCCATCGGCGATCTCGGTTCCGCCGTCATCCATCGTCACCAGCGCGTCGGCGTTGCGGAGCAAGAGTGTTCTCGGTGAAGACATCAAACCAACGGACCTGCCTTACCCGATGAGTATCAGCCGCGGGAGAAATCCATTGCGGGAAGGCCGTCCAGACTGAGGGCGTTGTTCTCCTTCTGGTACTCCCACATGGCATCGGGCCCCTTCTTCTCTGCCCACGTCGGCAGGTAGTCCCGCTGGGAGACCATCTCCATGAGCGGCACCCCGCCCCCGCAGGACGTTCCCAGCTTCGTGATGGCCACCCTGATTATGGAGCGGGAACCGGGAATCTCGGGAAAACTCTCGGCCAGGAGGGAATGTTCCGCCGTACCGGGATAATGGGCCTTTCCCTCCCCCCAGATCCGCAGTATTCGCCGGGGTTGGTCGAACCCGCAGAACATGACCACGATTCTTCCGTTCTGTCGCAGGTGGGCGATGGTTTCGGCGCCGCTTCCCACCAGATCCAGGTAGGCGATCGTGTGAGGATCGACGATCCGGAAGGTGTCCAGGCCTTTGGGAGAGAGATTTATGTGTCCTGAGTCGCCGGAGGGGGCAGTCGCTACGAAGAACATTGACTGGGCCTCTATCCAGGAGGCCAGATGGCTGGGAATGCTGTCGTAGTAAGAGGCCATGGCGCCTCGCCTCACTAAGCGGTCAGGAGGAGACGATACTCGGTATCCCGGAGACCCACCTGCCGATTCATGGCGGTTATGGTCCTGCGGAAGTCCTCGGGAGACAACTCCTGTCCATGGGCGGCCCCGGCGGAACGGGTGATTATCTCTCCCATGAGGGTGCCCCCCAGGTCGTTGCAACCCGCGTCCAGCAACCGTCCGGCACCGTCCAGTCCCAGCTTCACCCAGGACGCCTGGATATTGGGGACCAAGCCGTCAAGGGCAATCCGTCCGATCGCATGGATTAACACCACCTCATCCCAAGTGGGTCCGGGACGAGCCTTGCCGTTCAGCCAGATGGGCGCGCCCATGTGAACGAAGGGAAGGGGGACCAACTCGGTGAACCCTCCGGTGCGCGCCTGGATCTGGCGTATCACGTCCAGGTGCCTGGCCCAGGAGCGGTGATGGTCGATGTGCCCGAACATAATCGTGGCGGTGGCCTTGAGGCCCAGCTCATGGGCGGTCAACATCACCTGTGCCCACTGGGAGGTCCGGATCTTGTCCGGACACAGGTAACGGCGGACATCGTCGTCCAGAATCTCGGCGGCTGTTCCGGGAAGGGTTCCGAGGCCGGCTTCCTTCAGACGGGTGAGGAACTCCCTCACCGGTACCCCCAGGGTCTCAGCGCCCTGCCACACCTCGAGAGGGGTGAACCCGTGAATGTGCATATCCGGCAGTTCCGCCTTGATGGCCTCGGTCACCCGTACGTAGAAGTCCCCGGTGAATTCCGGGTGAATCCCGCCCTGCAGGGTCACCTCCGTAGCGCCCCTGTCCCATGCCTCCCGAGCCCTTTGCACTATGTCGGCGATGGACATCAGGTAGGGGTCCCCGCGCAGATTGAGACTACGCGGTCCCTTGGAGAAGGCGCAGAAGCCGCACCGGAAGTAGCAGAGATTGGTGTAGTTGATGTTCCGATTGACGACATAGGTGACCAGGTCTCCCACCGTCCGGCGACGGAGTTGGTCGGCGGTCCACGCCACAGCCTCCACCTGATCCCCTTTTGCCCCGAACAGGGCCTCCGTCTCGGCCACCACTGGAGGGTTTCCGGCCAGCGACCGCTCCAGGATGGGACGGAGGCTTCCCGCTCCCTCCAGTTCCCGGGCGCCTGCTCCGGCGACCCACACAGAATCGGGCCACGCAGCCGAGAATCGTCGGGGAGGGACCGGTGCGGGCTCGGCGCGTCCGGGCGCCCAGGTGTAACGGGGACGGGCGGCCCCCGAGGCGTCCACCTGCTGGAGCCAGGCCCGGAAGGCGCTTCTGGAGAGGACTTGGCGGACCGCGTTGATCTCCAGGCCCGGAGGCAGGGCAGTCCGCTCCACCAACTCGTGGGAAGCCAGTCTCTGGCGCAATTCTCCGATCCGATCCGCGTCCCAGTCGCGGAGCAGCAGATCCCCGGCCCCCTCCAGAACGGCCGTCTCGGCCTGATCCACATCATCGACGAAGACAGACACCACCGCCTCTACGGCAGGCAGGGAACAGACATCGGCGGCGGCTCTGACCATGCTCCGGGTAGTGCGCAGGAAAGTGGCTTCACTGCGGGCCAGAGCATCCAGCACCACCTCTGCGGGGCCCGAGTTCCTGACGGTGATCAGCCAGCCGGGCGTATGGGTTTTGGCAAGCTCCAACGCATGGTCGGGATCAACGATCCGCGTCGCTTCCGACGGATCCGCCTGCAGGGCGGAAATGAGCAGACCTGCCTGGTGGGCGGCTCGCAAGTCGGCTACTGCCGGAGAATCCATCTCCAGGGTGGTGGTTCCCTCCCGAACACGCGCCTCCGCAACCGCTGCGGTGGCGGCCTCCGCCGGCCTGGTGCGCAGGAATGTGATGGTCCGGGAAGTGGCGGTCATCATCCTGTCAGGCTACATCTTCCCCATCCCGGTCACGAAACGACCGAAATGGCCGGACGAGCGACCGGTCCGGCCTGAGGAGCCCGTGCATAGCCCCTCGAGTCCACCGCCCTCATGACTTTGGGAAGCAGGGAGGGATCTACCCACCGGTCAGACAGGTAGGAGGGGTAAATCGGCAGGCGGGGAAGCAATTGGAAACCGGCTGCCTCTGTCCGGCGGCGCAGGGCTTCCAGGTGAGGCCAGGGCGCCTCCGGATTCACCCAGTCGATGGTGAGGGGGGAGACTCCTCCCCAATCGTTGATGCCCGCCTCCAGATACATCTCGTAGCGCTCGGTCAGGTTGGGGGGAACCTGCAGGTTCATCTCCGGGCCCATGATCCAGCGAGCCAAGGCAACGACCCGCATGAACCAGGCGGGAATCGGCTCGGCATTGAGCCGCATGGGAGTGTTGTACTTGGCTCGGAAGTTCTGGACGATCACTTCCTGGATGTGGCCTCCCCCATCCGCCAGGTCCCGGAGCGCCACCAGGGAATCGATGATCTCGGTGGAGCGTTCTCCGATCCCGACCAGTATGCCGGTCGTGAAAGGCACCGACAACCGCGCCGCATCCTCGATCACCCGAACCCGGACCGAAGGGACTTTGTCCGGGCAGTTGAAGTGGGGCATTCCCGGTTCGGTGAGCCGGTCCGAGATGTTCTCCAACATCAGGCCCATCGACGGGTTGGAGGGGCGGAGAGCCGCCATCTGGGTGAAGGTCATCACACCAGGGTTGGCATGGGGAAAGAGGTAGGTCTCACGGTTCACCATCTCCGTCATCCGGCGGGTGTACTCCAGCGTATTCTCGCACCCCTGGGAGTCCAGAAAGCGCCGGGCCGAGGGCCAGCGGTCCTCGGGGCGGTCGCCCAGGGTGAACAAAGCCTCCGTGCATTGGTGCGCCTCCCCGGCTTTCGCCACCGCCAACACCTGTTCGGGGGGCATGAACATCCCTCCTCCCCCCGGGGGCTGGGCGAAGGTGCAGTAAGTGCAACTGTCGCGGCACAGGGTGGTCAGCGGGATGAACACCTTGCGGCTGTAGGTGACTGTCCGCCCTTTCCCCTCATCGCGGAGCCGGGCCGCTTCGGCGAACAACGGCTCTGGGGATCGCCGACCCTCCAGGTAAGAGAGCGCCAACTGCGGGTCGAAGGAGGGGTGGGCCATCATCCCATCCCGGGGGTGGCGCCCAGCACCCCTCCGTCCACGGGAAGCGTGACTCCCGTTATCCAGGAGGCGTCCTCCGAACACAGGAACGCCGCGGCCCGGGCCACGTCCGCGGGCTCTCCGAGTCTCTGCATGGGGTGCAGCCGAGCCGTGCCGACCGGGTCGGACTCCCAGAGCATGGCCGACAACCGGGTCTTGATAACGGCGGGCGCAACCGCGTTGACCCGCACCCGGGGGGCAAGCTCCATGGCGAGTTGGCTGGTCATGTAGATCAAGGCCGCCTTGGAGATGTTGTAGGCGCCCAGCAAGGGAGCAGGACGCACTCCTCCCACCGAGGCCACGTTCACCACGCAACCCCCGTGGGACCCCATCCATTGCGCCCATGCCTCCTGGGTCCAGACCAGCGGGGCGCGCTGGTTGACGGCCCAGGTCTTGTCGACTGCGTCCCGGGAAACCTCCATGAGGTTTCCGGCGCCAGGATTGGTGCCGGCATTGTTCACCAGTATGTCACAGCTCCCGAACCGCTCGATCGTCGCCCGGATCGCCCTGGCGGCGTGGCGGTCATCGTCAGCCCTGGCTACGGTAGGCAGAACCCTCTCGGTATCCTTCCCTTCCGCCTTCAACTGGGCGACGGCCTCCTCCAGGTTCCCCGCCCGCCGGGAAGTGATAGCCACCCCCGCCGCCCCGAGATCCAACAACTCGGCGGCGACCGCCAGGCCGATACCCCTGCTCCCGCCGGTGATGACGGCTACCTTGCCCTCGATGCCCGAACTCAACTTCCGTCTCCTCGACGGCCTACGTCGCCACGGACTAGGTCTTCGCCCCTCGAGCAATTATCTCCACCCGCTGACGACGCTCCGCTGCGGAATTCGCATCAGGCTGGATGTCCAACAGCCGGAGCCGGTCCGCCTCGGCCTCTTTGGCCGCCGACAAATCAGCCGCCGCCAAGCGAGCCTCCACCCCCTCCTCGACCAGACGGCGGCCTTCGGACACCAGAGCCTCCACCATCTCTGACTCGGGCACCACCGCCACCACTTCGCCCTTGATGAATAGATGTCCCCGTCCCCGGCCGGCAGCTATGCCGAGATCGGCGGACCGGGCTTCTCCCGGGCCGTTCACCACGCACCCCATCACCGCCACCTGGATGGGAAGGTTCTCCTTCTCCAGCGCCTCCTGGGCAACCTGCGCCACCTCGATCACATCAACCTCCGCCCGTCCGCAGGAAGGGCAGGCAATCAAGTCGAGGCTGCGACGCTCCCGCAGACCCAGATACTCCAACAGACGCCGTCCCGACTCTGCTTCCACCACCGGGTCGGCGGTCAAAGAGAACCTGATGGTGTCCCCGATGCCCTCCATCAGCAGGGTGGATATTCCCGCCACCGACTTGATCAGACCCCCGGGAGGGGGACCGGCCTCCGTCACCCCCAGGTGAAGCGGGTAGTCCACCTCATCCGACAAGAGGCGGTAGGACTCGATCATGGTCGGGACGTGGGAGTGTTTGACCGAGATCTTGATGTCGGAGAAGTCGACCTCCTCCAGATACCGGATCTCCAGCAATGCCGACTCCACCAGCGCCTCCGGAGTGGCGTCTCCGTGGCGGCTGAGGATGTCCTTGTCAAGCGAACCGGCGTTGACCCCCACGCGGATCGGGACCTGCTGCTCGGCGGCCGCACGGGCCACTTCCTTGATGTGGCTCGGACGGCGGATATTGCCCGGGTTGAGCCGCAGGCCGCAAACCCCACTCTCCAGGGCGGCCAGGGCCAAGCGGTATTGGAAGTGGATGTCGGCGATTATCGGGACCGGGCTCCGGGGAACGATCTCCGCCAGCCCCTGGGCCGCCTCCACGGTGTTGCAGGTAATCCTCACCAGGTCGGCGCCTGCTCCTGCCAAGGCATACACCTGCGCCAGGGTGCCGTCCACGTCATGGGTCTTGGTGGTGGTCATCGACTGCACGGTGATCGGGGCGTCGCCTCCGACCTGCACCGATCCGACTTTGATGGCGCGAGTGCGCCGTCTCGGGCGAACGAAGGAGCGGGCGTCTCTCACAACCGGATGGGGTCGATCACATCCAGCACCAGGGCCGCCACACCCAGGAATATCACCAGCACGGTCACCACTGCCGCTATGGAGATAAGCACTCTCGGCCGGGCGCGACGCTTCAAGATCTTCTCATAGAGCGCCACCGCCACGTGCCCACCGTCCAGGGGGTATGCGGGAATGACATTGAACACACCCAGCACGACATTCAAATATGCTAACAACCTCACCACGTCCGCCACGCCTCGCTCGCCGATCTGCGCTCCGATGTTGGCCAACCCGATCGGACTGACCGGACGGTTGTCCTCGGAGACCTCCCCTCCCAGAATCCCCCCGGCCAACTCCGCCAGCGATGACGGGCTGACCAACTGGCCAATGGCGCTGAAGGTGAGACCCACCGCCTCCGCGATGTCACTCGCCGAGGCGGCGACCGCCCCTCCCAAACCCACCGAGCGAGTCTCGATGGCCGGCCCAACTCCCAAGAACCCCCTCTCCACCCCTTCGGAATCGAACCGGGTGGCCAATGTCGTCTCCACCCTCATGATCACGCCATCCCTGCTCAGCTCGATGAGCACAGTCCGTCCGGGACGCTCGGCCAGTAACCTAGCCGTCTCCTCCCAGCTCTCGGTGGGCATACCGTCGAGCGCCAGAATCAGGTCCCCGGCTTGAATCCCCGCATCGGCCGCCGGGGTGGAGGACCCATCGGCCAGTTCGTCCACCACGTGCACGACCTGATTGGTGTAGCCGGTGACGCCCGCCACCAGGAACAGACCGGCCAGGATCAGGAAGGCCATGAGAAAGTTCATAGCCACGCCGCTGAGGGCCACCGTCATCTTCTGCCAGAACTTCTTGTGGTAATAGGAGCGTTCCGGATCCGTCTCGTCGTCCTGAAAGGGCCCCATGCCTGCGATCTTCACGAATCCTCCGAAGGGCAGGAGACGGAAGCCGTACTCGGTCTCGCCCTTCTTCACCGACCAAAGCCTCGGACCGAAGCCGAAGAACATCTCGGTTGCCTTCATTCCGGTGGCGCGGGCCGCCAGGAAGTGACCGAGTTCGTGTACGGTGACAAAGAACACGATCCCCAGCAGGACCACCAACGCGCCCACCATTAAAACGCCTCCCTTCCGGTCAGGCCGAGCATACCAAACCGGGGAAGAAGTGGGCCCCTAGAGGTAGTCAAACACCGAAAACAGGTAATAGGCGCCCGGCAACACCAGCAACAAACCATCGATGCGGTCCAGTATGCCGCCGTGCCCGGGAAGGAGGGAACTCATGTCCTTGAGGCCGATCGACCGCTTTACGGCCGACTCCATGCCGTCTCCGAGAGGGGCAAGCACCGAGACGACCGCCGCCAGGTACAGCGCCTGAAAGAGAGTGAGAACCGAAAAGGTGGGCAGAGTGGAGAAGATGGCGGCGATGGCGAAGGTGGCTACCACTCCTCCCATCAAACCCTCCAGAGTCTTCTTGGCCGAAAGGGACGGGGATAATGGCCGGCTCCCCAGCGCCCGGCCCACCACAAACGCCGCTGTGTCGAATACCGAGTTCAATAGCAACACCCAAACCAGTAGCGCTACTCCGTCTTCGGCTCGGCCTATCACCACGGCATAGGAAAGAAGGGATATCCAGATCATCCCGAGCAGGGTCAGGGTGGCATTCTCCACGGCCATCCTGCGCGAGGCCGCAGCATAGAAAAGCAATATCAATGCCACCGCCCCCGCCAGCACCCCTCCCATCGATCCCAGTCCCGACATGTGTGCTCCGACTCCCGCTCCCAACACCCCGATCAGTCCCAACAGGGCCATGGGCCGGTAACCGACGGACCGGACGGCCATATAGAACTCGACCAGTCCCAGGCCCATGGCCACCAATATCAAGCCGGTCAGCCATGCCTCGCCCAGGTAGAGAGCGATAATCACCACTCCCACCATCACCATTGCGCTGACGATCCGTGTGACGACGTCCGATGACTGGGCCTGCTCCGCCGCCTCGACGTCTTCGGTTGCCATCCCGGTCCGTCCCGTCACATCTTCGAAGCCCAGCATCCCCGACTCGACACCAGGGATGGCCGCCGCCACCGCCTGCTGGCGGTGCTCTTTGGCTTCGGCCTCCATCACTTCCTCGGCCAGGGCCTGATGCTGGGTCGTGCGGCTGTCGAAGACACTCTCTCCCGTCAAGACCGGATCGGGTTCGCCGGACTCCGTCCGTCGCACCGGTCTGATGGGGGTCGGTTCCTCGTCAGGCTCCCAGTCGGGGACCCAGGTGGTGTCCGGCGGTTTCATTTACCCGCTATACCTCCAGCAACTCGGCTTCCTTGCGCCTCAGCAGCTCATCCACTTGCTTTACGGTCTGATCGGTCAGGTCCTGAAGCTGCCTCTCGGCACGGTGAAGGTCGTCATCCGAGCATAACCCCTTGAGGGCTTCCAAGTCTGACTTTGCCCCGCGACGGACGTTCCGGATGGATACCCTGCCGTCTTCCGCCTGCCGGCGAACTATGCGAATCAACTCCATCCGGCGTTCCTCGGTCAGGGGCGGGAAGGCCAACCTGATCACCACCCCGTCGTTAGCGGGGTTGATCCCGAGATTCGAACCGTGGAGCGCCTTCTCTATCTCGGGGATGGCGCTCTTGTCGTATGGGTGGATCACCAGGAGCCGTGGATCAGGAACCGTGAAGTTGGCAAGCTGCTGGAGGGGAAGGGAGGCGCCGTAGTAGTTGACCCGCAGGTTCTGGACGATCTGAGGATTGGCCCGACCGGTTCGCACCACCGCGAATTGCCCGGTCACGAATTCCACGGAGCTCTCCATCAGGAGATTGGCTTCCTCCAGAACCTCGTCGATCATGAGAACTTCCTAGCCCACCCTGGTGCCGAGCGGCTCGCCGATCAGGGCCCGGTACACATTGCCTGGTCCGGACATATCAAATACAACGATAGGGAGGCCGTGCTCCCGACACAGCGTAATCGCGGTCATATCCATCACCTTGAGGTTCTGTGAGATGACATCCATGTAGGAAGCGGACTCCAACAGCCGGGCGGAGGAGTCGAGGTGAGGATCGGCACTGTACACACCGTCCACCTTGCTGGCTTTCAGCACCACTTCCGCTCCGATCTCTATTGCCCGCAGCGCAGCGGTGGTGTCGGTTGTGAAGAACGGGTTGCCGGTCCCGGCCACGAAGATGACGATCCGTCCCTTCTCGAGGTGGCGCACCGCACGGTTGCGGATGTACGGCTCGCTGACCTGCCGCATCGTGATGGCGCTCATAACCCGGGTGGTCATCCCGTGCTTCTCCAAGGCGTCACGCAGCGCCAAGCCGTTCATCACCGTGGCGAGCATCCCCATGTAATCAGCGGTGGCGGGATCGAGGCCCCGGGCGGCCAGGGCGGTGCCGCGGAAGAAGTTCCCCCCTCCCACCACCACCGAGATCTCGGTTCCGATCTCCCGCGCCTTGCTTATCTCCCCAGCCAGGGTCGCAACTGTGGCAGGATCGATCCCGAACCCTCCCTCCTGTTCGCAGAACGCCTCCCCCGACAGCTTGAGAAGGACCCGGCGGGAGGAGGTCATCAGGATTCCTGCTCACCTACCGCCAGTCGCGCCACCCGGCGGATCTTGACGTTCTCGCCCACCCGCGCGGCCAGGGTCTTCACCATGTCTCCTACCGTTCCCTCGTACTTCTGGGAGTTGACGAACTCCTGCTCGGTGAGAACGTTTTCGACAAAGAACTTCTCCATGCGGCCGTCCACGATCCTGGGAATGACCGCGTCAGGCTTGCCCTCGGTCCGCGCGCTGCGCGCGATGAGGTCACGCTCATGCGAGAGCACGTCTTCGGGAACCTCGTACCGCTCGATCCAGCGTGGCGCCGACCACGAGACATGCATGGCGATGTCGTTGGCAACCTCATTGAATTCCGGGCTCTTGGCGACGAAGTCGGTTTCGCAGGCCAACTCGATCAAGACACCCATCACCGGATGGCCGGATTGATGGTGAAGATAACTCCCGACCGTTCCCTCGTTGGCGTCGCGATCGGCCCGCTTGGCCGCTTGGGCGAGGCCCTGCTCCCGGAGAAGATCATGGGCTTTGTCCATGTCCCCGCCCGCCTCGACGAGGGCTTTCTTGGCGTCCATCATTCCCACTCCGGCCCGTCTCCGTAGACGCTGGACGTCCTTGGCTGTGAACTCAGCCACTATCTGCCGCTCCTTGCTCGGGATCCTGGCGCCGGACCCTCCGAGGAGGATCCCTTCTTCTTCGCCATCTCTCTTCCTTCCTGGCATGCGCCCGCTACCAGGGAACAGAGCAATTCGGCGGAACGGATGGCGTCGTCGTTGCCGGGTATCACATAGGTTATTGGCTCGGGGTTGCAATTCGAGTCAACCAAAGCCACGATGGGAATCCCCAGACGGACCGCCTCCCGCACCGCGGTCTCCTCGGCGTTGACGTCGATCACGAACACCCCGGCCGGCAATTCTTGGAGATCTCTCACTCCTCCCAGGCTTCGGCGGAGTTTCTCGAGATCTCTCCTGAGTCGAAGTCTCTCCTTCTTGGGACGAGACTGCATCTCTCCGCTGTTTTCCTCCGATTCCAGTTCCTTCATGTAGGAAATCCGCTGTCGAATGGTCTGGAAGTTGGTGAGCATGCCTCCCAGCCACCGGAAATTGACATACGGCATGCCCGCCGACTCGGCGTGCTGGGCGATGCTGTTGCGGGCCTGCTTCTTCGTGCCGATGAAGAGGATTTTCCCGCCGTCGGCTACCGCTTGGCGAACGAAGCCGATCGCATCGTCCAGCAGGCGAACAGTCTGCCGAAGGTCGATTATGTGGATGCCGTTGGACTGACCCCACAGGTAGGGGGCCATCTTGGGGTTCCACCGGCGGGTCTCATGGCCGAAATGGAGACCGGCATCGATCAGGTCTTTCATGGTGGTAGCCGTCATATACCACTCCTTCCTGGTTTTTCCTCGGCCCGCTGTCCGGATTCTCCGGTCGGCGCCCGCAAGAGGGGCGCCCGCCCCACAGGAAAGACCGTGAAGACTTTCCCGACCAGTGGACGAAACAGGCCTGTGACGTTGCCATGAGCATTTTACAACGCCGCTGAAGGAGAGGGAAACCGACCCGCCCCTCTCCGGCGGTTCATGGCCCGAGTCTCAGCGGTCCCCTCGTCAGGCTCGGGGATGTGTGCGGTGGTGAGTGGAGCGGAGGTGCCGGTTGCTGACGCTGGTGTATACCTGAGTGGTGCCCAAACTGGCGTGGCCCAGCAGTTCCTGGACACTGCGAAGGTCGGCCCCTCCCTCTATGAGATGGGTGGCGAATGAATGGCGGAGGGCATGAGGGAAACTCCCCAGCCGGGAACGTACCACGCGCCTGATCTGACGGGGGTCCAGTCGCCCACCTCTCACGCCCACGAACAGTGCCTCTCCGGCGTGCGCTCGGGCCAGTGCGGGGCGTCCCTCCTCCAGCCAGCGGCCAATGGCCCGTTGAGCGGGGATCCCGACGGGCGTGGCGCGGTCTTTCCCTCCCTTCCCCGATACCACTATCAGGTCTCTTCCCTCGACCTGCGGGACCGTTAGCTCGGCCAGTTCGGAGACCCTGAGCCCCGAGGCATAAGCCAGTTCCAGGATGGCTCGGTCCCTCAAGTCGACCGGCGCCGAGCCATCCACAGCCTCGATGGCGTCCGACAGCTGCCTCTCCGGGAGGGCCACCGGCAGGCGAGAGCCCGCTTTCGGAACCGGCAGTGCGCCGGCAGGGTTGAAGGGAATGCGACCCCGTTGGTGGAGGTCCCCGAAGAAGGCGCGAATGGACGATCCCTTTCGGACCACCGAGGACCGGGCGAACCCGCGGGTGTTCAGGTAGGCGAAAAACCGTCGGAAGTCATTCCGTTCGATCTCCCCCAGTGAACGGCGCCCAACCTTGGCGCACAGGACAAGGAATTGGGTAATGTCTCCCCGGTAAGCGTTCACCGTGTGCCCGGAGAGTCGCCGTTGGCGCGCGAGGCGGCCCAGATACGCCTCCACGTCCTCTTTGGCCCACTCGGGCAGGACAGAAACACCAGCCACCCACCCAATGCTACGAACCGCTCCGAGTCAAGGGCAGGGTTTTATGAGAGCCCGGCCTTCCGGCCCTTCGTCCACCCTTTGCGCGGCGGCTGACGAATCCATTCCTCCGCCTACCCGTCCCTCCCATGTTCCTTCCTCAGCCGGATAACTCCGCTTTCCCGGGAGATGCGTCCCTCCGATTCCAGTTCCCCGATGCTCACCAGCAGTCGGGTGAGGGGCCATCCCATCCGCTCGGCCAAGACTTCCAAGGTGGCGCCGGCCTCTCCAATTGCTTCTACCAAGCCTCCCTCTGCGTCGTCCGGTGCGGACCCCTGGTGACCGGCCCCGATCGGACTGACAATGCCCTCCTGCTCCAGCAAGTCCAACAGGTCAGCGGTTCCCAACACCGGCATGGCCCCATCTCGGATCAGTTCGTTGCAACCACGGGAAGTTGCCCGGTTGACGTCTCCGGGGACGGCAAGCACCTCCCGTCCCTGCTCAAGGCCCAACCGGGCGCTGATCAGGGCTCCCCCTCCCGCCGCCGCCTCCACCACCAGAACCACCCGGGACAGACCGGTGATGATCCTGTTTCGCACCGGAAACCGCCACGGCTCGGGAACGGTCCCGGGCGGGTACTCGGTCACCACGCCCCCACCGTTCTCCAAGAGCGCCTCCCCCAGCCGCCGATGAGAGACCGGATACCACCGGTCGAGACCGCATCCCAGAACCGCTACTCCCCGACCTCCGGCTTCCACCACCCCTTGATGCGCGGCCCCATCTATCCCACGCGCCAATCCACTGACCACCACCGCGCCGCGCCGCGCCACTGCCGCGCCGGCGGCCTTGGCAAGGTTGACGCCATAGCGGGTTGCTCTTCTGGATCCCACCACCGCCACCCCCGGCGACGTCGGGAGGACTCCCCTGACGAAGAGCAGATCGGGCGGGTCGGGGATGGCGGCCAGCCAGGGAGGGTAGGAATCCGTGCCCAACAGCGCCACCGAGAGGCCCGAGGAGGCAAGTTCCTCCATGCGCCGCTCGGCCGGGATCCCGACCGCTTCACGCGCGGCCGGGGAGACCCTGACCCTGCCCGCCTCGATCCTCCGCACCGCCCCCGCCGGGTCGGAGGCTTTCACCAGGCTGTGAATCCGCTCGGGATGCAGTCCCGAATAGGCCAGACGCAGCCGGTGGGAGAAGTACGGGACCGGGGGCGCCTTCGGGCTCAAACCCCGGTTCGGTAGGAAAGAGCTTCCAGCACGTGGACGCTCTCCACCCGCTCCGATCCTCCTAGGTCGGCGAGGGTCCTGGCTACCCGCCGTACCCGGTCATAGCCCCGGCCGGTGAGGTTGCCCCGGTCGATGTTTCCCGCCAGTACTCGCTTGGCCTTGCCGCTCCACGCAAGAGCGTCCAGGGCAGCCGGGGACAGGTCTCCGTTGAGCCCGCCGCGTCGGGCCTGGATCTCCCGCGCCCTCTCGACTCTCTTCCGCACAGCCTCGCTGGGCTCCCCGGGATTCCCGGTCATCTCCCCCTTCTCCATTCGCCCCAGGAATACACGTACGTCGAAGCGGTCCAGCAGTGGACCCGAGAGCCGACGCCGGTAGCGTTCCACCGAAGCCGGGGAACATCGGCACTGTCGCACGGTGTCGTTCGACCAGCCGCACGGGCAGGGGTTGGTGGCGGCGACCACCAGCGCCCGGCAGGGAAAAGTCACCGATACCCCCCTGCGGGTGATGGTGACCAATCCATCCTCCAAGGGCTGGCGAAGCGCGTCGATGAGATGAGCCGGGAACTCCCCCAACTCGTCCAGGAACAACACTCCGTGATGAGCCAGAGAGAGATCTCCCGGCGTCGGGATCCCGCTCCCCCCGCCCAGGAGCCCTGCCACCGAAGCCGTGTGATGAGGAGCGCGGAACGGCCGGACCCGAACCGGGCGGCGACGGTTTGCCGCCGCCCAGACACACGCCACCTCCATCTCCTCCTCCCCCGTGAAGCGGGGAAGGATCCCGGGAAGCCGCTTGGCGAGCATCGTCTTTCCCATTCCGGGAGGACCGGACATGAGGAGGTGGTGACGACCGGCCGCGGCAATCTCCACGCCTCTCCGGGCGAACTCCTGACCGCGCACGTCCGCCATGTCCGGGACGGAGAGCTTGGGCGCCTCGGGCGTCCGGCGGGAGGAGGGAGCACTCCTCCCCTCCAACGCACTTACCGCCTCGGCCAGCCGGTCCACTGCATAGACATCCACCGCCGGCACCAATGCCGCCTCCTCCGCCATCTCCCGGGGCACTATGCAGGGAATGCCTTGGCGGACCGCCACCAGGGTGGCCGCCAAGACGCCGCGGCACGATCTGACCCGCCCATCCAACGCCAGTTCCCCCACTGCCACCACTCCCGGGTGCCTGATCGAGACCTTCCCGTCAGCGATCAGCACCCCCAAGGCGATGGGAAGGTCGAAGGCCGATCCGGCCTTGGGAAGATCGGCCGGCGCAAGGTTCACGGTCACCTCGCTCCGGGGCATCTCATATCCGGATGAGGCCATGGCGGCCCTGACGCGGTAGCGGGCCTCTCTCACCGCCGTATCGGGCAGTCCCACCAGACCGAACTTGGAGCGGGTCTTGCCCAGATGGACTTCAACGCTTACCGGCCGGGGCGTCGCCCCTGTCATCGCCGCCGAATACACCCGTGTGCTCACCCCACCAGCATGGGGCGATACCCCCGGCCTCGCTGTCCCCCCTCTCCAGGTTTTACCGCGACAAACGAATTTGATTCACAAGACCGCGCCGACCCGGAACCGGCGAGTTAGCGACCGCGGAACCGCGGGGGCCGCTTTTGAAGAAAAGAGGCCACTCCCTCTCGATGGTCGTCGGTGCCCAGGCATATCGACTGGGACTGTCCCTCCCAGGCCGTCGCCTCTTCGAGAGACAACTCCCAGGAACGATCAAGTCCCTGCTTGATGAACATCTGCGCCAGGGGCGCCCCCGCCAGAAACCCCTCGGCCACCTCGGCTGCCCGCTCCTCCAGCCGATCGGGGTCCACCACTGCCCACACCAGCCCCCTCTCCAACGCCTCGGCGGCGGAGACCATCCGGCCCGACAGTGCGATCTCCTTGGCGAACTGGGCGCCGGCCAGCCGGGGAAGCAACCAGCTCAGGCCCATATCCAGGCTCAAGCCCCGGCGGGCGAAGATGGCCGAGAACCGTGCCCTGTGGGTGGCAACCACCACATCACATCCCAGGGCGAGACTCATTCCCGCTCCCACGGCCACTCCGTCCACCGCCGCCACGGTGGGCTTGGTCAGCTTATGAAGCGCCACGGCGGTGTCCCCTACCACCTTCAAACGGCGCTGGGCGTCCACCACCCCGCCCGATCGGGGGCTGGCGGACGGATCGAGATCGGCGCCGGCGCAGAAGTCGCCCCCTCGTCCCGACATGACCAGTACCCGTTGGGAGGAACGCTCAAAGGCGTAGAAAGCTTCCTGCAGGTCTCTCCATCCCTCGGGAGGGATGGCGTTCTTGCGGAAGGGACGGTTCAGCCACAGCATCCGCGTCGGTCCACGATCCTCGGTCTCGAGCCACATATTTCCATAGGGTAAAGCGTCGCGCTAGGTTGGGTCCTCAGATGGGATTCAATCCGTTCCGCCCCCAGCGAAAGACCACCGCCGACCTGGTTATGGTGGCCGCCGCCCTGGCGGTGACCATCGCCGTGGTGCTATGGGCGTTCCTGGCGGGATAACCCGCTAGCCGGCTCTGGGCAGCCAGAGCAGGTCCACCCCGTCCCGATGGAATCGGACCGTGATCAGATCGACGCGACGCGCCCGGGCAGGCTGGGATGCCGCCAGCTTTCTCACCTGTCGCGCTTTGGCGGCGTCGAAGGAGTCCAACGGGTCCGGCGACCTCGCGTCAGAGGCGGCCCACCGGCTCCTGACTTCGACGACCGTTCTCTCCCCGCCGATCTCGGCCAGTATGTCGATTTCCCCCCTACCGACCCTCAAATTGCGGGCTAATACCAGATGACCCCTGCTCTCCAGAAAACGGGCAGCCAGTTCTTCGGCTGCCAGGCCGATGCCCCGGCGGGAGGGATGGTCGCCTCGGAGATCCACTCCTCAGGTTTGCCGCAGGGGTGTGACAACCCTGGTTCAAGCCTGTCTGACCCCCTCCACCAGCGCCGGTTTTTGAGCCTGATTCTGTCTAGATCCCGCCCATGCGGCCCAGTGGCCAGATGCGAAAGACGGCCTTGCCCACCACCATGTCCTCGTGGACTGTCCCGAACACCCGGCTGTCAGAAGACTTGGCCCGGTGGTCTCCCATCAGAAAGATGTGATCCTCGGGCACCTCAACCGTGAGATCCTGCTGTGTGGAAGACCCCAGGTACGGCTCCTCCAGGAGTTCACCGTTCACCCAGACCTCGCTTCGCCGAATCTCGACTCGGTCTCCTCCGGTGGCGATCACCCGCTTGATCAGGTCGGCCTCTGATATGTCATACCAGCCGAAGGCCTCCCGGACCTCGTGCCACACCACTTCCAGCACATTGCGGTCCGGATCAGGACGGCCAGGAGGCGAAAAGACCACCACATCTCCCCTGGCCGGCTCGCCGAAGAGAAAACTCACCTTGGACACCATCACGCGGTCTCCCACCTGGAGCGTGGGATGCATGGATTGGGAAGGTATCTCGAAAGGCTGGATGAGAAGCGATTTGATGAGAACCGCCAAGATGACCGCCCCCAGCAAAAGCACGGCCATCTCCGCCACCGCCGACTTGAACCGCCAACCGGGGCGAGCCGGTGTCGCCTGCACACCGTTGGGGTCAGACGCTTCTTGCTCCTCGGGGTCCGTGACGGGAACCGGGAGGATGCCTTCAGGCTGAGTTTCGGTCAGTCGCGTCTCTCTTTTATGCGGGCCGACCTACCCGAACGGCCCCGCAGGTAATTCAGCTTCGCCCGGCGTACCAGCCCCTTCCGAAGGACCTCAATCCGGCTCACAATCGGGGCGTGAACCGGGAAGATACGCTCCACCCCCACCCCGAAACTGATCTTGCGAACGGTGAAGGTCTCCTGTAAGCCTCCCCCGCTCCGGCCTATCACCACTCCCTCAAAAGCCTGTATGCGCTCCCGGCCGGCCTCCATCACCCGAACATGGACGCGAACGGTGTCTCCGGGTCGGAAATCGGGCAGGTCATCTCGGAGAAAACCTTGTTCAAGCAACCGAATGTCGTTCATAGTCAAACCTGTGGCGTTGATAAAGAGGGATTGGCGGACACCCGCCTAATCCCTAGCTTACCACTCCTCAACATTGCACTTTCCCTCCAGTAGATCGGGCCGACGATCCCGCGTTCGCTCCCTTCGCTGGGCGGTTCTCCAGGCGGCGATGCGTCGATGGTCACCGGAGAGCAGCACCTCGGGTGCCTGCCAGCCCCTGAAATCCGAAGGCCGCGTGTAGACCGGCTCTTCCAGCAGCCCCTCGCGGAACGACTCGAAGACCACCGAGCAGGGATTCCCGACCGCATCAGGCAGCAAGCGGACTATCCCCTCGGTCACCAGGAGGGCGGCCACCTCCCCTCCTGCCAGCACGTAGTCGCCCACCGATACTTCCTCGTCGATGAAGTGCTGGGCGATCCGCTCGTCCACCCCCTCGTAGCGGCCGCACACCAGGGTCAGGTGATCGAGGTCCGACCACCGGTCCAGCATGTCCTGATCAAGACGTCGGCCGACCGGTGTGAAAAGCACCCTATGGGTCCCCTCGAGGGGATCCAACGCCTTGGCGAGGGGCTCGGGCATCATCACCATGCCCGGGCCTCCCCCGAAAGGGGCGTCGTCCACCGCCCGGTGGGTACCCTCCGCGTAGTCCCGGAGGTCGATCAGGTCCACCTCCAGTAACCCGGCCTCGAGGGCCCGCCCCAAGATCCCCACCGCCAGGGCTTGGGGAAAGTACTCGGGGAAGATGGTGATTATCGAGATCTTCATTGCCCCAAAACATTAATCCAAACATCTGACCTCACTAGTGTTGGTTTGCGCTCTTCCTGGTGAGAGCGCGTCCGTAACGCCGACCGCGGTGCCCGTTGGGCGGGGGTGTGGTTCCATCAAGAGAACAACTGACCGGGGACCAGAGGGAGGTACCCACAGGCCGGAGACCTCGCCCGCGTCGTCCGAGACCCTCAGAGAGCACACAGACCTCGAGGACATCATGGCCCGAGCCGGCCACGAGAACTTCCCGGTGGCGCTGAGAGCGCTGCCCGACGGTCTGCGCCGCCACCTGCAAGCCATTTACGGATATGCCCGCCTCACCGACAATCTGGGCGACGAGTACCCCGGTGACCGCCTGGCCGCCCTGGACTGGCTGGAGCAACAACTGGATAAGCTGTTCGCCGGAAACGCCTCCCACCCCGTTTTCCGCGCACTACTACCCACGGTTGAGGCCTTCGGCCTCTCCCGCACTCCGTTCGACCGGCTGCTGGCCGCCAACCGGATGGATCAGCACAAGAAGAGCTATGCAAACTGGGACGAATTGATGGAATACTGCCGGCTATCGGCGAACCCCGTTGGACATCTGGTCCTGGCCGTTTCCGAAGCGGCCACGGACGACCGCCTCGCCGCCTCGGACGCCGTATGCAGCGGCCTTCAGGTCTTGGAGCACCTCCAGGACCTGGGCGAGGACGCCAGAGCAGGCCGGATCTACATGCCCGCCGATGACATGGAACGCTTCGGATGCACTCCCGGGGACCTGCTGGCGCCGACGACCGGGGAGAGGCTGCGAAGGCTGGTCGCTCACCAGGTCGGGCGCACCCGCGGAATGATCGAGGAGGGACGGTGGCTGGTGGCCTCCCTGAGGGGATACCCCCGCCTCGCCGTCGCCGGATTCGTGGCCGGGGGCCTGGCCGGCCTGGACGCCATCTCGGCGGCCCGCTTCGACGTGCTGGGCGGCAACCGCCAAGCCGGGGACCTGCGGCTCATCCGCTGGCTAGTCCCGCTGTACCTGGGCTCGGTGGTCCGCCGGCGACGGCCTGCCCGATGATCACCCCCGAGTCGGCCTACCGGCGGTGCGAGGAGATCACCTGGGCCGAGGCTCGCAACTTCGCCTACGGCATCCGGCTGCTTCCAACTCCCAAGCGCCATGCCATGGCGGCGCTGTACGCCATGTCCCGGCGCATCGACGACGTCGGCGACGGTGACTGGTCTAGGGACCGCAAGCTCGCCGCCCTGGAACACCTTCACTCGGCGATCGGAACGTTGGAGGAGGGCGGGGTCTCGGACCCCTCCGATCCGGTTCTGGTTGCCGTGGCCCACGCCGCCGGTCAATACCCCATTCCCGTCGGGGCGCTCCACGAGATCGTGGAGGGATGCGAGCAGGACGTAAGGGGCGAGACTTACCTGACCATGGACGACACTGTCCGCTACTGCCGCCTTGTGGCTGGTTCGGTCGGCCGCCTATCCCTGGGTGTTTTCGGCACCAAGGCGAACCGGCGCCTCCAACCGGACGTGGAAGCCTCGCGTCTTGCGGACGACTTGGGGGTGGCTCTGCAACTCACCAACATGCTGCGTGATCTCCGCGAGGACCACCAGATGGGACGAATCTACCTTCCCGAGCAGGAACGGGACCGCTTTGGAGTAGTCCCGGGCCAGTGGGCCCCGCCCGACAGGGTGGGGGCTTTGATAAAGCATGTCGCTGAACAGGCGGTTGCCTGGTTCGAACGGGGCCTGGTGTTGCTTGGCTACCTGGACCACCGAAGCAGAGCCTGCACGGCCGCCATGGCCGGCATCTACCGGCGGTTGCTGGATCGCATTCTCGCCCAGCCCACCCGTCCGCTCACCGAACGCGTCAGCCTCCCTCGGCGGGAGAAGGCGCTCGTGGCCTTGCGCAGCGTTTCCGGTCTTCGCCCGTGAGCGACAGCCCGAACCGGGTCCTGGTAGTGGGAGGCGGATTGGCCGGTTTGGCTGCGGCAGTGGAAGCCGTCGACCGGGGAGCCAACGTGACATTGCTGGAGCGGCGTCCCCGTCTGGGCGGCGCCACCTGGTCGTTCCAGCGCCGGGGGATCTGGTTCGACAACGGCCAGCATGTGTTCCTGCGTTGCTGCACCGCCTACCGGACATTCCTCAAGCGAATCGGCGCAGCGGACCGCGTGTTCCTCCAGCGCCGACTGGACATTCCCGTGCTCCGGCCCGGCGGGCCACGGGGCGCCATCCGGCGCACCGCCGGTCCCGCGCCGGTGCATCTGGCTCCGGCGTTGCTGACCTATCCCCACCTGAAGTTCCGCCAGCGGCTGAGGGTGCTGCGAGCAGGGAGGGCTCTCCGCCGTCTCGATCCCGACGACCCGGCGCTGGACGACGTCGCGTTCGGCGACTGGCTATACGAACACGGCCAAGACCCGACCGCCGTAGAGACCTTCTGGGACCTGGTGGTGCTGCCCACGGTCAACGTCACGGCCGCCCAAGCATCCCTCAAGCTCGCCGCAAAGGTGTTTGTGACCGGACTGCTGACCGACGCCCCCGCGGCCGACATCGGCTGGTCCAGGGTGCCCCTGGCGGCCCTGCACGGCGACGCCGCCCGACGGGCCCTGGAGTCCGCCGGTGCAGTGGTCAGGACTCGGGCCGGCGTCACCGGCGTACGGGCCAACTCCTCCGGCGGTCTCTCCGTGCAGATCGACGGAGCGCCGGTCGAGGCAGACTCGGTGGTGGTGGCAGTGCCCCACGATGCGGTGGGCTCTCTTCTCCCGCCCGGCAGCCTTCCCGCCCAGGACCGGCTGGGAGACCTCGGAGTCTCGCCGATCATTAACGTGCACCTGGTGTACGACCGTCCGGTCACCGACCTGGGAATGTTCGCCGCCGTCGAAAGCGACGTGGAGTATGTGTTCGACCGGACCGAGGCGGCCGGCCTCGATGACGGCCGCCAGTGTCTGGCCCTCTCCCTCTCGGCGGCCGATACCTACCTCGGATGGAGCGCAGCGGACCTGATTGCCCACTTCAGCGGCGAGTTGGCCCGCCTGCTTCCCGCCGCCGCTCGGGCAACCGTCACCGAGTCGATCGTCACCCGGGAGCCGACCGCCACCTTCAACGGCGTGCCGGGGACCCACCGGCTCCGCGCCGGCGCCGAGTGCGCCATACCGGGTGTGTACCTGGCGGGGGCTTGGTGCGACACGGGGTGGCCGGCCACCATGGAGGGGGCGGTTCGCAGCGGGATCCGAGCGGGAGGCCTGGCCGCCCGGTTCGCAGCCGCCGCCCCGCCCCGCCTCCCCACAGCCCATCGGTCGGCAGCGCGGATACAGGCATGAAGCGTCGCACACCCGAAGTGCTGGAGTGGGCCCGCACCCTGGTCGAGCCAGCTCTGGAGGCAGCCACCAGGCGCCTCTCACCTGATCTGGGACTCCCGGCGCGCTATCACTTCGGCTGGGTCGACCCCTGCGGGTCCCCGCTGGAGGAAAGTCTTCACGGCAAGGGCGTACGCCCGACCCTGGCCCTCCTGTCGGCCGGAGCGGCCGGCGCTCCGCCCGAGATAGCCCTCCCGGGCGCAGTGGCCGTCGAATTGGTCCACAACTTCTCCCTGATCCATGACGACATCATCGACGACGACGACGAACGGCGCCACCGGGCGACTGTGTGGAAGGTCTTCGGCGTGGGGGACGCCATCATCGTGGGCGACGCGCTGATGGGACTCGCTTTCGAGTTGCTTCTCGAGGAGGCCACGCCCGCCCGCACCGCCGCGGCGACCGACCTGGTCCAGGCCACGATGGCGATGATCGCCGGCCAGTACATGGACATGTCCTTCAACCGTCAGGACACCGTCGGGGTGACCGAGTGCTGGGAGATGGTGTCCCGCAAGACGGGCGCTCTGCTGGCGCACGCAAGTGCGGTGGGGGCGATCCTGGCTGACGCACCGCCGGAGACCGTCGAGGCGCTGCGCCGTTTCGGCCGAGAACTGGGACTCTGCTTCCAGGCCATCGACGACCTGCTGGGCATCTGGGGTGAACCCGCCGTCACCGGGAAGCCCGCCGGGAACGATCTGAGGGAGCGCAAGAAGTCCATCCCGGTTGCCGTCGCCCTCAGTTCGGGGACCAGGGCCGGCGAGATGCTGGCCGACCTTTACGCCCAGGAGCACCTCAACGAGAGCGACATCGCCAGGGCCGCAGCCCTCGTGGAGGAGGCGGGTGGGCGCTCCGCCACCGCAGAAGCCGCCCGGGACTGCATGCAACGCGCCGCCCAAGCTCTAACCGCCGCCGATCTCGAGGAGCAGCCTGCCGAGGAACTGCTGGACTTGGCAAGTTTCGTAGTCAACCGAGAGTTCTGAGGGGACCCTGCTCCCTACTCCCCCTCGATATCGCGCTGCCGTTGGCCTGTTATTTTGAGCCTGGTGAACATCCCATCCGACGTACCCCCGTCCCGGAAAGGGAGGTTCTGGGAGGTCTTTTGGGTTGCGCTCCGGTTGGGCCTTACCTCATTCGGAGGACCGGTTGCACATTTCGGCTACTTCCATGAGGAGTACGTCGAGAGACGGAGGTGGGTGGACGAGGGAACGTTCGCAGACCTCCTAGCCCTTTCCCAGGCGTTCCCCGGCGCGGCCAGTTCCCAACTGGGTTTTGCGATCGGAATGGTGAGGGGAGGGCTGCGGGGAGGATTGGCGGCATGGTTGGGTTTCACCCTTCCTTCGGCCGTCATTCTCACCACGCTGGGTTTGGGCGCCTCCCGAATCGGCCAACAGGCACAGGGATGGGTACACGGTCTGGTGGTGGTGGCCGTGCCGGTGGTGGCCCTGGCAGTGTGGAAGCTGTGGTCCAATCTGGCGCCGGACCCGTTCCGCAGTTCGATGGCGGTTGCGGCTGCGGTCGCCCTGATCGCTTTCCAGACTCCCGCCAGGACGACCACGGTGTTGGTGATCGTCCTGGGAGGCCTATTGGGATGGAGGTTCTGCCGGGATCGCCCAGCCGACTCCTCCCGACGCCCCTCACCGGCTCTCAGCCGGAAGTCGGGAGTGATAGCCGCCGTCGTCTTCTTCGGCCTTCTTACCGCTCTTCCTATTGCCAGCCGGGTTACCGAACTCGAGTTCGTGGAGGTGACCGACGCCTACTACGGAGCGGGAGCGCTGGTCTTCGGCGGCGGACCGGTGGTTCTGCCCCTACTGGAACCGGAGGTGGTCGGCACCGGCTGGGTGGATCCCGAACTCTTCATCGCCGGGTACGGCGCCGCCCAGGCCATACCCGGGCCGGTGTTCACATTCTCCTCGTACCTGGGAGCGGTCATGACTCCGGAGCCCAACGGGATACCCGGGGCGGCGCTGGCCTTGGTGGCGCTGTTCCTGCCGTCCCTGCTGATGGTGATGGCCACCTTGCCCTTTTTCTCGGCCCTGCGCGCCCACGCCGGGGTCCAGGCGGCGCTGAGGGGAGTCAACGCGGCGGTGATCGGGATCCTCCTAGTAGTCCTCTACGACCCGTTGTGGACCAACGCCATCCGCCGGCCTTCGGATCTGGCGCTGGCCCTGACCGGATTCGGCCTCCTGGCGTTCTGGAAGGTACCGCCCTGGCTGGTCGTCCTGCTAACCGCCGCCGCAGGCGGCCTCATTGCAGCCCTCTAGAAAACCGGGCGCCGAACCAAACCGGTTCCTGCGCCGGAGCTTCGACTATCTCAGATATGAGTTTCGGCCCCGACCGTCGCCGTCCCAATCACCAGAGAATCTGGTCGGAGGCCCTATCCACAGCCTGGTCGAGGGGCCCGGTGTAGATGCCGGTTGAGAGGTATTTCCACCCGGCGTCGGGGAAGATGGTCACCACCGTCCCCGAGCGCATCTCCCTCGCCACCCGCAGCGCAACCGCCAACGCCGCCCCGCAGGAAGGCCCGGCGAACAATCCCTCGGCGGTGAGCAGCAGGCGGGTGTGCTCGATGGTGGACCGAAGGCGTACCAGGACTCGCCGGTCGATGCGATCCGCGTCGAAAATGGGAGGGATGTAGCCCGCCTCCATGGAGCGGAGGCCCGTGATGAGTTCTCCCACCGGAGGCTCGGCGGCCACTACCTGCGCTCGCGGGAAGGACTCTCGGACCGCCGCGCCGGCGCCCATCAGAGTCCCGCCGGTCCCCAGCCCGGCGACCAGAGCATCCACCCTGTCGAGTTGGGTGACGATCTCCCGACCGGTTCCCGCATAATGCGCTTCGACATTGGCCGGATTGGCGTACTGGTGCAACATCAGGTAGTCACCGGTTGCGGCTATCCGCTCGGCCATGCGCACCGCCCCGTTCGCGCCCTCTGACTGCGGAGAGAAGATGACCTCGGTTCCGAACGTCTTCATTATCTCGATCCGCTCGATGCTGGAGCCCTCAGGCATCACCACCGTGAGCGGGACGCCCCACAGCATGGCCAGCCGGGCCATGGCGATTCCCGTGTTCCCCGACGATGGTTCCAGGAGCCTTGTGCCAGGCAAAAACCGGCCCTCGGCCCGAGCCTTCTCCATCATTGCCACCGCCACGCGGTCCTTCAGGGAACCGGTGGGCAGGAACCACTCCAGCTTGGCGTAGACGTCAACCCCCGGAGGGGAAAGCGCCTCCAATCGGACTAAGGGAGTAGGAGCAAGAACCGTTGACGCCTGGGAGGGCATCAACCACCTGCGACCGACGGAAGTACAGTGATCTCCGACGGTTGCGTAATAGGAGTGTCCAAACCCTTGAGATAACGGATGTCCTCGTCGTTGAGGAAGACATTGACGAACACCGGCACCGAGCCGTCCGGATCGAGGAGTTGGGACGCCAGAGCCGGATACCGCCTGCCCAGGTCGGAGAACGCCTCTCCCACGGTGGACCCGCAGGCGGTCACCGAGGAGTCCCCTCCGGCGTGAACCCGGAGAATCGTGGGCAAGCGAATGGTATGCATCATTGTGAGGTTCCTCCTAGGAGTGGGCGTCGAAGCTCAAAGTCTTCTCGGTGATCCGGCTGTCGCGGATGCGAAATCCTCGCACGGATAGGGCATCGATCCGTTCCATGCCCACCAGCACGTAGAGCCAATCCGGTTCCACGGCCAACGCCACGTCGGTGGAAGACGGGTAAGCGGGGGAATGGGTATGTGAATGGAACACTCCAACCAACTCCCAGCCTTTCGACTCCGCATCCCGCATCGCCCCAAAGTGCTCTCTCGGGTCAATCACATAGTTGACCGACGAGTGGGCAATGTTGGTCATGGGATAAGCCTTGGTCAGGCGACCATCCGGGTGTCCCGCCAACAACCCGCATGCCTCCTGGGGATAGCAGTCACGGGCGTGCTCGACCATCGTCCGGTGGACTGGTTCGGGAACGCGGATAGATGATTGTTCGTCAAACATGAGAGATCTCCCCGCCGGGGGAAAAGCCGAGTCGGTCAGACGGTCCTGGCAACCGACCCGGCGGGCATACAGTACTGGTCGTATTCCACGATGGCAGGCGGCCGATCCTCGTCGGCGCACGCCAGGCAGTCCGGGTTGCGGCGCAGGTTCAAGATCCGGAAGTCCTCGGTGAGGGCATCGTAGGTGAGAAGCCTCCCTACCAACGGCTCTCCTATCCCTAGAAGCATCTTGATGGCTTCCATGGCCTCGATGGAACCGATGATCCCCGGCAGTACGCCCAGCACACCGGCCTCCGCACAGGAGGGGGCAAGCTCCGGAGGAGGGGGCTGGGGGAAGAGGCACCGGTAGCAGGGGCCCTGGTAGGGGTGGAAAACACTGGCCTGGCCCTCGAAGCGGAAGATAGCGCCGTGCACCACCGGGATTCGGAGGTGCAGAGAAGCGTCATTCACCAGGTAGCGGGTCGGGAAGTTGTCTCCGCCGTCGACCACCAGGTCGAATCCGGACATCACCTCCAGAACATTGGCGGCCGAGAGCCGCTCCCCGTAGGGCTCCACCTTGACGTCGGGATTGAGGGCGGTGAGCGTCTCGCGCGCCGACTCCACCTTGGAATGCCCAAGCCGGTCCATGTTGTGAAGAATCTGTCGCTGGAGATTGGAGGCGTCCACCACATCGAAGTCGACCACACCCAGCACTCCCACACCAGCGGCCGCAAGGTAGAGGGCGGCGGGAGAACCCAGTCCGCCCGCACCCACCAGCAGCACGCGAGAATTCAATAGCTTGGCCTGGCCTTCCTCTCCAACTTCGGGCAACATGGTGTGCCGGCTGTAACGCACCTTCTGGTCGGAGGAGAGCGTGACCGGCTCGGACCAGGGACGACCCTCCGCCTTCCACTGGCCGAACCCTCCGGCCATGGACACCACGTTCTCATAACCCAACTCTTGCAGTGACAGGGCAGCGAGAGCCGACCTGGCCCCTCCCGCGCAGTAGACCACTATCTCCGTGTCGGGATCGGGCACCTGCATGGAGATGGAAGACTCCAATAGCCCCCTGGGAATGAGTTGGGCGCCGGGAATGGCGCCCTGCTCGTATTCCTCGTGTTCCCGCACATCCAGCCAGAGCAGGTCTTCGTCTCCCAGCCGGGGCTCGACCTCGGCCGGGGTCACTTCCCTTATCCGGGCCTTGACTCTTCTAAGCAAATCCTGAAAGGTAACCATTTTCGTCTTCGAATCACTTCTCGAATAAGAACCAGAGAATATCTCTTCTATCCAACCCCACCCAATCCGGAAATGTTCCCGCGGGCGGCCGACAGGGTGTTGGACATCAGCATCGCCCTGGTCATCAGGCCGACGCCGCCGGGCACCGGGGTGATAGCGGAGGCTACCTCCGAGACCTCAGCGAAGTCGACATCCCCGACCAGTCCCTCGTCGGTGCGGTTGATTCCGACATCGACGACCACCGCACCCGGCTTGACCCAGGAGGCCTTCACCATCTTGGCTCTCCCGACCGCCGCCACCAGGATGTCGGCTTCCCGGCAGAGCGACTCAAGGTCGACGGTGCGGGAGTGGGCGACGGTTACCGTGGCGTCCGCGCCCTTGGTGGCCAACAACAACGCCAAGGGCTTTCCCACCAGAAAACTCCGGCCCACCACGACAGCCCGCTTCCCGGAGACGGGCAGGTCATAGTGTGAGAGGATTCGCATGACTCCGGCGGGAGTGCAGGGTCGGGGGCCCGGAAGCTCGGCCACCAGGCGTCCCAGGTTCTCGTTGTGAAGCCCGTCAACATCCTTGCGGGGGTCGATGCAACCCACCACCCTTCCCTCGTCCAGACCGTGCGGGAGAGGCAGTTGCACCAGGATGCCATCCACGCCGGGATCGGCGCTCAGGGCATTCACCAGGTCCTCCAACTCTTCCTGGGAGGGTATCTCCTCCAGTTGGTGATGGATGGAGCGAATCCCGACCTTGGCCGCGTCGCGGCGTTTGGCGCGGACATAGGTGTGAGAAGCGGGATCGTCCCCCACCAACACCGTGGCCAAGCCGGGCACGTAGCCCGACCGGGCCAGGTCGGCGACTCCGGCAGCCACCTCCTCCATCACGGCCGAGGCGGCCGCCGCCCCCTTCAAGAGCATGGCGGCCATCAGTGGCGGAAGTGCCGGCGGCCGGTGAACAGAAGGGCCATCCGGTGTTGGTCGGCGGCAGCGATCACCTCCGCGTCGCGCACCGACCCCCCGGGAGAAACAACGGCAGTCACGCCCATGGATGCTAGGGTATCCAGCCCGTCGGTGAACGGAAAAAACCCATCGGATGCGGCGGCCGCGCCCCTGGCGCGGTCCCCGGCCACCGATATCGCCCTACGGGCAGCCCCCACCCGGCTCTGATCGCCAGCGCCGACTCCCACCGAGCGGCCGTCGCGACATATCACCACTGCGTTCGATTTGGCGTGCGCCGCCACCGTCCAGGCCAGTCTCAGGTCGGAGAGTTGCCGGGCGTCGGGGGGGACCCTTGATACCACCCGCCACTCGGAGGGGATCGGGACGACGTGGTCGGGGGTCTGGACCAGGAAATCGGACCCCACAGACCGGACCTCCCACTCGGTTGGCCTCCTCGGCGGGGTTTCCAAGACCCGCAAGGCAGGCTTCCGGGAGAGGATGGCGACAGCCTCCTTCTCCATCCGGGGGGCGGCAACAACCTCGACAAACACGCCGGCCAGACGCTCCGCCACGGGGGCGCTGACAGGGCAGTTGAACGCAACCACGCCGCCGAAGGCCGACTGCGGGTCTCCCTCCCACGCCCGCATGAAGGCTTCCGCTGGATCCGTCCCGACGCCAACCCCGCAGGGATTGGCATGCTTCACGATCACGCAGCCGGCCCCCTCCAGGTCTGCCACCAAACGAACGGCCGCCTCGACGTCTGCGTAGTTGTTGTAGGACATGGGCTTTCCCTGGAGGAGCAGTGCTTCCGATCCCCGGAAGCCGTCACGGTCGGGGGCGTACAGCGCTCCCTGTTGATGCGGGTTCTCTCCGTAGCGGGTCCTCTGGCGGCGGCGCAGGGTGATCACCAGGGGATCCGCAAGGGCCTCCGGAGGGGAGAACCACCGGGCGATGGCAGCATCGTATCGGGCGGTGTAAGCGAAGGCTTCAGCCGCCAGGCGCCGGCGCCACTCCCGGTCCAAGCTGCCGGATCGCAGCGCTTCGATGACCTCGGCGTACTGATGCGGCGAGGAGACGGCAGCCACATGCTCATGGTTCTTGGCGGCGGCTCGGAGCAGAGCCACCCCGCCGATGTCGATTTGCTCGATCCCCGGCTCATGGGCAAACGGGTAGAGGTTGGCGGCCACCAACTGAAAACCCTCGATGCCGAACCGTCGCAGATCAGCCTGGTGGGTGGGATCATCGGGATCGGCGAGAATGCCCCCATGGATCTGTGGGTGTAGCGTCTTGACCCGACCGCCCAGCATCTCGGGAGCGCCGGTCACATCATCTGTGGCTGTCACCTCCACTCCTGCCGACCTGATGGCGCGGGCGGTGCCTCCCGATGAGACGATTTCGGCGCCCAAACCCGCCAGTTGACGGGCGAACTCGACGATCCCGCTCTTGTCCGCCACCGACAAGAGGACTCTCTTCACCTCGAAGCCACTCACCTCCTAAAGGTCCTGGTCCCGGGCCTCTTTGGGGTCGACATCGACAACCTGGTTAAACAATCAATGTGTCGCGAAGGTTCACCGGCCGTAGGGGTGAGCCGCCCGGCACTTGGATGATATGGTCTGATGCGAGCCGGCGTCATAGGAAAGTTCGAATATCACCCTGCCGGAGAGAAAGGGGCAGACAATCCGTCAGGTTGGGGGGCTACCGTTCGGCTTCCCGAGACGCCAGCTTTGCCCAACACCTCCAACAGCACCTCGTCGGTGTGCTGACCCATGAGGGGGGCTGGCCGGGGACCGACCCGTCCCGCTCCGAACTGAAGAGGATGAGAGGCGGAGAGATACTCACCGATGCCAGGGTGCCTCACGTTCTCAAAGAGCGGGTTCTCCAGTGAACATCGGGGGTCGTCGGTGACCAGTTGGCGAAAGGACTGATACGGTCCCCAACACAGTCGGTGACGTCCCAGCGTCTCACCTGCCTCGGCCAGGGTCCGTGCTGCGAACCAGGGCTCGAGCACCGTGGAGATCTCATCCCGCGCCCGGAAGCGATCACCCTCTCTCCGCAGATCGAGACCCTTCCGCCGCTCGATGCGACGCATCTCATCGGCCGATCCCGTGGCTTCCACCAGGTCCTTCCATTGTCTGTCCGTTATCACCACCACCATCAGTCGCCTCCCGTCGGAGGTGGCGAAGTCCCGCCCGTAGGCGCCGAACACGTAATTCCGGTGGGAGCCCCGGTCGTGGTCGTTCACCATCACCTCGCCTATGTGGCCGAGGGTGGAGACGGTTGCGAGGGCCACATCGGTGAGGGAGAGGCGCACCAACTGGCCCTCCCCGGTGCGCAAGCGGTGGCGCTCGGCCGCCAGCACCCCTGACGCCACCATGTTGCCGGCAATCACATCCCAGGCCGGCAGAACGTGGTTGACAGGGCCGGCGCCCGGGGGGCCGGTTATCTCCGGATAGCCCATGGCGGCGTTCACCGTGTAGTCCACGGCCACTGACCCGTCGGAACTCCCCTGCAGCGTCACCATGATCATGTCGGGCCGCCGCTCGGCCAGCCGCTCATAGGGTAGCCAGGAGGGAGACAGGTTGGTGATGAAAATGCCCGCATCCGAGCCCGGCGCCGTGATCAGGTCCACCAGGGTCGATCTTGCAGGCTCGCTTCGCATGTCAAGGGTGACGGATCGTTTCCCCGCGTTCAGGCCTGCCCAGTAAATGCTGCGGCCCTCCGCCGTCACCGGCCATCGCCCGTAGTCCAAGCCGCCGCCGGGAGGGTCGACCCGGATAACGTCGGCGCCCAGGGAGGAGAGCGTCAGCCCGGCCAGCGGCACCGCCACGAACGCGGACAGTTCCACCACCCGCATCCCCGCCAGAACGCCTCCCTGCGGGGCTTTCCCACTGATATTGGGTCCCATGGACGCCATCCTAGGATTGCATCACCCATTTGACTCCGCAGTTCATCATTTGGATCCTCCGCGGCAGGGCCGTCGGCGGCTGACCTCGCCATCGGGGCCGGAGGAGGAAACTAGCCTTACCGGCATGGTAGAGATTATTGAAAAGGGCCGGTACCGGACCGAGGACTTTTCTGGTGAGTTGGCCGAGGCGCGAGACGGCAACCGACAACTTGGAACGCGCCTCCTGTTCCGGAATGACGAGGTGGGAGTTTGGGAGGTACGTCTCCAGCCCGGCGAGAGAGGCGCCTTCCACCTTCATGACCGCCATTACTTCTGGACCGTGGTCAAGGGCGGGATCGGCAAGCAACGCACCGCGGACGGCGTCTATCACATCCGTCGCTACGAGGAGGGTGACACCAGCTTTTTGCCGCACACGCCTTCCGATTCGGTGGTCCACGATTTCGAGAACGCCGGGGACACCGAGATACGCTTCGTCACTGTCGAACTCTTCACCTAGCCCATGACGGCGGGGGTGGCCCGACAGGTGGTCGAAGGCCTCCGAGCGGGAGGAGCAAAGCTCCTGTTCGGGGTGCCGGGAGGAGGCCCAAACCTGGAGATAGTGGGGGCCGCCGCAACACTGGGGATCCCCTTCACCCTTTTCCACACGGAGTCCGCAGCGTGTATCGCCGCCTCCACCTACGGGCTCTTGAGCGACTCTGTGGGCGCGGCGGTCGTCACCCGCGGGCCGGGAGTGGCCTCCGCCGCCAACGGAATGGCCCAGGCCACGCTGGACAAACAACCCCTGGTGCTGGTGGGCGACACCGTTCCGGCGTCCAACCGTTCCTGGGTGGGACATCAGCAGTTCGATCAGCCCGCCATGATGAGACCCCTCACCAAGTGGAGCGGGACGGTGGGTCACTCGCGGACGGCCCGGGCGTCGGAGGCGGCGGCCTGTCTGGCCGCGGCGCACCCCCAAGGCGCGGTCCACATCGACATGGACAGTTCCGTAGCCGGCGATCTTCCCCCCGATCCGCCCCCTCTCATCGAGGCCGGATCTGTGCCTGACAAGATGCGGGGATTGGTCCGAAAGGCGGAGCGTCCCTTGCTGATCATCGGAACGGGAGCCCTACCTTGGATCAGGCAGGTGCGGCGGGTGGTGGCGGACTCAGGCTGTCCGGTTCTGACCACCTATCACGCCAAGGGTCTGATTGACGAGACCACCCCGGAGTTCGGCGGGCTCTTCACAAGCTCTCTTCTCGAGGAGCCGCTGCTCCGGCAAGGCGACCTGGTGCTGGCGGTGGGAATGGACCCGATGGAGCCTCTTCCCCGTGCATTCGAGTACCCGATGCCGGTGCTCGAGATTAATCCCTGGGACAACCCCCTGCGCTTTTTCCCGGGCGAGGCGGAACTCAAAGGACCGGTTGGCCCGATCTTGGAGTCACTCTCCCCCGACCTGGGCCTCCACCGGTGGGCCACCGGCGCCGGACAGGAAGCCTGGCGGGAGGCCCGAAGCGCTCTTTGGCGGGACGGACCGGGCTTCACTCCCCACCAGGCGGTGGAGGCGGTGGCGGATTGGAGCGCAAGACAGGGCGGCGCCACCGTCACTCTGGACGCCGGGGCCCATTTTCTGGTGGCGATGCCGTTCTTGCCGGTTACCGAGCCTCGCCGGATTCTGATCTCCAACGGTCTCTCAACCATGGGATACGCTCTCCCTGCCGCCCTGGGGGCCGCGTTGGCGCGCCCCGGGACCCCGACGGTGTGCCTGACCGGCGACGGCGGCTTGGGCATCCCCCTTGCCGAGTTGGAGACCGTGGCGCGGACCGGAGCCGACGTGGTGGTGGTGGTGTTCAACGATGCAGCGTTGACGCTGATCGAGTTGAAGCAGTTTCCCGGCCAGGGAGGGCATGGGGCGGTCCGTTATCGCACCATCGACTTCGCGGCCGTGGCCCGGGCCTGCGGGATGGAAGGCGTGGTGGCCGAAAACCAAGCCCAGTTGGCGGCCGCTATGGACGGACCCCGGCCCCGCTTGATCGACGCCCGCATAGACCCGACCGCTTACCGGGCGGTGATCGACACCGCCCGCGGCTAGGGTAGTCTGACCCCTAACCACAGAGAGGAGCATTGGAAGATGTCTATAACAGTGGCCCAGTTCCTGGATGTCGCCGACGGCCTCCAGGCCAAACAGTTCTCGATAGGCAACCGCGTCCAGATCGCCGGGCTGAACGATGTCGACCCCGACCACAAGCAACTTATGGACGGGCAGGTGACCGCGGTGATGGCCGTTATGGGCGGCGACGGTCGGCCCAACCTCTCGGCGATGTGGTTCGATTACGACGGCGACACGGACCGGGTGCTGGTGAACGTCGCCGCCCATCGGAAGAAGACCTCCTGGATCAGAGCCAACCCACAGATCACCGTGATGCTGATGAACCCGGAGAACCCTTACCACTGGATGAGCATGAAGTGCACAGTGGAACGGGAGGTCTCCGAGGACGATCCCGAAGAGGGAGCGATGGTTACCGCCCACTTGGACAAGATCTGGGACAAGTACACCGGAGCGGGGGGATCCTACGGCTTGCGGGATCCGTCCATGGACGAGCGCCGGGTGCTGTTCATCTGCAAGGTGGACCGGATCGCCACCTTCGGGAGATCCGCTTGACTTGACCAACAGCCGTTGGCCAAGGGTGGCGGTCATGGGAGGGTCGATCGGCGGTCTGACCGCCGGTTTGCTGTTGCGTGACCTGGGGTGCCAGGTGGACATCTTCGAGCGCTCCTCCGAGGCGCTCCAAGACCGGGGGGCGGGGATCATCCTGTTGCCCCATACCTATCGATACTTCGACGAGCACAGCCCGCTTCGCACCGAAGAGGTCTCCATCGCCCCGTACTGGTGGACGTTCGTCGACCGGTGCGGCCAGGTGTTGTCCAAGACGCCGCTGGGATCCCTGATCAGTTCCTGGAACACCATTTACAGGGGCCTCCTCTCAGACTTCGGGGAAGACCGCTACCACCTGCGAAAGGAGGTGGTCGGGTTCACCCAGACCAGCGACGAGGTGCGGGTTGAGTTCTCCGACGGCGAGGAGGCCCGCGCCGACCTGCTGGTGGCGGCGGACGGCATAAATTCCCTGGCGAGATCAGTCCTGAGTCCGGGCGTGGATCCCGCCTATGCCGGCTACGTGGCCTGGAGGGGGACCATTCCCGAGTCGGGACTCACCGGGGCCGCCTTCGATGAACTGGTCAACGCCATGGTCTACTGCCTGATGCCGTCAGGGCATTCCCTGGCCTACGCCATTCCCAGCCAGACCGGAAGCCTGGTGGTGGGCGAGCGGTTGATGAACCTGGTCTGGTACTACAACTGCCCGGTCGGCCCTCAACTCGACGATCTCCTCACCGATCGGGAGGGCGTGAAGCGGGCCGCCTCCGTCCCCCCCGGCTTCGTCCGTCCCGACCTCTTGTCCCGCATCCGGCGCGAGGCGACCGAGACCATGGCGCCGGTGGTGAGAGAGGTGGTGGACGGCGCCGAAGATCTGTTCATCCAGGTGATATTCGACGTTGCCTCGGACCGGATGGCCGAAGGGAGGGTTTGTGTGATAGGCGATGCGGCGTTCTCGGTACGTCCCCATGCCGCGGCCGGCACGGCCAAAGCCTGCGACGATGCGTTTGCGCTGCGAGACGCCCTGGCGGCGGCAGGGGGGGACGTCCGGGAAGCCCTCCGGCGTTGGGAGCCCGGGCGCCTACGGGTCGGAAACAACCTGATCGCCCGGTCCCGATGGATCGGGGAGGCATACCAGACCCGGTTCGACGCCGTCCCCGGAGACCCCAGACTCAGCTACGGACTGTACGGTCCGGGCAACTAGGGCTCACCGCGGTCGGATCCCTGGTCAACTTCCGGCCGACGCCCCCTCCGGCTCTCCTCCCGCGGAGGCCGGGATCAGCCAGCGGAAGAGGGTGGGGGCCACGATGGTGGTGACGATCGCCAGGAGAATGATGCTCCCCTCCTGGGAACTGGAGATGAATCCCAGGTGCCTCCCGATTTCGGCTACCACGATTATCAGGGACAGGCGGGCGGACAGCAGGGCGGCCGCGGCGGCGATCGACCTGAGGCCGTGCCCGCGCAACACCAGCACCAGCGCCGAGGCGGTCTTGACGGCGAAGGCGGCAATCACCAGTTTGCCGGTGAACAACAGCGCATCCACATCGGTTACCGCAGTCAGATCGAAGCGGATTCCAACGTCGATGAAGAAAATGGGGATGAGAAACCCGTAGGAGAACCCCGAGAGCTTGCGATCAAGGGCGCCCCGCTCGCGAAACACCAAGGCGATGATCCCCCCGGCCAGGAAGGCTGCCAGCACCGACTCGATGCCCAGCAGGCTGGCCACACCCACAAACACGAACAACAACGCCAAGGTGGCGCGGATACCCATCTCTTCGGTGTCATCGGCGGCGAAGAGGGCTCCGAAGCGGTCCGGATGCCACCAGGCTGCTCTTCTGATGCCCAGCAGCACGGCCGCCACGATTACGAAGAAGCCGGGTATTCCCAGGAGACGCCACCCCGCCTCTCCTCCCGCCAGCACCGCGATAACCGTGACTCCCAGCAACGTCAGGAAGTCCGCCAGGAGAGCGCCCAACAGGATGTCTTGGCCGATCGGACGGGAAGCCACCCCCGCGGAGCGGAGGCTCGGCACCACCAGTCCCACCGAGGTTGTGGCCAGAACCATCACCATGAACGGGTCGGTGTCCAGAACCTGGCTGGCCACCCAGGAAGCCGAGAGAGTTGCGGCGAATCCGAGCAGGCCCACCACGATGGGACCCGATCCCTGGCGTTGGAAGAACCCGATGTTGATCTCGAAACCGGTGAGCAGCATGAGCATCAAAAAGCCCAACCGGGCCAGCGATTCCAGTAGGGAAGAGGATGAGACGATGTGCAGCACCGGGCCCACCAGCACGCCGAACAGGATCTCCAACACCACGGGAGGAAGGCGGAGACGCCGCGCCGCCAATGGAAGGCCCAGAGCCGCCACGCCCACCAGGATCAGGGTGATGGCGTCGGATGCCTCGATCATCTTCAGCTACGGGAAGGAATCAGGATTACCGAGGAGTCCACCGTAGCGGCCATGAGGCCCACGATCCCCGGACGCAAATAGGTGTATGGGTGACCGCCGATGCCCATCACCACCAGCGACGACGTGGACAGTTCGTCGACCACCCGGACCGGGTTTCCCCGAAGGATGCGCCTGCGGATGGTGACGCCGTGGACGGAGGCTTCCTCCCTGACCCGGCTGATCCGGCTCCGGATGTCCTGGAGGGTCTTCTCTCCGGGCAGGAACTGGGGAGGGAGCACCCCGACCGTCTGGAGCGCCGTCCCTGAGTGGGCAGCCATGTCGATGGCCTCCCTGGTTCCCTGCCACTCTTCATCTTCTTCTCCCGTCATCACCACCAGAGGACCCGAGTAGGGGAAACGCCCCGAGGCAATCAGCAGGGGGACTCCTTTCTGGCGGCTCATCTCGATCAGTCCCACCACCTTTCGCCGACCGGGAGGACGAGGGAACACCACCACCCCGACCGACTCGGTGGAGGCAGCTTCGAACGGCGCCTCAATGCCCGGTGCGGAGGCGGGCATGAACGAGATCTCGATGTTCTCGTGACGCATTCGCCATTGGTCCATCCGGCAGCGCAGGTCTTCGGCGTCTTCCGGTTCCATCCGCTCCAAAGGCGGGTGGAGGGCCAGGATGGAGTCGGCGGCGGTGAACTTCACAAAGTGCGCCGCCTCGGCGAGCACCCCGTCGTCGGTCGGCCCGGCGGAGAGGGACACCGCCACCGAGAGTCCGTAGTCGAGAGGAAAGTTGGCTTGACCGGCTGTGAACGTCTCCACCATGTCCGCATAGTCCTCGGTGGCGCCGACCACCGTCACCAGATCCCCCTCCTCCAGGACCGTGTTGCCGTGTGGAATTATCAGGCGTTGGTCTCGGAGCACGGTCGCCACCAACCATGAACGCAGCCCCAGGGACCGGACGGACACTCCGCGAAGAGGCGAGTCGTGGGAGATGCGGAATTCCATGGCCTCCGCCAGGCCGTTGGCGAAGGCCGCCGACTGGGTGCGGCGCCCGTCCAGGTTGATCTCGACATGTCGGGCGGTCAGGTTGTCGGCCGACACCACCGTCACGCCCAGTTCCCGGTATGAGGGGAGGTGCTCGTAGCGGCTGGCCACCGAGATGATCCGGGGCACCCCCAGTTCACGGGCGTAGCGACAGGCCTCCATGTTGATGTCGTCGTCCCGGCTGGCGGCGATCAGGGCCTCGGCCCCCTCCAACCCCGCCCGGCGCAGCACCAGCCGACTCGATCCGTCTCCTCGGACGGTGTCTACCTGGCGGATCTGGCGGGCCATCTCCAGGGAGTCCTCCGCCGGGTCGATCAGGGTGATCTCCCATCTGTCGCCCAGCCGGCCGATGACGTTTCGAGAAACGTTCCCCGCCGACACGATCACCAACCTCACGGTGGCCACTCCCCGTTCTGGACCAGCCCGGATACGGGTTCCATGCGATCAAGGGTACCCGCGCGCCGAAGGTACCCCTGCGCCGAGCCGCAAGCTCCGGGGCGGCTACCTCCCGAGGGCGGCGGCCATCGCAGAACCCATCTCGGACGGGGTGGCGGCTATCTCGATTCCCGCCCGGCGGAAGGCCTCTATCTTGCTCTGCGCAGTCCCTTGACCGCCCGAGATGATCGCCCCGGCATGCCCCATACGCTTTCCGGGGGGCGCGGTCAGCCCGGCGATGAACCCTGCCACCGGCTTGGTCATGTGCGATCGAACGTAATCGGCGGCCTCCTCTTCGGCCGGCCCGCCGATCTCCCCGATCATCAGCACCCCCTCGGTGGCCGGGTCGGCTTCGAACAGTTCCAGGGCGTCGACGAAGCTGGTGCCGTTCACCGGATCCCCCCCGATGCCCAGCGCGGTGGTCTGACCCAGCCCCAGGTTGGTGAGTTGATAGACCGCCTCATAGGTCAGGGTGCCCGACCGGCTGATCACCCCCACCTTCCCTCGAGCGTGTATATAGCCGGGCATGATCCCGATCTTGCACTCCCCCGGGGTGATCACCCCCGGGCAGTTGGGTCCGATTAGGCGGACGGGACGCGACTCGAGATAGCGCTTGGCCTCCACCATGTCGTTGACCGGGATGCCCTCGGTGATGCAGACGATCAACTTCACCCCGGCCTCGGCCGCCTCCATTATGGAATCGGCCGCCGCGGGGGGCGGGACGAATATCAGGCTGGCGTTGGCGCCGGTGGCGTCCACCGCCTCCGCCACACCCGAGAAGATCGGAAGGTCGACGGAGAAGGAGTCTTTTCTTCCCTGGACTCCCGAGTGATCGGTCTCGCCGGAGAACCGCTCGGTCTCGCCCGCCCGGCGGGGATGGACCCCACCCACCACCTCGGTGCCGTAGGCGATGATCTGTTGGGCATGGAAGCGCCCGGCCCGGCCCAGACCCTGGATCAATAGCCGGGTGTCCCGTCCGCAGAGGATGCTCATCGGCACAGCTCCACGATGCGGCGAGCGCCCTCCGCCATATTGGTGGCAGAGATCACTCCCAGGCCCGACTCGGCGATGATCCTGCGTCCCAGATCCACGTTGGTGCCCTCCAGGCGGACCACCAGCGGCACCGAGAGGCCCACCTGCTCGGTGGCGGCCAGCACCCCTTTGGCTATGACGTCGCAGTGGACGATCCCCCCGAAGATGTTGACGAATATCCCCCTCACGTTGGGATCGGCGGTGATTATCCGAAAGCCCGTCGCCACCCGCTCCTCGTCGGTGTCCCCTCCCACGTCGAGGAAGTTGGCTGGACTTCCCCCGTAATGCTCCACGGTGTCCATGGTCGCCATGGCCAGACCCGCCCCATTGACCATGCACCCTATCCGGCCATCCAGTTTCACATAGTTGAGCCCCGCCCTCCGGGCCAGGGTCTCGGCAGGCTCCTCTTCGCTCTCATCCCTCAACTCTGCTATCTCGGGGTGGCGGTAGAGAGCGTTGTCCTCGAAGGACAACTTGGCGTCCAGCGCCAGCGCCTGGCCGGAAGCGTTGATCACCAGGGGGTTGATCTCAAGTAACTCGGTGTCGAGTTCTCCTGCCGCCGTGACCAGCCTTTGGACCAGGTCCACATAGGACGAGGCCGCCGCGCCGGTGAGGCCCAGACGCCCGGTGAGACGCCGCAGTTGGAAGGGCCGGATCCCCACCGCGGGATCGATGACCTCGGTGTGCAGCTTCTCGGGTGACTCGGCAGCCACCTGTTCGATCTCCACTCCTCCCTCGGTGGAGGCCAGGAGAACCGGCCGGGCGATTCTCCGGTCCAACTGGATCGCCAGGTAGAGCTCCTGTGCGATGTCCACCGCCGCCTCCAGAAGGACACGGTTCACCACCTTCCCCGCAGGTCCGGTCTGCACCGTCACCAAGGTGGAACCCAGCATCTTCTCCGCCAGTTCCGCCATCCGCTCTCCCATGAGGCTGGTCTGCCCGGAAGCGACGACGTTCACACCGGCCAGTCCGGCGTCGGGGTGCTCGCGAAAGCGGCCCTTGCCCCGGCCCCCGGCGTGGATCTGCGCCTTGATGATCACCATGTGACCGCGGGTCTTCTCCATTATTGATGCGGCCGCTTCCCCTGCCTCCGCGGGGGTGAAGGCCACCGCGCCCAGCGGAACGGTTACTCCATAAGACGCAAGCAGTTCCTTGGCCTGGTGCTCATGAATGTTCACAGCCCATCATGGTACCCCTCGCCAGGGCGCCTCCTTACCACACCGACCGCGGCTCGCTACACCTCGGAGCCGACCCACTCCACTATCTCTTCGAGGGAGGAGCCGGGAGTGAAGACCCGGGACACCCCTATTGCTTTGAGGCGTTCCACATCCTCCGCGGGGATGACCCCACCGCCGAAAACCGCAATGTGCCCCGCCCTTGCCGAGGACAGGAGTTCCAGAATGGGAGGGAAGATTGACATGTACGCCCCCGACATCACCGACAGGCCAATGGCGTCCACGTCCTCCTGGATGGCGGCGGCCACCACCTGTTCGGGAGTCTGGTGAAGCCCGGTGTAGATCACCTCGTGTCCTCCGTCGCGCAGCGCCCGGGACACCACCTTGGCTCCGCGGTCGTGCCCGTCCAGGCCAGCCTTGGCGATCAAAACCCGTTTTCTCATCTGCCCAAGGGTAGAAACCGCCATTACCATCCATTTCATGGCAGTTTCTCCCCTTCACGCGCTCACCCTGGCCGGGCAGAGCATCTGGGCCGATCAGATCTCCAGGTCCATGCTGGACAGCGGGGAACTCGCCCGCCGGGTCAGCCGGCAGCACATAACCGGGGTCACCTCCAATCCCTCCATCTTCGCGGCGGCGATCACCAAGAGCGCCGACTACGACGCCGAGATGGCGCGTCTGATTCGGGAAGGCTTGGATCCCGACGAGACCTACGCGGCACTCGTCACCAGGGACATCGTGGACGCCTGTGACGTCCTCAAAGCCGTGCACAGGGAGAGTGGCGGTGCGGACGGCTTCGTCTCGGTGGAGGTGTCACCCGAATTGGCGGCGGACACTCCCGCCACAGTCGCCGAAGCCCGGGAGTGGGTGAAGCGGGTGAGCCGCTCCAACCTGCTGGTGAAGGTGCCCGCCACACCCGAGGGGATCCCGGCCATTCGCCGGTTGACCGGAGAGGGGATCTCGGTGAACGTGACCCTGATCTTCTCCCTCCAGCGATACCGGGAGGTGATGGACGCCTACCTCAGTGGCCTGGAGGACTTTTGCGGGGTGGGAGGGAACCTGCGGGAAGTCGCGTCGGTGGCGTCGTTCTTCGTGTCCAGGGTCGACACCGAGGTGGACCGCCGACTGGAGGATGACGGCAGCCCCGAGGCCCTGGCTCTTCGGGGAAAGGCGGCGATCGCCAATGCCCAGGCAGCCTACGGTGACTTTCTCTCGGTTTTCTCCGGCAGCCGATGGGACCGGCTGGCGTCCCGGGGAGGCCGCATCCAACGGCCTCTATGGGCTTCCACCTCCACCAAGAACCCGGCTTATCCCGACACCCTGTACGTCGACACCCTGGTCTCCCCCCACACGGTCAACACCCTGCCGTTGTCCACCATCGAAGCCTACGCCGACCATGGCTCGTCGCGCCCATCCATCTTCGGGCCGGAAGAGATCGCTCTTGCCCGGACCCTGCTAGGCGAACTAGAGGGTGTCGGAATCGACTATCAGGACGTGGTGGAAACCCTGGAGGCCGAGGGCGTCGAGAAGTTTGCCGAGTCGTTCCGAGAGTTGCAAAGCCACATCGAAGCCAAACACGCTGAACTCGCCTGACCCGGGGCCCGCCCGCATGTGATTCCCGCCGAGGTGATCGACTGATCGCTACTCGGAGACCGTCACCGCCAGGACGTAGGAGCCCTCACCCCCGTAGCCCGACACCTCCACGTAGAAGTCCCCGCTGTCCGGCGCCCTCCAGAACAAACGAGACGCCAAGGAACCATCCTCCCGGTCATCGTTGTAATCCAGCGAGAAACCATCGGCGTCGTATACCCCTACCACCGAGTCTGGCAAAGTGCCCAGGTCCACCGCAATCTCGTACAACTCGCCCTCCACAGCCGCGAACACGAAATAGTCCACATCCCCCCCGTAGTCCAACGCGCCTTCCACAGCCTCCCCCAACTCCACCCGAGCCGCATCTTCCACCCCATCCGCAAAGTCATCCACGATGTCGGACACCGCCACCGTCATTGAGTAGGAGCCCTCACCGTAGCCTGACACCTCAACAAAGAAATCCCCGGAATCCGGCGCCCTCCACAAAACAAGCGACGCCAAAGACCCGTCCACCCCGTCATCGTTCCAACCCAACTCCACCCCATCTTCGTCCTTCACAGCCACCACCGAATCGTTGAGGGTGCCCAAAGCCACATCGATCTCATACAACTCGCCCTCCAAAGCCTCGAACGCGAAATAGTCCACATCCCCGTCATAGTCCAACGCGCCCTCCACAGCCTCCCCCAAACTCACCCGAGCCGCACCCTCCACCCCATCCGCAAAGTCATCCACGATGTCGGAGGGCGCCACGGTCAGCGAATATGAACCCTCACCGACACCCGACACCTCCACGTAGTAATCCCGGTTCGCCGGAGCCCTCCACACCAAGAGCGACCCCCGGGACCCATCCCCAGCGTCACCGTTGTAGCCCAACATGAACCAATCGCCGTCATAGACGCCGACGAACGAATCGAGAAGAGTACCGAGCGCCACATCGATCTCATACAACTCGCCCTCCACAGCCTCGAAAGCGAAATAGTCCACATCGCCGTCATAGTCCAACTCGCCCTCCACAGCCTCCCCCAAACTCACCCGAGTCGCTCCTTCCACTTCGTCACCGTGATCGTCCTCGATGTCGGAGATCGCCACCGTCAGGGAATAGGAACCCTCACCGTAACCCGACACCTCCACGTAGAAATCCCCGCTAAACGGCGCCCTCCAGAACAGACGAGACGCCAAGGAACCATCCTCCCGGTCATCGTTGTAATCCAACCACACCCCATCGGCGCCATAGACCGCCACGGCAGAGTCGGAGAGAGAACCCAACCCCACCTCCAACTCATACAACTCACCCTCCACCGCCCCGAACACGAAATAGTCCACATCGTCGGAGTACTCCAACACTCCATCGACCGGCTCACCAAATTCCAACGGGGCCGCGCCCACGATCAGGTCCGAGTAGTCGTCCACGATGTCGGAAGCAGCCACAGTCAGTGTGTAGGAGCCCTCACCGTAGCCCGACACACCGACGTAGACATCCCCGCTGAATGACGCCTTCCAGTAAAGACGCGAACCCAGGCCACCGTCCGGCCGGTCATCGTTCCACGCCAACTCAAAGCCGTCGGCATCGCATACGGCCAAAATCGAGTCGGAGAGAGAACCCAACTCCACCTCAATCTCGTACAACTCACCCTCCACCGCCCCGAACACGAACACACCCGCCTCCCCGACCGATTCCAGGACGCCCTCCACCGACTCCCCCAGGCCGACCCGGGCAGCGCCCTCCACCCCATCCGATGTGGTTCCCAGCGGACAGGCCCAGCCAGGGGAGTAGATGTCTTCACCCGGGAACGCGCCCTCTCCCACCCCCATGTCGAAACCCGGCAGGCATCTCAGGAAGCCGGCCATCAACTCCAACAACTGGGCGGCGTTCTCCATCTGGGCGGACTCGTCGGGGGCGTCAACCTGCGAGGCGATGGCCAGGAGCAGGGTGGCGCCATCCATGTCGGCAATGACCTCCCGCAGACAGATTTCTTGTTCCTCGCCCACCTCCAAGCCCTCCAGTTCCATTCCGTAAACAACGCCGGCCAGGAAAACCGCCTCCACGAGGGGTGTCGGGAGGCATGGGTAAATCGGTGCGTCCCATAGCCTGGTCTCATCCTCGGTCAGGACCACCTGCTGCAGCACCCACTCCAATTCCTCTCCAACCGCTTCGCTTATGCAAGACTGCTCGGCGGCGGTCAGTGTGTTGAACAGATCCTGCCAAGTCGTCTCTACGCCGATGTCCGGCCCGGCGACTTCCTCAGAAGCATCCGCCGGAGCAACCGTGGTGGTCGTCGGCGCAACCGTGGTGGTCGTGGGAGCAACCGTGGTGGTCGTGGGAGCAACCGTGGTGGTCGTGGGAGCCAATGTAGAGCTTGTGGTCGAAGGCGAGGTAGTGGTGGGAGAAGGCTCGGTCGTGGGTTGCTCCTCCGCGCCGCAGGCCGAGAAAAGGACAACGGCCGCCAGGCACGCTAAAGCGACTCTTGGGAACCTGGGCAGAAGTAAAAGATCTCGCATGCTTTGAGGTGTACCGGCATCCACGCGGCCAATCTGCGTCCCGGGATGGAAAGCCTTCCAGACATGGTACTCACGATCAGGGGTCTAGCGTTCAATGAAGGGTGTGAAGCATGCAGGCCATGACCTACTTCCATCCCGGATTGAGACAGTCCGCGAGCGGTGGGGATGGTTCTCAATCGGTGAGCCGGGTCCTGGTGTTTCCGGTTCCGACCACCTCCCCAGCCCTCATCCGAGACGGGAGGCCGCGCCTGGTCCGAATCCCTCCATCTTCTCCACCGCGGATAGCATGAGTTCCCGCTGAGCCTTCAGGTCCGGGAAGAAGATGGTGGCCGAGGCGCGGGCGCCCTGGCCGGAGATGGTCAGCACCCTGCCGACGCCGAGAGTCGAGTGGCGGACCCGATCTCCCACCTCGACCCCCGACTGGCGTAGGATCCGCCGGAACGGACGCCCGCCGCCGGCCGGGGAGTGAGATTTGCCCCTGGGAGATCCTCCCCGCGCCCATTTTCCGGAGCCGGAGGAATCACGGCCCCCGACATACTCCACCAACCGCTCGGGTATCTCTCGCAGGAACCGGCTGGGGACCTGCGGATACGGATACCCTCCCACCATGCGGGTGTCGTCCCAACTGAGGTGGAGCCTCTCCATGGAGCGGGTGATCGCCACGTAGAAGAGGCGCCGCTCTTCTTCCAGTTGGTCCGGATCGGAGATGCTGCGCTCGTGGGGGAACAGCCCATCCTGCATCCCCACCACGAACACCGCCGGGAACTCCAGTCCCTTGGCGCTGTGGACCGTCATCAACGCCACCGCCCCGGCGCCCTCGTCGAGATTATCGGGGTCCGACACCAGCGAGGCTCCCTCCAGAAATCGACCGAGTCGCTCCAAAGGCGCCAGATCCTCCTCGAGGTTGGACTCGAACTCGTACGCCACCCGGGAGAGTTCAGCCAGGTTGTCGGAGCGGCTCTCCGCCTCTATGCCCCCCTCGGCAGTCGCCATCTCTGCCAGTCCCGTATCGAATATGGCGCTTTCCGTGGCTCGTCCCACCCCATCGGATTCAAGATGTCTCTTGATGGCGGCCAACACATCCGCCAGTTGTTGCACTCCCTTACGCGCCCGGGTCGAGATGGCGGGAATCTCATCGGCCCTTTCCAATCCCTCCCGCAGGCTGATCTCCTCCGTCGAGACAAAACGCTCCAGGTGACCCAGTGAGGTCCGCCCGATCCCCCTCCGAGGAGTGTTGATGATTCTCCGCAACGCCACCCCGTCATCGGGGTTGGCCACCACCTGCAGGTAAGCCACCACATCCTTCACCTCCCGGCGTTGGTAGAAGGCCACCGCTCCCACCACCTGATATGGCACCTTGGACCGCCGTAGCGCCTCTTCGAAGGCGCGTGACTGGGCGTTGGTCCGGTAAAACACCGCCATGTCTCCCGGGTTGTAGCCCTCCGTCAGCAGTTCCCGAACCCGGTTGGACACGAATCGAGACTCCCGGACCGCCCCCGCCCCCTGATGGACGATGATCTGTTCCCCATCATGCTGATCACACCACAGGTCCTTGGGGTCCGAGCGCAGATTGGCGCTGATGACCTCGTTGGCGGCGTCCAGGATGGTGGAGGTCGACCGGTAGTTGCGGTTGAGTATCACCCGGCGGGCCTCGGGAAAGTCTTCGTCGAAACGATCGAAGTTCCGATAGTCGGCCCCTCGAAAGGCATAGATGGACTGATCGCTGTCCCCCACCACGAACAGGCTCCTGTGACATTTCGCCAAATCCCGGACCAGCAGATATTGGGCTTGATTGGTGTCCTGGTATTCATCAACCAGCACGTGACCGAAGATGCCCTGGTACTTCTCCAACACCTCGGGAACCGCGCCGAACAATTCCACGGTCACCATGAGCAGGTCGTCGAAGTCCATGGCCGACATCTGGAGAAGGCGCTGCTGATAGAGCCTGTAGACCTCAGCCACCTCGACGGGACCGTCTGTCCGGTCCAGGAAGGTCTCATAGTCCACCAGACCGTTCTTGGCCTCGCTGATCTTGTTCAGGAGTCCCCGGGGGGAAAGTCGACTGGCGTCCAGACCCAAGTCGTTGAGACAGTGCCTTACCAGGCGCACCGAGTCGGAACGGTCGTATATGGAGAAGTTCGACCGGTATCCGAAGGCATGCGCCTCGCGACGCAGGATGCGGGCGCACGCCGAGTGAAAAGTGGAAACCCACATTTCGTTCACCGTCGCCCCCAGGAGTCCCCCAACCCTCTCTCGCATCTCGCGGGCGGCCTTGTTGGTGAAGGTGATGGCCAGGATGGAGCCGGGCCTGACTCCCATTTCCCTGATCAGATAGGCTATCCGATGAGTCAGCACCCGGGTCTTACCCGATCCGGCTCCAGCCACCACCATCACCGGACCCCCCGCGATGGTCACCGCGGCCTTCTGCTCACGATTCAAGTCCTCCAGCAGCGGATGGGAGCCGATCATCTCACTCCCATTCGATCGTGGCGGGAGGCTTGGAGGAGACATCGTATAGCACCCGATTGATCCCCTCCACCTCCCCGATCACCCGCCGCGAGATGTTGGAGAGCACCGGATAGGGAAGCCGGGCCCAGTCGGCCGTCATAGCCTCGTCACTTTCCACCGCCCGCACCACGAGCGGATAGGCGTAGGTGCGCCCATCCCCTTGGACTCCCACCGACCGTATGGCGGGCAGGACTCCGAACACCTGCCACAGGCTGCGGTACAGACCCGCTCTTCGGATCTCGTCTATAACTATGGCGTCGGCACGGCGCAACAGGTCGAGCCGTTCGGTGGTGACCTCTCCGATAATGCGAATCGCCAGACCCGGGCCCGGAAAGGGGTGACGCCAGACTATCTCTTCCGGCAGGCCCAACTGCTCTCCCACCGCACGAACCTCATCTTTGAACAGATCCCGAAGCGGTTCCACCAACTCCAGCCTCATGTGCTCGGGAAGGCCGCCCACGTTGTGATGGCTCTTGATCACCGCCGCGTCCCCGCCTCCCGACTCGATCACATCAGGGTAGAGCGTTCCCTGGACCAGAAAACTGCACCCGGAGAGGCGGTCGGAGACCTCCTCGAACACCTTGATGAAGGTCTCCCCGATGATCTTCCGCTTGGTCTCGGGGTCGGTCACTCCTGAGAGGGCGGCCAGAAAGCGCTCCTGAGCCTTCACATGGATCAGGTTTGTGGAGAAGTTGTCGCCGAACACCTCCTCCACCTGTTCAGGTTCGTCCTGGCGGAGCAGTCCATGATCCACGAACACGCAGGTGAGACGATCTCCGATGGCCCGGTGCACAAGGGCCGCCGCCACCGCGGAGTCCACTCCTCCCGACAGCCCGCACACTGCCCGGGACTCTCCGATCTGGCGGCGTACGTTCCGGACTTCTCTCTCGATGATCGACTGCGCCGTCCAAGAAGCCTGCACCCTGCAGGCGTCGTAGAGGAACCTCTTCAACACCTCGATTCCCCTCGGAGTGTGGGTTACCTCAGGATGGAACTGGACCCCGTAGAAACCCCGCTCGCGGTCCTCCATCGCCGCCACCGAGGCGCCGGGAGTCCGGGCGGTAACGGAGAAGCCACCCGGTGCCCGCTCCACCGCGTCGCGATGGCTCATCCAAACCTCCGAGGTCTCCGGAAGGTCCTTGAGGAGTAGTGAGGAGCCCACCAACTCCATCGCGGTGTTGCCGAACTCGCCGCCGCCGGTGGCTGCAACCGTTCCTCCCAGCATTTCGGCGATCAACTGATGCCCGTAACAGATCCCCAGCACCGGAACTCCCAACTCCAGCAGACCGGGATCGATCGAAACCGCCTCGGGGGAATAGACGGACGCCGGTCCGCCCGACAGCACGATTCCGGATGGGGAACGCTCTCTTGCTTCGGCCGCGGTGATCCGGGCGGGAACGATCTCCGAGTGGACCCGCGCCTCCCTGATGCGGCGGGCGATCAGACGGGCGTACTGCGCCCCCAGATCCACGACCAGTACATTGTCGGTGGAACCGGTCAACCCGTCTCCAACTGCTCCGACCGCAGAGTCCCCTTGCCCTCGGTCAGGAAGGTGGGGGCGATCACCACCTCCGCCTTCTGGAATTCGGAGATGTTCGAGTAACCGGTGGTGGACATGGACCTACGAAGAGCGCCCAACAGGTTGGTCCGGCCGTCGCTCTCCACCGCGGGACCGAGCATGATCTCCGCGAGTGTTCCACGGGTGGGGACTCTGATCCTCGATCCGCGTGGTAGAGATGGATGAAAGGACGACATCCCCCAATGGAAGCCGGACCCAGGGGCTTCCCGGGCCGCCGCCAGGGGTGAGCCCAGCATCACCGCGTCCGCTCCGCAGGCGATCGCCTTGGCGATCTCCCCACCGGTACGCATCCCCCCGTCGGCGATGACATGCACGTATCTTCCGGTCTCCAGAAGATACTGGACCCGGGCTCCGGCCGCGTCGGCTATGGCCGTGGCCTGGGATACGCCAACTCCAAGGGACCCGCGGGTTGCGCTGGCCGCTCCCGGGCCCACTCCCACCAGTATCCCAACCGCGCCGGTGCGCATCAGGTGGCTGGCCATCGAGTACGAGGAGCAACCTCCGACCACCACCGGCACCGGCGACTCGGCGATGAACTTCTTGAGGTTCAAGGGCTCGGTACGGGTCGAGACGTGTTCGGCCGACACAACCGTTCCCTGTATCACCAGCAGGTCCAGCCCCGCTTCCACGGCGGTGGGAGCGTACTGCAGCGTGTTCTGCGGCGTAAGGCTGGCCGCCGAGATGAACCCGGCATCCCGTATCTGCTGGATGCGCTCCCCCACCAAGTCCTTCTTGATCGGCTCCCCGTACACCTCCTGCAGGACCGCGGTGGCGCGATCGGATGGAGTCGAGATGATTTCGGTGTAGATGGGGCCGGGATCCCGGTAGCGAGTCCAGAGTCCCTGCAAGTTCAAGACCCCCAAACCACCCAGCCTACCCACCTCGATGACCGTGGCCGGGCTCATGGTGGAATCCATCGGCGCTCCCATCACGGGCGCCGAGAATCGGTAGGCGTCCAGTTGCCAACCGAGATCCACGTCATCGGGGTCCCGCGTGCGGCGCGTGGGGACGATGGCGATCTCATCGAGCCCGTATACCCGCCGGGCACTCTTGCCTATGCCGATGTCGATTTGCATCCGAGACTCCGCAACTCCCTAGCCACCCACAAGGCTACCAACCGCCAACCTTGTTTCTCGTCAAGGGTGGAGACGCCCAGTGACAGTTTCAACCCCTCTTCTCAGACTTCTTCCGGCCATCCTGATAGTCATGACATCCCAAACAATCCCCATGTCGTGTTCTATCCATCGTCGCAGATGCTGGGATCGGGGTATCATGACCCGTGGCGACTTTCGCGAGGATCAGGAGCAGGCCGACGTGCCGAAACATGGACACCTGCACCTGCAAACCCTTGGACAATTGCGGTAACCAACTTGGAGCAGACATTCGCCGTTTAATCGTTGCGCTGGGCCTGATCCTGGCTTCATGCGGTGGGGGCGCCACACCTGAACCCCCCGAGCAACCCGCCGAAGCGGCAACCACCTCCCCCGCCGAAACAACCTCCCCGAGCGAGCCGGCCGCGGAAACCACATCCACGATGGCCTCCCCAGCCGAAACAACCCCCACCACCTCGGCCGTCACCACTACCTCCTCGGCGGAATCCACAGACTACACGACCGTGGAGGAGGAAGGGTATACCGCCTCTCTGGTTTCGAGCGAGGGGTACACCTTCCCACATCCACCCGAGTTCCCCGAGGGCCCGATCTCGGCTCAACTGCGGCATGACCTCAATGCTTTCTTCGACATTGTCGAACACGAACGCAGATTCGCCCACATGGAGTTGCTGTCTTTCACCAACCACGACGACATACGGGTCGCTTGGGTCCTCACCGACATACTGCGCTTCGCCAACAGCCTCGAACTAATCGAGGTGATAGGGGCCCGACTCCAGGAGATGCTGGGAGCCGAAGGGATAGCCGGTGACCCCATCGACCTGTGGAAACGGGCCACCAACCTTCTGATCGCCTGGGACCTCCCCGCCTTCCCCGATTACGGGAAATTCAAGAAACGCCTGTTCGTACTGGTGGAAGAAGGCTGGGAGCCCTTCTTCAACGACCCGGACGCAACGATCGACTGGCGGTGGGTGAGTTGGGGAGGTGTCTTCATCGACAACCGGCCCCTCGGCTCCACCCTCCCCTGCCCCCGGGGGTGCATCCCCTCCCTGGATGACCCGGTGGTCACCCCCGCCTCCGAGGGAGACTGGTACCCCGACGACCGGGTGGTCTTCGGCGTGACCATCAACGGGGAGTCCCGCGCCTATCCCAAGCACCAGATGGAGATCCACGAGATGGTCAATGACACCCTGGGGGGACGGCGGATCGGGATGCCCTATTGCACCCTCTGCGGCTCGGCGCAGGCCTATTTCACCGACGGGGTCCCCGAGGGGATCGAGGTCCCGGTGCTGCGCACCTCGGGGCTCCTGAGCAGATCGAACAAGGTCATGTACGATCTCAACACCTCGTCGGTGTTCGACACCTTCACCGGTGAAGCCGTGTCAGGCCCGCTGCGGGAAGCCGGCATACGGCTGGAACAGGCCACAGTGGTGGCATCCACCTGGGGCGCCTGGAAGGAAGCCCACCCCGACACGACCATCCTGGCGGAGGACGGCGGACTCGGCCGGTTCTACCCACTCGACCCCCTGGGGGGCAGGGACGACCAGGGTCCGATCTTTCCGGTGGGAGACGTTGACACCCGCCTCGGTGTCCAAGACCTGGTGGTGGGGGTGGAGTTGGAGGACGGGAGGACCATCGCCTTCTCCCGAGAAGCAGCGCTGGCGGTGATCGACTCGGGAGGAGAGGTGAACGCAGAGGGTGTGCGGCTGATCAAGGACGGCGACGGGCTCCGGGCCATCTCGGTCTCCGACGGATCCGAAATCCCCTCCCACCAGGCCTTCTGGTTCGCCTGGAGCCAATTCCGGCCCAACACCCGGTTGTGGTCGTCCCCCGGTTGAGAATGCTCTTAAGGTGGAACAGTTAACTCCCAGCAGTCTCTTCACCCTTTGGGAGCTTGATTTGAATCTTCTCGATCCTGCTTTCGTGGACTGCGTAGATGAAGGGACCTGCCTGCCGGCAGGCGCGTTCTATCTGCCCTAGGTTTCTCAAGAACCGGGCGGCCATCTCCTCCGCTTTGAGATCCTGGCGCGAAAGGCAAAAGACGCGGACACCGGACGTAACTACCCTCTCCCGCTCCAGTTGATTGCGTCTAATCTCGACATCCTTAGTAAATGCCACCCATCTCTCGTTGCCCACCCTCTGCAACCATTCAGTATCACCAACCTTCTCATCTGCAGGAATGCCATATACCTCAGCAAGAGTTACAACGTCCAATCCGGCTTCACTTAGCAGTGAAGGTACCTTGTGGCGACCCAGGCTGCGATCCAGGAAGACCCTAGGCAGCCCAGCGGGATGTGACACGCACCACGTCCTCCAGTTCGTCGAATGGCACGCCGAACTCCCTCTCGAGGCTCCTGATCGACTCACCTGCCCAGAACCGATGGAGTACATCATCCACACGGCACCCGCCTCGGACAAAGATGGGTGACCCGAATGACATCTCTGGATCTGCAACCACCTCAGCCTTGGTGTAGGCCGGTACGCGAATTCGCGCGGCGTACCCGTCGGACGCATACTCGATTCGACGGAGGTATTCCATAACAGCTTCCTTGAACACCCTTTGCCCACTGCGGACTACAACCAACTGCATCACTAGGTCGGACTCGCCTGTGCCTAACTGCCTATCGGCGTAGTCGTATAGCAACTCCGCCCCATCTGTGTACAGCCTGCGGGATGCCAGAGCGTGTCTGAGGCCGATTTCCTGCTCCAGCACCTTAAGAGCAGGCCGAATTCGCTGCATGGGCACTCCGCTGCGCCTCACCGCAGCGAGCACCAATGCTTCTGCCAAGCCAATGAAAGGTATACATGGGTACCGGGGACGCTCAGGACTAAGCCGGGTGATGATGGGATCGGTTACGGTTGATCGACCATTAACCCCTTCACGCCTGTACGATCGCGTCCAAGTGGAGAGAGTGGAGGGATGGACATCAACAATCCGCGCTGCTGCACCCACGGTGTAAAGCGGTATCTCGAAACGGTGTCGATCTAAGGCAGCCACCAACTGTTCCTCCTTCCCTGCCGGGCGCCCCTCGCCCGTCAAAGGTTACCCGAGTCACCGAGCAAGGCTGTTGGTTTTCAATAACCGAAAAGACATATCGGCAGAGGCAAGGTGCTTTAGCTGCTCATGCTTCTCATGTTTGGTCCTGCGCAGGTCTACTGCGCAATTCCGTTCAAGGTCGGGTTGACAACCCCACCGCCTCCCAGACGGTTGCCATCGACACCGCGGCCCGGCGGCGGGCCTCGGCGGCGCCTTCGGACATGAGGCGTGAAACTTCGGCGTCCTCCATGCCCTCGTATCGCTCCCGCACCGGCGCCATGTACTCACAGAGCGCCTCGGCCACCGCGCCCTTGAACCGACCGTACCCCTGGTCCCGGTACTCGGCGGCCAGGTCCTCGGTGGACCGGCCGGCGGCCACCGAGAACAACTCCAACAGATTCGAGATGCCCGGCTTCGTCTCCCAGTCATAGTCAACCGTCCGTCCCGAGTCGGTGACCGCGGCGCGTACCTTGCGGCGGATCTGGTCGGCCGAGTCGGTCAACAGCAGCCGGGACCGCACGTCCGGGTCGCTCTTGGACATCTTGGATGTCGGGTCCTGGAGCGACATCACCCGCGCTCCAACCTCGGGAGTGATCCGCTCAGGAACAGGGAACACCTCTCCGAAGCGGTGGTTGAAGCGCTCCACCAGGTCTCGCGTCAGCTCCAGGTGCTGGCGCTGGTCGTCGCCCACCGGCACAGCGTGCACCTTGTGGATCAGGATGTCCGCCGCCATCAACACCGGATAGGACAGGAGGCCCAGGTTCTGGCCGGTGCGATCCGCCTTCTCCTTGTATTGGGTCATCCGGTTGAGCTGTCCTATGCCGGTTATGGTCGACAGCACCCAGGCCAACTCGGCGTGCTGGGGCACCTGGGACTGGAAGTAGAACACCGACCGCCGGGGGTCAATCCCCGACGCCATGACCAGCTTGGCGGTCTCGAGGCGGGCGGTCCCGAAAGCGACCGGATCATAGGGAACGGTCATGGCATGGAGGTCCACCACGCAGTAATAGGTCTCGTAGTCCTCCTGCATCTGCGCCCAGTTGCGCAGCGCCCCCACCAGATTGCCCAGGTGAAGCTCACCGGTGGGCTGGATGCCCGAGAAAACCTTCTTCTTGGCTGCGGCCATGGAAACAGCGCTCATCCTAGCCAGTTGACATCTCCGGCTGGTTCTGCCATAATGGCCGCCATGCAAGAGATCGCCTCCCGTTCCATCATTATCGACCCATAGGCGCCGGCACGCCCGAAGCCCGCGCCAAGCCCTCTGCCCAGCAGAGGGCTTTTTGATTGCCCCGGAGAAACCATGGCCCCCACAGTCCACCCGGAACTCGAGATCTACGACACCACCCTGCGCGACGGCGCTCAGCAGGAGGGCATCTCTCTCACCGTCTCCGACAAACTGCGGATCGCTTCCCTCCTGGACGACCTGGGAGTCCACTTCATAGAGGGTGGGTGGCCCGGCGCCTTACCGAAGGATGACGAGTTCTTTGCCCGGGCCAAGACCGAGTTGTCCCTGTCCAATAGCCAACTCACCGCTTTCGGATCCACCCGTCGTCCCTCCCGACAGGTGGAGACCGATCCCCAGATACAAGCCTTGCTGGAGGCGGAGACCGAGATCATTTGCATCGTGGGCAAGTCCTGGGACTACCACGTCCGAGAAGCCCTTCGCACCGACCTGGACGAGGGCATCCGCATGGCCGCCGAGTCAGTGGAGTATCTGAAGTCACACGGCAGGCGGGTGTTCTTCGACGCCGAGCACTTCTTCGACGGCTATCGCACCAACCCCTGTTACGCCCTGGCGGTGTTGCGGGCGGCATGGGAGGCGGGCGCCGAGCGGTTGGTGCTGTGCGACACCAACGGCGGGGCTCTTCCCGCCGAGATCAACAGGATCATCGATGAGATAGGCCTGGCCCTGCCCGGCGCCGACCTGGGAGTCCATTTCCACGACGACGCCGGATGCGCGGTGGCTTCGTCGTTGGGAGCGGCAGCGCAGGGGGTGAGGCAGGTCCAGGGTTGTATAAACGGCTATGGCGAGCGCACCGGCAACGCCAATCTGTCCACCGTCATCCCCGACCTGGTGCTGAAAATGGGCGTTCCCGTGTTGGACGAAGGGCGCCTCTCCCAGATTTCTTCCATCTCCCATCACATAGCAGAGGTGGTGAACATCACCCTGGAGCCTCACCGCCCGTACGTGGGCGCCTCGGCGTTCACGCACAAGGCCGGTTTGCACACGTCTGCTCTGGCCCGCCGGCCCGACGCCTACGAGCACACCCGTCCCGACCTGGTGGGGAACCACACCCGGATGGTCATCTCCGAGCAGGCTGGACGGGCGGCGGTGATCAGGAGAGCGGCCTCATTGGGGCTGTCGGTGTCCCAGGACCTGGCCGGGGAGTTGCTCGGGCACATCAAGGAGAAGGAACACCGCGGATACCAGTTCGAAGCAGCCGACGGGACCTTCGAGTTGTTGGTGCGACGCACGCTCGGCTGGAACCGGAACCTCTTCTCGGCTCACAGCTTCTCGGTCTCTATCCAACATGACGGCACCGATGGGGAGGTCGTCTCCCAGGCCGAGGTGGTGGTGGAAGTCGGAGGGACCCGTCACCGCACCGCGGGTACCGGGGTCGGGCCGGTCCACGCCTTGGACCAGGCCCTCCGCGCCGCTCTGATCTCCGCCTTCCCGCAACTCGACCTCCTCCGACTGATCGACTACCGGGTGAGGGTGCTGGATTCCGCCGACGGCACCAGCGCCACCGTCCGGGTGCTGATCGAAACCACCGACGGCCTCACCTCCTGGGGGACGGTAGGAGTTCATCCCAACATCATCGAAGCGTCATGGGAGGCGCTTTCGGATGGGCTGACCGTGGGATTGCTGCGGCTCGGGGCCGCCCGGCAACCGCCCCCCAGGGATCTGTTGTCCCTCTAGGCGGTCAGATCGGCAGGCCGTGGCGTTACCGGCAATCCCAGCATGACCCTCACCAGATAAGCGGTGGCTCCCCACAGCCACTCCCCTGAGACGTCCATGAACCAGAGCGGCACGCCGGACCAACTCCGAACCACCCAGTTCTCGGGGGCCGCCAGCGTCTCTAGAGAAGGAGTCAGAACTCTCTCCACTTCTTCCAGCGAAGCATGAAAGACCGGTTCGTCCACGATCCGGGCCACGATTCCCACCATGGGCAGGGCGAAGCGCACCGTGCGGATCACCGGCAGGAAACCCAGCACCTCCACCTCTGATGGATGAATGCCTACTTCCTCATGGGTCTCACGGAGAGCAGTCTCCACCGGACCGGCATCCTCGGCATGGGGCTTCCCGCCCGGAAAAGCGATCTGCCCAGCATGGCTGTTGAGGTTTCGGGACCGTTTGGTGAGGACCAGTCGCAGAATTCCGTCCCGGTCTGCGAAAATGGGGGCCAAGACCGCTGCCAAGCCCTCCTGCGGAACGGTCGGCGCCTCGGAGGAGAATTGAAGGCGGTCCCACATAATCCCCATCATGGCAGGAAAGCCTTCAACAACCGAAACCCCGTATGAACCCCGTCTTCCATTCCATGCCTCCCACAGTTCCCACCGAACGCCTCCGGCTGCGCCGGTTCCGGTCCGGCGACGCCCGGCCGCTGAAGGAAGCGGTGGAGGAGTCAATGCCCGAACTGAGCCTGTGGCTCCCTTGGGCACAGGGGCTGTACGGGATGCCGCAAGCACGGCTGTTCATCAAGAGTTCCAATCGCTCCTGGCGACGCGGAAGGGCTTTCGACTTCTCGGTCACCCTGAAGAACGCTCCCGGCCGGGTGGTGGGAGGAGTGGGAATCTGGTACACCTCCCGCATACAGCGGACGGGTGAAATCGGCTATTGGGTGAGAACCGACCTGACCGGCAAGGGCGTGGCCACCGAAGCGGCCGGGGCGCTGCTCGGCCTGGGTTTCGAGACGATGGGACTTCACCGCATTCTCATGAGGATCGGAGTGGGGAACCATCCCAGCCGACGGGTCGCCGAGAAACTAGGGTTCTCCTATGAGGGGATTGCACGAGAAGAGATTCTGGTTCGAGGAAGGTGGATGGATCATGAGGTGTATTCTCTATTGGAGCAGGAGTGGCAACGATGCAAGACGACATAGGTATTGACCTTCCGCCGTCCTCGGTGGCCGTGGTGCTCGGCACCCGGCCCGAGATAATCAAGCTGGCTCACATCATCCGGCTGCTGGGCCCCGCAGCCCGAGTGATCCACACCGGCCAGCACTACGACGCCAACCTGTCGGAGGTGTTCTTCGGAGCCTTCGGGTTGAATCCCCCCACCCACTACCTGGAGGTGGGAGGGGAGCATCGGGGAATCCAGATCGGAGAGGCGACCACGCGGCTGACCCGTCTGTTGGAGGATGATCCTGCCCGGGCGGTGGTGGTCCAGGGCGACACGAACGCGGTGCTGGCCGGCGCCCTTGCCGCCAACGCCACCGAGACTCCCCTGGTGCATGTCGAGGCGGGGCTCCGCAGCCATGACCGGGCCATGCCCGAGGAGCACAACCGGGTGGTATGCGATCACCTCTCCGACCTCTGCCTGGCGCCCACCGAGACCGCCGCTGCCAAGCTCGAGAAGGAGGGGATCACCGGTGATCGGGTGGCGGTCACCGGAAACACCGTGGTGGAAGCCGTGGGAACACTCCTGCCCGAAGCCGACCGACGAGCCGAAGTGTTAGCCCGCCACGGCTTGGCGACCAACGGCTTCATCCTCTCCACTTTCCACCGACCCGAAAACGTCGATCACCCCCAAACCTGGAAGGCCATCCTTTCCGATCTGGCCCGGCTCCCCCTGCCCGTGGTCCTGGCCCTCCATCCCCGCAGCCGCCGACGGGCAGCGTCTTTTGGCTTGGAGCCGCTCCTCGACCGGCTACAGGTGATCGATCCCCTCCCCTACGCGGAGTTCCTGTCGCTTCTCGCCGAATGCGCACTGGCCGTCTCCGACTCGGGCGGGTTGCAGGAGGAGGTCTCCGTGCTAAAACGACCCATGGTGGTGGTGCGCAACTCGACCGAACGTCCGGAGGTGATCGGCACCTTCGCCGTCCTCCGCAGACCGGGCGACTACATAGACGAAGCCGTCACCCAGATAGTCGAGACGCTGGAATACACTCATAGCCGCCTGGCCGAAACCCCCACCCCCTACGGAGACGGCACCGCCTCGGTCCGTTCGGTCACCCTGATAGAAAAGCTGGTGAGAGAATAACCAACCTTCCTGGTTGATCACCTTGGCCACGCATTCCGCGGGCCCTGCTACATCTTCGCCCCCATAGGCTCTGTCTCTCCGAGGCTAAGCTTCTCCGAGCCGCTGGCTCGGACTACTCCGAGGGGCCGATCTCGGCCCTCCTCCATTGCGGCTCAGGCTGCTATATCAGGCGGGGAGAGACCTTTCGGGTTGGTGGGTAAAGGGATTCATTACTAACACCCCGTCGAGTTCCTGACCATCTTGCAGATCTTCCGTGAGAAGGTGCCTGCAGCCGGACCACTGGGCAGAGGCGACAATCAAGGCGTCCCAATACTGAAGACCGAATCGCCTTTCCACAGCCCAAGCACGGCTCAGCAGTGCTGCGTCGACGGGCGTGGGATTCCAACTCATCAGATCCCTGACATCCGCTCGCGCGTCCCCCATTGACATTCCTGGGTGGAGTTTTCGAGTTACCGTCACGTAGTACTCGTTGAGGACTTGCACACTCAAACGGCCTTGTCTTGTCCTCCATAGACGATCGATCCACTCTCTCGCGACAGGCTGTTTCTCCGGCTCGCTCGCGTCCCGGGCATAGACCAGAACATGGGTGTCAACAAACGCTGTCACCTTGAGTGAATCTCGCTTCTCGCGGGATAGGAGCCGTCGCCTGCCTTTAAAGCAGTGGGTGAGCGATTGGAGTACGACCGCCGCGCCCTCTCATAGGTCGCCGCGCTCTTCATGTGCTCGGTCAACATCCCGCCTACCAGACGGGAAACGCTGGTGCCGAGCTTCGCCGCCTCGATACGGGCCCACCTGGCTGTCTCGTCATCCAAGGTGATAGTGACGTTTCTCATTGCACTCTCCGGTAAAGGGTCACACGAGTCTAGTGTAACACGAATCTCGTGTAGCAAGGGCGTGCAGTTCGTTACGGCATCAGGTGGTTGAGAAACACCACCGCGGCTATGGTCACGACGCCCAGGTAGGACAGGCCGGTGGCTGCCATCACACCCGAGTAGCCCGTCTCGCCCAGGGAGAACCAGGTGCCCACCACCAGGGCGACGCCCACCAGGGAGAGGGCAGCCAGAACCCAACCCAACGATCCACCGTCGTAGGGAATCGCTCCGTTGATCCAGCCGCCCACCAGGCTGAGAAGCAACCCGATGCCTGCCATCACGTCCAGCCGCCGCAAGGCCCAGCGGGGAAGCGTCGGGTCAACCAGGAACCAATGACCCAAGAGCATGGTGGCGGTGATTCCTCCCAGGGCCGCACCACTCGCGATGGTCGAGACCCATCCGGCCGAAAGCACCGAGGAAACCAATGTCAGGACCGCTCCGGCCGTCACCAATCCTGAATACTCCCGCCGACCCGAACGCCAGATCCCGATCAGCACCAGGGCCAACCCGGCGGCCGCCCACCAGGAGCGCAGCGCCGGGTAGATCATCAACAGCGCGGCGGTCCCGGCTCCCAGCATTTGGTATCCCCGCTTGGCGACCTGCCAGCGAACCGCCAGCGGCAGGGTGAGCGCCAGACCCCCCGCCCAAGCGGCCATGAAGGCGGCAGGTCCGAAAGTGGCTCCGGTCGGTATCACCGTTGCTAGGCGGAGATGTGGGAAAGCACCCGCTCGGCCACGGCCTCGGCTTCGAAACCGAATTGTCGGGCCAGTACCTCATAGGGCGCCGAAGCGCCGAAACTGTCGATCCCGATCGCCAGCCCGCCGGCCCCCACCATTCTTTCCCACCCGAAGGTGGCACCGGCTTCCACCGACACCCTGCTGATGCCCGCACCCAGCACCTCTCGCCGATAGGAGGAGTCCTGCTCTGCGAACGCCTCCCAACAGGTGAGACTGACTACCCGCGCCGAGATTCCCCGGTTCTCCAGCAGGTCGGCCGACTCCAGCGCCAGGGACACCTCCGACCCGCCCGCCATCAGGACCACGTCTTCGCCGGGACGCAGCACGTATCCGCCCCGGGAGGCACTGCCATGCGCCTGGGAGCGGTCCAGCACCGGGAGGTTCTGGCGACTGAGGGCCAAGACGGTGGGGCCGTCGGTGCGGTTGAGGGCCATCTCCCAGGCCTCCACGGTCTCGATGGCGTCGGCGGGGCGGATCACCCACAATCCGGGCATGGCCCGGAGGCTCGCCAGATGCTCGACGGGCTGATGGGTGGGGCCATCCTCACCCAGGAAGATCGAATCGTGGGTCAGCACCCACACGCAGGGGATCCCCATCAGGGCGGAGAGCCGTATGGAGGGGCGCATGTAGTCGGTGAAAACGAAGAAGGTGGAACCGTATGGGCGTACCCCTCCATGCAGCGCCATTCCGTTCACGATCCCTCCCATCCCGTGCTCCCTCACCCCGAAGTGAATGTTCCGGCCGGTGCGTGCCGAACGGGAGAATCCCGGGTCGCCGGGCAGCACCGTCTTGGTGGACTCCGCCAGGTCGGCGGCGCCGCCGATGAAGCCCAGCACTTTCTCCCCGATCTGGCCGAAGAGCTTCCCCGATGCTGAACGGGTGGCGATGCTGTCACCAGGCTCGAGCCCTGGAGATTCCAGTTTCACCGGCCGGTGGGTATGGAGAGACCGCCACTCTGCAGTACGGTCCCGGCTCTCCCAATCACGACGGGCGACCCTGCCCCGTTCCATGGCTCCCGACATGAAGCCGTAGACCTCCGGCGGCGCCCAGAATTCCTCGTCAGGAGGCAGCCCGATCCTTTCCTTGGTCATCCTCACCTCATCCGCTCCGAGGGGAGCGCCGTGGGCGGCCGAGGTGTCGACGAGATTGGGGGCTCCGTGAGCGATGTGGGTACGACAGACGATCAGCGATGGCCGGTCCTCTGTTCCCAGAGCCTCCCGGGTCGCCTCTGCCACCGCCGACCGGTCGTGACCGTCCACCGAGACGGTGTGCCAGCCCAGCGCCCGGAACCGCGCGCCGACGTCCTCGGAGAAGGTGATCTCCGTTCCGCCGTCGATGGAGATGCGGTTGTCGTCGTAGAAGTAGACCAGCCTTCCCAGGCCGAGATGCCCTGCCAGGGAAGCCGCCTCGGCCGCCACGCCCTCCATCAGGTCCCCGTCGGATACGAACCCATAGGTATGGTGATCGACCTGGTCGGCGCCCAGCCGGGCGCGAAGATGCTCCTCGGCGATGGCCATCCCCACCCCGTTGGCGAAGCCCTGGCCGAGAGGGCCGGTGGTTGTCTCGATCCCCAGTTCCGGTTCCCGTTCGGGGTGACCGGCAGTGGGGTAGCCCCACTGGCGGAAATTCTTCAAATCGTCCATAATGATCGGGAACCCGCACAGGTGCAGCATGGCGTAGAGCAGCATCGAGCCGTGACCGTTGGAGAGCACGAAGCGGTCCCTGTCGGGCCAGGTGGGACATTCGGGGTCCACCCTCATGAAACGGGACCAGAGGGTCACGGCGATGTCGGCCATGCCCATAGGCATCCCCGGATGGCCGGAGTTGGCTCGCTGGACGGCGTCCATGGCCAGTCCCTTGACAACCGCTACGGCGAGTTCTTCATTCCTCATCACCGAACATACGGTACCAAGACGTCTCGGTGACCCTGCCATCGGCGGCGATACCCTGCGTGCGCTGCCAGTACTTGGTGTGAGCCACGGTGTTCTCGTCGAACACCCCCGTCACCTCAATACCCAACGCCCCCTGCCACCTCTCCACCCTCGGCCCGGTGTCCCCGAACTCCAAGACCTCCAGGGCGGGACGCTGGGAAGACGAATCATCGGAGGAAGGGACGTCGGCGTCCGGGACCTCTTCGGTGGGGAACATGCGAGACCAGGAGGTGTCGGTGACCCTGCCGTCGGC
>JAPPFD010000032.1 GCA_028823995.1 bacterium | reverse complement strand
CTACAACCCCCAACACCCCCAAACCGATTTGCAAAAAAGATAGAAACACCCCCCCACCGGAGCGTGGCGATCGGGTTGCTCGCTCCAGTGTTGGTCGGGTTTTCGCGGAAACACGGCGTGAACGACCGCTGTGACGGTGGATGACAGTTCCTCGAGGCCAGGCTCATGGACTGCTCGCCGGGGTCGGTCTGACAACTACGTCGCCGTGCTGGTCGGTGCGGATCACGCGGGCGCCGGCTTCGGTCAGCACCTCCTCCACCCAGGGGGCGGGATGGCCGTAATCGTTGGGACCCACACTGATCACCGCCAGCCGACCGGCGTTCGCCCGGAGCCACCGGCCATCGGATGTGGCGGCTCCCTGATGAGGGACTTTGAGGACGTCGGGTTGGATGTGTCCCAGCTCCGCTTGCGCCACCTCCTGCACGTCGGCCGCCATCAGAAAGTCGGTGCCTGCCAGCTCCACCATCAACACGATTGACTGGTCGTTGACATGTTTGTACCGTCGCTGAGGTCCCATCACCTCGACCTCCAACTCCCCAAGCCGGAGGACCTGACCGGGAGATGGCCGATGAACGGGTATGCCCTGCTCCGCGATACGTTCCATGAGCATTCGATGGGCAGGGGTCTGGTGGGGATGTGAGGCATCCCAGACCCCTCCCACCGGCATGTTTCCCACCACCGCCTCCAACCCGCGGACATGGTCGGCGTGAGGGTGGGTGATCACTACCAGGTCCACTTCGCTCACCCGGTACTTTCGAAGTTTCTCCGCAAGTATCACGGGATCCGGCCCTCCGTCGATCAGGATTGTCAGCCCGGTTCCCAGCACCAGGATGGAGTCCCCCTGGCCCACATCCAGGAAGACCACCGACGGAGGTCCTGCCCCATCGGAGCCGACCAGGGGAGACACGCCGGCAAATACCCGGACCACCGCCAGGATGAGCACCGCCGTGGTCAACATCGGCAGGCGGACGTCCGACCATCGCCAGGCTGCGAGTCCGGCCGCCAGGGCAATCGCCGTCCCCAGCCACCCCAGTTGGGGAAAGGGCGAGAGAAAGCGGGACACCGCCAGCACTCCTTCGGCTGCGAACGCCGCCAGCCCCACCAGGGGCTGCCAACCGCTCACCGATCCGATTCCCCCCAGGATCGTGGAGACCACCACCAGCGGGGCGGCGGCCAGGTTGGCCACCGGCGAGAGGAGGGGAAGCGACCCGAATGATCCCAGCAGGATCGGCGCCACCGCCACCTGGGCTGCCAGGGCCGCTCCCAGGGTCTCCCACACCCAGCGTGGCCGGCGTCCCGACCCAATCCTCATCCCCGCCATCACTCCCAGCGTGGCCGCCACGGACAGGGCAAAGCCCAAACTCCGGGCGAGTTCGGCCGACACCAGGAGCGCCAATATCACGGTGGTCCCCAGGGCCGCCCAACTTCCCAGGGGGAACCCAACGGCCCGGGCGCCCAGCGTCAGCGACGCCAGCAGCCCGGCCCGAAGGACCGACGGTTCCCACCGGGTCACCACCATGAACACCCCCAGGGCCACAAGCCCCACCAGCGAGCGAAGGCGGGGACGGCTCGCCACCGGCCACATCAGGATCCAGAGCGCCCCCAGGAAAAGGGCAACGTTCCCTCCCGAGACCGCCACGAAGTGGCTGAGGCCAGAGCGCCGCAGGTCAGCCAGATCGGAGCCGGAAAGCTGGGTGGTGTCCCCAACCAGGAATCCAGCCACCAGCCCCAGCCCGTCCTGGGGTCCGGTGCGGAGGTTCTCCATCACCCTTCGCCTCACCCCATTGCCTACCTTCACCAGCCATCCCTGGGCAGGCGAGACCCGCGCCAGGGCCCCGCTCCACATGCGAGATCCATATAAGGAGGTCCCCCGGCGTCCCGCTTCCTTCACCACATACCCGGACGCCTCGAAGACCTCGCCGGCCGCCAAGTCCCCGGCATCGGCGGCATGGATCACCATAACCGGACCAAACCACTCCCTCCAGGGTTGATCCTCCGCCGTCCGGTACGCGAGGGGCCGCGCCACCAGCCACGGACGATCCCGGACCCCCCGGGGATCGGTCCGGGCCACCGCCCGGATGGTCACTTCCCCCTCAACCACCACGGCGGCAAGCATCTCGGCCTCCCGATGGGCCGCTCCCCATCCCGCCCAGGAACCCGCCACCAACCCTGCGGCCATGACCAGGGCCACCCCGGACCGCTTCGTGACGACCGTCGCCGCTCCAGCCGCCACGGCTGCCCATAATCCCCAGGCATGCCGGCCCGCCAAAGCGCCGGCCCAGACCAAGGCGGCCGCCAGAAGAAACCGGGCCTCACTCCGATCCGGCAGTGAGGCTGCCCAGCCCGGCGGGTTCCCCATTCCCTACCCTCCCGGCACGTTCAGGGGACGGTGACGTGCATGCGGAGTTCGGCCAACTTCCGCTCACCGATGCCGGAAACATCCAGCAAGTCCTCCACCTCCAGAAAGGGCCCAGCGGCCTGGCGATGATGGACGATCCTGTGCGCCAGCACCGGTCCCACACCGGGAATCTCCTCCAACTGGTCGACGCTTGCCCCGTTAAGGCTTACAGGGCCCGACGATCCTCCCGAACTCCCGCTCCAGGCATTCTGAGCGTCCAAGCGGTTCCCGGGACCGGGAACCACCACCTGCACCCCGTCGGACACCGGCGCCGCCAGGTTGATCTCATCCAGCCGGGCATCGGCCAATGCTCCCCCCGCCGCCATGATCACGTCCCCGACCCTGGCCGAGGCGCCCACTCTCACCAACCCGGGACGCAACACCCTTCCCGACACGTGCACGACGATCTCGGTCTCCGGTACATCTTCACCTCTCTCCCCCTCCCCGGGCACCAGGGACACCACCCCTGTCGCGGGGATCGGCGCCACCCCGGGAGGCTGGGGCCGCCACAGCCCGAAGAACACCCCGGCGCCAACCGCCGTCACCAACATGGCGACGGCCAGCCCCCAATGCGACTTCCCCATACCTCACTATGGATTGACCACCACCCGCAAGTCCACTGCTGGGCGCAAGTTTTTTGGGCGGGGAACCCCCAAACCTCTCTTACAGTCCCGAATATCACTAAGGTGGCAGAACAAACACAAACATGCTAGATTGTGACCCAGCATCCAGCCGTCCGGGACCGGCAGTGGAATGCGAAAGACGACATAGACAGCACTCGCACTACGACTTTTCTAGAGTTTGAGATCAGCCCGACGGCCGCCGCCAACCGGCCGCGTGGCGGAACCTCCAGGCGAACGGACATGAAGGAGTGAGCAATGGGAAAGAACCGACTAATCGGCCTCTACCTCGTGGTGGTGGGTGTGGCAGTAGCCCTTCAGTTCATTCTGTATCCGCTCTATGGGAACAGCACCGACGCGGGGATCACCATCTGGCTGACGCTGGACTGGTTCATGGCCCTCGGCCTGGTGCTGGCGCTGTACACCACCAGCCAGCGGAGACAGACGGATAAGGGAGACGCCGACGCCTGTTGCTCAACCAGTGCGGCCGTGATGTTCTATGGCACCGCCATCCTGGCTCTTGCCTTCTTTCCCAACTGGTTCGGAGAAGCCTTCACCCAGCATGCCGACGACACGGCAGCCTGGACCATCTGGCATCTGATCGACTCGGTCCTGCCGGTGCTGTTCGTGGCGGAGGGACGACGGCTGTTGCGGGCCTCGTGATCGTCCGCCTGCGCATCTCCGATCGAAGACGGTAAGAAGACGATGATGATAAAGCGGGCGATCAGCGTCTACCTGGCGTTGGTGGCGATTGGCCTGGCCGTCCAATTCACGACTTGGACGATCTACGCCCAAGCCTCCCAACGGGCCAGAGACGCGGCGGGAGCCGTCTGGGACGTGATCGGCTGGAGCATGCTTGCCGGGCTGGTGCTGACACTGGTTGTCACCTACCAAGAAAAGCAAAGAAGGGATGCCGGCACTTCAACCAGCACCCGGCAGTGGCTCTCTGCCAACCGCTTGTTCTACGCCGCGCTGGTCCTGACCCTCGCATTCATGCCGAATTGGTTCGCATCACGGTGGGGAGAACCCCCCAACGAGGCCACGTTCTGGATGGTCTGGTATGTGATCGACACCGTGACCCCGGTGGTCTTCGGCGTAACAGCCATCAGGCTCTGGCGCACCGCCTCGGATTAGGGCAGATCAGCCGGGAGCAGGTCGAGCCGAACGGTCTCGGACTACTTCACCACCAGGTTGACGATCCGGGGCGGGCGGGCCACCACTCGAACCACACGCCCTCCTTCCAGCCAGCGTTGGATCCGCTGGGACCGGAAAGCGTACTGCTCCGCGGTCGCCTCGTCTATGTCGATGGGGACCTCCACGCGGTCCCGGACCTTGCCGTTGACCTGCAACACCATTACCACCTTGTCTTCGCGGGCCACCTCCTCGTCCCAGGCCGGCCACCCCTGGGTGGCCAGCATCCCCCGAAATCCCAGCCGATTCCACAACTCGTGGGAGACGTGGGGCGCCAACGGTGCGAGCATCAACAGCAACAGGCGGTAGACCTCCCGGAAGGTCTCGGTTCTTCCTCCTCCCCGCAGGTAGGCGATCACCTCGTTGATCATCGCCATCAGCGTCGACACCACGGTATTGAAGTGGAAGCGGTCTATGTCGGAGGTCACTTTGCGCAGGGCGCGGTGCGCCACCCCCAGGATCGCCCGATCCCGACGGTCCTCCTCCCGGTCGCTGACCGAGCCGACTTCGCCCATGCCCAACCGCCACACCCGGTCGAGGAAACGGGAAGTGCCCTCCACTCCCCCGTCGATCCACACCGCATCATCGGTCGGGGGTCCGATGAACAGTTCGTAGAGACGGACCGCGTCCGCGCCGTATCGCTCGTAATAGGGCTCGGGAGAAACCGCATTCCCCCGGGACTTCGACATCTTGGCGCCGTCCTTCACCAGCATTCCCTGGGTGAACAGCCGGGTGAAGGGCTCTTCGGAGGGACACAGGCCCAGGTCGTAGAGGACCTTGGTGATGAACCGGGCGTAGAGAAGATGCAGAACGGCGTGCTCCACCCCGCCGATGTACTGGTCCACCGCCATCCAGTACCTGACTTTCTCCCCGTCGAAGATCCGCTCGGCGTTGTGAGCATCGCAGTAACGGAGGAAGTACCAGGAAGAGTCCACAAAGGTGTCCATCGTGTCGGTCTCGCGCCTGCCCGGTCCTCCGCACCGGGGACAATCGACCTCTACCCAGTCGGTGGCGAGGGCCAGCGGCGACTGCCCCCGGGGCCGGTACTCCTCCACGTCCGGATGGATGACCGGGAGGTCCTCCTCGGGTACGGGCACCAGGCCGCATGACTCGCAGTTCACCATGGGAATGGGGCATCCCCAGTAGCGCTGGCGGGACACCAGCCAGTCATGGAGCCGATACTTGACCGCCCGGCGGCCGATCCCCTTCTCCTCCAACCAGGCGATGATCCTCTCCTTGGCGGCCTCGGTCTCCAGGCCGTTCAGAAAGTCCGAGTTGATCGAGATACCGTCCCCCGTGTAGGCCTGCCCCTCCCATCCGTCGGGGGGCCGGACGGTACGGATTATCTCCAGTCCCCGCTCCGCGGCGAAGTCCCAATCCCGCTGGTCTTCCCCGGGGACTCCCATGATCGCTCCCGTCCCATAGCCCATCAGCACATAGTCGGCTATGTAGAGAGGAACCCGCTTCCCGTTGGCCGGGTTGATGCAGTACCGCCCGATGAAGATGCCGGACTTCTCCCCGGTGGCCATCCTCTCCAACTCGCTGGCTGCGGAAACCCTCTTGACGTAGGCCCCGATCTCCTCCTCGTAGGGCCCGCCCGCCACCAATCCGTCCACCAGGGGATGCTCGGGAGCGAGCACCGCGAAGGTCATCCCGTATATGGTGTCGGGCCGGGTCGTGTAGACCTCGAAGGCCCCGTCGCCGTCCTCCACCTCGATGGTGAAGTCACACCCCTCCGATCGCCCGATCCAGTTCTCCTGCATCACCTTCACCCGCTCGGGCCAGTCAAGCCCCTCTAGGTCCTCCAGCAGACGGTCGGCGTAGGCAGTGATCCGGAAATGCCACTGCTCCAGATCGCGGCGGACCACCGGGTACTCGCATCGCTCGCAGGCCCCGTTCACCACCTGCTCGTTGGCCAGCACAGTCTGATCCCGCTCGCACCAGTTGACGGCGGACCGGGACTTGTAGGCGAGGCCCTGCTCGTAAAGCTGGAGGAACAGCCACTGGTCCCACCGGTAGTACTCGGGTGTGTGACAGGCGAGTTCCCTACTCCAGTCGTACACGGCCCCCAGCCGCCGGAGTTGGGACTTCATGCGGGTTATCTGACGCTCGGTGAACTCCCGGGGATGCACGCCGGTGGCGATGGCGGCGTTCTCCGCCGGCAGGCCGAAGGAGTCCCAGCCCATCGGGGAGAGTACGTTGTAGCCCTGCATTTTCCGGTAGCGGGTGAGAAGGTCCACATAGGTGTAGTTGCGGAGGTGCCCCATGTGGAGATCCCCGGAGGGATAGGGGTACATCTGCAGGTTGTAGTACTTGGGCCGCTCGGAGTCCTCTTTGGTATAGAAGGTCTTGTGCTGCTCCCAGTAATCCTGCCACTTCGCCTCGATCGAGGCGACATCGTATTCCATAGGGGAGAACTTTACCGGCCTGCAAGCCTTCCAATCGATATTGGAATTCCTCAGAACCCGGCCTCTGTCAACCCGGCTGACCGAACCGCCGGAGGTTTTGGGAGTTAGGATGATCGCCCAAGGCACCTGAGAGACGGGAGGTCAGACCGGATGGCGCCGCGGCTCAAGTACTGGGGGTGGGGACATGAAGGGCAAGGACTGTCACCCCGAGACCTGGAGACGCTGCTGCGGACTCTCGCCCGGTTCGGCATCCGGGGCTCGGGGAACGCCCACGTGCCCCCTCTCGACGGAGTCTCCCTCCGGGCGCCCCGGCTGAAGCCACCCGACAGCCTGGAAGCGATCTGCACCCAGGAACCATACGAACGGATCCTGCACGCCTTCGGGCAGTCCCAGCCGGACTCGATCCGGATATTCGCCCGGGACTTCGACCATGCCCCCGACGTGATCGCGTATCCGAGAGACGAAGGCGACGTGACGGCCCTGATGGAATGGGCCGGAGAGGTCGGAGCGGCCCTGGTCCCATACGGTGGCGGCTCGTCAGTCGTGGGCGGAGTCACGCCCGACATCGGCCAGGGTTTCTCGGGAACGATCACCCTGGACATGAGCCGGATGAACCGGGTGCTCGAAGTGGACCCGGTCTCGAGAGCGGCGCGCATCCAGGGCGGGGCCCGGGGTCCGGAACTGGAGGCCGGTTTGAAGCCCCACGGGATGACGCTCCGGCACTTCCCCCAGTCCTTCCAGCACTCCACCCTGGGAGGCTGGATAGCAACCCGCTCCGGCGGCCACTTCGCAACTCTCTACACCCACATAGACGACTTGGTGGAGAGCATCTGCATGGTCACGCCGGCCGGGAGGATGCAGTCGCGCCGCCTGCCCGGTTCCGGCGCGGGCCCCAGCCCCGATCGCCTGGTGATCGGCTCGGAGGGAACCCTGGGAATAATCACCGAAGCCTGGGTGCGATTGCAGGGTCGAGTCTCCTTCAAGGCCACCGCCGGATACCGTTTCCCGGGATTCCTGCAAGCCGCCGGGGCGGTGCGAGCCATCGCGCAGGCGGGACTGTTCCCGGCCAACGCAAGGATCGTCGACGGGGTGGAACTGGCCGTGAACGGCGCCGGGGACGGTTCATTCACGCTGCTGGTCGTGTCCTTCGAGTCGGCCGACCACCCGGTCGGCGCCTGGATGGATCGGGCCGAGGAATGCGCTCGCGATCACGGCGGCGTGCCCGATGTCGACTGGCGGGCCAATCCCGACGCCCATCTGAAGGGCGCGGTCGGCGCTTGGCGGGACGCCTTCATCAGGATGCCATTCGCCCGGGAGAACCTCACACCGCGAGGCATCATCTCCGACACCTTCGAGTCCGCCATCACCTGGGACCGGTTCGAGTCCTTTTACCACTCGGTGAAGGACGCCACGAAACAGGGCATCCGGGAAGCAACCGGCCGCGACGGCGCAGTCTCGGTTCGATTCAGCCATGCATACCCGGACGGTCCCGCTCCCTACTTCGCCTTCCACTGCGGCGCCGATCCCGGATCCATGCTCGAACAATGGCGGGACATCAAACGCTCCGTTTCCGACGCGGTGTTGGACAACGGCGGCACCATCACCCACCATCACGCGATAGGACGTGACCACCGGCCCTGGTACGAGAAGCAGCGGCCACCCTTGTTCGGGGATGTCCTGGCTCGTGCCAAGGGACGTCTCGACCCGAAGGGAATCCTCAATCCTGGAGTGCTGTTGGCGAGGCCCGCCGACACATCGACGGCTTAGGCTCCACCCGGACCGGGTCCTTCCCAGGCGGCTCTAAGACTGGATTCAACAAACAGATCGGCCTAACCAATAAACTGGCTGTCACGTGAACCTCACTTCCCTGCTTCGTTCCCGCCAGGCCGCCGGAGACCCCATCAAGGTCGGGATAGTGGGCGCCGGTCAGATGGGCGAGGGACTGGCTATCACCATGGAGCGGATGGAGGGGATGGCCGCCTATGTGATAGTGGACCGGGGAAGTGGCCGCTCGGCGGAGATCTACCGCTCGGCCGGGATCGAAGACACCGAGGTCATCCAGACCGACGACCCCGACCGGGCCTCTCTGGCAATTGCAGACGGAAAGCGGGTCCACACCACCAATGCCGCCCTGGCCAGCGCACCCCCCCTCGACATCACCGTGGAGGCAACCGGGATACCGGAGATGGGAGCCAGGGTGGCCCTCCAGGCGATAGCGGCGGGAAAGCACGTGATGCAGATGAACGTGGAAGCCGACGCCACCGTGGGAGCGATCCTCCGGCGCCGGGCGAGGGAGGCGGGGGTGATCTACTCGCTGTCGGGCGGCGACGAGCCGGGTGCGATAGCCGAGTTGTACGAGTTCGCCACTCTCCTGGGATACGAGGTGGTCAGCGTGGGGAAGGGAAAGAACAACCCGCTTATCCCCTCCGCCAACCCCGACACCATGGAGGAGACCGCCCGCCGCCAGATGATGAACCCCAAGATGCTGGCCTCATTCGTGGACGGCACCAAGACCATGATGGAGATGACCACCATCTCCAACGCCCTCGGATACCTCCCCGACCGACGGGGGATGCACGGTCCGGAAGTGACTCCCGACACCCTGGCTTCCACCTACATTCCGGAGGCGGCCGGAGGCATCCTCTCCGAGGCTGGACGCGTCGACTACGGGCGGGGGGTGGCCCCCGGGGTGTTTGTGGTGTTCACGACCGACCATCCCAAGTTGGTGCGGGACCTGCGGTACCTGAAAGTGGGAGAGGGCCCCTACTGGGCGCTGTATCGCCCTTACCATCTCACCAGCCTCGAGACCCCGATCTCCATCGCCAAGGCGGTGCTCAGGGGCGAGACGACCCTGGCCACCGACCGTCCCCCCTCGGCCGAGACGGTAACGGTCGCCAAAAAGGACCTACGAAGCGGGGAACGGATTGACGGGTTGGGTGGGTTCTCCGTCTACGGGGTGATCGAGACGGCCGAGGTGGCCCGCCGGGAGGACCTGGCGCCCCTCGGCCTGGCATCCGGCTCCCGGCTCGCCAACGATGTCAAAGCGGGAGCAGTTCTCACCTACGGCGACCTGGAGTTGGACGAGTCGAACACCATCGTCGGTCTGCGAAGGTCCCAGGATGCCCTGATGGGCGGGAACGTTCTGGACGGTTCTCGCGACAGGCCATAATCGGTAGGCAACCAAAAGCCCCGTCTGGAGAGATACATGAACATAACGAGAGTCGGAGTCGTCGGAGGTGGATTGATGGGTTCGGGCATCGCCGAGGTCTGCGCACGGGCCGGGTGCGATGTGACCGTGGTGGAAGCCGACTCGGCGCGAGCCGAGGCGGCCTACCAGCGGATCGTCGGCTCCACCGCCAAGGCGGTGGCGCGGGGAAAGATGACGACCGACGAACAGGGGAGCACCCTCGCCCAGGTGACGGTGAGCGACGACTTGGAGAGTCTGTCACCGAGCCAACTGGTGATAGAGGCGGTCTCGGAGGTAATCGCGCTGAAGCTGACCATATTCGAGCGTCTCGACCACTTGGTCGAGGACCCCGACGCCATCCTGGCTTCCAACACTTCATCGATTCCCATCGCCCGCCTGGGCGCGGCCACCACCCGTCCCGAGAACGTGGTGGGAATTCATTTCTTCAACCCGGCTCCGGTGATGAAACTGGTGGAGGTGATCCCGGCGATCACCACTTCGGAGGACACGCTGAAGATCGTGAACGACTTCGTCTCGGTCCACCTGGAAAAGAGCGTGGTGCTGTGCCGGGATCAAGCCGGGTTCGTCGTCAACGGGCTGGTGGTCCCGTTCCTGATGTCGGCGGTGCGCATGCTCGAGGCGGGCGTCGCCACCCGCGAAGACATCGACACGGCCGTCAAGACGGGATTGAACCATCCCATGGGACCTTTCGAGTTGGCTGACTTCATAGGACTGGACACCATTTATGAGATCGGCAAGGTCCTGTACGAAGAGTTCCGCGACCCTGCCAACGCTCCCCCACCGCTCCTGGCCCGTCTGGTCGAGTCAGGATGGACAGGCCGCAAGAGCGGGCGAGGCTTCTACAGCTACCTGTAAGGAGCAAGCCCTTCCTGGATCAGTCGAGTGTCGGATTCCATTGAGCGACCGCGGAGAGTCGGCGGCCGGCGCAGCCACGGCTATTAGATTGGGCCGGGCTTCGGAGAGAGGAGGTCCATGGGCCGGACAAAGTACGGGCTGACTTTGTCGAATCGGAGCGTCCTGTTGGGGATGTCATCCATGGAGGAGATGAACGGTCTGGCCCGGGCGGCCGACCAGGCCGAGGTTTGGGACTCGGTCTGGCTGGGCGACTCGATCTTCGCCAAGCCCCGGGTGGACGCCCTTGTCGCCCTCGGGGCGCTGGCCGCCCATACCGAGCGCGTAAAGCTGGGCGTGGGCTGCATGGCCAGCACACCTCTTCGCGACGCCCTGTTGATGGCCTACCAGTGGCTCAGCTTCGACTTCGTCTCCGGGGGCCGATCCATCTTCGTTGCCTGCCAGGGACAGCGGGAAGCCGGCGGCGGGCAGTTCGAAGAGGAGTTCGCCGCCTTCGGGATCGATCCATCCACGAGGAGCAGGCGCATGGAAGAGGCCATCGAGGTCCTCCGCCTGGTGTCGGAAACCGAGAACGCCTCCTATCACGGGACCTACAACAGCTTCGAGGACGTGACGGTGCTGCCCAGGCCGGCGCAACAGCCCCTTCCCATCTGGATCACGGGACATGCCAATCCCGCCTTCCCCAAACTCTCAGAGAGGATCCTGCGACGGATCGCCCGGCTTGGAGACGGATGGATGACCACCGGCAACACTCCGGACAACCTGGCCACCACCCTGGCGGCCATCAAGCAGTACGGTGAGGAAGAGGGCCGCCCGGTGGGGGACGACTTCGAGGCCTGCTTGTATTACAACATCCACGTCACCGAGCGCCCCGAAAGCGGGATGGAGGAAGTGGAGTCATACATGCGGGACTACTACTTCACCGACTACGACCGTGGGTTCCTGGAACGCTGGGTGGCGATCGGCGATCCCTCCGAGTGCATCAGGCGCATCAAGGAGTTCGCCGACGCCGGAGCGACTACCGTCACCCTCAGGATCGCGGCCTACGACGAAGCCCATCAGTTCCGGAGAGTCACCGAGGAGATACTCCCCGCCCTGGTGGAGTGATCGGCTTCAAGTGATCGAGCGTTTCGACCACGCGGTGATAGGGATCCCCGACCTGGAGGATGGGATCGCCGCCTTCCGCCGGCTGGGGTTCGATGTGTCCGAGGGTGGCCGCCATCCCTCCCTGGGCACCCGCAATGCCATCGTGCGCTTCGGCCTCGACTACCTGGAGCTGCTTTCGGTGGAAGATGCCTCCAAGGCGCGCGCAAGAGGGCCGTTCGGCGAAGATCTGCTGTCATTCCTCGGCAAGTCGTCGGGTCTGATCGGATTTGTGCTGGCGGGATCTCACCTGGATGGGCCGGCCGACGGCTTCAGGTCCTTGGGCGTCGGCGCCGACGGCCCCTTCGAGATGGACCGGATCCGCCCTGACGGAAGGCGGTTGGAGTGGCGGCTGGTGGTCCCGGGCGGATCGCCGTGGCGGAAGCCCTGGCCCTATTTGATCGACTGGACAACCCCGGAGTCGGACCTCCTGGCCTGGGACCCGCCGGGAGACCACCAGTGCGGGGTTACCGGCGTGGCGGGGATGGACCTGGTTACCAGAGACCTGGGGGCAACCCTGGAGATCTACGAAGCCGCTCTGGGACTCCGCCACCGGATGGCGCCCCCGTCACCGGGAGAGGCGGGAACCAGGAGCGTCTACCTGCGGATCGGCTCCTTCAGGTTGGGACTGCACGAGCCCACCGGGGACGGGACGGCCGGCCGGGAACTGGACCGGCGGGGGCCGGGGCCGTTCCGCCTGCTCCTGTCAAGCCCCGATCTCTCCAGCTCGGCCTCTACTCTCTCCACCCTGAACATCCAGTTCCGGAAGACGCCTCAAGGGCTGGACATCGACCAGGACGCCGCCGCCGGCGCCAGGCTCCGGATCGTTCCCGCCTAGGTCAGGTCGCTACGAGCTGACCACCCTTGTACACCGCGGCGATCCGCTTGGTGTTGGAGATGTCGGAGAGAGGATCCCCCTCAAGCACCAACAGGTCGGCCAGCTTGCGCTTCTCCACCGATCCCAGTTCGTCGCCCTGACCCAGGAGGTCGGCCGCCCGGCTGGTGGCCGCCACGATGGCCTCCATGGGAGAGAACCCGCACCCATCCACCAAGAGCCGGAGTTCCTCGTGCATGCTGTGCCCCGGCACTACGAAGGGGTTGGTGAGGTCGGTACCCGCGGTTACGTTCACTCCGCCCTGTTGGGCTCGCCCGATGAAAGCCATCTGGTTGCGCAACTCCACCGGCGCCTGCTCCCAGTCGGTCTCCGAGTAGTCGAACGGGTAAGCGTACTGGCCCCATTGTTCCGCCACCGCGGCGGGCATCTCGTCAAGGCCCGGCGGGTTGACCGCCTCGGGCGTGTTGCCCAACAGGATGGCCTGGGAGAGGGTGAGGGTGGGGGTGATGTAGGTACCCCGCTCCGCCATGAGGTCGATAAGACCGTCGGCCAGATCCGACTCGGGGTCGACAAATCGCCACGGTTGCCAGCCAACCAGGGGATCGAGAATCCTGCCGGTCAACCCGTTGAGTTCGTCCATCCGCTCCTCGGGAACCAACTCCCGTCCGATCCGCACATGCTCCAGGGCATCCACGCCGACCTTGACCGCCTCCTCCACGGTGACCATATGGCCGACATGCGCCGAGACCCGCACACCCCGTCGATGAGCTTCTGAGACCACCGCCCGGAGCACCGGAAGCCGGGCCCACACGTACACCTTGAGAAAGTCCATACCTGCGTCTATCAGCTTCGAGGCTTCCCGCCGGGCCGACTCCTCATCATCGATGATGGCCAGCCACCTCCAGGGGGCGGGCGGATCGGCCGGGCCGTCGAGGATGGTTCCTGCTCCGAAGAACCGGGGCCAGTCGTCCCTTCCTTCCTTGAAAGTCCGGAACACCTCATCGGGGTCGAAGTTGCCGGTGTCCCGAACGGTGGTGACCCCGTGACGCAGCAGCGTGGTCATGAACAGGTCCGCCAACCCGGGAGGATCCTCCACCTGCAGGAACGAGTTGTCAGCCAGCACCCCAACATGAACATGGCAGTCGATGAGGCCCGGAATGACGGTGGACCCTGCTATGTCCACGACTTCGGTATCGGCGGAAAGCTCGACCTCTCCCCGGCGGAAGACCGCATCGATGCGTTCGCCGTCGATCAGCACCACCGCATCGTCGATGGGGGCTCTTCCGGTGCCGTCTACCACCCTTCCCCCCACGAGTGCCTTGGCCATAGTCCTGCTCCTTCCTGCTTCGCTCGGTTGCTTAATCTAATCCCACGCTCCGAATCCGGGGTCGGAGCCGGTATGGCCGTGACAACAGCACTCGGGTTTGAGAACGGAGTAGCCTTGCCGGAGACTCCGAACCCACCAAGGGGGACAAGCCGCGGCGAAAGGCCTTGCCATTCGCCACTGCCCACAACACGGAACAGGGAAGTGACTGGAGACATGCCCGGTCGACATCCAACCGACTACATCGCCGGGACCGACACCATGAGAGCCGCGCTCCTCACGGGAATCGGTGGGCCGGAGATGCTGGAGGTCCGGGACGACATACCGGTGCCCCGGGCCGGTCGGGGAGATGTGGTCGTGCGGGTTACCGCCTGCGGGCTCAACAACTCTGACATCAACACCCGGGTCGGTTGGTACAGCCGTTCCATCACCACCGCCACAAAGGAGTCCGGATACGACAAGGCCGACGTCAAGGATGTGGGCTGGAGCCGCAGGGGGCTGTCCTTCCCCCGCATTCAGGGCTCCGATGTGGTGGGACGGGTGGTGGAGGTCGGAGAGGAGGCCAACCCACGACTCATGGGCCGCCGAGTGCTGGTGGATCCATGCCTGCGAGACCGGCGCCGGCCAGACGATCCGGCATTGGCGGGCTATCTGGGGAGCGAACTCGACGGCGGCTTCGCCGAGTACTGCGCTGTGCCCGGCGAGAACGTCTATCCCGTCTCCAGCCACCTCTCGGATGTGGAACTGGCCGCCTTTCCCTGCTCGTGGTCGACCGCCGAGCACATGCTGGCGCGGGCAGGTCTTCGCCAGGGAGAGACCGTGGCGGTGCCGGGAGCGTCCGGAGGGGTGGGCAGCGCCCTGGTTCAACTCGCCAAACTCCGCGGCGCTCGGGTGGTGGCCATAGCCGGGGTCTCCAAACTGGATGAGGTCGCAGAACTCGGCGCCGATCGCGTCGTAGCCCGACAGCCCGGTGGGGTCCCCGAAGCTGCCGTGGACGCCAACGGAGGCCCCTTCCACGTAGTGGCCGACGTTGTCGGGGGTGACGATTTCGGAGGTTGGCTCGAGGCGCTGCGCCACGGAGGAAGTTATGTGACTTCGGGCGCTATTGCCGGACCGATCGTGGAACTCGACCTACGCACCCTGTACCTGAAAGATCTCACCCTGCATGGGGCAACGGTCTACGACCCCCGGGTCTTCGGGGATCTGGTGCGCTATATCGAGGAAGGATCGATCCGGGCGATCGTGGGAGGCTCATATCCCCTCTCAAACATCCACGCCGCGCAGGAGGCCTTCCTGACCAAGAGGCACGTCGGCAAGTTGGTCATCACAATCTGAAGCCCTTCCCGGCCACCCGTCCGGAAACCGAACCTGAAGTACCATCGGAGTCGGCAGCGAAGCAGGGAGACGACATGTTCGATTGGGTACTGACCGGAGGCACGGTGATAGACGGGACCGGGCGCGCCGGGTTGCGGGCGGATGTGGGTCTGGCCGGAGACCGCATTGGGGCGGTCGGACGCCTCGAGGGCCGGGATGCGCAGCGAACGGTCGATGCGAGCGGCATGGTCATCTGTCCCGGGTTCATAGACGTCCACTCCCATTCGGAGTTCGCCCTCCTGAGAGGTGACGGTCACGAACCACGCCTCCGGCAGGGAGTAACCACCGACCTCATGGGGCCCGACGGTTTCGCGTACGCGCCCCTCTCGCCTTCCCGCCTGACCGAGATGAAGGCATACCTGACCAGGTTCATCGGGCCGCCGGATCCCGAGTGGGAGTGGTCCGACGCTGTTGAGTACTGGGACCTGTTCGACGGGCGGGTAGGGATCAATCTCATCCCCCAGGTGGGGTTCAACGCGGTGCGAGCGGAGGCGGTGGGATGGGATCCCCGGCCGGCCACCCCCGGGGAAATCGAACGAATGCAGGGGCTCACCCGCCAAGTCATGGAAGAAGGGGCTCGCGGCATCCAGACCGGCCTCGACTACTTCCCCTCGGGACATGCCGCCACCGAGGAGTTGGTGGCGGTGGCGCGGGTTGTCACCGAGTACGGCGGAACCTACGGGTCACATGTGCGGGGAAATCGGGGCGATGTCACCTCCGGAGTGCGTGAGGCGCTCCTGATCGGCCGGGAAGCGGAAGTCCCGGTACACATCTCCCATCTGTTCGGATCCGAACGGCTCTACCAGGAACTGGTGGAGGCGCGAGACCACGGAATAGACGTAACGTTCGACGCCTACCCCTACATGGCGGCCAGCAGCCACCTGGCCTACGCCCTTCCCCCGTGGGTCGATCAGGGTCCGCCCGAGCGGGTGGCCCAAGTTCTGGCTGATCCCGAGGTTCAATCGAGGGTGGCTCCCGATGTCGAGAGTTTCTTCTCGAGCTACGTCGCCCGCCCCGCGGACGCCCGGTTCTCATACCTCCCCGACGGCCCCTACCGCTATCTGGAGGGCCGCTCCCTGCAGGACGCGATGGAAGACATGGATGGGACGCTGACCGAGACGGTCTGCCGGTTGTTGGTGGCGTGCCGGATGGACGTGCTGATGGTGTACCGCTGGAACGACGAGGCCAAGTTGCGTCGGGCCATGACCCATCCGTTGGGAATGGTCGCATCCGACGGCGTCTTCCTGGGGAGCCATCCGCATCCCCGAGGGTTCGGCACCAATGCACTGGTGCTGGCCCGGATGGTGAGGGAGAGGGGATGGCTGGAATTCTCGGACGCGATACGGCGGATGACAAGCATGCCGGCCGCCCGATACGGCCTCACTGATCGGGGTGTTGTCCGGCCCGGCGCGGCCGCCGACCTGGCGGTGTTCGACCCGGCCGCCTTCGAGGACCGGGCGACGTTCCGGCGCCCCCGCTCCAACGCGGTGGGAATGGATTACGTCTTCGTCAACGGTCGGGCGGCCATAGAAGCGGGCCGCCTGGCCGACACAACCGCCGGCCGGGTACTTCGCCGACCGGGCTGATTTGCCTCGCCTGGCTGTGTCTCCGGGCGGTGCCTATCTGGGATCCGGGTGGTAACGATGGCCCAGCCGGGCGGCTTTGGTCTCCAGGTACTGGCGGTTGTGCTCGTTGGGAGTCACCACCAGCGGAACCCTCTCTTTAATTGTCAACCCGTAACCCTCGATCCCTCCTCGCTTGACCGGATTGTTGGTGAGTAGCTTCATGGTCCTGACTCCCAGGTCATAGAGGATCTGGGCCCCCACCCCGTAATCGCGGGAGTCCACCGGCAACCCCATGTGCTGGTTGGCGTCCACCGTGTCCAACCCCTCGTCCTGGAGGTTGTAGGCGACCAGTTTCGGGAACAGCCCGATTCCCCGGCCCTCGTGTCCCCTGATGTAAAGCACCACTCCCCGCCCCTCTTCCGCCACCTTGGACAGCGCCAGGTTCAACTGCTCCCCGCAATCGCACCGGACGCTGGCGAACACGTCGCCGGTCAGGCATTCGGAGTGGACCCTCACCAAAACGTCCTCCCCATTGCCTATGTCACCCATCACCATCGCCATATGCTGCCGACCGTCCACCAGGGAGTGGTACCCCACCGATTGGAAAACTCCCAGCGTGGTGGGAACTCGGGCGTCCACCACCCGCTTCACCAGCTTTCCCTCGGTCCGGCGCCGGTAGGAGATCAGGTCGGCGACCGATCCGATGAGCAGGCCGTGCTCCTTGGCGAAGCGCTGCAGGTCCTCCAGCTTGGCGACCTCACCATGGTCGTTCATCACCTCAGCGATCACCCCCGCCGGGTAGAGGCCCGCCAGGCGGGCAAGGTCGACCGACGCCTCCGTATGGCCGGCGCGCCTGAGCACGCCTCCCGGCCGGTAGCGGAGGGGGTAGACATGACCGGGCCGGTCGATGTCCTGGGGGCGGGTCTCAGGATCGAGAATCGCATGCACCGTCCGGGTGCGGTCGGTGGCCGAAATCCCCGTGGTGACCCCGTGGCGAGCGTCCACCGCCACGGTGAAGGCGGTGCTCTCCTCGGAGGGATAGGTCTGGGGGATCATGAGGGGTATCTCCAGTTCGTCGAGACGCTCTCCGATGATGGGAAGGCAGACGATCCCGCTGGTGTGCCGGATCAGGAACCCCATCTGCTTGGCGGTGATCTTCTCGGCGGCCACTATCAGGTCCCCCTCGTTTTCCCGATCGGGATCGTCCACCACGATCACCATCCGCCCCTGGCGGATTTCTTCGATGAGCTCGGGGATTGTTGCGAAGTTCACGTTCTGATCACCAGTAGTTTCTCGACGTATTTGGCCAGGATGTCCACTTCGATATTAGCTTTGTCCCCCACCTTCCAAGAACCCAGGGTGGTCGATGCCAGGGTGTGGGGGATCAGGGCGACTTCGAATGACCCTCCGGTGACTGCGGTTACGGTCAGCGCCACACCGTCCACAGCCACCGAACCCTTGTAGACGAGATAACGCTCCAGTTCTTCGGGAACAGCCAGAGCGACTCTCCGGCTGTCGCCCTCTGGTTGGATGCCGAGCACCACGCCCACCCCGTCGATGTGTCCCTGCACGACATGCCCGTCGAGTCTGCCTCCCAACCGAACCGGACGCTCCAGGTTCACCGATGAGCCCTCCATCGCCTCGCCCAGATTGGTGCGGGAAAGGGTTTCCGCCACCGCCTCCATCTGGAACCCGGGACGCTCAACCGCCACCGCGGTCAGGCAGATCCCGTTCACGGCGACCGAATCCCCAACCTCCAGGTCTTCCGTGATTCCCGGCGCCTCAATCATCAAGCGCCTTCCCCGGTCGGTCTGCTCACAGCGAGTTACCCTCCCCACCTCGGCCACGATCCCGGTGAACATCAGGCGCTCTCCTTCCGGGGCCGCCACTCTATTCGAAGGTCTTCTCCAACCCGCTGCACATCCTCAATTATGACCTCCCGGGAGTCCAACAAGGTAGAGAAAGCCCCCCGCATAACCGGCATACCCTCACCTCCGGCCACGCGCGCCGCCAGGTAGAAGACCCCCCGGTCGATCAGACCGACAGACCACATGGCGCCTGCCAGCCGCGGGCCTCCTTCCACCAGGACCTCCAACAGTCCCCGCCTACCCAACGCCGTGGCCGCACGGGCCAGGTCCACCAGTCCCTCCCCACCAGGGACGATCACCTGAAGGTCCGGCGGCACGACGTCGGTGGGCTGGGGGGCAACCACAAGAGGACACCTGTCCCACACCTTGCGGACCGGCGGCAACGGAGCCCGCCCGGCCACCAACACCGCCAGCGGCTGGGGGGTCCGAGCGCCCTCGAGTCGCACCGTCAGCCGGGGATCGTCGGCCCGGAGGGTACCGGCGCCTACCATCACCGCGTCGGCGGACGCCCTGAGGCGATGACCGTCCCGGCGAGCGGCCGGCCCCGAAATCCATTGGGAGGTCCCGTCACGGGCGGCGGTCCAGCCGTCAAGGGTAGCGGCGGCCTTGAGGGTGAAACGGGGTCGTCCGGTCCGGCGGTGATGGAAATAGGCTGGATCTGCCGCTTCCACCTCATCGGTCAACAAGGGTCCGGCCACCTCCATCCCCACCTCCTCCAAGATGGCCCTGCCGCGTCCCGAGACCCTCCGGTCGGGATCGTCAGCGCCGACCACCACCGCCGCCACTCCCGAGTTGGTGATCCGGTCGACACAGGGAGGAGTTCGTCCGGAGTGCGCACAGGGCTCCAGGGTGGTGATCAGCGTCCCGCCCCGGGCTCGGGGACCCGCTTCGTCCAGAGCCAACGTCTCGGCGTGGGGAGTGCCGGGACCCAGGTGCACACCGGTTCCCACCAGTTGTCCGCCGGAGTCCATCACCAGGGCCCCCACCCGCGGGTTGGGGTGGGGACGGGTCCCGGCCGCCTCCCTCAGGGCCCGGCGGAGCAACCGCCGCCGTTCGGCGGTGACGGACCCCATTCCGGCCTAGCCGCTGTCCGCCGGGGACATGGCCGACAAGATGGAGCGCCGCAACATCCCGACCGCCGCCACCGGGTCCGCACGGCCGAAGATCGCCGTGCCCGCCACAAAGACATCAGCCCCGGCGGCCGCCGCCAGGGGGGCGGTCTCGGGCGTGATGCCACCGTCAATCTGCAGGGCCGTATCCAATCCCTCTTCATCTATCCAGCGCCGGACTGTCTCCACCTTCGAGAGGGTTTCCGGGATGAACGCCTGCCCCCCGAATCCCGGTTCCACCGACATCACCACCACCATGTCCAGTCCGGCCAGATAGGGTCGAATCACGGCAGGCGCCACCGCCGGAGAAAGGGCCAGGCCGAATCCCATGCCCAGCCTCCGGGCAAGGCTTCCCGCCTCGGTCGGGTCGGGACAGACGTCGGTGTGCAGGGTGACATGATCGGCGCCCGCCTTCGCCAGGGCTTCGAACAACCCGAGCGGCTCACAGACCATCAGATGGCAGTCGAAGAAGGCATCCACCGCGGGGCGGACCCATTCGATCACCGGCGCGCCGAAGGTGAGATTGGGCACGTAAAGGCCGTCCATCACATCGAGGTGGAACATCTCGACGTGGCCGTCCACTCTCTCCATCTCCGATCGGAGTTGTCCAAAGTCGGCGGCCAGCACCGAGGGGGCCACGCGAATCTTCCTGCTCACGCGGCCAAGACTAACTCTGGGATGGACCGGCCCCCGACAACCGTCCCAGCCCGCCTCGGACTCCTCTCGCCCAGTCCGCACCCGGCATGGGCCGCCTGCCCGGAGGCTGGACGACCTCCAGGACCAGGGCCCCGCCTCCGGCGCCGCACCACAGTCCTCCCCTCGCCAAAGCCAGCACACCAGCCTCGAGCGGCGTGGGAGGGTCGGGCGACCATCGGGCGTCCAGGATACGCATGCGCTTCTCCTCCCACCAGGCAAAGGCCCCCGGGCGGGGAGACATCGCCCTCACCTGGCGGGCAAGTTCCTGCGCGGGCCTGGTGAAGTCCAAGCGGGCGTCACCGCCCGACAGCCGGGGAGCGTATGTGGCGTCAGGTTCGTGCTGGGGTGTCCCCGCCGCCTCCCCGGAGATCGCCCGGGCCAGGTTGGCGACCAACAGGTCGGCGCCCAGATGGGAGAGGCGTTCGGTGAGTCCTCCCCGGGTGTCCCTCTCGGTGATCGGATGGGTTGCGACGGCCAGCACCGGCCCGGAGTCCAGGCCCTCGGTGACGCGCATCAGGCTCACCCCGGTGACCCCGTCTCCAGCGCGGATGGCGGCCGCTACCGGAGCGGCGCCCCGCCACCGGGGCAACAGCGAGAAGTGAACATTCACGAACCCCGCCTCGGCGCGTTCCAGCATCGACCGGGTGAGCAACATCCCGTAGGCAACCACCACCCCCAGATGGAAGGGGACGACCGACTCCAGAGCCTCTTCGAGTCCGGCCCGGTCGGTGGGACAGGCGGTGGCCAGGCCCAGATCCAAGGCCGCCTTCTTTACCTCCGAGGGCGTCTTCCTCCCCGATCTCCCCCGCCTCCGGTCCGGACGGGTTACGACCAGGGCCACATCGGCATTCTCGGCCAGGGCCCGGAGGGCGGGGACCGCGGCCACGGGGGTTCCCAGGAAGACCACCCGCCCCGAGGGTGGGGCGCTCCCGGTTACCCCAAGGCCGCTTCCCTGATCTCCCGCAGGGCCTTGCGTCGCTCGCCGCGGTTGAGACGGTCCAGCAGCAGCATCCCGTTCAGGTGGTCCATCTCGTGCTGCAGGACCCTGCCCATCAGTTCATCCCCTTCGTATGTCACCTCGTTTCCGTCCAGGTCCAGTCCTCTCACCACTGCCACCGCCGGGCGGAGGATGGGCCAGAAGTACTCGGGCACTGAGAGACACCCCTCGTTGTACTCCCACTCCCCCGCGGTCTCCGCCAACTCCGGATTGATTACCACCCGAGGCCCCAGTTCATCGTCGATGTCGAAAACGAAGACCCGCCGCCCGACCCCGACCTGGGGTGCGGCCAGCCCCACACCGGGAGCGTCGTACATGGTCTCGACCATGTCGTCCACCAACTTCTTGATCCTTCCGTCAATCTCGGTCACCGGCGTCGCCACCGAACGGAGGATGGGGTCACCGAAGACACGGATGGGAAGTATGGCCATGGGTCCCTGATGATCCTACAAGTCGATGGGATCGGCGTCGATCCGCACCACCAGTCCCCTCTTCCGCCACCGGGAAGCCAGAACCCGCATCTCCTCCTTGGCATCCCAGAGGTCGCCGCCCTCCACTAACCATCGCAGCCCCGATCCGAACTCCGCCGGGCCGTGCACCGAGACTCCGCGTTTCCCGAGCCCGCTCATCTCGATAGCAAGCCGGTCGGAGGCTCTCCCCGGATCGGCGCCCCGCGCCTCGACCGCCATCAGCTGACCCTGCGGCGGAAAACCTGCTTCCACCCGGCGGTCCAACTCTTCTTGGAGGAAGCCGACACTCTCCCCCTTGCGCAGGGCGGAGAGGACCCGATGACCCGGAGAGGAGGTCTGCACCATCAGCCTGCGCCCGCTTCCCGGAGAGAGGTGTCCGGCCAGGCGGACCATCACCCTGAGCGCCTCCTCCTCCGCCCGGTAGTGGGGGGCATGCAACAGCCCGTCGGCATCCACCACCACCGCCAGTTGGAACTGCTCTGCCCCCGCAAGGGAGGCCTCGGTGCCCACTGCGATCGGCGCCTGCCCTCCCACCACTCCCAACCGGCTCCCGCCCAGCCGCCGCTTGAGTTCGCCGCGCACCCGTTCCACCCCGGCGCCCAGCGGTTCGAAGTAGCTTCCCCCACACTTTTGGCAGACGCCCAACTCCGTCCCACACCTCTGACAGGCCGGCCCTCTCTCCGCCCGACCGCCGCAACTTCGACAGCGGCGCAACGTGCGACAGGCTCCGCAGCGCATGGCTGGAGCGAACCCGCGTCGATGGGCAAATACGAAAGCCCCGCTGGGCGAGGTCACCGCCCGCAGGGCCGCCAGGGTCCGAGGATGAAACAGACCGTGGTTACCGCCCTCCCGCCGGTCCACGACCTCGATGTGGGACCACAGCCTTCGGCGCCGACGACTGTAAAAGAAGTCGGGCCCCAGCGCAAGGACATCCACGCTCGGCATCGCCCCCACCGAAGCCAACACCGCCCCCTCACGGATACTCCTCTCCCTCAGGATCCGCCGGGTACCGACCGTGGGAGCGCGACGGCTCTTGTGGGCGCGACGGCCATCCTCGACCACCACCACCAAGCCCGGGGCGGCCATCGGCCAGAATGCCACCCCGGGGGTACCAACCAGCGCCATCCCGCCCCGGGTGGCCAACTGTCCCCACACCATGGTCTTCTGACGATCCGAATGACGGGTGCTGGCGCCCAGCACCCGACCGGGGAAGGTCTCCTGAATCAGATGGGTCGTGCGCTCTTCCTCCAAGGCGGTGGGCACCACAACCATCACCGATCGCCCGGCGCCGAGAGCGGGGCCCAGCAGAGGCTCGACCCACTCGGGGTCCGAAGGGTTGATGAGCAGGCACCCCGGCCTTCTCCGACGTCCCGCCGCCACATCCTCACCCAACCTGGCTGCGGGATGGTCATCACCGAGATGCGGAGAGAGGGTCGAGTCCTCCTGGCCGGGGGGGACTGTTCGGGGAGCATTGGGCGGCGCGGTCCTCGCCAGGATGGTGGACAGCGGGGTCACATAGTGATGGGCGGCCCATCGGCACACGGCCAGTAACGGTCCGTCGAACACCCGCAGGTCGCCACTCACGGAGGACACCGGCTTGAGCTTGTGGGGCGAACGGTCGCCGCACTCCACCACGTATCCGTGAACGTGGGTTCCTCCCAACGGCGCCCGGACCTTGGCGCCCAGGCCGATCCTCCCGGACAGATGGGCGGGAACCGAATACCAGAATCCCTGGTCCACGTCGAAGGCAGCCACCGCCGGGACTACCCGGACGGCGGAGGTCACAGAGAAAGCGCCTCGGCCCTCAGCCGCTCGGCCAGATCGGTGTTCTCCCAGGCAAACCCGGCGTCCTCCCGTCCGAAGTGCCCGTAGAGGGTGGTGTCGCTGAACCGTATGTCCCAGAGGCCGAGGTCTTCGATCATCCTTCCCGGCCGGAAACTAAGCACTGCGCCCAGCGCCCGTTCCAAGGACTCGAGGGACACCGTATTGGTGCCGTAGCAGTCCACATGGAGGGAGAGCGGCTCGTGCATGCCTATCACATAGCTGAGCTGCAGGGAGCACTGGCGGGCCAAGCCGGCCGCCACCAGGTTCTTGGCGGCATAGCGGGCCGCATAGGAAGCCGACCTGTCCACCTTGGTGGGGTCCTTGCCCGAGAGGGCCCCGCCACCGTGGGGACCGTATCCCCCGTAGGTGTCCACCACCAGCTTGCGACCGGTGAGCCCCGTGTCGGCTGCGGGACCCCCGGCGACAAAGGAGCCCGAATGGTTGATTAAAAAGCGGGAGTCCTCCCCCAGGAGGTCGGCCGGGACCACCGGGCGGATCACCTCCCGCTCGATGTCCTCCCGAAGGGTCCGGAAGTCCACACCGTCTTGGTGGTGGGCCGAAACCACCACCTGGGTGACCCGCGCCGGACGCCGGCCCTCGTACTCGACTGTGACCTGAGTCTTCCCGTCCGGGCGCAGGTAGTCAATGATCCCCAGGCGGCGCGCCTCGGCCAACCGCCGGGCCAGTTGGTGCGCCAGGTGGATGGGGAGAGGCATGAGCGGGGATGTCTCGTCGCAAGCGAAACCGAAGATGATCCCCTGGTCGCCCGCTCCGATCTCCGCCCCCACCACCATGTCGGAGATCTCCTGGGACTGGGGCTGGATAAGGTTGATGACTTCCACGGCGTCGCAAGGGAACTCGGGATCGCCCGGTCCGTACCCCGCATCGGAGATCGCCTGCCGAGCCGTGTCCTCCACCGTTCGGTCGTCGAGGCCATGGGACGTCTCACCGGCGAGTATCACGCGGGAGCCGGTTACCAGGACCTCACACGCCACGCGGGGCCGGGGAAAGCCGGGAAATGCCTCCATCACCGCGTCCAGGATCCGGTCGGCGATGAGATCGGCCACCTTGTCAGGGTGCCCTTCCGCAACAGACTCGGACGTGAAAGACCAGATTCTCGAGCCCAAGATCAACCCTCCGTCAGTTCTCTTCCAGCATAAGGGCGATCTCGTCCCAAAGTCGCTCGGCAACCCGCACTTTGGGCTGGAGCGGCCAGGACTCCGTCTCGCCGCCGCGTCGGATCAGGGCGACCTGGTTGTTGTCGGACTCGAAGCCCGACCCGGGAATGGTGACGTCGTTGGCGACCATCAGGTCGACGCCCTTTGACTTCGCCTTCCGGACCGCCCTCTCCACGCCCCCCGTCTCGGCGGCGAATCCGACCACCACCCGGGGACGCCGTTCTCGCGCCAAAACCTCGCCCAGCACATCACGGGTGGCCTCCAACTCCAACATCCTCAGCCCGTCCCCTCGGGCCAGCTTGCTCGCCTGGGCCGTCTTGGGACGAAAATCGGCAACCGCGGCGGTCATCACCGCCACATCCGCCTCGATGGATCCCACCGCTTCGGCCATGTCGTGGGCGGAGACCACATCCACGCGCTTCACACCGGGGGGCGATTCCAGGCGAGAGCAGGTGACCAGGGTGGTTTCCGCTCCCCTACGAGCCGCCTCGGCCGCCACCGCGTGGCCCATCTTGCCCGAGGAGTGGTTGCTCAAGAACCGGACCGGATCGATCGCCTCCCGGGTCCCCCCGGCGGTCACCACCACCCGGACTCCCCGCAGCGGGGCTTCGAACATGGCCTGGATCATTGAGAAGACCTGGTCGGGCTCCACCATCCTGCCCGCTCCCGTGTCACCTCCCGCCAGGCGACCGCTCACCGGGCCCAGCACTGCCACTCCGTCAGATCGGAGGGTGGTCACGTTGCGTCTGGTCGCCGGGTGCTCCCACATCGCGGTGTGCATTGCCGGAGCCACTGCGATCGGGCAAGTAGCGGCCAACACCGTTGCCGAGACGGGATCGGAGGCCTGACCATGAGCCAGTCGGGAGAGGGAAGCGGCAGTGGCGGGGACCACCACCACCAGGTCAGCCCACTCGGCGGCTTCCGTGTGAGGACTGACCGAATCAGGGGAATCGAAGAGGTCGGTGATCACCGGCCGACCGGTTATGGCCGCCATGGTGTTGGCGCCCAGGAACCTGAGGGATGAGGCGGTCATGACAGTCCGCACTTCGGCTCCATGTTCTATCAGCATCCGGGCCAGGGTGGCCACCTTGAAGGCTGCCACTCCCCCCGTCACCGCCAGCAGGACACGGCGGCCCCCGATCATCAGAGTTCCGGGGTTTCGGGGTCTTCGCTCTCTTCAGAGTCCTCGGCGGAACCCAAAACCACCTTGCCTTCCACAATCTCCTCCATGGCGATGGTCAGGGGCTTCCGGGCGTAGGTGTGCACTTGGGGCGGGATGAACTTTCCTATGCCCTGTCCCAAATGGGCGTAGTACCCCTGAATGTCACGGGCGCGGCGAGCCGACACCACCACGGACGAGAATCGATTTCCAATCCGATCTACTACTTCTTCGATTTTCATTCTCAAAGGCCGCCTCTCCAAGTTAGTCCGGCGCCGGGGGCTGGTAACGCGTCTCAATTATACGGACCAAAGCCTCCACGGTTTCGCTTGTTTCGGCACTGGTCACGATCTCGTCGTACAGGTCGCCTTGCATCGGGTCGTCCCGCTCCGCCAGGGCCAGGCGACGATCCAGGAATTCGCCGGACGCGCCCCGGGAGCGTAATCTCGCCTCCAGGTCACCCCGTGAAGGGGGTTCCAGCAGCACTGCGACCGTCTGGGGGAATGTCCGCTTGACTGCCAATGCCCCCTGCCGCTCGATCTCCAGCACAGCCACCTTTCCCCGCTCCAGGACCTCTTCGACAGCCCTCTGGGGAGTGCCGTAGAGATGCCCGTCGTAGGTGACCCACTCCAAGAACCCGTCCCGGCTGACCATCTCCCTGAAGGTCTCCTCGTCCACGAAGTGGTAATCCACCGCGTCGGTCTCGTCCTGTCGGCGCGACCTGGTGGTGACCGAGACAACCACCTCAACCTCGGCCAACTCGGCCAACTCGGCCAGCGCAGTCGACTTCCCGACCCCCGAAGGGCCGGACACCACCAAAACCAGGCTCGAAAGCTTGGTCAAGACCTCGCGGCGTCTCCTCTCAGGACAGTTCTTTGATCAAGGCTTCCCGCTGGCGGTATCCCAGGCCCCGCAGACGCCGGTTCTCAAGTATGCCTACCCTCGCCATGAGCTGTTGCGTACGTTGCTTGCCGATTCCCGGCAATGACGACAGCACCGCCGACACTTTCATTCCCCCCACCAGTGGATCATCGGTGCGCTCCAATAACTCGGCGATGGTTACCCGCCGGTCGCTCAAGTCAGCCTTGATCTCTGCCCGGCCCTTGCGAACGGCTGCTGCCTTGGCAAGAGCTTCCCTGCGCTGCTCTGAGGTTAGAGGTGGTGGGTTCATGATTCTCCTTATCACCAAGTCGGATGGCCAATACTGGTGTGTTAGAAGTTAACACTTCGTAAACCGAACGCTACCTTACCATCATCGGGGGCCAGCATGAAAAGCCGTGCCCTCACAGGTCACTCCCGATGACCGTGCGCTCCCGGGCAATTACCCAGTGGGCGCCCCCGGCAAGGATGTCGGCCATCTCAGCCATGTTTCCCCATGAGGATAGACGGTCGGGAGCTTCAGCGATTCTGGAGAGACGTGCTGATTTTCCCGAAGCCTGGACTGCCACCCCAAGCTCGCGGGCCGGGAAGACGATGCCGTCGGCGGCGCATCGAAGAGCGAGTTTGGTGATCCGAGAGACCTGCTGGCCCGGAGTATCCCTGATTCCCAGTCCTCTCAGCTCGTCCTCACCGAGCCACCCCGCCGGGGAAGCCGAGACCGTCACCTCGGTGTCCGGAAAGTGTCCCCCGGCGTCGACTGCCGCCTCCACGGCTCTCCGGCCGCCCATGCCCGACACGCTCACCCACCGCGCCCCCAGCTTCCCCATGCGCGCCACCGCCCTGGCCACCACCGAGGGCCGCGCCAGGAGGCTCAGGTCGACAAGGATCGGTTTCCCCAGAGCGCACAAAGCCCCCACCAGGATCGGGCCGCAGTCCAAGAGCAAGTCCATGCCTATCACCCAACCGCCCACCCTTCCGCTAAGTTCTTGGGCTGTCCGGATCGTAGCCTCGGCGTCCGCTCCGACCAGCCGGACAAGCACCCGCTCGGTTCCCGAACTCATGGACGCCAGTCCTGAAGGCTGCGGGGAACCCCGATGGCGTCGAGGTTCGAGCAGAGTATCTCCGCCGCGGCGCCGGCCGCAGCCAGGGTGGTCATGTAGGGGACGCCCCGTCGGCGAGCGGCCCTGTACAGTTCTCGGCCGTCGAAGCGGGAAACGTCGGTCCCATAGGTGTTGACCACCAGCGTCGCCTCCCCCGATTCGACCAGGTCCAGGGCCTGCCGGCGCCCCTCCTCCCCCGGCCCCAGCGACTTCACATTCCTGCTGTCCCAAGCCGCGGCCGTCCGGTGGTCGGCGACTTGGGACATGCCACTCCGGGCCCATGCCTCGATGAGCGTCGCTCCCGAAGAGACATCGTCCTCCGCCAGCAGCATCAGCACCGATCCCTCTTTCACCAACCGGTCGCCCGCACCGAGAAGCGCCTTCCCGTAGGCCGTCTTCCAATCGATCCCGACTCCCATCACCTCCCCGGTGGCGCGCATCTCCGGGCCCAGCACCGGATGGGAACTCGGAAAGCGCTCCCATGGCAGGACCGCTTCCTTGACTCCAACCATCGCGGACTCCTCCCCATCCCCGTACAGGCCTTCGGACCGCAACTCCCGAAGGGAGGCGCCCATCATCACCCGCGCCGCCAGCTTGGCGAGCGGGAGGCCGCGCACCTTGGAGATGAAGGGGACGGTGCGCGAGGCGCGGGGGTTGGCTTCCAGCAGGAACACCTCCTCGCCCTGGACGGCGTACTGGACGTTGATGAGACCCCTCACACCCAGAGCCGCGGCCAGGGCGGCGGTCATCTCGTGGATGGTCTTCCGGGCGGGGGGTCCCAGGGTGCGGGGAGGCGTGATGCAAGCCGAGTCCCCGGAGTGAACGCCGGCCTCCTCGACGTGCTCCATGATCCCCCCCATCAGCAGTTCGTGCCCGTCATAGACGGCGTCCACGTCGATCTCGATCGCCGACTCCAGGAAAGAATCGATCAGGAGAGGGGCTCCGGCCAGGTCGGCTTCGTCGACGCTCCCGTACACCTCCTCCAGATAGCGCTCCAAGTCATCGGAGTTTCCGAGTACCTCCATCCGTCTTCCCCCCAGCACGAACGACGGCCTGGCCACCACCGGAAAGCCCATCTCGGCCGCCACGCGGCGCGCCTCGCTGCGGGAGCGGGCCAAGCCGTGGCGGGGTTGGGGAATCCCCAAGCGTTTGCACAGCACCGAGAACCGCTCACGATCCTCCGCCAGGTCGATGGAGGCCGGAGAGGTGCCCGAGATCGGCGCCCCCGCCTCGGCGAGTCGCTTGGCCAGGTTGAGCGGGGTCTGGCCGCCGAACTGGACTATCACACCCACCGGCTCCTCAGCGGCTATCACGTCGAGAACGTCCTCCACCGTCAGAGGTTCGAAGTAGAGACGATGGGAGGTGTCGTAGTCGGTGGAGACCGTTTCGGGATTGCAGTTGACCATCACCGTCTCGTATCCGGCGTCTCCCAGGGCGAATGCCGCCTGCACGCAGCAGTAGTCGAACTCGATCCCCTGCCCGATCCGGTTGGGACCCGCCCCCAGCACCACCACCCTGGGACGGGTGGCGGGCGGCACCTCGTCCTCATCCTCGAAGGTGCCGTACATGTAGGGGGTTTGCGCGGCGAACTCTGCCGCACAGGTGTCCACCGTCTTGTAGGTGCGGCGGATCCCCCGGGACAGCCGGGCGCGGCGAACCTCCCCCTCGCTCTTCCCCCACAGGAACGAGAGTTGCGCGTCGGAGAACCCGTAGCGCTTGGCCTCTTCCCACAACTCCTCCTGGGGGCCCCGCGCCAACAACTCTTCACGAAGCTCGACGATCTCGAGAATCTGCTCGGTGAACCAGGGGTCGTAGGCGGTGAGCCGGGACACCTCTTGGGGGGACCATCCTCTTCGGAGCGCCTCGCCGACGGCTGTCACCCGGTCGGGGGTGGGGGTTGTCAGGAGTTCCGAGAGCCCTGTTGCGGTGAGCTTCTCCATCTGCTTCGAAACCGGGTCGGCGCCCAATCCCATTCGGCCGGTCTCCAGGCTGCGCAACGCCTTCTGCAGCGCCTCCGGGAAGGTGCGGCCGATCGCCATCGCCTCCCCCACGCTCTGCATGGAAGAGCCCAGACGGCGGGGGGTGGCCGGAAACTTGGCGAAGTCGAAGCGGGGCGCCTTCACCACAACGTAGTCGAGGGCCGGTTCGAAAGACGCCGGGGTGAGCCCGGTGATGTCGTTGGTGATCTCATCCAGCGTGTAGCCCACCGCCAGCAACGCGGCGATTTTGGCGATGGGAAAGCCCGTGGCCTTGGAAGCCAGGGCGGAGGAGCGAGAGACTCGGGGATTCATCTCGATCACCAGCCGCCGCCCGGTCTCCGGTTCCACCGCGAACTGCACGTTGGATCCCCCGGTGGCCACCCCGATGGCCCGGAGCACCTCGATCCCGTCGTCCCGCATCTCCTGGTACTCCCGGTCCGACAGGGTCTGGACCGGCGCCACGGTTATCGAGTCCCCGGTGTGGACCCCCATGGCGTCCAGGTTCTCTATCGAGCAGATGACCACCGCGTTGTCGGCGTGGTCCCTCATCACCTCCAACTCGAATTCCTTCCATCCCTCCACCGACTCCTCAACCAGGATCTCCGAGACCGGGGAGGCGTCCAAACCCCTGCGCGCCACCTCCTCGAACTGCCCTGCGTCGTGCGCCATCCCCGTCCCGCCCCCGCCCAGTATGTACGAGGGCCGGATCATCAGCGGGTAACCGAGGCGCGCGGCGATCCGGCGAGCATCGGCCATCGACCTGGCGTACCCGGCCCGTGGAGTCTCCATCCCCGCTTCGGCCATCACCTCCCGGAACCTCCCCCGGTCCTCGGCGCGTTCGATGGCCTCCATGCCGGCTCCGATCAGTTCCACCCCGTACCGATCCAACGTCCCCCTCCTCACCAACTCGGCGGTGATGTTCAACGCGGTCTGCCCTCCCAAAGTGGGGAGCAGGGTGTCGGGACGCTCGCGGTCGATGATCCTCTCCACGACCTCGGGGGTGATGGGCTCCACATAGGTCTGGTCCGAGAACTCGGGATCGGTCATGATGGTGGCCGGGTTGGAGTTGACCAGCACCACCCGGTACCCCTCCCCCCGCAGTGCCTTGGCGGCCTGGGTGCCCGAGTAGTCGAACTCACAGGCCTGGCCGATCACGATGGGACCCGATCCCACCAGGAGGATGGACCGGATGTCGGAACGGGCGGGCATCTCCGGCTCAGACCCCGCGGTCGATCAGGCGCAGGAAGTCGTCGAAGAGTCCCACCGCATCGCGGGGTCCCGGAGCCGCCTCGGGATGGTATTGCACCGCGAACGCCGGGATGTCCCGGCATTCCAACCCTTCCAGGGTGCCGTCGTTGAGGTTCTGGTGGGTGGGGACGATCGCCCCGAACTCCGACTCCACCACCTCGGGCAGGAGCTTCGGTGTGACCAGTCCCTCCCTCCCGGGAGCCGAGTCGGAGGAGAGCGACCACAGATCGACGGCGAACCCGTGGTTCTGGGAGGTGATCTCCACCCTTCCATCCGATAGCCTGCGCACCGGATGATTCCCGCCGTGGTGGCCGAACGGAAGCTTGTAGGTGCCGGCCCCCAACGCCAGTCCCAGGACCTGCTGTCCCAGGCAGATCCCGAACACGGGCGTCTTTCCCAAGATCCCCCGGAGGGTGGCTATGACGGCCTTGAGCGGCTCGGGGTCCCCGGGGCCGTTGGACAGGAACACGCCGTCGGGCCCGGCTTCCAGGATGTCCGAGGCGGAGACTCCCGACGGCATCACCCTCACCTCCAGCCCCCGGCGGGTCAGATGCTCCAGGATGTCCCGCTTGATCCCCAAATCGATGGCGACGACTCTCCCCCGGGCGGCTCCGGAGGGCGAGACCGTGTAGGAATCGGCTGTGGACACCGCCGAGGCGAGGTCCTGTCCGACCATCACCGGAGCGGCGGCGGCCATGTCGGTCAACTCCCTCACCGACGCTCCCCCGCCCATGGCGGCAGGCATCGCCCCGCGCTCGCGGATGTGACGCGTCAGCCGGCGGGTGTCGATCCCCGCCACGGCAACCAATCCATGCTCGCCGAAGAACTCCGAGAGGTCGCCCTCCGCTCTCCAACTGGAGTAACGCCGGGAATAGGCTCGCATCACCACACCGGCGGCGGCGGACCTCCGGGCCTGCGAGTCGAGGGCGGTAACCCCGTAGTTGCCGATGTGCGGGGAGGTCATCACCACGATCTGTCCGGCGTAGGAGGGATCGGTGAACACCTCCTGGTAACCGCTCATGGCGGTGTTGAACACCACCTCACCCACCGTGGTCCCCGGAGCCCCCACCGACCATCCCCGGAATACCTCCCCGTCGGCAGTCACCAGGAGAGCCTGCTCGGCCCGGCGCCGGGAAGCAGAGGACCCGAACGGGGCCGGGACGGGCCGGGTCACCTCATCGGGCCGGATCATGGCGGCCAGCGTGGCGAGTACCCCGTTGACGAACCGGCCGCTACGCTCGGTTGAATACTCCCCGGCGATCCGCACGGCCTCGGAGATGATCACCGCCACCGAGGTGCGGCTGTGGTGTCGGAGTTCGTACACCGCCATGCGCAGGACCGCCAGGTCCACGGCAGGCATCCGGGCGGCTTTCCATCCCTCCGCCGCCCGCTCGATGAGCGAGTCGATGTTCTCGGCATCCGCCAACACCCCCCGCACTATCAGGGAAGCCTTGGGGAGCTTGCCCTCCAGGAGTTCGTCGCTCCCGGCGCCCAGGCCATCGGACATAGCCATTTCATAGAGGATCCGGAGCGCCTGGTGTCGCGGGTCATCGGAGGAGTCGAAGAACTCGGGAGTCGCCTCCGAGCGGGGCTGGCTGTTCACACCCTGGTGAGATAGGCGCCGGTGCGGGTGTCCACCCGGATGCGGTCACCCTGGGACACGAAGAGCGGCGTCTTGACACTGATCCCGGTCTCGACGGTCACCTCCTTGGTGGCCCCCGACACCCGGTCTCCCTTCACCGCCGGCTCGGCGAAGGTGACCTCCATCTCCACGGAGGGGGGCAGTTCCATGCCTATCGGGCGTTCTCTGTGGAAGGCGATGGTCATGGTCATACCTTCCACCAGGTACCCCGCGTCGTCGCCGACGTCGGAGGCGGAGAGGGCGAACTGGGAGTAGTCCTCGAGATTCATGAAGTGGAAACCCAGGTCATCCCGGTACAGGTACTGGTGGTCCCGGCGGGAGATGATCGCCTGCGGAACGTCCTCATCCGCCCGGAAGGTCCGGTCCAGCACCTGGCCGGTCTCGGCGTTCTTCAGCTTCATTCGAACGAAAGCCCTTCCCTTGCCCGGCTTGACATGCTGGTAGGTGACGATGGAGAACACCCCGTCGGGAAGTTCCAGGGCCATGCCGGGACGCACATCGTTGGTGGAGATCATCAGCAGGCCGAAGTGTAGGTAATCACAACCCCACCGCCGCCAATCCCACCTCCAGGTCGTCGAGGGTCACGTCGATCACCACCGGCTTCCCGAAGTCCTCCAGGAGCACCATCTTGGGCAGGGACCCGCCCCGGCGCTTCTTGTCCCTTCCCACCAGGTCCACGACTACCGGGCGCGGCACCGGCGGGGAGTCGACCGGCAGTCCCAGAGAGGCGATGACCTCCCGCTGGCGCTCCGCTTGCGCGAACCCCGTCTTCCGCTCCGAGACCGCCCCGGCGGCCACCATGCCCACCGCCACCGCGTGGCCGTGCGGAATGCCGGTGGCGGTCTCCACCGCGTGGCCCACCGTGTGACCGTAATTGAGTATCGCCCGCCGGCCCGTCTCGAAGAAGTCGCCGGCGGTCACCTCCGCCTTCACCCGCACCGCCCGGGTCACCACCTCGGTGAGCGAAGCGCCCAGCCCGTCCGATTCCAGGACTTCCACCAACCGCGGGTCTGCGATGAGCCCGGCCTTCAGGGCCTCGCCCATGCCCTCCACCAGGAGTGGACGGGGAAGGGATCTCAGGACCTCGACACTGATCGCCACCCTCCGAGGATGGCGGAAGGCGCCCACCTGGTTCTTTCCTTCCCGGTTGACCCCGGTCTTCCCCCCGATGGCGGCGTCCACCGCCCCCAGGAGGGTGGTGGGGACATACACCGCCTCCACTCCCCGGAGCCAGGTGGCGGCTACGAACCCGGCCAGGTCGGTGGCCGCTCCGCCCCCCACTCCCACGATCGTGTCGTGGCGGTCCACCCGGTGACGGTCTAGTTCCCGGTAGACCTCCTCCACTACCCGGAGGGTCTTGGCCTCCTCGCGGTCGGGTATCTGCACCGTGTGGACAGCCACCGGATCGGCATCCGTCGCCGAAGCATCCTCCGCGATGCGGGAGACCGCCGCGGCGCCCACGCGGGCCGCTGCTCCGGGCTGAGTGAGCACCACCACCCTGGACCGGGGAGATCGGGGACGGGGAGGAAGCAGGGGAACGGGCAGGCCCTCGGAGACGAGGATCTCGCACTCCTCTCCGATCAGGATGCTTTCCACAGTTTCCACACTTCCTCGGCCACCAGTTCCCGGGTCTTTCCGTCCATGTCCATCCGCAGGTGGGCGGTCTCTTCATAAAGGTGCTTGCGGGACTCCCAGATCTCGGTGTATCGAGCCCCCAGGTCGGCATGACCCTGCAGAAGGGGGCGGTTGGCCGTCTTGCCCTTGGCGATCAGAGAGGAGAGCGGTGGATCGAGCCACACCACCAGACCGCTGTACCGCATCAGCCTGCGACTTTCGGCGTCGAGGATCGCTCCGCCCCCGGTTGCCACCACCAGACGGCCTTCGGTCCGGCCGATGCGAGCCACCTCTTCGGACTCCATCATCCGGAAGGCCGACTCTCCCCGTTCGGCGAAAATCTGGGGTATGGTCATGCCGGCCCGCTCCACGATCTCGTCATCCACATCCAGGAAGGGAAACCCGCTCCGCCGGGACAACATGCGGCCCACCTTGGTCTTCCCGGAACTCATCATCCCGATCAGCCACAGCTTCGGGGTCAGAACTGCTCCACCTTTCTCCAATGGGACCGCCATCCGGCCAGCAGATCCTCCACCGTGTCGCCCCCCACCATCCTCTGCACTTCTTGGGCCAGAACGAAAGCCACCATTTGCTCGGCGACCACTCCCGCCGCCGGAACCGCGCAGACATCGGACCGTTCCCGAAAGGCCTTCTGCGGTTCACGGGTATCCACGTTCACGGTGTTCAGGGGACGCATCACGGTGGAGATGGGCTTCATGGCCGCCCGAACCCGGAGAATCCCGCCCAGAGTGATGCCACCTTCGGTACCCCCCGCCCGATTGGTCTCCCGGAAGTACCCCTCCTCGTCCTCGTAGAAGATCTCATCATGGGCAACGGTGCCCCGCCGGGCGGCGGAACGGAGACCGTCCCCAATCTCCACTCCCTTGATGGCGTGGATGGACATCAGCGCCCCCGCCAGCAACCCGTCCAGTTTGCGGTCCCAGTGAACGTGGCTGCCGATGCCGGGCGGCAGCCCGTAGGCCAAGACCTCCACCACCCCGCCCAGGGTGTTACGGTCCGCCTTGGCCGCTTCGATCTCGGCAACCATCGCCGCCTCCGCCTGGGAGTGGAACACCCGCACCGGCGATTGGTCGATGGTCGTCAGATCGGTGGGAACCGGGAGGGGATGGTCGGGAGCGGAGGCTTCCCCGATCGCCACCACGTGGCTGAACACGCTCACGTCCAGGGACGCCAGCAACACCTTGCACAGGTACCCGACCACGGTCCGGGCCGCGGTCTCGCGCGCCGACGCCCTCTCCAGGACGTTGCGGGCGTCGTGGGTGTTGTATTTGATCATCCCCGCCAGGTCGGCATGCCCCGGCCGAGGGGTGGTCATTCGCCGCCTTGGCTCACGTCCACCGAAGGGACTCATCTCCTCCTCCCACTTCGCCCACTCGGTGTTGCGGATGATCACCGCCACCGGGCTCCCCAGGGTGTAGCCATGACGCACCCCTCCCATGATCTCCAACTCGTCGCGCTCCAGCTTCATCCGGTTCCCCCTGCCGTACCCCATCCGCCGGCGCGCCAATTCCCCCGCCAGGTCCCCGGCGCTGAACGCCAACCCGGCCGGCACACCCTCCACGATGGTCACAAGCCCAGGGCCGTGGGATTCGCCGGCGGTGAGAAAACGCAGCATATCCACAGAATGCTAACCCTGGATCATCCCCTTCTTGCACACCTGTTTTCTCCCTGGTGGGCGTGTGTGGGTAGTGGCCTGTTCGCCGTGTTGCGACTCGTGCTCCATCAGGAGGGCTCCGGATTCCTGACACGGGTTCGGCAGAGTTTCAGCGGCGGGAGGGTACGGAACTGACCGGGAGCATCCTCAAAGACGTGGGGTTGCAGTCCAGCCTGCCGATCAGATCAAAAGAGAGCGACATTAGCACACACCGACGCGCACCATGCCAGAACCACCATTAGCACCACAAACAACAAACACCCGCCTGAGATTCGGCCCAGAATCCGGAAGGCGCCCAGTGGTTCTTGAACGAGATCGACACCCGGCGGCCGTCCGACCCTCGAAGCCAGCACTGTCGAGACTTCCTGGTCTCGATTCTCCCCGAGCGAGACGCCCAGATCGACACCGGCTACTTTCGCCAAATGGCATTGAGCAACAAGACCGACCGCTCCTGGAAGCCCCGGGTCTGGCTGCCCCCGATAGAACACGACCCGCCGGAGGCAGAGGCAGAACTCGGCCAGACAGCGATCCGCCTGTTGCACAACGGCAACTACGCAGTCACCGCCATTCGCCACGACTTGGCCAGCCCTTATGAACTAACTGCCCTTTTCGCCGAGTCTCCTCCCCCACCAAGCCCATCCTCCAGCCCGAGCGACCCCCACCCCGGACCTGTGCTGTAGAAGATCGATCCGATTGTCGCGGTCCGCCCAGCTCCCAATGTAGCCCGTTTGTGGTACACTCATTGTCAGACGAAGGAGGTATCGATTGGCCAAGACTGCCACGATCCGCGCCCGCGTGCAACCGGATCTGAAACACCGGGTGGAGAGGTTGTTTGCCCAACTGGGCCTTTCCACGACTGAAGCCATCACGTTGTTCTACCGGCAGGTCGACCTTCAGCAAGGCTTGCCTTTCGCGGTGAGACTCCCCAACGCAGAGACCGTGGAGGCCCTCCAACAGGCCGAGAGTGGGGAAGGCCTCACCAACTGGGACAACCTGGAGGCAATGAGGACTGAGTTCGGCTAGAGGGTGCGAGTCCAAACTACGACCCGGTTCAATCGGGATGTACGCCGGATGGTCAAGCGCGGAAAGGACTTGGGCAAGTTGTGGGATGTCGTTGAATTGCTGCAGTCTCGCAGGCCACTCGAATCGCGACACCGGCCACATCAGCTATCCGGAGCTTGGGCTCATTGTTGGGAGTGCCACATCGAGCCAGACTGGATGCTGATCTGGAAAAGCCAAAAAGAGGACCTGATTCTGGTACGGACCGGGACCCATGCCGACCTGTTCGGATGACGGTGCAAGCAAGCCACATGTCAGACGATCCACTGGACACACATCAGAACGGCGGTCCGAGCAGCGCCCACCATGCGCCGGCGACCAGGAAGGGCGCGAAAGGGAGTTGGGTGCCTCGGTGGGCGCGGCGGGTGATCATCATGCCCAGCGCCGCCACTCCCCCGATCAGAAACCCCCACAGAATCGCTTTCAGGGCCACCTCGACGCCCCAATAGCCGCACACCAGGCCCAGCACCGCCGACAGCTTGACGTCGCCCATCCCCAGCGCTCCCCGCCCAAGGGCCGACAGCGTTCCCATGACCAACAGGCTCAAGGCCGCCCCGAGCGCGGCGCTCCCCAGCCGCCCCGGTGTCCCGTCGAGTAACGCTCCTGTCAGGAGCAGAATGGCGGTGACCGCTGCGCCCGGATAGAGAATCCGGTTGGGGATCAGCCGGTGCTCCAGGTCGGTTATCACCACCGAGGCGGTCAAGGTCGCCCACACCAGATGGCCCGCCAGCGCGCCGTTCCATCCCACTCCGCTGAACATCGCCGCCCATCCCATCCCCAATGTGACCGAGAGCAGCCACCGGGTGGCAGGACGCCAGGACTCCGGTCTTGCCAAGCCGCGCCCCGCCAAGTGGCGCGTGATCCAGGCGTCCATCGCCGGTCCGATCGCGAACCCCGCCAGAAAAGCCCCTCCCAACTGGATCATCCGGCGCCGGTCGCTCCCGTTCTGGCAACCCGTTCCATGAGACCGGCCGGAGCCCCGTGACCCGTCCACATCTCGAAGGAAGCCTCCGCCTGGGCGGCCAGCATCTCCAGTCCGTCGGAGGCAGGCTTCCGGCGTTCTCTCATCCACCTGACGGCTCCCGTTTCCACTCCGCCGGCCACATAGGCCATGTCGAATAGGCCCATGGACTCTTCCAGGAGCCTCACCGGCAGTTCTCCTCCCCGCATGCCCAGGGGCGTGGCGTTCACCACCACCGCCCCCGGCAGGCTCCCTCCCCACTCCAGCGGTCGAAACGGAACGTCAACACGGTCGGCCAAGGCCGAGACCGCCTCGGGACGGCGCGCCGAGCACCACAGGTCCCGCTCATCCAACGCCACCATGGCGGCCGCGGCGGCGCCGCCCGCTCCCACCACCAGCACCGAGCAGTCGGTGGCCAATCCCGCCCGGACCCACACCCGGCGGATGGCTTCCACGTCGGTGCTGTGTCCCACCAGCCTCCCACGGTCTTCAAACGTCCATGTGTTCACCGAGCCTGCCCGCGCAGCGTCAGGACTCAACCCGTCCGCCAAGCGGGCCGCCACTCCCTTGTGCGGCATGGTGATGTTGGCGCCGTGCAACTCTCCGGTCCGCATCTCCGAAGCCGCCGATGCCATCCCCCGTTGATCCACCCGCCTCCGACTGTACACCCCTTCCAGGCCCAAAGCAGCCAGAACAGCGTTGTGCATGGCCGGCGAGAGTGAGTGGGACACCGGGTCTCCCAGCACCGCCAGCCGATATCCCCCGGGAGGCGGGACGGACGCTGACGCCTCCGTCATGGGAGCACTCCCTCGGCTCGGGCTTTATCCACAGCCGCAAAGTGCTCTTCGGCGGTCACCGAGAACGTGTGCTGGCCGTCGGTTGTACTGAGCACGAAGAAGCGATACTCGGTGTCGGCCGGCGAAGCGGCCGCCTGGAGCGACGAGAAGCTGGGCGCCGCGATGGGGGTGGGGGGAAGGCCCTGAACCCGATAGGTGTTGTAGGGAGAATCCACATCGGGATCGAAGAGTGCGATGTCCCGGGTTCCCACTGCATAGAGGACGGTGCTGTCCATCTGAAGCACCATGCCGTCATCAAGGCGGTTGCGCAGGACGCTCGACACCACCGGGCGTTCCTCGGCGATCCGCACCTCCGCCTCGATGATGGAGGCGATGACTATGCCCTGGTAGGGGGTGAGTCCTCCGGCTTCGAGACCGCTCCAGTCAACCAGCGAGAAGCGTTGCTCCATGGTTTCCGCCAGCCGCTGCAGTATCTCGACGGGGCCCGCCTCGTTGCGGAACTCGTAGGTGTCCGGGAACAGCAGGCCCTCCCAAGATTGCAGAGTGAGCGGCCGGGTCTGGTCCACCAGCGAAGAGACCACCGATCCGTCCAGGAGAGCTTCGGTGAACTGCGCCCTGTCGGTACGGGAGGCGTCGGCCAGGATGTCGAGGATCTCGTCGACGCGCTGGCCGGCGAAGACGGTGATCCGGTAGGTGGGCGCCACCGGACCCTCCAGGAGTTCCACCAACAGTTGCTCCACGGAGATTCCGGTGACCAACTGGTAGGTGCCGGCTTGTATGGAGCCGGCCACCCCGGCGTCCTGGACCGCCGCCAGCAACAGACCCGAGTCGGAGATGACCCCCGCCGACACCATGATCTCCGCCACCCGGGTCGCCGACGAACCGAAGGGTATTTCCACCTCCACCGAGATGCCGGGGGTTACCACAGCCAGAGGCGCGGCGGTCTCCACCGGTCCGAGCCGCTCGCCCACATTCTGACCCAGCCGGGCGCCCTGGTTGATGACGAACAGTCCGGCCACTACCACGATGGCGGCCACCGCCAGCAGACGAAGCGGTCCCCAGAGATTCGGCTGACGGGGCGGCTGGTCGAAGTCGGAGGCGCCGCTCAACTCAGGCCACCCGGCTCTCTGGCCTCCGGGGACCGGCCCATGAGGTACTCGGAGAGGATGATGGCTGCCGCCACCTTGTCGCGGCGGTGACGGCGCTTCTTCGGAGGAGCGCCTCCTTCTCTCATGATCCGCTCGGCCGCCACCGTGGAGTACCGCTCGTCATGCATGTCCACCGTCAGGCCGGTAGCCGATCCCAGCTTCTCGGCCAGTCGCCGGGCTGAAGCGGCGGAAGGTCCCTCCCGGCCGGAGAGGCTCACCGGCAGACCGACCACGATCGTGTCCACATCGTGCTCCCGCGCTATCTTCTTCACCTCCGCCACCACATCGCTCCGGGACCGGTCGATGACCCCGAAGGGCTGGGCGATTATCCCCCCGGGGTCGGACAGAGCCACCCCTACCCTCCGCTCACCCGGGTCCACGGCCAGAACCCGCCCCAGTTCACACCTCCGAAAGGGCTTGGGCCGCCGCGCTCCCGGCCTGCTCCAGAGCCTCATCCAAGAGCTGGCCGCGAGGTCCTCCCCCCTGGGACAACTCGGGATCGCGGGAACTCCCCCCGCCCATCAAACGGGCTGCGGTCCCCACCAGTTCACCGGCGGAGACGCCCTCTCTCACCAGGAGGGGGCTGACCGCTCCCACCACCGCGCCCTTGCCGTTGGCAACGGAGCCGACGATGACCACCCCGGGGGAGATCCGATCCCTCACCCCGATGGCCAACTGCCGCAACTGGTTGGTGTCCAGCCCCTCCTGGGCGGAGATGACCAGTTTGAAGTTGTTGCATGTGCGGGCCGATCCCGCCAGTTCCTCGGCGAGTTCGCCCCTCCGGGCGGAGCGGATCTCATTCAGTTCGTCCTCCAACTCGCCAACCCGTTCCAATAACGCCTCCACCCGCTCGGGGACCTGCGTCCAGGGGACGGTGAGCCGCTTTCCGGTGCGGTCCAGGGCGTCCCGCACCGCTATCAGGTGGTCGTAGGCCGCCTGGCCGGAGAGCGCTTCGATCCTGCGCAGGTTGGCGCCGATCGAGGACTCGCCCAGCACCACCACCGGGCCGGTTTGACCGGCGGTGGGAACATGCGTGCCTCCGCAAAACTCGCGGGAGTAGTCGCCCACCTGGACCACCCGCACCTGCTCTCCGTACTTGTCGCCGAAGAAGGCGAGAGCCCCCGAGGCGCGGGCCTCGTCGATGGGCATGACGGTGGTTTTGACATGCCCGTTGCCGATCACCTTGCGGTTCGTCAGGTCATCTATCTCGGCGAGCTCTCGGGGTTCCAGACCCGAGTAGTGGGAGAAGTCGAAGCGGAGCCGGCCGTCGGTGACCAGCGACCCCGCCTGGCGGACGTGGTCTCCCAGACCCTCCCGGAGGGCCCAGTGGAGAATGTGGGTGGCGGTGTGGCTCTTTCGGATTCCCTCGCGGCGCAGGGCGTCGATGCCCGCTCGGACTGTCTGACCGGTTCCCACCCACCCCCTCTTCACCCGGGCCCGGTGCCCAGATAGGCCCTGGAGGGGATGGCGGGTGTCGGCGATCTCCAACTCGCCGGTGTCCGAGACCATTATCCCCGTGTCCCCCACCTGGCCGCCCGCCTCGGCGTAGAAGGGCGTCCGGTCCAAGAACACCTCCACGTCCTCCCCTTCCCGGGCCACCGAAACCTGCTCGCCCTCTGCCAGTATGGCCAACACCCGACCCCTTGCCTCCTCATGGTGGTAACCGAGGAACTCGCACGTCCCGACCTCATCCAGCAGTCCCCGGTACAGGTCGGCCGCCGCAGCCTCGTCTCCCCCCTTCCAGGCCTGCCGGGCCCGCCGGCGCTGCTCATCCATCAGGCGGCTGAACTCGTCCTCGTCGACCCCGACCTGTCTCTCCTCGGAGATCTCCATGATCAACTCGAAGGGGAACCCGTAGGTGTCGTGGAGGCGGAAGGCAACCTCTCCGGAGAGCACCTGGCCCTCGTCCAGGCTCTCCATCTCGCCCTGCAGGATCGAGTGGCCCGACTCCAGAGTGCGGAGGAACCGGTACTCCTCCTGGGATACCACCTTCAGAATCAGGTCGTATTGATCGATGATCTCCGGATAGGCGTTGCCCAACGCCTTGACCGTGGCGGATGCCAGCCTGGGCATCATTAGCCCCTCGTATCCCAGTTGCCACCCGTGCCGCACCGCCCGCCGGATCAACCTCCGCAGGACATAGCCCCGTCCCTCGTTGGAGGGGACCACCCCGTCGGCGATCAGGAGGGTCATGGCCCGACCGTGGTCAGCCAGGATCCGCAGCGACACGTCCGAGAGGGGACCCGCTCCGTAATCCACTCCACAAATCGATGAGGCGACCTCCAGCACCGGACGCATCACGTCGGTCTCGAAAGCGCTTCCGACTCCCTGGAGCACCATGGCGGTCCGTTCAAGTCCCATCCCGGTGTCCACACCCTTCCGGGGAAGGTCCCCGACCACATGGAATGGCCGGTCCTGGATGTTCTGCATGAACACCAGGTTCCACAGTTCCACGTAGCGGTCCTCTCCGCCCCCGATGGGGCCTCCTCCCTCTCCGTACTCGGGACCGAGGTCGTAGAAGATCTCTGAGCACGGCCCGCATGGCCCCGGCACTCCCATCTGCCAGAAGTTGTCCCTTCCTCCCCGCTGCACCCGATCGGGGGGCGCCCCCACCTCCGAGACCCACAGTTCGGCGGCCTCGTCATCGGTCTCATAGACGGTGAACCACAGGCGCTCAGGGTCGAGCCCGTAACCCTCGGTCACCAGTTCATAGGACCAGCGGATTGCGTCTCTCTTGAAGTAGTCGCCGAAGCTGAAGTTGCCCATCATCTCGAAGAACGAGGTGTGGCGGGCGGTGGTCCCGATGATGTCGATGTCGATGGTCCTGACGCACTTCTGGACGCTCACCGCCCGCGGGTAGGGCGGCGTCTCCTCTCCCAGGAAATAGGGCTTGAAGGGTACCATCCCGGCGTTGGTCACCAACAGGGTGGGATCGACCGGGATGAGAGACGCCGACGGGCGCACGGTGTGGCCGCGTTCGGCAAAAAAATCGAGAAAGGTCTGACGTACCTGGGCGCTTTCCATTTCCGTGGACTCTGGGGAGGCGTCGCGGGTTTCAGGCTAGCAATATTGGAGGTAGAGCCGATACCAGGTAAACCTGCACGACCCTCCCCGGGATCCGGAGACCCGTTCGGACCCCCGCTCCCGCCGGTGGGCGCGCCCGCGGAGACATGTTTCGCGACAACCGGCGGATCCCCTCCGAGAGGCCGGGAAATGTCCCATGGTTGCCTTATGATCGTCTCTGATGGATACCGCGCCCGGAACTTTGCTGAAGGAGGCCGAGACCCCCGATTCCTTCGACCGCGCCTCCGGCCCCGAACCCACGGAGTCACCCCCTCCCGATGGCGACGCTCCGGCCTCGGCGGAGGAGGGCGGACCGCTGGCCAACCTCTCCCCAAGCCGGGCCTCGGACTTCAAGACCTGTCCCCAGTTGTTCAAATACCGCCACGTGGACAAGCTCCCGTCCATCCCTACTCCCGCGCAAGCCAGGGGGACCGCCGTCCACCTCGCCCTGGAGAGGCTGTTCCTGCTTCCCGCCGCCGAGCGCCATCCCGAACGTCTCCTGGAACTCTTAGACGTCGCCTGGGAGGAAACGCTCGACGGGGACGAATACCGGGAACTGTTCGCCGGGGACCCCGAGAGCCGGGAGGAATTCCACCGGAGCAGCCGGGCGGTTGCCGAGAGGTACTTCCAGATCGAGGATCCTCGGGACCTGGAACCGTTGGAGAGAGAATTGCACATCTCCCTGGTGATCGATGATGGGAAATCCCGCCAGGACGACGACAGAAGGCTCGAGATTCGCGGGGTGATCGACCGCTTGGACCCTGCTCCCGGAGGCGGGTTCGTGATCACCGATTACAAGACCGGGAGAGCTCCACCCCTGCGTTTTGCCGACTCCAGCTTCTTCGCCCTGAAGGTGTACGCCCTGATGATCCAGGAGAACCACCACAGGACCCCGGACCTGGTCCGCCTGCTCTACCTGGGCAACTCGGAGGTCTATAGTCTTCCGGTCTCGCCAACGCAATTGCGGGGAGTGAAGAAGCAACTCCAGGCTCTGTGGTGGGCGATCGACCGGGCGATCAGCACCGGCACCTTCCCGACCAGAAAGACCCGTCTGTGCGACTGGTGCTCCTACCAACCCATCTGTCCGGCCTGGGCCGACCTACCATCCCCTCCCGATCCTGACAACTAAAAGTGTCACACCCCCCTCCTACGCTTTTCACGTATGGAAAAGCAAGTGATTCAAAGCACCGGCGACACCCATTCGAACGACTGCCGGGAGATCGCGGAGTGGCTGGCCGAGGGTGGGATCACCGTCGAGTCGGTTGAGCAGCGACCGGCCGATGCCTGCCCCGTCTGCCGGCCCGTCGACCTCCATGTCGCAGCCTGATTCTCCGGGACAACACCTTCGCGGCCACGGGATCTCTCCAGGGGACTGGCCCAACCTGATCGCCCGGACCGAAGGGACCCAGCTGATCATCGGCGGGCCTGGAACCGGCAAGACCGAACTCCTCGCCCGCAGGGCCGCCCATCTGATCAACTCCGGTATCGCCCCTTCGGACGGGGTGCTTGCTCTTACCTTCTCCCGGGAGACCGCCTCGGATCTCCGGGGCCGAATAACGTCCGGCGCCCGGCGTTCCTTCGGGGAACTGTCGGTTGGGACCTTCCACGGCTTCGCCCGGGCCCTGGTGGAGGAGCACTGCCAGATGCTCCTGGGCGGCACCCGGCCGCCGATGGTGCTCACCACGCCTGAACAAATCCAGTTCGTCCGAGAGACACTGGACGAGGAGTCACCCGAGGACTGGCCGCTTTTCTACCGTCGGATGCTGAAGACCCGCACCCTGGCCGAGGAGTTGGCCGACTTCATGCTCAGGTGCGGTGAGCGGCGGATCACTCCGGAGGAACTGGCCGCCCAGGCAAGGGCGAAGCCGGCCTGGGCAGCCCTGCCCGGGTTCTACCAACGGTATCTGGAGCGCCTGCGAGAGGAAGGGAAGGCCGACTACACCGGCCTCCTGCTTCTCACCAACCGCGCTTTGGGAGTCACCGACATCGGCAAGCGCACGGCCGCCCGGTTCCCCTATGTGCTGGCCGACGAACTCCAGGAAGCCACGGTGGTGCAGACGGAGATACTGAAGAAACTGGTGGCAAACGGATGCCACCTGACCGCGGCTGCCGACCCGGACCAGACCTCCTTCTTCTTCCGGGGCGCCGAGCGGGCCTCAGTGCAGTCCTTCCCCTCCGACTTCGCCGCCCTCGGGAAAACACCGCCGGAGGTCTTCAGGCTCGATACCAGCTTCCGTGTTCCCGCAGAGGTGCTGGCGCCTGCCGGAGGGTTGTTCGCCGCTCATCCGTATCCCCCCTCCCCCGCCTCCCATTCCGGGAAGGTGGACCTCTTCCTCTTCGACCAGGAGACCACCGAGCACGACTGGATAGCCACCGAGATCAAGCGCCTCCGGCTCATCGAGCAGGTCCCTTACTCGGAGGTAGCAGTCCTCGCCCGGACCTCTCACCTGTTGTCGGGACTCTCCCGGGCGCTGGACCGACAGCGCATACCCCACACCCGACCCGGCGCCCGGCTGATCGACCACCCTGCGGTGCGCATGGTGCTCGACCTGGCCTGGGTTGCGGCGGTGGACGTTCCCGATCCCCAGAACCACCCCGAGTGGTTCACCGTCGCGGTGGACCGGACAGTGGAAGGCATGCTGCTGGGCCCCCTGTTCTCCCTGACCAGGGGCAGGGTGGCCGAACTGGGCGGCATCCGCCGGCGGGACGGTCAACGCTGGGCGGAGGTTCTTTCAAGGCACCTACCGGAAGCCCGGGCGCTCAACAACCTGCTGGTCGACTCCTCCTGGGCAACGACTCCTCCCGCTACCACGGGATTCTGGGAACTGTGGGAATCCATCCCCCAGTTCAGCGAGATCGTGGAATCGGACGGGCTTTCCGACTATCGCTCCGCCCTGGCCTCCTTCGCCCAGACCCTGGGCCGGCTGGCCGAGCGTTCCCCCGGGACCTCGCTCCTCGACTACCGGCGCCTGATTCTCGAAGGCGACCTGGAGGCGTCCCCCCTCCGTCCACCGCACAGCGAGGTGGACAGCCGCGTGACGATCAGCACCATCCATCAGGCCAAGGGCCGCCAGTTCGATGTGGTGTTCATCGCCGGCGCCACCGAGGGGGTGTTCCCCGATACCCGGCCTTTCCAGTCCCTGCTGGAGGGTCAGTTCCTGTCCCGGCCGGACCTGGACCACTTCGGGCTCGTGCAACTCCAACTGGAGCACGAGAGAGGCCTCGCCTACACAGCGATGACCCGCGCCAGCCGCCGGGTGGTGTGGACGACCACCTCTCCCGATCTCAACGAGGCTCGGCGCACCGTCAGCAGGTTCATGATCTCTCTGGCCGACCGGGTCGGCCAGCCGCTGGAGGGTCCCGCCGGCCGACCCGCCTCCTCCCCGGTGGGGAGACTCGAGACAGAGAGCTATCTGCGACGCACCCAGCGGGACATCTCCGAGACCCTCCCACGCCGGCTGGCCGCCGCCAGGGTGCTGGCCCGCCCGGGTCGCCGGGACCTCTGGGATCCCCGGGGATTCGCGGGAGTGCGCCCTCCGGGGCCGGACACCGGTCTCATAAGCCCGGGGCACGTCATGTCCGCCTCCCAGGCCGAGGCCTACTACAAGTGCCCCCGTCGCTACGCCCTGGAGTCCCGCCTGCGTCTGGATCCCTCCGACGACAACCCCTACCTCCGCTTCGGCAGCCTGATGCACGCCGTCCTGGAGAAGAGCGTCCGGCGGTCCTCCGAGCAGGGAGAGCCCGGCCTGAACCTCTCCGACGCCCTGCATGAGTTGAGCGTCCGGTTGGCAGAGATGGACTTCGGAACGCCGGTGCTCAACTACGCCTGGTTGGAGCGGGGAACCAGGCTCCTGGAGCAGCTGGCGGAGCGATGGACCGCAGACGGCAGCCGGGCCATCGGGTTCGAAGAGAGAATCCGCGTCGACCTGGACGGGACAGAGTGGCGGGGGCGGATCGACCGGGTGGACCGCATGGAGGACGGGACACTCCGCATCGTGGACTACAAGACCTCCAAGAACCCGATGGCGGTCAAGGACGCAGCAGTCTCCCTGCAGTTGGGGTTCTACCTGTGGGCGCGGTCGGGTGGGGAGCCCGACGCAGACCGGGTGTCGGCGGCCGAGCTGTGGTTTCCCCTCTGCGACAGGGAGACCTCATGGACGCGATCCTTCGACCGGGCCAACCTGGAGGAGGTGTTGGGGGAACTGCGGGAGATAGCCGAAGCGATATTGGCTGAGAAGGCGGACCCCCTTCCCTGGCCACCCCGACCCTCAAGGGAATGCGGGAGGTGCCGGGTCCGTTCGCTCTGTCCGGCCTGGCCCGAGGGGCAGGGGGCCTTCGCCTCGTGAGCCGCTCTCTCCCCATCCGGCTCTCCCCCGAGCAACAGGCCGTGGTCGACTACCCCCTTCTGCCGCTCCGGGTGTCGGCGGGGGCCGGAACAGGCAAGACCACCACGGTCTCCTACCGCATGGCAAGACTGGTGGCGGATGAGGGGGTGCCGCCGGAACAGCTTCTGGGACTGACCTTCACCAACAAGGCAGCCGAGGAACTCTCCCACAAGATCCAAGAGGTGCTCTCCGACTCCGCCGATCCCCTCAGGGAGGCCCAGGTCAACACCTACCACGGCTTCTGCGCCCAGTTGGTGACCGAGTTCGGGGCAGTGCTGGGGTTGGAGAGGGGTCTCTCCATCATCGGCCCTGCGCAGACTCGCCAACTGGTCAAGCGGGTGATCAGGGAGAACGCCCTCTCGGCGCTGGACAACACCGATATGTTCTATCTTCCGGGAGCGATCATCCGCTTCTCGTCCTCCCTGGCCGATCACCTGGTTGATCCCGACCGGGTGGACGAACAAATGCTGGCTGCAGAGATCCCCCTGCTCGACGGCTCCCGCTTCCGCCGCAAGGGCGACCTCGCCGATTACGAACGACTAGTGGCGTCCTTCGCCAAACGGCGGGGAATGGTGGAAGCGGCCCACGGGTACCAGGACTACAAACGGAGGCTCGGGGTGGTGGACTACGGAGACCTGATCGTCCTTGCCCACCGGATCCTGGAGACTGAGCCCCAGATCGCCGACCGGATCAGGGACCGCTACCGGGCCGCGGTGGCCGACGAATACCAGGACACCAACGCCGCCCAGCGGGTGATCCTCCAGTTGCTCTTCGGTGACGGATTTCCCCTGACGGTGGTGGGCGACTCCGACCAGACCCTGTATGAGTGGAGGGGAGCGTCCCTGGAGAACTTCCGGAGTTTCCCCACCCACTTTCCCGCAGGGGACCGAACACCGGCCAAGACCCTCAATCTCACCCTCAACCGGCGCTCGGGACCCGAGATCATCCTCTTCGCCAACCGGATAAAGGATGAGATCGGCTCCGACACTCCCGGCCTCCAGCCTCTCCCGGAGGCGCGACGCTCAGGTGTGACCGCCGAGTGGCATCCCACCTTCATCGACGAAGCGGCCTGGATAGCCGAGCAGTTGATCGAACGCCGACGGGAGGGGAGGAGTTGGCGGGAGATGGCGGTGCTGTTCCGCAAGACCAAGGACATGCCCGGGGTGTATCGACAACTCGTGTCCCACGACATCCCCGCGGAAGTCGCAAACCTGGGGGGCCTGCTGGCCGTCCCCGAAGTGGTGGAGGTCCACTCGTGGCTGAAGGTGATCGGCAGGTTCGATGACCGGGTGGCCGCCGCCCGGCTGTTGAGCGGAAGCCGTTTCCGGCTCGGCCTGGGGGAAATCAGGATCCTGAGCCGGTTTGCCCGCCGCCGTCCCGAGAGGCAACCCGCCCTTCTGGACGGATTGGAAGACGACGGGTTCTGGGATGAACTCTCCGACTCCCAGGTCGAAGCGTTCGCACGCTTTCACGCCGAGTACCGGGAACTGCTCGGGGTATGCCAGGGCAGATCGGCCGGAGACGCCTGCCGGACGGTCCTGGAGAAGACAGGAGTCTGGGCGGATGTGGAATCGATGTCACCCAACACCCGCCTGTCGGCGCGCCTCAATCTCTACCGGTTCCTGGAGTTGGCGGAAGACTGGTCGCCCCTCGAGGGCCAGTCCACCATCGGGGGATTCCTCGACTATCTCGACGCCCTCTTGGAGGAGCCTGCCGAAGAGGTGGATGCCGCTCGCCTCTCCGATGAGGACGCGGTGGCGCTGCTCACCGTCCACAAGGCGAAGGGCCTCGAGTGGCCGGTGGTGTTCGTCCCCGCCATCTACAATCGAAACTTCCCGTCACAGGCGGTGGGGGGATACGACAATCCCTACCGGAAGGCCGAGACCATTCCCTGGGAGTGGCGGCTCGACCCTCCGCCCTATGAGCCGATCACTCCGGGAATGGACGCCCCCCGGTTGACCGGCCTCCTTGGGAGGACCGCCGAGGAGATCAAGGCCCAACACCGGTCGCAGGAATGGCGGATCGCCTACGTGGCCGCCACCCGAGCCCAGGAAGAACTGGTCCTCTCGGGAGCGCACTGGTACGGGTATCCCGAGCCCACTATGCGACCTCAACTTCCCCGCCAGAGCGAGTTCTTCAAACTCGCCTGGCAGGCCGCCACCGGAAGGGCCTCCGACCGGGATCCGACCGGAGAACTGGACCGGACCTATCCAGCCCCGCCCCGTCCCGAGAGCTTCGCCACCTCCGCCCAGGCCCTCCACAACCCCGACCCCCTCTTCGGTGACCGAGGGTGGCCGGAGGGTATCCGCCGCGCTCTCGAAGACCCCGATTGGCCGGCGGTGATCGCCCGCCGGGAGGAGGTCGAAGAGGAATACCAGGCAGCCCTGGAGGACTTCTCGGGTCTCCTGTTCCGGCTACCCGAACCGACACCCGACAGCACCCTCCGGGAGGTCTCCACCTCGGCCACCGGCCTGGTCACCTACGCCCAGTGCCCCAAGAAGTACTTCTGGACAGCCGTGGACCCCCTTCCCCGCAGTTACTCCTACGCAACCCGCCGGGGGACCCGGATCCATCGCCAGATCGAGCTACATCACCAGGGCAAGATCCCCCTGTTGGAACCCGATGACGAGTTCCGGGAACTCACCGGTGACGACCGGCCCGTCGATTCGGCGGACGGCGCCCACCCCTTCGATGTCTTCTTGAAGTCCCGCTTTTCGAAGATGAAGGTCCAGTGGCTAGAGAAGGGGTTCACACTCCGGTTGGGCGAGGGGTTTCTGGTTAGGGGACGGATCGACGCCGTCTACCAGAGAGAGTCAGGCGCCTGGGAGATCGTGGACTTCAAGTCGGGCCGCCCACCGGGCGACGATCCCCACGGGGCCCGCTTGGCGCAGATGCAGGTGTACGCCCTGGCAGTGAGCGAGATCCCCGAACTGGGCCCGGCACCCGCCGACCTGTCGGTGACCATCGCCTACCTGGGAGGTGGCGGACTGGCGGAGAGCCCGAGCGCGGAGCAGGTAGACAGCGTGTGGCTGGCCGCCGCACGAAGGCGCCTGGACGGCATGGCCCGCTCAATCTGCGACGAACAGTGGGATCCCACTCCGTCGGCGGACTGCCGAGGATGCGACTTCTTCCAAGTCTGCCCGGAGGGGAAGGCCTACGTTGGATCGATCGGCAGAAGGGCCTGACCGGACTGGGAATCTCCGATCAGCCACCGCTTTCCGGAGCCGGCGTCCGATGGTGACTGTCGGGAGGGAACTCGTGGGTGCGCCAGCGGTGGTAGAGCGCCCACAGCACCAGCAAGGGAGGAAGCACCACGAAGGCGGCGATCAGGGCCAGCAGGATCGTGACCGCGGTCAGCATGCCCAGCTGTCTCATCGGATCGAGCGGCGCGAACAGGAGGACGAGGAGCCCGATGGCGGTGGTGAGGGCGCTGGCCAGTAGCGCCCCGCCGGTGGTGGTCATCGCCCGCTGCATGGCGTCGCGGATCCGCCGCGATTCCTGTTCCTCCTCCAAGAACCGATGGGTGAGGTGGATGGTGTAATCGACCCCGATGCCGATGGTGAGGGCGGTGATCAGGGCCGTCACCATGTTGTAGGAGATCCCCATCACCCACATCGCACCCAGCACCCAGACCAGGGCCACGGCGATGGGGGCGATGGTGATCAGCCCCAGAGCCGGACGGAACTCGGTGACGCCGAAGAAGAGAACCAGGATCAGCAACGCCGCCAGGGTGGTAAGCCCGACACTGACCACCTGGCTGGCGGTCAACTCCTCGGTCACCAGGGCGATCAGGGAGTCGCCGCCCGTGATGGTGATCTCCGAACTGTCTCCTCCCCACAGCGCTTCGAGCTCGGCGATCAACTCCCGGGAAGCCTCGACGCCTTCCACCGTGACCGGTACCTGGAGGATGGTGCGGTCCGGGCCCCCGGAACGGAAGTCCACCACCCTGGCGAAGCCGGCGGGATCGGCCCCTTCGAGAAGCGCCCAGGCGGCCCGGACATCCTCGTCGGGAGCGAAGACATCGAGGTCCAGATCGGCGTAGGCGGATGCGAAGGCCGGATCGTAGTTGTCGCCGGGAAGCCCGCTCTGGTTGATCCAGTCCACCAACAAGGTCCCCGCCGACGCCAGGGGAGGGCCGGCGACGCCCTGGGGCCTCCTGCGTGGGTCGGCGAGGGTGGTGTAGAAGTCGAACAGGTCGCGGAGGGACCGGACGGTGTCCAGGTCGGCCTCAATCAGGATGGTCATCGTGGAGGCGCCCCCGTCGAAGTTCTCCTCCAGGAACTCTATGTTCTTCTCGGTCTCAGAGCCGCGGGGCACGAAGTCCTTGAGGGCAAAGGTGGTGTCGAGACCGGTGGAGGCGACCGCGGCCAGGATGGTGGCCACGATGGCGCCGCCCAGGATAGGCAGCGGGCGGCGTACGACCGTGTTCGCCACCCGGGAGAGGACCGCTCCGGCGCCCGGTATCGTCTCGGCCACCGGCCTGACCGCCAGGCCCCGTCCTTTGCGCAGGTTCCCACTGTCGAGCACCAGCCGCGCGGCGGGCACGAAGGTAGTCATCACGATCCAACCCGACAGGACGCCGATGCCGGCCACCAGCCCGAAGTCGGCCACCGGCTCGAATCTGCTGGTCAGGTTGGTGAGAAAACTCACCGCGGTGGTGGCCGCCGCCAGCATGACCGGAAGCCCCGAGGACCGGACGGCCTTCCCGGCGGCCAGCCGGGGAGAATCCCCACTCGCACGGCCTTCCGATGCCAACGCCTCCCGGTAGCGCCCGGTGATCTGCAAGGCATAGTCCACGCACAGGCCGATCAAAAGGACCGGCACCAGAACGATCATGATGTTCTCCGGATCCACCAGGCCGGCCCCGCCGGGCGACAGCCACGCCTGGGCGCCGAACGTCCAGAGGATGGTGAGCAGGAGCCCCACGATCGCCAGGGCCACGTCCGAGGCGGTGCGGTAGAAGACGGCCAGCAACACGACGATCACCAGCAGTGCGATGCCCATCAGGAGGAACAGGCTCGACTGGCGGGCCTGCCTTCCCTCGGTGTTGCTGTTCGCCTTGGTGATCACGGACACCGCCAACGGCGCCAGGTCCGACGAGTCGGTGATCTCGTGGGCGCGCAGTTGCGCGGCCTGCAGCCCCAGCGGATCACCGGCCTCGTTGAGGGTGATCAGGGAGAGGCCCGCAATCGGCGTCCCCGAGGCGTCCCGGGGGACGAAGCGCTCCAAGCCGGCGTTGGCCTCTGCCAACTCCGGTGCCCGTGCCGCCTGCGCCAGGGTGGCGTCCACTTCGGCGTCGGAGACCGTGGCAATGTCCAGCCCTCCCGCGGCCAGGAGGCGCTCGGTGATGGGGACGTAACCGGCCAGGGGGTCGTCCACGATGAACGGTCGGACCATCGGGTCCCCAACGATCCTTGCCAGCAAGTCCCTGGTCAGCCGGAGGGAGTCGGCGGAGAGAACGTCGCCCCTGGCCAGGACCTGGACGATCTCCACACCGGCGGAGGCCGGAAAGCTCTCCCGGATGGCGTCGGAAGCCTCGGCGAGTTCGCTCTCGGCTGGCAGGAAGGACGCCGTGGCGTCGATGGGCGCCGGTGGGACATCCTGCACGAAGAAGCCGGCCAGCAGCGCCGCCGTGATGGCCCCCACGACCGTCAGGACCAGTTTGGGTGCTCTCTGGACGCCGCGGGCCTGCCATCGGAACATGGCGATCCTCAGAGGCGTTTCATGGCCGAAGAGGCCGGACGGGTCCCACCGGCGTCTATCGCACTCGACATCTTCCTACCTTAACAGGGGGAAGCCACCGTCGACCCGAGGGATCCGGGCGTCATCCGAGACTCGGCGAGACCGAGGGCCGCGCCTCGAAGCGGTCAGGCGATCCGGCCGTCGCTCGTCTCCACCAGGATGGTGACCGGGCCGTCGTTGGTGAGGGAGACTTCCATCATGGCGCCAAACCTTCCCGTGGCCACCGGCACGCCCCTCCCCCGCAGTTCGGCGGCCACCTCATCCACCAATCGCTGCGCCGGTTCGGGCCGCGCCGCCCGGACGAAAGACGGGCGGCGGCCCTTCCGGACGTCACCGTACAGAGTGAACTGGCTGACTACCAGCGCCGCGCCCCCGGTATCCGCCACGGACAGGTTCATCTTTCCATCCGAATCCGAGAAGATCCGGAGGCCTGCGATCTTTCGGGCCAGGACACGGGCATCCTCCGGCGTATCCTCATGGGTGGCGCCCACCAGGGCCAGGAGGCCACCGGCGATCTCGCCCACCGTCTCCCCATCCACCACCACCCGCGCCGAGGAGACTCTTTGCACCACTGCTCGCATCTCCGCCATGATGGTAGAAGGCTCTCCCGTGTGATGAGTCGGCCCCACTCCTCTCCCGGAGGGCATTACCGATGAGCGCCCCCAAAGACCTGGTGGGAAGGCTCAGCAGGAGGAGATGTCCCGGCGCGTTCGCGAACCTGGGAGGCCGACCGCCCACCACCAACCGAAACGCTCCGCCGCTTCGCCGGTGGAAGGCGACATGGGAAGCGCTCTCCGCCGCGTTGACCGGTGGACGCCCCGCCGCCGGTTCGGAGGACTCCTTCGACCCGGTGCAGGCGGCAATCGTGACCACCCAGATCAAGAGAGCCAAGCCTCTCCTACCGGCCCTGGAACGGGAAGAATTCGACCTCGACTGGCCCCGCTTGAGCTTTCCGATCGGCGACCAGGAGTTGGAGGTCTTCTTTCAATTCGTCCACGCCGACTCGGATGGGTTCCTCAAGATGTACCGGTTGAAGACAGCCCGGATCAAAGAAGGAGAGGAGTTCGTCTCCGCCCCCGAAGAGATCGCCACCGTGGTCTCCGACCCTCGCTTCCCCGGCTCGTTGGAGGCCTATGAGATAAGGACCGCCGACGGTGAGATGATCCGCCTGGAGATGGAACCGACCCGAGCCAAGGAGACGCTGACGCAACTGGAAAGCGACTACCAGACCATGGTGGGAGCCGATCCGGACGACATCCACCCTGGCTCCCACTGTTCGATGTGCGACGTGGCCGACCTGTGCAGGACGTTTCCGGCCATCGATCCGTCAATGGAGACAGTCGCCCCAGACAGAAGGCGCCGACTGCCCTCGGCATACCGGCTGATGCTCTCCAAATCCCGGCTCGAGGACATGGATCTCTGCCAAAGGAGAGCCGCCTGGAGAGCCTGGTTCTCCATCCCCGCCGATCTCGATCACCAGGCCCGCGAGACCTCTCCGGGCCTGGCAGTTGGGAGCAGGTTCCACCGCCTGATGGCCGATGCGCTCCTGTCGGATGATCCGGGTTCGTACTTCCTTGGCGATCCCGAGATGGAGCCTCTATACCTCCAGCATCAGAACCTTCCATGCGCCGTTCCCGTCCGTGTCAGGGCGACCGAGTTCCCACTGGGGTTCACCGTCCGTTTCCGGGTCGACGGCCACAGTGTCTCGGTGGTTTCCTACGGCCTGGCGGACGCGGTGGGACGGGAACCCGACGGCACACCGGCCGCCATCGACCACAAGACCGGCCTTTCGGGAGGATCCAATCCTCACGAGACGGAGATCTATGCCCTCGGGGCGCTGCTCCGGTTTCCCAACTCTCCTGCCGTCGCCACCCACATCCACCATCTCGCCGCCGGAAGGGACCCGGTCTGCGAACGAGTGGCCTGGGAACGGGACCGGATCGGTGAGGTGGCGTCCCGTTTGGGGAGCCTGGCGGGGGCCGCCGCCCGATGGGACCCCCTCGACGCCACCTCACCTCCCTTCCGCGTGGGCGAATGGTGCGGCACCTGCCCCTTCGAGCAGAGGTGTATCTCCTACCGCTGAACCCAACCACAACCGATTGCGTCGGGGGTGGGCCTGTCCGGGCCGCTTCGTCAGCCTGAGACACCCGCCATTTGGATCTCGGTGGGCTCCGCGCAGCAGAACCAGGACTCGGTGAGTCCGGGAACCGACTCTTCCCAATCCACCTCATCCACCGAAGGGGGCGGCTCTCCGATTGCGTGGCGGGCCGCCGACCACTGGGCGTGGAGGGTGTTCCGGACATCCATCTCGCCGCGACTCCCCTCCTCGGCCAGAGCCAGCACTCTCTGCTGCAACTCGTCGACCGCGGGATCCGGGGACTGCCAGGTATAGGTGAGGGTGCCGAAGTCGTAGGAGCCCAGGATCTGGTGGCGGGCGCCGGGAATGGAAAGCACCAGTGAACCCTCGGGCACCAGGAGACGTATCCCCATTTGCACCGGGTCGGTGGCTCCCATCAGGCCCTGGTCGGCGATGAAGGAAAAGATCTCGTCCAGGTCGGAGAGTTCCGTCCAAGGGGTGAAGGGAAGCCAGGAAGGGCGGACCACCAGTCCCGCCTCTCTCAAGACCGTCACCGCCTTACCCAACTCCGAAACCGTGTGGCCCTTGTCGAGATACGCCAGCACCCGGTCATTGACTGTCTCGAAAGCCGACACCACGAACAGCACGTTGCGCTTCGCCATCTCCACCCAGATCGAGCTGTGGGCGAGGATGTGCTCGACCTTAACTGTCAAGTCGAAGGTCAAATCAGGAAACTCCGAGTGCGCAGCTTCAATCAGGCGACGGGCGTGCGCCGGCCCGTTGAGAAAGTCGGGGTCCCCGAAGGTGATGTGCTCGGCTCCGTTCTCGGTCAGCCATTGCAGGTCCGCCAGGATGCTCTCGAGGTCGACGATTCGGTACCGGCCGTCGTATACGGCAGGCAGGGGACAGTGGCGGCACCGATGGCGGCACCCCCTGCTCCCTTCCACGTACCCGACCAGCCTCCTGGTCCCGCCATGGTTCATGCAGGCGTAGCGGTCCAGAGCAGGCAAAAGGCCCCGGGCAGGTACCAGGGACGAGGAACGAACCGTGGAGATGCTGATCGGGACTGCCCCTTCCAGAGACCTCCCTGCCAACTTCCCGACCCAGTCGACCAACTCGGCGGTGTATTCCCCCGCTATCGCCCGGTCGGCCACCTCGCCCACCACACGGTCGGAGGCCGCCGCCGCGTACAGCCCGTAGAAGGCGATGCCCAACCCGGGACGGGCCGTTCTTATCCGGCGGGCGGTCTCGACACCAAGTCGCATGGCGGTGTGCATCGGCACAGAGATTCCGACCACATCCGCCCACGCCACCTTGGCGTCGTCCCACTCCTCCACCGCCAAGTCCATCGCCTGCACCGAGTGTCCCGCGGACAGGAGGGCGGCCGCCGGCCATGCCACGTGCAGTGGCTGGTGGCCCAATTCATAGGTGGAGATCAGCAGTACCCGCAGGGTGGGCGTCCTTTCTTCCCGGGTCCCGGCGCCTGCTTTTGCAACCGGAGACCCCGGTAATCCGGGGTAGTCTTCGCGGTAGCGATGACCTACTGGAAAGATTACAGCCTCTCATATGTCGATGGCTTCGTCCACCAGCACCAGGACGCGGACCCCCAGGAGACGGCAGAGTGGATCGAGTCGCTGGACGCGGTGGTGCAGGAGAGAGGCACGGCGCGGGGGGAGTTCCTTCTCACCAAGCTGATGGACCGGGCCCGGCAGAAGGGCATGTCGGCGCCGGGCTCGATCAGCACCCCCTACATCAACACCATCCCGCCCGAGGAGGAGCCCGATTATCCGGGCGATCTGCTGATGGAGAAGAGGATACGCCGCTTCATACGATGGAACGCAGCGGTGATGGTGATCAAGGCCAACTACATGGAGAAGGGGATCGGCGGGCATCTCTCCACCTTCGCCTCCTCGGCGCTGCTCTACGAAATAGGCTTCAACCACTTCTTCCGGGGAAAGGAGGAAGGCCAGCCGGGAGACGCCATCTACATCCAGGGACACGCCGCGCCGGGCACCTATGCGCGGGCCTTCCTGGAACGCCGCCTCGACGAACACCATCTCGACAATTTCCGCATGGAGATCAACGGCGGGGGTCTCTCGTCATACCCCCATCCCAGGTTGATGCCCGAGTTCTGGGAGTATCCCACCGTCTCTATGGGCCTCGGCCCGATCAACTCCATCTATCATGCCCGCTTCAACAAGTACCTCCACAATCGGGGCTTGGACCACACCGAGGACAGCCGCGTCTGGTGCTTCGTGGGCGATGGGGAGTGCGACGAGCCCGAGGCACTGGGCTCCATCTCCCTGGCGGCCCGGGAGGGTCTCGACAACCTGATATGGGTGGTGAACTGCAACCTCCAGCGCCTGGACGGCCCGGTCCGGGGCAACGGCAAGATCATCCAGGAGTTGGAGGCGATATTCCGGGGAGCGGGCTGGAATGTGATCAAGGTGGTGTGGGGATCGGGATGGGATCCACTGCTGGCGCGCGACCACGACGGAGCGCTGGTGGACGTGATGCACCGGACCCTCGACGGCGAGTACCAGCGATACAAGGCCGAGAGCGGCGCCTATGTGCGGGAACACTTCTTCGGGAAGGATCCCCGCACCCTCGAGATGGCCAAGATCCTGAGCGACCGGGACATATGGGAACTGCGCCGCGGAGGCCACGATCCTCACAAGGTGTATGCCGCCTACGAGGCGGCCACCCGCGCCTCGGGTGCCCCGACGGTGATCTTGACCAAGACCATCAAGGGCTGGACCCTGGGACCGGACGTGGAGGGAAGGAACGCCACCCACCAGATAAAGCAACTCACCAACCAGCAGCTCATGCAACTTCGCGACAGGCTCGAGTTGCGCCAGGAAATCCCCGACGCAGCGTTCGAGGGAGATCTCGACCCTCCCTACTACCGCCCTCCCACTTCGTCGCCCGAGTACCAGTACCTGATGGAGAGCCGGAAACGGCTGGGGGGCTGGCTTCCCAGCCGGGTGATCACGGTCCGAAAACCCCTCACCCTCCCCCCTCCGGAGACTTTCGACGTGCTCAACCAGGGAAGCGGAAAGGTGGAAGTCTCCACCACCACCGCCTTCGTGAGGCTGCTCAGAAACCTCTGCCGGGTGCCGGAGTTCGGGCCCCGGGTGGTGCCGATAGTCCCCGACGAAGCCCGCACCTTCGGCATGGATCCCCTCTTCAGGGAACTCGGCATCTACGCCTCGCGCGGCCAGCTGTACGAGCCGGTGGACGCCGCCATGATCCTGGCCTACCTGGAGAGAAAGGACGGGCAACTCCTCGAGGAGGGAATCACCGAGGCGGGCTCGCTCGCCTCCTGGACGGCCGCCGCCACCTGCTACGCCAACCGGGGAATCCCGATGATCCCCTTTTTCATCTTCTACTCCATGTTCGGCTTCCAGAGGGTGGGGGACATGATCTGGGCGGCCGCCGACGCCCGGGCGCGCGGGTTCCTGCTGGGCGCCACCGCCGGGCGCACCACCCTGATGGGCGAGGGTCTGCAGCACCAGGACGGCCACAGCCTGCTGCTCTCCACCACCGTCCCCTCGATGAGAAGTTACGACCCGGCCTTCGCCTACGAGTTGGGCGTGATCGTCGAGGACGGGATCCGGCGGATGTACCAGGAGAACGAGGACATCTCCTACTACCTGACCGTGTACAACGAGAACTACCACCATCCCACCAAACCCTCCGGTGTGGACGGGGGCATCCTGGCCGGGCTGTACCGGTGGGCCCCCTCCCCCGAAGGGGTGTCAAAGCAGGGGTCGATCCTCTTCTCGGGATCGACCGTGGGCGCCGCCCTGGAGGCCCAGCAGGAGTTGGCCGAGCACTACGGGATCGGGGTGGAACTGTGGTCGGCCACCTCCTACCAGGCCCTGCGTACCGAGGCGATGGAGGTGGAACGCTGGAACCTGCTCCATCCCAACCAGCGTCCCAGGCAGCCGTACGTCACCCGCAGACTGGCGGCGGCGGGGGAAGTGATCACCGCGGTCACCGACTTCATGCGGGCCGTGCCGGACCAGATCTCGAGATACGTGCCAATCCCGTACGTGACCCTGGGCGCCGACGGCTTCGGACGCTCCGACACCCGCAAGAAGCTCCGGCGTTTCTTCGAGATCGACACCGGCTACCTGGTGGTGAGTGTGCTATCCGCGCTGGCCACCAAAGAATTGCTGGCGCCGTCGGTGGTTACCGAGGCGATGAAGCGCTACTGGATCGACCCCGAACTGGAGCCTTCCTGGAAGCGCTGATCAAAGCGCCGGACAGGCCGTCCGGTACCTCTATCCGGAGCGGGAGAAGAGCCCTTTTATGCGGGAGCCGAGCGTCTGGAAGAATAAGGCGATACCCCTCACCTCACCCGCCTGGACCTGGGCGGCCTCCTCGACGGTGACCGCGCTGAGCTTTCCCTCCAGGCAGTCGGCGAACTCGCCGATCAGCCGATTGGAGATCTCCTTGATCAGCCCGCTCCGCCCGAACTGGGCAACCGCGCCGGCCAGGGACACGTTGGCCTCGATCCTCACCCCGGTGCCCCCCTCGGTCTCGCTGAGTTGATACTCCACGGTCATCCGGCCCCGGCTCCCTCCCCGCCTGTCCACTCCCTTGCCGGTGATGGTGGCAGACCGGTTCTCCGGATCCGGGGCGATCGTGGCCTCACCGTCGAAGTTGGCGCTGAGCGGCCCGAGCTTCACCGAGATCTTGCCGGCGTACACGCCGTCGCCCTTGTCCTCGGTTAGCTCTGCTCCGGGCATGCACTGGACCACCGACGGGATGTCCTGGAAGAAATCCCAGACCATCGAGAGGGGCTTGGCTACTTCAATTTCATGTTCGATCTTCATTTGGGGCTCCTCTGGCTCCTGAACCGGCCTCGGTTGCTGGATTGAAAGAATGTGGAGGCAATCAGTTTCGGCGAGATAATACCGGACCCTTCCGGTCCCGCAGATAGCCGCCGGATTGACGGCGCCGCACAGCCAGTATCTCCGCCATGATCGCCCATGCGATCTCCTTGGGTCCCTCGGCGCCGATGTCCAGACCGGCCGGTCCGTACATCTTGGCGAGGTCTTCGGTCGAGGGAGGTGACCCCGATTCCTCCAGGTCGCCTATCAGACGCTCCAGTCGTGCGCCGGGACCCAGCGCTCCTATGTAGGGGACGTCGCTGCCAAGTAAAGAACGCAGGTAGTCGAGATCCCGCAGGTAATTGTGGCTCATCACCACCACGTAGGTGCGCCGGTCAAGGCTGATCTCCGACCCCAGCCGGGAAGCAGGCGCCGGCGCCAGGTGGGCGGAGGGAAAACGCTCGGGGGTGAGCAGCCCTTCCCGCTCGTCGCTGACCACCACCTCGAATCCCAGCTCGGCCGCGTAGTGGGCCACGGGATCGGCGTCATGGCCGGCCCCGCAAATGAGCAGCCGGGAGGGGGCGCCCAACGCCTCCACCATTATCCGCCGACCTTGGGGAGCGCTGATGTGGGAACTGCCCTCGGCGATGGCATCCCGAGCCATGGAGACCGCCTGCGGCTCCAGGGAGGAGTCCGACAGGGAACCGGTCTGCACTCCGTCCGCGCCCACGTACAACTTGGCGAACCGGGGCCCGAACAGCTCATGCACCACTGCCAAAGGCCGCCCGTGGGTGCGGGAGGATGCCACCTGCTCAGCCCACTCCCGGGCATCGGCCGCCGGGACCACCAGCAACTCCGTGGCGCCGTTGCACCCGATCCCCCATCCCCAGATCGCCTCATCGTCGGCGGTCAGGTCGAATTCCACCAGTCGGGGGGCACCTGAGGCCAGTACCTCTTCCACCACCCGGTGCAGGTCCTGATCCAGGCAGCCGCCGGACACGGTCCCCACCGAGTAGCCGTCCTCGGCCACGAGTTGGCGGGCGCCAAGCTGCCGGTAGGTGGATCCCCTCACACCGACCACCGTGGCCAGTGCGAATTTCTTCCCCATCCGCGCCCAGTCCAGGGTGGTCTGAAGAACAGTGTCCATGTCCGACATCGCGCTCCTCAGGATAAGCCATCCCGGGCGGCGAGCGGAAAGCGGCGGCCACTCTTCGGAACCCTCAGGCAGGGCCTGATCCACCTGTTGCGAGCCCGCCTACACCACCCACCATCAAACACGTACGGAGGGGGAGGGAGCCCCGACGGGGTCGGGCAGGAGCCGCGATTTTCGTTAAAGGGGCGCCGAACCGGGAAGCCGGCTCTGGAGCGCGGGTCAGGAGACTCGCAACAGTGGCGGTGACTCCCCTGGCAGGGCTTGGTCGGTGGGAACCATGCCCCGCTCGGTGCGGACTTCGTCAACCCGGTCGAACACCTCGTCCATGGCCTGGTAGTGCCTCCCGGTGATCTCCCCCGCCTTGTTGTTCGCCTTGGCGATGTGTCCCTGCAGCACGTCGATCGACTTTTGGGTCTCCAGCCACTCTTTCTTCATCCGGTTGAGTATCTCCAACACCTGGTCACCGGTCTTCTCCAGCGCAAACGCCACGTTGGCCTCCCTCACCAGGGTGAGAATGGCGAAAAGGTTGGAGGGCCCGCAAAGCATCACTCCCCTCTCGAACGCGTAGTCCAAAACCTCGTGGTCGCTTTCCCAGATGAACGAATAAACGGACTCAAGCGGTATGAACATCAGGACAAGCCCGGCGTCACCATAAGACTTGCTCGCAAGGGACCTGACATGTCCTCGCACCGCATTCAAAAACTCCCGGCGGCGTCTCTCCTTCTCCGGGTCGGGAGCCTCCTGATAATGACGGAAGGAGTCGAAGGGAAACTTGGAGTCCATGCAGAGAAGCTGCCCCCGGGGCAGATAGAAGGCGAAGTCGGGGATCTGACCTCCGGGCAGCTTCTTCCGCACCTCGTAAGAGACCCCCTCCTTCATCCCCACCGCCCTCAGGATATCCTCTGCCACCTTCTCGCCCCAGTTTCCCTTCTGGCCGGAGGAACTCAGCATGGTGGTGAGCGACTCGGTGGTGCCGCCCAACTTGGTCAGGGTCTCGCTTACCTGACCGAATTGCTCGGACCAGTTGCCCTGCCGGTCGGCAAGATCATTCTGCATCCCGGCAATCTGCTCTCCGATCTGCTCTGCGGTCCGGCTGAAGGTCCGCTGCTGCTGGGCGATCAGATCGGCGTTCGACCGGGACTGGGTCTCCAATTCGGCTTTTGCCATCCGGGCCGCCTCCGCCGCAGCAGCCGCGGCAGCGTTCTCAGTGAGAGCCCGGGCTTGGAGTTGCCGCTCCTGCCGATCCTGGCCCAGCGCTTCGAGCACCGCCTGCAAGGCGCCTTCAGACTCGTGCCGGACCTGTGTTTCCCGCTGAACCCTGCGGCGCTGGACTATATCCCACACCAGCAGCAGGGCCACCGCGACCAAGGCGATAACGATGAAGAATTCCATACCCATAAGTATGGAAGGTGGGTGTGACAACTCTTGGTATTGCGTACGCGGACGGACTCCGGGTAGTCAGTGGACCGTGTCCCCCGCCAGCAGGTCGAGGGCGTGTGGCAGCACTCCCAGCACCGGTTCGAGATTCTCCACGGCCCCCTTGGGACTGCCCGGCAGGTTGATGATCAGCGTCGATCCCCGGGCGCCCACCACCGCCCTGGAAAGGGCGGCCATGGGGGTGACCGCCAGGCCGGCGGCCATCATCATCTGGGATAGTCCGGGGACCTCCCGGTGGATCACCCGCCGGGTGGCTTCCGGCGTCACGTCACGAGGGCCCAGCCCGGTCCCTCCCGTCGTCACCACCAGGTCCACCTCCTCGCAGGCTTCCAGCAGCGCCGCAACGATCAGTTCCTCGGTGTCCTCCACGGCCCTCCGCACCCGGATCTCGTATCCGGCTTCCCCCAACAACTCTGACAGCACCTCCCCGGAGCGGTCCTGGCGGGTCCCGGCGATCACCCCGTCGCTGAGAGTGATTACCGCCGCTCTCCATGACTTGTCCCGGGCCATCGGATTCGAGTCTACCCGGCGGTGATAACCTCCCCGACTTGATGGAGATTCCTCCAGCACCCTACCTACCCACCTCCGACCCCGAGGTCGTGGAGTCGACTCCCCTCTCCCAATCCGGATGGTACGAGAACGGACAGCACGGCGGCCTGGTGGCCGGCCTCCTGGCGCGGGCGGTCGAAGCCGTTCCCACCCTGACGCCCATGGAGATCGCCCGCCTGACCGTGGACATCTTCCGGGTGGTGCCCACCGTCCCGCTCCGGGTCACCACCTCCATTCTCCGGGAGGGAAAGCGCATCCAGTTGGTGCGGGCCCATCTCCGGGCGGGGGACACCGAGGTGGCCCAGGCCACCGCCATGCGGCTCCGCACCGCCGACCGACCCCCGCCGGAGGCCGCCAGGCCCGATCCGGCGCTGCTTCCGGTCCCGGTGGACGAGGCTTCCCCGGTTGACATGGAACGGGTGGGAGTTGGTGTCAGCGGTCGGCCGTACTTCCACCGTCACGGCGTCGAGATGCGCCAGGCCGAGGGAGTGTACGACCAGGCCGGCCCGGGAGCGGTGTGGATGAGGATCCTCACTCCCCTGGTAGCCGGGGAGAGACTCACGCCCCTGCTCCGGGCGGTGATCAGCGCCGACCACGGGAACGGGGTCAGTTCGGCCCTCCCCACCTCCTGGGTCTTCATGAACGCCGATCTCAACGTCCATCTCCTGCGGATGCCGGCTGGCGAATGGGTGGGGCTCCGTTCGGCGTCATGGTTCGCCGACCTGGGCAGAGGGGTGGCCCACTCCCAGTTGTTCGACGCATCCGGCGCGATCGGGAGATCGGTCCAGACCCTCTTCGCCGATTACCGCACCTCGATTCCGGGAACCATGGCACCTCCCGACTTCTCCCGGCAGGACCGACGCCGGTAAGCCGCGGTTGCTCCGGCCGGTGAGGGGCCCGCTACTGCTCCTCCTCGAGAGCGGCTTTCACCGACTCCAGGACATCGTTCACCTGGAGCGAGACGTCGTCGAGCCGTCGGCGGCAGAACCGGATGAGATGGCCTGCCCGTTCCACCTTCTCGGCCATGGCTTCCAGGTCCACCTCGCTTCCCCGGAGATAGTCGAGTATCTCCTCCAGTTCGGCCAGTCCCTCCGCGTAGCTCTGGGGCGTCTTCGGAGGAGGCGGGGATTCACTCATGGCTTGTCACTCCTTTGAGCGTCGGGAGGCGGCGGGGCGGGAGCGGTGTCCAACACCCTGCTGACCACCGTACCATCCGACAGCCACGTCTCGATGGTCTCGTCCCGGTCCACCCCGGAGACAGTACTGATCACTCCGCCTCCCACCCGGCGGGTAATCGACCATCCTCTCGCCAGGTTGCGCCGCGGATCAAAGGCCTCGGCGACCGTCACGGCCGTGTCGATCCGGGTGCGCTCCCTTCTCAGAACCAGGCTGGCTTCGCGCGCCAGGGAGGCATGGCGGGCACGGAGCCTCCCGCCGGCCCGTCCCAGGAGGGGACCGACCTGGGCCGGCAGCAGTTCGCCCGAGCGGTGGAGGCGCCGCCGGAAACGGGCCACGGTTCCGTCAACCGCGGCGGCCAACTCGGCGGGAGAGCGGTCCAGCAGTCGCCGATGCCGCATCACCACCGACCCGGCCGTCTCCGCCAGGCTTCTTCCCACCCCGTCGACCCGGCGCAGGTACAGGCGGTTGCGGGTCACCAACCAGGAGGCGCATGCGGTGGGGGTCTTCTCCGACCGATGGGCAACCAGGTCGGAGACGGTCCGGTCCAACTCGTGACCGATGCCGGTTATGACGGGCACCTCACAGCGGGCGATCGCCCGGGCCACTTCCTCGTGGTCGAACACCGCCAGGTCGGTGGTGGATCCGCCACCCCGGACGATGCAGATGACATCCGGACGGCGCGCGGCAAGCCGACCGAGGGCGTCAATGAGGGAAGCCCTGGCCGCGTCACCCTGCACGCCGGAGTGATGGAACTCCACCCGCCATCCCAGTCCGCTCTCGGCTAGGGTGGCGACAAAGTCGGCTTGCGCCCTGCTCCCCTCGCTGGTGATCAGGCCCACCCGATAGGGCGCCGCGGAGAGGGGAAGGTTCCGGTTGCGGTCGAAGACCCCTTCGGCCCGGAGAGCCGCCACCACCCGTTCCCTCTCTTTCTTCCACCTGCTCAGGGTGTAGTCGGGATCTACCTCGTGGATCTGGAGAGTCAACTTGCCCTGGGGCCGGTAGAAGTCCACTCCCACTTTCACCTTTATCTCGTCTCCGTCCGACACTTTCCCCCACTTCGCCCTCCGGAGCGCCCGATTGATCTCCAGGCGCCGGCTATCCCATATCACCGCATGCAACAGGGTCTGTTCATCCCCGGAGTCCTCCGGGGCCCGTTCCATCAGGTCCAGGTAGATGTGCCCGGCATTGGACCTGGTGAGGTTGGCCACCTCTCCCGTGACCCACACCAGGGAGGGAAAGGCGCCCTCCAGGGCTCCCCTTATGCGTCCGGCCAACTCCGAGACGGTGAATGTGGTCTCTTCCGGGGAGGCGGCGACGGGAATCAGGGGCGAGTCTCTGTTCATCTTCGGGATCCAAGAGCGGGGTGTGCGATTAAGGAAATAACTATAAGTTCTGCACAAGATTTAGACTCGCCACCATGTCTCACAGACCCTCTTGGCTGAGGGCTGGCGCCATAGGCTTTGTGATCGTGATGTTCGCCACAGCCTGTGGGAGCGAAGAACCGGCGCCCGGTTCCCCTACCTCCCAAGCGCCGTCCGACGCCCCTGTCTCCTCCGGTTCCCAGGCCACTGCGACCGACTCCGCCTCCGCGGAATCCGCCTCCACTTCCGCGGAACCCGCATCCGGTTCCACAGAGTCCACCGGTTCCTCCCCCACCCCCGAGACGACCGAACCCGCTGCACGCGAAGAAGCGGCGGCAGGCACTTCGTCAATAACCGTACCCACAACCCAGCCCTCGGTGAACGGCGACGGAGGGTGTCCGGCACCACTTGATGCCCCGGCCATCGTGCGGCCGGTGGCCGCGGACAACCCCCACCCTCCTCCCTCCCACCTGGAGATGGCGGTGGCGCCCTGGCCGACTGACTGGTCGCGGACCACCATCGACCTGGGGGAGTTGGGGTTGGGCATCCACTCAATCGACCCCCGCGATCTCATCCGCCCCCTGGACCGGCCGGTGTTCGTGGACGCCGAAGCAGCGCGGGAGTGGCTTTCCGAGGGGGATCCCGGGATGCTGGTCCGCATCGGCGACGACGCCCGTTTCTATCCCCTCAGGGTCCTGACCCGACACGAGATCGTCAACGACCGCTTCGGCGACCGGCCGGTGCTGGTCACCTACTGCCCCCTGTGCAACACGGCGGTCGCATTCGACCCGGTGGCGCCCGACGGCGCACAGCTGCGCTTCGGCGTCTCGGGGCTGTTGCGCCACTCCGACCTGGTCATGTGGGACCTGGAGACCACTTCGCTGTGGCAACAGGTCACCGGAGAGCCCATCGTCGGCGCCTATGCGGGCGGTCCCGCCCTCCCCTACCTCCCCTCGGCGATAGTGGCCTTCTCGGAGTTCGCCGCTTCCCATCCCGATGGTTGCGTGCTCGGCCCCGACCAGGAGTTCGGGATCTCGTATGGAGTCAATCCCTACATCGGCTACTCCTCGTCATCACGGCCGTTCCTGTTCGGCGGTGAACTGGACGACAGCCTGCCGGCTCTCTCCCGGGTGGTGGGGGTGTCCGTCAACAACCAGTACCGGGCCTATTCCTTCGACGACCTGGCGACACGGCGGGTGATCAACGACACCTTGGACGAGGTCCCGATCGCCGTGATGTGGGGCGCCGCCCACACCGCCGACGCGCTGGACGACACGATCATCGCCAACGGACGGCCGATCGGGACCGGGGTGGCCTTCGTGGCGGTCTCAACGCACGGACCTCTCACCTTCGACCCTGCCGACGACGACCTGTTCACCGATCGGCAGACCCAAAGCACCTGGAACCTGCTGGGCCAGGCCGTCGACGGGCCCCTGGTCGGCGCCCAGTTGGAGTTCGCCCCCCACCGGAACGAGTTCTGGTTCGCCTGGCACGCCTTCTTCGGAGCTGACGGAGAGCTTTGGGCGGCCTCCTGAGCGAGGCGCAGATCAGCCGAGCGCGCGGTCGAGGGCGCCGATGAGGCGCTCGACCTCCCCGGCGGTGGTGTAGTGGATGAATGACATCCGCAGCACGCCCGGGTCCGGTGGAATACCCATCCCCTCCAGCAGGCGCGGAGCGTAGAAGTCCCCGTTGCCCACCATCATCCCGCTCCGCAGTAGCGACTCGGCCACCTCACCCACCGACCGGCGCGACGGGACGATGGCCACCGTGGGCGCCCGCCGGGAGGGATCGGTCGGCCCGCAGAGCCGCACGTCCTCTCGCCCGGCCAGGTAGCCGAGCATCAGACCCAGCAACTCCGTCTCGTGCGCCCGGAACATGTCGTGCATGGCGCGGCCCCGCTCGACCGGAGAAGCCGGCGGCCCCTGGTGGTGAACATACAGGTCTTCCAGGTATTCGACGATCCCCGCGCATGCCGCCACCTGGGCATGGTCGGGTCCGGCCGGGACCAGCTTGTGCCGGAGGTCGTCGGGCGCCAGGAAGTAGTGGCCCTCGTTCCCCAGTCGCTGCGCCAGGTCCCGGCGGACGAACATCACCCCCTGGTGCGGACCCCACGTCTTGTAGCCGGAGAAGAGGTAGACGTCCACTCCCAACGCCCCTATGTCGGGGAGGCCGTGGGGAGCGTATGACACCCCGTCGACCACCACCCTGGCGCCGACCTCCGAGGCCAAGGCGACCACCTCTTCCACCGGGTTGATCGCCGCCACCACGTTGGAGGCGTGGGGAAACGCCACCAGCCGGGTGCGCTCGGTCAACAGCCTCTCCAGGTCGGCGATGTCCAGAGTGCCTGTCCGGGGATCGACCAGCCACTCCCGGACCTCGATGCCGGTCGCCGACAGGCGCCTCCACACCCCGGCGTTGGCCTCGTGGTCCTGGGTGGACGCCACGATCTCGTCCCCCTTCCGCCACATGGCTCGGAACGCCCGGGCCAGGACGTAGGTGTTCTGGGAGGTGGAGGGACCGAAATGGACCTCGTCGGTCCCCACCCCCATCCAAGCCGCCAGGCGCTCGTAGGACTCCTCCATGGCGGCTGCGGCCCTGACCGACACCGGAAAGCGGTATTCGGGCTGGACCCTGGTGTGCCGGTAGTAGTCGGTCAGCCGATCGATGACCTGGCGGCACGCAAAGGATCCGCCGGCGTTCTCGAAATGGGCCCATCCGGATAGCCGGTCATCCGAGAAGGCGGGGAACTGGCTGCGGGCGTACTCGACGTCGAAAGGTCTCAATGGTTCCTCCAGCTTCGTATTGGCAGTCCCCAAGTTTGGCAGGCGGGATCGAGTTCGCGCGTCACGGGACCGGAAGGCGGCTGGGCCGTGACAGCCGACCCTGCCCGCAAGTAGGCTGGGCACATGGCGATGGAGGGAGTTGGATTGGACCTCGGAGACCGGATCGCCGGCGGATTGCTGGGTGTGGCGGCGGGCGATGCCCTGGGAGCCACCCTGGAGTTCATGAGTCCCGCCCAGATCCGGCGCGAGCACGGCGTCCACCGGGACATCATCGGCGGAGGGCCGTTTGTATGGCGACCCGGACAGGGGACCGACGACACCGACCTCACCTGGGCGGTGCTGGCCGCCTATCTCGACGCGCCCTTCACCCTGGAGAAAGCGGCTGACAACATGCTCGATTGGTACCATTCCCGCCCTCCCGACATCGGCGGCGCCACCGCCAAGGCCCTGGGACGCCTGCTCCGGACCGGCGACCCCCGGACCAGCGGCGCCACCAGGGAGTCCTCCTGCGGGAACGGGTCCCTGATGCGGTGCATCCCCACCGCGCTGGCCCGAAGGGATCCGGGCGCACGGCGCCGGGAAATGGCCGAGATCTCCGCCATAACCCACGCCCATGTCCAATGCACGGACAGTTGCCTGGCCTACGGCGAGATCGTCCATGCCCTGCTCGAGGGGGCGGAGGTTCATGATGCACTGGCCGCGGCCCGGGCGCTGAACCTGCATCCCCGGGTCCGCGAGGCCCTGGACATCGACCCGGGTTTGCCGGTGGAACGCCTCCGTACCTCCGGGTACGTGATCCACTCCCTGGGCTGCGCGGTCTGGGCCATCCAGCAGGACGCCGGCTTCGAAGAAGTGATCGTGGCGTTGGTGAACCGCGGCGACGACGCCGACACAACCGGCGCTATAGCCGGCGGCCTGGTGGGCGTCCTGCTGGGAGTGGACGCCATACCCGCCCGCTGGCTTCGAGAACTCGAGTACCGCGACCGTCTGCTGGCTGCGGTCCCCCGCCTCCGGGCCCTGCGCGGGTAGAGCGACTCCCTCCGGAAGCCCTAAGGTCTATCCGGCGGGTGGGTGGTCCTCGCCCTTCAACCTGGCCAGGTCGGCGAAGAACCTGGGGATCAACACCCGGGGAATCCGATGCCCGTGGGTGATGGCGGCCACCCCGATGGCGAACAGCACCAGGTTCAGCGCGTCCCTGTCCTCGGCAGCCAGGGTCGCGAGGAACCAGGCGTACGCCATGCCCTGGAGGAGCATTCCCGATGCGAGGCTGCGCACCCGAAGGAGCAATCCGCCGAGGAGCAGCGACGGCGCCAGCCACACAGCCGGCACGTACCCGCCGAGCACCATGCCAGCCATGAGGCCCAACGCCATCATGCCGTCGAAGACGGGGTCCCAGGCGCCCAACCTGGTCATCCCGGGCGCCCGCCGGGCCAGGACGCCGTCCAGGGTGTCGGTTATCCAGCACAGGATGAGGATCCCGGCGGCCAGCACCAGGCGGGCCGACGCGATCACCACCACCAGAAGCGCCGCCAGGGGGAGCCGCGAAAAGGTCAACTGGTCGGCGGTTCGCGCAACTGCCGTCGTAGCTATTTTCGTCCTCATAAGCCCGGCGCTCTCCTACGGCAATATCCTAGGGACGGGCCGGGCCGAGATGGGGTGAGGGAGACCACACATGGCCCACTGGGGTCACTCGAAGTATTCGTCCTCTTCGAAATCGGTCCAGGACTCGAACACGGGGAACGGGAGAGGCAGGACACCCTCGGCATCCGTGATCCTGAAGGCGATCCGGTCGGGATCGAAGACATCTCTGATCCCGATCGAGACGCCGGTGGCGTCGATGCAGTCCCGGCATCGGGACGGCAACAACCGCTCCGACCTCGATCGGCCCAGTACAACCGTCACCTCGGAACCATCCGCATTGCCGCTGATCCCGAACTCCTCGGAGACGATCTCCCACTCGTGAATCGCACGTTCACCCTCGGCGTACTGCGCCCATAGCGAGACACGGCCCTCCCCGGAGAAGTCCAGGATCACCGCCTTCCTGGGACTCCCGTCCCTGGATGGATCGAACTGGCGAAAAGAGCGGCCCCCCAGTTCCCCCACGATCACCCTTGACTCTCCGGCGTCCAATGGAGTGTCGGGAGGATCCCCTCCGCATCCGTACAGGGTCCACCCCGTAACCAGCGCAGTCATGACCAGGACCACCGCGGCCGGCCGGTTGTTCACGGTCGCCCCCCTTCTTGAACATGCCTGCCGATCCTAAGGCCGATGGCACACTTCGGGGCAAGGATTAGGAGAACCCAGTCCCACTTCGACGGTCCCGCCTCCTTCAGGGCCCCCTGCGTTCTGATTCTCAGACGTCGATCACCACGGTCGTGCCCATCTTGTCATGCCAGCCTTGACGGCGGTCGTCCCACAGGAGCGACAGGTAAACAAGTAGCGCCAGCAGTCCTCCGGCTACCGGGATCAGACTCAACAGCCCTGGGAGTATCCAGCGCCCTATGGCCTTCCCCCAACCGGGGACCTCCCCGTCTTCTGCCCGGACCACCACGATGCTCATGGCCATCTTCCCCAGAGTCTGGCCTCTTAGGGCGATGAGGGTCGGCTCGTACACGAGCGCGATAATCGAGAAGAGCGCCAATCCGGCGAAGCCCGCGAAGATGGCTGTCAAGGCCAAGGCATCCTCGTCTGTTTCGGATCCCAGGACCGCGCCTGCAAACCCGACGATGGCGAGGAACGCCGCCACAACGGTGATGATCGCGATGTCGATGATCCTGGCCACCAGCCTCTTGCCGGGGGAAGCCAAGTCCCGCACCTCTCCGTTCCCCAAAGTGACCCTCCCGGTCATGGCGCGCGGCTCGGTCATGATTTCTCCTCTCTCTCGGTCAGCCTTGTCGATCCATCCTACTGCGGCCTCCAGAAGCCTTGAACGCCTGCCTCAAGTCCCCGATCCGGCCGGCCGGCCTACCAATGGTCGCCGGCAGAGGAGAGCCGATCGTAGGACCGTCCGCGCCCTTATCCGGCGGTTGGGGTTACCATGCCCGGAATCGCGTCCCCACACCCATGAACGCTCTGACCCAGAACATCCTCGTCCTCACCCTGGCCGTCGCCCTGGACGCCTTCCTGCCGGATTTGCCGAGCCGCATACACCCCGTGGCCTGGATGGGAAGGGCCATCAGCTCACTCCAGCGGCTCTCCCCCACCGGGCCCACCTCGGCTGTGCTGTTCGGCGCCGGGTTGGCCCTGGGAGTGGTCGGAGTGTCGGCTGTGGCAGCCCACCTGGTGTTGGAGGCGCTGCACAACTTGGGAGAACCGGCCTACGTGTTGGGCGGCGCGCTGGTCCTTCGCTACACCTTCACGGTGAGAGGGCTGTCCGGGGCCGCGCGCCGCGTTCGGGACTCCCTTGAACTGGGCCGGTTGGATGAGGCCCGGGCCGGTTTGAGAAGCCTGGTGAGCCGGGATCCCTCATCCTTCGATCAGCCCATGATTGCGGCGGCCGCCATCCAGTCCGTTGCGGAGAACACCACGGACAGCTTTGTGGGTCCCTGGTTGGCCTTCTCAATCTTCGGCGTACCGGGAGCGGTAGCCTATAGGGCGGTAAACACGCTGGACAGCATGCTCGGCTACCGGGGAGCCTACGAATATCTCGGCAAGGTATCGGCCCGACTGGACGATCTCGTCAATTTGATCCCAGCGCGCCTGAGCGCCTTGTTTCTACTGTTGAGCGGCTTCTGGCAGAGATTGCCCGCAGGACGCGGGTTGCGGACCCTGAGGAGGGACCGCCGTCTCACGCCCAGCCCCAATGCCGGTTGGACCATGAGCGCCATGGCGGGCCTGCTGGGCGTGCGGCTCGAAAAGCAGGGCCACTACTGCCTGGGAAGCAAGTTCGATGTGCCGGGCACCCACCACATCGATCAAGCGGTCAGGCTGGGCGAACGCACCGCGGTTCTCGCTTGCCTAAGCGCCTTGGGTCTTTTGGTCCTGCGACTCGCGGTGGCGGGTTGAGAAGACCTCCGCATCCGAGGTGAACCCGGTCCACGGCGGCTTGGAGGAGGCCGAACTGCGGGCCTTGGGCGTGGGCCGCGACCAGGTCATCGACTTCAGTTCCAATATCAACCCCCTGGGACCCTCGCCCCGCGTTCGGAGGGCGGCCGCCGAAGCCGATCTCTCCGCTTATCCGGACCGCCACAGCCTGGTTCTGCGGGAAGCTCTTGCCGGACGGCTGGGAGTGGAGACCGAGAACATCCTCGTCGGGAACGGATCCACAGAACTGATCCGCCTGCTGGCCCGAGCTTGGCTCCGACCCGGGGAGAAATGCCTGATCTTCCAGCCCACCTTCGGAGAATATGAAACCGCGGCATCCCAGGCCGGCGCCGAGACCGTATCCATCCCGGCCGGAGAGCAGCAAGGCTTCCAATGGCCGATCACGGCGGCGGTCCGAGCCATAAAGGAGGTCAGACCTCGGCTGGTCTTTCTCTGCAACCCCAATAACCCGACCGGGGTGTTTCTGAGCCGCGGTCCGGTGGACCGGATACGGAGGGCGGTGGCCGACTCCGGCCTGCTGATGCTGGACGACGCCTACGCGCCGCTCGCCGATCACCGGTGGGATACGACTCCCGTACTGAAGGACGGCGGCGTGGCCCTCCTGCGGTCCATGACCAAGGATCACGCCCTGGCGGGAGTCCGGCTCGGCTACATGCTGGCCGAGCCCGACCTGATCGCGGTCATGCGCGAACTCCAGCCATCCTGGAGCGTGAACGCGGTGGCCCAGGCGGCCGGCCTGGCCGCCCTCGGCGATGAGGCGCATCTCGATGAGGCGAGGATGGTCGTCTCCGAGTCGAAGCGCTACCTGTCCGGGGAACTGGAAGCGCTGGGGATTGCAGCTAACAGTTCCGCCGCCAACTTCATCCTGGCCAAGGTGGGCAGCGCCGCCAAGATGCGGACCGCGCTCCTCCGACGGGGGATCGCGGTGCGGGACTGCACATCTTTCGGCCTACCCGAACACATTCGCATCGCGATCCGGCGGCGGGAGGAGTGCGAGATATTGGTGGAGGCCCTCGGAGAGGAGTGGGCCGGTGGCCGGTAGGGAGCCGGGAGGGGTGATCATGGTGCAGGGAACCTCCTCCCACGCCGGGAAGTCCATCCTGGTGGCGGCGCTGTGCCGTGTCTTCGCCCGGGAGGGCCTGCGGGTGGCGCCCTTCAAGGCCCAGAACATGTCCCTGAACTCATTCGCCACTCCCGACGGCGGCGAGATAGGTCGCTCCCAGGCGGTCCAGGCCGCCGCCGCCCTGACGTCACCGCGGGTGGAGATGAATCCGGTCCTTCTCAAGCCGGAGGGAGAGAGGCGCTCCCAGGTGGTGGTGATGGGCCGCCCGCAGGCTGCGGCTTCCCCCCGGGAGTATCACCGACTGCAGGCCTCCCTATGGCCCAAGGTGACCGCGGCTCTCGACAGTTTGCGATCCGCACACGACCTGGTCGTGATCGAGGGCGCCGGCAGCCCGGCGGAGATCAACCTCAAGTCCCAGGACATCGTCAACATGCGGGTGGCCCTCCATGCCAAAGCGCCCGTGCTACTGGTGGGCGACATGGACCGGGGCGGAGTCTTCGCCCAGTTGGTGGGAACGATGGAGTTGCTCGACCGCCAAGAGCGGGCGCAGGTGAGAGGCTTGGTAATCAACAAATTCCGGGGCGACCCGTCCCTGCTCGATTCCGGTCTCGACTTTCTGAGGGTGCGAACCGGCGTGCCGGTGGTGGGGGTGCTCCCCTATTTCGCAGACATCCGGATTCCCGAGGAAGACTCGCTCGGATTGGTGGGGGGAGCAGACGACGAGGACGGGAAGGCGGTGGACGTGGCGGTGATCCGCCTGCCGCACATCGCCAACTTCGATGACTTCGACCCCCTTCGCTACCAGCCGGGGGTCCGGCTGCGCTACGTGAGCCGCCCGGCCGATTTCGGTAACCCCGACCTGGTGGTCATCCCCGGGAGCAAGACCACCATCCGCGACCTCGACTGGCTTCGCGCCGAGCACTTGGACGCGAAGATCCTGGCCGCCCGCGGAGGAGGCACGCCGGTGATAGGCATTTGCGCGGGTTACCAGATGCTGGGTGGTCGACTGGTCGACCCCCACCGCGTCGAGTCCCCCCGATCCGAGGCGGAGGGCCTGGGACTCTTGCCCACCTCCACGACGTTCACAAGGGACAAGTCCACCTACCAGACCACGGTTCGGGTCACCGGAGGCCACGGGCTCCTGAGCGGGTGTCGGGATACGCAGGCCACCGCATATGAGATCCATATGGGTGTGACGACCGGCCAGGCCGTGCCCATGCCCTTCATCATCGAATCCCGGTCGTCGGGTCGGGTGGACCTTCCGGAAGGCGCGCTGGACGAAGAAGGTCTCACCCTCGGGACCTACCTGCACGGCCTCTTCCACAACCCGCAGGTACGCAGTTCGATCCTCGAGTGCGCCGGCCGGCGCCGTGGCTTGACCCTGCCCGACGGAGGGCCGGAACTCGATCAGGACGCCGAGTACGACAAACTGGCGGACTGGGCCCGCACCAACCTCGACATGGCGTACATCCGCAGGATTGTCGGGCTGCCCGCATGAGGACCCTACAGACACCGCGGCTCGGAGAGGTGCTGACCAGGGCGTCCGCCTCCGCTCCCGGTGCCTGCGGCGAGCTCGCCCAAGGGCTGTTGGAGGAGAGTCTGGTGATGGTGACCTGCCCGATAGACCTGTTCTCCACGGCGACCGTCGAAGTCTCCCCCGGCGCCGGGTTGGTTCACGGACCTGACGACTCTCCCAAGTCGACCGTGGCGGTCTCCAGGACCCTGGCGCTCCTGGGACGAACGGATGTGAACGCCCGCCTGCACCTGGAGAGCCCCCTGCCACGGCAGAAGGGAATGGCCAGCAGCACCGCCGATGTCATCGCCTCGATCGGCGCCGCCGCCGCAGCCCTCGGCGAATCCCTCCCGGTGGCCCGGCAGGCGGAGCTGGCGCTTTCGATCGAGCCGAGCGACGGGATCATGTTCCCCGGCGTGGCTCTGTTCGATCACCGGAGCGGTCTCGTCGCCCGCCCCCTGGGCGAGCCGCCCCCCATGGGGGTCCTGGCGCTCGAATTCGCGGACCGGGTGGACACGGAGGCGTTCAACCGGGTAGACCGCCGCCCGGCGCTGGAGCGCCGGTCAGGGCGTTTTCTCGAGGCTTTCCGGCTGATAGCCGCCGGACTGGAGACCGGCGACGGCGTCCCCATCGGGATGGGCGCCACGATGGACGCCATCTCCTATCAGGACGTTTTCCCCAACCCCTACCTGGAGGCGGGCTTGGAGTTGGCGCGCACGGCAGGCGCAGTCGGAGTGAACGTGGCCCACAGCGGCACGGTCCTGGGGCTGTTGTTCCTCGATGACCCTGAGCAGACCGCGTGGGCCGCCCGCCGGGCCCGGGCAACGTTTCCCGGCTTGGTCTCCACCCGCCGACACCGCATGATCGGAGGAGGCCTGACACTGGTGCAACCCGGATGACAACAACCTGCTGGTGCCCTGGCTGGGAGGTCTCCCTGCCTCTATTCCCCCGACGCGGTTTCCCCGCCGACCTGCCTCACCGGAGGGGCCCTACCGCCACCTCCGAGTGCCTGCCGTTTTCCGGCAGCACTCCGGCCGCTTTGGCGACCTTCCCGTACCAGTCGGCCAAGGAGCCGACCGTCTCGTGGGCGTTGAGCCCGCTGGGATTGGGGACCACCCACAGTGCGGCGCCTTCCAGAAGCTCCGGCTGGCGACCCGAGCGAGCCCGCGGCCGACCGAAGGCGGTCCGGTAGGCGGTGATCCCCACCACCGCCACCAGCCGGGGACCCCATGACCTGACCTTCTCGGCCAGGACCGCCGCACCCGAACGAAGCTCCGCCGCGGAGAGCTCCGAGGCGCGGGCGGTGGCCCGGTCGACCAGGTTGGTGATCCCGAGTCCCCGCTCGATCAGGTACCGCCGGTCTTCGCTGGTGAATCCGGCCTCCCGACAGATCTCATGGGAGGTGATGCCGGCCCGGCGCAGAGCCGGATAGAACCTGTTGGTGGGATGAGCGAAGTGGGTCTGGGTCGCAGCCGTCCACAGGCCGGGGTTGATGCCCACGAACAGCAGACGGACGCCGGGTCCCGCCAGGTCGGGCACCGTCGCGTCCCGGTAGCTCTCCAACTCGGCCCGGCTGAACGTGGGCCTGCGGGCCGCGCCCCTCATCGGCGCCGCCGGCGCATCAACCTGTCCAGAGTCTCGGTCCGTTCGGGTTCGGGGGGAGGGGCGGATGCGGGCTGGTGAAGCGGTTCGTCCACCACCACGACCGGTTCGTCTTCGGGGGGGCGTCCCACGGTCTGGGCGGTCACCGCTCCTCCCGTCGAGAAGCGAAGCCTCCGGGCCGCCACGTCCGCCAGGAAAAGCGTCAGGGCCAGCGCCGCCAGCCATGGCCAGATGGCCAGATCATTCACCCCGCGGGTGGCGACGGCGTCGAAGAAACTGTCCGGCGGCGGGTCGACCCGGCCCCCGGTGACCTCGGCGATCTCCCGGGCTAGGGCCGGGTCCGCAGGCAGGAAGGAGAACTCCTCCTGATAGGTGGAGACCGCCCCCGCGCTGGCGGTGGTCATGGCGCCGTCCGGCGTGTTGATGACAGCCGTGATCCAGTAGGCCCCGCCCGCATCCGCCGGCGCCTGCGCCTCGAATCGGCCCGAAGCCACCCTTCGGAGGGAGATCACATCCACCTCTCCGTCGGGCCCCCGGACCCGGGCGACGCCGGTGGCCTCGGCCGGCAGGCCCGGAAGGTCCAGGCCGATCGAGAGCCCTCCCCCCTCGACGGTCGCCGAGATCACGCCCTGGCCCTGCACCGACAGGGTCTCGCGGACCACCGTCCCCCAGAATTGCACGAACTCCGGCCACTCCACCCACTCCGAGCTCCACCGGGAGGTGGCGTCGGACGTCCACACCGCCGCCCGGCCCAACCCCCGCTGCCAGGAGGCCAGCAGCGGATGTTCGGCCCCCACTTCCAGGGAGACCGTTGCCGTCCCCTTTGCCTTGGTGGCTACGTAACCCCGCAAAGGCGGCGCCTCGGCCAGGATCTCGCTGATGGGGCTCAGCCCGGTCCGGACCGGATAGAAGAGGCCCTCGCGCACCAGGTTCTCGGCCACCAGCAGGGTCTCCTCGACGAAAATCTCCGGCACCAGGTCGAGATCCACCCCGGGGTAGTAACGCCCTCCCCCGAGTTCGGCCATCCGTTCGAGAGTCGGGCCGGGGCCCTCTCCGGTTCCCAGGACCGAGAGGGTCACGCCGTCGGCGGAAATCTGGCGCGCCAGGGGAAGCAATCCGGCTTCATCCGGGTCCCAGCCGTCGGTGAACAGCACGATGTGGCGGAGTGACCCCTCCACTCCGTTCAGGACCCGGAGCGCCTCGGCCAGCGCCGGGCGGATCTCGGTGTCTCCCTCCGGAGTCAGGGTGGACAACGCGGCGGCTACTTCGTCGTCGCCCGGCCGGGGACCGAGGGGGATCGTCCAGTCGAAACCCGAAGAGAAGGCCAGCACCCCGACCTGGTCGGAACTGGTCAGGGCGCCGATCGCCTGCGACGCCCCGGCCTGGGCGATGGCCGTCTTGGGAGTCCCTCCCGCGATGCGCTCCGCGTTGCCCCCGCAGTGACAGGAACCCATCGACCCGGAGGTGTCGAGCGCCAGGACCTCGGCCACCGGTTGGCGCCGCAGCAGGTCATCGGGGTCGGAGGAGACCGGCAGCACGCTCTCCAGGGGAGTCTGGTGATAGTCCCCCACCCCGAAGCTCCGGTCTCCCCCCACAACTACCAGGCCGCGTCCGAAGTCCTCCACGTAAGCGACCAGGTCCTCCGCCTCGGTGGCCTCCCCGACGTTCACGTTGACCAGCACCACGCCGTCATATTCGGCCAGATTCTCTGCCGAGGGGATCCCGACCACCCGGTCGACGGTCAGTCCCGAGGCCTCCAGGGCGGCCTGGAGGAACGCCCCCTCACCCCGCCGGGCCCGGTCCTCCACCACCGCCACCCTGGCCGGGCCCTCCACCCGGGTGATCCCGACCGCCCGGTTGTTCTCGGCGTACTCGTCCCAGTCCGCAAACAGTCGCGCCTCCACAGCCAGTGGTCCGCCCAGCTCCGCGCCTGCCTCGTCGATGGGAACCAGAACATCCACCTGATTGGCTCCGGCCCGCAAAAGGACCTCCCGCGTCTGCACATGGTCGCCGGCCGTGATCCGAAGCTGCGCCCGTCCCGGAAGGCTGGAGCGGACTCTTACGGTGGCGAGGAGCAACTCCCCCTCCCGGACCAGACCGGGGACTTCCACCCACTCCACCAACGCCTCGGCGTCCAGGGCGCTCTCCAGCACCACCACGTCGACGGCCACCCCGGCGGCGGCCAACTCCTCGATCACCTCTCTCACCCCTCCCCCGGTGGCGGCCATGTCGCTCATCAGCACCACGCGGCGCGCCCCGGCGGTGGGCAGCAGGGCGGCGGCGGCCCGGAGAGCCGATCCCAGTTCGGATGCCGAGTCGTCCACGACCGACCGGACCGGCAGCAGTTCCCGACCGGTGGTGAGAGCCGTGTCCATCCTGGCCTCTGAACCGAACACCATCAGCCCCACCAGGTCGTCGGCTCCGGCGTGGGGCAGGGCTTCGGCCACCAGTTGCTCCTGGTGGGCCCGGGACTCCGATCCCATCGAAAGGGAGCGGTCCAGGGTCAGCAGGACGGCCCTCTGCCGCTGGGGGAGGCTCAGCACCGGCTGGGCCAGCGCCAGGAGCGCCAACCCGACCCCCACCATCCGCAGGGCCAGCACCCAGCGTCGACGGCGGCGGCCCACCGTCCATCTCCCCCGTCTGGCCATGTACCAGATGGCCGCCACCCCCAGGGGCGCCGCCCAGATCAACTCCGGAACCCCGAACCTCACGGGCGTCCTCTCCGCGGAGGCGCGGCCAGGGGCGTCACCAGTCCCCGAGTCGGGCGTCGGGCGGGGCGGGGGCTTCTGAGGGCCACCCACCACTCGAGGACCATCAGCGAAGCCGCCAGCGCGGCCACCCACAGACCCCACTCTCGGATGGTGGAGGTCCTCTCATCCGTGACAAACGTTCCCGCCTCGACGGCCAACTGGCGGGAGTGGCCCGCCGACTCGTCGGGGGAGAAGTTCCTGACCGCCAACTCGGCCCGTTCGACCTGTTCGTCCACATCCAGGTACTCCACCCGATAGACACCCGGGCTGCCCGTACGGGTGAAAGACGCCGCTTTGTTGCCTACGATCACCGGCTGTCCCCCGGGTCCCGTCACCCGGACCGTGCCCGTCCCCGAGGACAGCAGGGGGATGGGCGCCCCGGCCGGAGAGGGATCGATGCCACCCGCCGCCTCCCCTCCCAGCCACTCCAACAGCTTGACGCCCAACAGGGGAAACGCCATCTGCACCACCAGGTTGGAGTGGGTGAGGTCGAATGTGAAGTACACCGCACGGTGGCCGTTCACCCGACCCAGCAGCACCAGGGGAACCTCCCCGGACTTGACCACCGGCAACCACTCGTCCGTCTGGATCACCTGGGTCTCGGCCACCGCGGTGCCGGCCAGACTCACGTCGTCCAGGACCGGTTCACCGGGCCGCTGCCAGGTCACCCCCAGGTTGGCGGCAATCCCCACCAGCCGGAGCCCGGGCGGCGGGGGATCGGTGCGGATCAACCAGGAGGGCCGGTCGACCTCCCCCGGCTCGCCCCGGTTGATCACCGACAACTCGGCGGAGTCCACCGACGAGTCCGCCTCGGTCAGATCGGGGATCGACCGGACCAGCGCCGACACGAACGGCGACTCGATCCCCTCCACCCGCACGGAGTTGACCGAGGGAATCGGCAGGGCCGCCCAGGCGCGGTCGTCCAGCGGCAGGGAGTCGCCGGATTGCACCAACCGGGCCGCCACCACCGCACCGGAACCCACCGGAGCCTCTATGTACGCCTGTTCCGTCCCGCCCGGATCCGGGGACACCTCCAGCCGGGCGAAGACCGTCCCCTCCGCTTCCAACTCCACCCCGACCGCCCGAGCCGGGCCACCATGGTTGGCGACCGATGTCAGTGCTCTCACCAGGCCCGCCGAGTCCCTCTCCAGGTAGAGGGACTCGATGGCCCAGTTCGGTCCGGTCTCGTCGAACCGGACGTGCCGGGCGGCCGCCACCGGCTCGGCCGCCAACGGAGCGAGGCCGCCGTCGGTGAACAGCACGAGGTCGGTGGGACGTTCGGGGGTGGCCAATCCCCTTCCCAGCCGGATCGCCTCGGTCAGATCGGCTTCACCTCCGGTCAGCTCGAGACTCGCCAAGGCGTCCGCCACCTCTTCGGACTGCCGTGAGAAGGCGGTCACCACCCGGGGCAGGGCGCCGGCCTCGACCACCGAGACCAACTGCTCCCCCGACATCTCGCCGGCCCATCCCAGCGCATCCTCCCGCGCCCGTTCGAATCGGCTCTCCATCCCCATGGAGCCCGAGACATCCATCACCAGCACCGTGTGGGCGCCGAGCCGGGCCTCCTCGGAGCCGAAGGGACGGGCAAGGGAGAAGACGAAGGCGGCCAGAACCGCCAGCTGCAACAGCAGCAGTGGGGTGACTTTCAACCGCCTCCACGGACGGGAAGAAGAGAGCGGATCGCCGGCGGTCTCCCAGAGGAGCAGGCTCGAGACCTCGACCCTCTCCCGACGGCTGCGCAACATGTACAAAGCGATCAGGGGAAGAGCCAGCGACGACAGCCCCAGAGCGGCGGGGACCAGAAAACTCAAAGCTCTCCTCCCGCCGGACAGCTGCCCTCTCCCCCACCCGAAATCCCGGCCCGAACCATCCCGTCCGCGCCCCGTAACCCGCGAAAACCGTCGCTAACCCGCGAAAAACATCGGCAAACACCCCACCTGAAGGGCCCACCCCCACCACCACCTCTCCGTTGGTCGGGACGCGCCGGGGCCGTCGCCGGGAAGGGGCGTCTCCGAGGATTCTGATCCCTGGGATGGATCGGACTGCGCGCCGGTTCGATCCGTGCAGGTGCTTTGCGGCTGTCCACAATGTGCATCACGGGTGTGACAGGGTCAAGGGTCCGCCGTCGGCTTTTTTCACAGACCGGGAAGGGCCTGTACAGGACCCCCGGGGGGAGCTTCACCAAGAGACATCCCGACTTCATGGGCTAGGACAACACTCCGGCGCCGGCCAGTTGCCAGAGCGTCTCCTCCGCAGCATCCGGACCGGGTTCCACCAGCAGGTAATGGAGACCCGAGCGGGCGGCGCGGGCCGCCATCTGCGAGCACAGGTCGTCCAGCCGGGTCCTGTAGCGTTCATAGGCGTCGGCGGTGCCCGAGAAGTCGGACTCCTCACCGGTCTCCGAGTCGCGGAGCCGGACGTCTCCCAACACTTCCGGATCGAGTTCGGGGGTCCCCAGGACGTGCAGCACCACCCCTCCGACCGAGCCGCCCAACCGATCGAGACCCGACTCCCAGTCGGTCACCAGGAGGTCGCTCACCAAGACGACGTAGTGGCCGCGGCCCCCGGCCCCCACCGCCGCCATCGACGGCGACAGCCTGCCGTCGCCTGGTCGGACGTCCAATCCCTCCAGCCAGGCCTCCAGCCGGGGCCAGGCCGAGAGGTGCCTTCCCGCCGGCCCCCGGGTGACCACCCCGGCCCCACCGTCGCCGGGCGCCGCCCACAACTCGACCCGATCGCCACCCGCCAGAGCCAGGTAGGTCATCAAACCGGCCAGACCGAGCGCCGCGCGGTGCTTGTCGTAAAAGCCCATGGAGGGAGATCGATCCACCACCACTCTCACCGATAGTTCTCTCTCCGCCTCGAACTCCCGGATCAGGGGCGTACCCAGGCGAGCCCACAGGAGGTGGTCGATCCTCCGGTAGTCGTCACCGGGGGTGTACTCCCGGAAGTCCACGAAGTCGATGCTCTCTCCCTTGTGGTGGGAGGCGTGCCTCCCGCCGTGGGGGGACCGCACCCGACCCCGGGCCGCTAGGGAGAAACGGCCGATCCGCTCCCGCAGTCCGGCGGAGACCAGCATCAGCGCTCGGCCACCGGTTCGGGATGCGCCTCCAACACCTCCTCGATCAAGCCGTCCGCGCTGACCCCGTCCACCACTGCCTCGTAGCCCAGAACCAGTCGATGCCGGAGGGCCGGGAGGGCCAGCCGGCGGATGTCGGATGCCGACAGGTTGGGACGCCCGTCCATCAGGGCCAGGGCCTTTCCACCCAGGATCAGCGCCTGGGCGCCTCTCGGACTGGCTCCGGCCCGGACGTAACGGCGGATGCTGTCGGTCGCCCCGGGAGAGTCCGGATGGGTCGCTCCCACCAGATTGGAGGCGTACCGCAACAGGTGCCGGGCGGCCGGCAGTTCCCGGACCATCGAGGCCATCTGGGTCAGGTGACTCCCCTCCAGGACGCCCGAGGGCCGGTGTTCTGCGCCGCCGGTGGTGCGGCGCAGGATCTCCACCAGGTCGTCGGAAGGCGGGAACGGCACCAACTCCTTGAGCATGAAGCGGTCCAGTTGCGCCTCGGGCAGCGGATAGGTGCCCTCCATCTCCAGGGGATTCTGGGTGGCCATCACCATGAACGGCCTGGGAAGCGGGCGGGTGGCTCCGGCCACGGTCACCCTCCTCTCGGCCATCGCCTCCAAGAGCGCCGACTGGGTCTTGGGCGTGGCCCGGTTGATCTCGTCGGCCAGCACCAGGTTGGTGAAGACCGGCCCGGGATGGAAGCTGAAATGACCGGCCTGGAGGACGTTGGTGCCCAGAATGTCGGCGGGCATCAGGTCGGGTGTGAACGAGATGCGGCCGAAACCGATCTGGAGCACCTGCCCCAGGGTGGTCAGCAGCCGGGTCTTTCCGAGGCCGGGCACCCCCTCCAGGAGGAGATGGCCCTCACAGAGCACCGCCACCAACACCTTCTCCACCAACTCGGTCTGGCCGACGATCACTTCGGCGATCTCGGTGCGGGCTTCGGCAAGTCTGGCTGCGAATCCGTCGGGGTCCATTGGGGGGGTATGTGAGCTCATGGTTCCAACTCCGTGAAATAGGTGTGCACAACTTCGGTCAGATGGGAGGGAAGCGGACGTCTCTGCAGGGACTCCAACGCCGCGGTGCGGTACTCGGCCAACCGGTCCGTATACGGGACCAGCGCCGGATTGGCCACCGAGGGCGCCACGCCGGATCCCGCCACATCACCCGATTCGGTCCCGTCGATCGGGACGCGTACCTCCTCTCCCAGTCCTTCGGGAGGGGGATCGAAAACGGAGGAGGGGGAGGAAGCCGGATCGCGGGCCGGATCATCGTCGCCCGTCCCCGAAACCTGCCCTTCACCCACGCCCGGGGTATCGGGTTGGCCTCCTCCGCCGCCTCCCATGATCTCTCCCTGCCCGGCGCCGGATCCCGGCCCCCGGTCCGAAGGGCCTCCCCGGCCTCCCTCCGATCCCTGCCCCTCGCCCTGCCCTGCACCCTCCCCCTCACCGGATCCCGATTGGCCCACCCCCTCCTGGGCGTTCCTCAGTCTCTGTTCGGCCTCGGCCAACTGCGCCGCCGCCTCCGCCTGGGAGGAGGCCGCCGCCGCCCTTGCCTGTGCGGCGGACACCTGCTGTGCGGCCCGCTGTAGGGCCCCGGCCGCAAGGGCTGGGTCGAGACCCTCGGCAGCCAGGGCCGAAGCCGCCTCCCTCAGCGCATCGGCGAGCGCTTCGTCGATGCCGGCGAAGTCAGAGGCCCGGTCGGCCAACTCCCGCGCCAGGGCCGCCATCTGGTCTTCGGTGAGGGAGCCGAGCGAGGAAGCCAGGTCCTCCAACCGGGCGGCGGGATCCTCCCCCTCCCCGACCGGAAGCCGGGACAGCCGGGAGGCCAGTCCCGCCAGCGCAGTGTCCTCCGCCAGGCGGTTGGGACCCAGCCGCTCCTCCAGTTCCAGGCGCGCCACGGAAAGCTCGGAGAGCGCCTCCTCCAGGGTCTCGGCCTCCGAAAGCCGATCCGCCAGCTCGCTCAACTTCTCGGCGAGGTCCTCCGGAGCCTGCTCGGCGAGGGTATCGATGGACTCGGTCTCGCGGTCCACCAACTCCCGGACCCGGCGCGACTCGGCCAGGGCCTCGTCGGTAACCGAGGGGGACACGGCCATCATCCCGGCCGAGACCACCGCCAGGAGCACCAGCCCCAGCATCCACGCCGAGGGGTACTGTCCCCGCAGGCCCTTCCGGTCGGCGCCGGCCGCCCAACTCCCCGCCGCCTCCACCTGTCTGGTCTCCGCCGGGTCCAGCCGGGAGCGTCCCGCCAGCTCCCAGGCGGTGGAGAGCCGGTCCTCTCCTCCCAGGCGGTGGTCGGCCCACAGGGCCGCCTGTGCGGCGCTGGGAGGACTCACTAACCACCATCCCAGCACGCCGGCCACAGATACCGCCACCAGGGTCAGCGCCACCCCATCGGCCCAGGGCGTCACCACGACCCTGGATATGCCCCACACCGCCGCCGCGCCGGCCGCTCCCATCCCCAGCCCGAGGACCACCTCTCCGACCAGACGAGAGACCCACAGGCGCCTCCGCGCCAGGGCCACCAGCCTGCGGAGTGACTCAGGCGGCGGCATCGGGAACCCGGCCGCGCCTCAGCCGCGCCGGCAACGCCCGCGGGGCGGTCACCCGGCGGGAAGCCCTCCACAGGCACAGGGCGATGATCGCCCCGTAAACCAAAGTGGTCGCCATCCACCCCGGTAGCCGCCGCACTCCGAACACTGGCTCGTCGATCTCATCGCCTTCGAAGACGTTTTCACCCTGGCGGAGCGAGACCAGCAGCCTGAGAGGATCCATGGGCGTGGGAAGGTCGGCGCCTTCGAAGACACCGCCCAGGTCGTCATAGGGAAACGCGGCGGCGTCCGCCACGGCCACATAGGGATTCAGCCAGGTGCTGACCAACTCCCGGCCGTCGTCCTCGATGTCGACCCTGATGACCAGCGCCTCCACTCCCATCAGCACGAAGGACCCGAAGAAGATCGCCACCGCCAACACATAGGAAAGCGCCACCGCTCCCCGGTTGGACCTGGCCCGCGAAGAGACCCAGATCGAGACGGAGGCCTGCATCGCCACCACCAGGATCAGCATGCCCAGGACCACTATGACCTCCACCAGCCCGATCGCCCCGAAGGCCAGCGGCAGGCCCAGCAGGGGAATCACCGCCAGGATCAAGACCAGGAAGTAGCCGATCGAGGAGAAGAGCTTCCCCACCACTATCCCGAAGGGCGTGACCTGGGTGATCTGGAGAAGGTGCAGGGTCTGGCGCTGTCTCTCCCCCACCACCGACAGCGCGGTCAGACCGGGAACCATGAACGCCACCGCGGTGAGCAAGACCAGGGTCATTCCCTCGAACACCCACTTGCCGGCCTGATTGAGCCCCGAGAGAGGCCCGCGGATCCCGAAGAAGTCAATGCTGATGCTCCGGCCCGCCACGAAGAACAGGTAAGTCAGAAGCCCCACCACGATCACCCAGCCGGTGATCACCAGCCAGCTCCAGCGCCCCCGGAAGCGCTGCCGGGACTCCCGGGCCAGGACCGGGTTCATTGGTCCGTGTCCTGGGTTATGCGGAGGAACAACTCCTCCAGGCCGATCTCTTCGATGCGCCACTCCGCCACCCGCACCCCGGCTCCGACCAGCCTGGAAAGAAGCTCGGCGGATGCGTCGTCCCCCGCCTCGTCGAGGGAGAACCCGATCCGCCCGCTCTCCACCGTCAACCCCGAAACCCGGGGGTCGTCCTCCAGCACGCCCAACGCCAGATCCACATCCTGATCGACCAGGCGCATCCTGATGAAGCGGTCGGAAGCCAGCGAGGCCCGGATGGAGTCCATGGGGCCCTGGGCGACCACCCGTCCCTCGTCCATCACCACGATGTCGCTGCAGATTCCCTCCAGTTCGGTCAAGACGTGCGAGGAGACCACCACCGTCTTCCCCATCCGCCCCAACTCGGCGATCAGTTCCCGGAGATGGACCCGGGCCCGGGGGTCCAGGCCGGCGGCGGGTTCGTCCAGCACCAGCAGGTCGGGGTCGTGCACCAGTGATCGAGCCAGGGAGAGGCGCTGCTTCATGCCCCGGCTCAAGGTGTTCACATCGTCGGTCGCCCGGTCCGCCAGACCCACCAGATCCAGAAGATCGGAGGCCAGAGCGGACCTGCGATCCGCCGCAATCCCGTGGCTGGCCGCGAAGAACTGCAGGTACTCGGTGGCGGTGAGGGACTCATAGACCCCGAAGAAGTCCGGCATGTAACCGATCAGGCGGCGGACGCCCGGCGCGTCCAGTTCGGGATCGAGTCCCCCCACCTCCACTGTTCCCTCGTCGCGGGCCAGCAGAGTGCTCATCAGCAGTATGGAGGTGGTCTTCCCCGCTCCGTTCGGGCCCACCAGCCCGGTGACCGAGCCCTGGGGGATGCCCATATCCACCCCGTCGAGGGCCACCGTCGTGCGGTAACGCTTCTTCACCCCCGCAAAGGAGATCATCATGGTACGTCCCCCCATGTCATCACCGCCGTCAGGGGCGACACCCCGAGCCGGGCCGTGGACACCCTCAACAGCACCTCGCCCGACGGGGCGACGATCCGCGCCGCGTCCAGTTCGGAGTCGATGTCGACCGGCACGAACTCGGCGGCCCCCCAGTCCCAGGCTTCCCAGCCCTCCCTGCCCTCGACGTCCTCCTCTCCGTCGAAGGGAGCGATGGCGCGATCCAACCCGACGAATTCGGGATCCAACCCGCCCAGTCCCAGTCGCAGGGGCGCGGACAGGTCGGTGGGCAACCGGTAGGAGAGGATCCACAGTTCGGCGAAGACGGGGGCGCCCTCGAATCCCCCGGCTCGGAATGCCTCGTCCAACCACACCGGCCGGGCGTGAGCCCAACCCCTCTCACCCATTCGATCCACGGAGATGGGATACAGGTCAAGCTTCAGTCCGGGCACCTCCTGGGGGCGGCCATCGACCATCACGTCGGGGATCGACTGCTCCGTGACCGCGAACGCGAAGGACGGGACGTCCACCATTCCCGACTCGGTGGCAACGTTCACCAGGCTCCCGATAACGATCGGCCAGTGCTCGCTCAAGTTGTCGACCGTGTCCAGGGGGTGCATCCCCCAGAAAGCGTCGTGAAACTGCCACCACGAACTCGATGAGAGAACTTCCTGCCAACCGATGCTCCCGGTGGCGCCGGGTTCCAGAGCCCCCCGGATGGCAACCCTGGGATAGGCATGGACACCCCACATCACAACCGGACTCGAAGAGCCGTTGGTCATCTCCACTCCCCGGTCACCGAACGCTGCCACGACTCTGGCCGGCTCTGCCCTGCGAAAGGCGTTCACCGACAGCCACCCCAGGGAGGGGAGGTCGTATTCATAGACGCCGGAGGGGGTGATCGTCGGTTGAGCCGAGTCCCCGGAGATGTCCGCCAGGTTCTCGGGGTAGACGTCCCAGTCGGGATTGAAGGCGATCTCCATCGTCCTGGCCCTGCTGGTGGCCGCCACCATTCCGGTGCGAGTCTGCGGGTCCTGTCCCGAGACCTGGACCGTGCCATGCGACCAGAACGTCCGGTTCACGCCGCCGGTGCCCACGATCGAAAAGGCCACCACCCCGATCAGGCCCAGGGCGGGGATGGTGAACCAGGCCCACTCCAGCCTGCCGCGTCTCCGCAGAATCCACAGGTTGACCGGCCCGACCACCACTGCGTACACGACCACCACCACAGGCAGCCAGGGGTACCCCGGGGTCTCGCTCTCAACCGACAATGCCGCCTGGGTGAGGGACATCGGTCCCTCGATGAGGGGGATCTGCTGGCTTCCCGACAGTTGGGCGGGTCGGAGCAACATTGCCCAAACCTGGGCCGGGTGGCCGGACAGGGCGTCGAGCGCCAGCACCTCGCCTTCTCCTACGCCGTACCACCCTATCTCGGCGTCGACGCCGGGAAAGTTCCCCCACCAGACCGCGTCCAGTCCCATCGTCTCCAGGGCTGCCGTGGTGGTGACCAGGCGCCCCCCTCCCTCCAACCAGGACACCGTACCCGCGGCCAAGGCTCGAGGCTGGTCCATCACCAGATAGGAGAGCTGATGGAGTTCCCCCCTCTCCAGGCGCTCGGAGGCGTCCTCCATACCGACCGGTGTTATCGGCTCGCCACTGACCGCAGAACGCACCTCTCCCAGGACCCGTTCCAAGCGGGGCAGACCGACCAGGCCCACCAGGATCTCCTTGGCCGCCACCCGTGGGCGGAAGAAAGCCGACGCAACCGGCGCCTCCTGATCGCCGCCATCCGGTATCACCCGCAGAAGGATCACCCGTTGGTCGACGGGCGGCGCCACCACCACCTCATAGGCCCTGGCTCCCCCGGCCGGGACCTCCACCTCCAGCCTGGCCAGTTCCTGGCCCTGCACCACCTGGAGCTCTCCCACCAGGAGGATGTCCGTCTCGATGCGGGCTTCAAGCTTGATGGGCCAGTGGGGATCCACCCACCCCTCCAGCCCTCCCTCCACGACCAGCCTCACCTCCGGCCTCTCGTCCTGGGCCAGCGCGGTCCCTCCGCCCCACAGCAGGATCCCCACGGCCGCCAAACCTAAGATCAACCGGCCCAACCCCACCGGAAAGACCTTCTGAGCCATATAGGAACGGAATTTTAGAGAAACCGGAGCCCTATGCCCGGTAGCCGGCTCCCGTGGGGGGTCCTCGGTGATGGGCGCCGTCCCATGAGGTCCGCACAACCCCATGGGGCGCATGCCATTCTCGCCGAACCGGCTGGAACAGGGTCCGAATCCTTGCTCCGGGGGCGGTCCGGGGTTCAGTCGATCACCAGTCTTCCCCTGGTGAGGCCCCGTGCGATCACCATCTTCATAATGTCGTTGGTTCCCTCCCCGATGACCATCAAGGGAGCGTCGCGGTAGAGACGCTCGATGTCCAACTCGGGACTGTACCCCATGCCCCCGTGGATGCGCATCGAATCCAGGGAGGCCCGGCAGGCCACCTCAGAGGCGAAGTACTTGGCCATGGCGGTCTCGATGTCCACCCGCTTGCCCCGGTCGGCCTGCGAGGCGGCCCACCACACCAGCAGGCGCGCCGCCTGGACGTCGGTGGCCATCTCGGCCAGCTTCAGTTGGATGGCCTGGAATCCCGAGATCTTGCGGCCGAACGCCTCCCTGGTGTTCGAATAGGCCAGCGCCTGGTCGTAGGCCTCCTGAGCCACCCCCACCGCCCGGGCGGCGATGTTTATGCGCCCGATCTCGAGCCCGCTCACCACCTGCTGGAACCCCCGTCCCTCCTCTCCCCCCACCAGGTTCTCAACCGGGACCCGGACGTCGTCCAGTTGCACCTCGCAACTCTCCGTGCCCTTGTAGCCCAGCTTCGGCAGGTCCCGGCTTATCTCGAGACCGGGGGTCCCCCCGTCCACCAGGAGCAGGCTCATGCCGCGATGAGGCGGGCTGGCCTCGGGATCGGTCTTGACCAGTACCGGCAGCGGATCGGCGTAGCGGGCGTTGGTGATCCACAGCTTCGATCCCCGGATCACGTAGTGGTCACCATCCCTCCTGGCCCTCGTCTTTATGCCCTGAAGGTCACTGCCCGCGTCAGGCTCGGTGAGGGCGATCCCGGTGCGCCTCCTACCCGACGCCAGGTCGGGAAGGTAGCGAAGGCGCTGGGACTCGGTGCCGTAGCGGGCCAGGATGAAACACGACAGCGAGTGGCTTCCCAGGATGCCGGCTATCCCCATCCAGCCCCGCGAGATCTCCTCAAACACCAGCGCCATCGACACGAAGTCGGCGCCCATCCCCCCGTACTCCTCGGGCACGGTGATCCCGAACAGCCCCATCTCCTTCATGGAGTCGACTATCTCGGTGGGGTAGCGTCCGGCCTGCTCCCACTCCTTGACCACCGGTCGGATCTCGGAGTCCACGAAGCGGCGGAGGGTCTGGCGGAACAACTGGTGCTCGGGGCTGAGATCGAAGTCCAAGTCGATGCTCCTGTCTGTCGGCGGACGGCGACGGCGCCCATCGAAGGGGCGCACGCGACCAATCCTAAACGGCGGGCACTGCCCCATTCCCCCACCCTCCCCGGTTTCATCCGAGGACGGCGCGGCCGCGCCCGGTTCCCGCCACCAATCCGTTCCCGGAGCGGTTAATATCCATACTCCACAAGCCCCTGCACAAGGGAGGCCGGATGGCCACCTATCAGATCCTCTACTGGGATGGGATCCCGGTTGGCGTCAAAGCCACCAGGGACGGCCGGCGCGGCCGGGTGAGAAAGCACCTGAGCAATCGTTTCCAGATTACGGTGGACGCCGTGGCCACCGCCACCGGGCGGACCGAGGAGCAGACCTATCTGGCCGGGTGGTCGTGGGGAGAACCGGCGGAGGAACCAGGGGATCCCCGCCAGGTGGCAGACCGCGTGATCGAACGGTTGGAATCCGACTATCCCCCCCAGCGCCTGTCGGATTTGCGTCGATCCATCATCGCCGCCCACCGGAGAGGCTTGAACCACCGTGAGCCCCGCTGACTCCGACACATCGCCTCCGGGTGCTATAGACGGGGCCCGGGAACGGACCGTGATGGTGGCCTGCGCCGCCCTCGGCAAGGAACTCCGGGAGATCATCGACCACCACGGCTGGGACGTGGACCTGAGAGTGATCAACGCCCGGCTCCACAACCGTCCCCAGTTGATAACCGGGGCGGTGGCCGAGAAGCTGGCCGAGACCCGCGGGGAATACGACCGCCAGGTCGTGGTGTACGGACACTGCGGAGCGTCGGATCTCGACGCCATGCTCAAGGACACCGGCGCCGTGCGTCCGCTCGGGCCCCACTGCTACGAGATGTTCGGGGGCGAGGAGTTCGTGAAGTTGATGGAAGAAGAGCCCGGGACCTTCTTCCTCACCGACTTTCTGGTGAAGTCGTGGAGGAACCTGGTCGTGGAGGGCCTTCTGTTGGACCGGCACCCGGACCTGAAGGAGATGCTGTTCGGGAACTACCGCCGGGTGGCCTACCTGGTCCAGTCCGAGGAGGAAAAGCTCCTGGCCAGAGCCCAGGAGATAGCCGACTGGCTGGGACTCCCCCTGATCACCCGGGTGGTGGGCTACGGCCACCTGGAGACGAGGCTGGCAGCGATCATGGACCGAGAACCCCAGCCGGTCACCTCGGTCACAGTCGGGATCGAGGGATACGAGGCCTACCCGACCCTCTCCTAGCGAACCGACGTCCTCTCGGCGCCCCGAACCCGGCCCGTGTTACTTCTTGGAGGCCTGGTAATAGGGGTCGTCGCCCGATGCGTGGTCGGTGACGTCCACCACCTCGCTTAGTTCGGGGATCGACTCTCGGAGAATGCGCTCGATGCCCTGGCGGAGGGTGACCTGGGCCATCCCGCACCCCTGGCACCCGCCCGACAGCCGCAGGAAGGCGACCGTCCCGTCCACCGACACCAACTCGGCCATGCCGCCGTGCATGGCGATGGCTGGATTGACGTTTTCGGTCAGGATGATCGAAATCCTCTCGGCGAGGGGCCCGGTCAGGTCCCCCCTCGCCTCGGTCGCCGCCGCCATGGTGGGACTCTGGGGGAGATTGGGGTTGTTCATGGCCAGGCCCTGGGGGGTCAACTCCAGGGAGGCGCCGGACAGCTTCTCCACGTCGTGCTCGGGGATCAGGATTGCCAGCCCGTCGTGGTCTTCCCGGATCTGGGTCTCGGCCTGGTCCTCCACCGGCACGAAGCTCAGATCGTATTGGAATTGCGCACCCCGGATGCCGCTGACCTCGATGGCAAGGCCGTACTCCTGATCTCCGGGCTCCTGGTCGCGGAGCGAGATGATCATGTCCACCGCATCGGAGGCGATGGTCAGCACTTTTGCAGACATAGCATCAATAGTACCCCCGCGAGCGGAGACAACCCGACCACAATGGCATTGAAGCGCCTACCTTGACAACACTCTGATGCCGCACGTTCTTCTCATCGTCCCCACCCAGACCTACCGGGCGTCCGACTTCCTGGACGCGGCGGCCGATCTGGGGATCGATCTGTCGGTGGCCTCGGAGGAGGAACTCCCCCTGGTGGCGCCGGACCGGCGGGTGTGGATCGACTGCTCCCGCCCGGAGTGGTCGGCGCGGATTCTGGCCGACCACGCCGCCCGGCTCCCCATCGACGCCATCGTTCCCCTGGACGACCAGGGAGTGGTGGTGGCCGCCCGCGGCGCCGAGCTGATCGGACTCCCCCACAATCCCCCGGCCGCAGCGGCGGCCACCCGCAACAAGGCGATGCTGCGCCGACGCCTCGCCCAGGACGAGATCTCCCAGCCCCGGTTCGGGGTCATCCAGCGCGAGGACTCCCCGCACGAGATCGCCGCCGAGTTGGGTTACCCGGTGGTCTTCAAGCCGCTGTCCCGCTCGGGCGGACAGGGCGTGATACGCGTCGACCGGGCCTCCGACGCCGACGCGGCGGCCCGCCGGATACGCCGCATCCTGGCCGGTGCGGGGGAGAACCCCAACCAACCCATCCTGGCCGAGGAGTTCCTCCCCGGAGGCGAAGTGGCGGTGGAAGGATTCCTGTGGCGGGGGCGGCTGAAGATACTGGCCGTGTTCGACAAGCCTGGGGCTCCCCAGGGACCCTACTTCGAGGAGACGGTGCTCATCGCGCCCTCCCGCCTGCCACCTGAGGTCCTGGGAGAGATCGATCATCTCACCAGGCGGACGGTGACCGCCCTGGGCCTCAAGGAAGGGCCTATCCATGCCGAGTTCCGCATCGGGCGCGACCGGGTGAGCGTCCTGGAGGTGGCGGCCCGCTCCATCGGGGGGCTGTGCTCGCGGTCCCTCCGCTTCGGGTTGATGGCCGAGTCCTGGGAGTCGCTGATCCTCCGCCAGGCCCTGAGGATGGAGATGCCTTCTGCGGTCCGCCAGCCCGGAGCGACGGGGGTGATGATGCTCCCCATCCCCCGGTCGGGAAGGCTGGTGGAGGTCGAAGGCATCGCCGAGGCCCGCGACACGCCGGGGATCACGGGTCTCGAGATCACCGTCCCCCCCGGCGGAGAGGTCAGAGCCCTCCCCGAGGGAGACCGCTACCTCGGGTTCCTGTTCGCCGCCGCTCCCCACCCCTCCGAGGTGGAGCATGCCCTGAGACAGGCCTTCTCCCGGTTGAGAGTCATCATCGAATAGCCGGCCTCGGACCGGGCCGGATTCAGCGGACGATCTCGGCGGCCGCCGCCAGGAACCGATCGTTCTCCTCGGGCGTTCCCACCGAGACCCTCGCCCAATCCCCCGGGTAGGCCCGCAGAAGCACCCCGTGGCGCAGGAAGCCCTCGGCGGTCTGCTGGGAGTCCAATCCCACCGTGAAGTAGATGTAGTTGGTCTGACTCTCGATCCGGGCAATCCCCAGGTTGCCCAGTCCGCGGTGGATCCGGTCCCGCTCCCGGGCGTTCTCCGCAACCCGCCCGGCGATCTGGTCCTGGTGACGCAGCGCTTCCACAGCCCCGGCCTGTCCCACCGAGGAAACGGTGAAGGGCGACTGCACCTTGCGCAACTCCTGGAGGGTCCCGCGGCTGCCCACCGCATAGCCGACCCGGAGTGCGGCCATCCCGTAGATCTTTGAGAAGGTGCGAAGCGTCACCACATTGGGCCGCTGGGCGGCCTCGCCGACCGTCCCCCGGTAGTCGGAGGCGGTGGCGTACTCGTGGTAGGCCTCATCCATGACCACCAGCACCCGCTCGGGAATCTCCTCCATCAACCGGAGAACGTCGCCGGAGGCCAGGTAGGTCCCGCTGGGGTTGTTGGGATTGCAGATGTAGACGAGGACCGTGTCGGGACCGATCGCGGAGAGGAGGCCGTCGGGATCCATGCCGTGCTCGGCGGTGAGCGGAACGGCGACCGGCGTCATCATGGCATAACGCGTGCACAGGGGGTACATGGCGAAGGAGGGCCAACCGAACACCGCCTCGCGCCCGGGGCCTCCCACCGCCAGAGCTATCAGCCGGATCAGCTCGCCCGATCCTGCTCCGCACCACACGTTCTCAAGACCCACCCCCAGGTGCTCCGAGAGGGCCGAACGCAGCCCGTAGGCGTCGATGTCGGGGTAGCGGTTCACGCCCGAGACCGCCTGTGCCATCACCTCCCGGACTTCGTCCAGCGGCTGATAGGGGTTCTCGTTGGTGGCCACCCGGACCAGGGAATCGAGATCGAACCCGAACTGGCGCGCAAGCTCCGACAGCGGCGGCCCCGGTTTATAGACGGCGATGTCGGACAGGTCGGAACGAAGAAACTCCATCTTGGGTAAGAATACGACCTGACCGGTCAGTCTGCGTCGGCCTCCGGAGGCTTGGCCCTAGTTGTCGAGATGGTCCCCGAAAGAGCGCGCCTGCCGCCGGTGGCCGCCACCGCCACCGCCTCTGCGGGGACCGCCCTGGCCGCGACCGTCACGACGCCTGCCGTCCGAACGGCCGCCGCGACCGTCGCCGTCACGGCGAGGACCGCGACCACCGCCGCCCCTACCGTCGCCGTCACGCCGAGGACCGCGACCACCGCCGCCCCTACCGTCGCCGTCACGCCGAGGACCGCGACCACCGTCACGCCGAGGACCGCGACCACCGTCACGCCGAGGACCGCGTCCACCGCTCCCCCGACGATCACCATCACGGCGAGGACCGCGACCACCGCTCCCCCGACGATCACCATCACGGCGAGGACCGCGACCACCGCCGCCCCGACGATCACCATCACGCCGGGGACCCCTGCGATCATCTCGCCGGGGACTCTCCTGGCCGGGAGGCGGGCCTTCGAGGCGCTCGGCCAGGATCAGGCTGACCCTGCCCCTGTCCATCCCGTCCACGACCACCTTCACCTTCTGGCCTTGGGAGAGGTAGTCCTCAACCCGGTTGACCCGCCGGTCGGCGTCGAGCTTGGAGATGTGCAGGAGGCCGTCGCGTCCGGGCAGGATGTTGACGAAGGCGCCGAAGGTGGTGATGTTGACCACCTCGCCCTCGTACTCCTTGCCCTCCTCGGGCTGGGGCGGGAAGGCGATCAGGTTGATCTTCTCCACCGCGGCCTGCAGGGCCGGACCGTCGGCCGATGCGACCCGCACGATCCCCTTGCCCTCGGTCTCCTCGATCTCGATGGAGACTCCCGTCTCCTCCTCGAGTTCTCTCACCATCTTGCCCTTGGGGCCGATCACCTCGCCGATCTTGTCCTTGGGTATCTCGATCGCCTCGATGCGCGGCGTCCACTCCTTGAGTTCGGCACGCGGCTCGGAGATCACCTTGTTCATCTCCTCCAGGATGAAGAGACGGACATCCCGCGCCTGGGACAGCGCCTGGCTCAATACCTCGGTGGGGAGCCCTGCGATCTTGGTGTCCAACTGGAGGGCGGTGATCATCTCCGCCGTGCCGGCCACCTTGAAGTCCATGTCGCCCATGAAGTCCTCGTCACCGATGATGTCGGTGAGGGTCACGTACTCCCCGTCCTGGTGGATAAGCCCCATGGCGATTCCCGCCACCGGGGCCAGGATGGGCACGCCGGCGTCCATCAGCGACAGCGTGGAGGAACACACCGCGGCCATCGAGGTCGATCCGTTGGATGACAGGACCTCGGAGACCAGCCGGAGCGCGTAGGGGAACTCCTCGGGGGTGGGGACCACCGGCAGGAGCGACTTCTCCGCCAGGGCGCCGTGCCCGATCTCCCGACGCTTGGGACCGCGCATGAAACCGGCCTCGCCGGTGGAGAACGGCGGGAAGTTGTAGTGGTGCATGTACCGCTTGCCCTCCTCGATCCCCAGGTCGTCGAGCATCTGCTCCATTCTGAGCATGCCCAGGGTGGCGATGTTGAGCACCTGCGTCTCGCCGCGCTGGAAGAGTCCCGAACCGTGGGTCCGCTTCACGGTACCCACTTCGATGGTCAGGGGGCGGAGGTCGGTGGGTGAGCGGCCATCCAGACGCACGCCTTCTTTGACCACCCGGTCTCGCATCGTGGACTTGAGGACCTGCTTGAAAGCCTTCTTCGCCTCCGCCGCAGCCTCGGGATCGTCGCCGGCCACCGCGGCCACCGTCTCTTCCCGCAGCTTTCTCTCCGTATCCGAGCGCTGGCGCCGGTCGGCCATCCTGACCAGGTCCGAAAGGCCCGGTCCGGCGGCCTTCTCCACCTGCTCCACCACCTCGGGTGAGAGGACGGGCGCCGCCGGCCAGTCGACCGTCGGGATGTCCACCATCTCAGCCAACTCCAACTGCAGGTCGATGCTCTCTGAGATCACCGTCTTAGCCTTTGCCAGTCCCTCCACCACGGCGGCCTCGTCACTGGGTGCGTCTCCCTCGGCCACCAGGCGAACGCCGCCGGGGGTGGCGCCGGCTTCCACCATCATCACATCGATCTCACCGTCGGCGTTGCGCCGCCCGGCCACGGTTATCTCGAACACCCCCTCGGCGATCTCCTCGTGGGTGGGGAAAGCAACCCACTCGCCCTTGACGAGGGCAAGGCGGGCCGCTCCGATTGGTCCCTGGAGAGGGATGGGGCTGACGGTGAGCGCCGCTGATGCTCCGATCAGGGCGAGAACGTCGAAGGGGTTCTCCCCGTCGATGGAGAGCGGCATGGCCACCACCTGGGTCTCACAGCGAAAGCTGTCGGCGAACGACGGGCGGAGCGCCCGGTCGATCAGCCTGCAACCCAGGATGGCTCCCTCGCTGGGCCTTCCCTCCCGGCGGAAGAAAGATCCGGGGATGCGCCCGGCCGCGTACATGCGTTCTTCGAGGTCGACGGTGAGCGGGAAAAAGTCGATTCCCTCCCGCATATCCTGGTTGGCGGTCGCTGCGACCAGCAACTCCACCCCTCCAAGTTGGAGCACGACTGCTCCGTGGGCCGAAATGGCCAGTTTGCCGGTGCTGAGGGTGATTTCCTTTCCACCCACCATCCCGGTAACGATTCGTTCAGACAAGATTACTCCTCAATACGTCTAGATGTCCCCGGCGCGTACTTCTTGTACGCAGGGGCGTTACCTCCGGAGTCCCAGTGAGGCAATGAGCCGGCGGTACCGTTCCACGTCTTGGTTTCGCAGGTACTTGAGCAGCCGACGACGCTTTCCCACCATCTTCAGCAGGCCCCGACGACTGTGATGGTCGTGGCCGTGAACCTTCAGGTGCTCGGTCAGGTGTCGGATCCGCTCGGTCAAGACGGCCACCTGCACCTCCGGAGTACCGGTATCGGTGTCATGCGCGCCGTATTCAGCAACCAACTCGGATGTAGTCCTCAAGGGGAATCCCTTCGTGTGAAAACAGGGCTAATGCGTCAAAATGGACGAGCCCCGATTAACTCGCCTTCCATTCTAGCACCCCGCCGGGGACAAACCTATTCCAATGAAGGTGACGGCTCCCGCGCCGCCGAGGCCAACCGCACATGAACCTCCGCGATGTCGCGGTCCACCTGCGCCAACAGCTCGTCCACCGACCCGAACTTGACCTCGGGCCTGATCCGGTCCCCGATGAATCCCAGCTTCAACCGTTTCCCGTACAGGTCGCCGGAGAAGTCGAGGAGGTGCGCCTCGGTCATGAGCCTGTTCTCCCCGAAGGTGGGGCGCACCCCGAGGTTGACCGCCGCCGGATAGCGCTCTGCCTCCACCTCGGCCCAGGCTGCGTATATGCCCATGGCCGGCATCGACATGCGCGATGGGATCTCCAGATTGGCCGTGGGTATCCCCAGCTTGGCGCCCCGTTGCTCACCATGGATCACCGTCCCGCGCAGCTCGAAAGGCCTCCCCAGGAGTTCCGCCGCCTCTCCGGTGAGCCCCTCCGCCAGGCACCGGCGAACCCGGGAGGAGTTGATCGGAGCGCCGGAGGCATCCGACCGAGCGTCGGCGGCCAGAAGACCCACCACCTCCACACCGAAACCGTGCCGCGAGCCGGCCCGGCGCAGGGTCTCGGCCGACCCCTTCCCGCCTTTCCCGAACCGGAAGTTCTCGCCCACCACCACCAGGCTTGCCCTCAGCCGCCCCAGGAGCACTTCGGTTACGAAGCCATCCGCCTCCATCTCCCGTACCTCCGAGAACGGCATCACCCCCACCACTCCGATGCCAATCCCATCCAGGATCTCGAGGCGATGAGGGATCGATGTGAGCATCCTGGGGGCCTTCTCGGGGGCCAGCACCTCCAGGGGATGCGGGTCGAAGGTGGCCACCGCCGGCGTCAACCCTGCAACGGAGGCCTTGCGCACCAACTCCTCGAGGAGGCGGCGGTGACCGCGATGGACGCCGTCGAACACCCCCACGGTTACAGCCGTACCGGATACGGAGGAGGGAAGGCGCCAACTGTGAGGCGGGCCATCCAATACGATCAACTGCTTTCCCCCTACGGGCCGGCTATCCCGTTAAAGATTACGGCCTCGGACACCCGCGGTTTTCAACGATAAGAGAGGGAGGCGGACCGGATACAATTTGGAGCTAATGGCAGAGAGGATCAAGATCGTCGGCTTCTCGGGAAGCCTGCGGCGGGGCTCGTACAACAGCGCCCTGCTGAGGCTGGCCCCCGAGGTGGTCCCCGAGAGGGCCGAGTTGGAGTTGGTCTCCCTGGCCGACATCCCGTTCTACAACGGCGACGTCGAAGACGCCGGCATGCCTGAGCCGGTGGCTGAATTCCGGGCGAAGCTGGCGGCGGCCGACGCTCTGTTGATCTCCACCCCCGAGTACAACTCATCGGTGCCGGCGGTGCTGAAGAACGCCATCGACTGGGCGTCCCGAGGCCCGGACTCGCCGCTGGCGGGAAAGACCGCCGCGCTCATGGGAGGGGGCGGAGGCTTCGGTTCTTACCGTTCCCAGTCCCATCTGCGCGACGTGCTGCGCAACACCGGGGTGTTCGAACTGCCCTCTCCGGCCGTGCAGGTCCGCGGGATCTGGAACAAGTTCGACGAGAACCTCGAACTGCAGGATCCCCGCATCCGCAACAGGGTGGAGGCGCTGCTCCGGGAACTGGTCTCCTGGACGCTCGCCATGCGCCACCACCGGCGTTGAACTCAGCGAAGCCGGTTACTACTGGTAGCTGACGAAGACCACGAGGGGGCTCAGTTCCAGAACCTGTTCGGGGGTGGCCAGAGGAGAGTCCTCATCGAAGAAGTTCTTCCATCCCCAGTGCCAGCCCTGCTCGTCGGTGCCCGCCGTAAGGGCTCCCCAAGTCTCGTACTTGGTGGCGAGGGGGCCCTGGCCGTCCATGTGGATCACCACCGCCAACTCAGGCGGGGTGGCGATCGTCTCCCGGTCCCGGATCATCGTGAAACGGAACTGGTGGACCATCAGGAGCTTCTGGGGTAGCCGCTCCCTTCTCACCAACGCCGCAAGCCACTCGGCCACCGCGTTGACCTCGGCCGCCTCCACCGACCCTATCTGGCGCAGGTGCACTTGGTCCGGCTTCAGTCGCCATTCGGGGTCGAGCGCCAGCCCCACATGGGGCAGGACCAGGAGTTCCTCGTAGTACTTGGCCTGGGTCAGGAAATCGGTCCGTCCCGGCTGGAGGTCCAGCACCACGTAGACGCCCTCCTGGGCGGCGAACTCGACCCAGGGCATCATGTCTTCCACGGAGATCTCTCCCGAATAGTCGCCGTCGCGTCCCGCCCGGGCGGTGGCCAGGGTGGCGATCATCTCGAACGTGGGGATGGTCTGCACCCCGTCGGCCGCGTACTCCTCGAGGTAGGGAGCCATGCGTTCCAGGCCCTCGGCGGGACCCTGCTCCCCCAGCACGCCCAGCACCCCGGTGTGCGTGGCGCCGTAGAAGGCCACCAGCCGCCGGTCGGGGAACATGGTCCTCCCCCCGCCGGGGAGTTCGGGACCCGAGAGGTTTACCTCCAGCCACCACCGATCCGAATCAGGCATGGCACCCACGGCCCACACCTCCGATGCCCCCATTGCGTGTTCTTCCAGCGCTGACCCGGCATCGGCCCACCCGACCGTCTCCTCGGGGTTCCAGTAGAGAGCCGTCTCCCCCAGAGAGGAAGCCGCGGCGGCCACCGCCAATCCGGCAGCGGGCCGCGCAGGATCGACCAGCCATAGGCGGGAAGCCCCTGCATCCCAGCCCCCGCCTCCCATGACCAGATCCGACACCGGAGAGGGCTCGTTAGAAGGCCGCATGCGGGGAGCCAGCAAAATGCCCAACCGATCTCCGGTCAGCACCAAAGAGTGCAGGGCGAGATTGCCGGCTACCGGAGAAGCGCCGGTCACCACCGAACGATCATGTGAAGAGATCCAATCGATCAGTTCCTCGGGTTCCGCCGGCATGCGGATGATCTCAGCGCCAGCGGTCCGGAGCGAATTCGGTATTCCGTCCATCAGCCAGATCCGCCTCGGCGCCAGCCGGCCCAGTTCTTCCACCAAGGCCGCTTGAAATGACGGGAGGAAGAAGAGCAAGGGCGAGGAAAAACGGGCCGCCAACTGGGCGGCGATCGCCGCGGAATCGAGGCGGGAGGGATGGGCTACCACCACATCGTCCGCGCAGGTGTGTAGTCGCTGGGAAATGGCAACAGCAATCGCGGGCGGATCATCCCCCAAAAGATCCACCAGCACCGGTGGACCGGATGCATCAGGACCGGCAAGGACCGGATCGCAAACTCTCGGCGGAAGGGTGGTAGTGGTGGTCTCGGGAGCGGAAGTGGAGACAGGGGATCCACCATCATCACCGCTGCTCTCCTGAGAACGGGCATTGGTAGTGCGGGTGGGTGTGGAGGGAAGCGTCGTGGCCGCGGTGCCTGGAGCCGCCTCGACAGACGCGACCTCCTCCACCGAAGGAGCGGCAGACGGATCCGATTCGCCATCCCGGGAGCCGAACCACAGAACCGCCACCACGAGTACGACCACCCCACCGGCCACAGCCGCCACCACCGGACCCCTACGGCTCCCCGAATCCGGATGTCTATGCATCGAAAGCGGTCAGGGGGAGGCGTCTGGCAAGATGAACCACTGCTTGTTGGGAAGGCTAGAAGAGCTTTAGTCTTCATGGCGGTAATCGGGTCCGGTTACCGTGGGCACAAGGGGCTTGGTAACCAATAGAAAACCCTCTCCGAACTGGACAAGCGTCGTCAGTGGACAGCCCTGATCGCCTTGGGACCGATCGGCACTGCAGCCTCATTGTCCGTTGGACCGAGAAGCCAGGGCCTCTGCCGCCGGCCGCGTCGAATGCGGCTTCTGCCACCGCTGCCTGCCCGATGCGGGACTAAGAGAGGAAACCGAATACTATATAACCTGCGGATGCCCTATCACGATGTCGAACACCTGACAGTCCCGGAAAGGGTCGACAGTGGCAGGATGCCTCCCGCCGCGAGAGCAGCACTGGTATTGGGTCTGATCTATGTGTTCCTGGTGGGCGTCTCGTCGCTGGAGTCCGGCATCAAACTCCTGGGAGCCGATGTCCAGGAGACCCTTTTCTCCACGGTCAGGAACCCGCTCGCCGGGCTCTTCGTCGGGATTCTCGGCACCGTGCTGGTGCAGTCCTCGTCAGCCAGCACGTCGGTGATAGTCGGCCTCGTGGCCTCCGGCGTGCTGGGGTTCGAATTTGCCGTGCCTATGGTGATGGGCGCCAACATCGGAACGACGGTGACGAACACGCTCGTGTCCCTCGCCCATCTCCGCCGATCGGCTGAGTTCATGCGGGCCTTCGCGGCGGCGGTAGTGCACGATTTCTTCAACGTGGTGATCGTCTTAGTGCTGCTGCCCCTGGAGTTACTTACGGGCGCCATCTCCGGCCTGGCCGAACGGATCAGCGAGCCCCTGGTCGGAGCGGCCGGCACGGAGTGGAAGAGCCCCATCAAGGGGTTGGTGAAGCAACCGGTGGCCTGGCTGGAGGATCTTTGGAGCGGTTTCGGGGCAAACGGTAATGGGCTCGGCACTCTCCTGGTCGTTTGCGGGGTGGCGACGGTGTTGTTGGCGCTGGCTTTCGTAACCAAGAACATGCGCCGTCTGGTGGCTCAACGGGTGGAGCACTCCCTGAACATGGCTCTCAGCAAAGGCAGCGGTATGGTGGCCCTGCTGGTGGGGTTGGTGATCACTATCTCGGTGCAGTCATCCAGCATCACCACCTCGATGCTGATCCCGTTATCGGCTGCCGGTGTCCTGACGCTTCGCAACGCCTATCCCGTCACCCTCGGCGCCAATGTCGGCACCACCATCACGGCGTTGCTGGCTGCTCTGGCGACCAGTAGACCCGAGGCGCTCACCATAGCTCTGGTCCACACGCTGTTCAACATAGGCGGAATCCTGTTGCTCTACCCGATCACCGCCCTTCGGCAGATCCCCATCCGCGGAGCCGAGATCCTGGCGCGCCTGGCAGTCGACCGGCGCTTGCTGGCGGTGGCCTACGTGGCAGGCATGTTCATAGCCGTGCCTTTCATCGGCGTCGCTTTGCTCAGCTGAACAGTTCCGCCACATACCGGGCTGCCCGACTGTCAACCACCGGGTCATTCCCTCCTCGAATTGCGCTTCGTGTGGCTCTAGAAACCCCGGAACCGAGGAAATCTTTTCTCTGCCCATCGGGGAGGCCGTAACCGGCCCAACTATGTTTGATCCGGGTGTACGCGAGCGCCCGTGTTACAGCCACGAGTGTGGGCCTTCTCCTCGGATTCCTTATATTGGGGTATCCCGGGCCGGACATCAGTGCCGACCATGACTTGGCGCCTTCCGGCACTGCCGTGGTCCTCCAGGTCGGTCCGCCGAACGATGAACTCGTGCTGCATCCGGTGGCCAGAATCACAGGTGACTTCGTTCCCAAGTCGGTCGTGGCGTCGGGGACCGGGCTGTACTTCGCTCAGAACATGATGTACCGGCACACGATCTCGGTCGTCGACCACCACAAGAGCCTCGTCACGACGATCGATGACTCAGTCGACTTGAGGGCGTTCGGGTACGACGTCCCCGGAGATGTATACCGGGGAGCGCCTGTGGAAGCTGCCTTCACATCGGATGGCTCGTTCGCCTTCGTGTCCAACTACCGCATGTACGGCCCGGGGTATGACCCCCATGCCGGCGGCGACTCCTGTCAGAAAGGTCAGGGACAGGACAGCTTCGTATACCGGATAGACACCACAACACTCGAAATCGACCGCGTCTATCCGGTGGGTCCGGTCCCCAAACACCTGGCCGTCACACCGGACGATCGCCTGCTGCTGGTATCCAACTGGTGCGGCTTCGACACCACCGTAATCGACCTAGCCACCGACGAAAGAGTGGCGTCGGTCGACGTTGGTCGTTACCCGAGGGGCATCGCTGTCACCAGTGACAACGACACCGCCTACGTGGCAGTGATGGGATCCACCGACATAGCTGTCATCAACCTCTCTGCCCTCGTATCGATAGAGGACACACCCAGCGCGCTGGACACATCCGTACGAACATACATACGAGATGTCGGAGTCTCACCGCGCCACCTGGTGCTGAGCCCGGACGACGAGACCCTTTACGCCACACTGAGCGGAGAGGATGCGGTCGTAGCGGTCGACCTCAACTCAGGTGAGGTCACCCAACGGGTGCAGACCGGCCAGGCGCCGCGAAGCATGGACATCTCCACCGACGGCACAGCACTCTACGTGGTCAACTACGAATCGCACACCATGAGCAAGCTCCGAACGCGCGATCTCGCGATCCTCCAAGAACTCGACACGACACCCAAGCCAATCGGGATCACCTACGACCCCTTCAACAACGAAGTCTGGGTGTCAACGTACACCGGCACCATCCACGTATACGCCGAACGCCAGTAGCAGTTCAGTCTGATTTGGGAAATCAGATGGGGAGTTGATTCCCAACGGGGCCGGTGGGTCAACCTCGCCCCGTTTCTTGCCCTCGCTGTCATACAAGTTGACATTCGAGGCGAGCGTTATTCTTGGCTGTTGCGCCTGGTCCCCGGGGTGCTGGCCGAATTCGGCGGGATCGTGCGCCACTGGGACGGTCCGGCAGTACTGGCAAGGTTTAACAGGAGTTCAACCGTACGAATGGATCTAATCAACCTCTACGACTACGAGGCACGGGCCAAGCAGGTCCTGCCGCACAGCCACTGGGAGCACCTCGAAGCCGGGGCGATGGATGGGCTTACCACGGCTCGAAACCGCTCTGCCTTGGAGGCCCTGACGCTGAGGCCGCGTTTTATGCGAGATGTCACCGAGCGGAAGATATCGACCACTGTCTTGGGGACGGACATCAGCTTTCCGGTGATGATTTCGCCCGCTGACGGTCATGCCACCGCCCACCCTGAAGGCGAGCGCGCCACCGCGCGCGGTGCAGGGATGTCAAACACCCTGATGATGTGCAGCACCAATTCCAACAACAGCATGGAAGAGATTGCCGAAGTGGCCACCGGACCGCTCTGGTTCCAGCTTGCTCACCGTGGCTACAATTTCACGGAAAACCTAGTCAAGCGCGCTGAAGCAGCCGGTTTCAGAGCCATAGTGCTCACCATCGACGCGCCGATTCTCATCCCCACGGAACGGGCCGTGCGCAGTCGTTTCCAGCGCCCGGGCGAGTATGGAAACTTCCGTGAACACCAACACCTGGTCTCCGGCGTCAGCGGCGGGGACGAGACACCGCCCTGGAAACCGCTCCGATGTGCCCCCCTCACGTGGAAGGAGTTGGATTGGTTACGGAGCCTCACCAAACTGCCCCTGGTGTTGAAGGGGGTTCGCGTGGCGGAAGACGCTCGCAGGGCTGTGGAGAGCGGCGTCGACGGGATACTGGTGTCTACCCACGGCGGACGCCGGTTTGACGGTGATATGTCCAGCATTGAGGTGTTGCCGGAGGTCGTTGCCGCCACCCAGGGAAAGGCGGAAGTGTACGTCGATTCCGGGATCCGGCGTGGAACCGATGTACTAAAAGCGTTGGCCTTGGGCGCTAGGGCTGTGGCGGTCGGCAGACCGCTGTTCTGGGGTCTGGCCGTAAACGGCGCACAGGGCGTTCATCACATGCTCGAGTTACTGAGAGAAGAGTTCGACCGCGCCATGGTCTACTGCGGCCAGCACAGTGTGGACCAACTGGAGGACCGACTACTCAACATACCGCGAGACTGGGGACCCTTCCGGACGGAAAACGACATTGCGGGTCATGTCCCGTTTCCGCGAGAAACAGGGCAATTTGACCGTCTGTAGTCCGAGTAGCTTTTTCGTTTTGCTCTGAGCCGGGGACCTTTCCGGCGGCGGGGTTAGACGCCTTCTGCGAGGATCATTCGGGCCCTCGCGGACCGGTCGATGAGGTCTCGGAGTTCTGCGAACTCGGCGGAGTCGGCGAACGTGCGCGCCTGGTCGAGGCTGGCGAACTCGATCACCACTACGCGACCGGGCTGCCATTCACCGTACTTGTGCTCGGTCTTTCCGCCCCGGACCAGGTACTTCCCGCCGTAGGTTTCGACGACGCCCACGATTCGGTCTGTGAACTCGGCGTATGCCTCTTCGTCGGTTACTTCAGTGTTGACTATCACATATCCCAGCATGGCTGGTTCTCTCCTTTCGTGTCGGTTGTGAGATCAGGAATCGGGTAGGGACTCCACCTGTACCGCGACGATGTCTATGCCGTAGTACTTGCGGTGTCGCACCGAGGACGCGTAGTGGCGCAGCAAACGGAACGATAGGTCTCTCACGTCCGCAGTGTCGGTATGTTCAACCAGGTACGCCAGGTGGTCCTCGATGTTCCCCTCGCCGAAGATGGCCATGAACTCCAGGTCGATCGTCCCGGTGCTGCGCTGAGCGGTGACAATCAGACGCGGTACAGCCTCGTCTGCATAGTCCTCCCGTAGTTCCAACATGGTGGAGAGGGTCTCCTCTCCCGCCGCGGTCAGACGTTCCGTCGAAGGAGGACTCCAGCCTGCACGGGTGGCGAGTCCGGTGAGGAAAGCGTTGACCCGGGGAAGATCGGACATGTCGAGTCCGACCTCGAGCCGCGTGCGGCGCGGGCTGGACAGTTCCATAAGGGACGTCATCACCACCACCGCCAGAACGCCGACCACCAACCCGCTGCCGAACAGCACGCCCCAGGCTCCATCCAGGAGGTCCGCCAGCACGTCATTGCTCTCCAGACCGACGCCTATCGCCAGGGACGCTCCTGCCACCATCCCCTTGCGGTGGTCGAGACCGTCCTTGACGATGATCCGCATGCCCTCCACCAGGAGCAGTCCCATGATCATCAGGAGGACCGCTCCCATCACTGAACTGGGCGTGGCGAGCATGACGGCCACAAACTTGGGGAAGAACGCCAGCAGGATCAGCAAGGCCCCGATCGTGTGCCCGACCCGGCGGGAGGCGACCCCCGTGAAGTTGATCAGCGAGATGCAGGAAGCGGTGACGATGATGGGAGGGATCGTCCCCGCTATCCCCGACAGCAGCATTGTCGTTCCACTGACATTGAGGGTCCCCTGGACCGCGCGGAAGTCCGTGGCGCCGGGACGGCGGCGTGAGACCTGCTGGAGCACCGCCCCGTCGCTGCTCGACTTGACCGCCACCACCAGGCTGACGATCAGGAACATCGGCAACAGCCCCCAGAACTCCGGCCCGGGCGAGAGGTCCAATCCCGGCCACGCGCCAGTGTCCGGCAGGTCGAACCAGGGCGCCTCTCGCACCGGCTCGAAGTCGTACAGTCCCACCACCATGGCGACCACCGATCCGGCGCCGATCCCGATGGGAATAGCCCACAGGCGCCAGATTTTCGTGCCGCGCAACACCAGGAAGAGGAAAGTGACGAACGCCGCCCCGGAGGACGCCAATCCCAGCGATGGCGACACGCCCGCGGGAGTGTCCGCCAACCTGCTGATGGCGATCGGTATCACCGTCGCCGCTATCAGCACCTGTGCGGTCCCCGCCACGACAGGTGTGATGATCCGGCGCATTCTCGGAAGCCAGGTAGCCACCAGGAACTGGAGCACCGAGGTAACGACCAGCAGCATCGCCAGCGTGGCCGGGCCCCCCTCCATCAGCGCCACCACGGACACGCCTATGAACTGGCCGCCCGACGCCATCATCATGATGTGCCCTGCCCCGAACTTTCCCAGGCGGCTGGCCCCGAGGATGGTGCCGAACCCGGTGATCGTCAAAGCGGCAAAGACCACCCAGGAGAGATAGGCCCGGTCCTCGCCTGACCCGAGGACGAAGATCGTCACCACGATGACAGTGATCGACAAGCTGATCATGATCCCCTGAACCGCCACCCCCAGCGTCAGGCGGGCAGAACACCCCTCATCGGGTTCAAACCGTATGTAATCGTTGACCCGCATCAAGCCCCGGTCGCGTCCGAAATGGGATCACCGCCCCCCGGAATTCGCTCGCCAACCACGGCATTCAGCCTAGTGGAAGAGGCAATCCCCGGTATGCCCGCGGGCCCGCGACCTGGGGACCGGGCAGCTTGCTGATGGGACAGGTGCTCAAGAGTTATTCTTATCCGGTTGAGCATGAACATTGGATCCGGCTACGCGATTGATCATGACTACGTAAAGCTTGTTGAGAAGGTGGTGACCGAAGAGGACTTCTTCGGCAGAGCCGCCCGGAACGACCGGGAGTCCCGCTACCCCTTCGAGAACATGACGGCCCTCAAGTCGGTCGGCGTGCCTTCGATGGCCATCCACCCGCAGTTCGGAGGACCCGGCCACAACATCGCCACCCGGACCAAGGTGGCGGAGGTGATCGCCTACGGCGACCCGGTGTCGGCGGCATGCACCAACATGCACTGGGGCGCGCTCGATCTGATCGCGCCGTACGCCTTCGGTGACCCGAACATGGCTGCCCTGCTCCGGGACTGCGCCGAGAACCAGTCCATGCTCTGCTCGGCTGCCTCCGCGCCTTCCGACGAGTTGGACGTGACCAAGGTGGGCGCCCGGTTCCGTCGGGTGGACGGGGGATGGCTGGGCGGCGGCCGCGGGGGGTTCGCCACCAACTCCGACGGCGCCACCTACGTGGGAACCATCGCCTCGGTGGTCGACGACCAGGGAGAACTGGTAGGTCGAAAGCTCCTGGTGATGTTCGTTCCGGTGGGCACGCCCGGCATGATCATCCACGACGACTGGAACGCCATGGGACTCCGGGGCACGGCCACCAACTCGGTGACCATCGAAAACGCCTTCGTGCCCGACAGGTACGCAATAGTCCGGGATCTCGATCACCCCCAGGCCACCTCTCGCGACGACCAAGAGGAAGACCAGCACATGGCGTTCGGCCTTCTCAATCTCTCCGGCGGTGGGATGCAACTGGGTCACTGCCGTCGGATCCTCGACTACATGGCCGGCTACCTCCGCAAACGCAAGGGCGGCATCGCGGTGGCCATCAAAGGCCAAGTGGCTCTCACCCGCGCCGACGTCGGATGGGCACAGTCCACCTACGGACGGATGAGCTTCTGGGTGCGTTCGGCGTCGACAGTGCTCTATGACACCGCCGCCAAGCTGTCCGATCCCCACTTCCCCCGGGAGAAACGGGCCTGGATCAGCCTGCTGGCGCTCTACCACGTCCGGCGGATGACCGAGGAAGTGGCCCGGGAATCCTTCCGCTTGGCCGGAGCGCACGGGATCGTGGCGGCCAACCCCTATGAGCGAATGTACCGGGACCTGCTGGCTCAGACCGCCATCATCCTCAAGGCCCCCGAGATGGAAGAACACCTCGGCAGAGCCGACCTGGGAATGGACTTCGACCCCATACCGGGCGGCTGACCTAAAGGCTGTGACCTGGGAAAACGGCGTTGTGATCCGTGCCCGGGGTGGGACTTGAACCCACACGTCACGATGGACACTGGATTTTAAGTCCAGCGCGTCTGCCATTCCGCCACCCGGGCGACACCAAAGGATTGTAAGCAGAGGCCCCCTGCTAAAGGGTAAGGATGACCCCGTCCAGGAGATCGGATTCTGAGATGAGCGCCTCGGTGCAGGCCAGGCGCCGGAGCGATTCGTGGGCGATCACCGCGCCGGCCAGGAGCACCGGCGCTCGGGCTGGGTCCAGGGAAGGGATGGCGGCCGTCTCCGGGATCGTCAACTTGGCCAACTCGGCTAGCAGGATCGCCATTTGGGCGGCCGTGATCGCCGAGTGGTGGACGCGCCGGCGGTCGTAAGCCTCCAATCTGAGGCCGATGGCCGCCAGGCTGGTCCAGGTGCCGGCCACGCCTACCACCCTGGACCGGAGGGGAAGGCTTACCTCTCCCAACGCCTCGGCGGCCTGGGCGAAGGCTGCCTGAAGTTGCGATCGGGGCGGTGGGCGGTCCCCTAGCACCGACTCGGTCATCCGCACCGAGCCGAGTTGGAGGCTCACTCCCTGGACTATCCCTTCTCGGTTGCGCCACACGAACTCGGTGGATCCCCCTCCGATGTCAACCACCATGCAGTTCCCGGGATCGGACAACTCCCCTATTGCGCCGGAGAAGGACAGGCGGGCTTCCTCCTCGCCCCCGATGGTCTCGGGGCGGAACCCCAGCGCGTGTTCGGCGCGGTCCAGAAACACCTCACGGTTGGCGGCGTCCCGCACCGCGGAGGTGGCCACCGCTCTGCCGGCGGTTACCCCCCATTTGGCGATCAACTCCCCGTAGCGCTCCAACGCGGCCACCGTCCGTGCCATGGACTCATCGGCTAGGCCTTTCTCCGAGAGGCCCCTGCCCAAGCCCGTGACCGTCTGCCAGCGTCCCGCTTCCCCCTCCGGCGTTACCACCAGCAAGCGCGTCGAGTTGGTGCCGATGTCCACCGCCGCCTTGTTCAGGGTTCTCTCCAATCGGGATTGGCCGCCGGACCCTCGGGGGAGGAGAGGACGCAGCGAAGCTCGCAATCCAGCGGCTCCACCCGGGGCGCGGCCCACTCCCCCACCGGATTGTCGTTTCCGGCCCGGTGGTCGGCGTAGTGGGCGTGGAGGCACTTCACCCCCTTCCGGGAGCCCGCCACCCCGCCGGTGGGGCGGTGCCGGGCTGTGTCGGGAACCTCGGAGTCCCGCTGCGTGGCGTAGCGGAGGTGGGCTGCTTGAAGGCGGGCGCCGAAGACCGGGTCACGCTCCGACCGGGCGTCCATGGCCTTCACCCCACCCTCGGACTCGATCCGCGAAACCCTCTTCACAGCTAGTGGGCAGGTCAGCCAGTACCGGGTGGGGAAAGGGGTTCCGTCGTCGAGCAGGGGTGGGATCTCGATAACCACCGGCAGGCCCAGGTGGCAGACCGAGACCACCCTTGAATCGGACCGGGGGGGCCTGCCGATCTGGAGGGCCACCACCCGGCGGTCCGCAGACTCCACGACCGGGTCCATCAGGAGTCGGCGGACAGATCGCTCCCGCTGAGATAGCTCCACCACCGCGAGTACCAGGGCTCCTCCTCGATCATCTCTGCCATCTCCACCGGATCCTCCGCCGACGGGGCCGGATCGGGGTCGCGGGGAGACACCACCACGAAGGCGGTCTCTCCCTCCCTCACATACCCCAGCCGCTCCCGGGCCAGGCGCTCGATCTCGATGGGAGTGTGAAGGGCGTCCAGCCGCTCCTCCAGTTCGGTGTTCTGCGCCACCAACTCATCCAATTCCTCGGCGTACTCGGCTATGTTGGTGGTCTGCTCCTCCAAGCGATCCAGGATAGGGACCGCGTACACGGTGGCGCCCGCCGCCAGGATGGCGGCGCCCGCGATCCACAGCCACCGGCTTCTCCAGGAGCGCTTTGACTTCCTTGCGCTCTCTTCTTCGCTCATCTTCCCAACGCCTCCCATCCGCCGAAGCGCGCCCCCGATCCCAGTTCCTCTTCGATGCGGAGCAACTCGTTGTACTTGGCGGTCCTCTCCGAGCGCGCCGGCGCCCCGGTCTTGATCTGCCCGGCCCCCGTGCCGACCGCCAGATGGGCGATGAAGGGGTCCTCGGTCTCCCCGGAGCGATGGCTGACCACCCGGGTGTATCCCGAGCGGACCGCCCTGTCCATGGTGCTCAGGGTCTCTGACAAGGTGCCGATCTGGTTCACCTTGATGAGGATGGAGTTGGCGACCCCTCTCCTGATCCCCTCGGCCAGGATCGCCTCGTTGGTGACGAAGAGGTCGTCGCCGATCAACTGGGCTCGATCGCCCACCTCCCGGGTCAGCACCTCCCATCCCTCCCAGTCGTCCTCGGCCAGGCCGTCCTCCACCGAGACCAGGGCGTGGTCCTCCGTCAGGGAGGCCAGGTACTCCACCATGCCCTCCGCCGGGAGTTGTCGTCCCTCCAAGTGATAGCGGCCGTCCCGGTAGAACTCGGAGGCGGCCACGTCCAGCGCCATGCCGACGTCGCGGCCCATCCGGAAACCGGCTCTCTCCACCGCCTTGCCCAGAACCTCCAACGCGGCCCGGTTGGAGGGAAGATCGGGAGCGAACCCGCCCTCGTCCCCCACGTTCACCGACATACCCTGGGAGCTAAGAATCCCCTTCAGCGTGTGATAGATCTCGACGCCGGCCTCCAACGCCTCTCTGAACGTGGGAAATCCGGCCGGGACCACCATGAATTCCTGTATCTCCAGGCCGTTCGAGGCATGGGCGCCTCCGTTGATCAGGTTGAGCAGCGGGACGGGCAGGATCCGGGCGGTCGGTCCGCCGAGATACCGGTAGAGAGGCAGACCTCCGGCTGCCGCCGCAGCCCGGGCCACCGCCAGGGAGACGGACAGAATGGCATTGGCGCCCAGCTTCTCCTTGTTGGGCGTCCCGTCCAGGTCGCACATGGCCTGGTCGACGCCCACCTGGTCCCGGGCGTCGCGGCCCACCAACTCGGGGGCGATCAGGCGGTTGACGTTTCCCACCGCGGTCCGGACGCCCTTGCCGGAGAGTGCAGTCCCCCCGTCGCGCAACTCCAGGGCTTCCCGGGAACCGGTGGATGCGCCGGACGGGACCCCTGCCCGGCCCCGGGCGCCCCCGGTAAGCGTCACCTCCGCCTCCACGGTGGGAAATCCCCGGGAATCGAAGATGCGGCGCGCAGAAACCGCCTCAATAGTGGTGGAGACCATTTGGTGGGAAACGCTACCAGCCGACGAGCGGTTTTCTGAGGACTATTGGTCGGCGCAGACACCTGGGTTGGCAGTGGATGCCAACCTGGATGAAACTGTTCTGCGATGTCTTTTGTGGCGAACCGCCCGGAGCGGCGGTGGTCTATTGACGGAGGTTCGTATGGCGCACCGCGTCGGGTGTGGTCTCTCTCGACCCGAGAACCCTGGTGGTCAGTCGGCTTTGGTGATCGTGACGGTGTAGGTGGGGTTGGTGTCGTCGGTGACTGCGATGGTGTAGCCGTGTAGCGTGACTGATTCGCCTACTGTGAGAACCGGAAACGAGTCGTACTGAATGGTTCCTATGCCGCCCGCGATTCTGATCGGCAGTTGACCGGTTCCGATCAGCGTGTCGACGATGTAGACAACCACCCCCTCTTCGATGAGTCCGCGGCTGGGGATGCTGCCGCTTTGGTGGACGGGAGGAGGAGCAGCGTCATAGCCCAATTTGCGTCGGTTCTCGATCACGATGATCTGGTGCAGGTTCAGCGGGATGGCTGCCATGACCGTGCCGACGCCGGGTTCGGCAACGGGTTGAAGCGTCACGGCGCCGACGGGTGGGACCCCGCATTGGATCTGTGATGGGTGCAGCCAGCCGAGTTGCCATCTGGACCAGGTAAGCATCTCGACCGGATCCACGGAATGCAGGGCGCGGTTGGTGGAGGCAAAATTGGCTTTCAATCCCATGAGGCCGATTTCGCTGTACACCCACCTTCGTCCTCGGGGAGGATTGGGAAGTTCACGAACGGTGCTGTCATACGGGTAGAGGTCGGCCAGGCCGAGTTCGTGGACGAACTCGTGTGCCGCCATCAGGCCCAGCGGCGACGGCACACCTGGATCTCGGCCCACCACGGTGTTGATCGAGATCCCCGGGAAGGTCTTTCCGTCGGCGTGGGCCCTCTTGCCGGCCAATGCTCTGCCGAAGTGCTCGCTGGGAAACACGGCGGCGAACATGTCGGTGTCGGAAAAGTCGTAGGAGTCGTCGGCGAGGCGCACGGCCTCAGCAGCCGCCTCATCAGACAGGTTGTTCTCTGATAACACACTTACCCGGACATACGCCTCGAAGTTCTTGGGGGCGCGCCACCACCGATGCACGACATCAACTTCTACATTGAGTTTCCCATAGCTCATGGCTTCCAGGTAGTCCACCATGTACCCGAAACCGTTTTGGATCTCTTTGTGTGTCGTGTAGGTGGCTGGCGCGTTGGGAAAGTCCATGAACAACACCGTGAGCTTTATCCGACCTGTCGAGGGAGCCGCCCCAGCAGGTAGGGGGAAGCCGACCGTATAGCTATCTAATCCCCCTGGTTTGCAGTTGATAGGCGAACGGCGACCGCTCGCACCCACCACAAACAACTGCTCGGCGCCGTCGGGTTGGCGCCTAGTGAATAGCAGCTTCTGCCCATCGGGTGACCAACGCGGCATGGTGTCCCACCCCTCAGCATTAGTTATGGGAATTACATACTTGGGTAGACGGCTGACGGGTTAGTGGCCGTTGTTGCGGCGCATCTCGTCCAGCACATCATGTCCTAGCCACGTCAGCCGGTGGATGGCTTGGTAGTACCACAGGCCACCGCCTTCAACCCGTTCATCTTGGAAGAAGCCCGGTTTGTCAGCTTCGATGTATCCCGCCTCGATACAGAGCCGCACGTGGTTGTGAACCTGCTTGGTGGTGTATCCGCGCAGGCGGGGAACCTCGACCGGGCCGTTGGTGTTCTCCTCGACATGGGTGAGCAGTTGGTAGATCAAATCCTGTGATCTGCGCATATTCTGATTGTACCACGGCTCCAAGGAAGTGTCACACCCTATCGGTAGAATTGCTGGTAGACAGCGATATTTGAGGATTGTGAGATGGCATTCAGGGCACCGGGGAAGCACTACCGGAGGGGAATCAGCATGTTGGACATGGCCCGCATGTTTCCCGACGAGGAAGCCGCCCGTGTCTGGTTCGAGGGGATTGTGTGGCCGGACGGGGAGCGGGACTGCCCACGGTGCGGATCAACCAACACGCACGAGGCCAGTCATCCGAAGATGCCGTACCGGTGTCGGGACTGCCGCAAGTATTTCTCGGTGAAAACGGGAACTGTTATGGCCGATTCGCCCATCCCGTTGCAGAAGTGGGTATATGCTATCTACCTGAACCTGACCAACCTCAAGGGCGTGAGTTCGATGAAACTGCACCGTGACCTCGGCGTTACACAGAAGACGGCTTGGTTCATGCAGCAGCGCATCCGGGAGGCGTTCGAGGCGTTCATCCCCAGTCTGCTCACTGGTGCGGTGGAAGTGGACGAGACGTACATGGGCGGCATCGAGAAAAACAAGCACTCCCGCATGAAGCTGCGGGCCGGTCGTGGCACCGTGGGGAAGGTCGCGGTGGTGGGGATGCGGGAGCGGGATTCTGGGATGGTCACCGCCAAAGTGGTTGACGCGGCCAACGCCAACACGCTCCAAGGGTTTGTCCAGCGGGTAGCACCTGGAGACGGTCCGGTGTACACGGACGGGAGCACTGCCTACGATGGGTTGCCCAATCGTGAGAAGGTACGCCATTCGGTAGGGGAATTTGTGAGCGGGAAGGCTCACGTGAACGGTGTCGAATCCTTCTGGGCGATGTTGAAGCGGGCGCACAAAGGCACCTTCCACCGTCTATCCCCGAAGCACCTACAACGGTACGTTGTCGAGTTTTGTGGGCGTCACAACATCCGCCATTTGGACACTGCCATGCAAATGGGGTTGGTTGCCTGGGGGATGGCCGGGCGGCGGTTATTGTATGCGGATTTGGTGGGGGGAGAACGCGGCGTCGCCACGTGACGGTTGGCCCCAACTGGGTCAACCGCACTCTATGGACGGGCGATAACCTTCACATTCTGCGGCAACTCAACGGCGCATCGGTTGACCTGATCTACCTCGACCCGCCGTTCAACTCGAACCGCAACTACGAAGCTCCCATCGGGAGCGTGGCAGCTGGGGCCGCGTTCAAGGACGCGTGGACTCTCGACGATACGGACGTGGCATGGCATGGGGAGATCGCCGAAGCCAGTCCCCAATTGTACGAGATCATCCGCGCCGGAAGGGCCGGAGGTGGGGACTCGATGATGGCCTACCTGGTGATGATGGCCGTCCGACTCATCCACCTCCGCCGCGTCCTCAAACCGACGGGGAGCATCTACTTGCATTGTGACCCCACCGCCAGCCACTACCTGAAGTTGTTGATGGACGTGCTGTTCGGACGCGCCAACTTCCGCAACGAAATCGCATGGTGCTACACCGGGCCGGGCAACACGCCGCGGGATTTCAAACGCAAACACGACATCATCCTCCGCTATGTCAAGACCTCCAACTTCTATTTTGATCTTGATGCGGTGCGGATTGCCCACAAACGCTCCAAGCCATCGGGAGGTCGAACCAGCATGGCGGCAGCGGGAAGGTCACGGGAAGAAATCCACGAACGGGAACGGCAACTGATCCTAAAAGGCAAAGCGCCGGAGGATTGGTGGGCGGACATAGGAGCCGGATCGCACATTCCCCGCTCGGAGCGGGTGGGCTACCCAACCCAAAAACCGCTAGCCCTTCTCGATCGGATCATCAAAGCGTCATGCCCGCCCGATGGCATTGTCTTGGACCCGTTTTGCGGGTGCGCCACCACCCTCGTAGCGGCGGAACGGCTGGGCCGCCAATGGGTCGGAATCGACCTTTCTCCATTGGCGGTAAAGCTGGTCAAGGAACGCCTAAAACAAGAGATGGGCATGTTCTACGACATCGCCGCCCGCGAGGACGTGCCCCGCCGGACGGACATGGGGAAACTCCCCAACTACCGCACCCACAAGCACCACCTGTACGGACAGCAGGAAGGCAACTGCTACGGATGCAAAGCCCACTTCCCTTACAAGAACCTCACAGTCGATCACATCGTCCCGAAGGTGTACGGTGGGTCGGATCACATCAACAACCTGCAACTGTTGTGCGGTTGGTGCAACAGCAAAAAAGGCACCCGAAGCCAAGAGGAGTTCTTGGCAGAAATGGCAAAGACCGGATGAAGCGCAAGAAGAAACCACGAACCAAACGGAAGCCCCAACCGCCCGCCGAACTGAAGAAAGCCGCAGAAGCCGTCCTGCGCTACCGCTCCCAACCCGACATGAAATCCCGCCGGTTCATCAACCCCACCACCTAACCGGCTCGTCTACCCAAGTATGTAATTCCCTTAGTTATGGTCTCTTCTTTGCCACCATCAACATCGACAATGACAATCGACGATCCGCTTCCATCCGAGCGGGCGAACGCCAGCCTCTTACCGTCGGGCGACCAGGAGACTCCCCCGTTCCAGAACGCACCGCCCGTCGGCATCCGGGTTGGGTTCAGGCCGGCGGAGTCGGCGATCCACACCAGCCCGGACACATAAGCGATGCGTGTCCCATCAGGCGACCAAACAGGCGACTGCTCCCAACGCCCCCCATCGGTCAGCGCCTCCTGATTGCCACCGGCGGCATCTATTACCATTACGTGTCGGTCCGCATCGATGAACCGTCCGTCGGCGGAGCGACCCGTTCCCGTCAGACGCTGGAACACAATCAGTTCGCCATCAGGTGACCAACGGGGCCGGCGGTCATGCACGTTGCCGTTGGACAACTGGACCTTGGCAGCGCCATCCACGTTGACTGAATGAATATGAGCAAACCAGTGTCCGTCGCCGTCCTGCCACACACGGGAATAGGCGACCCGCTTCTCATCAGGTGACCAAGCCGGATCCTCTAACTGCTCATGACCAGCCCGGGCCAGCAGAAGCGACCGGTCACCGTTGTCAACATCCAAAACCCACAGCGAACCGTCCTGGGAGAACACAACCCGCCCGCCGTCAGGCGACCAACCACCACTGCGTTGGGTCCGGTCAACAAGAAGACGCGGTTCCTCCACTCTCCCTACAGACTGGACCACGCGAAAGAGGAACGTGGCGATCTGAGCGCGGGTCACCACCCGTTCAAGATCAAAACGCCGATCACCCACCCCCTGGGTAATCCCGTTCACCACCGCCCAGCCCACCTCCTCATCCGCCCAATGGCCCACCGGAACATCCACGAAACTGTCCGACCCCAACCCCCCACCAGTCACCGGACCATCCACCAAACCAGTCAACCGAAACAGAAACGTTACGATCTGCGCCCTCGTCACCGACCCATCCGGACCGAACCGCCCACCACCCACTCCCTGAGTGATCCCACTCTCCACCGCCCAGCCAATCTCCCGATCCGCTTCATGACCCGCCGCAACATCCATGAAACTGTCCGACCCCACCATCTCTTCCTCACCCCCATACCCACCAACCAACCGGCTCGCTCTATACAGAAACGTCACGATCTGCCAACGCGGCACCACCCCCTCCAAATCAAAACGCCCACCAGTCACCCCGCCCATCACTCCGCTGGAAACAGCCCAACCTACTTCCTCATCGGCCCAATGACCCACCGGCACATCATCAAACAAATCGGAACCCAACAAGCCACCCTCACCACCCTCCTCCAGAACCACTCCAAGAACGTCAGCACCTACCACCCCGCCGCCCATCAAACCGAGCACCAACACCAACGCTGTCAGGATTCCCCCCGGTTCCTCAAGGCGCATCACGGCCCTATCTGCTGGCGGTTCTCAATAGCATCCTACGACCTGCGATTCTTTCGATCCCCGAAATCAGTTTCGCTACCCGCTCAGCTTGGCCCGTTCCCAGCGCTCCTCCAGTTGGTCAACGGTCAGGCCGTCGAGGGGACCCTCGGCCTCCATCTTCCGGAACCGATCGCCGAAGCGGGCGATGGCCCGGCGGAGAGCGGTCTCGGGGTCGAGGGCCAGATGGCGGGCCAGGTTGACCGTGGCGAACAGCAGATCGCCCAACTCCGCCTCAGCGGACTCCCGGTCGGTGAGGGACGCCCGCAGTTCCTCCAACTCCTCTTCGACCTTGTCGATGACCGGCGGGACCTCCGACCAGTCGAAGCCCACCTGTGCTGCCCGGCGTTGGATCTTGGCGGCCCGGGAGAGGGCGGGCATCGAGCGAGGCACGCCGTCCAGGAGGGAGGCGTCCTCGGGCCGGGGCTTCTCCTGTTGTTTGATCTGCTCCCAGTTGGCCTTGACCTGCTCGGCGGTGTCGGCGGCCACGTCGGAGAAGACGTGGGGATGGCGTCGCACCAGCTTCTGGCGGAGACCCTCGGCGACATCCTCGATGTCGAAGATCTGTGACTCTCTGGCTATGGATGCGTGGAACAGCACCTGCAGGAGGACGTCGCCCAACTCCTGGCAGACCTCCTCGAAGGCCATCCAGTCGGGCTCGGAGGCTGCGGCGTCCTGGCGTCCGGCGTCCAGGGGGAGAGCCGCCAGGACCTCGGCCAACTCATAGGTCTCCTCCAAGAGGTTCTTGACCAGGCTGTGGTGGGTCTGGCGGCGATCCCAGGGACATTCGGCGCGCAGGCGGTCCATCACCGCCACGGCTCCCGCCAAGCCGGTCGGGCCGGCGTCGACATAGAGGGACGTGCGGGGACCGGCCAGCGTCGAGTCCACCTGCGCGGCCAAGGAGCGCACCACTCTCTGCCCTGGACCGCCCAGGTCGACCAGCACTGCCACCTCCGGGTCGGCTACGACCCGGGTGAGGTGCGCGCAGAAGTCGGCCAGCCCGGCGGCGGTGTCGAGGGCGGCCACCAGGGTGGGACCTCGCAGGAGGAGTGGCGAGGGCAGCCGGTGGGCATTCAGGACGGTCAGGCCCCCGTCCAAGGGGTCGATCCCCAAGGCTTCGACGGCCGCGTCCAGGAAGGACTCGGCAGGGTAGATCGTCACTTCCATCCCTTCTCTTGCCGCCAGGGACCGGATCATTCCCACCGCCCTCTCCCCCACCAGGGGGCTGCCGGGGGTCACGTAGGCCACCGGCTGGGACCGGGCGGCCTCCACCACCCTGGAGGCTATGGCGCGGTAGACCGATTCGAAGTCCTCGCCCTCAAGGTACAGATCGTCACAGCTCGTCACCGGGCGGATGGAGGCCAGTTCCCGGGCGGCGGGGTGGTCGGTGGTGCGGAGGATCACCCGGCGGGATGGATCGGTGAGGGTGGCCAGCGCCGAGGGCGGGACCCGGTCGAGACCGCCGGGGCCCAACCCCATCACCACCAGGCTCAAGAGGGAAGCAGGACCTGTGGCCTGGGCTCGGTCGTCCATCTCCCGTACTGGGGCTCGATCTGCACGTCCGACTCGGTGGCCGCTTGCTGGAACCACTCCCCGATCAAAATGCTTCGCCGTTCCTCGTTGTACTCGAAGCGGATGTCGGCCTCGTGATCGGCCAGCAGCGGATCGTCCCTTTCGGTGACCACCAGCACGTGGAAACCGAAAATGGACTCCACCGGCCCGTACGGAACGCCCACCTCGGCGGTGATCACGGCTTCGGCGAACTCGGCCACATAGGCGTTCGCCGCCTGGCAGCTCAGCGCGCCCCTGGTCTCGGACGCATCCGGTTCGACGGAGAGTTCGGCCGCCAGCGCCCCGATCTCCTCTCCGGCCAGGACCCGCTCCAGGACTGCCTCAGCCTCTTCTTGGGTGTCGACTAGAACGTGGGTGGCGCATACTTCGGTGAGTTCCGCCCGCCTGGACTCGAACACCTCCTCCACCTCCTCAGCGGAGAGCCCGCCTTCCCTGGCCGCCAGTTCCTCGTAGACGACGTTGATCGTCTCCTGGGTCATGATGAACAGCCGGACCAGGTGGTCGGTCATGCCTTCCTGTTGCAGGGCTGTCTCATAGTCCCCGTGTAGCTCTATCAGGTCGGTCCTGACGGTCTGGTAGGTGTCCTCGAGAATCGTCTTGAGGGGTTCCCGGTCGGGGTGGATTCCGAACTCCTCGTCGGCCTTGGTGACGACAACTTCGGTTATGACCAGGCTGTGCAGGCGGTTCAGGAACTCGAACCTGTCGATGATCTCCCCCTGGTCGTCGACGACGTCGCCTCCCACCAGGTCCTCGGGGCCTTCGACGTCGGCCATGTAGATGGAGTTCCCGTTCACCGTGGCCACCAGGTCACCCTGGCTGGAGCAGGCGCCTGCGGTCAGGAGGACGGCCAGTAACAGGAGGCCGAGACGGGTCCATCCGGGCGGAGAAGCGCTTTTCATCATCTAGATGGTATTGCCGTGCGAGAGCCTTCCGGCCGCATTGGCGCTCGGGCGTCGGGCGGCCACATTTCCCGGATGAAGCCGAGCACGCCCGGGAGGAGGGGCCGGGGCGCGGGAATGAACAGAAGCCCCATGTCCGGCTGATAGAAGGCGCCGGGGGCCAGGCGCTCGGCTCGCACCCGCTGCGAGTCCCGAAGCTGCACGCCCGAGAGCCGCACCTCGTCTCTGATTCCCATCACCTCTCCGATCCCCACCCGCAGGCACTCCACCCGGAGCGCAGCCACCCGGGCGAGGGCGCGCGCCCCTGCCGGCAGGGGGCCGTACCGGTCCTCCCAGCCGGCCACCACCTCATCCACTTCCGCTTGGGTCGAGGACGAGGCCAGGCGCCGGTACGCCTCCAGTCGCAGTCCCTGATCGGAGACGTAGTGGTCGGGCAGGTGGGCCTCGACCGCCAGGTCGATCCGCACCAACGGCGCTTCGGACTCCGCGGAGGCGGGCTTCCCTTCGAGTTCTCCCACCGCCTCCGCCACCAGTTCGGTGTAGAGGTCCAGTCCCACGGCCTGCAGGTGGCCCGACTGCACCTTGCTGAGAATGGAGCCCGCTCCCCTGATCTCCAGGTCCCGGAATGCAACGTCGAACCCGGCGCCGAAGTCGGTGGCCCGCCCGATCGCCTGGAGCCGCCGGTGAGCCGCCTCGGAGAGGACCTGGTCAACCGGGTGGAACAGGTAGGCGTAGGCGCGCTGGTGCGACCTGCCCACCCGGCCGCGGAGTTGGTATAGCTGGGCGAGCCCGATCCGGTCGGCTCGTTCGACTATCAGGGTGTTGACCTGGGGCAGGTCGAGGCCCGACTCGATGATGGTGGTGGACACCAGAACGTCGTAGCGACGGTTCCAATAGTCGATCATCACCTGTTCCAACTGGGCCTCGGACATCTGCCCGTGGGCCACCGCCAACCGGGCCTTGGGAACCAGTTCGGCTAGGCGGGCTACCACATGGTCGATGGACATCACCCGGTTGTGCACGTAGAACACCTGGCCCTCCCTGAGCAGTTCCCGGCGGATGGCCATGGACACGGTCTGCTCGTCATGGGGCCCCACGTAGGTGAGAATGGGCCGCCGTCCCCTCGGCGGGATCCTGATGTGGGAGACGTCGCGGATGCCGGTGAGGGCCATCTCCAGAGTACGCGGGATGGGAGTGGCGGTGAGGGTGAGGACATCCATCCCCACCTTCATCCGCCGCAGGGCGTCCTTGGCGGCCACGCCGAACCTCTGCTCCTCGTCGACCACCAGCAGTCCCAGGTCGCGGAACGTCACGTCCCGCGATAGCAGGCGGTGGGTGCCCACCACCACATCGACCTCGCCCGATGCGATCCCGGCGACCACCCTGCGGGCCTGCCCGGGGGTGAGGAAGCGGGAGAGCACCGCCACCTGGACCCCGTGGGGCGAGAGCCTCTCTGAGAACGTCTGGTGATGTTGCTGGGCCAGGATCGTGGTGGGACAGAGCACCGCCACCTGCTTTTTGTCCATCACCGCCTTGAAAGCGGCCCTCACCGCCACCTCGGTCTTCCCGAACCCGACGTCACCGAAGATCAGCCGGTCCATCGGCTGGTCCGATTCCATGTCGGCCTTCACATCGGCGATGGCCTCCATCTGGTCGGAGGTCTCCTCATAGGGAAAGGCCGCCTCCAACTCCTGCTGCCAGGGGGTGTCGGGTCCGAAGGAGAACCCCTCCGCCGAGGACCGGGCCCTGTGCAGGGCCACCACTTCCTCGGCCACCACCTGCACCTCGTCTCTCACCCGCTCCCGGGTGGCGGCCCAGTCCTTTCCCCCCATCCGCGAGAGGCGGGGCGCCTCTCCGCCTGTGTAGCGGGTGATGAGGGAGAGCTGGTCGACCGGCACGTAAAGCCGGTCGCCACCGGCATATGCCACCAGCAGGTAGTCCCGCTCCACCCCGAGGATCGCCTCGGAGACCATCCCCTCGAATCTCCCTATCCCGTGTTGGTAGTGGACCACGTAGTCACCCGGGGACAGGTCGCGGGTGCCGACCGCCGTCCTTCTCGATCTCGGAGGAGCTCGGTGCGCCCGGTGCCTGCCGGCCAGTTCCCGTTCTCCCAGGACCGCCACCGCCGGTGACTCCAAGACGAAACCCTGACGGATACCGCGGGGGATGATCGCCGACCCCTCACCGGCGAGGCTGTCCCGCCTGGGGATGGCGATTCCCTCCTCCGACAACACCCGTGCCCACCGGGTGGCCGCCGCAGCGCCCTCGATCGCCACCACGACTCTCACGTCCCGGGCGCGCAGCCGGGAAAGCGCGGCCGCGATAGCCGGCCCGTCACCCGGAGGGGCTCCCAAGGTACGCACCCCCAATACAGGATCGGAGGGTCCCATCGGGACAGACGGCATCTGGAGAACGGGGCGGCGCGACAATGCCTCCTCGAGCGACTGGTAGAGCCTGGGACTCCTCTCGGGCATCGCGAGCGCATCGGACCAGGTTTCGGAGAGGTCACTTGCCAGATCCTCCTCCTCGGCCACCAGGCTGCGGGAGCGGCCTATCAAGCGGGGAGGGTCGGTGACGACCACCAGAGTCTCGGAACCCGCCCGGTCCAGGAGGCAGTTCGATGAGGCAAGCCATGGCATCCACGACTCCATGCCCTCGAACATCTGGCGTTGGGCCAACCGGTCCCAGATGTCTGCAGCCCAGGGGTGGGTGGACAGGAGGTTGGCCGCCCGGGCAGCTACCTCCGTGTCCGGGCGAAACTCCCGGGCCGGGTAGAAGGACACCTGCTCGCCGTGCTCGTCGGAACGCTGGGTCGAGGGAGTGAAGAACCTGATCTCATCCACTTCGTCTCCCCAGAAGTCGAGCCGAACGGGGCGTCCTTCGTCGGCCGGGTAGGCATCCACAATGCCACCCCGGACGGCCATCTCCCCCGGTGACTCGACCCTGGCGACCCTCTCGAATCCCCGGGCGGAGAGGGCGGCGGCCACCTCGGTGGGAGAGGTGGACTGGCCCCGGGTGATCACCAGGGGGGAGGGATCGGAGGGGCTTAGTCGCTGGGTGACAGCCCTCACGGAAGCCACCAGGACCTGTCCCGGCGTGGGTTGCGAGAGGGCGTGAGCGGCCCGGCAGCGACGGGCCATGGTGGTGACATTGGGAGAGACCCGCTCGAAGGGAAGGGTCTCCCAGGCCGGCAACATCAGGACTTCGGTGCCGAAGAGAGTCATGTCCTCGGCCAGTTCCTCGGCTTCCCGCTCCTCGGAGACCACCACCACCAGGGTTGCGGCGCTCCTCTGTGCCAGCGCCGAGAGCGCCACGGCGCGCGCTTCCGGGGCCACCGCCCAGCGCCCCGGGGGTGTCGGGAGGAGGGTCGGAGGCCAACTATCGACTAGGGATGAAAGCGGCGTTGAAGCCAAGCCCAAGGAATGTTAGGTAGGTTGGAGGTCTACGGGGTCGGGGTGATCAGCCCTTCTTCTTTGTACCATGCCACGAGCTTGGTCAGGAACTCCTCCGGTCCGATGTAGGACATCCCCAGTTCCCGGACCGCCCGCCCCCCGTCGTAGCGGTGGCCGTGGCCGATGATCCGGACTGTCTCCCGGCAGAAGGGCGGGTGTTTACCCAGCATTCGCCAGGCTCCCTCTATTCCCGCTCCCGCCACGTAGGCCACCGGCCATGGCAGGTACCTCATCTTGATCTGCCGGCCCACCTGCTGTCCCAGGATCTCCACCGCCTCCCGGATCCGCAGGGTGAAGGAGTTGAGAAGGTAACGACGGCCCGGCTCACCCCGGGAGGCGGCCAGCAGATGCCCGCGGGCGCAGTCGTCGATGTCGACAATGCTCACCCAGGTGTCCATCATGACAGGAAGGCGGCCGTTGACCACGTCGAGGAGCAACTTTCCCGTTCCGGTCTTTCGGCCCGGTCCCTGGACCGAGGAGGGATTGACGATCACCAACTCCAGGTCTCCCGCTTCGGCGACCACCGCCTGCTCCGCCAGGTGTTTGGAGCGGCCGTAGTGGGAGAGATAGCTCCCCCGGTGGGTGGTCTCCTCGTTTCCGACTTCCCCCTTGCGTTCGCCCATCACCATCGCCGAGGAGGTGTACACCACGCGACGCACCCCCGCCCTGCGGGCCGCCCGCATGACGTTCACCGACCCGTTCACGTTCACCTCTATCAGTTCTTCCGGCCGCCGGGGACAGGTGACATTGAGCCCGGCCACGTGGTAGAGAAGGTCCACTCCATCCATGGCGGGCGCCAGCGTCTCGGGATCGGTGATGTCGCCGTAGACCGGCGCCGCCCCGTTCCTGGACACCTGGGCGGCGCCTTCCTCGGACCGCACCAAGGCGCGTGGCTGATCGCCCTGACGGGAGAGGTGGCGCAGCATCGCTCCTCCCACAATCCCCGTGGCGCCGGTGATAAGGGTGGTCATGGTCTGGTCACCGGGTGTTCAGGATACGGGTCTCTCTGAGAAGACGGTGTTCCAATAGGCGGTGAGGTACTGCCAGCCCGAGGCGATAGTGAGGATGACGGCCACCCACATGGCCCACTGGTCAAGATAGAGCGGACCCCATGGCTCTGGCAGGCGCATCATGGCCAGTGCGATAACCGCGAACTGGGCCGTTGTCTTTATCTTCCCCCATGCAGAGGGCTTGATGAGCCCTCCCTTCACCGCCACCACCCCTCGGAGGGCCATCACCACAAACTCCCTCATCATGATCGCCAGGGCGGCCCAGACCGACACTCGGGACACCGAGACCAGTGCCAGCAGGGTAGCCGTCACCAGCAGTTTGTCGGCCGTAGTGTCGAGAAAGCTGCCCAGCACCGACTCGCTCTTCATCCGGCGCGCCAGGTATCCGTCCAGGAAGTCGGTGAATGCCGCCACCAGGAACAACGCGAACGCGTAGCCGTAGGCATGCTCCAGCCGGTCCTGCGCCCTGATCAGAGCGATGATCGCCGGCACCAGCAGCACCCGGGCAACAGCCATCATGTCGGGAATGGTGATCGGTCGTCTCCTCGATCGTCCGCTTGCGATTGCCCGCCGATTCTACCCCTGTACCGCCCCCTCCGGCCTTCCAGGCCGATCCCGTTGTGCCGAGCGTCGCCAATAATCTACCTTTGCGGTGCGGACCCAAACCCTGCGTGTAGCATTGGGCCACCTGTGTTCACCCTCAACTACGATCTCCTTCCGTGGATGAGAAACTTCCAGACCGCATTACGGGGGCTAGTGGTCCTAACTGGCTTGTCGATAGCTATCTTGCCTACTCCCGCAAGTGCTCTATCACTAACCGACCGTGTGGTTTTGCAGTCGGCCGATCCCGATCCCTATGCGGCCGACCCGCTGGGACTGGTGGCTCACTATGGACTCACGTCGTCTCGAGGAACCGCGCCTGACCGGTTCGAAGTGTGGGTGTGCGCCGGGGTTCATGGTTCCCTTGACCTGACGCCTGAGAACGTAACGGGACTGCTGAATTCTGAGCTACCTCCGTATTATTCGTGGCTTTCAGAGGGACGATATGCCTTGTCGTTCGTTCCCGGTGGGTCTGTTCGAGCCAACAGTCAGCAAGGTTGTTTGGATTCGGTCAGCAGTCGGTCGACGGGTGGGAACCATGCCGCTATTGTCGTCTCGACTCTGCATGTTGCGGATCTGCATGTTGCGGATGCTGCCGGTGTCTTGTCTCAGGGTGGGCCCGGTTCTTCGTGTTGGGATGATGTTGCTTCCCATTGGCTGTGGTGCGATTTTTACCCTGAGAACCAGCGGTGGGTTTGGATGGGTTGGTTTACGACCGTAGGAGTTCGGTGGACCCCGATCGGTCTGTCTTCTATCGAGGACGGCATAGGTTCGCTTGATGCCCTTGATGCTCTAGATGTGATTGGCACCGTGGCTCATGAGATCGGGCATACGCTCAGTTGGCCGCATTCCTTTACCGGTACGACGATGCGTGAGGATGGCACTATAGACGAATACGACAATCCCATGGATGTGATGAGCGATGGGCCAACCGCAACGTATAAAGATAACCGAGTAACTGTCAGCGGAAGGGTACTGGCGGGGACTCATGCGTTGAATCGCTACGCGGCTGGCTGGATTCAATCCGATCAAGTCGAGTTTTATCCCTGGGATGATTTGTCGCTACATGCAATAGGCCCTGTCGGTTCGCCCGGTACTCAGATGGTGATCATGAAATGGTCCACAGGAGTTTTCGAATCCATGGGGGTTCGCGTGCAGAAGTCATACGATTCCCTCATTCAAAAAGAAGGCGTCGAGATTTATCGAATCGATCAATCTGCCTCTGAGTGCGACAACCCCTACGTTGATGCCTGTTGGGGTTCACGGAGAAGAACAAAACCGGCCCTCTCAGGAAAAGATGACCCGGTACTCCATGTTCGGGGTCTAGGTGAAGGTGTTTACTGGGGAGAGAGCGAAACGGATCCGGACAGATACGAACTCAATGTGATCGAACGGTACGGGGACACTTTCATAATCGAAATAGCCCCCCCCAGGCGATGACTATCCGGTTTTTGCCGACGTACCCTACGGCGATTTCTTTTATGTCCCAGTACGTTGGGCTCAATCATCAGAGATAACGGCCGGTGTCGGCGAAGGCCGGTTCGGCGTTCGGTCAGGTTTGAAACGAGAAGAAATGATAACTTTCCTGTGCCGGGCTTACGCACCCGATGAGTGCCGAAGTGACCAGTACAACGGTAGCGCCTACTTCGCCGACGTTCCGGACGATCACTGGGCGAACACCACGATCGGCTGGGCTTTCGAGAACGGCATCACCAGCGGAGTCGGGAACGGCCTTTTCGGCATGGGCCAGACCGTCACCAGAGAACAGACCATGGCATTCCTCTACCGTGCGGAAGGAACACCAGACACCGGCACTCTGGGCACAGACCACTATGACGACGTTCCCACCAACTCGGACGCTTGGTACCAAGCGCCTATAGGTTGGGCCTACAGCCAGGGAATAACGGGCGGCACGGCAACCAATACATTCGGTTTCCGATCCACTCCTTCGAGGGAAGAGACCATGCTATTCATGTGCCGCACCTTTGCACCGGCCATCTGCCCATCTTCCAGAGAGCCGGTTGCGCCGACCACTGGAGACAGCTGAGGGCAACGGATCAGACAAGCCCGATTCAACTCTCATGGGACGCCGTCGGTCAGATCCGTTGTTCAGGCTAAAGGACGCCATTCTCCGGCGGTTTGGCGGGCGGCTAGAGGGTTCTCGACCCATAGTTCTGCCAATTCAGCCGACTTCTCGACTGCTTGGTCGATGACGTCGCGCTCGGTGCGGCGAAACGGCTTCAACACATAGGCGGCGGGGTCCATGCCGGACGGTGGCCGTCCCACTCCGATCTTGAGCCGCCAGAATCCTTCGGACCCCAGCGCTCTGGCCACCGACTTGACGCCGTTGTGACCACCGGCGCTCCCGCCGGGACGGAACCGGAGCCTCCCGAAGGGCAGGTCGATGTCGTCGTGGATGACTAACACGTCTTCGGTCGCGGCGCGGTTGTAGCGCACGAGGTAGCTGACCGGCCCACCGGAGACGTTCATCATCCGCAGCGGCATCCCCAGCAGCACTCGCCGACCGCCGATTCTCAACGTGGCGGTCTCGCAGCGGGAGCGCAGCGGTCTCCTTCGCCAGGAGGCCCCGTGGGAAATGCCGAGGGCGGTGACCGCCTCCGCGCCCACGTTGTGACGGGTTGCCTCGTACGCCTTGCCGGGATTGCGAAGGCCGACGATTATCTGCATGCACTCCCCCGTCTCCTCCCTCTTGGGAGCGCCGATTCGTAACGTGGGACGGCGCCGTTCCCCGGTGGGTCAGGAAGCCGTGACCCGCATGAAGTCCACATGCCGAACGTAGTCGCGAAAAGGATGCCGGTCCACTTGATGCGGGGTGACCACCATCCGGCTACCGTCATCGAACTGGAGGGAGACCTCCCTCTCCCCCGGCCGGGTGGTGCGCAAGAACCGCTCGAACTCTTGGGAATCGAGCGTCAACAGCACCGAATCCTCATCGCTTCCGTATATGATGGCCGGAACCCTGCCGGCGCGGATGATGCGACGCGACTCCCTGCTGCCGGTGGTGCGGCCCAGCACGGCTGCAAGAGTGTGAGATTCCATGGGGGTCTTCTCCATACCTGTTCGGGGAAAGGCAATTATGCCCCGGACCGGGCGCTTTTTCCAAAGCCGTCCGGACCGAGAGTCTCCAGCCAGGCGACGGTCATCTCGGCCAGGCGCCGATTCACTTCGTCGGCCCGGTGGCCCCGACCGCGAAAAGAGTGGTCCAGCCCTTCCAGGTCGACCACCGTAGCCGATCTGAGGGTCCTCACCTCCCGGTCGAACAGTTCGGAAGTGGCAAAGGCGTCCCGACTACCCCTGAAGAACAGCATGGGAACCGATATGCGGCTCAGGTGCTCGGAGCGGAGCCGGTCGGGTCGGCGGGGCGGATGGAGGGGATAGGCGTAGAGCACCAAGGCCCGGACCGGGTCGCCGTCGGCAGCCAGGTAAGTACCCATACGACCGCCCATGGAGCGGCCCGCCAAAACCGGCGTCTCGCACATCTCGCCCCTAACCCAGTCGGCGACCGCGCGGTGGCAGGCCAAGAGCCGGTCGATCCGATCGGGACGGCGGCGACCCTCCTCGGTATACGGGTAATTGAAGGTGACGCAAAACGCTCCGGCTGCAACCAGTTGGTCCCGGAGTCCGGCCACCAGGGGATGGCTGGCGCCGGCCCCGGCGCCGTGGGCCAGAATCAGGGTGTGCCTTGAGCCCGGGTCACCCGCCGGCCACAAGGTGGTCCACTTTCCGGGAGCCCATTTCACCCGGACGGCGGCCAACTCCATCCATCCAAGGCTACCGGGGGAACCCTCACGAATAGCCCGGCAACATTGCTCCCGAACAGTTCTACGCTCCGGACAAATGCCGAGAAAACCGACGGCTTGGGTGGTAATGGCCCCGTTGCTCCTGGGAGCATGCGTCACCGGATCGGAGAACACGCAGACCCTCGCCGAACCTCCCGCCTCGAGCACTTCGATCACCTCAGCCACGACGATCACTCCTCCGGACCCACCCTCTCCCCCTCCATCCTCCAGCCCCACCTCCACCGCCGCCCCGGACAACACCCTCGCCACCACAACCACCGCCGTACCGGCGACTACGAGAACGACCACCATCTCTACATCCCCCCCGCTCACCGCCACCACGACAACTCTCCCGGCCACTACGACCACCACAACTACTGCCCCCACCGCGACAACCGCTCCCACCACAACTCTCCCGGACACCACCACAACTACTACTGCCCCCGGTCCGATCACCGCCACAACCACCCTCCCCGCCGCGACAACTACGACCACCACCCATGCTCCCGAATCCGAGACTGTCAGCGCCCCCACCTTCCACGAAGTCTCGGTCTCCACCGTGGAGTTCATGCCCGGCCTGTACGCCGACGTTCATGCTCCCACCCAGCCGGGCGATTACCCCATCATCACCCTCACCTTCGGAAGAGGCTGGAGCATCGGTGACCGCACCCAACTCTCGGAATTGTCCCACTACCTCGCCTCCCGGGGGATGGTGGCGATCAACGGAGAACACCGAACCCTCCTGCGGCTCCGCCGCCTCTCCTCCATGGCAGGCGAGGTGGCCTGCCTGGCGGCGGCCGCGCCGCACCTGGCGGCGGACCATCTGACCCTGCCTGCCCCTCCGGTCTGGCTGCTGGGCTACTCGTCGGGAGCCCACCTAGCCGCGCTTGCCACCCTCACCGACCGCTCACTTCCACCACGATGCCCCCATGCCTCTGGAGAGATTGCGGGCATGATCGGGCTGGGTGGACCATACGACCTAGATGATCTGTGGAACGGTGGCGTCCCCGACTACTTCTTCGATGCCGAAGCCCTCGTCGGAGAGCTACCCAACCTCGCATCCCTGCTCGAGCAGGGAGACCTGATGGCCATGCAACTGTTCCTCTACCTGTTGACCGGCGCCTCCCCGGACCAAGCCGAGGAGTGGAGAGAACTCAACCCCCTCACCTTGGCCGACCGGTATCCGGAGCGCTCCTTCCTGCTGGTCACGGGTGATGAAGACGAGTTGATATTCCCTCTCCACTCCCAACGCTTTGCCGAGGCCTTGCAGGCGGGCGGCCACTACGTCTCGCTCGAGGTGGTACCCCACACCAACCACGCTGCCCTGACCGATCCGGAGAGAGTCGGGGAATTGATCAACACCTTCGTCGACGGGGCCTCCTGACTAAACAAGCCGACGGAATCCCCCCACCGGACTGCGCCCGAAGGTTCCCCGCTCAATGATTTCGGAAGTCTCTCAATGGCATCCTCGGTCCGAACTGTGGCGCCTTTCCCGCCTTCTCCAGCAGCCTCACCACCCGCCCCCGATGGGGGCGAAACGGCTCCAGCAGTGCCATCATCTCCTCGTCGGTCCCCCGCGGGCGACCCGTCATATGCCACGCCACCACATTCTTGAGGTGGTAATCCCCCACCGCTACCGCGTCGGCGTCCCCGTGGCTGATAGCCACGGTCTTGGCCGAGGTCCATTCGCCGATCCCAGGTAACCGTTCCAGGAACAGCCGAGCCTCCCCGGATGGAAGATCAGCGGTCTTCTCGATGCGGTCGTACCACTGGGCCGCCCTCAGGAGGGTCACCGCCCTCTTCCGCTCCAGCCCCAAGGGATGGAGGTCGTAATAGCCGAGCGAAGCCAGCTTTCGGGGATCCGGCAGGAGGCGCACCCCCATCTGCGGACCCGGTGCCGGTTCTCCCCACTTCCGGATCAGGGCACGCATGCTCCTGGCCGCTTCCCGTCCGGTCACCTTCTGGGTGAAGATCGCCGCCCACAGCCCCTCGGAGACAAGGCCGGTGGCCCCGAATCGCCATCCCGGGTTCAAGTGATGCAGTCTCTTGACCAAGGGATGGTCGGTGACAAACCTCCTGGGATCATCACCCAGGCCCACCCAGCTTTCGGCCCGTTCACAGACCCAGTCGGTCCCTTCGCCCCACGCCCTAACCAGCACCCGTCCTCTCTCCGGCCGGCTCACCTGCACGGTGACCGCTCCATCGGGGGTCCGGGCAGCCCGCCACCATCCGCCCTCGGTGAAACGGGCGACCATCTTTCCCAAGGGCGCCAGGGTTGATCTCAAATCGAGATGTCGGCCCTCCAGATCGATCGATCGCACCCCGTCAGGAGCTAGGTGATCCGCCGTCGGTGAGGGACGGGTCAGGAGTCTCCACCACCCAGGTAGGAGGTGCGCAGGTCAGGATGGGCCAGCAGGTTCTGGGCCGAGTCGTCCAACACCACGCGCCCGGTCTGCAGCACCCAGCCGCGGTCGGCGATGGAGAGAGCCATGTTGGCGTTCTGTTCCACCATGAACACCGTCATACCCGCTTCGTGAATATGCTGGATCAACTCGAAATTCTGCTGCACCAGGGCCGGCGCCAGACCCATGGATGGCTCATCCATCAGCAGGACCCGTGGTCCCGCCATGAGCGCCCGGCCGATCGCCACCATCTGCTGTTCTCCTCCCGACAGCGTGCCCGCCTTCTGAGTCAGGCGTTCCTTGACCCGGGGGAACAACTCGAAGACCCGTTCCATGTCGGCCGCGATCTGTCCGGTGTCCTTTCGCAGGTAGGCGCCCAGTTCCAGGTTGTCCCTCACGCTTAGGCGCTTGAACAGGCGTCGGTTCTCCGGAACCATGGTCACGCCCTTGCGCACCCGGTAGCTGATGGGGCGGTCGGTCACCACTTCGCCGTCCAGGAGGACGTCGCCCGAGGTGGGGATCAGCATGCCGAGCAATGTCTTGAGGGTGGTGGACTTCCCGCTGGCATTTCCACCCAGCAGGCACACCAGCTCGCCCTCGTAAATGGCCAGATCCACGTCTTTCAAGGCATGGACGGCGCCGTAGTGGGCATTGACCGAACGCATCTCCAACAGGGGCCCGGAGTTTGTCATTTTGTCGTGGCCCCGTGACCCAGATAAGCCTCTATAACGCGAGGATCCGACGAGACCTCCTCGTAGTCCCCGTCAGCGATCATGACGCCGTGGTCGAGCACGATCACCCGATCCGACACCTCCCGAACAACCTCCATATCGTGTTCTATTACCACGATGGTGAAACCCCACTCTTCCCGAAGGCGACCGATCAGACCGGTGAGCTCGGCCGATTCGACCGGGTTCATTCCCGCCACCGGTTCGTCGAGCAACAGGAGCTTGGGCTGGGTGGCCATCGCCCGGGCGATCTCCAACCGGCGACGGTTGGCATAGGAGAGCACCGCGGCGGGTTGGTCGAGCCGGAAACCCACCAGGCGGGTCCCGAAGAAGGCGAGGATCATCTCCGCCCGGGCGCGGATCTCGGCCTCCTCCTGCCGGAAGGCCTTCGTGTAGAAGAGCGCGCCGAACGTGCCCTGCTTGGTCCGGCAGTGCTGGGAAACCATCACGTTCTCGAGCACCGTCATGTTGGCGAAGAGGCGGACGTTCTGAAACGTCCGGGCCACGCCCCTGGAGGTCACCTGGTTGGGATCGAGACCCAGCAGGGTCTCCCCCTCGAAGAGGATCTCCCCGTCGGCTTCCACCGAGGCGGTGATGGCGTTGAAGAGGGTGGTCTTTCCCGCCCCGTTCGGACCGATGACCGAGACTATCTCTCCTTCGTTCACCTGGATGTCGACTCCGTCCAGGGCGCGGAGGCCTCCGAACTCCACAGTCAGGTTGCGGATGTCGAGAAGGGGTGTTCCGTTCACGCTTCTGCACCCGCGGTCCCGGAGCCTCCATCGGGACCGTTGTCATCCGTATCGATCTGCCCCCTCAACCAGGCGTCCTGCAGGAATTCCTCCTGGTGCAACTCCCGCGAGCGGCGGGCACTGGGAATCAGCCCCTCGGGCCGCGCCAGCATCATCCACACCAGCAGGGCGCCGTAGATGAGCAGCTTGAACTCGGAGAACTCAACCAGCAGACCGGGCTGCTTCGGCCCGCCCAGAACGCCGATCAGCACCACCGCGCCGGCGATAACCCCGAAAATGTTCCCCATCCCGCCGAATATCACCACCACCAGGATGATGATCGAGACCAGGATGAGGAAGCTGGTGGGAAAGACCGACCCGACCTTGGCCACGAAGATGGCGCCCCCGAACGACCCGAGCACGGCCCCCACCACAAAGGCCATCAGCTTGACGTTCACCGTGTTGATCCCCATCGCCTCGGCAACCGGTTCGTCCTCGCGGACCGCCATCCATGCCCTCCCCAGCCGCGAGCGTTCCAGGCGCCAAGAGATGTAGATGGCGATCGCGCAGAAGAACAGCACCAGGTAGAACACACGCCGCGGGTTGGTGCCGTCCACCGTCAGCAGTCCGAATACATCAACTCCGTCGATGGCGGTAATCCCCTGGGATCCCCCGAACCAACCCGACAACCAATCGGACAGGAACAGCAGGCGAATGATCTCCCCGAACCCCAGCGTCACAATGGCCAGGTAGTCGCCGCGCATCCGGATCACGGGAGCGCCGATGAACAGCCCCACCAGTATCGCGATGAAGATCACGATGATCAGCGCCACGAACCACGGAAACTCCGGAGCGATCCTCGGCGAGGTCGCCGCGGTGAGAACCGCCGTCGAGTAACTGCCCACCGCGAAGAAAGCCACATAGCCCAGGTCGAGGATGCCGGCCAGGCCCACCACGATATTGAGTCCCAGGGCCAGCAGGACGAACAAACCGATGTTGGCCAGCAACTCGTTGGTGAGCTTCCCGACCAGCAGCGGCAGGATGACCAGGACCACTCCCACAGCGGCGATGAGCATCAGATTCACCCGCGTCTGGCGGGGGCCTTCCATGGCCTGGATCCTCTCTTGCATGTTCTTGACCCTCCCCTGTCCGACCAAAGAAAGCAGCCCGGAGACGACGGCCAGCACCCCGGCGCCAACCAAGGTGAGCCCGCCGCGGGGCGCGTACATCCACTCGACGAGAGCTTCGAGGCTCACGCCCTCCACCAGGTCCACCACCAACGACTCCAAGATGGCGGCGCCCACCACCGTCAGAGCCATCGTCATGATCACCTTCTGCGTCCGGGAAGAAGCCAGGCGGAGAGTCCCTCCCACCAGACCGAGCCCTGCCCCGATCACCAGCCAGATCCCAAAACCGAAGGCCGTCCCCCGGCCGAAGCTCAAGAACTCCAGAAGTTGCGGGCTCCAGTTGATCAGGGGGTCTCGCAGATCGAAATTGGCCAGCAGCAGCGCCAAGACCGACAATCCGCCACCGCCCATGAGGCCACCGGCAATGGCGCCCAGTACCAGGTCGCGCCGGCCGGGCGGGTTCTCGAGAAACTCCTCGTGCTCGGGTCGCCGACCCAGCAGGACTCCCAACACCAGGGGTACGGCCAGGACCGTCACATAGCCAAGGCTCAGAATGGGAACGATGATCTCTCTCACGTCCAACCGGACAGGCATGCCCGAGAGGGAAATGAACACCTGACCGACAGCCCCCAGCGCCCCGAGCCGGACAACCCGCCGCCATGTTCCCGGTATACGCCGGAGCACGGTGTTAAGAACGGTGGCACTCATGCCCGGTCCTCAGCCGACAGCCGTTCGCCGAACAGGCCGCTGGGTTTGAGGAGCAAGACGCCGATCAGCATGGCGAAGGCGACCGCGTCCCGCAGTTGCGACACCCCGCTGACGCCCAGCGGTTCCAGGATGAGCAGGGGCCCGGTCGACTCGGCCAGGCCGATGAACAGGCCGCCGGCCATGGAACCTCCCAGGTTGCCGATGCCCCCCACCACCGCCGAACTGAAGGCCTTGATGCCGGGCAGGAATCCCGTGTAGTGGATGACGCTCCGGAACAGGACCCCCCACAGGATGCCGGCCACCCCGGCCATGGCGCCGCCTACCGCAAAGACCTTGACGATGGTGCGGTTGACATCCACGCCCATGAGCCCGGCGATCTCCTGGTCTTCGGCGACGGCTCGCATCGCCTTGCCGGTCTTGGTGCGCTCGACTAGGAGCCACAAACCCAGCATCGCCACCGCCGCCACGCAAATCACCATGATCTTGGTGCCTTCGATCTCCAGGAAAGTGCGCTTGGCGGTGAGCCAATCGGGCATGTCGGGATATGCCTTGCTGGTAGGGCCGAGCAGGACCACCGACGTGTTCTGGATGAAGAAGGAGATGCCGATCGAGGTGATCAGCGGGATAAGGCGGGGCGCCTTTCTGAGAGGCCGGTATGCAACCCTCTCCATGATCACCGCGGTCAGGGTGCAGACCAACATGGAGACCGCCACTATAAAGAACAGCGATCCCAGGAAATTGGTCTCCCACAGGCCTGCGTCGTCCAGTTTGTTGGAGGTGATCATCCCGGTCATAGCCCCGACCATGAACACCTCCCCGTGCGCGAAGTTGATAAACCCGAGCACACCGTAGACCATCGAATAGCCCAGGGCGATCAACCCGTACATCGCCCCCTGCGCGAACCCCGAGATCACCAAACCCCGGAACTGGGGACCGGTGAGACCCGTGGCGTCGGGATTCACCACTCGGGCAAAGGGGTTGTCGACATTTATCTGCTGGGCGATGAACGCCAGCAGGCCCACGGTGACCACAGTAAGAGCGAGGACTCGCAGGACCGTCAGAAACCAGTCGACCTTGGTTCTGGGGACCCACATGCTCGCGCTCGCCATTGCCGCTCCTTAAAGGCTTAAAGAGACGATGCCGAAGCTTACACGGAAGACCGCGGCAGCTCCGGCATCGTCCAGTGGTTATTTATCGGTTCAGTTGCCTCCGCCGGAGTAGACGACATTGCCCATGCTCGCCTCCGGGTTGTCGGCGCTCTGGTGGTGGACCACGGTGATCAACTGCGAACCGCAGTCACCGAAGTCATCACAGCTGATCAGCCCGATCAGACCCTGATAGTTGCGGACGCCGTCCAAGAAAGCACGCACTCCCTGCCGGTCGACTATCAAGGAACCGTCGTCAGCGAGGTGCGAAGCCGCAGCGATGGCGTCCAGCAGCATCGTGGTGGCGTCATAGCCATGCGCCCAGAAAGGCGCCGCAGGCGGTTCGCCGTAGTCGCGCTCGTAAGCAGCCAGGAAATCCTGGGCCGACTTACCGGTGCTGGCGTTGACATTCTCGCCGAACCGCGTGTCCGGACCCGAGAAGTACATGCCTTCAGTCTGAGAAAGGGCCAGGTACGAGGTGTTCAGCAAGCCGTCCGCAGCCAGGAGGACAGTGCTCTCCAAGCCCGAAACCCCCGGCGCCTGTTCGGCGATGAAGTCGCCGGCGGGCTGGAAGATCGGGAAGAACAATGCACCCGGACTCCCCGCCGCGATCTCGGTGAGCACCGGCACCATGTCGGTGTCCTCCTTGTTCACAGCCGAGAAACCGGTCACATCACCACCCAACGCGTCGAACGCATCGGTGAACGCCTTCGCCAAACCCTGCGTATAAGGGTCTCCGTCGTGAATAGCGGCCGCAGTGGAGATGCCCAGTTCGTTGAACACGAACTCCGCCATCACCCGACCCTGGAACAGGTCGTTATGAGCCGTCCGGTAATACCCGTAGCTGTAGTTCGCTCCCGCCGTGCCGGCCAGGTCTGAAGTAAGCGCAGGCGAGGTGTTACCACCCGAGATCAGCACCATCCCCGCATCGGTGATCAACGGCGCCGCAGCCGTGGCCGCGCCGGAACACGAAGTCCCGATCACGCCGATCACATCCTCATCGGCAACGATGATCTGAGCAGCGGCCTGACCTCCATCATTGGAACACAGGTCATCCAGGCCGGTACCCATGTCGACGTCGAAGCCGTGAACCTGTCCGTAGTCGGCGATCGCCAAGACCACGGACCGCTCGATCGGCAGGCCGAAGAACGCCACGTCACCGGTGATCGCATTCAACGAACGGATCTGGACAGCCTCACCCGGCTCCACGGTAACGGTGCCCAGCGAACCGTCACCGAGGGGCTCCATCGTCCCCTCTCCGCTTCCGCCTCCGGAGTAGACGACATTGCCCATGGTGGCTTCCGGATTGTCGGCGCTCTGGTGGTAGACCACGGTGATCAACTGCGAACCGCAGTCACCGAAGTCGTCGCAACTGATCAAGCCGATCAGACCCTGATAGTCCCTTACGTTGTCGAGATACTCGCGGACTCCCTGGCGGTCAACCATCAACGAGCCGTCCTCGGAAACGTAGGAGGCGGCGGTGATGGCGTCCAGCAGCAAGGTGGTGGCGTCATAGCCATGCGCCCAGAAGGGAGCGGCAGGCGCCTCGCCGTAGTCGCGTTCGTAGGCAGACAGGAAATCCTGGGCGGTCTTACCGGTGCTGGCGTTGACATTCTGACCGAACCGGGTGTCGGGACCCGAGAAATACATCCCCTCGGTCTGCGACAGAGCCAGGTAGGCGGTGTTCAGCAAACCGTCCGCAGCCAGGAGCACCGTGCTCTCCAAACCCGACACACCAGGCGCTTGCTCGGCCACGAAGTCGCCGGCGGGCTGGAAGATCGGGAAGAACAACGCACCCGGACTCCCCGCCGCGATCTCGGTGAGCACCGGCACCATGTCGGTGTCCTCCTTGTTCACAGCCGAGAAACCGGTCACATCACCACCCAACGCGTCGAACGCATCGGTGAACGCCTTCGCCAAACCCTGCGTGTAGGGGTCGCCATCGTGGATGGCGGCCGCAGTGGTAATGCCCAGTTCGTTGAAGACGAACTCGGCCATCACCCGGCCCTGGAACAGGTCGTTATGAGCCGTCCGGTAATAGCCGTAGCTGTAGTTCGCTCCCGCCGTACCAGCCAGGTCCGAAGTCAACGCAGGCGAGGTGTTACCACCCGAAATCAGCACCATCCCCGCATCGGTGATCAACGGCGCCGCAGCCGTGGCCGCGCCCGAGCACGAAGTCCCGATCACACCGATCACATCCTCATCAGCCACGATGATCTGGGCAGCAGCCTGACCTCCATCGTTGGAGCACAAGTCATCCAAGCCCGTGCCCATATCCACATCGAAACCGTGAATCTGCCCATAGTCGGCGATCGCCAAGACCACGGACCGCTCGATCGGAAGGCCAAAGAACGCCACATCACCCGTGATCGCATTCAACGAACGGATCTGGACAGCTTCACCCGGCTCCACCTCCACGACACCCAGCGAGCCATCACCAAGGTGGTCCATCATGGGCATCTCGTCCATGGGTTCATCCGGTGCGGTAGTGGTCTCCGGCGCAGTGGCGGTTGGCTCGTCGGGCTCGTCGTCACCGCAAGACGCAAGGACAAGCGCCGCGCAAGAAAGTACGACCAGGAACTTGAGCAGTCCCTTAGCCCTTGTGGTTGTCGGTAGGTGGAGCATGATTCTCTCCTTCCCTCGAATAGGGGTTCCAGTCGGTTGTCCATTCATAATGAACGGGGCGAATGCTACCGCGCTTTGAACAAAATGTACACCGTGGCAGGCTCTCTTGTTGGCGGCTCATTCAAAATGAGGGTCGCCACACCATCAGCGGTGACGGCGTCAACGGCCCTTGGGATGCCAGACGGTCTTGATCTCGGTGAAGGCCGAGATTCTGTAGAGATTGGCGTCCGGGCTCTCCCAGCGGCCGGTGCGTTTCAGGTTGTGGGACGCAGCCTCCTCCAGGTCCGACAGAGCCTCGGGATGAACTCCCGAGAGGTCTACTGCGTTGACATCCATGTGACCTGCCATCCAGGGCGCCAGTTCTTCGGGAAAACCGGTGAGGATGTTCACCACCCCCGCCGGGACGTCGGCCGTGGCCAGCGCCTCCGCCAGGGTTATCGCGACCATCGGCTGGGCGGGTGCCGCCACCACCACCGCCGTGTTTCCGCTGGAAATGACCGGCGCCAGTCCGGCCACCAGCCCCCGCAACACCGGTGCAGAGGGGGCGGCCATCCCCACCACCCCCACCGGCTCGGGGACGGAGATGTTGAAGAAGGGCCCGGCCACCGGGTTCATGTTCCCGATCACCTGCACGTATTTGTCGCACCACCCTGCGTACCAGACCAGGAGGTCTGCGGCCTCCGCCACCTCCGCGCGGGCTCCCGAGACCGAGGAGCCTCCCAACTCCAACTGGGCGGCGAAGGTCGCCGCACGGTCTTCGACCATCTCGGCCACCCGATAGAGGATCTGGCCCCGGTTGTATCCGGACCGCCCCCTCCATCCGGCCAATGCGCCGCGGGCGGCGCGCACCGCCATCCGCAGATCCTTGCGGGAAGCCCGCGAAATCTGGACCACTTCCGAGCCGTCATCGGAGACAAACGGGAAGGTGCGTCCCGATTCGGACCGCGGAAACCCCCCATCGACATAGAGCTTGTAGGTCTTCCGAACGGCCATCCGCTCACCCATCACCCGACTCCTCTCAGGTAGGCCGCCAGACCGTGGCGGCCCCCCTCTCTGCCGAATCCGGACTCCTTCACTCCCCCGAACGGGGAGGCCGGGTCGAACTTGTTGTAGGTGTTGGCCCACACCACCCCTGCCGCCAGGCGGTCGGCCATCCACAGGATGCGCGACCCCTTGGAGGTCCACACCCCCGAGGCCAGTCCGTAGGGTGTGTTGTTGGCCCTCTCCACCGCCTCGGCCGGGGTGCGGAAGGTGAGTATCGACAGCACCGGGCCGAAGATCTCCTCCCGGGCGATGCGGTGGGACTGCGAGACATCGGTGAAGAGGGTCGGCGGGAACCAGAATCCCCTCTCGGGAAGTTCGCACGGGGGCTGGTAGATGAGGGCGCCCTCCTCCTGGCCGGATTCCACCAACTCGGTGATCCTCTGCAACTGGGCCGCCGAGTTGATGGCGCCGATGTCGGTGTTCTTGTCCAGGGGATCCCCCACCCGCAGGGTGGACAGCCGCCGCCGGAGACGATCCACGAACTCGGGGGCGACCGATTCCTGCACCAGAAGCCTGCTCCCCGCGCAGCAGACTTGTCCCTGATTGAAGAAGATGCCGTTCACGACCCCTTCCACCGCCTGGTCCAACGGTGCATCCTCGAAGACCACATGCGCTCCCTTCCCACCCAACTCCAGGGTGAGCGCCTTCCCGGAGCCCGCCAGGCGTCGTCGTATCTCCTTTCCCACCTGGGTCGAGCCGGTGAAAGCCACCTTGTCCACTCCGCGATGGCCCACCAGTTCCGCCCCGGTCTCCCCCGCCCCGGGAATCACATTCAGCACTCCCGGGGGGAGACCCGCTTCGGCGGCGACCTCGGCCAACCGCAATGCCGAGAGCGGGGTGGTCTCCGCTGGCTTGAGGACCACCGTGTTGCCGGTTGCCAGTGCCGGAGCGACCTTCCAGGCCGCCATGAGCAATGGGAAGTTCCAAGGAATCACCTGCCCCACCACCCCCATCGGCCGGGGCTCGGCTCCCGGAAAGGCGTATTCCAGCTTGTCGGCCCACCCGGCGTGATAGAAGAAGTGGGCGGCCACCAGCGGAAGATCGACATCCCGCGCCTCACGGATGGGCTTCCCCCCATCCCGTGTGTCCATGACAGCCAACTCGCGGCTTCGCTCCTGGACCAAACGGGCGAGACGGAATAGGGACTTGGCCCTTTCGGTGGCGGGCATGGCGGCCCATCCCGCCGCCGCGTCCCGGGCGGCGCCGACCGCGCGTTCCACGTCGGCCGGCCCCGCTTCGGCGACCATCGACAGATGCTCCTCGGTGGCCGGGTCGATGGTGGAAAACCACTTTCCGGATAGAGGCTCGGTTTCCTCTCCGTCTATCCACAACCCCGACCGGTCGCGGATCCCGGCCAGGTCGGGATTCTCCCGGGACTCTTGGTACTCCCACATGGGCGGGCCTGTACCGGGACGCGGCGCCAAGGCGTCGTGGCGGACCATGTCCTCAGGCCTTGGTGAAGTAGTCAGGGGATTGATACCTCTCCGTCTCCAACCACCTGATTTGCATCAGCAGGTCGTTGAGAAGGCTTGAGGCCCCGAACCGGAAGAGTCGGGGAGTCATCCACTCCACGCCCAGGGTCTCGTTGAGCAGCACGAGCCACCTTATGGCCTGTTTGGCGGAGCCGATCCCCCCGGCGGGCTTCATCCCCACCGCCCGTCCGGTGTTGCGATGGAAGTCTCTGATCGACTCCAGCATCACCAGGGTCACAGCCGGGGTGGCGGCCGGGGAGACCTTGCCGGTGGAGGTCTTGATGAAATCGGCGCCGGCCGCCATGGCCAGCATCGAGGCCCTTCGAACGTTGTCATAGGACCCAAGCTCTCCGGTCTCGAGTATCACCTTCAGGCACGCATCCCCCGCCGCCTCTCGGATAGCCGCCACCTCGGCGAAGACTTTCACATAGTCCCCCGCCAGAAAAGCCCCGCGGTCGATCACCATGTCCACCTCGTCCGCGCCGTCGGCGACCACCCGCCCGGTCTCGGCGACCTTCAAGTCGAGTGGGGCCTGCCCCGAGGGAAAGTACGTGGAGACCGCCGCCACCTTGACCGAACTGCCCCCCAGAACCTCCGCCGCGGTCCCCACCAGGTTGGGATAGACGCACACCGCCGCCACCGAGGGAATGGAGGCGTCCGTGGGGTCCGGCCTGATAGCCTTGTGGCAGAGTTGTCTTACCTTTTCTTTGGTGTCCATCCCCTCGAGCGTGGTCAAGTCGGTCATGGATATGGCGGTCCGCAAGGCCCACATCTTGGCTTCCCGCTTGATCGAACGCGTGGCGAGAGACGCAACCCGCTCCTCCACCATCACCTCGTCGGTCGGCGGGGCCGATCTCACAAGAGACCGGAGTTCTCGCTCTGACAATCCCGCGCCCGCTCGACCCGGAGCAATAGTCACCGCATGTTCGGCCATGAAGCCCCGATTGTAGGAAAGCGTCCCGCCTATGGGACAGACGGCGGATCCCGGTGGCATGGAATCACCCGCAATCCCTGGATACCGATCGCCATCGCCTCGCTGACCTGGGGAAGCGCGCCAGCCGCCACCAAGGCGGTTTTGTTGAACGGGGTGAGCCCCTTCACCATCTTCCCTCTCAAACAAGTCGGAGGGGCCCTGATGGTGATCTCCGCCCTGGCCCTGGTGGGACGCCTGCCCAGGATCGACCCTGCCACTCTCAAAGCGGGAGTCGTGATCGGCATCTTCAACATGACGGTGCCCACCATCTTGTTCACATTGGGGTTCGAGACAATCCCGGCCAGCATCGGGGCCGTGATCGTGGGCATCATCCCCCTCACCACCATTGTCTTCAGCCACTGGGTCGTGCCCGGAGAGCGCTTCCGGGCAGGCAGGCTGCCAGGCCTTGTAATGGGGATGTTCGGAGTGGCGATCATGGGATGGGCGCCGGTCGGTCAACCCTCCTCCCGATGGGTCCTGGGCGTGGTCCTGACCACGCTCGGGGCGGCCTGCGCCGGGTTGGGAGGAGCCTTCACCCGTCGATTCGCGGTCCGCTACCAGAACCGCTCTTTGATCGTCGTCCAGTTCATCACCTCGGCGGCGCTCCTCTCGTTGATCTCGATACCCTTCGACGGCTACGCTGGCTACCTGACCATCGACGCGGCCAGCCTGTGGCTGATCATCTATATGGCGGCGGTGCCCACCGTGATCTCCTTCGCGGCCTTCATGTGGGCTTCCCGAATCGCCACCGCCGCCCGGGCCGCCCTGATCGGTTACCTGGTGCCGGTGCTGGGGGCCATGGGCGGAGTGGCGCTCCTGTCGGAACCGGTCACGCTGCAGCTGATCGTGGGAGTGGTGGCGGTGGCGGTAGGCGTCGTGTTCAGCGACCGTCCCGACCGGGAGGACGACCGAAGGAGAGCCGCAGCCCGGACGGCTCCACCCTGCTAAAGTCGTCGGGGAGGGTCACCCAGAAGGGCTGGAGGAGCGGGAGCGAAGGGCATCCATCCTCGCTCCCGCCTGGTTCTTGCCGGTGGGTCTCTCCAACCCGACAAGCCATCTGAGAGAATCACCCCGCCACCTCACCGCCCCTAATCCAGATCTGGAGAGACCGCCAACCATGTTCGGCCACAAGACCCCCATCCGTGACGGGCTGGGCCAGGCCGCGTCCGTGGAAAGCGGGCGCTGGCTCGCCGTCACCCACAACCCGTGGATACCCATCCTGATCGCCTCCCTGGCCTGGGGAAGCGCGCCGGCCGCCAACCGGGCGATTCTCCTCCTCGGGGTCAGCCCATTCACCATCTTCCCGCTCAAACAGGCGATCGGAGCAGCGGCGATCATCGGCACCCTGGCACTGACCAGGCGCAATCTCAGAATGGACCGGGCAACGCTGGTGGCCGGAGCAGCCATCGGGGTGTTCAACATGACTGTTCCCACCATCCTGTTCACATTGGGGTTCCTGGTGATACCGGCCAGCATCGGGGCGGTGATCGTGGCGATCATCCCCCTGACCACCATCCTCCTGACCCACTGGGTGGTACCGGGAGAGACCTTCAGAATCGCCCGCCTACCGGGTCTGGCCATGGCCGTCGGGGGTATCGCCGTGATGGGATGGGCGCCGGTGGGACAGCCCTCCTCCCGATGGATTCTGGGGATAGTCCTGATGACCGGAGGCGCCCTATCGGCAGGGCTGGGCGGCGCGTTGACCCGTCGTTACGCGGTCCGGCACCGGAACGCCCCCCTGATCGTCTCCCAGTACCTGACCTCGGCGGTAATCCTCTCTCTATTATCGATTCCCTTCAACGGGTACCAAGGGTATCTCACCATCGACGCCACCGGGCTGTGGCTGATCGTATATATGGGAGTCGTTCCCACCACCATCTCTTTCGCCGCATTCATGTGGGCCTGCCGCATCACCACCGCCGCCCGGGCGTCCCTCACCGGGTACTTCTCGCCTCTCCTGGGAGTCACTCTGGGAGTGGTGCTGCTGTCGGAGCCGGTCACCCTCCAACTGGTGGTGGGAATGACGGCGGTGGCCATTGGAATCGTGGTCAGCGACCGCCCCGACCGACAGGACGACCGGCGAAGGGCGGCATCCGCCGGTCCTCGAGCCGCGGGTAAACTCCGGGATCACCCGTGAACTCCTCACGTCACATACTGGTTGCGGTGGCCTGGCCCTATGCAGCAGGCTCCCGCCACCTGGGGCACCTGGCCGGCGCCTACCTGCCCGCTGACATCTTTGCCCGCTACCACCGCCTGGCGGGCAACCGGGTGCTGATGGTTTCGGGCAGCGATGTCCACGGGACACCCATCACTGTGCTTGCCGACCAGGAGGGGGTGGAGCCCCAGGCGATCGTGGACCGCTATCACGCCGAGTTCGTCGCCGATTGGGAGAAGCTGGGCATCTCCTGGGATCTGTACACCTCCACCGGCACCCCCAATCACTACGCCGTGACCCAGGATGTCTTCTCCCGCCTCCTGGAGAAGGGCTACATAACCGAAGGGGCCTCCGTCCAGTTGTACGATCCGCGGGCGGAGCGGTTCCTTCCCGACCGTTACGTGGAGGGGACCTGCCCCCACTGCGGCTACCGCGACGCCCGGGGAGACCAGTGTGACGACTGCGGTCGCACCCTCGACGCGATCGAGTTGGTGGATCCCCGCAGCAGGATGTCGAACGCCACGCCGGTAACCCGGGAGACCAGGCACTACTTCCTGCGGCTGGACGCCTTCGGGGACCGGCTGACCGAGTGGCTGACCACCAGGCAGGGATGGCGGCGCCACGTCAAGAACTGGGCGATGGGCATGGTGAACGAAGGGCTACCCCAGCGGGCCATCACCCGTGATCTCTCCTGGGGAGTGCCCCTCCCCCCGCCCGCCGACCAGCTGGGGGACCAAAAGCGCATCTACGTGTGGTTCGACGCGGTGATCGGCTATCTGTCGGCTGCCAAGGAGTGGGCGCAGATTCGGGGAACCCCCGATGAGTGGAAGCGTTGGTGGGAGGACCCGGAAGCCGAGTCCTACTACTTCATCGGAAAGGACAACATCCCCTTCCACGCGGTCATCTGGCCGGCCATGCTGATGGGATACGGAGGCCTCAACCTTCCAACCGACGTTCCCGCCAACCAGTACGTGACCTTCCGCCAGGAAAAGGCCTCCAGCAGCCGGGGAGTGGGCCGCTCGATAGGCTGGTACGCCGACCGCATCCAGCCCGACGCCCTCCGCTACGCGTTGGGTTCGGTGCTCCCCGAACAGAACGACACCGACTTTTCCGACGACGAGTTGATCCGGCGGGTCAACGACGAGTTGGTGGCCACCTGGGGCAACCTGGTGCACAGGGTGCTCTCCATGGCTTATTCCTGGTGCGGGGGGAGGACGCCGGAGGGCCAGTCCCCGGCTGCCGACGACGTGGCTCTCCTGGCCAAGGTCGACGCAGGTCTGACCCAAACTGGCAAGAGGCTGGAGAAGGTGGAGTTACGAGCGGGCCTGCGCCAGGCGATGGAGGGCGCCCAGGCAGTCAACATCTACCTCAACGCCCAGGCCCCATGGCTATTGCGCAGAGAGGACCCCCGCCGGGCCGAGACGGTGCTTCACACCGCCCTCTCGGCCATCAACGGACTGAAGACGGCTTTCGCTCCCTACCTGGCCTTTTCCTCAGACAGGCTCCATGAGATGCTGGGACAGCCGGGATCGGTGGCGGATGGAGGCTGGACCAGGTCCCCGTTGGTCCCCGCAGTCCTGGAAGCGCCCCGGCCGCTGTTCGCCAAGCTGGACGAGGACCTCCTGGATTGAACCCCGTCCAAGGCCGGCGCGCATCGCCTCGGTCGGACCGGGCTGAACTGTTTCCGAGATGCGTCGACGCCAAGCAGGCGTACGGCGAGTCGTCCGGGCTGTGCTGGCACATAACGGGTCGGCACTGTCACAGCGGGAACTCGCGAAATTCCCGGCCCCTATTTTGGGAAGCCCTCCCCCGCCACCACCTTTCCATGGGCTGACCAGGCTCCGTCCAGCATGGGACAGGGATTTCCCATCAGATCGACTTGATCCCTCGACCCGGTCCGGGCGGCGCCACTGCGGACCGGTCTTGGTGCTTAGCTGGTGTCAGTATGAGACGTCGGTGGGACAGAATCAACCTCCCGCCCGCAACTTTCTTCACAGCTTCTGCAAAACCTGCGGCAGGTGTCGACCCAGCCCCGCGACAAGCCGGGGTTAGGCGGGTGGGTAGACGCCCGCGGCCTTGGACTCTTCGGTCTGCCAGAAAATGCCGGAGATCTCACCGATGAGGTCCACGAGGCCCTGGGAGACAGCGGGGTCCATCGACTTCTTGGCGTCACCGGCCGCCTTCAGGGCCCGCCAGAACAAGTCATGCAACTGGGGGAACGATTCAACGTGGTGGGGCTTGAAGAAGTCCGACCACAGCACCGAGAGGTGGTGCTTCACCAACTCGGCCTGCTGCTCTTTGATGATGACGCACCTGTCCCGGAACACCGGATCGTCGGATTCGGCGTACTTGGTGCAGGCGTTGAGCACCGAGCGAGCCTCGATCATTGCCTGGGCGGGGTCATAAACTCCACAAAAGAGGTCGCAGTGGGCATGAACGACGGTGGCAGGCCTGAATAGCGGCATGGTTAACTCCTCTCTGGGGGTAACAGGAATCCTGTTGTAGCCAGAATAGCGATGATGAGCAGACTCCGCCTCAGACGATTCGCGGTCTCCGGCGCCTCGATGAGCCCTGCCCTGGGTGATGGCGCCCGCTTCATCGGACGGCTCGCCCACCGGGCAGAGTCCATCCGCCGGGGGAGCATCGTTGCCTTCCCGCATCCGGTCCGAGGGGGGTTCTGGATGGTCAAGCGAGTGGTGGGGATGGGAGGAGAGACGGTTACCATCGAGGGGGGAGAAGTTCTGATCGACGGGAAAGCGGGTCTCGACCACTGGGGAACAGGGTTATCGGTGCCCGAGGGGCGGTGGGCAGTGCCCCCAGAAAGGGTGTTCGTGCTCTCGGACCAACGGCCACTTACCAGGGACGACTCCCGAACCTTCGGGCCGGTAGGGACCGACTGCATGTACAGGATGATGCTCAGGTACCCGAGCCGGAGCGCCCCGGCCGTCCGGCCGTCCGGGGGCCATCCCGCATAGAAGGTTATTGAGGACATTGCACCCGCCACGCCCGCCCGCCAATCGCCTGGAGAGATGGCAGAGGACCCTGCTCGTGACTCTGGGGACGCTGGTGGTGATCATGGCCGTCACTGCGGTGGTGCTGGTCATTCGAAACGCCCTGGGAAGCTCCGGTCTGACCGGCGGACCGGCCGGCGCCGACACAACCACCGTCACCGCCGCGACCACCACTCCGTCGCAGAGCCCCGGGACCGGGCCAACCCAGGCCGCCACCACTCCGGTTCCCGAGACGTCCCCGCCCGCCACCACTCTTCCTCCCGCCACATTCGTGGAGGAGCCCATCGCGGCGGCGGATCTCTACCTCCAACCCGAAGGGCTGGGACCCCTTCCCTTCGGAAGCGGCGCACAGAGGACCATCGCCGTTCTGACCGGGGCGCTCGGGGACCCGGACAACGACACGGGATGGGTGCCGGCGGACCTCGACATCCTCCGCTGTCCGGGGGTCAGGGCGCGGGTGGTCAACTGGGGAAGCCTTACGGTCTATCTCTCCGACGGTCCCACCGACTGGGGGCCGGGCGGCCACGAGCACCTGTTCTCTTTCACCTATTCCCTCCTGGAGGGCCAGTCTTTGCCGGCCGGACCCGAACTCCGCACCTCCGAGGGCGTGAAACTGGGCACAACCCTGGCCCGTGCGTCTTCGATATACGGCGAGGCCGCCATTACCTACATTTATGCACCCGAACCGCCCGACGACGCCGCCGAACCACCCGACGACGCCTCAGAGGAGATCCCTGAGGATCAGGACGCCATCGAGGAGGCCCCTGCGGCGCAGGACGCGATTCTGGAAGTGGACGTCCCCGGACCCGGCTACCTGACGGGAGTCTTCACCGGAGCCGGGCCGGAGGACACGCTCGTGTCCATCTCCGGTGGAACGGGTTGCGAGGGGTAAAGAAACAGAACAACCCCGCCGGTGGTTTAGCATCCCTCTTCATGCGAAGAATCCTGGTGGCGACGGCGATGGCTGTCCTGGCGGCGGCGTGCGGCGGAGACTCCGGAGACGAACCGGCAACCACCTCCCAGCCGCCCACCACCGAGGCCTCGGCGGAGACCTCCGACACAACAGCCTCCTCCACAACAACAACCCCAACCGGCGAGACCACGACCACGAGCGCAACCCCCGGCGCCACGACCACCCCCACCGAGGACACCGCCGACACAACCACCCCCACCGAGGACACCACCGGCGCCACCGCCGACACCACCACCACAACCACAACCCCCGGCGCCACGACCACCCCCACCGAGGACACCACCACGACCACCGCCGTTCCCGGGCCGCCGCCGACGCCCAGTCCGCTGACAGGGTTGGGCGTGGCCGACCCGGACTCCTTGAACCGACGGACCATGGCGGTGAAAGTCGACAATCACTGGGACGGCCGACCCCAGGTCGGCATCGGCGAAGCCGAAGCGGTGTTCGAACTGCTGGTCGAATCGGGGATAACCCGCTTCATAGCCTTGTTCCACTCCGTCGACTCCACCTACGTGGGGCCGGTGCGCTCGGTGCGGCCCACCGATCCCCACCTGCTCCGACACCTGAACACCACCGTGCTGGCCAGCGGGGGCCAGGACTGGATCATCAACACCTTTCCGCGCAACGGGGTGGGGGTGATCGGAGAGATCGGCGTGGGAGGGTACCGTGAGGAGACTCGGCGCGCCCCCCACAACTACTTCGTGAACACGGCCGAGTTCCGGCCCACCGCCGACCAGCGCCTCTATCCCAACACTCCCCCACCCCCTCTGTTCGAGATCGGGGACCTGCCGGTGTCGGGCATCCCGGGCGGCGTCTCCAGAGTGACCATGGAGTGGGCGCCGACCAACACCGTCACCTGGAAGTGGACCGGAAGCGCCTACGAGCGTCACCTGGAGGACGGCCCCCACACCTGGACCCATGTCGAGGGGGCGGAGGAAGTGATCACCGCCGACGTCCTGGTGGTGATCTTCTCCCGATTGTTCTACACCACACCCCCCCAGGGCGGCGTGACTCTCCCCACCATGGAGACCACCGGCGAGGGAAGGGTGCTGGTGTTCGCCGAGGGCCAGGTGGTTGACGGGAGATGGGAGCGGGCGGACACGGCCCAGCCCTTCTCGTTCATGCTGGCCGATGGTTCTCCTATAACGGTTCCCGCCGGTCGCCCCTGGATCAGCGTCTTTCCAGACGGGCGTCTCGTTTCCTGGTAGGCGTTGGAGACCCATTGGAGAGCGCCCGGTTCCTGGCCCGGCAGGTTCGAACCGGAAAGCGATCGGCGCGAGACGGCGTCGGAAAGGCCCTGGCCGACCTTCACGATTCCCAGGCCGCACTGAACCTCACCACCTTCATAGACGAGAGTGCCATCTCCCGCGCCGAGGAGTTGGACAGGCGGGTGGCGGCGGGCGAGGACCCCGGTCCGCTGTGCGGAGTGCCGGTGGTGATCAAGGACATCATCGATCAGGCCGGAGTACCCACCACTTGCGGATCGGCCTTCTACAGGGCCTATCCCCGACACTCGGCACCGGTCGTCGAACGGTTGGAGAGAGCCGGCGCGGTGATCGTGGCCCGGGCCGGCCTGCACGAGTTCGCCTTCGGCTTCTCATCCGAGAACCCATGGTTCGGCCCGGTACGGAATCCCCACGACCCGGCCACTTCCCCGGGGGGATCGTCGGGCGGATCCGGCGCCGTGGTGGCGTCCGGTGTGGCGCCGATCTCCATAGGCACGGACACCGGCGGCTCCATCCGGGTCCCAGCCGCGCTGTGCGGGATCTTCGGGCTCAAGGTGACCCACGGGCGCGTACCGCTCACCGGGGTCTTCCCGCTGGGCGCTTCCCTCGACACGGTGGGACCCCTGGCGGCCACCACCGGGGACCTCTCCTTCGCCTACGCCTCCCTGGCGGGATGGCATCCTGAAGACCCCTGGTCGTCTCCCCGGCCCACCGATCTCGACCTCCTCAACGCCCCTCTGGAACCCCGGGACCTCCGGGTGGGTCTGCCCGATCAGTGGATAGAGAACGCTCCCTATGCGGCGGGGTACAGGGAGCGCTTCGACGTGATCATCGGCCAACTGGAGAGCCTGGGTGTCGGTGTCGAACAATTCGACGACCCGGTTCTGCTCCCTCCGGGAAGGCTCGAAAACTTCTTCTACCCTCAGGTGGCCGCGGTGCACCGTCGGTGGTGGGAAGAGGGACGACCCTACGGCAGGGAGGTGGCGGGCCGGATCCGGGAGACGCTGGAAGTCGGCGGAGACCAACCCGCAGAGGCGCTGCTGGACGCCAAACGCTGGCAGGCCCACCTGCAGCACCGGATGGGCGCCGCCTTCCAGCGCTTCCACCTGCTGGCCCTTCCCACCGCCGGCGCCCTCCGCAAAGTCATCGGCGACCAGGAGATGCATACGGTCACTCACGGCAGGCTTCCTTACCGGGCGGTGCTGTCCTGGTTCAACTCCCTGGTCAACGTGTCCGGTTGTCCGGCGATCAGCATCCCCGTTCCCCAGCCGGACCAGACCTCCGGCGTCCCCTTTTCGCTGCAATTGGTGGCTCCATGGTGGAGAGAGGACCTGTTGCTCAGAGCATCGGCGATCCTGGAGAAGGAAGGTGTGGCCCGCTCGGTCCTGGCAGTCGGGACCCGGCCGTCCCGTCAGTCCCGGTAAGGCTACGATTCCCGGTAAGGTTGCTATTAGAGGTTTGAAAAGTCGCGGCCCCAAGTATTATTGGTTGCCTGACATTGAGGTCTGAATATCTAACGTGACATCACCAACCGCCCACGCCGAGGCGGACGTTTCCGACCCGTCCCCCAACGGCGATATCACTCCCCTAAGACAAGTAACCGTCCGCTTCGCCGGCGACTCCGGCGACGGGATGCAGTTGGCGGGCAACCGTTTTGCCGACACCTCGGCTGCCTTCGGAAACGACCTGTTCACCCTGCCCGACTTCCCGGCCGAGATCCGGGCTCCCGCCGGCACCCTCCCCGGAGTGTCCTCCTTCCAGATCCAGATCGCCGACTGGGACATCTCCACTTCCGGTGACCGGCCCGACTGCATGGTGGCCATGAACCCGGCGGCGCTCAAGACAAACCTCATGGATCTTCGCCAGGGAGGGACCCTGATAGTGAACAGCGAGGCCTTTGACGAGCGGGGTCTCGCCAAGGCCGGGTACGAGGACAGTCCCCTGATGGACGGCAGCCTCAATCAATACGACCTGATAGAGATCCCCATGAACACCATCACCAAGGAGGCGGTGGCGGACAAGGTCAGCGGGCGTTCGGTTCTTCGGTCCCGCAACTTCGTGGCCCTCGGGTTCCTGGCATGGCTGTTCCAACGGCCGCTCGAACCCATCGTGACCTGGACCGAGAACAAGTTCGCCAAACTTCCGATGGTGGTCGCCGCCAACCTGGCCGCCCTGCGGGCGGGGTACAACTTCGGCATCACCACCGAGACGTCGCGAAGCATATTCCAGGTCAAGCCGGCCAGCCTTCCCCCCGGCGTCTACACCAGCATCACCGGGAACACCGCGCTGGCGTGGGGGTTGATCGCCGCCTCCTACTGCGCGAAACTGCCGCTCTACTACGGGTCGTACCCGATCACGCCTGCTTCCGACATCCTCCATGAACTTGCCCGCCACAAGCGGCTGGGGGTGCGCACTTTCCAGGCCGAGGACGAGATCGCCGCCATCGGCGCGGTGATCGGCGCCTCCTTCGGGGGAAGCCTGGCGGTCACCGGTTCCTCGGGGCCGGGGATCTCGCTGAAGAGCGAAGCGATCAGCCTGGCGCTGACCGCCGAGTTGCCGCTGGTGGTGGTCAACGTGCAACGCGCCGGCCCATCGACGGGGATGCCGACCAAGCCGGAACAGACCGACCTGCTGTTCTCCCTGTTCGGCAGGCACGGGGAGTCGCCCCTCCCGGTGCTGGCCTGCGCCACACCCTCGGACGTGGTGGAAACCACCATCGAAGCTGCCCGTATAGCACTCAAGTACATGACTCCGGTGATCCTCCTCTCCGACAACCACATCGCCAACGGCTCCGAGCCCTGGAGGGTCCCGGCCGCGGCGGACCTGCCGGACATAAGCGTTCCGTTCGCTTCGGCCCCCAACGGCGCCGGTGGGCGCTTTCTGCCCTACCTGCGGGACTTCAACACCTTCTCCCGTCCTTGGGCGATCCCCGGCACCAAGGGCCTGGAACACCGGATCGGGGGACTGGAGAAGGAGAACATCAGCGGCGACATCTCCTACAACCCGGACAACCACCAGTTGATGACCGACTCCCGCGCCTGGAAGGTGGCGAACATCGCCAACGACATCCCAGCGGTTGAGGTACACGGGGAGTTGGACGCAAACCTCCTGGTCCTGGGCTGGGGCTCCAGCAAGGGCACGATGGGCGCCGCCTGTCGCAACCTGAACCGGGAGGGTTACAAGATCGCCTACGCCCACCTTCGATACCTGAATCCCCTCCCCGCCAACCTGGGGGATGTGGTGCACTCCTACGAGAAGGTCCTGATCCCCGAGCTCAACACCGGGCAGTTGCGCTATGTCATCCGGGCCAACTTCCTGAAGGACGCGTACGGTCTCAACAAGGTGACCGGCACTCCCTTCTACATCGGGGAGATAAGGGACCGGATCCTGGAGGTACTGGAATCGTGAGCAACTTGACCTACACCCGGTCCGACTTCCAGAGCGACCAGGAGGTGCGGTGGTGCCCGGGGTGCGGCGACTACACGGTCCTCGCCTCGGTGCAGAGCTTCATGACCCAGATGGGGGTGCCGCGCGAGAACATCGTGGTCGTCTCGGGAATCGGTTGCGCCGCCCGCTTTCCCTACTACATGAATACCTACGGGTTCCACACGATTCACGGGCGGGCGCCGACCATCGCCACCGGCTTGGCGACGTCGCGCCCCGATCTGTCGGTCTGGGTGGTGACCGGTGACGGCGACGCCCTCTCCATCGGGGGGAACCATCTGATTCACGCCCTGCGCCGCAACGTCAACATCAAGATCCTGCTGTTCAACAACCAGATATACGGGCTCACCAAGGGTCAGTACTCACCCACCTCCGAGGTCGGGAAGCGCACCAAGTCCACTCCCTTCGGCTCGATCGACTTTCCCTTCAACCCGGTCAGCCTGGCCATCGGTTCCGAAGCCTCCTTCGTGGCGAGAACCCTGGACATGGACCGCAATCACACCCAGTACGTCCTCGGCGAGGCCGTCAACCACACCGGTTCGGCCTTCATCGAGATCTATCAGAACTGCAACGTCTTCAACGACAAGGCCTTCATCGCCCTGACCGGCCGGACCGAGCGGACCTCCAACCGGATCAACCTGGAGGAGGGCAAGCCGGTCGTCTTCGGCGGCTCGGGGGAGAGTTGCGTGGTGATGGAGGATGGCGAGGCCCGGATCAAGCCCACGTCCTCGGTCGATCCCGACCAGATCCTGGTCCACGACCCGTCCCGGGAGAACCCCAGCGTGGCGTTCTCCATCAGCCGGCTTTCCCACACCCCCCATGGTCCCACTCCCCTGGGGGTCTTCCGCAACATCTCCCGTCCCACCTATGGAAGCGAGATGCAACAGCAGATAGTGGACGCTCAAAACCGGGGACCGGCGGACCTCGACGCCCTGTTCGGTTCGGCGGGGACGTGGGAAGTCACGTGAACGGGACCGAGCTGGCGGAGAGAGGCAATCGATGCGCGTAAACGTGCTCGGAGGTGAGCTGGCGCCCTGCTCCTTGGAGCCTCTCACCGGGTACTACCGGAACGGCTCCTGCGAGACCCGGGGCGATGACATAGGAGTGCACGCGGTGTGCGCCGAGATGACCGAGGAGTTCCTCGAGTTCAGCAAGTCCCGGGGCAACGATCTCAGCACCCCGATGCCTCTCTACGGGTTCGAAGGGCTGGCGCCCGGTGACTGCTGGTGCCTGTGCGCCTCCCGTTGGCAGGAGGCCTTCGAAGCCGGGATGGCCCCACGGGTGCGGCTGGAGTCAACCTCGGTGGCCGCCCTGGAGTGGATCAACCTGGACGACCTGAAGAAGCACGCCCTGTAGAGGCTGCTGGGCCGAAGCAGCCTCCGGTCAGTCTGTTTCGCTGGCCAAGACGCGGGCCAGGAACGAGGCCATCTGGTCACGCAAGACATGGTCGTGGGGACAGTAGGAGAGGGGATCAGTGGAGCAGCCTCTCGTTATACCCGCCTCTAGCAACCCCTCGACAGCTCCCGCATACCACACATCGGTTGGCACATCGGAAAACGCTCCCGTGGGAGTCACCTCGCTGATCGAGTCAAAGGAGCGAGCCATCCATACCGCCATTTCCAAGCGGGTAAGCGGCTCCAGAGGTCTGAAGAGAGAGCCTTCTCCGTCTCTCCCCACCACGCCTAACTCGGCCAGCCGTTCCACATGTCCCACATACCAGCCACCGCGAGGCACGTCCGTGAACCGGACGGAAGTGGCGGAGCTTGTCGGGCTCTCCCCGAGAGCCCGGATCAGTAGGGCGGCCATCTCCGCTCTCGAGACGGACCGGGATGGGCAGTATCGGTCGTTGGCGGGCGGGTTGCACCCAAGGGTGATCCCCCGGCCTGCGATGGTCTCAATATTCCTCTCGTGAACATTCCAGTCGTCATCGATAAACCGATTGGGTGAGGATTGGTCAACCACCTCCACAACGAAGTCATCACCGATCCGCTCTACTACGGTGACCGTTAGACCTCGCCATGTGTAACCGTCACCAACTTCCATCACGTGGGCGACGGTGTCCTGCAGATCGAGCGGGATGGCCCGGCTGGGAGGAATGATTGCCTGAGTACGTCTCGATGTACCAAAGCATGCTTCATAAACAGAGGAGCCATAGCATTCCTCCGACTGCTGTTCAACAAAATACGATTCCACGCCTTCCTTGGGTATCCCGGAGTCGATACCTTTCCTGGCGCGGGCTCCCAAGGTAACGAATCCGCTCTGGTCCGATCGGAGTACCAGCATCTGGGTGCCGCCGTCACCCGGAGGACGGAGCCTGTACCTGGATCTTCCCTTCTCGTGAATCTCCACCTGGGCCGCATCCATCCAACCGGCCGCATACCGATTGATCGCAATGGTCCCAACCTGCAGACCGGGTACCGCATCGTCGTCCCCCATGATGTCCATCGGATGGTCATACGGAGAAAAGCGAAAGGAGTGCGGAAAGCCTATGGCGTGTCCTATCTCATGAGCGACTTGGGACAGAATCGGCAATAGCGCGTCCAGGAAGACTCCCGGCGGCAAACTACCCTCCTCCGCAACCGAAGCACCTGACAATGTCACGTCTCGATAGTTGTCCGGAAAAGTCGTATCCCTCAATACCACCTCGACGGCTGATAAATGAGACACAGTTCCAATGCCTCCAAAACTTGCTGTTATGCGATCGGCCACGACAATGACGCCTTCCGCTCTTCCCTCGGGACTGATTTGTCTCGAAGCCTCGAAAACCGGATCTATGCATCCCTTCCAATTGTCGAACGCCTCCGCTGTGATTGTCCCGCCGGCGCGAAAGGAAGGGCTGTAGCGGCCCCCTGAGATCCCCTTGAAATATGGAACTACTTCAGCCTTCAGCAGTTCCAACGTCTTCTCAACGGAGATGTCAAAGATGCCTCCCGGAGTCTCGCAAATCCACACATCCCAAATATCCTCACCCAAGCCATAGTGAGTGGTCACGTTGAACCCGGCTATCAATCCCAGGGGGTCGTCTTCGTACAGTTGGTCATTTCGCACATTTGAGACCCGATCGTCGATGCCGTCGCCTGCGATCGGCATCGGGGAAGGCCCATCGTCCACCTCCACGATGTAGTCATCGCCGATCCGTTCCACCACTCTGACCGTGATGCCTTCCCAGGTGTAACCGCCGCCTACCTCCATCACATGGGCGACATCATTCTCCAGGTTGAGAGGAACAGCTTGGCCGGCGGCAACTACCGCCTGAACAGGAGTGAGGGACGGTCTACAAGCTTTGTAAAGGCTGTCGCTGCATGCCTGATAATCGACAAAGTACGATTCCACCCCTTCTTTGGGTATTCCGGAGTCAAACCCTTTCCTGGCACGGGCTCCCAACGTTATGAATCCACTCTGGTCCGATCGCAAGACCAGCATCTGGGTGTCGCCGTCACCCGGTGGACGGAGCCTGTACCTGGCTCTTCCCTTCTCAAAGACCTGCACCTCGGCCGAATCTATCCAACCGGCTGCGTAGCGATTGATGGCAATGGTCCCAACCTCGAGGGAAACCGCGTCGTTGCCACCCATGACATCCATCGGATGGTCATACGGAGAGAAACGAAAGGAGTGCGGGAAGCCAATGGCATGGCCCATCTCATGAGCGACGGTGGTCAGGATCGGGGTGGGCCTGTTCGTCAGGTTAGACAGACTACCTGGCGCCGCAACCGAGGCGCCGGTTAGTAGCAGGCTCCGGCCGTTTCTCGGGAACGTGTCGTGAGAAATCTCTATCTCGACCGGGGAGACGCTATCTAGAAAACCAATACTGGCATCGCTTTGATACAGGGGCTTATTGACTACGATCATCGCCCCTTCCGCCCTCTCCTGCGGATCCACACCTCGTGCAGCTTCGTAAACAGCATCGTTGCAATCCTTCGCGTGAAGAGAAGAAGCCACCACGACCACACCGCCCACCCTGAAGGAGGGGCGATAACGACCTCCTGACAGCCAACCAAAATAAGGAGCTATCTTCGCCTGCAGCAATTCCACAGTCTCCTCCGGCGAAAGCTGCAAAGTGCCGTCCGGAACCTCACAAATCCACACGTCCCAAAGATCTTCATCCAGGCTGTAGTGGGTTCTCACCTTGTAAGCCGCGACCAGACCCAACGGGTCATCCTCATACAATTCTTCGATCCTGTCCCCGGCCGCTACGGATGGGGATGCGAGCCAAACAACGCCTATCGTCGCCAACAGCACTGGCAAGCATCTCAGAAGGGACCAGCTGGCTTTGCTATCAAGGGACGCACGCAATCTCAGGGTCTGCATTGCCAATCATTCTTCTCTTGCGGTTAATCCCCCATTATATCGACAGAAATAATTAATATGTTGCTAAATTCCCTTAACGGTCATTGCGATACCTTCTCGCGAATCTATCATCCGATGAATCCCGTTTCAGCGGCCGCAACCACCGGGGCCGCCATAGAGTGGATCAGCCTGGAAGGCCTAAAGAAACACGCCCTCTAGGAACGCTATTTGCTGGAGGCTGCTGCGGCCGCGGCGACCGCCGCGCTGATGATGGGATCGGCCAGCCGGGAGAAGGGAAGGGACTGAACCCAGACCCGCCCCACCCCGCTGATCGTGGCCAGAAATATCCCCTCGCCGCCGAAGGCCATGGTCTTGAGCCCCCCGGCCCGCTCGATGGAGTACTCCATTCCCTCTTCGAAGCCGACGAGGCATCCGGTGTCGATGCGGATGGTCTCTCCCGCCAGATGACGCTCCACGACCATGCCGCCGGCGTTCACGAACGCTATCCCGTCGCCCTCCAGTTTCTGGAGGATGAAGCCCTCGCCGCCGAACAGGCCGCTGCCGAAGCGGCGATTGAAGTGCATGGAGACCTTGGTCCCCAGGGCCGCGCACAGGAAGGCGTCACGCTGGCAGATCACCGGCCGCCCTATCTGGGCCAAGTCGAGAGGCACGATCTTGCCCGGCACCGAGGCGCCGAAAGCCACCTTCGCCCGTCCGCCGCCCGAGTTGGTGAAATGGGTCATGAACAGGGACTCGCCGCTCAGGACCCTTCCGGCCGCGCTCTTCGCCTTCCGGAAGAAGCCGCCTCCTCCCTCGGGCTCGGACCCGTCCCCCATCTTGGCTTCGAAGGTGACGCCCTCGTCCATGAAGATCATGGTTCCGGCTTCCGCGACCGCCGTCTCCTCGGGGTCCAGGTACACCTCCACGAACTGCAGGTCGTCTCCACGGATCTCGTAGTCGATGTCGTGGCTTCGCATGGCACTCCTTACCGATAGCTTGGGTCTCAAGTCTGGCGGATTCGGGGTGTTTTGCGGCGGCAATACCGGGAACCCGGAGGATCCGTTCCTTGCTAAGGTCATGGCCAAGTGAGCAACCTAAACGTGAAGCCCTTCGACCGCCTGGGCAGGACCCTGGCGGACCTGCGCATCTCGGTCACCGACCGGTGCAATTTCCGGTGCACTTACTGCATGCCCAAGGAGATCTTCAATCGCGACTACAAGTTCCTGGAACGCACCGCGCTCCTCAGCTTCGAGGAGATAACCCGCCTCGCGGGGATCTTCACCTCCCTGGGCGCGAGGAAGGTACGGCTCACCGGCGGCGAGCCCCTCCTGAGAGCCGGGCTGGAGAAGCTGGTGGGCATGCTGGCGGAAGTGCCGGGAGTCTCCGATCTGACGCTCACCAGCAACGGTGTACTGCTCCCCCGGAAAGCCCGGGCACTGGCCGACGCCGGACTCGACCGGGTTACGGTGAGCCTCGACTCCCTCTCAGACGAGGTCTTCTCGGCCATGAACGACGTCGGCGCCAAGGTGTCCGACGTGCTGGCCGGGATCGAGGCGGCAGCCGATGCGGGGCTCACTCCCATCAAGGTCAACATGGTGGTCCAACGGGGGATCAACGATCACTCCATCGTAGAGATGGCGGACCATTTCCGGGGGAGCGGCCACATCCTCCGCTTCATCGAATACATGGACGTCGGCGTCACCAACGGCTGGAGGCTGGACGACGTGACCCCGGCGCATGAGATCATCAACACCGTCAACGACGTCTTCCCCATCGAGCCCCTCGAACCCAACTACCGGGGCGAGGTGGCGAAGCGCTGGCGGTACGCCGACGGTCAGGGAGAACTGGGCGTGATCGCATCGGTGACCCAGCCCTTCTGCGGTGACTGCACGCGAGCCCGGCTCTCGGCAGACGGAAAGCTCTACACATGCCTGTTCGCGGTGTTCGGGACCGATCTCCGGGAGGCGGTCCGCTCCGGGGTGTCCGATGAGGAGCTTCGCCGACAGATCGGCTCGGTCTGGTCGGAGCGGGTGGACCAGTACTCGGAGCTCCGCTCGGGCGAGACGGTGGGGATCGGACAAAAGGTGGAGATGAGCTACATAGGCGGGTGAGATGCTGACCGAAACAGACAAAGTCCCCCGCTGACGCGCCAAACTAAGTGCACATGGGTTCCAATCAGAACGAAGCGACCGAATACAAAGTGTCCAATGGCTGGCGGGTGGGGCACGTCCCGCAGGAATCCACCACCCGCTCGGGACTCCTGGTGTCAACCGGCGCCAACGGCCAGAACGACGCGCTGTCCCTGATCGACGTGGTGACCGGCCGGCACTTCTGGGCGGTCCCCACCGGCGCTTGGCGTTTTCTGTGGCCGCCCACCGGAAAGCCGGTGGTGGCGGTTCGCCAATCGCAGATCATCGCCGAGGAAGAGCCCGAGCAGGCTCTCGACGAGGGTCAGTATCTGTAGGTTCCCAACCCTCCGGACGAAGAAATGACTTATCAACATCTCGGTCGGGAACGCCGCCGGCTCACCGCCACGGTTGCAGACCTCGAGGTACCCCGCCAGAGAGCCTTCCTGGTGGGAGTGCGTTTGGGGCGCAACTCATCTCTCGAGGTGGAACAGTCCCTCGAAGAGCTGGCTCTGCTGACCGACACCGCCGGGTCCGAGCCGGTCGACCGGGAGGTGTTCAACCGGCCCGCTCCCGATCCGGGGCTGTTCATCGGCAAGGGCCAGGCAGCGTCAGTGGCCGATATCACCAAGGCAGAGGACATCGACGTGGTGGTGTTCGACAATGCCCTCACCCCCGCACAGCAACGCAACCTGCAGGGACTGTTCGAATGTGACGTCGTGGACCGCGAGGCGGTGATCCTCGACATCTTCGCCCAGCACGCCACCTCCCGTGAGGGAGCGCTCCAGGTGGAACTGGCGCTGCTGCGCTACCGGCTGCCCCGTCTTCGCGGCACGGGCGAGGAGCTTTCCCAGCAGGCGGGAGGGATCGGCACCCGGGGGCCGGGAGAGACCCGCCTCGAGAGCGACCGCCGCCGCATCCGCCAGAGGATCACCTCCCTCGAGAAGGATCTATCCGCCCTCCGGCGCCAGAACCAAACCCGGCGCCAATCTCGCGTCCAGGCCGCAGTGCCCATCATCGCCCTGGTCGGTTACACCAACGCCGGCAAGTCGACCCTCCTGAACCAGCTGACCGGAGCCGGGGTGCTCACCGAAGACCGCCTGTTCACCACCTTGGATCCCACCATCCGCCGCCTCCGGCTACCAGGAGGCCGGGAGATGCTCATGGCCGACACCGTGGGATTCGTACGGAGGCTCCCCCACCGCTTGGTGGAAGCCTTCCAGTCCACTCTGGAGGAGGTCCGCGACGCCGACCTGATACTCCATCTCGTAAACGCCGATGACACCGATCCCGAAGGCCAGATCACGGCGGTCCGGGAAGTCCTGGCCGAGATCGGGGCGGACTCGGTGCCGACCATCATCGTGGTGAACAAGATCGATGCGGCGTCTCCCTCAGTGGTCCGGCGCCTCCTAGGAGCCGCCGAGACCGCAGTCGCCGTGTCGGCGCTCACCGGCGAGGGGACCGAGAAACTGATGGAGACGCTCATCCGCTGGCTGAACGCCCGCTCCTCGACCATCTCGGTGCGGGTGCCCTACGCCAGAGGAGACGCCTTGGCGGCTCTCCACCGGACAGGGGAAGTTCTCTCCTCGAACGAGGGCCCCGACGGAATAGATTTGGTAGTCAGGCTCCCTCCCGACCAGGTGAGCCGGTTCTCCGCTTTCTTTAGCAAAGAGCCTGGCGGCCCGGAGTCCGGGACGGACCCCCCCTGACATGTAGCGACGGGAAGTGAATGGCGGGGACGCTACGCATGGCCTCTCAACCGATGCCGCCCACCCCATAAATCACAAAAGCGCGAAAAACGGGGTTCCCTTTGGGCTCCCTCACCCACCACCACCTCTCCAGAGCAGAAATGAGCTGTCCAGCCCGACGGGGGTTGATCGGATCACGGGTGTTGATGCCTGACGCGGTCCGGTCGGCGCCTGAAGCGGACCGTCTCGATGTTTGGTTCATTCCACTGTGTATTGCGGGTGGGACAAAAGTCAACGCTTCCGAGTGGGATGTTTTCACACTCTTCCCAAGGGATACAACCAGTTTCGCCTACACCCCTTACCTTGTCGGGGCTTCAACCATTCTCCCCCATCAGGGCGCCTGGGTTCACCGCGGCCAGGGCGGCGCCGACGATGCCGGCATGGTTCCCGAAATGGGCGGGGGCCACATCCACCGGCACATCCAGGCGGTGGCCGAAGCGGGACCACTTGTTCACCCCTCCTCCCCCGAGAACTATCAGGTCCGGAGCGAAGAGCGCGTTGACATGCCGTAGGTAGCGGTTCAACCGTCTGGCCCACTTCTTCCAACTCAACTCCCCCTGCTTGAATACGCGGTAGGCCACCCGGTCCTCGATGGGGTGATGACCGCCCAGTTCCAGCATGCCCAACTCGAAATTGGGAACCAGCCGGCCGTCCCGGAACATCCCGCTCCCGATCCCGGTGCCGAGGGTGATCATCAGGATCGTGCCGCTCCGATCCTTGGCCGACCCGAAGGTGATCTCGGCCACCCCGGCCGCATCGGCGTCGTTGAGAACTGTGACCGGGCTGCCCACGGCCTCGGAGAGAATGGCGACCACGTCGGCGCCCAACCAGGCCTTGTCCAGGTGGGTGGCGGCGCTTACCACGCCCGATCTGATCACCCCGGGAAACCCACACCCCACCGGTAGGGTTTCATGCCCGCTCTCTCGCCGGAAGTGCTCGGCTATCTCCGCCACCACCTCGCCCACCGCCTCGGTGGACCCCGAGCGGGGAGTGGGTATGCGAAGGCGTTCGGACAGGAGCGCTCCGGTGGCGGCGTCCACCAGATTGCCTTTGACTCCCGAGCCGCCGATGTCAATTCCCAGAGCGGTCACGCCTGCTCCTCCTGGCGTCCGGCTCGTCCCAACACATGATCGATCTCAATCAGGCGTCGCCGGATTTCGGCTTCGAAACCGCTTTGGGTAGGACGGAAGAACACCTGTGGATTGACCTCCGGGGGGAAGTAATCCTGTGGAACGATGCGGCCGGGGTGGTCGTGCGGGTATACGTAGCCTTCTCCGTGTCCGATAACGTCTGCTCCACGATAGCCACCGCTGCGAAGATGGAGGGGGACGGAGGGACTGGGCCCCTCCCGGACCGCGGACCGCGCCCGGGCCATGGCGGAGGTGACCGAGTTCGACTTGGGCGCCTGAGCCAGGAACAGGGTGGCGTGGGCCAGGTGATAGGCGGCCTCGGGCATCCCAACGTAGGAGAGGGCCTGGGCCGCCGCAGTCGCCACCGGAAGCGCCCACCGGTCAGCCATACCGATGTCCTCGGATGCGAGGATCACCAACCGGCGGGCAATGAACTCGGGATCCTCGCCGCCCTCAAGCATGAGAAACAGCCAGTACAGGGCAGCATCGGGATCAGAACCCCGCACGCTCTTGATGAAGGCGGAGATCACGTCGTAATGGCGGTCTCCCGCCTTGTCGTATCGGACTATCCGCTGACCCAGCGCTTCGGAGACGTCATCTGTCTCGATAACTCCTGATCCCCTGCCCTTGGCCAGATGCGCCGCGACCTCAAGGGCGTTCAACAGTCCCCGGGCGTCACCTCCCGATCTGGTCACCAGCGCCTCCCGGGCGTCCCCGGCAATCTGCAGGTCGTCCTCCCCCAATCCTCGTCGCCTCGCCGACAGGGCCCTGTCCACCAGCACCTCCAGCGCCTCGTCAGGGATCTTGTGAGTGCGGAACAACACCATCCGGCTCATCAGCGGACTGTTGATCTCGAAAAAGGGGTTCTCGGTGGTCGCCCCGATCAGGATCAGGGTCCCGCTCTCCACCCCCGGCAACAGAGCGTCCTGCTGGCTCTTGGAGAAGCGGTGTATCTCATCGAGGAACAACACCGTGCGCCGGCCGTCGCCCTCCAGGCGGCGACGGGCAGACGCCAGGATCTCCCTCACCTGCTTGACGCCGGCGGAAGTGGCGCTGAGCGTCTCGAAGGCCGCCGAACAATGCAGGGCCACCAACCGGGCCAGGGTGGTCTTGCCGCTTCCCGGAGGGCCCCACAACACCATCGAGACGGGCCTGCCCGACTCGACCAGGACCCGGAAGGCGGACCCGGCGCCCAGGAGGTCGGGCAATCCCACCACTTCGTCCAGGCTCCTCGGACGCATGCGCTCTGCCAGCGGCGCCACCTCCGCCAGGACCTCCGCCCGCCGGGCGGCGAACAGGTCATCGGCGCCGTAGCTGGCCATCGCTCCTAAGCCGGCGGAGAGGCCTTGATCCGGCGGGGATCGACGGCGATGCCCAGTTCCTTCAACTGCCGGTTGCTGACCGAGGCGGGAGTGCGACTCAGCGGTTCGGCGCCGGTCTGGGTCTTGGGAAAGGGAATGATCTCCCGGATGCTCGCCACCCCGCGAAGCACCGCCACCAGGCGGTCGAATCCCACCGCGAAACCGGCATGGGGGGGCGTGCCGAAACGCAGGGCACGGATGAACCATCCGAAGCGCTCCTCCGCCTCGTCGTCGGAGATCCCCAGGATCTGGAACACCCGCCGCTGGACGTCGGAGTCGTGAATCCGGACACTCCCCGAACCAAGCTCCACGCCGTTCAGGACCAGGTCGTAGGCTTTCGCCGCGGCTTCCAGGGGACGGTCCTTCATCATCTCAACGTCCGCCGGGGAGGTGAACGGGTGATGGAGGAAGGTGATCTCTCCGTCCCGCTCCTCGAACATGGGGAAGTCCACCACCCACAGGAACTCCAGACGCCCGGGATCGTCAGGCTGGCCCAACTCCGACCGCAGACGGCCAAGGACGTCCGAGACGGTCCGCTCGGCGTCCGCCACCAGCAACAGGGCGTCGCCGGGATTCCCCCCCAGGTCCCGGACCACCCCGTCGAGTTCGGCGTCGGACAGGAACTTCGCAACCGGCGAGCGGGGAGGACCCCCGTCCTCCACCACCATCCACACCAGCCCTCCCGCCCCGAACTGTCGGGCCTTCTCTATCAGGGCGTCGGCCCGGGCCCGGCTCATGGAAATCGGGCCGGCGTTTATTCCCCGCACCACCCCTCCCGAAGCCAGGACACCGGCGAACGCCCGGAAGCCGGTGTCGGCGAACACGTCCGACAACTCGACTATCTCCATGCCGAAGCGGAGGTCGGGTTTGTCGGTGCCGTAGCGGCTCATCGCCTCCGAGTAGGTGAGCCGCCGGAAGGGTAGATCGAGCGTCTGATCCGGTCGAAGAGCCGCCGCCACTGCCAGGATCACCTTCTCCACGGTGGCCAGCACGTCCTCCTGTCCCCAGAAGGACCCCTCAATGTCGATCTGGGTGAACTCGAGTTGCCGGTCGGACCGGAAGTCCTCGTCCCGGTAGCACCGGCACATCTGGTAGTAGCGGCTCACCCCCGCCACCATCAGCAGTTGCTTGTAGATCTGGGGAGACTGGGGAAGGGCGTAGAAGCTCCCCGGGTTGTGGCGGCTGGGGACCAGCAGGTCCCGGGCCCCCTCGGGGGTGGACCGGATCAGGGTGGGCGTCTCCACCTCCCAGAACCCCAGGTCCTCCAGCGTCCGCCGAACGGTCCGCAGCGCCTCCGATCGGGCCCGGAGGTTGCGGGCCATGCGGGGGCGGCGCAAGTCCAGGTACCGGTATTCCAGCCGAAGCAGTTCCTCGGCGGTGATGCGGTCCTCGATGAGGAAGGGGAGTTCCTCCGAACGGCTCAGTATCTTCAACCCCGAAGCCTCCACCTCCACCATCCCGCTGGCCATGTCGGGATTCTCCGAGCCCTCCGGGCGACGCACGGTCTTTCCCCGCACCTGCACGCAGAACTCCCGCCGCAACTCGGCCGACTCCCGGATGCCCGCAGGATCCAGCACCACCTGCACGATCCCGGTGTGGTCCCGCAGGTCCACGAACACCACCCCCCCGTGGTGACGTCTCCGGTCCACCCACCCCGCCAGGGTGACCGTCTCCCCCACGGTCTCCAACCCTATCTGGGAGGCGGTATGGCTCCTCACGCTCTCGTCTCCGGGTCGAACGCCTTCATTCCCCACTTCTCCAGGTCTTCTGGGCCCAGGGTCTCGCGATCCCGTCCCTCGCGCATCTCCAACCGCTCACCGCTCACCACTCCGACATACCTGGCCCGCGAACGGGTGGCGGCCCGGAACTGCGCCTTGACGCTCCGGGCGTCCAACTCGAACCCCACCCGGAGTCCCGCTCTGCGAAGCGGCGCAGCCCATTCCATCAGATCAAGGGCCGCGACCCCTCCTTCGCCAACCAGGAAGACATCCAGGCCGGCGTCCTCTCCCGGCGCGGCCAGGAGCATCCGGTCGATCCCCCCGGCAAACCCCACCCCGGGCACCGGACGGCCGCCCAAGGTCTCGGCCAGGCCGTCGTACCGGCCTCCCCCCAGCACGGTGGACTGGGAGGTCTCCAGGGTGGTGGCGACATACTCGAACGTCGTCCTGGAGTAGTAGTCGAGCCCCCGCACCAGCCGGGACGACCTCCGGTATGCGATTCCCAGGTCGTCGAGGCCCTGTCTGACCTCTGCGAAGTGGTCCCTGCACGACCCGCACCAGTAATCGGCGATGTCCGGGAGGGCCTCGGGATCGGGTCGGCACAGCTTACAGTCCAGAATGCGGAGAGGGTTCAACTCCACCAAGTCGCGGTGGCTGGAGCACAAGTCGGCCATCGACCGGACCATCGCCGCCCTCAGGTCCTCCAGATGGGCAGCGCGACACTCCCCATCGCCAAGGCTGTTGATCAGCAGTTCGTTCTCCACCCCCACCGCCGACAGGAACTCTTCGGCCAGGGCGATCACCTCCACGTCCGCCGCGGCCGAGGCCGACCCGACACACTCCACCCCTATCTGCCAGAACTGGCGGCGGCGCCCGCCCTGGGGCTGTTCGTAGCGGAACATCGGCCCCGAATAGGCGACCTTCCAGCGTCCCGTCCCTCCCTGGGCCAGGTACGCCCTCATCACCCCGGCGGTGCCCTCCGGACGAAGGCTGAGGGAGCGTCCCCGACGGTCTGCGAAGGTGTACATCTGCTTGGTGACCATCTCATTGGTCTCGCCGACTCCCCTCTCGAACAGTTCCGTGAACTCGAAGACCGGAGTGATTACCAACTCATACCCGTAGGAGCCGGACAGGTTCTCCCACAGGGTCAGCACCTCTCGCCAGCGGGCGGAGCGAGGCGGACCGATCACGTCGGTTCCCTTGGGGGAGCGGATAATCATCGTCTAGCGAAGGGAGGTCAGAAAGGGGTTGTGAAGACGTTCCCGACCGAGGGTAGTGGTCTCCCCGTGTCCCGGATACACGGCGGTGTCGGGGGGCAGACCCAGGATCTTGCGGCGCATGCTCTCCATCAGGGTCTCGAAGTCGCCGCCCGGCAGGTCGGTGCGTCCGATCGAGTCCCGGAAGAGTTGGTCCCCCGAGAAGAGGACCCCCTCCTCTGAGAGGTGGAAACAACAATGCCCCGGAGTGTGCCCGGGGGTGTGCAGTACTGCCATTTCCAGCCCGGCCAGGGCCAGGATGTCGCCGTCGGCCAACGGGCGCCGGGAGGCCGGGGGCCGGTACTCACCGGGCAGTACCTCTCCCATGAGGGCGATGACCTGACGGAGGGGATTGAGCGACAGGAAGTCGTCGTCGGGATGCACGTAGGTGACCACTCCCAGTTGTTCCTCAACCGCCCCGGCCCCGCCGATGTGGTCGACGTGGCCGTGGGTGACCACCAACGCCACCGGCGCCAGATCGCGCCTGGCACACAGTTCGGCCACTCCCCGGGGATCCGGAGGTGCGTCGATCACCACGCACGGGCCGCCTGCCTCCGGGGCCACCACGTAGCAGTTGGTCTGCGTGTACCACAAAGGGACACTGTCAATCAGCATCTAAGGACTGGTCAGGACGGCGCGTCGGAGGTGATCCGGAAAGCCTTGAACACCCCGTCAACCCCCCTCAGGTCGGAGAAGAGGCGGCGCAACAGTTCGGCGTCGGAGAGTTCCACCTCGTACTGCAGGACAGCCACCCGGTCGTCGCCCACCGCCGAGGTGGCCGCCACGATGTTGCCCCCCATCTCGGAGATCACCGCGGTGACGTCCCGCAGCAGCCGATAGCGGTCCAGCGCCTCCACCTGCACCCAGACGGTGAAGGAACTGATCAGGTCCCGAGACCAGGCCACCTCCACCATCCGTTCCATTCCCGGGGTGCGGACCTTCAAGTTGGTGCACTCGGTCCGGTGCACCGAGACCCCCCGGCCGGTCGTCACGTACCCGATGATGTTGTCGGAGGGGACCGGGGCGCAGCACCGGGCAAGGTTCACCATGGTGTCCCCCATCCCCTCCACCAGCACCCCCGGACCTTCGGCGTCGGTCCGGCGACGGCGGACGGGGGGCGTCAGCAGACTCACCTTCTCCTTTTCCTCCGGAAGGGTGGGCCTCACCGCCCTCTCCAGCCGCTGGATCACGGTGGAGGCGGACATCTCACCCTGTCCCACCGCCAGGAAGAGATGGTCGACCTCGGACTTGCCGAGGTCCACGGCGATGGAGGCCAGCAATCGATCCCGCCCGGCCGCGGTCAGTCCCAGCTTGGCCTTGCGAAGCTCGGCCAGGAGCACCTCCCGGCCCTCGGCGATGGAAATCGACCGGCGCTCCTTGGAAAACCACTGCTTTATCTTGGACCGCGCCCGGGAGGTCTGAACGGTCTTCAACCAGTCCCGGCTGGGCCCGCCGCCCTGGGAACGGGAGGTGATGATCTCCACGATGTCGCCCGAGGCGAGCGGCGTGGAGAGAGGCAACAGCCGGCCGTTGATCCGCGCTCCCACGCACCGGTCCCCCACCTCGGTGTGGATGGCATAGGCAAAGTCCACCGGGGTGGCGCCTGCCGGGAAGGACTTCACCTCGCCGCGGGGAGTGATCACGAACACCTCGTCTCGGTAGAGATCCAGCTTGAGATGGTCCAGGAACTCGCGGGGGTCCTCGAATTCTTCCCGCAGTCCCCCCAGGTCACCCACCCATTCCAGGTCCATCGCGCCGGACCCCTCCTTGTAGCGCCAGTGGGCGGCGATGCCCCGCTCGGCCAACTGGTGCATCTCGGTGGTGCGGATCTGGATCTCTATCGCCTTGCCGTCGGTCCCCACCACGGTGGTGTGAAGGCTCTGGTAGAGATTGATCTTGGGCATGGCGATGAAGTCCTTGAACCGCCCGCTCAACGGCTGCCAGTGGGAGTGAATCTCGCCCAGGGTGGCGTAGCAGTCCCTTATCCGGGGGACCACCACCCTGATCCCGATCAGGTCGTAGATCTCATCGAACTGCTTGCCGGTCTCCATCATCTTCCGGTAGATGGAATAGTGGTGCTTCGGCCTCCCGCTCACCTCGGTGGGGATTCCCGCATCCGAGAGGACTCCGGAGACCTCCTCGATCATCTTGTCTATCACCACTCCCCGCTCGGGGGCCAGGTTCAGCAGCTTGGCGTCGATCTCGGCGTACGGGCCCGGGTGGAGGATGGCCAGGCACCGGTCCTCAAGTTCGTGCTTTATCTCCTGGATGCCCAGCCGGTGGGCCAGCGGGGCGTACACATCCAGGGTCTCGGTCGCCACCGCCTTCTGCTTGGACGGGCGGAGAGCGCTCACCGTCCGCATGTTGTGAAGACGGTCGCAGAGCTTGATGACCAGGACCCGCACATCGCGGGCCATGGCAACCACCATCTTGCGAATGGTCGCCGCCTGCGCTTCCTCCCGGTTCGGATAGGTGATGCGGTCCAGCTTGGTGACCCCGTCTATCAGGTCGGCTATCTCGGCGCCGAACGCCTTCTTCACGACCTTGTAGCTGAGGTCGGTGTCCTCGAGGGTGTCGTGCAGCAGACCGGCCGCCAGGGTGGCCGTGTCCATCCCCAGGTCGGCCAGGATCCGGGTGACCGTGAGGGGGTGAACGATGAAGGGGTCGCCTGATTTGCGGAACTGGCCGCGATGGGCTTTCTCGGCAACGTCGTACGCCCGGCGCAACAACTCCACGTCGCCTCGGGGATGATGGTGCACAAAGCGCGATATCACTCTCGCCAGCGGGTCGTCCGACCCGGGGATTCGACTGGAGGCGGTGCGCTGCGCCGAGGTCTCGGCCACCCTCAACAGTCTAGCCGACCGCCGTCCGGCGAGGACCTATCTGCGACGCCTTCGGCGGGGCGGGCGAGGTGAGGCTCCTCCCTCCATGGAGAACAATTCGGAGGTGGTGGGCGGCTCGGAGGGCTCGGTTGGTTCCTCCGGCAAGTCCCGGTCGGACCCGCCCCGCTTCTTTGCCACCCTGCGTCGCTGATCGGTCCAGGCGACCTCCCTCTCCCTCCACAGGGCCAGCAGGGGGGAGGCCACGAATATGGACGAGTAGGTACCCGCCGCGATCCCCACGAACAGCGCCAGGGAGAAGTCCCTCAGAGGCGCGGCGCCCAGTATCAACGACCCCACAAACAGGATGCTGCCCACCGGGATCAGCGAGGTGAGAGAGGTGTTGATGGAGCGGGCCAGCACCATGTTCATCGACCGGTTGACAATTTCCGAATAGGTGAGAATGTCCGAGAAGTCACCCTCGAGTTCTCTGACACGATCGAAGACCACCACCGTGTCATATAGGGAGTAGCCCAGCACGGTGAGCGCCGCTACCACCGTGGCGGGGGTTACCTCGAAGCGGGTGATGGCATAAATGCCGATGGTCAGCACCAGGTCGTGGAGGAGGGCGACGATTCCCGAGAGGGCCATCTTCCATTGGAGACGGATCGAGATGAATATCACCACCGCCCCCAGGAACACTCCCAGGGCCCACAGCGCCCTCCGGGCCACCAGGGCCCCGAAGGTGGGACCCACCGCCTGGCGGTTGACGTCCTCGGGCGGGGCGCCCACCAGCACCGCCAGGGATGCCACCATCTCGTCCTCCAGCGCGGAGGAGATCGGCCCGGTCTGGATGCGAATCGACTGTCCCTCGTCTATCTCCTGGATGCGAAAGTCGACGACCCCCAAGCCCGTCATGGCGCTCTCCAACTCCCCAACCGTCACTCCGCTCCGGTTCTCGGTCTGGACCTGCACACCCCCGGTGAACTCCAGGCCCAGGTTGAGACCGAGCGCCGTCACCGTCGCCACCGACACGAGCAGCAGGACGGCCGAGATGTAGAACCACCGGCGTCGCAAGCCCACGAAGTCGATGCGGGTCTCGCCCCGGGAGATGTCTCGCCAGAGGCTCATCGGCTCTCTCCCGCGGCGGCGGGCATGGAGAACCAACCCTTCCTACCCAATGGACTGTGCGCCAGCACCCAGGCGGCCCGGCGGGTGAAGGTCCGGGCCACGAAGATGTCCAGGACGGTGGCGATCCCCAACGACAGGGCGAACCCCCTGACCGCTCCGACCGTCAACAACCACAGGAGCGTGGCGCCCAGGATGGAGACGGTGTCGGCGGTCAGGATGGTGCGGAACGCGGTGCGAAAGCCCTGGGAGGCGGCGGAGGGAACGGTCCTTCCCGCCCGGAGTTCGTCCTTGATACGCTCGAAGTAGACGATGTAGGAGTCGGCGGTGATGCCAACCGCCACGATGATTCCGGTAACACCGGCCAATGTGAGGGTGACCCCCTGGTAGTGGCCCAACAGGGCGTAGATGGCGATCAGGAGCGATCCGAAGACCGCGATCCCCAGCACCGCCACCAAGCCCAGCGCACGGTAGTAGAGCAACAGCACCACCGCCACCAGTACCAACCCCGCTATTCCCGAGATGAGGCCGATCTGCAGCGAATCCGATCCCAGGGTGGCCGAGACCTTCTCGACCTGGCTCCTCTCGAAGGCAACCGGCAGTGAACCGTAGCGGAGGATCACCGCCAGGTTCTGAGCCTGGTCCTCCGCGGCGGGATCGGCGCCCAGGGTGATGATCGCGTCCCCTCCCGCGATGCCCACCCCGGCGGCCACGTCCTCGGCGACCTGGGGGGAGGCGATGATCTGTCCGTCCAGCACGATGGCGATCTGGCGGCGGGGGTCGCCGATCGGGTAGCCGGCGGCCTCACCGGTGAGTTCGGCGAACAGGTCACCCCCCTCCGAGGTGAGAGAGAGATTCACCACCCACTGGGCCGAGACGCTGTTGAAACCCGGAAGGGCCTGCGAGACGTCCGATCCGGTCATTGCGGCGGGGCCGACGGTCAGGACCTCCATCCCGAACAGGGTGAAGTTGGGCAGGTAGGCGACCATGTCGGGGTCATCGGCGACCGTTAGGCCGGAGACCGGGTCCACTCCCTCCGGGACGTCCGGCAGAGTGGTGGTAGTGACGGGGGCGGTGGAAGTCGTACCCGACTCTTCGGCGGCTTCTTCATCACCCTCCGAAGGTGCAATGGTGGTGGTGGTCACAGTGGTGGTGGTGACCAGGGGACCCTCAAGGCCCGGAGTGGATTCCAGCACCGGGCGGAACGACAGGCGGCCGGTCCGGCCGATGGCGTCGAGCGCCTGCTGCTCGTTCTGGACCCCGGGTAGCTGTACCAGCACCGTGGTGCCGCCCGAGATGGAGATCTCCGGTTCCTGGACGCCGCCCACGTCCTCGATGCGGCTGCGCATGATCTCCACCGCATACTCCATCACATCGGGATCCGTGTCGTCGGGTGCGGTCAGCACCACCGAGGTACCGCCCTGCAGGTCCAGTCCCAGCTTGGGCTCGATGCCCAGCAGGTAGACGGCAGCCAGGCCTCCCCAGGCGATCCCTGCGACAATCAGCAGGCCGATGACCCGCCGAAGCACGGATCAGCCTTCCACGGCCTGTTTGGAAGCTATGGCCCTCTTGGCGATGCGTATCGACCCGTACTCAAGTTCGATCACCACTGAGTCCTCCTCCACGCTGCGAACCTGTCCCATGATTCCCCCAATGGTCTGCACCTGGTCGCCCAAATTCAGGTTCGCCACCAGTTCCTGCTGCTGGCGTGCTCGCTTGCGTTGGGGCCTGATGAGCAGAAAATAAAAGAACAAAAGAAACCCGCCGAGGACCAGCCAGGTGAAAATCGGGCTTCCTGCCGACTCTTGAGCGAAAATCATTACCGACAACTCCTGTTTAAGTGCGCCTGAAAGCTATCAGATTAGCGGGCCGGGTGCGTCGCCGGAAACTCTCAGTTCTGCGAACCGGCGACAGAACCCGGAGAAATCTCCCGCAACTATCGCCTGGCGGGCGGCGCTCATCAACCCTGTCACATAGGCGAGGTTGTGAATGGAGATCAGACGCTGAGAAGACATCTCCCGCACCCGCAGCAGATGTCGCAGATAGGAACGGGTGTAACGACCGCAGACCGAGCATTCACAGTCGGGGTCGAGAGGCCGCTCGTCGGTGGCGAAGGGTGCTGAGCGCAGGTTGTAGTCGCCCCTTCGTCCCAGGACCTTCCCGTGCCGGGCCAGGCGGGTGGGCCAGACGCAGTCGAACATGTCCACGCCCCTGGCGATGGCGTCGAGCATTCCCTGCGGGTCCCCGACGCCCATCAGGTACCGAGGACGCTCGGTGGGAAGTTCTGTCATGGTCGCCTCCAACGCCAGGTTGCGCTCCGACGCCGGCTCGCCCACCGACAGGCCTCCGATGCCGAATCCCGGAAAGCCCAGTGCGGCGGTGGCCGCCGCGCTGGCCCGGCGGAGTTCGGGCGACACGCCTCCCTGCACGATCCCGAACAGAGCCTGGTCGGGACGGCGATGGGCGGCGAGGGATCGCTCCGACCAGCGGAGGGTGCGTTCCATCGCTTCGGTGAGTTCGGACCGCGGGGAGGGAAGGCCCAGGCAGATGTCGAGCACCATGGCGACGTCCGCTCCCAGCATCTCCTGGTGGCGCACGGCCTGCTCGGGGGTGAGGCTCACTTTCGACCCGTCGTAGACGGAGCGAAAGACCGCTCCTTCCTCGGTGATCCGGGGACCGAGGGAGAAGACCTGGAACCCACCCGAATCGGTGAGGACCGGACGGCGCCAGGACATGAAACCGTGCAGACCCCCCATCCGGTGGATCAGATCCGAGCCCGGTCTCAGCATCAGGTGATAGGTGTTGGCCAGCACCATGGTGGTCCCTATCCCCTCCAGGTCGGCGGCGTCCAGGCCTTTCACGGAGGCGCGGGTGCCGACCGGCATGAACACCGGTGTGGGGACGTCCCCGTGCGGGGTGTGGAGCGTCCCCGCCCGGGCGGGCCCGTCGGTCGCCTCCGGCGTCCAGGAGACCGGGGTCATTCCCGGCCCCTCCCGGGGTGGCGCTCGGCCAGCATGGCGTCCCCGAAGGAGAGAAAGCGGTACCCGTGCTCCAAGGCGGTCCGGTAGGCCTCCCTCCACTCCTCGCCCATGAACGCCCACACCAGGGCCAGCAAACTCGATCTGGGGGCGTGGAAGTTCGTGACCATGAGATCCACCACCCCGAATCGGTAGCCCGGCGTCACGTACAGCCGGGTCTGCCCCTCGCCGGCCTCGACCAGCCCGCCCGAGGTTGCGCACGTCTCCAGGGTCCTGACCACGGTGGTGCCCACCGCCACCACCCGGCCGCCCCTGGCCCGGCAGCGTTCCACCGCCGCCGCCGCCTCGTCCGGGAGCCGGAACCGCTCCACGCCCATGGGATGGTCCTCGATCCGCGCGGCGCCGATCGGGCGGAAGGTGGCCCACCCCACCTCCAGGTCGATCTCGGTTCGCTCCACCCCCTTTCGGGCCAGGGCCTCCAGGACCCGGTCCGTGAAGTGCAGCCCGGCGGTGGGCGCCGCGGATGATCCGAGCCGGGAGGCGAAGACAGTCTGGTAACGCTCGGGGTCCTCGAGGGACCGGCTGATGTAAGGGGGAAGCGGCACCTCCCCTTCCTCTTCCACGAGTTCCTCCACCTCACCGGGGCCGGACAACTCCAGCACCGCCACTCCGTCAACCGGGCCGGAGACCACCTCGGCCCGGAGCGGGCCGAACTGCACCAGGACGCCCGGGCGGAGCCTCCGGGACGGACGCAGGAGCGCCTCCCACCGCTCCTCGGAGAGTCGGCGCAGCACCAACGCCTCCACCCTGCCCCCCGTCCCCACCTTCACGCCGCGCAGGCGGGCAGCCCGCACCCTGGTCCGGTTGACCACCAACAGGTCTCCCGCCTCCAGGAGGTCGGCCAGTTCCAGGAAGGTCCGGTGCGTGAGGGTCCGGGTGTCCAGCAGCCGCGAGGCGTGGCGCGGCTCGACCGGGGTCTGTGCCACCGCTTCCGGTGGAAGGGGATAATCCAGCTCGACGGTGAGCATCTCCGGCCGGAGTCAGACCAGACGGAGTTGGGGATCGGCCGGAGGGGTCAGTCCCAGGTGGAGGTAGGTCCCCTCGGTGGCGACCCTCCCCCTCGGGGTCCTCTGCAGAAGTCCTGCCTGCAGCAGGAATGGCTCGTAGGCCTCCTCCACCGTCTCCGGCTCCTCGCCGACCGCGATGGCCAGGGTCCCCAGGCCGACCGGCCCGCCACCGAACTTGTGGACCACCGACTCCAGGATGGAGCGATCCACCTTGTCCAGTCCCAGATCGTCCACCTCCAGCATCTCCAGGGCCCGGAGGGCCACCTTGCCGGTCACGGACCCGTCCGACCGGGCGATCGCGTAGTCGCGCACCCGGGCAAGGAGCCGGTTGGCCACCCGGGCGGTGCCCCTGCTCCGCGCCGCCACTATTTCCGCGCCGGCACCGGTGATCTTCACTCCCAGAATCCCTGCGGAGCGTACGACTATCTGCCGGAGTTCCTCGGGCGTGTAGTAATCGAAGCGCTCGATGATCTGGAAACGGTCCCGCAGGGGGGAGGAGATCATCCCCAGCCGGGTCGTGGCGCCCACCAGGGTGAACGGCTGGAGGTTGAGCCGGTAGGTCGTGGCGCCCGCCCCCCTGCCGACCACGATGTCCAGGGCGAAGTCCTCCATCGCCGGATACAGGACCTCTTCCACTATCCGGGACAGGCGGTGAAGCTCGTCCACGAAGAAGATGTCGCCTCTCTCCAAGCCCGACAGGATCGAGGCCAGGTCTCCCGGCCGGTCCAGGGCGGGGCCCGAGCTTCTTCGCATGTTCGCCCCTAACTCCTGTGCGATCACCCCCGCCATGGAGGTCTTGCCCAGTCCGGGCGGTCCGGAGAAGAGCACGTGCCCCATGGGAATGCCCATCTTCGCCGCCGCCTCGATGGAGATCCGGAGCCTCTCCTGCAGGAGGGGCTGGCCGATGAACTCTCCCAGGGACCGGGGGCGCAAGGAGGCTTCCAACTCGGCCTCCGCCTTCACCGGCTGCTGGGCGACCACCCGTTCCTCTCTCATCGTCCCAGCTCCGCCAGCGCGGCTTTCAGCTGGTCCTCGAACCCGACGCCGGTGTCAATGGCCTCGGTCGCCCGCCGGATCTCGTGACTCCGATAGCCCAGACCCGAGAGCGCCGCCCACAGGTCGGCGGAGCGGGATGCGCCTTCCAACACATTGGCTTCGGATGACTCCAGCTTGCCCTTGAGGTCCAGGATCAGTCGCTGGGCGGTCTTCTTCCCCACTCCGTTCACCCGGGTGAAAACCGCCACGTCCTCCCGGCGCACCGCCTCGCGAACCTCCTGTGCGGCCAGGGTGGAGAGGACCGCCAGGGCCATCTTGGGCCCCACCCCCTGTGCGGAGAGCAACACCCGGAACAGGTCCCGCTCTTCGGAGTGGCCGAATCCGTACAATCTCATCCCGTCGGCCCACACATGCATGTGGGTGCTAATCACAATCTCCCTCCTTTCCCCGGGGAGGCCCTCCACTGCAGACGGCGCCATGGTCACCTCGTACCCCACACCTCCCACATCGATGACGATCCCCTCCGGTTTTCTCTCGGTCAGCGTTCCCCGTAAGGATCCTATCACGGCACGATTTCCAAGTGCAGGTGCTGGAGGTGACAGATCGCCACCGCCACCGCGTCGAACGCGTCATGGGGCAGGCCGTTCTCCGACAGCCTCAGGGTCCTCCACAGCGACCGTTGCACCGCCTCCTTGGTGGCGCGCCCATCACCGGTGACCACCTTCTTGATAGTGCTGGGAATGTACTCCCGAACGGGTATCCCCGCCTCCGCGGAGGTGAGCATCACCACTCCGGTGGCTCTCTCCACCGCCGACGCCGCGGAGCGGTTCCCCTTTATGTAGACCTTCTCCAAGGCAAGAGCGCCGGGTTGGTAACGTCGGATGACATCGGAGAGGTCGCCGGCCAACTCCTGCAACCGGTTTTCGAGCGGCCACTTCACCGGAGTGCTGATCACCCCCATGGCCACCACCTGATGGGGGTTGCCCCGGCTTACCAACGCGTACCCGGTGCGGGCCAGACCAGGATCTACTCCCAATACCAACACCTAGTTAAAGTGTAAGGAAAGGCGGACTGTCATCCCGGCCTTTTCCTCCCCCGCCGCCCTCCCCGGCGCTAAGTCACGGGCCGGCCAGCGCCTCCAGGATCTGATCGCTGATCTCGAAGTTCGAGAAGACGCTCTGCACGTCGTCGAGGTCCTCCAAGGCGTCCACCAGCCTCAGCACCCGGGGAGCGGTGCGTCGGTCCACGGCCACCTCCGAGATGGGGAGTTGGGTCAGTTCCGCCGACTCCACGGCCAAGCCCGACTCCTCCATCGCCGCCCGCACTCCGGCCATGGCCCTCGGCGGGGTGATCACCTCCCAGGAGTCACCCGTCTCCCTCACGTCCTCCGCCCCTGCCTCCAGCGCCGCCAGCAGCACATCGTCCTCGTCCCCCGCCGCGGCGATCAGCCCTTTGGGCTGGAAGAGGTAACCCACCGATCCCGGCTCTCCCAGGCTCCCCCCATTGCGGGTGAACACCGCCCGCACGTCGGCGGCGGCCCGGCGACGATTGTCGGTGAGGACCTGCACGTAGACCGCCACTCCCCCGGGAGCGTACCCCTCATACCACAACTCGTCGTAGGCGACCCCCGCACTCTCCCCGGTCCCCCGTTTGATCGCCCGCAGGATGTTGTCATTGGGCATGGAGACCGCCTTGGCCTTCGAAACCGCCGCCGCCAATGCATAGTTGGCGTCCGGATCCCCACCGCCCTTGCGCGCCTCGGTCTCGATGGCCTTGGCCAGCTTGGCGAAGAGCTTCCCGCGGGCCGCGTCCTGTCGCCCCTTGCGATGCTTGATGTTCGCCCACTTGGAATGGCCGGCCACGGTCCTCTAGCCCCCTGCGTCTTCCATCCACAGCCGGTGGATGCGGGAATCGTCCGTCAACTCCGGATGAAAGGACGTGGCGACAATCCGGCCGGAGCCGACCATCACCGGGCGGTCCCCGACCCGGGCCAGCACCTCGACGTCGCTCCCCACCTTCTCCACCCACGGAGCCCGGATGAAGACGCCGTGAAAGGGCCGGTCCAGACCCTTTACGTCCAAGTCCATCTCGAAGGACTCGTTCTGTCGTCCGAAGGCGTTTCGGCGCACCACCACGTCCAGCGCTCCCAGCAGCGGCTGGTCTCCCTCCACGATGGCGCCTGCCACCAGGATCATTCCCGCGCAGGTGGCCAGGGTGGGAAGCCCGTCGGCGAGGGCGGAGCGCAGAGGGTGTAGCAGCCCGAACCGTTCGGCGAGGCGGCCGATGGTGGTGGACTCGCCGCCCGGAATGACCAGCCCGTCCAGTCCCGTCAGGTCCTCGGCCAGGCGCACCGATCGGGTCGGGACGCCCAGACGCTCAAGAGCGACAAGGTGCTCCCGCACGTCTCCCTGGAGCGCCAACACCCCGATGGTGGGCGGCACGGTCACCAACCCCGGGCGGCCAAACGCTCAGCTGGTTCCAGGGTTCCTATCTCTTTGCCCCGCATGGGCTCTCCCAGACCCCGCGACACCTTGGCGATCACCCCGGGGTTGTCCCAGTAAGTAGTCGCCTCCACGATTGCTGCGGCGTAGGCGGTGGGTTGGGAACTCTTGAAGATGCCGCTGCCCACGAACACCCCGTCGCAGCCGAGGGCCATCATCAGGGCCGCATCGGAGGGCGTTGCGATCCCTCCCGCCGCGAAATTGACCACCGGCAGGCGACCCAGGGAAGCCACCTCCTTGACCAGTTCGGGAGAGACCCTCATCATCGCGGCCTGGTCTGCCTGCTCTTCGTCGGTCATGTCGGCCAGCGCCTCCATCTGGCTGGTGATGGCCCGGATGTGCCGCACCGCCTCCACCACGTTGCCGGTGCCGGCTTCTCCCTTGGTGCGGATCATGGCGGCGCCCTCCGACAGTCGGCGCAACCCCTCCCCCAGGTCACGGGCGCCGCAGACGAAGGGAGTGGTGAACGGCCACTTGTCCACGTGGAACTCCTCGTCGGCGGGGGTGAGCACCTCTGACTCGTCTATGTAATCCACCCCCAAATCCTCCAGGACCCGGGCCTCAAGGAAGTGCCCGATCCGGCACTTGGCCATCACCGGTATGGTCACAGCCCCCATGATCTCGGTCACCTTGGCGGGATTGGCCATCCGCGCCACCCCTCCGTCCTTGCGGATGTCGGCCGGGACCCGTTCCAATGCCATCACCGCCACCGCCCCAGCCTCCTCGGCGATCCGCGCCTGGTCGGCGTCGACCACGTCCATGATCACGCCGCCCTTCAGCATGTCAGCAAGTCCCCGCTTGACCAACTCCGTGCCGGTCTTCATACCGTTGCTCTGGTCCATCCCCCTAATCGTAATCAACTCTGCGGTCGGGCGGGCCGCAATAGCGACGGTTTACCCGGAGGGTTGCGACGTCATGCGCTCCTGCGAATCACCCTTTCGTAGCAATCCCGGTAGGCCGGGCCCACTCGATCCCAGGAAAACCGGTCCGCCCGTAACGGGCCTGCCTCGGAGAGCCGAGCCGAGACCGGGAGACTCCCCAGGACCCGGTGGACCTGTTCCACCAACTCATCGACGCTGCCAGGCGTGAAATACCTCGCCGCCGAGCCGGCGACATCCCGGAAGGACGTCAGGTCGGAGGCTATCACCGCGCAACCTGCCGCCATGGCCTCCACCAGCACTATCCCGAAGCTCTCCCCTCCCAGGTTGGGGGCTACATAGGCCTCGGCCGACCGCAGCGTCTGTTCCTTGACCTCGGTGTCCACCCTCCCCAGGAAGACGGCGCCCTCAGGCGGATCGCGACGCTCGGCCCCCATCACCACCAACTCCGCATGGGGATGGCGACTCCTGATCCGCGGCCAGGCTTCCAAGAGGACGCTCAGACCCTTGCGCGGCTCGTCCCGGCCCAGGAACACCACCCTCCCCCTCCTACGGTCGACCCCCGCCCCGCCGATCGCCGTCTCCACTCCGTTGGGAACGATCTCCTCGGGTTTCCAACCGGATGGCAGGGCCACCGCCGCCTGACGGCTGACCGCGGTAACCAGGGTCCCGGGCGCTTTGAGGGAACGCACCCAGGGATGCAGACCGCGGTAGAGCCGGCTCACCCAACCCGGCGGGTCGGCGTGGAAGGTGGCCACCTTGGGACCCCGAATACCCAACGCGGCCAACCCCACCATGGGCATGAGCGGCTCGTGAATATGCGCCACGTCACCCCAGCCGAGGGTCTCCTTCATCCGGACGGAGACCCTCGGCGACAGACAGATCGGCGCCACCGACCGGTTGGCCCGGACTCGCACCACCCTTCCCACCTCCACCCCTTGGATGTCCCTGGGCAGGCGGGGAGCGACGACCCGCACCTCGTTGCCCCGGCCCGTCAGCCATGCTGCCAGGCCCAGCACCTGCGCTTGGACGCCCCCGTCCTGGGTCAGGTCATACGGTGAGACCAGGCAGACCCTCATGAGCCAGGGTCAAACCCGGTCGGAGGGCCAGTTGGGCTGGAGGAGATGCCACTGCTCGGGAGCGGCCTTGATCAGGTCCTCGAATGCAGATGCCATGAGTTGCGCGCCCTTGGTGAGCCTCTCGGAGAGGCTTCCCTCCCCGGGAATGGCCAGGGGCGGCCTCAGAGCTGCCCGGTAACGGCTCTTCTTCTCGAAGTAGACGGCCACCGGGATTACCGGGCGCCCGGAACGAATGCCCAACAGCAACGGCCCGGCCGGCAGGGTCGTCTCCTCCCCGAAAAACTGCACCGGGATGCCCCTGCCGCTCAGGTCCCGATCGGAAGGAAGGCAAACCGCGGTCCGGCTGTCAAGCTTTTTCTCGAGTTCGCCGAGAAGACCCCGGTGGGCGAACACGACGTTTATGCCCGTCAATCCCCGCACCCGGGAAAACCAATCGCGAATGTAGGAGTTCGCCAGGTTTTCGGCCACGGCCACCACCTCCACATTCATGTCCCAGACGGCTGCGCCTGCCATCTCCCAGTTGCCCAGGTGCGGCAACACGACCACCACGCCCTTACCGTCTTCCAGGGCGTTCTCCAGCACCTCGGCCCCCTCCAGATCGAAGCGCCCCGCTATCCGCCTCACATTGCGGGGAGCGGCCCAGAGGGACTCCCCCCAGTACTGGCCGTAACTGGCGAACATCTTTCTGACCGCTCGGGAGCGGCTGCCCAGCTTGTCCTCCAGTCCCGTCCTGCCGGCGTGCCTTCCGGCCATGCGGCGACGCCGCGGCAGGAGCAGGGAAGCCACCACTCCGGCGGCGCCGCCCAGGGGTTGCACCACCCACAGCGGCCAGATGCGCATGAATCCCGAGGCCGCCCTGACGCCCCAGTAGGCGAAACGGGACTTCACCGCTTCAGTTCTCGGTAGGCCACCACGAAGCGGTGCAGGGCAGAGACCCAGCAGAGAACGGTCATGGCCCACAACATAGGCTCGACCCATCCGGTCAGAAGCCCCAGAGCAAAGAGAATCACCCTCTCGGCGCGGCCCATGAAGCCCCCGGTCCCCCTCAGTCCTTCCGCTTCGGCCCGGGCCCGCAGGTATGGGATCATCAAGGCGCCGGACACCGAGAGGACGATCAGCATCAGGGTCCGCGGCTCGCCGGCGCGGGCCACCGCCAATCCCGAGAAGCAGGCGACCTCGCCGAGCCGGTCCACCGAGGCATCCAGGAACGCTCCTCTTTTGGTGACCTTGTCGGCCGCACGCGCAAGCGAGCCGTCCAGACCGTCGATCGCCGAGCCTGCCAGGGCGATCACCGAACCGGTCACCAGGAACTCGAGGGAAATGATCACGGCCCCGACGATGGTCACCCCCAAACCGAAGAAGGTGAGGGCGGCAGGGCTGATCCCGCACCGGTTCAGGAAACGCCCGATGGGATCAAGCACCCTTCTCAGGTGAGGGCGCACCCAAATGTCTATCACGGTTCCCTCACGCTAACCGCTCTCCGAGCTAGCGGCAATTGTCCGTCACTGCCTAACAGAGCCATGCACCCCGAAATTACCGCGTGCCGCGGCCAAATAGGGGGCGGGCTGTTTGCGCTATCCTGAATTCACCTGCCAAATTGTCACGAGGAGCCCGCTTGTCACCTGATTCGATTCGCACCGTAGCCCTGATAGGCCATGGGGGGAGTGGTAAGACCTCCCTGGCCGAAGCCCTGTTGTTCACCGCGGGCGTCACGACCCGGTTGGGGTCGGTGGACCGGGGGACCACCATGTTGGACCACGAGCCGGAGGAAGAGGAGAGAAAACTCTCCCTCAACCTGTCGGTTGCCTCCCTCGAGTGGGACGGATGCAAGATAAACCTGATCGACACCCCTGGATACGCCGACTTCTCGGGTGACGCCCGGTCCGCCATCCGGGTGGCGGACCTCGCCCTCTTCGTCGTCTCGGGAGTGGACGGCGTCGAGGTACAGACCGAGTTGATGTGGAAGGTGGCCGCCGAAGAGGGCACTCCCCGGGCGGTGTTCGTCACCAAGCTCGACCGGGATCGCTCCTCCCTGAACCGCACCCTTGATGAGTTGCGCGAAGCATTCGGCAAGGGGATAGCGCCGCTGGTGATCAACGTGGGAGAGGAGGCAGGCTTGAGGGGCGTCGCCCGGGTCAGTTCGGGCCAGGTGGACCTCTACGAGGAAGGCAATCCCCGGGGTACTGCGGCTCCCAGCGCGCCTGAGGAGGTAGCGGCCGTCCTGGAAGAGGCCCACTTGGAGTTGGTCGAGTCGGTGGTGGAGACCGATGATGACCTGATGACCGCCTACTTCGAGGGAGAGGAACCCGAACAGGCGGTGATCGTGTCGGTCATTCGGGAAGCCATGCGGGCGGGAGAGATCTTCCCGGTGCTGGCGGGCTCTTCCAGTCAGATGATCGGGATCGACGTCCTTGCCGACTTTCTCAAGAGTTTCGCTCCCTCCCCGCTCGAGCGTCCCACACCTCCACTGGCGGAGGGCTCCGTCGAGATAGCCGAGGACGGCGCGGCGGCGGCATATGTGTTCAAGACGATCGGGGACCCGTACGTGGGGCGGATCTCCATCCTGCGGGTGTTCAGCGGGTCTATCCAGTCCGACGACACCCTGGAGTTGGCAGGCGGGCAGGCGGTACGGGTCAGCAACTTGTTCTTCCTCCAGGGTCGCAACCCGATCACCACCGACCGGATCCTGTGCGGGGACGTGGCCGCGGTGGCGAAGGTGGACAAGGCCACCACCGGGTCCACCCTGCGTTCTCCCGGATCGGACGCCGTGATACTTCCGGCCGTCTACCCGAAGCCGGTGATGGAGTTGGCGGTGTTTCCCCGCTCCACCCAGGACGAGGAGAAGCTCTCCACTGCCCTGCAGAGGGCTGTGGAGGAAGACCCCACGCTGGCCGTGGAGCGACGCTCCGAGACCGGCGAGACGATCCTGGCAGGGCTTGGAGACGTCCATCTTGACGTGACCCTGGCCCGTATCAACCGCAAGTTCGGGGTGGAAGTGGACACTGCACTGCCCAAGATCGCCTATCGCGAGACGATCACGGGAAGGGCCGAGGCGGAAGGCAAGCACAAGAAGCAGACCGGAGGACGCGGGCAGTTCGGCGTTGCCTTCGTGCGGTTCGCCCCTCAGGCCCAGGGCGAGGGATATGAGTTCATCGACTCCATCAAGGGAGGATCCATCCCCCGCCAGTACATACCGGCGGTGGACAAGGGGATCCAGGAAGCCTTCGCCCGCGGCGTGCTGGCCGGATTCCCGGTGATCGACGTCTCCGCCGAGGTGTACGACGGGAAGTATCACTCGGTGGACTCGGACGAACTCTCCTTCCGGATGGCCGGGATCGCCGCGGTCCGAGCGGCCGCGCAGGAGCTTCGCCCCGTCCTCTTGGAGCCGATCACCCAGCTCTCGGTGAAGGTGCCCGAAGAGTACACCGGGGACGTGATCGGGGACATCAACTCCAAGCGGGGCCGCGTTTACGGCATGGACACGGACGGATCCCTCCGGATCATTTCCGCCGAGGTTCCCATGGCGGAGATCCAGCGTTACGCCGTGGACCTCCGCTCCATGACCAGCGGGCGGGGGACTTTCGAGGTGGCCTTCGACCACTACTCCGAAATCCCTCCCCAGGAAGCGCAAAAAGTCATTAACGCCTCTCGGAAGGACGATAATTAGGCGCATGGGTGATGATGCAAGAATTCTGCTCGGGGACCGCGAGTTGGAGTTGCCCCTGGTAGAGCCCACCCGGGGCGATCGGGGGCTTGACATCTCCCGTCTTCGCTCCGAGCTGGGGGTTATCACCGTTGACCGGGGCTTTGCCAATAGCTCGGAGAATCCCAGCGCCGTCAGCTATGTGGACGGCGAGAACGGAACCTTGAGCTACCGCGGCTATCCGATAGAGGAGTTGGCCGGCCGGGTCAGCTTCCTGGAGGCCGCCTGGCTGTTGCTGTATGAGAACCTTCCCTCCCGCCACGAGATCGGCCGGTTCGAGGAGGAGATCGGTCGCTACGCCGTCGACCGACCCTACATGGACGACTTTCTCGACACCTTCCCCGCCACCAGCGATCCGATGGCGACCCTGGCGGCCGGCGTCCTGGCCATGGCCGGACTCCACCCGGAGTTCTCACAGTCCAGCAGACCGGAGGCCGTCGAAGAGGCGGTCCGGATCCTCCTGGCCGACATTCCCACGCTGGCCGCGCTCATCAACCGCCGCCTGCTGGGACTGGGACCCATCAAAGTCAGAGAAGACCTCCCCTACACCTCCCGTTTCTTCCACACCGCCCTGGCGGAATCCGACTCGTCCCCCCTTCCCGACCCCGAAGAGGTGGCGGTGTTGGACTTGCTGCAGATCCTCCACACCGACCATGGTCAGAACTGTTCTTCATCGGCGGTGCGGCTGGTGGGCTCGGGCGGGGCCAGCATTTTCTCCTCGATCGCCGCGGGGATCAGCGCCCTGTCCGGACCGCTCCACGGAGGAGCCAACCGGGCGGTGCTGGGGATGCTGGAGGAGATCCAATCCGAGGGGGGAGACATCGAGAAGGCCCTGCACCGCGCCAAGGACCGCTCCGATCCTTTCCGGTTGATGGGTTTCGGGCACCGCGTATATCGAAATTTCGACCCCAGGGCCAGAATCATCAAGGCGACAGCCGGGGAGGTTTTGTCCCGGTTGGGCAAGGACGACCCTCTGCTGCAGCTTGCCAAGGACCTGGAGGCTGCGGCGTTGGCCGACGAGTACTTCGCAAAGCGGCGCCTCTACCCCAACGTCGACTTCTACTCGGGGTTTTTGTACCGGGCGCTGGGGTTCCCGACCGCGATGTTCACGGTGCTGTTTGCGATCGGCCGGTTGCCCGGATGGCTGTCCCACTGGAGGGAGATGGCGTCCGATCCCAAGGGACGCATCTTTCGACCCCGGCAGGTTTACGTGGGTCAGACCGAGAGGAAACTGGGAAGTCGCTGAGAGTCCGGCGGCCTCAGGCTTGCGGAGGTTCCAGGTCCTCTATGTACACATCCTCTGAGGACTCCCCGGTCACCCCGTCGATCTCCACCAGCGCCCTGCGCTTCGGCGGGCTCTCCGAGGAGTAGACGATCACCTGCCAGCGGGGACGGGACCGTATCCCGGCGAAGGTCACCGCCACCGAGGCGTGCCCGACCCCGAAGGGCACTCTTGCGGCCGCGGTCTGCAGGGCGCCGGCCTGGTCGAGAACCAGGGGCCACGACGCCCACCACTGGTACGCGCCGATCGCGGCCAGGAGGAGAGCGGTGATCCACAGCCCCGGCTCCGAGAGGGCAAGTCCCGCCAGGAGCCCGGCCATCGCCAGGTAAATCCAGGCGGCCCACCGACGTCGACCGGGGTCCGGGAAGCGATAGGGGCCCGGCGCCCCTGCATCGAGGTCGTCGGGGACGGCTTCGGCGCGCGCCGTCTCCTCGGGGATGACGATCCCGTCGGATCCCCGGTAGCTCATGGACGCCCCTCAGGCAGGCCGCCGGGAGGGAGAGCCTCGTCCGCAAGGCTCTGCACGACCTCTTCCAGCGGAACCGCCCTTCTCTCACGCCTCTCCCCATGACGGCGCACGCCCACGGTCCCGTTCTCCACATCCTGGTCGCCCACCACCAAAACCGCGGGGTGTTTGGAGGTCATTGCCCGCCGGATCTTCTCTCCCAGCCGATCGGATGAACCATCCACCTCGGTCCGCAGACCTGCCGACTCCAGCCGCCCTCCCACCTCCCGGGCATAGTCCAGATGGCGGTCTGCCACCGGTGTCACCGATACCTGGACCGGCGCCAGCCACAGGGGGAAGGCGCCCGCGTAGTGCTCCACCAGCACTCCGAAGAACCGCTCGATGGATCCGGCTTTCGCGCAGTGGATCATCACAGGCCGACGAAACACGTTGTCGGAGTCGGCATACTCCAATCCGAAGTTCTCGGGAAGCGCAAAGTCAACCTGGATGGTGGACATCTGCCACCTCCTGCCGATGGCGTCCCGCACGTGAATGTCGATCTTGGGTCCGTAGAAGGCGCCCTCGCCCTCCGCCACCCGGTGGGAGACGCCGCCGGTCCTTATCGACTGCAGGAGGGCGTCCTCCGCCACGTCCCACATCCGGGGGTCGCCCACGAACCTCTCGGGGCGGGTGGAGAGATCGGCCTCGAATTCCTCGAAGCCGAAGTCTCTCAACCAGTTGAGCACGAAGAGAAGATGCATGTCCAGTTCGTCGGGGAGTTGTTGGCGGGTGCAGAAAGTGTGGGAGTCGTCCTGGGTGAATCCGCGGGCCCGGAGCGCGCCGTGGATCACTCCCGACCTCTCGTACCTGTAAACCGCGCCCAACTCCGCCAACCTCATGGGAAGATCCCGGTATGAGCGGCCCCGGCTTCCGTAAATAAGGACGTGAAAGGGGCAATTCATGGGCTTTACCAGGTACTCGTCCCCCCTGTCCATGGCCATTGCCGGATACATGTAATCGGCATAGAAGTCAAGGTGACCGGAGGTCTCCCAAAGGTGGCTGCGAGCCAGGTGTGGCGAGAAGACGAACTCGAACCCGTATTTCTCATGGAGCCTGCGGCTGTGGTCCTCCATCAGTTTTCTGACCATGCCGCCTTTCGGGTGCCATACCATCAGCCCCGATCCCAATTGCCGGGGGAACGAGAACAAGTCCAGACCCGGGCCGACCTTCCGATGATCGCGCCGTTCGGCTTCTTCCAGCCGATGCAGATAATCCGCCAAAGCCTTCGGCGACTCCCAGGCCGTTCCGTAGATTCTCTGCAACTGCGGGTTGTTTTCATCTCCTCTCCAATAAGCTCCCGAAGAGCGCAGCAGTTTCACCGCCTTCAGCCGCCCGGTGGAGGGAACATGTGGACCTAGGCACAGGTCGACAAACCCGTTGTTGCTGTAGATGGTCACTTCTTCCCCCTCTCCCACCTCGGAAGATTCCACCGATTCGATTATCTCCACTTTGAAGGGATGAGACCGAAACACTTCAAGGGCCTCTTCCCGACTCATCGAGCGGCGTATGAAAGGTTGGTCGGCAGCGATCAGCTCGGCCATTCTCTCCTCCAACCGCGACAAGTCCTCAGGGCCGAAGGGTCGTTCCATCCCGAAGTCGTAGTAGAAGCCGTCCTGGATGGCAGGTCCGATGGCGAATGTGGATCCCGGGTAGAGATCCAATACCGCCTGCGCCAGCACATGGGCGGCTGAGTGTCGCAGGACCTCTCTGCCCTCTTCCATCCGGTCGGTGATTATCCGAATTCTTCCCGACTTCTGGAGGGGACGGGTCAGATCCAGTAACTCGTCATCCAGTTGCACCGCCACGGCCGCCCGGGCGAGGCCGGCGCCGATCCCCCGGGCGACCTCCCAGCCGGTGACGCCCGGCTCGCTCTCGATCACGCCGCCGTCGGGCAGTTCCAACTGCAGTTTCAATCGTGTCTCCTCACTGGACAGATAGGGTACATCACGAGGCTTCGGGGTCATCCGCTCTGAGTTGGCCCAGGTAGGAACGGTCGGTGTGGTGATGACGGAATCCCATGGAACGGTACATGTTCACCGCCGGGAGGTTGGCGGCGTCCACATACAGAACGCAGGCCAGAGCACCTTCGCCGTCATGCATGTGGCGGATCCCCTCCAACAGCAGGGCCTTTCCGAGCCCTCTCCCCTGATAGCCGGGGAGGACGGCTATCACGTAGATCTCTCCGGCCCGGGACGATGGGACTTTGGTCCAGCAGAACCCGGCCAGATCGTCGCCGTCCCAGGCCATGCGCAAACCCTCGGAGGAGAACCAGGGGCGGCGGCGACGACGATCCAGATCGGCGATTCCCCAGTCGCCGTTCTCCGGATGGCCTGCAAAAGCCCGGTTGTTCCCGTCCAGCCAGGCCTGCTCGTCAACCCCCTCCCGGAACCCCCTGATGGCGATCTCGGGGGGAAAGCGCGGCCGTTCGCCGAGCGGGAGGGGCACCCTCATGTGGTAAAGCTCCCGTTCCAACGTGAAACCGGCCGTCTCGGCGGCCCTGGTGAGTTCGGGAATATATGCCCACAGCCGAATGCCTCTTCCGCCCCGGGTCCCCACGGCTCTTCCGGCCTCCGCCAGCAGACCCGACAGGTGGACGTCACTGCGGTAGTCAGGCCTGACGGCCGCCTCCACCGTCCAAAGCCGGCTGTCCTCCTCCAGAAGGGCCAGGTACCCGACCGTCCCCTCTCCCTCATCCTCAGCTACCAGGCCTGGTGGGAAGGCATCGGCATGGGGAGGGGGATCTACAAGATGAAAGTACTTGCGCTCCCCCATTGCAGGGTGGCCGTCATGCTCTTCGATTCGAGCGACCAGACTCTCCAATGCGGCCAAATCGCTTGGCAGGTCCACCCAGCGTATGTTCAACATTGATCAACTACTTTAAAGGCTGGTGCGGGTGATCCTGCGCCTATCCACCCACTCCGGAGCGGGCCCTTTGATTAACTATTCGACGTGGGCGCTACTGGGATCGAACCAGTGACCTCTGCCGTGTGAAGGCAGCGCTCTCCCGCTGAGCTAAGCGCCCTTCCCACACTGGCAATGGTAGCCGGAAGGAGTGGCTAGCCGCGAGTGCGGGCAATTCCGCTCTTGCCCAGCACCGCTGCGGCGACTCCCATCTCCCGCCACGCCTTGTAGGAGATGCCCTTGCGATCCGAATAGGACCTGGCTACCTTGACAAACTCAGACTCCAACGCCTCTATGTCGATGGGATCTGAAGATTCCGCCAAACGTCGTTCAGCATCGATTCGGCGCTGGATCAAAGCGAGCCTCTGAATCTGGTCCGACTCGACATCCAACTGCTGTTGCACTGTCTCAAGTTCCTGTTGAGGAGACTTGCGACGCCCCCGACGGGCTGACGTTGCCTGCAAGCCCTCCAGATACTTCCTCACGGCCCTGGTTTCCGAGCGAGCGGCGGCTCTGGCTTGTTTTACTTCAGGAGATAAGTTACTCCGCTTGTCCATTTCTTTTCTGCCTTTTCTAGCGCGTAGTTCCCACTATAAACGAACTCTGAAACCTACACAAAACTACAAGCGACGGACAATAACGATTCTGATACAACTATTACTTGCCACTTGTAAAGCACCGACACCAGACCTTCAAACCGCTTTTACCAGGTATTCAGCATCATCTTGAAGGCCGGGGATTCCGCGTCTCCTCATTCTCAAACGGCGCCCTAACCTGTGCGGACCTGGTCCTGTGCCACGCCGTCGACTGCCGTCCGGAACTCGCGAAAACACATGCCGGTTTCGAGAAAAGTTCCAGACAAGATTCATCTCCGAATATCTTTGGAGCATCCCTCCTGTTTGTTGCCACCTATTCAGCCAGGCGCCGTTTTGCGATCCGGAGGAAAACAGGGTGGGCCCTAGTGGAATTGAACCACTGACCTCTTCCGTGTCAAGGAAGCGCTCTCCCTCTGAGCTAAGGGCCCCATCGGAAGCCCCCGATCCCGGAGGCGACGTCCGGAATCGAACCGGAGTAACGGGTTTTGCAGACCCGTGCCTAATCCACTCGGCCACGTCGCCGTGCCTCTTCTCCTGCCTCAGCAGAAGAAGCAGTGACGAGCGGAAGACGGGGCTCGAACCCGCGACCTCAACCTTGGCAAGGTTGCGCTCTACCAGCTGAGCTACTTCCGCGTCTCGGGGCCATTATAGTCCTCCCCTCACCAGCCGGTCGATCCGAATCCGGCTTCGCCGCGCTCGGTCGAGTCCAGGCGGTCCGCCTCGGTCAACTGCACCGAAGGGACGGTGACCACCATCAACTGGGCGATGCGATCACCCTTTGAGAAGCGGGCAATCTCCCGGGACAGGTTGACCAGGATCACCGAGATCTCGCCCCGGTAGCCGGAGTCGATCAACCCCGGACTGTTCACCACTCCGATGCCCAGCCGCTCGGCCAGACCGCTGCGCGGCAACACCAGGCCGGCGCACCCTTCGGGAATGGCGACAGCCAGACCGGTGGGCAACTTGACTCTCTCCCCGGGCGGGATCTCCGCGTCGACCGCGGTGGGCAGGTCGAAGGCGGCGTCTCCCGGATATGCAGCCCGCGGGAAAGGTACTTCGTTGTCCAGTCTTCGAACGCTAAGGTTAATGTTCTGCATAATGGAAGTCGGGCGGACCAACCACAAAGTAGGTTCGCTTGTCCAACCGAAACTTTACACCGCGGAGGCAACGGCCGCGCGGGAGGCACCTGTTGCCCAGCACCCAGCGGAGCCTTGGACACGTCCGCAGATCGGCTCCCCGTCGAAGGTCCCGTCCACAGAAGGCCCTCGACACTGATCCCGCTTCCTCGCTTCCCGACTCGGGGATCGACCACAACCGCGCCCAAGACGCTCCACGGGAGGAGTCCGTTCCCAACCGGAATGGAGTGAGCCAGGCGGGAAACGGTACTCACCCGGTCATGAACGGATCCCATCGGGACCCGATCACTTCACAACATCCCTCCCTGGGAAACGGGTACGGCGAACACCCCAACGGAACAGCTACCCAGACCTACGCCACGGCTACCGCCACCGGTGTGCTCTCCCGCCCCCCGGCCCAGGCCTACGACCTGACCGAGGCTGACATCCGGGAAATGTGGAATGCGCCGTCGCCACCCATTTCACTCCCCCGTCTGCAGCCTCGTTCATCCCGCTCCCTTCAGCAGCTGACGGGACGCCCGTCCCGCTCCGCCATGTGGATCACGATTTCGCTGGCGGCCACGGCTGCAATCATCACGGCAGCCATCCTCACGCTCATACGGGGAGCAGAACAGGACCAGGACGAACTGCGTGCCACTGTGATGAACGCGGCCTCCCTCGCCGCCGGATCGGTAAACGAAAGCCTTGCCACCCTCGAATCCTTGCGGGAAGGCAGTGCATTCACCCCGGAACTTGTCTCCTCGATCTCCGCTTTGGGAACCTCCTCACGCAGCCTGGTGGAGTCCGCCGGAGCCCTTCCCACCGATGGATCCTCGCTGGCCGAGATGCGGCTGGCGGCCACGGCGCTGGCCGGACGGATCTCCAGGCTGGGTGAGACTTTCGGGGCCACGTTCTCCTACCGGGGACAGATCGCCCCGAATCTGATGCCTCCCTCCCTGACAGAACCACTGGAGATAACCAATCTGGCGGACAACACGGCACTGCTGGCCGGTTGGCAGTCCCGCCTTGAGCAAGCGGCGGCCAGTCCACCCACCCAGCCTCGCCTCCTCCAAAACCATCAAGCCCTGCAAGCGACGCTGCCTTACCTGGCCGTTCACCTCGAGTCTTACGCCGACGCTGTTCAAAACGGCCGGCCGGAACAGGCTTCGGCCGCGCTGACGCAGGTGGCGTCCCTGCTCTTGGCGATTGGACAGGATCTTGACCAGGCTGTCTCCGAGATCACCGAGATAGCTGAAATCGAGATCCAGTCCCTGAGGACCGATCTTCAGAACCTGGCGGTGGGCACCTGAAGGACCTGACCGGGCCTCAACACCTTGGATTCCAACCCGTTCAGTTCCACCAGTTCCCGCACCACGACCCGAAGGTCCACGCTCTCGGGTGAGAACCGATCGGCTATCTCCCAAAGGGTTTCTCCGGGCGAGACCACCACCGCCTCCATCTCCTGTTGCCCCGACGCGCCCACCGCCTCCCCTTCGAACAGCAAGAGCAGGGCGCCGGCAAAGATCACTACCAGGAGCCCCAGGAAGAGAGCTCGTAAACCTGCCTGCGGGTCTGCGGTTGTCGAACGCATGTTCGATCAGTATATAGAACATTTGTTCGATTGCCAAATCGAACAAATGTTTGGTTTTTCCAGGACCTCGGAGTAGTGTCTACGGGCATGAGCCGATTGACCGACCGCCAACGACAGATCCTCGAACTGATCAGGGACCGGGTCGCCGATCGGGGATACCCCCCCACGGTGAGGGAGATAGGTGAGGCGGTGGGCCTCGCTTCACCCTCCTCGGTCCACGCGCAGATCTCAACCCTGGTAAAGGCAGGGAGGCTTCGGCGGGACCCCTCCAAGACCCGTGCCCTGGTGGTGATCGACGAAGTCCGTCCCGCACCAAAGCCGGTCCGCTCAGACCCGACCAGCCTCCAGTCGGTTCCCCTCCTCGGGGCCATAGCCGCCGGAGCGCCCCTGCTCGCCGAACAACACGTCGACTCCGTGCTGCCTCTCCCCACCCAACTGGTCGGCCAAGGAGAGTTGTTCATGTTGGAAGTGCAGGGAGAATCCATGACCGGAGCGGGAATTCTCTCCGGCGATCGGGTAGTGGTCAGGGCACAACCCACAGTGGAAAACGGTGAAATAGCAGCCGTGCTCATGGACGAGACGGAAGCCACCGTCAAGCGTGTCCGATTCCGGACGGACGGGCGGATCGAACTCGTCTCGGAAAACCCCGATTACCCACCCCTCGTCCCCGATCATCCTCGCATCCTGGGCAAGGTAGTGACGGTAATCCGCTCCCTCAAATAGACGGGCGGACCTCCCCGACCCGGCCGTCCCTCTCTGGCATGTCCAACTTCCCAGGCGTTACCTCCACCGCCCCCGGTAGGCCTTCTCCACAGGTTGTGAAAAAACGGCCGGCGGCAGTGTTGACTCTTGTCCCACCAACCCACCACATTGATAAGAGCCAAACACCGAGCCGGTCCGCTCACGGCGCCGCCCGGACCGCGCCGAAGGTCAGACTTCTATTCAGCAGGCCCGTTCCGGCCTGGACCGGCCGCGTTCGACCCTGGAAAGGTGGTGGAGGGGGAGGGCCCGAAGGGGGATTTTCGCGAGTTTCGGGCGGGACCTCAGCCCGGCCACTCGCCACGGTAGACCAAGCGGGCGGGACCGGTGATCCATGATGTTCCCCCTTCCAGGGTCACCTGGGCCGTGCCTCCCACCAGTCTCACCTCCACTTTCTCCCGGGTGAGACCCTGGGCGAGGCCTGCTGCCGCGGCCGCCACCGCGCCTGTGCCGCAGGCGTTGGTCTCGCCCACCCCTCGTTCCCAGACTCGCATCGATATCCCTCCAGGGGAGTCCACCCTGGCCATCTCCACATTGATTCCGTCACTGAACATGCCCTGCAGCGCCTGACCGGTTGCCGCCAGCCCAATGCCATCCAGGTCTTCCACCCAGGAGACGGCATGGGGGTTGCCCACCGACACCAGATGGAAGTCCCGCTCACCGATGCGCCGCTGTTCCCCGACCGTCACCGGACCCAGTTCGGCGGTCACTTCCGTTGAGGACACCTTGACTCTTCTCAGGCCCTCGGGAGTGTCGACCGAGAACTCCCGCCGGTCGGTCAAACCCAGTTCCACTGCCAGTCGGGCCACGCATCGAAGCCCGTTTCCGCACATCTCGGCCTCGGAGCCATCCGCATTGAAATACGACATGCCCACCCCATCCCGGTGTCCGGAGACCACCAGCACCCCGTCGGCCCCCACTCCCCTTCGCCTGTCGCAGAGGGCGACGATCTCGGTATCGGAGAAGGAATAGGATCCGACCACCACCACGAAGTCGTTCCCCAGCCCTTCCATCTTCCAGAACTTCATGTGACCACTCCCGAGAAGGCTTCCCACGCCATGGCCAGCCTCTCATCGGGGTCCTGGGACCATGGCAGCCATCGGATGCGGGGATCCCGCCGGAAAAAGGTCCGCTGCCTCTTCACCAGGCCCAATGTAGCCCGCTCGGTCTGCCGGAATCCCTCCTCTTCGGTGATCTCGCCTCGAACCACAGCCAGCAGTTGCCGGTATCCCACCGCCTGGGATGCGGTTGCGCCCATCCGTCCGGCCAGCCCGGCCACTTCCTCCAGTAATCCCTCTCTTCGCATGACCGCCAGCCGGTCCGCAACCCGGGCCCCGACATGTTCACCCGGATCAAGCCCCACGGCCCGGAAGGGGATCAACGGTTCATAGCCCTGCACCTGGAGTCGACGGCCTTCCTCCGCCTGTTCCGAAGGAGTGCGTCCGCTCAGGCTCAAAATCTCCAAGGCCCGAGCCACCCGGCGGTGATTATGCAGGTCGAGGTGGCTGCCGGCATCGGGATCGGCCTCCAGCAACCGGGAGCGGGCCACTGCGGGAGCAAGCCTATCGAGAGCGGACCGGATCCGGGGGTGGTGCGGCGGGAAGGAATAGGGGTCCACCACCGCCCGAAAGTGAAGGCCCGACCCACCGCAGACGATCAAGGGAACCCTCGATGAGGCGATGAGGCGACGAGCCCTCCTCTGGAACTCGGCCACCGTGAAGTTCTCATCCGGCTCGACGAGGTCGATCAGGTGATGGCGGACCAGGGCCTGCATCTCCTTCGAAGGCTTGGCCACACCGATGTCCATGCCCCGGTAAACCTGCATGGAGTCAACCGAGATGATCTCGGCGCCCATTCTCTCGGCCAAGCCCATGGCCACCTCGCTCTTGGCCGAGGCGGTGGGTCCCACCACAGCCATCAGAAGGCTCAGTACAGCTCTCCCATCATGTGATGCCGCCTGGCCAGGGTGATCTCGGCCTCAAGGAACGTCCCGGCGGGGAATTCTCCCCGGAGATGAACGATCTTTCCTCCCCGGGTGCGGGACTTCACTACTCGGGCGTCTTTCCGGGAAGGCCCCTCCACCAGGACCTCCACCCGCCTCCCCACCATCTCGGCGTTCTTTTCCTCCGATATGCGGTTCTGGATCTCCACCAACCGCCGGAAGCGCCCTTTGACCACGGCGGGATCCACGAACAGGTCGTCCATCTCCGCTGCGGCGGTGCCGGGCCGGGGAGAGAAAATGAACATGAACGCCTGGTCGAAACGGGCCTCGGAGACAACACCCAGAGTGGCTTCGAAGTCTTCCTCGGTCTCCCCGGGGAACCCGACGATGATGTCGGTGGAGACCGTCAGGTCATCGATCGTGTCCCTGGCCATGGCCAGGCGGGCCAGGAAACGCTCGGCGTTGTAGCCGCGATGCATCCTGGCCAGGATCCGATCGCTGCCGCTCTGGAGAGGCAGATGCAACTGCTCGCAAACCGCCTCGGTCTCGGCCATGGCCCTGGCCACGTTCTCCCTGAAGTCCGCGGGGTGAGGGCTGGTGAACCGGATGCGGCGAATCCCCCGGACCTCCCCCACCCTCCGCAGCAACTCCGCGAAGATGGGGCGGCGGCGTCCGTTCAAGGCAAGATCCCGCCCGTAGGTGTCTATGTTCTGCCCCAGGAGGGTGACCTCCACCACTCCCTCCGAGACGAGTTGTTCTACTTCCCTGACAATCTCACCGGGTCGGCGGCTGACCTCGGGGCCCCGTACGGCGGGAACGATGCAGAAGGTGCAGGTGTTGTTGCAGCCCAACTGGACCGTCACCCAGGCGGAGTGCCGGGATTCGCGACGGGTGGGCAACTGCGAGGGAAGATCGTGCAGTGATTCGTATATCTCGGTGACCCCTCCCCACTCCTGGGCATGATCCATGAGATCCAGGATCCGACCCAGATTGTGGGTACCCATCACGACATCCACCCACGGCGCCTTCTCCCGCACCAACTCCCGGTCCTTCTGGGCGGCGCACCCTCCCACCACCAGCATCATGTCGGGCCGCTGGTCTTTGAGGACCTTCAACTGTCCCAGGTTTCCGTACAGACGGTTGTCGGCATTCTCCCGAATGGTGCAGGTGTTGACGAACACCAGATCGGCCCCGGTCGGGGAGGCGGCCGGCGCCATCCCGTCCGACTCGAGCAAGCCTGCGATCCGCTCCGAGTCGTGTTCGTTCATCTGACACCCGAAGGTGCGTATGTAATAGGTCTGGCCCTGCCTCCTGGGCTCCCTGACAGAGGGGGGGCCTTTGCGGACCGGACTGGCGAGCAGGGTCATGCTCATCGGGCGTAATCGGTGTAGCGGCTTTCCCTTATGACCGTGACTTCGACCCTCCCCGGATACTGCATCTCATCCTCCACCTGGCGGGCGATCTGGCGGGCCAGCGCTCCGGCGGTCAGGTCGTCAACCTGCCGGGGATCCACCAGCACCCTCACTTCTCTCCCAGCCTGGAATGCGTAAGCCTTCTGCACCCCCTCAAAGGAAGTAGCGATCGTCTCCAGACCCTCGAGTCTCTGGGTGTACTGCTCATAGGACTCCCGCCGCGCGCCGGGCCGGGCCGCCGACAGCGTGTCCGCGGCCTGGACCAGCACGGCCAGGACCGTGCGGGGCGCCACCTCGTTGTGATGGGCTTCGATGCCGTGCACCACCTCCGGGTCCTCTCCCAGGCGGCGGGCTATCTCGGCGCCCACGTGGGCATGGGACCCTTCCAGCTTGTGGCTCACCGCCTTGCCGATGTCATGCAGGAGGGCCGCTCGTTTCACCGGGACGGGATCCACTCCGAGCTCGCCGGCCAGCAGCCCGGCGGCATGGGCCGACTCCACCAGGTGGTCGAGGACATTCTGGCCGTAGGAAGTGCGGTAGCGGAGTTGGCCGAGCAACTCGATCAGTTCCGGTCTCATCTTGCTCAGGTTGACCTCCAACAACGCCCACTCCCCGGCATCCCGGATGGCATGGGAGACCTCCGACTCGGCCTTGGCAACGGACTCCTCGACAGATGTCGGATTGAGCCGCCCGTCGACAATCAGGGCTTCCAGGGCGAGGCGAGCCACCTCCCGTCGCACCGGGTCGAAACTGTTGAGGACCACGGCCTCCGGGAGCTTGTCATCGATTATCAGGCTCACCCCGGTGGCGGCTTCGAAGGCGCGGATGTTCCTGCCCTCCCTACCGATTATCCGGCCCTTCATGTGCTCGCTGGGCAGTTCAATCATCGTGGAAGTGGCGTCCTTCACCACCTCATGGGACATGCGCTGCACCACTCCCGCCAGGATCCCCCGCGACCGCCACTCGGCTTCCTCCCGGGAACGGATCTCTATGTCGCGGATCAACATCATGGCGTCCCGGCGAGCCTCGTGCTCCACCCTGTCCATGATCTGGCGGCGCGCCTCTTTCCGGTCAAGGCCTGCAAGGCGAGTCAAATCGCTCCAAGCCTGGTCCTCCACCTCCTGGGCCTCCTCCCTGAGCCTCTTTGCTTCGACTTCCCGGTCGAGGAGCAGCCTCTCCCGTTCGTCGAGGTTGGCGGCCTGTTGCTCCAGCCTCTCCTCCCGTTGGGCGATCCGCGCCCTCTGGGCTTCCACCACTTCCTTTTGGCGGCCGAGTTCCTCCTCCTCGGTCGCTCTCTGCTTCTCAGCCCTTGCCCGCGCCTCCTCCTCGGCCCGGGCAAGGATCCGCTGGGCCTCCAGCCGGGCTTCGGCCACCTTGTCCTCGACGTGAGCCGATCCGCCACCGACCCGCACCCTGATCAAGGCAATGATCAGTCCGACTATGACAACGACGACCGTGACCACCAGGGCCACGACCCAGGCAATTTGAGTTACTGGCATTCGGGGCGTATTCCAGACCGAGTCTTGACCGGGCTGTCCCCCGCGGGAGAGCGCCCGGATCCCGGTTCACATTGTTAGCAAGATTCGAACCTTATTTTAGCTGCCCTCGCCGGCCTTGGCAGCCGATTTACCAGCCGAACCCCCTCCGGTCCGGCTCATCGGGCCGAGGCCGCGCCTTCCATGGCGTCCAACACCGCCCGCACCTCGCGGTCGGAGTCCAGACCGGGCACGCCGAATCCGACCCGTTCATAGATCTTGGCCTGCAATTGCATGGCGACCTCGGGGTTCTCGCAAAGGAACTGCTTCACGTTTTCCCGGCCCTGCCCGAGTTGGTCGTCATCGAGGGAGAACCACGAACCGCTCTTTTGCACCAGGCCCATGTCCAAGGCCACGTCCAGAAGACTCCCCTCCCGGGAAATTCCCTTACCGAACATGATGTCGAACTCGGCCTTGCGGAAGGGAGGCGCCATCTTGTTCTTCACAACCTTCGCCCTGATCCGGTTGCCCACTTCTTCGCCACGGTGCTTGATCGAACCGATACGGCGCACATCCACCCGCACCGAGGCAAAGAACTTGAGCGCCCGACCCCCGGGCGTCGTCTCCGGAGAGCCGTACATCACCCCGATCTTCTCCCGCAACTGATTGATGAAGACCGCCGTCGTCCGAGAGCGGTTGAGCGAGCCCGCAAGCTTTCGGAGGGCCTGTGACATCAACCGGGCCTGCAACCCCACATGTGAGTCGCCCATCTCTCCCTCGATCTCCGCTCGGGGCACCAGAGCCGCCACCGAGTCGACCACCAGCACATCGAGAGCGCCGGAGCGGATCAGCATGTCGGCAATCTCCAGAGCCTGCTCGCCGGTGTCCGGCTGGGAGATCAGCAACTCGTCCACATCCACTCCCAAAGCCGCGGCATAGGTGGGATCGAGGCAGTGCTCGGCGTCCACGAAAGCGGCTATCCCCCCGTTGCGTTGGGCTTCGGCCACCACATGGAGGGCAAGAGTGGTTTTCCCCGAACTCTCGGGACCGAATATCTCGACCACCCTCCCCCGCGGCATCCCGCCTATCCCCAGAGCCACATCCAGGGACAAGGCGCCGGTGGAGATCACCTCCGGCCTCCCGTGGGCAGCCTGGCTCATTTTCATAACAGCCCCTTTCCCATACTGTTTGGTGATCTGGCCCACCGCCATCTCCAAGGCTTTTTCCCTGTCCATCGTTGGTTCCTTTCTTTTGAACGGTCCTAGACAAGCTATAAGACCGCTGTGACAAAACTACGTGATTGTGGTCCGGTTTCGAAGCATCTTCAAGCGATCAGGGCCGGATTCTTTCCCAACATTGTAATCGAACATTCGTTCGGTACCAAGCATCTTCCGGCCGAGGCGCCCGTACCCCGTCCCGTCTCAACCCAGGGGGAACCTCTCCAGCGCCTCATAGCGGGGAGGGCCGCCGCCCAGGTGGCTGCGGAAGACCGTCACCTCCCTCACCGTCATATCCACCCCCGCCGAAGGGGCCGAGTCCAAGAGCGCCCGGACGTCCTGGGGCGGACGGATCCGGGACAGGGTGAGGTGGGGAGAAAAGGGCCGCTCCGACAACGGGATCCCCGCACTGGCCACCGCCTCCCTCGTGCCGGCCGCCAGTGAGGAGAGGGACCGGGATCCCCGCGACACCCCCACCCACAGGACCGAGGCCCGCCGAGCGCGGGGAAAGCTCCCCAACTCCCCGAACCGACACCGGAAGACATCGCCGAGGGGAGTCTCGGACAGGTGATGGGACATCACCTCGAAACGGTCTCTGGCGACGTCGCCGAGGAACCAAAGGGTCATGTGCCAGTTCCGGGGAGGAGTGGGACGCCCAGGGAGCCTCCTGTGACCGGCCATCTCCATCACCCGCCGGCTCAACGCCTGCCGGGCCTCGGACGTGAGGTCCACGGCCAGGAAGACCCGGCCTACCGATTCCACCATGCTCCGCTGACGCCGAGCCTCGCCAGGTGGAGGGCGGCAGTGGTCGTGTAGACGCGCACCCGCTCTCGGTCTCCGGGCATCTGCAGCCGCCGGGTCTCGGTCCTCTCAGGCGTCGCCACCCCGACATAGACAACACCCACGGGCCGGTCGGCCGGAGCGGGACCCGCCGATCCGGTCACCGCCAACCCCACGTCCACTCCCAGGGTCCGGCGCGCCCCCTCGGCCATCTCCCGGGCGGTACGGGCCGACACCACGCCTTCGCCGAGCGCCTCGGCGCTCACGCCCAGCAACTGCTCCTTGAGATCGGACGCGTAGCTCACCACCGATCCCCGGAACACACGGGAAGACCCGGGGGTCAGGGTGATTCGGGCCGCCACCATCCCGGCCGTCATGGACTCGGCCGTCCCAATGGTCCACCCTCTCTCCTCCAACAACTCCAGCAGCAGCACCTCGACCGTCTGATCATCGAAGCCGAACACCGCCGGTCCCAGGCGTCGACAGATCTCGGCGGACAGAGGAGCGATCATACGCTCCGCCTCGCCCACGTCCGCCGCCTTGGCCGTCACACGCACCTTGATCTCTCCGGCCGAGGCCAGATAGGCCAGGCTCGGGTTCTCCGAGCGGAGATAGAGATCCTCCAGCAACTCGGCTGTACGGGACTCCGACCGGCCCCATGTTCTGATGATCCTGCTGACCAGTGTCTCGGAGACGCCGGACGCCTCGGCCAACCGGGGCATTACCTCGTCGGCAAGCATCCCCGCCATCTCCCGGGGCACCCCGGGCACCGCGAATATCCACTTGCCCCGGTGAGACAGGGCCAGGCCGGGAGCGGTGCCTCTGGGGTTCTTGATCAACTCGGCGCCCTCGGGGTACTCGGCCTGCCGGAGATTGTTGGAGGGCATCTCTCTTCCCATCCCCGCGAAGCGCTCCCGAAGCACCGCCGCCCATTCATTGCTGAACAGCAGGGAACGGCCGGTCACCGCACAGATCGCCTCCCGGGTCAGGTCATCGGGGGTGGGCCCGATCCCTCCGGTGATGATCACCGCGTCGGCTCTCTCCAACGCCGTGGCGATCGCCACCTCCATCCGGGCGGGGTTGTCGCCGACCGTCACCTGGAAGTGGGCGTCGAACCCCTTGGTGGCCAGGACGTTTGCTATGTGGGCGGCATTGCCGTTGACGATCTGGCCCAGCAGCAACTCGGTGCCGACGGTTATGACCTCCACGATCATCAGGCGCCTCCTCCTCGCACCTCGTCGGGAAGCGGGACCTGGCGGGCGTCTCCTCCCAGGCGCAGGTAAGCCTCGTATCCGGCCTCCCGGGCGGCCTCCACCACCTGGTCCCGTCCCCAGGCCACCTCGGAGACGGCGTGCCCGTCGCTGGCCAGGGTGATCGGGACCCCCGCCTCACGGAACATCTCCAAGAACGCGGGCGAGGGATAGACCTGGCGGGCCGGGTTGCGAAGGCCCTGGCTGGAGACCTCCACCGCCACCCCCTTCCGGGCCGCCGCCTCCACCACCTGCCGGTAGAGGTGCAGCGGCTCCCGGGAAGGCCGGTACCCGTACTTCTTGCACAAGTCGACGTGGGCCACGACGTCGGCGATCTCCGAGGCGATCATCTCCAGCACCAGCCCGAAGTACTGTTCCCAGGACTTCTCGACGCCCCGCCGCTCGAACTCGCCGGCGCATTCCGAGGTGTCTATCGCCCAGCCGCCCACCCAGTGGACCGCCCCCAGGAGGTAGTCCCAGGGATAGGGAGACAGCAATTCCAGCACCGCCTCCTCGGTTCCGGGTATGAAGTCGACCTCCAGTCCCAGCAGCACGGGAAGTCCTCGATCCTTGGCCTCCAACACGGCTTCCACGTACTGGTCGATCCGGAACACCCGGTCCAAGTCCACCATCCGGGCGGTGAAGTCGGCCAGGGCCCGGTATGCAGGACCTTGGGCGCGGTCGGCCTCCCAGAACCGGCCCAGGGCTTGATCCGACTCCTCGAACCGATAGAGGTGCTCGGTGAACCCCAACTCCGGCACTCCCAGCGCCGCGGCGGCTTCGCAGTACCTCTCGATCAGATCGACCGGGAACCCTTCGGGAACGGGATCGGACCGATGAAGTCGATGGGGGTACAGATGGAGGTGATAGTCAGACATGGCATGGGCCGAGCGGGGACCGCTCCCTAATGTCGGACCGCCTCCACCAACGCCTGCAGGGGTCCGGGCCCCACCGCGTCGGCCAGGTGACTCCAGGCCTCGTCGCTGACCGGTTCTTCCCGCTCCAGCATCCCCGCCGCCAAGTCGACCGCGTCGGCCATCCCCACATATATCCCGGTCTGGTCCCTGTCCAGCGCGGTGGCGATCGCCATCCTGGCCGACACCGGATCGCCCCTCCCCAACGCCTCGATGGACCGCTCCACCGCGGTGAGCGCCTGACGCTGCAACCGTCCGGGATTCGCCATCAGACCTCCCGGAAGAGGTACCGCCGCAACACGTTGATGCGCTGTTCGATCTCACCCGGATACAGGTACCAGAGCATGGCGGCCACCGTGGACAGCAGGGGGTTCCCGTCCTGGGGGGTGAAGGCGAACCCCACCACCTGGTTGCCGTTGCGCACCGACAGAGAGGACAGGGCCACCACCGCGTGGGAAAGGAGCCTGCCGTAGTAACCGTGATCCCTCCCGAAGGAGAACACCTGGTTGGCGGACCGTTTGTGCGTCACGGCCACCCAAGGGTTCGTGTAGAAGCGATCCACCACTTCCCCCACCTCTATCTCCCGATCCAGGGTCACGGAGAAGTGGGTCGTGTGCATGTACTGGGTGTTCAGCTTGATCGCCGAGGAGTACACCGGGAGGTCGTGTCCGAGTGTGGCGAAGAGATGGTGCGCGTCGCGGGCGTGGTGGGTCCCGAACCTTCCGTCCTTGTGGGAGTCGACGGTCGGGCTGGCCACGAAACCTCGATCCTGGCTGATGTCGTTGGCGCGCCGTATGCACAGGAACTCCCCGTTCTCCAGGTGGGAGGTGCCGTCGGAGTCGAAGGCCAGAGACTTGATCATGGCGGAGATGTTGTGGGTGTTGCACGACACGATGTGGAGGTAACGGTCCTCTTCGGCGTCCAGGGCGGCGTCATTGATCCCCCGCGCGTACATCTTCCCGAAGCCGAACTCCGATCCCTGGGCCAGAAAGCCCCGGGGACCGGCCACCGACTCATACAGTTCGGCCTTGTTCTGGTTGCCGGCCGGGGTGCAGTCGATCACCACCGAGGCGCGTTCCAGGGCTTCCCACTTCTCATACTTCGGATTGTGTCCCAGCGACTGGAACTCGACCCGCCGTTCTTCGTCCACGGCCAGGATGGCGCCCCTGCGTACCAGGTCCTCGACCTTGCCCCGCTCCGCCAGCAGCGGGGTGCGCTTGTGGAAGGTGACTTCGTCTAGTCCGAATGCCTCCCGATTGTCGGCCAGCAGACCTATCAACGGTTCGCCGACGGTGCCGGTGCCCACTACATGGACGATCTTGCTCTCTGCCAAGACTCCTCTCCTGGTACGGGTCGGTACCAAGGTTAACCCGTCCAAGCGGCCTTGCCGCACACCCAGGCGGGAGAGCCGTTGCCCCGGGAGGGCATGAGCCCCGCTATTGTTGTCCGCGCGTCTCACCGGAGTACAAAGCCACGCCACAGACCCTCTTCGAAAAGGTATGGAACCGCCACCTGGTGCGGGAGGTCGAGGGCGAACCGGCCCTGCTCTACATCGACCTGCACCTGGTCCATGAGGTCACCTCGCCGCAGGCCTTCGACGGGCTCCGGCTGGCCGGACGGACGGTGCGCAGACCCGACCTGACCCTGGCCACCATCGACCACGGCGTGCCCACCACCGGGCGGGGGCTTCCCATCCGAGACCCTTTGTCCAAGAAGCAAATCGACGCCCTGGTTCACAACTGCGGGGAGTTCGGGATCACCCTGTACGGCCTGGATGACCCCCGCCAGGGCATCGTCCATGTGATCGGCCCCGAACAGGGAGCCACCCAGCCGGGCATGACCATCGTGTGCGGCGACTCCCACACATCTACCCACGGGGCGTTCGGCGCCCTGGCGTTCGGGATCGGCACCTCCGAGGTGGAACATGTCCTCGCCACCCAGACCCTCCCCCAACCCAAGCCCCGCTCGATGGCCATCACCATCGACGGGGAACTAGCCACCGGTGTGACCGCCAAGGACATCATCCTGGGGATCATCGCCCGGATAGGCACCGCCGGCGGGCAGGGACACGTCGTCGAATACCGGGGCTCGGCCATCGAGAGCCTCTCCATGGAAGGACGGATGACGGTGTGCAACATGTCCATCGAGGCCGGCGCCAGGGCGGGAATGATCGGCCCCGACGAGACCACGTTCTCCTATCTGGAGGGACGGCCCCACGCACCCCGGGGCGCCCGATGGGACCAAGCCCTGTCGGAGTGGAGTTCACTCCCCACCGATCCCGGCGCGTCCTTCGACGCCGAAGTCCGCATCGACGCCGGTGATCTGAAGCCCTACGTGTCGTGGGGCACCAATCCCGGACAGACCGCGGCGGTCACCGATCACATACCCCATCCCGAGGAGTTCGACGATCCCCTGGAGCGGGACTCCACCATCCGCGCCCTTGCCTACATGGACCTGGAGCCCGGCACCCCCATCACCGAGATCACCATCGACCGGGTGTTCCTGGGGTCGTGCACCAACGCCCGGATAGAGGACCTGCGGGACGCAGCCGCCGTCGTCCGGGGAAAGAGAGTGCACCCGTCGGTCTCGGCCATGGTGGTCCCGGGTTCCGGACTGGTCAAGCTGCAGGCCGAGCGGGAGGGCCTCGACGCCGTGTTCGTCGACGCCGGGTTCGAGTGGCGAGACGCGGGCTGCTCGATGTGCCTGGGCATGAACCCTGACATCCTTCAGCCGGGAGAGCGGTGCGCGTCCACCTCGAACCGCAACTTCGAGGGCCGCCAGGGCCAGGGCGGGCGCACCCACCTGGTCTCCCCGGCCATGGCCGCCGCCGCCGCCGTCTCCGGCAGGTTCGTGGACATCCGGGAGTGGGAGGAGCGCCGATGAGACCGGTCTCCGTGATAGACGGCGCCATGCTCCCCCTTCCCCGGGCGAACGTGGACACCGACCAGATCATGCCGAAGCAGTTCCTCAAGCGAGTCGAGCGGACCGGCTACGGAGAGTTCCTGTTCTGGGACTGGAGACGCACCCGGGGAGGGGAACTCGATCCCGGCTTCGCTCTCAACCAGGCCCGGTACCAGGACGCCAAGGTGCTGGTGGCCGGCCCCAACTTCGGGAGCGGCTCGTCGCGCGAACATGCCCCCTGGGGCCTGCAGGACTGGGGATTCGAAGCAGTGATCGCCCCCTCCCTGGCCGACATATTCCGCACCAACTGCACCAAGATCGGCCTGCTCCCCATCCAGCTTCCCGCAGCGGAGGTGTCTGTCCTCACCCGGCTCGCCACCGAACGCCCCGAGAGCCGGATCACCATCGACCTGGAGTCCCAGACGGTGGAGGCGGACGGCCTCTCCACCACCTTCGAGATAGACGCCTTCACCAAGTGGCGGATGCTCAACGGCTTTGACGACATCGGTCTCACGCTCCGCCACCTGGGGGAGATAGACGCCTTCGAGATGACCCGGTCGCGGGTCCTGCCCTCCCTAAAGTAGAAACCGGCGTGGAAGCACTGCGGAGACGAATCCTGGATGCGGGACGGGTGGAGTCCGATCTGGTGATCGTGGACAGCTTTCTCAACCACCGGACCGACCCGGCGCTCATGAGCAGCGTGGGAGAGTGGCTGGCGGAACGGCTCGGCGACTTCGACCTGGTGCTGACCGCCGAAGCATCCGGCATACCGGCCGCCTTCTGCACCGCCAGGGCCGCGGGGGTGGACTTCATCTACGCCAAGAAGCAGAACCGCCAACTGGATCCCGACCTCCACTTCATCCGGCAGGTGAGTTCGCCCACCAAGGGAGGGAAGACCTGGATAACTATTCGCAAGGAACTGCTGGGAGTCGGGCGGGACATCGTGGTGGTGGACGACTTCTTGTCGCGGGGCCGCACGGCGGAGGCGTTGGGAGAGATGATCGAGGAGTCCGGCAACCGGCTGGCCGGCTTCGGATTCGTCATAGAGAAGACCTTCACCGGGGGGCGGTCTCTCCTGGAGAAGCACGGATGGAAGATCGAATCTGCGGCCATCATCGAGTCCATAGAGAGCGGTCGGATCGCCATCGCCTGATTGCCGATAACCCGGCCCTGGCGACTAGCCTGAGGCTCAAGAACCGATTCCAAGGGAGCCCGTTCATGGCAGTGAAGTTTCTGAGCCCCGAATGGCTGTCGGAAGTGACAACGGCCCTGGAAAACCACCAGGGTTTTCAGGAAGCCGCCCGCGACATGGAGCTGGCCATCCAGTTCAACGTCCTCGAGTCACCCTTGGGCGACACCGGCTATCACCTGATGATCACTCCCCAGGCGATCACCATTGCCCTGGGCGTCCGTGAGGACCTCGACATAACCATCAGCCAGAACTACGAGACCGCCGCGGCGATCATGAAGGGGGACCTCAACGTGCAGTCTGCCTTCATCACCGGGAAGATCAAGGTGTCGGGCAATCTGGCCAAGCTGATGTTGCATCGCAACGGGATCGAGCAGTGGCTGGCGGCGGTCTCGGACATAGACGTCGAGTACTAGCCCGGGAATAGCGCCTCCCCAAGCCTCACCTACCGGGTGTGGTTCAGACAAGCCCCATCTCGATCACCGCGTCGCGCTCTCTCACCAGTTCGTCCACGGATGCCTGGATTCGCTGCTGCGAGAACTCCGAGTGCTCAAGGCCCGACACGACCTCCCAGCGACCGTCTCGGGACACACAGGGGAAGGATGAGCACAGGCCCTCGGGCACCCCGTACGAACCGTCGGAGATTACCGCCACGCTCACCCAGTCGTCGGGAGGAGTGCCCATCACCCAGTCCCGTATGTGGCTGATCGCCGCGTTGGCGGCCGAGGCTGCCGAGGACGTGCCCCTCGCCTTGATGATGGCCGTACCTCGTTCGGCGACCGTGGGGATGAACTCGTTCTCCACCCAGCGGCGGTCGCCCACCAACCCGAACGCGTCCCTTCCCCCGACCTCGGCATGGAACAGGTCGGGATACTGGCTGGCGGAGTGGTTCCCCCAGACACTCATCCTGGTCACCATGCTGGCGGGCTTTCCCACCTTGGCCGCCAGTTGACCGATGGCGCGATTGTGATCGAGGCGGGTCATGGCCGTGATCTGGGCGGGATCGATGTTCGGCGCGCTGGCGGCGGTGATGTAGGCGTTGGTGTTGGCCGGATTGCCTACCACCAGCACCTTCACACCGGGATCGGCCGACTCCGATATGGCCCTGCCCTGCTCGGAGAAGATCGCCCCGTTCGCCTCCAGCAGATCGGCTCTCTGCATATCCGCCCGGCGCGGCATCGCTCCCACCAGCAGCGCCACGTCGGCGTCCGCGAAAGCCTGTTCGACGTCGGTGGTCGGCACCACTCCCCTGAGGAGGGGGAAGGCGCAGTCCTCAAGCTCCATCGCGACTCCCTCGAGTGCGGGGAAGGCCGGCGGTATCTCCAGTAGCTGGAGAATGACCGGCTGGTCCGCTCCGAGCATCTCCCCGGCGGCGATCCTGAACAACAGGCTGTATCCGATCTGCCCCGCAGCGCCGGTGACGGCCACCCGTTGAGGTGCACTCATGAAACTAAATCCTTCTGGTTGCTGTTGGTCAAATGCTATATGCGGTTGGGGACCCGGCATGCGCGCCGGTTCCTTGGTTGCAGGTCATTGGGAGAGCCGGGCGCGGGCCCCCTCCAGTCTCTGCAGCGTCCTCTCGGGCCCCAGCGCGGCAAGCGACTCGAAGAGGGGCGGGCTGACCGAGGACCCGGTCACCGCCACCCTGATGGGCTGGAACCCGCGCCGGGCGTTCACCTCCAGCCGGGCCAGCAACCCCCGCAGAGTCTCCTCGATGGTCTCGGTCCGCCACTCCACCAGTTGTCCCAGGGCCGAGATGGCCTCGGTGAGCACCGGCTCCACGGTCTGGGCTCTCATCACCTTGCGCCAGGATCGCTCGTCGTAGGAGATCCCGGCCTCCAGGAGGAAGGACAGTTGGGGTCCCACCTCCGACAACAGCTTCACCCGCTCTTGCACGAGGGGGAGCACCGGGATGACCCGCTCCCATTCGGCGTCGGACACCGAGGCGCCCAGGTGCCGTTCGGCAAAGGGACGGGACCTCACCGAGAACTCGGCGGCCGAGACGTGGTTCCGTATGTACTCACCGTTCATCCACTCGAGCTTCACAGGATCGAACACGGCCGGGCTGGAGGAGACGTCCGCAAGATCGAAGGCCTCCACGGCTTCCTGCGGGCTGAAGATCGTCGCCTCCGGACCGATCGACCACCCCAGGAGCGAGAGGTAGTTGAACAGCGCCTCGGGAAGGATCCCCCGGTCGCGGTATTCGCCCACGTCGGTGGCCCCATGGCGCTTGGAGAGCTTGCGTCCGTCCTGGCCGTGGAGCAGGGGAAGGTGGGCGTAGACCGGTTCGGGAGCGGACATCGCCCTGGTGATCTGGATGTGCCGGGGCGTGGAGGGAAGGATGTCCTCTCCCCGGGCGACGTGGGTGATTTCATAGTCCACGTCGTCCACGGTGGAGGCAAGGTGGTAGGTGGGCGACCCGTCGCTGCGGAGGATCACGAAGTCGTCGATCACCTCGTGGTCGAAGCGGACCTCGCCGCGCACCATGTCCCTGAACACTGTCGCACCCGGGCGGGGCATGGCGAACCGCACCACGTGGTTCTCTCCCTCTTGTTGTCTACGTTTGGCTTCCCGGACCTCCAGCGACCTGCAGCGTCCGTCATACCCGGGCGGCCGTCCCGCCCGCTGAGCCTCCTTCCGGCGTTGGGCCAGTTCCTCCGGGCTGCAGAAGCATCGATAGGCGGCTCCGCACTCCAGCAGTTGCGCGGCGACCTGCCGATAACGCTCGTACCGCCCGCTCTGGCGGTAAGCGCCGTGCGGGCCCCCCACCTCCACTCCCTCGTCCCAGTCGATTCCCAGCCATCGGAGCGCTTCCAGGATCCGGGTCTCGAAGTCGGAAGTGGACCGCTGCCGGTCGGTGTCGTCCACCCGGACGATGAAGACGCCGTCGTGGCGGCGGGCATACAGCCAGTTGAAGAGGGCGGCCCGGGCCGTGCCGACATGGAGGAGTCCGGTCGGCGACGGCGCAACCCTCAGCCGGGGCGTCATCCTCGCACCACCGGGTTGACCAGCGATCCGATCCCATCGATTCGCACCTCCATGACGCTGCCCGGAAAGACGGGGCCCACCCCGTCGGGAGTGCCGGTGAGGATCACGTCCCCGGGAAGCAGGGTCATCATCGAGGACACGTAGGAGACCAACTCTCCGGGGCCGAACATCATCTCCGAGGTGAACCCGGACTGGCGCAGGTCGCCATCGACCAGGCACTCCACCGCCTGCTGCTCCAACGGATCGAACTCGGTCTCGATCATCGGTCCCAGCGGGCAGAAGGTGTCGAAGCTCTTGGCGCGGGTGAGATTCAGGGGGTCTTCGAGAAGTTGGCGGGCGGTTATGTCGTTGGCGGCGGTGTAGCCGAGTATGTAGGCGCCGGCGTCCTCCACCCTTATGTGCCTGGCCACCCTCCCCATGATCACCGCCAACTCCGCCTCATGGCTGACCATCGACACCGCCGGGGGGATCACCACCTCCGCACCCGGACCCACCACCGAAGTGGTGGGCTTCATGAAGACGTAGGGTTCCCCGGGGTACGGAGCGTCCGGATCGACGTAGTTGCGGCCCACGCCCACTACCTTGGTGGGTAGCACCGGCGACAGCACCCTCACGTCATCCCAGCCCAGCATCGTCTCGGTGGGCTCCCAAACCACGAATGGAGAGCCCTGGTAGAGGGTGACCCCCTCCATCTCCGCCAGCCCGTAGGCAATCTCGTCGCCGTGGCGGAACCGGACGATCTTCGCCAAAGAACTCAGCCCCCCGAGACGAGGGCCGACCGGAGATCGTCAGGCGACATGACCAGGAGATCGGATCCGATCTGTTCGGCGGCGGCCGCTCCCGGGACTGCCTCGTGGCGGGAGTGGCGGAGCCACCGACGCCCGCGCTCGACCATCTGCTCCGATGCTCCCTCCTCGTATCCCATCACTATCCGGGCCACGTCCAGGTCTTCGGGGACCGGCGCCCGGCCGAAGAGGGACGCCCGGGCCGCCATCAGGGTCACCAGGACCGCCTCTCCCTGCATCTCGTCGGCAGTAAGGCCCGCCTGGCGGACGATCCGAAACGCCCACCCGGTGTCGGGACCGGGGCGACCGAACAGACCCCCCGGCGTGACCTGGTCGGGGGAGGTGATCATCCCCGGACGGCTGGGGCTCCATCGAGCCGGCGCCGCAGGAGCGAGGGACCTCCGCGGGAGATCCTGGTGGGGAGGATCGATGTTGGGTTGGCGAGGCATCTAGGCAGGAGGCGCAGAGGACCGCTCAGACATACTCCAGCCAGTCTCCCAGGTCCGGGTCGCCGCCCGAGGTGAGCGTCTCGAAGAGTTCCTGGGCGCGCCGGGTGACCGGTCCGGGACGGCCGGTTCCGATCGGCCGTGCGTCGATCTCCCGCACCGGGGTCACCTCTGCCGCGGTGCCGGTGAAGAAGACCTCGTCGGCGTTGAAGAGATCGCCCCTGGTGAGAGTGGCCTCCCGGATCTCGATGCCGTCCCGGGAGAGCAGGGTCATCACCGTGTGGCGGGTGATGCCGTCCAGGATCCCCGAGGAGATCGGAGGGGTGAGCACCACGCCGTCTCGCACCAGGAAGACGTTCTCTCCGCTGCCTTCGGAGATGTTCCCGTCGCCGTTGAGCAACAGGGCTTCGTCGTAGCCGTTGCTGAGCGCCTCCATCTTGGCCATCACGCTGTTGAGATACTGCCCGCATCCCTTGGCCACCGGCACGAAGGCCGCCGGGCTGATCCGCCGCCAGGAGGACACCCCCACCGAAATGCCGTTCAAGACCCCTTCCTCTCCCAAGTAGGCACCCCACCTCCAGGCCGCAATGGCGGTGTGGGAGGTGGCGCCGGTGGGGTTGAGGCCTATCGCCCCCAGCCCGTAGTAGACCAGGGGGCGTATGTATCCTGCCTCCAACTCGTTTTCCCTCATTACCGCCCGGCAGGCCTCGGCGAGATCTTCTACCGACCATTCGAGGGGCACGCGGTAGACCCGGGCAGAACGATGGAGCCGCTCGAGGTGTTCGGTGAGGCGGAAGATCGCCGTCCCGTCGTCGGTCTCATAGGCCCGGATTCCCTCGAACACCCCGGTTCCGTAGTGAAGGGCGTTGCTAAGCACATGGACGTTCGCCTCGTCCCAGGGGACCAACTCACCGTCCATCCAGATATACATTGAGGGTTCCATGCGCCCCTAGTTTGGCACACTCGGAAGGCCGTTTAACCGAACGTTTCGGATTATCCGTTCCGTTCCGGTCTCGACGGCCCCGGTAACCTGGGAAACGATGCGCAGGACGATCGCCTCCGTGTTCGGGGTGGGTCTGCTCGTTGGCAAGGTGACGGGAACCGACGCCGGTTCCGGGACCCTGGGCGCCGCGGTGGGGCTGGCGGCGGGGCTGGCGGCCGGAGAACTGGGGTGGGCGGCGCAACTCCTCCTGGCCGTCATGGTGGCGGGGGTCTCGGTGTGGGCCTCCCATCCCTTCTCGGACGATCCCGGCTGGGTGGTTATCGACGAGGCCGCTGGAGCGACCCTGGCTGTGGTGGGACTGGACCTGGCCGGGGCGGTGGCCGGATGGGTGATGTTTCGAATAGTGGACATCACCAAGACCGGCTTTCCGGGCGTGAGATGGGCGGAACGGCTTCCGGGGGGCTGGGGCGTGACCGGCGACGACCTGGTGGCCGGGGCGTACGGTCTGGCCGTTGGGTGGATCGTCCAGCTTTGGTTAGGCTGATCGCGGGCCCGTCCGGGACCACCGGCGAAACACCAGACCGCGGCAGGAAGCGACCATGACCGAGTACCTCTTCGACACCAACACCCAAGAGGCGCTGACCCCGGTGGGCGACGGTGAATGGACCGCTCGGGTGAGTCCCCTGTGGAACATCGACGGAATCCCCAACGGCGGCTACCTGATGGCATTGTGCCTGGTGGCGGCAGGACAGGGGGTGGCCCACCCCGACCCGCTCTCGATGACCAGCCACTTCGTGGGACCGACCATGCCGGGTGAGGCGACGGTCGCAAGCCGGGTGATCAAGCGGGGTCGCAGCGTTTCGGTCAACGCCGTCGATCTGGTACAGAACGGCAGGGTGACCGTCACTTCGCTGATCACCTGGGGCGACCTGTCCACCCTCACCGGTCCCAGCGGTCCTCTGCGTCCCCCTTCGAGCCTGCCGGAGAACTCGGAGTTGCAAAGCGGCCCTCAGAAGAGAGGGGCTTCCACCTTCATCGAGCGGTTCGACTTCCTGATGCCCTACGAAATGGCTATGGGGGCCGCCGGTCGACCTACCGGAAGGGCTGAGGCCCGGGGCCGGATGCGTTTTGCGGACGGCCGCCAACCCGACCTCGTGGCCATGCCGGTGTTCGCCGACGGCTTCCCTCCCGCCGTCTTCCAACTGGGCCACTACGGATGGGCGCCGACCCTGGAGTTGACCATTCACTTCCGCGCCCGCCCGCATCCGGGATGGCTGACCGTCGACCTGGCCTGCAGCCACCTCCTCGAAGGCACCTTCGAAGAAGACTGCTACATCTGGGACTCCCAGGGCAACCTGGTCGCCATGTCCCGCCAACTCGGACGCACCCTGGTCGGATAGGCAAGCCTGCCGGAGACAGGTTGGGTGTCTCATTTTCGCTGCTTGAAGGGGCTTCGGCGGTTTCGGTAGTTGCGGGTGCGCCAACTCGATGACGGCCGGTCGTGTTCAAGCGGTGGTTTGAGGTGGTACTTGCCGGATGGTTTCCTGCGTACTTGCCATCGGTCGTCATGGACTTTGTGGTGGCAGCGGCTGCATAGGAGGACCATGTCGTCGAGGTCGGTGTTGCCCTGCACTGCCCAGGGGATGATGTGATGCGCCTGACACCAATTAGCGGTGGCGCCACATCCCACACACGCCTTGTCCCGAGCTACGAGGGCGATCCGTTGGGCGGGGCTGGCGGTCCGCCGTGACCGTCCCAGGTCCAGCGGTTGTGATACACCTTTGAAGATGGCGGGGAGGATGTCCGCCTGGCAGGCCAGGTCCCGGATCTTCTCTGTCGGGATCGGGGTCCCATCACCGAGACGCCCGTTTGTGAGTTCTCGGTTGATCACGTCGTAGTCGGCGATCAGAAGCAGTCTGGGTCCGCGGACCTTGCCGGTGTCCTGGTCGGTTTCTTCTCTGGTGACCAAATGGGCCAGGGCGTCTGCCATCCGCTGACCCGGAGAGCACCGCGCCCGGGGGTCTTCCTCCCGCCACAGTTCGTCCATCTTCTGCGACAACGCCGTTTCGATGAGAGCCCCGGTGATCGGATCGAACCGACCGTACAGCACCGTCATCCCGTCTGTGCGGTCCGTTTTGATCCTCGCGAACCTCTGCGAGCGCTGATGTTCCAGGCGGGACATCCCATCATCCTCGGAACGCTGCTGTTCGTACTTTCGGACCGTCCCCCTGAACTTGTCCGGAGACTGGGTACGCGCCTTGCCCACCAACTCTGATTCGTCTATCTCCCCCCGTTGGGAGGCCCCCGCCAGAATCCGCGCATTGTCGTATGGGATGTCTCCATCCCGCAGGCCCTCCGACGTTCGGGGCAACTCCTCCAACTCCACCGCGGTTTCCACTTCCGAGCGGGCCTTACCACGGGGCCGCAGACCCTTCTCCCGCAGGTTGTCCTCGGTAATGTGGACGCCTTCTCGGCGGGTTAGTTCCGCCAGGGTCTCGGCACGCACCGCCGCGGCCTGGTTCTCCACCCGGAAGGTGGACTGCAACCTGGCTTGGAGCTGTTCCAGGGTTGCGTCCCCCACCGCGAGATTGGGCAGAACCGCCTCGATCTCGTTGATGACACGCCGGTCGTTGGCCGTTTTTTCCATGTGTACCATTATAGCCCGGGGGGTGTGACAAAACAATGTATTATATCACGAAGTTGGGAAAACAAACACTAAATATTTACCTCAAAGGCAGGACTCCTTCAACCTGATCCCGCCCCCGAAACGGCCCAACCCACCCTCTTCCCTTCAACCATCCCCGCCTAGTGGTGATCCACACCTGAGACGACTAAAGCTCCGTAGTGTTGGCTTCACCCACGTACCTTGAGGCCTCGGTGGCAGGGTTGCCTACAGGCCTCCAGGCATAGCGGTCCAGGTAGGGGTTGGGGGTACCTTCGACTGCGTCTGCGATGAGCCGACCCAGTACGGGGCCGAACTTGAAGCCGTGGCCGCTGCCGCCGCTGGCTACGGTCAGGCCCTCGACTCCCGGATGGCGGCTGATCAGGAAGTCTCCGTCGAAGGTGTCGGTGTAGACGCACATCTTCAGGGCATGGAGAGGAACGTCCGCCAGGGCCGGCAGGGAATGGGACAGGAAGTCTCGGCAACGCGCCTCGTCCTCGTTTCCGGGCGGCACGCGAGGGGCGTCGGGCGATACGGAGTACCCGGGCCCGTGGACGCCGATCTTGACTACCCCCTCCCGATTGGCGGGGAAACCGTACCAGCCGGTGGTGGCTATGTCTGCCCCCCAGGGCGGGAACAGAGGTGGTCTGAAGGGCTCCGGGTCGGCCGGCTTGAAGTAGAGAATCGGCTGGCCTGACAGTCGGAGGAATCCGTCCAACTCCGGAAGAAGCGACGGAGTCCACACTCCGGCTGCCACCACCACCCGATCGGCTTTGATCTCCGTTCCGTCCTCGATGACCACCCCCGAGACGCGCCCGTTCCCCCGACCAATCGCCGACACCTTCGCCGTCACCATGCTGATGCCCCTGGCCTTGGATTCCCCGGCAAGCAGGGAAACAACCGTTCCTGCCTCTGCCCAACCACCCCTGGCATGGAAGTAGCCGTCTATGTAGTAGTCGGAATTCCATCCGGGATGCCGGGTGGCGATCTCCTCTGAACCCAATCTCTCCGGAGACCAACCTTCCTCGTTGAGGGTGCGGTAGGAGTCGCCCTCGAAACCCTCCTCTTCCAAGGGTCTGCTGCTAAGGAACAGCAGGCCGTCCTGGTGGTAAAGGTCGCGTCCCCAGTGGGCGTTCCACCGGTGCCAACCGTCTATGGCTTCATTGCCCAGACGACAGTGCAGCCGGTCGGCCCCGTAGTCCATTCTCACCATCCGGCTCACGTCGTTGGAGGCGGCAGATGGATGCGGTATGGGACCGGCATTGACCAGGGTGACCCTGTATCCCCTCCCCTCCAACTCCAATGCTCCCGACAGACCGAATATGCCCGCCCCCACCACGACAACCGACTGTCTGCGGCCAGTAATCGAGGGCGGGCGTCCCACAGCTATGACCAAGTGACCATGGAGACGGCGGTGATGCTGGCGTAGAGAACCCGCCTCGCCCCGGCCGCGTTCAGGAACATCCCGTTGGCCACCCGGTCGATCATCTCAGCCCTGGCATCTTCTCTTCTCAAAACCGCCGCAAGTCTAGGCGCCGCACAGGCACGTCCCACTTGTGCCCGGCGCTTCCCTCGAAGCCGGTCCGGGTTCAGACCGCCGTCGCCGAGACCGCCTGCTCCTTCTGTCTCTTCGGCTTCTTGGTCTTTGACCCTGGTTGGGGCACGTAGAGATCGGGAACGAAGGCTTGTTCGGTGATGGGCGGGCGAATGTACTCCTCCCCGCTTTGGCGATCCGGAAGACTGAGTTCAGGAACGTCCACGTCGTGGTAGGGAATGCTGCGCAGCAGATGGGTGATGCAGTTGAGCCGAGCGCGGCGCTTGTCGTCGGCGTTCACCACATTCCAGCGACAATCAATGATGTCGGTGTGCACGAACATGTTGTCCTTCGCCCTCGAGTAGTCGATCCAGCGCTTCCTGGACTCCAGGTCCATCGGACTCAGCTTCCAGCGGCGCCGGGGATCGGTGAGCCGGGCTTGGAACCGCCGTTCCTGCTCCTCGTCACTCACCGAGAACCAATACTTGATGATCTGGATGCCGGAACGGATCAGCATTCGCTCGAACTGGGGACAGGTCACCAGAAACTCCTGATACTCCTGTTCGGTGCAGAACCCCATCACCCGCTCCACGCCTGCCCGGTTGTACCAACTGCGGTCGAAGAGCACCATCTCTCCCGCCGCCGGCAGATGAGCCACGTATCGCTGGAAATACCATTGGGTCTGCTCGCGCTCGGTGGGAACCCCCAGCGCCACGACCCGGCAAACGCGGGGATTCAGTCGTTCGACTATGCGCTTGATCACGCCTCCCTTGCCTGCCGCGTCCCGTCCCTCACAGATCACCAGGACTCTCAGACCCCGATTGACGATCCATCTCTGCAGCATCGCCAACTCTTCCTGCAGTCTGCGCAACTCTCGTTCGTAATATCTTCGTTCCAGCCTGCCCTTTGCTGTATAGCGGGGCGGACTCACGGATGAATACATCGCATCCATTCTTCTCTCCTCTCGCCGGCGACCTCGTCTCCATGTCGGCTAGAAAGGGAACCTTACGCCTAGTTCTAGGAACATTAACACGGGACCCACGCTCTGCCCTGCGAGGACAGGGGATTTTTACGGTCTCGGCTGAGCATCTGTCGAGGAACCTTCCGACGGATCCGCGACTTCCAATCCCCAACTGCTCCACCCCGCGGTCTTGGTGCGGGCGAACAACTCGATCTTGTTCTGGGTGGGGAACATGTCTTCGATCCGCCTTCTGACCTCCTCGGGCTTCTCCGAGTGGGATCCCCGCCTGCTGCGCACCAACTGCCGGACGTTCCTCGCTCCCCGCGGCGCGGGTATCCGACCCCTCTTGAAGACCAGGCACAACTCGCATTGGCTGAGGGTGTAGAACCCCGGATTCACCCGCTCCTTGTCCCACACGAAAGCCACCGTGGCCCACTGGAAGTCCCAGGCCCTTCCCAGTTCGATCGCCTGGTCGAGGTGAGGGTTCGTAGCCCACATGAACAGCAGGCAGTCTTCTTCGGCGATCCGTGCCACATCAAGCCTCTTCAAGTCGGAGAGCCCCACGGTGGGATAGTGCCGGACCGCGCCCCCCGTGTCACCCGAACCCATCCCGGCGTGCTGGAGTTGGCCCCGGTAGTCCCAGGGCGGGTCTGCATAGATGATCCCGAACCTGCGGTCCGGGAGTGCGGGAAAGGCCGTCATCTTCGCTACTCGACTTTAACCGCCGCGGCCTCGCCGGACCCGGATCCCCATCCGAGCCGGCCAGCGGGCCCCGTGGCCTCAGCCGGCGCGCATGGGCATCACCAGGTTCCAGGCCTCGGAGTGGCGTCCGTCGCCGAACCGCACCGGCTTGGGGCGAGCTAGCGGGTCCTCGGCCAGACAGATCTCGGTCTTGTCGGAGATCAGGTTCGAAAGGGCGTCAGACAAGAACAACGAGTTGAAGCGAAGCGTCACCTCCCCGGGCAGCGCAGCATCCTCGGCTTCGAGGAACCCGCTCACCATCCCGGCCGGCGACTTGGCGGTGAACTCGATCCCCCCGGGGGAGAATGCCAGCTTGACCGGGGCGGGTGACTTCCTGTCCAGGGCCACCACCCGGGAAGCCAGATCCCGCAGCGGGGCGCGTTCGCACAGGATCTGGGCCTCCCAGGGGGGCGCCCATCCTCGATATCGGGGATACTCGGACCAGTCACAGACCACTCCCATCTCGCCGATCCCGTCCACGGAGAACCACACGTGACCGTCCGCCACGCGGATCCGGTATTCGGAGGCCTTCCCGAAGGACCGTAGCATCCGCTTCAGGACCCGGGCATTCACGGAGAAGACCCCCGGGGACGCGACATCCGGCAGATCCCGGACCGCCAACCGGAAGGTGTCGGAGGCAACCAACCGCAGGTTCCCTTCGGACTTGTCGAACCGCACCGATCCGAAGATGGGATGATTGTCGGTGGCCGCCGCGGGAACAACCCCACCCAGGGAGGACCGAAGGAGCTCTCCGTCAATCGCCTCAAGGTAACCGGCCGGCTCGGGAGGAACAACCCCACAGAGTTCGTCGCCTTCGTTTATGACGACCCGGGTGCCGCCACCCGAGATGACCAACCCCGGGTTGTCGCTTTCCAGGACCACCTTCCCGTTCGGGAGAGACTTCACCACCGAGACGATCTGTCTGAGCATCACCTCTGCGGCGCCGGGGTCCTCCACCGAGGCATCCAACCGGCAGTACATGATCGCCTCCCTTCCGAAGGCCTCCAGATCGATTCCTCCCTCGGAGACCGTCACAATCGTGGGCGCGGCCGTGCCCACCGCGGCCGAGATTCTCCGCAGGGTGCTGTTGAGCCTGTGGCGTTCGAGCGTTGCTTTCATATTCCCTCTCCTTTTGGAATCCAAGATGGCCATGCCCGACTCCGAGGCGCCCCTCTTCGACAGGCGATGGCCATCGGCCACTATCGCGTCCTTATCAAAGGTGTGGGCCACGCACCGGCGAACCCCCCATCCGGACAGCCCGGTTTGTGCCAGGTCAGCGTTTATTTCCCCACTCCGTTCTCTCCTTTGATCCCCCCTCCCGGCATCCTGGGAGTCTCGGGGAATCAAGCCCCCATGGCGCTTCGGCTCTTCTCAGCGGCCCCTGGCTCTCGATCGCGCAACAACAACGCCACCCACGCCGACGATCACCCCTGCCAGGTACCACCATCCCCGGTCCGACCACCCCCCGACCGACCAGAGGGGGACGATCGCCCGGACCCCAGCCGCCCATCCCAGAGCCATGGCCGCGGTCGCACCCTTCCACGGAAGGGGCCGCACCAACAGCCAGATAGCCGCAACGGCGAACAGCACGGCCGCGTACAGGCCGACAGGATGACGGGTCAGTTCGCTGCCGGGCAGGGCCATGGCCCACCACAGCTCCGAGGGCGACCCCAGACAGGCGCCCTGCCATAAGCATCCCGCCTCCCACACGGCGATGCCGCTCAGGGCCGCCGGCGCCAGGTAGTCCATCCGGTTCGCGAGGTCGGAGCGAGAAGTCCAAGCCAGGAAGGCGACGGCACCCGCCGCGGCCGGAACCGGGGAGATGCCCCCTCGCACCAGGATCAACTCGATCGGGTCGGCAAAAACGTTGACTCCCTCCGCCCACAGATAGGCAAGTCGTCCCACTCCAATCCCCACCAGGACGGCGCCCAGGAGGTCATTGAACGGGTCCCCCACAACCTCTGAGCGGCTCCTCCTCAGCGCCCACAGCGCCAAAGCGGCGGCGGCCATCGCCCCAACCGACCTTCCCAGAACAGTCAGGTCCATCTCAGGGCCCCGCTTCTCCGAACCCATTCCCCGCGAAAAACGTCACTAACTCGCGAAACCACGGCGACCCTCCTCCCCTCCGGGCCCACCCCCACCGCCACCGTTCCGTTGGTTGAGACGCGCTCCGCCGGTCCCGGCGGAGGTGCGGGTCTCGAGGAATATGATCCCTGCCGGCGGTCCGAACGGCGCCGTATCGGACCGAGAGGTGATGCGACTGTCTAACACTTTTGCACCGGGGGTGGGACAGCGGCAACCCGAAAGCACCGGTTCTTTCCACGACATTCGGTTTGTTTTCCCAACGGCTGATCCACCAATGCTCGAACCACGGGGCATTTTGCTGTCGGCTCGGTCTCAGCCGAGGCGGGAGAGTTCATCACTCCACAGGCTGAGAGTTCCCTCGTCGATGATTCCCCGGTGCACGTAGAGGACCTCCCCCGCGGTGTCGGTGAACACGGTGAACGGTATCCCGAAGGCCTCGTACTGGGCCATCATTTGATTCCCCTCAGACAGATAGTTCTCGAAGGCAATGCCATGCGACTCCATGAAGGCGAAGGCGTCGGAGGGCGTGTCGTCCACCGCCACGCCGATGAACCGCACCTGCTCACCGTATTCCTCATGGACCCGGCGCAACACCGGAGCCTCCGCCCGGCAGGGTCCACACCAGGAGGCCCAGAAGTTGACCACCGCCGCGCCACCCGCCGACAGTTTGCCGGTCAACTCCTCGGGGGTGATCCACTCCAAGGTGTCGGGAATGGTGGCAGAAACCGGCTCCGGCTCTCCGCCCGAACCGCATGCGGCGGCCAGCAAAGCCATCGCCGCACCCAGGACTGCCAGTCGTCTGCTCATTGACAGTCTTGATGTTACGCGCCGAAACGTCCTATGTGGAGATCCTTTCTCTGGGGGCCGCCCACCGGGACAAAGGGAGACTTCCTCATGCCCCATCCGTCTACACTTGACCCGGCAGGCCGGTGTTGACCGGCGTCTGTGACCACTCTTTCCGGGGTAGCTCAATTCGGCAGAGCGGCGGGCTGTTAACCCGAAGGTTGTGGGTTCGAGTCCCACCCCCGGAGCGGCTAATGGGTATGGCTATGCAGGTCAGGCGGCTGATTCCCACTTCCCCGCCGTTCCGCAGAGAAAGATGTGCCGGATCCAAGTAGCCGCTGATCATCGTCGCGATTGGCCGAATTCTGCGCCCATACCGACTCCGAACCCATGGTTTCTTCATGAACCCGCCGCATCACCTCGGGAGGCTTGCCGCTCCGCGGGAATGAGCCGAACGCTACCGGCTCGCGCGTTTGTGCTTGCAATAGGCTGATGGGACGATCGGCAACTAGCAACAAGGGTTCTACCCCCTTGCCGGCGCTGGTGCGGGAATTGCTAACACCTGGCTATCCACTCATGTGGAAAGACGTCCAAGGCGGTTACTCGGAACTCCCCCTGCCCGTATAGCCACCCGGGAAGAGGTCTTCATACCTCGGTATGCCGGGTTCAGAGTGAAAGGCCATTTCTTCGAATCTGTCTACGAACACGACCAGTGGCATATCGTTGATGCCGTACCCTCCGTACACATCGACGTTGGGTCTGCCCATCTCACCCAAGCCGACTTCTGCCAACTCAGGCATGCTCATTACCCACTCCGGGTGATGCAGCACAGCGATCACGTCAAAGTACGCAACCCCGCGTTTGCAGGCAGAGGGTGCTACGCCCAAGGGCAAAGGATCGCCCCCCTAGGCGGCAGAAACAACTAGGTGGCGCTTCACTGCTGCTCTGTGGCTTGGCGTCTCGATCAGCAAGAGGAGTTCCGGGCGCTCCTCAGGAGGCCTACTGGATATGTATGTGGCCGCGCGGTCCGGACGAAGGGCATTCAACACGTAGTGCCAGTCCTCTTTGGTATAGGCATCAAGGGCGGCATCTGCTATGCGCTGCGCTACTTCCGAGGCCTGTGGAGGGGCCGGTACTAGGGCATTTGGCGCGGCAGCCTCCGATATGCGCTGGATTTCCTCTTCTGTGAAGGGCACAATCCCAAAAATAGTACGCGATCCGCGCGAGTGGCAACCTCCCTGCTTTGGCTGCCTACTAAACCGCCAGCAGGATTACCAAGCCGTGATTGTTCCCATAGATGGTTGCGGTTCGCCGTGATACTTCCGATATGGCGACCCGTCCGCCTCCTCTAGACCGCTGAGCGCCATCTGGAGGCTGCCCTCATCGGGTAGGCTCCGGTAGCGTTTGCCTAGTAGCCAATTTGGAAGGCGCCGACCCGCGCCCGCGCTTCGGCCTGTGGGCGAATCAAAGACCCCGAGGGCGACGAAGAAAGATGAAGTGACCACGACCGGCACCGATGTTCTTGAAGTGAGAGCGGCGGCGCGGCGCATCAGGCGGCGAGCCCAGATCGCCTATATCTTCCATGTGGTCCTGGGGATAGTGCTCTTTCTGCTGTCCTGGCAGTTTGTGGCCGCGCCCTTCTCGCCCCTTTACAACCTGGTTCCGGCTCCGATCGACGCCGTCACCCACTTCGGGGAGAACCTGTTCTTCAGTGAGCGGATGAGGGAGAGGTTCGTTCACGCCTGTCCGGACCTGCTGGAAGAGGTGGCGTTTCAACGGGGCAGGATGTCCGCCCTTCCCGATCACTGCTTCGGGTACGTCCTCCATCTGGTGCGGACCACCCGCAACATCCTGATCGCAGTTGCGGTGGGGACCATCGTCGGCTTGGGGGTTGGACTGAGCAGTCTGCTCCAACCGTGGATTGCCGATTTGGTCACGCCTATAGCCGGTTTCTTCGGGACCACCCCCATTTTCATTGCGGCGCCCTTCTTCGTGATCTGGTTCGGGATCGAATATCCCCTGCTGACCACCATCGGGGTGGTTGCCTTCTACACCACCCTTCTCATGTACTTCTTCAGCCGCCGGGCAGCCGAGAACATACCTGCGGAGATCATCGAATCAGCCCTCACCCGGGGAGGGAACCGCCGAAGCATTTTCCGGTGGGTCTACCTGAGGGGAACGATTCCGGAGATCGCGGCAGGTTTCCGGATCGCACTGGGGGGAGCCTGGGGTCTGGGGACGCTGGTGGAGGTGCTGGGACCACAGATGGGAGGAGGTTTCCTGATCCGCATGTGGAGCTACGCCATGGGCCTTCAGGAAGGGCCGACCGCGGTGGTGTCCCTGATTGTTTTCTTCGCCGTGCTGGCTGTTGTGGTCGACGGGATCCTGGTTCTGGTGATACGGCTGATGACGAGATGGTCCGAGGCCGGCCGCCGCCTGGGTTTGTAGGAATGGAGGTCAAGATTCTGGCCCATTTGGGTAAACCCGAGGAAGAGGCGGCGACGGTTTGAAGCAGCCCGCCCTCTTCCGGAGCCTCTTTTGGATTGGTTGGCTGATCTGGGCCGTCCTGATCCCATGGCTGCTTATCCAGTTGCCGGAGAGCCTTCCTCTGGTCACCTGGACGCGTGATGAGGGTGCGATCAACGTCACGTGGTCTTTCATCGTCTCCGGGTTGCTGTTGTTCTGGGCCTGGCCGGTTGTGTTCCGCACGAGCCGGGTCAGGGACCGTCTGGTCAGGATGGGACGCGGGATAGCGGCGGGGCCGCGGATGCTCTGGGCCGGCATGCGCCGCAGCCCGCTCTTCTTCGTCTCCTGGGCGGCGTTGCTGCTGGCCTGGCAAGTGGCGTCATACGTCGCGCCTCGGGGAATTCTCGAGCATCCCATCGTTCCCGGATGGGACTACGTGTTGGGTGACACCTTCTTCGAAGTGTCCCGCTTCTGGACCGTCCGCGCCTTCGACTTCGGGTTCGCGACCTTCAATCTCGAGGGTCTGGCGCCCCAACCCATCTACGGCGGGGAGGCGACCTGGCCGGCGGTGTTCCTCGCCATCGCGTATCACTCCGGTTTGACCCTCTCCAGGCTGTCCTGTGGCTTGGTGGTCGGCATAGCGGTCGGTCTCGTGTCCGGTCTGGCCCTTCCCTACTGGCCGGCGGTGCGTGAGACCGTGTGGGCGCCGATGAACTTCATGCGGATGATCCCCCTCCTGGTGGCGGTTCCCTGGTTGCAGTTCGTCCTGGGCTCCAGCCTCTTCGGCATCACCATGTACGTAGCGTTCGGAGTGTGGACGATACTGGTGGTGGCCACCATGACCGCAGTGGCCAACGTGCCCGACCGGTACATCGAAAGCGCCCGTACCCTGGGCGCCTCCCGGCTGCACACCTATCTCAAAGTGATAGTGCCGGCGTCGATTCCGGAACTGCGCACCGCCCTGCTGCTGGCCATAGGAGGAAGTTGGTCACTGGTGATCGCCGCCGAGTTCCTGGGCTTCTCCGCCGGGCTCGGGTACCTGGCCGACGGGGCGGTGCAGAACACCAACACCGCCCTGCTGTTGATAGTGGCCTTCATCGTGGCTCTCTACTCTCTCTCCACCTTCTTCCTGATCAACGAGGGATTCAAGAAGGCGATCAGGTGGATGCCCAAGCGAGTCACCAAGAAGACCGATATCAGAAAGGTGGCCGGGGCGGCGGGTAGAGCCTGATCACCGGGTCCACCGGTGGCTGAAGCTCTTGCGCTTCAAGATCTGGGAAGACGGTTTTGCAGTTCTGGTGACAGCTTGTCGTACTCACGCAAGAACAGAAAAGTCTCTCCGTGGGTGGGCACCTCTCAGGGAAGGTCGGCCCTGATAGCGTCTAGTTCACGTTGAACTATATCGGGCGGAACGGCATCCGGTTCATGAGAGCGGGAACCGAGACAATCCAGGAAATCCTCTCCCGTTGCATGGAAGTGAGCCTGTTCACTTAGACGATCCTCCATAGTCCCAGCTGAATTCGGGGATTGATCCACACCTTCTCGTTGTGTTTGAGCCATATTCACCCCTGCGCCTGCCTTGGAGCCTAACGGTCTTTTGTCTCGACATCCACCAGGTTGGCGCCTCTACCTCAGATCCCTCGGCAATGGAGCGCGGAAGCAACCTCACCAGACCGGGGAACCAACTGTCCCGAATATCCTCCCGATCCACAGAACGGCGGGCCTTGGGCCAAACCGCACGCAGACTGAGCCAGTGGAACCATGTAACCCCCGATGTGGCTCTCACCCCCGGAGCCGACCAGACTGGCGTCGCCAAGGCTCGGTGCAGACACTCCCTTGAACGGTTGAGGGGGGCTGGGCTAGAGAACGTGTCGAGTGGTCTGGTATATGGTGCGGATCGCGAAGTTGGAGCGTAGGCGGGCCACGCCGGGAAGGCGGGACAGGTGCCGATTGTGGATCCGCTCGAAGTCCCGGTGGTCCTTCACCGCCAGGTGCAGCAGGTAGTCGGCGTCACCGGCCACCAGGTGACACGACATCACCTCGGGGCAGTCCCTCACTTCCGTCTCGAAGCGCCTCAGCCACTCCTCGCTCTGGCTCACCAGCGACACCTCCACGAAGACGTCCAGGTCGCGGCCGATCGCTTCGGTGTCGAGGATTGCCACGTACCCGTCGATGACACCCTCGTCCTCCAGGCGACGCACCCGGCGATGGCATGCCGATACGGAGAGCCCGACCCGGGAGGCCAGTTCGGAACGCGACACGCGCCCGTCCGTTTGGAGTTCGTCGAGTATGAGGCAATCGATGGAGTCAAATAAAGGCATAAAACGATATGATGCTCAAAGCCTAGCTTTACCGCCATAACTTTGCGTGGTTTGTCAATAAATTGTCACTATTTCCTCCTATTACTCCACAACGCGCTATATCATTGCATTTGCAGCCTCGGAAGCGAGAGGGTTCTATGCGAATAGGCGTTCCCAAGGAGATAAAGAACGAGGAGCGCCGCGTCGGCCTCACACCCGAGAGCGTGGCGGAGGTGACGGATCGAGGCCACGAGGTCTTCGTGGAACACCGCGCAGGCGTGGGGGCAGGGTTCAGCGACGCGGAGTACGTTGCCTGCGGGGCGCGGATTCTCGACACGGCGGACGAGGTGTTCGAAGCGGGAGAGCTCATCGTCAAGGTCAAAGAACCCCTGGCGGTGGAGCGAACCCGGCTGCGGCGCCACCACACCCTCTTCACGTACCTGCACCTCGCCCCTCACCCCGAGCAGGCCCATGATCTGGTGGCCAGCGGGGCGACGGCCATCGCCTACGAGTCGGTGACCGACCGATCGGGCCGGCTCCCGCTGCTGGCGCCCATGTCCCAGGTGGCGGGGCGGATGGCCGTCCAGGCCGGGGCTCGATGCCTGGAAGCCTCCGCCGGAGGACGCGGCGTGCTACTCGGCGGCGTTCCCGGAGTGGCCGCCGCCCATGTCGTGGTGATCGGCGGAGGCGTCGTCGGGCGCAACTCGGTGCAGATGGCCCTGGGACTCGGCGCCGACGTGACCGTGCTCGACCGTGACGCAGCCGTTCTTGAGTCCCTGGCCTCCCGGTTCGGACCGGCGGTGCGCACCCTCTACTCCACCCCGCGCACCCTGGCTCAACTCGTGCAGACCGCCGACTTGGTGATAGGAGCGGTGCTCCTCCCCGGGGCCCGGACACCCCGCCTGATCACGGCCACGATGGTCAAACAGATGCGGCCCGGCTCGGTGATCGTGGACGTCGCCATCGACCAGGGCGGCTGCGCGGAGACGTCGCGGCCCACCACCCACGCCGACCCGACCTACGTCGTCGACGGCGTAGTGCATTACTGCGTCGCCAACATGCCCGGAGCCGTCCCCCGCACCTCCACCCAGGCCCTCAACAACGTCACCCTCCCCTACGTCCTCAAGTTGGCGAACATGGGACCGGTCGAAGCAATCCGATCAGATCCCGGCCTGCAGGACGGCCTGAGCGTGCGCCGAGGTCACATCACCGAGCCTGCGGTGGCCGACGCCCTGGGCTTCCCCTACACCCCACCCCTGGAAACGCTCGACTGAACTCGTCCCCCAGCCCGGGCGGATCCGTCCTCAACCCTGGGGACTCTCACTGATCGTCATGAACCCGGCGAGGTTGATCTGGTTGCAGATCGGCGAGGTCAGGCAACGCTCCGACGAGCGGGAGTGCGTCCAGAGTACGGACCTGAGAAGTTGGCCGGCACCCGGGCCCGGGTCAAATAACACACCACAATCGCACCGCTCCACCTAATCGTGAAACAATCGCCTCTTACTGACGGAAAACAGGTCCTGAACCGGGATTGCCTCTGGTGGTGCACTGCTCAGCGATCGGGTCCCAACTGTTCCCGTCGTTATAGGTAAAAGTGTCTGTTGCCGGATCGTAACTACTGACCCGCCTCGGGATCCGATCGCCGTTCTCGTCAAGAACCGGGTTGCCGTCCTCGTCACGACGCACATAGAGACAC
>JAPPFD010000008.1 GCA_028823995.1 bacterium | reverse complement strand
CAACTCGCCACCCGATACCAACACTGGCTCACCACACCACAAAACTCAATTTGACAACCATAGGAGCATCAGGCCCTCCACACCATCGCCATCAGCCGCTCCCGATACTGCCCCAAAACCCGGGCCTACCTCGCCAAACGCATCAGCCAAGGCAAAACCACCCGAGAAGCCCGCCGCTGCCTCAAACGCTACATAGCCCGCCACCTCTACCGACTCCTCGAAAACCCACCACCCAACCCCCACCACCCCTCCGAATCCGCCAACCACCCCCACAGGCCGATTTGGCAACCATAGAAGCATCATAAGAGGCAGGGCTCCTGTCCACAGCTGCCGGATCTTGCTACCAAGCAGCTTGGAGAGAGCCCTACCCGACTACGGGTATTTGCCCCCAGGAGGTGGGGAATTTCAGTGATCGAGACTGGGGAATATCAATGATTGCCAACACGTAGCCTGTTGACCATCACTGAATGCCCACTGTGGCGGCCTTGTCGCGACGTGTCACAGAGCAGCCCTTCCTACACGGGTGTGGAAGAGGAGGAGTGCGACGATTGCACCCGAGTAGCTATTGACGCACCGAATGCGTTCCGGGGACAACCACTCTCTGGCCACAGCAAAGCCGATTGATAAAACGCTCCACCAGGGTCCAGCACTATCCCCCATCCACAGGCCGCTACGGCAGCCCACATAATCCCAATGGGCGGAACAAAAGCCACACTATTGCGGGGTGCCGAACGCTGTCTCGATCAGTTCCAGTTCGGCAACCAATCTGATGCATAGGTCTTCAAAATGCCCTCCGTAGCTCCCGTGCGCTGTCAGAGCTTCATGCGAAAAACGTCGGACCTTACTCCTTGCCGCATGAGCTCTTACCACCCGAAGCTCATTAACCTCCCATAGGGCGGCAATACGCTCCGTCGTGTCAATCAAACCAAGGGCGTGCAGCAGACGCTCCAGCAAGAGCAGACTCCGGTCACCCTTCTCGTATTTGCCTCCCACTTCTCGCAACCGCTCGCGGACAGCCTTTAGATTGAATCCCTCAATAAGTCCACTTGACAGGGATAGGCATGCATCCAACCACTCCTTCCGGCTCCCCGTGCGAGGGACGGTAAGACCATCTGGCGAACCCTCATCAGCCCATCTCCACCACGTGAAACCGCGCCTGATCCATCGACTCAATAGGTGGATTAGTGAGGCGATGGGTGGAAGGTCATCTTCTTCAAGCCACTCCCCGCGAAAGTCGGTTTTGATAACGTGGCCTGGTAACCCTGCTCGTGGCTCCTCGTTGAAGAGAGACCAATACACTTGCTCCTCGCGCGGCAGATGGCGAAGATCGCAAATGTACGCACACACCTGCCCGGCACCATTTGTCCAATAGCTCCTGAGGTCCCAACTTGCCCGACAGGTGATTCTTCCCTCCCTCACGGTGTACTTTTCAGTGTCCGCCTTGTATCTGGAGAGAACTTCGGGTCGAAATGATGCAGGCGATGTTTCAAACGGCAAATCGTTCTGGTCGGCATCGAAATAGCTGGTGGTGGTGGACGGATCGGTAGTGACGGTCGCAATTCGGTCATTCCGCCAGTCCCAGATCGAAAACCCTACTGGTATCTCTTCTGCCGGATCGGCTATGCGGCCGCCTTTGACCAACTGCTCAACCTCAACCGGCGTCAATGTGGGCCTAATGACCTGCACACCCCTAATGAACCCGAATCGACCCTCATTGACCATCTCCTTGTAACAGAGACCTGAACCGATACGTACTAGCCGATCAACATGTTCGCCGTAGTTATATCGCTCCGACGGTGGGCGTCGAAGTAATGTCACATCGAACGTCCGAACAAGCACGGCACTCATCGCAATGAGGTATAGATCCAGGCTTTCACGCCGAAATGAAACCAAGTCAGTGGAGTGTGGCCCCTCGGGACCTGACACGGAGATAACATCCATCCAGTCTCCACGAAAGTCGATGCGAGAATACGCCTCCCGTTCCGGCCGCCAGTGAATTTCAGCCGCGTGAACGTACTCTTGGAGGACTTCAAAATACATACCGCTTCGATCAGTCACCCCCTCAATGGTGCGACCAAAGACAAGTGGATGCGCATCAGCAGGGAGGTCATGGGGCCAACTGCCGTCGTGTTTCGTCGCTTCTACCCCGTCGGTTGCCAAACTCCAACTCCAGGAGAATGACGTAGCCTCGTGATGGAGGGGATTAGGGGACCAGCGGCTGAGTGCCAGAATATCACCATGCAAGTCTGGATGGTCGCCGTCTGCGATGAACGAATTAATGCAAGTCCCTGGCGAGAGTGCGGCAACAATAATCTCGTCCTCTGCAGCATTCTGGGTCAGCATTTCCAAATGGCCACTACCCCGTATCCACTCTCCGAAGGCCTCAGAGTCATTTGGAGCCTTATCGGCCTCAGTGAGTCGAGCGACCAATTGTCTGTGTGCAGATGTAACCACTTCTACCTCCATGTCACCCCGCCTACGAAACCTCGTTGCGACTCAGCCCCTCACGGCTAAGTGTTGATGTAGGAGGTAGCTGAGAAGGATGCAGGAGGCATGTGGCAAGGCAATTCCCTGTTTGCAAACAACATCAGTGTAACCACTGTCCCCCTATTGCACCAGAGGGATTTGGAGGCCACAACACCAGGAATTCCGCCTCCTCCATCCAGGGCCTCTCACGGTACAGCACAGTCTGAGACAGGGTTACCCCACTAAAGCAGCCGCCCAAACTGCTGGCAGGTAGATAGCCACTGACAAGGGGACTGCTACATAATCCACAATGAAGACGGCCCATTAGTCAGGCCCAACAGTTGCGGAGGAGATCCGCGTCCGCCGAAAGCTTTGGGAAAAGGCCAAGAGCGAGTGGTTAGGCTGACAGGATTCCACTATTTGACAACCAGCCAAGCAAAAACTCGCAATCCGGCCCATCAGAGCCCTAAGTAGCGGCCCCACTTCTCCATGAGCTCGCGGCGTCTCTCAAGGAGATCGCTTCGAGCATATGCACCCTCGACGCCCTTAACCGTGTGAGCTAGCGCCGCTTCGGCTAGTTCGCGGGAGACACCGGTCTCTCCGCACCAATCCCGAAACGATGATCGCATACCGTGGGGCACGCATCCGATGTTGTTCTCTTTGCAGAGTTTGCTCATTGTGGCATTGGAGATTGGCTTTCCTTTCGCTGACGGAAAGATCAGCCCAACGCCGCCGGTTTGTCCCCTGGCCTCCTCCAATACGGCTAGCGCTGGGGTGCTTAAGGGCACCCGGTGGGGTTTGCTGGTCTTGGTGCGAGTTGCGGAAATGGTCCAAGTTGCTGCGGCAAGATCGATCTCATCCCACGTAGCGAGCCTGGCTTCACCGCTACGAACTGCACACAGTGTCAGAAACTCGAAACAGAGGACCGTGGATTTCCACGCGTTGGTGGCTCGGATGGTGGCTAATGCCTGGGCGACTTCGCTGTGGTGAAGGGCTTTGAAATGTTGCGCCTTGGCGCTGTTGCTGCCCAATGCTGCTTTGATCCTCCGGTCGGCCGGGTTGTCCTCTCTGAAACCCTGAGCCACGGCCCAGCGCATGATGGCCGAGATGCGCTGCAGAACTCGCCGGGCTGTTTCCTCTTTGCGGTTCCAGATTGGAGCAAGGCAGGCCATCACATCGGCGCCTGTGATGTGGTTGACTGCCTTGTCACCCAGTTGGGGAAAGGCATAGGTTTCGAGTGTTGAGCGCCAGTGGTTCTCGGAGAGGCCTCCTGGCTTCCATTTGGGAGCGTGGAGCTGGATGACTCTCTCGGTGGCCTCTCGGAAGGTTGGCACTGTTGACTGGCCCGCGGTGGGGTCTCCTCCCTGGCGGGCGATCCTTCGGTATTCGAACGCTTTGGTTCGGGCTTCTCGGAGGGTGACGTATGGATATCCGCCGAGGCCGAGGTCGCGGCGTTTGCCTTCAATGGTGCCTCTCCATATCCATTGTTTTGATCCGGTTGACGTTACCCGCAGTATCAGACCGTGTTGATCACCGTATTTGCCGGGTTCTTTCAGCGAGCGGATCCGCTGGACGGTGAGTTTTGCCATTTGCCTGCCTTTCTTGAGCACCGCTGCAGGTAGGGAATTGAACTATTCTATCCCACATTATATCCCACACTTCGTTGAGACTACATGAAACTGCTGGGGAAGTCAAGAACTCTCCCAGACAGCCGGATGTCCGCACTCTCACCCTAGTAATATGGCCTTTTAGCTGGGATAACAAGACCATATGAAACCTTGCGAAACCGTCAGGGACCTTCTGGAAAGAAAAACGACGAAACTCGTGGCTGGTGGAGGTGACGGGATTTGAACCCGTGGCCTCTTCGTTGCGAACGAAGCGCTCTGCCGAGCTGAGCTACACCCCCGCGCCGCAAGGCAGTTTACCAGTCCCCCTCGCTGCTCCCGGGAGGGTTCAGCCCCCTACCACTCGCCTCAGGATCGGATCGGACCGCCCCGCGCTACCGACGCCCGGGGAACGGGACAGCGAGGCGACCCTGCTCTGCACCTGGAGGGACAGTCCGTAGTAGATAAGCAGCAGGGCGTCCACCCCTATGTGGGTGAGCAACCAATTGAGCGAGCGGGTGTACAGGGCAGCCGCCGCAGAGATCACCGCCATCGCAACGAGGACTCCTCTGATCCTGCTACGCCGTGCCGATGCCGCCGAAGGCGGCCCGGGAGCGCCGGGTACATGCTCGCCGTAACCGGGGTTGCCGACGGCTCGCGCCACCGGAATCACTGTTACTTCCGGGGCCCGACCACTCTTCGACTGCTGGCGGCCAAAGCTCAGCCGTGAGGACTTGTGAGCGCCGGTCTTCTTGGGTACGAGATACCATCCCCAAGCCACCAGGATGACGAACAGGGCGATCATCAAAGCGGCCATAACCGAGACGAGTATACCAACCTCGTGGACACGGAGGGGTTGGCGCCAGGTGGCGTGACGGACAGATCGGCGCCTACCGTGGCGCCAAGGCCCCCGCAGGCACGTCCCTTCCTACGCCTCTACACCCTCCAGTCGCCCGACTTGCCGCCGGTCTTCTCCAGCAGGCGGATCGGGCCGATCACCGCTCCCCTGTCCAGCCCCTTGACCATGTCGTAGAGGGCCAGGGACGCCACGGAAACGGCCACCATCGCCTCCATCTCCACTCCCGTCCTGGCGGTGGTGCGTACCGCGGCGGTTATGGAGACCCCTTCGGAAGTCGGAGCCACCTTCATCTCGATCCCCGAGAGAGGCAACGGGTGGCAAAGCGGGATGAGTTCGGAAGTGCGCTTGGCAGCCATGATCCCCGCCAGGCGCACCGCCGCCAGGGCGTCTCCCTTGGGAAGCGACCCTTCCACGAGCGAACGTCGCACTTCGGGGCCCAACCGGACGTGAGCTTCCGCCACCGCCCGCCGCATCGTCTCGGGTTTCTCCCCCACTTCGACCATTCGGACCTCCCCCTGCTCATCCAGGTGCGAGAAGACAGGTCCTTCACTCATCGGGCGTGTCCTCCTCTCTCCGGGTCTCCGGAGACCGAAGCATCTCGACCGCGACCGGCTCCCCCTCGCCCACTGAGGCCACGCCTCTGGGAACCACGGCCATGCCATTGGCCACGGCCGCGGCCGACAGCACATTCGACCCCTGTCCACCCGAGGAGCGGGCGACCATCCGACCGCCCTCCAGGTCCACCACCACCCGGACGAACACGGTCTTCTCGGGGTTGGTGCGGAGAGAGTGTCCGGCCACGGCCGGCACCCGCGGCCGGAACAGCGCCCGGGCTCCCATCATCTTCAGCAGAGACGGACGGACGAACTGCTCGAAGGCCACCAGCGCCGAGACCGGGTTGCCGGGCAGGCCGAACAACGGAGTTCCGTGGATCAGCCCGAATGCGAACGGCTTGGCGGGCTGCATCGCAACCTTCCACAACCCGACATCGCCCAGGCTCGAGAGGACCTGTTTGACCAGGTCGTACTCACCCATGGAGACCCCGCCGGAGGTGACCGTCACATCGGCGGCGGCCGACGCCTCCTTCAAGGCGGCGCGCAGTCGCTCCTCCTGGTCGGGAATGATCCCCATGTCGACGATCTCGACGCCCACGTCGGACAGAAGGCCCTTCAGGAGAGGCCGGTTGGAGTCGCGTATTCCGCCTGGGGGAAGGCTCTGCGCGTCGGCCGGGAAAAGCTCGTCCCCGGTGGATAGCACCGCCACCCTGGCTCTTCTTCTCACCCGGGGCGCAGAGACGCCGATGGTGGCCAGGACCCCCAGGTGGACCGGGCCCAGCCGCACTCCGGCCGGCATGACCAGTTGACCCTCCGCCAGGTCGCCTCCCGCCGGTCTCACCGCGGTGCCCATCGGCACCGAGGCCATGATCCTCACCCTGCCTCCCGGGACCGGTTCGGTGTCCTCCACCTTCACCACAGCCTCCGCCCCTTCGGGAATCGGGGCGCCGGTCATGATCTTGATAACGCTCCCCGGCCGTACCGAACCCGACGCCACATGACCGGCCGGCACGTCCTCGGAGATGTGCAACTCAACCGGTGGGTCCGCCACATCCGCCACCCGCACCGCATAGCCGTCCATGGCGGAGTTGGCAAACGAGGGAACCGCATGAGGAGCGATCACGTCGGAAGCCAGGGCCAGCCCCTGGGCCCGGTCGAGAGGGACTTCGAGGACCGGCAGGAGCCGCATCGCGGACAGAACCTCCCGCCGGGCGGCGGCCAGCGGCTTCATCTCCTCGCTCGTCACGCCGTGTCCGACCCGGACCTTCTCTCCCTCCAGGTGACAAGATTCGATTTGTGGCGGTAGAGGATCAGCAACACGGAGAGCAGCAGCCAGGACAGTGACGGAATGTCCATACCCTGCCAGTATCCGACCGGCAGGTATGCGACAGCGACCGAGCAGGACCCGGCCGCGGGGAATTTTGCCACCCTGGCCACCAGTCCCCACACGACGGCCGCCACGACCGTCACGAGGGGCAGGATGAAGAGCATCGCTCCGAACAGCGTCGCCATCCCCTTGCCTCCCCGAAACCTGTGGAACACCGGATAGCAGTGTCCGATCACCGCGGCGGTCCCGGCCAGCATCACCACCCAGGATCCGACCGGATCGACCGATCCCGCCGCCAACCAGCCGAGGTATGCCGCAACCAGCCCTTTCAGCAGGTCGCCAACCAGCACCACGATCCCCGGAACGATCCCCACCACCCGGAAAACGTTGGCAGTTCCGGGGTTGCCGCTCCCCTCCGAGCGGATGTCCACGCCGTGAAGGCGCGCCACGAAGATGGCGAAGTCGATCGAACCTATCAGGTAAGCGAGGGCGGCTGCCGCCCAGACGGGCAACTCCATATTGCAAACCAGTTTATGTCCCAGTGCCGAGTGGAGGTATCCTGGTTGTGGATTCCCACGCGTCACCCAACCGGATCGTCACGCCATGCCCACCTATGAGTACCTCTGTCGCCAGTGCGGGGACAGCCTGGAGGTGTGGCAGTCCTTCAGCGACGCTCCCCTGACCCGGCACGAGTCCTGCGGGGGGCCGCTGCGAAAGGTGTTTCACGCCCGCGGAGTGGTCTTCAAAGGGTCCGGGTTCTACGTGACCGACTCCCGGAAGCCCAACCCCGCCTCGGCCGGGACCAACGGAAGAACCTCGGGGGAGCAGAAGAGCCAGAAGAGGGGGGATGGATCCTCCGACTCCAAATCGGCGACCGACAAGTCCTCCGTCAGCGCTTCGAAGAGCGGGAGTTCGTCCTCCGAATAGCCTCTCTCCCGGCCGGCCGCAGGAGAGTAGGAAACAATTCGGTGACTCGCGACAACTTCTGCCTCTCCAACGCGGACCCGTCGGGCGTGGGCAACGCCATCTTGTGGGATGCTCTGGTTTGCGCCGCGCCCCTACCTCAAATGGGCGGGCGCCGCGGCGATTGTGGGGGTGTCCTGGTTCATCCAGCTCATGCCCTCCCCGGTGACCCTGCACCCCTTCGCGGGGATGGACATTCCGGCGGGCGCCGAGCTTTCCGACGACCTGTTCGAGTACCGGGAGATTCCCGAGGGGCTTCTGCCGGCCACTGCCGTCCACGGCATCCTGGCCGTGCCCCTGTCGAGGGGCGATCCCCTCACGTCCGCGGTCCTGGCCGGCACGAACACCGTGGTTCCCGATGGATGGTGGGCCGTTGAGTTGGAGACGCCGCCGGGGCTCCTTCCCGGTAGCCAAGTGCTCTTGGTGGCGGGGGGCGACGGGCCGGCGACGGCCGCAGAACCGATCCCGGGAGTGGTGATCCACCCGATGGCCGAGGGTCGGGATCCCGTGGAAAGAGCCCTGATTGCCGTACCCGCCGAACAACTGGCCCGGGTCTCGACCGCTTCGGCCTACGGCACCCTGACTGTGGCGGTGGCGCCGGGACGCTAGCGTCTCCCCCATGATCAACGCGGTCACTTGGGGGATCATCCAGGGACTCACCGAGTTCCTTCCCGTCTCCTCCAGCGGTCACCTGGTGTTGGTACCGGCTCTGCTGTCGGAGATGGGGCTGTCGGTCTCCACGCCTTCGTTGGCGCAGAGCGCATTCCTGCATCTCGGAACCCTGGCGGCGGTGGTCTTCTTCTACCGGAGAGACGTAGGCGTGCTGTTGAGGTTCAGAAGCTCCGCCAGGTCCCGCCGCCTGTGGGGGCTGCTGATCGTCGGAACCGCGCCCGCCGCATTGGGGCTTCTGGTCGAGGACCTGGTGGAGACCGCCCAGGACAACACGACCGCCGTCTCGGTGGCGCTCGGGTTTACCACCGCCGTGCTCCTGATAGGGCAGAGGCTCAGGGGACGGACCGGGCGGCTCGAGAAGGCGGGGTTGCGGGACGGATTGTGGGTGGGGGCAGCCCAGGTCCTGGCGTTCATGCCGGGCGTCTCCCGCTCGGCGGTGACGATCACCGCCGGGATGGCGCGGGGCCTCTCCCCCGAGGAGGCGACCCGTTATTCCTTCCTCCTGGCGGTGCCGGCCATAGCCGCCGCCGGGGTGCGGTCCATGACCCGCATGGACTTGTCCCCCGCGTCGCTGGGACCCGACCTGGTGGGACTGGGAGTGGCGGCGGTGGTGGGGTATCTCTCGATAGTCGGCATGTTGTCGGTGATACGCCGGATCGGCCTGGCCCCGTTCGCGGCCTACACCGCCGCCCTGGCCGTGGTGGGCCTCTACATCCTCTAGGACCGGTCACTTCCACACCTCATCCTCAGCCGCCCACGTGAGGCCGCGAGGTGGCGGATGCCGTGATGTCGACACGACCCGACTCAACTCCCAGGGACAGCAGGGTAAGGGATACCGAGCCCGAGACCTGCACCGTCACCGACCGGAACTCGGGGTCAACCGTGATCTCGGGGGGTCCCTCCAGAAGGCCGACCACGGCATCGGTGGAGGCCATGTCTCTCCCCAACTGCCTCACCCTTGCAGGATCCAGCCGGATCTCTCCGGTGTCTCGCCAATGTGTTTCGGAGATCCCCGACGCCGCTGCGGTGGCGATCGCCTCCGCCACCTCCACCAGTCGGGCCCGCATCGCAACCACCGACCACAAATCGAGCCCCATCCCTCCCATAACCAGCAGACACATACCAAGGCCCAGCAGCCACAGGGTGATCGATCCCCTCTGTCTCGGTGGTCCTGTCATTGCGTGGAGCGGTAGAGACCGACAGTCTCGGCATGGGAAGCCCTGACCGTCAGTTTCCCCACCTCGCCGTAGGGTGTGACAAGGGCCGGGACCCCCACGGCGACCGTCACGGTGAACTCCCCGCCCTTCGCCGGCGGCCCGCAGCCCCGCCCGGGGCGCTCGGTGACCGGGCGGATCGCTTCCCCACAGAATCCCACCGCCACATCGTCCAGTTGCACTCCGTGATTGCGGACGATTTCCGCAACAAGAGCCAATACTCCCTCGGCAGAACCATCCGAGCGCACCAACTCCCTGGCGGCTTCCGCCGCCGCGATCCTCACCAACACCATCCGCTCGAGGTACGGACCGAAGGAGAGCGATAGCAGAGCCATGGGGATCAGGATCAAGCCGATCGCCAACACCAACTCGATGGGCGCCGAGCCCCTTTGGGACCGCCGGCCCTTCACTTCCGCTCTGCGGCCGCGGTGGCCGCCATCTGGAACCGGAACTCCGGAATGCCGGGAATCCACGCTGGGAACACCACCTGGGCGGTGGCGCTGGTCCGGCTCGAGTCCCTCTCGCACCGATAGGACACCCCCGAGCCCATCTCCCCACCCAGGAGACCGCCCAGCACCTCTCGGATCCGTAGCTCGCAGGCGGGATCCGCCGCTCCGTAGCGGGCCCCGTGCCGGGCACCTTCATCCAGGGCCACCCGCACCACTCCCCGCCCGTACTGGACCGCCATCAGGTTGGCCAGCAGTACGAAGAACACCATCGAGAAACCCGCTGCCACCACGAAGCCCGCGGTCGTGAACCCGTCGGCGGGACCCGAATCCCGGCTCGGTCCTGAACCGAACGTCACCGCAGGAGCCTCCCTCCGGTGGGGATCATCACGGTCACTTCTTCAAATTGGTGGAGAGTTGCCCGCGGATCCAGCCCACGATGTCGGTGCCCAGCGTCTGCAGCAGGGCCCAGATGGCCAGCAGCGCCACGATGGCCAGCGCCGCGTTTCCGAGCAGTTCCGCGGTGCTGAGTCCACGCTCCTCACGTTTCATCCTCCGGAGTGTCTCCCCGATCATTACAAATGCCGTCGTCATCATTTGATTGCTCCTTTCTTGTCCTGCGTTTTATGTCCAGCCGAGAACCAGTTGCGGGAGGGGGGCTGCCACGAACAGCAGCATCACCGGCGCCAGGATGGCGATGGTGGGAATCAGCATGGCCGAGCGTCTCTTGACGGCGGATCGTCGAAGCTCCTCCCGGCGAGCCCGGCGGGCGTCGTCCGCCAGGACCCGAAGGCCCGCCGCCAGGTCCACGCCCATCTCATCGGACGAGGCCAGCAGTTTGTACGTTCGGGCGCAATAGGACTCGGGGGTGATCTCGGCCATTCGTCTGAATGCCTGGGCGGCGCTCATTCCCGAACGGTGCATGCGAAGGGCGGTTCCCAACTCTCCGATCACCTCACCCCTGCCCCGGGCGGTCGTCTCCCCCACGGCGTGCATGACCCCGCTCCCCGAACGGACCCGGATGGCCAGCAGTTGATTGATGGTGGAGATCTCGATCTTCATCATCGAACGGCGCTGCTCCACCGCCCGATCCAGCCGGCCCCGGACCCTGAGGGACCCCACAAACCCCCCGCCGATGGCGGCGGCCAGCACCACCAGTGTGGGCTGGCGGAGCGCCACCATGATCCCTGCCCCCATGCCGGCCACCGTGGCCGCCGTCCCCAGAACCGCCAACCGATAGGACGCCACGCGGTCCCGGTCTTCCAGGCCGGCGTAGAAGCGGGCCTGGCGCAGGCGGAGGATGAGCTGCCCCTCTCCCATCCGGTCGGCGATCCTCCCCACCCCGTGGGCCGCAGAGAGAATCATCGGGCCGAACAGTCGGACCGGGGCTGATCCCGCCGTCCTTCCGAACGGCGCTCCGGGGTCGGAAGCCATCCCCGGCAACCCGCCCGTCCCCGCATAGGGACGCACCCGGGCGCTCAGACGTTTGGGGAGGGGGAAGAACCTGAGCATCGCTCCCATCAGGGTGAATGAGGTGAACAGAGCCGCCACCAGATGGGCGGGCTGGTCTACCATGGAACGCCCTCCTCAGCGGAGGGGGCCAGCACCCGCGGTTCCTCCTGAGGACGGGAAAGCCGGGAGATCAGGGCGATTCCGAACAGCGAAAGACCGGCGCCGATCGCCACCACCAGGATGCCCGCCGGGGAGGAGTAGAAGGTTCGAAAGGGTCCCGGGCGAAAGGTCAGGGCCACCAGAACCAGCCAGGGAAGCATGAACACCACCCGGGCGTTGATGCGCTGCTCGAGGGCCTCGGTCTGCTCCTCCTCTGTGGCCGCCAGGTCCATCGAGGTGGTGTCGGCCAGGTCGCGGAGGATGCCCGGGATCAGGACCCCGCCCCGCTCATGAGCGATCATCAGCACTTCTATCACCCGATCACTGGTCGGGTCGGCCAGGTCCTCCTTGATCGATTCCAGGGCGGGGACCACTCCCATGGTGCGGGCCAGCATCGGAAAACGGCCGAAGGCCTCCTGCAGGGGCGCCGGACCGGACGCGGCCAGACTCTCCACCGCCCGCCGGACGGACATTCCTGACGAGACACCTCCCACCACGTCCCTGATCCCGTCCGGCCAGGCTCTTCTGACTTCCGACAGCCGTCGGGTCCGGACCCGCGAGAAATAGAAACGGGGCAGGAGGGAGATGACCACTGAGGGAGGCAGGGCCACGACCCACACCCCCGAAACGCCGAGCAGGACAACCAGCGCCAGGACGCCCACACCTGCCGAGGCCAAGGTGAACTGCACCGGGGTGATGTTCAAGCCGGCCTGGGCCAGCCACAACTCCCGCGCAGCGCTCCTCTGGCGCGACCGGGTCATCCGCAGGCGGGGCCGGATCCCCATCACCATCGCCAGCGCCAGGGAGGCGAACACCCCGCTGGCCAGGGCGGCGGTCCACTTCATCTCGGCCACCCCTCTCCGTCCAGGATCGCCCCCAACGCCGAACCCGTGGCCCGCTCGATGCGGGAAACCAGGGATTGGGGAGGAGACTCTCCCACCCACATCATGGACTCCCCCAGGCGCGGGCGGCGGAACAGGGCATGGATGGAGAAGGACTCCTGACGACCGGGCGTCACCGAGACGATCTCCCGCACCTGCCGCATGGGTCCTCCCCGGCCCTCGCCCAACGCCTCCCGGTCCAGATGCACGACCAGGTCGATGGCCGAGGCGAACACCCGCTGCACCACCCGTTCACTGACATTCTCCCCGGCCATCAGCGCGGCGCTCACCAGCGCGTCGAGGGCGTCGGCGGCGGAGTTGGCATGGACCGTGCAGGCAAACCCGCACCCGGCGTTGGCGGCCCGGGTCAACTCGAATGCCTCCGCCCCTCTCACCTCCCCCACCACGATCAGGTCGGGGCGCATGGCCAGCACCGTCTTCACAAGCACCCGCAGGCTGATCTCTCCCTTTCCGTCCAGGCCGGGCGGACGCGCCTCGTAGAACGACCCGTGGACCAGGGGAATGTGCAACTCCCGCACCTCCTCGCAGCAGCGGATGCAGCGGGTGGGCGGACAGGCATCCAGCAGAGCGCTGAGGAGCGAGGTCTTTCCCGCCCCGGGCGGGCCGGAGACGACCACACCGCACTCGGTCTGCATGGCGGCGGCCAAGAGCCGGGCCGCCGCCGGGGGCATCGACCCCAGATCCACCAACGCATCCAGGCTCTGCCTGCGGAGTGCGTACCTCCGGAGGGTGGCGGAGAGTTGGTCCGAGATGGGAGGGATGACGGCAGTCAGGCGAGCCGAGTCATCCATCACCCGGGCCTGAACGATCGGTTGGGAGACATCCAGCCGACGGTCGCTGCCGGCCAGCAGCCTATCCACCACCTGCCGGTTTTCCTCTACGGTGGTGGGCTCCTTCAAGCCTTGCAGACGTCCCGCCCCATCGATGAAGGTCACCCTGGGCCCCTCGATGAAGACCTCCTCCACGTCCGAGCGCGACAGCAACTCGGTCAGGGGACCGTAGTCGGCGATGGAACGGAGCACCCGCTCGGCCATGTCCGAGGGATCGCGCAGGGCGCGGCCCAACCCCACCTGGGTGCGACGGGAATACTCCTTGACGGCTTGTTCCACCAACCGGCGGGCGCCGTGCCGGTCCGTCTCGGGATCGAGATTCCGTTCCTCGATGAGACCCAGGGAACTGCGGCGGATCTCCGCATAGGCGAACCCGGTGGCCCCTCCCTCAGTCAAGCCCGATCTCTCCCAGGACCTGGTCCGCCAGACGGTCGCATCCCCGACGGAACTTTCCTCTCGCCACCAGCGCCCCGTTCCAGGCCGCCTCGGCCACCCGGGCGTCCTCGGGAAGAAACCCGATCCGGACTTGACCTACCGCCTTGGACAACTCGTCGAATAAGGCTCTCCTCTGCGATAGGGAAGCCGGTGTGCGATTGATCACCACGAAAGCCTCCATGCCGGGCTCTTTCAACCGAAGCTGGCCGATCCATTCGATCATCCGGGTTATTCCCACCGGATTGGGAAGCGCCACCCCCACCAAGATCGTGGCGATGGCCATCACCGCGTCGGAAACGCCGCCGGCGGTCTGCCAGATCTGGGGGTCTCCATGGCCGTTCTCCCAGGACCCGAAATTGGCCACCGCGACGTCGGACATCCGAGCCGTTTCCAGCAGGAGTTCGGTCACCTCACCCCGGCGAAGCTCCGCCCGGTCCGCAAACGTCGGGACTCCGGGGAGGACCCTGAGGGTGCTGCCTTTGAGGGTGTGCCAGCAGGAATCGAGGCTCTCACTGTGATGGTGTACCGCGTCGATGGCGGTGAGAAGGTTCGGGTAGAGACCCAACCCGAGACGCTGCGCCATCGACGGCGCCCGCTGGTCGATATCCAGCAGGGCCACCGAGTCACGCCGCTCCGCCAACCGCCGGGCCAGGGCGATGGCCACCTCGGTGGCCCCACATCCTCCGGGCGGGGAACCCACCGCGATCAGCGGAGGTCTCCCCGCGGGGCGATTGGTGACCGCTCCGCCGGTGGCGTCGTCGGGAGACGGATCGTCTCCCGCCTGCGGAGCGATCTCCATCCGATCGACCAGCGCCAGGAATTCCTCGGGGCCCGCGTCGGCCTCGATCACCTCGGTGACCTCGCATGCCAGTAGCCGGTCCTTTCCGTCGGGGAACTCCGCAGGGTCGTAGACGCCCACCACCCGGCGGCCCGACCGGTTCAGCTTGTCGACCAGGTGAGGCGAGAGGAACGAGCAGATATCGTCGATCAGGAGGACGTCAAAACGTTCCGAGAAGGCGTCCTGGGGCTGCATCACGTACAGGCGGACCCTCGCTCCTCCGTGGTCAACCAGGAAACGGTGCAGTCGGTCGGACCACCCGCGGGTCGACACCGCCAGGGCCAACTCGATGTCTCTCACTGCGACGGCCCTTCGGCTGCCGGGAGGAACCCCTCCGTTCCCGGGGATGGCTCGGGAGCAGAGCCCTGGAACCCGCCAGGAGTCGCCTGGTGAGTCTCCAGGGCGGCAGAGGCATCCTTCAGCACGCGTACCTCGACCGGCGCGGACCCGGTGGACCGCAACACCTCCACCTCGGCATTGGCAAGCGCCAGAGCCAGGGCCAGAGCGGTCCTGTCATCGACCTCCAGTATCAGGTGGAACCCGCCCCCGGACAGACCAAGCGCTCCCTCCGACTGGGTGGAGACCCCCAACACCTCCAGGGCGGTTGCAACGAAGGAAGCCTGCTCCTCGTCCACCCTGATCACATCCACCAGGTCACCCGGGATCAAATCTCCCCCGACGGCATGGTCGACCCCGACCGGAAAGCTCATCGCCCTAAAACCCACCGCGACCAGAGGCGACCGCAGGCTCTCCTTGGTAAGGAGGGACCCCGCCGCGATCTGCCTGGTGATCACCCATCCCTGGTATTCGGCCAGTTCGTCCTCCGACACCAACTGCGAGGCCACCGACTCCGCCACGTCCAGCGGGGTCAGTTCTACGTCCCCCGTCTGGAGGGAACGTCCCGGCGCCAGTTCGACCGCACTCACCGCCACCTGGGCCAGGGGCTCCTCACCCCTGCGGAGGATCACCAGGTTGGTTACCAGGGCCAGCACTCCGGTCGCCACGATCAGCAGGTGGGCCCCCGAGACCGACGCGAACCACCTGCGACGCCGGTGGGCGCCGCCGGGCGTGGCGTCGGTTTTGCCCGAAGATGTAAAAGAGGTCATGTCCCCCCCAACGAGCCGACCACCCCGGTCGGCACTGTGAAGAAGTAAGTTCGACGACCGACTATAAATGACGGAGAGGGGGCCTACCGCTACTCAGGGAGGAGGGTTTTCCCAATATGAGGGTTTTTTCCACCGGTTCGTCCGACCATGACCCGGATTCGAGCCCGGACGCCTTTCCCGACCTCGCCCGGTTCCTGCGCCAGGGGGCCGGACAGGAGTGGAGGGCCGAGTTCGAAGCCACCGAGTTCGAGACCCACCAGGACCGACTCCGCCGCCGCACGCTGCGGGACGTGGCAGGGATGCTGCTCCACCGTGGCGATCGGCTGACCGTGCAGGCCGGCAGCCTCCGGCTCTCCGGGCAGGTCACGGCCGGAGGGACGGATTACGTCACCATCAACACCAGCCATCTGTGCGCCGACGCCCGTTTGGGCATGGTGGCTCTCCGGGTTACCAAACGCCGGTCCGGAGGCGCCCAGGCCGGGGGGATGCCCGCCACCTGGAGGGCCAGGCTGACCCAGATGGAGCTAACCCAGGAGACCGTGCAGGTCCATGCCCCGTCCCTGGGAGTCTCCCTGGCGGGAAGGATCAGGGCGGTGGCCGTTGACCATGTGTGGCTGGTCGACGCGGCCGGGCTCGACGCCTACGTGCCCTTCGAGGCGATATCGGTCGTGACCCGAGCGCTCTCTCCGGATTGACCGCACGCAGCGGCCGGCTACCGGGAAGTCACTTACTCCCGGGTTGCTCCGGGGTGGACCGGATGGGACTTGATGTAGTCGATGACCTCGGAGTAGATGAACCGGTAGACCCGCGACCCGGGCAACTGGTAGGCGGGAAGCCGACCCTCCCGCACGTACTTGCGGACCATCTGCACATTCATGCGCAGCAGTTCAGCCACCTGGGCGGTGTCGATCACGGGCGGGTAAGCGGCACCCTCGGAATTGGAATTCTCCACCATATGAACCTCTTTTCCAGTTACATGAGAAAAGTCTATATCCGTCAAGAATAATCGACTGCGTTTGGGATGCGGTTTCTTTCGCGAAGACGCTGCATGGCGGCGACTCGAGGCCACCTCGCCGGCAACGCTTGGCCTGTCCCTCCCGCATAGCGGCCCACCGGCCAGGCGGTGGCAGCCCCGACCGGATTCGAACCGGCGTTACCGGCTTGAGAGGCCGGCGTCCTAGGCCACTAGACGACGGGGCCAACAGGCCGGAATGATAGCCAGCCCGGCTCGGGGGGAAGGACTCGAACCCTCAATAACAGGGCCAGAACCTGTCGTGTTACCTATTACACCACCCCCGAGGGCGCCCCTGAGCATAACAGCACACCATCCCAATCCTCAAGAGAATCAACTGGTGCACGCCTGACCGTCGTTGTTCCCATCCAGTCTGTCATGGTCCCTGCCGACGACGGTCAGCGGCTTGAAGCGACTGGGGATGTCGCCGCAGTTGACATCGTTGCTCGAATTGCCCAGTTCGGGCACCTGGGCGCAGGGATCGCCCGCCGCCGAGGTGTAGGGACAGGAGACGGCGGTGGTCGCCGTGGCGGCGGCGCCGGTGGTCGTGGTCACCTGGCGGGCCGGGAGGGTGGTGATCGTCACACTGGAGTCGCAGGTGTCCAGCATCTCCCGCAACGCCCCAACCTCGGCCCGATCGGCGGTAAGCCCCCAGGCCGCCTTGACCGTCACCCAGTCGGTCGCGTACCTGCACCAGGCGGATGCGTCCGACGGCCTCCACTCGGACGGATCGCGGGACCCCTTGGAACGATTGGAGGAAGCGCTGACCGCCGCCAGGGCCTCAGGATGGAGCAGATCGTTGGCATAGGCCGTCATCCGGGATGAGTTCCACTGCCAGGCCCCCGACGAGTGAGCCTCCGCCAGGGGCACCATGTGATCGATGTCCAGTCGGGACGCGTCCGAGATCACCGTCCCGTCGTACCAGGAGAGCCAGGTTCCGTCGGCCCGCCTCTCCTCTTCCAGCACCGCACAGCGGGTGTTGCAACCCGACCTCACCCGGGTCCACGACCCGTAAAGGTCGCGATCATATGCCACTCCCCCGTCGCCCTCCTCCGCCACTGACAGAGTTGCCAACTCCCTTGCCGCCGACGTGGCGGGCGGGACAGAAACGGTGGTGGCGGTCACCGGCGCCGCGGTGGTCTGAGGTACGGTAGCCGTAGCGTCGGAGGCTGCGGTGGTGGCGGGCGCCGGCGCGGGAGGGGCGGTGGAGGTGGTGGTCTCCAACTGCGCACCGGTGGTGGGGTCGCCTTCGGCCTCGGCGGTGATCGTGTCCGGGACCGAAACTTGGGAGGTGGTGGTGGGACCGGCGGTGGTCGCATCCTCTATCTCGACTTCAACTTGAGACGCACCGGTGGTGGTTGCCGGTCCGGCTTCGATACTGTCTGCGGAACCGGCCGGGGAGGACCCCGCCTCGGCCGTGGGGCTCGCCAACGGTTGGTCCCGAGCCTCCCCGAGCCCCGCCAGGGGATCGATTATCACCACATTCACCCACAGCAACTGGAACAGCCCGGCCAGCGCGGCCAGCACCAGCATCGAGACTCGCCGCCCCCGCCGCGGAGGGGGCCGGTGGGAGAGCCGCCAGAACCATAACGCCACGAAGCCGGGGAAGAATGCCAGGGTCATGGCTCCGAACAGGAACCACACCAGGACCTTGAACCAGCCGTGGCGGTAGGTGGCAACCCGCTCCCTGATCCTTTCGAAGGCCGAGACCAAGGGAAAGGAGGGGCGGGAGGGCATCATGGAGACCATCAGCTTATCCCTCCGGCCGGAACTTGCCGAAATCCCAGGTGGAAGCCGGATTCAACACCCTCCGGCGCCCGGACGGCCAACCGCGGACGAGGGTGCGTCGTAGGATTGGCTGTCCGTGGGGTCGGTGGCAGTGACAGTGGATATCCAAGCGCCTCTCGACTTCGTCTGGGCGCGGCTCTCAGACCTCTCCTCTCATTCGGAGTGGATGAGCGATGCGGCCTCCATCTCCTTTTTGACCGAGCAACGCCGGGGCGAAGGTGTGCGCATGCAGGTGCCCACCCGGGTGGGGGTCTTGCGCATCACCGATCTTATGGAGATCGACGAGTGGATCGAGGGCAGACGCATAGGCGTGCGTCACGTGGGCCCGATAGGCGGCTGGGGGCGTTTCGAACTGTCGGAGCACCCACCGGGGTGCTGGCTCACCTGGACCGAGCATCTCAGATTCCCCTGGTACCTGGGCGGGTTCTTGGCCGAGCGGTCGTCCCGGCCGATACTTCGCCGGATCTTCAGAGCCAATCTGATCCGCTTCAAAGAGCGGGTTGAAGGCGACTGGGAGGGTGAGAGGGGCTGTTAGCTTCCCTCGAAGGTCGCCTCGCGCTTTTCGATGAACGCCGCCACCCCCTCGCGGGCGTCGTCGCTCCAGAAACAGTCCAGGAAGGCCCGGCGCTCGACTTCCATCGCCTCCCGCAGGGGGAGACCCAGTCCCCCGATGAGGGCCCGCTTGGACGTGCCCAGCGCCACGGTGGGGCCACTCGCCCAGCGTTGGGCATCCTCCATCGACCTGCCCAACAACTCATCGGCGGGGAAGACCTTGTCCGCCAACCCCAGTTCCAGCGCCTCCGACGCCGGGACGAACCTGCCCGAATAGACCATCTCCTTGGCCTTCTGGAATCCGATGATCCTCGCCAGCCGCTGCGTTCCACCAGCCCCGGGAATGATCCCGAGCTTCACCTCGGGCTGGCCCACCTGGGCGTCTTCGGCCATGTAGCGAAAGTCACACCCCATCGACAACTCGAGGCCGCCTCCCAGGGCATACCCGAATATGGCGGCAATGGTCGGCTTGGCCAGGGCCTCCAGCCGCCAGATGGCGTCCACCAGTTCGGAGGCCAAGTCGTCGGTGATCGCCCCGGACTCGTGGGCGGCCTGAAAACCCTTGATGTCCGCTCCCGCCGCGAAGTGAGGCTGTCCGGTGAGGATCAACGCCCGGACAGCGGGATCCTCCGCCTTCCCGAAGGCCTGGTTGAGCGCGGCGCCCAACTCCGTGGAGAGCGCATTGACCGGAGGGCGGTTGAGACGAACCACCGCCACCGCACCCTCCACCGAGTATTCCACAATTGACATCTGGGGGGCCTCCGCTTCTTCCGGTCGTCTCCTGGGCACCATCGAGATTACATCCCAGTGGCCGGGGTGAATTCCGGCATCCACCGGAGACCGGCAAAAACGGACGGCTTATCGGTTGACTTCTGTCCCATCCCCGGTACATGGTGATTGGTATCCAAACACCTCTCGGACCGAGGCCGGCGCCCCTCGGACCGAACAGGGATCATCATCGGTAGGGACCCTGACGGTCCTGGCGGAGCGCGTCCCAACCAATGGAACGGTGGTGGAGGGGGAGGGCCCAACGGGCGAAAAGACACCAGCGGTTTTTCGCGGAATAGTCTCTGTTTTCGCGGAGTTTGTTTGGTGGACTCGCGCTGAGCCTTCCTCGGCACCTGGTGCCCGGGCGGGACACCAACGGGCCAGCTGGCCGGCGCTTACCGCTCCGGGTATTCCAGGAAAGTGCCCCGCTCCCAGGTGTCGGTGTCGTGAACGCCGATCCCGAAGGAGCTGACGGAGTAGAGCCAGCCGTCTATGACCATCACCCGCTCGGGGACGGCTCTCCATGCCCGGTTCCACGACCTCTCGTCCTCCCCGACCGGCCCGTCCTCGAGGGGACGCAACAGTGCTTCCAGGACCAGATCGCCGGATCTCACCTCAACCGCCGCCACCCCCGCGTCCAACACGTAATAGCTCTCGTCGTCCTCCCACCAATACGCGTGGTAGGGGATGTAGGCCAGGTCCTCGAAATAGAGGAAGGCTCGGTGGTCGTTCTGCACCGGGGACCAGCTGTACATGTCCGGATCGTGGGCCTCGGGAAGAAGGAGTTGTGCCACCCGGATGGGATCGGTCGGATCGGAGACGTCGAACAGGGAGACCTGCAGACCCTCCACCCATCCCTCCGGGGAGGCGTCCTGGCCCACGCCCAGCAGCAGGTCCTCGCCCACCGGATGCAGGTACGAGGAGAAGCCCGGGATCTTGAGCTCGCCCAGCACCTCGGGGTTGGCGGGGTCGGAGAGATCCAATGCGTAGAGCGGGTCGACCTGGCGGAAGGTCACCACGTAGGCGTCGGGTCCCATGAACCTCACCGAGAAGATGCGCTCTCCCTCTCCCAGTCCCCAGACCGATCCGATCTCCTCCAGCAGATCGCCCTCCGGTCGGAGCACCGTCACGTGACTCTCCGAGTCCTCGGTCCACCACCAGGACGGTCCGGATGTGGCGGCCACTCGCAGGTCTCCGTCGTATTCGTCCATCGAGAACTGGTTCAGGAGGAACCCCTCCACTTCCCCGCTGGCCTCATAGACGGGCCTGCCGGAGGTGGAGGTGTCGAATTTGTGGATCAGCGTCGTGTATCCGCGGGACTCCGATCGCACATCGTCCTCGGAGAGAGCTCCCCAGTCGACCCAGCGGGATGTTGCCACGTAGACGCTTTCGGGGGTGGCATAGATCGTGTCTCCCTCGGCCACCACGCTGGCCGTGGTCCAATCGGTGATCCCCGCGGAGAGGTCGAACAGCAGAATCGACAGAGTGTTCAAGCCCGAGAACACTCCCGGGGCCAACACGTTGGAGCAGTCAACCAACTGCCCCCACTCCGGATCTCCACCCTCGAGGTCCGCCAACACGTAGGAGGGCAGCCAGTTGCCCAGAGTGGAGTTCCGCACCAATTCCCGGTTGGCCTCGATCGCCTCCTGCTCGGCCCGCAATCCGCTTCCCCGGGGATGTTCCCACTCGATCCCCACCGGGTTGGAGGTGATCACCACCCTGGCGACACCGCCCGAGAGCCGGGACCCGTTGTAAGCGCCGTCCATGCTCAGGTCGGCCACCACCTGGGGCGACCTGCGGTCGGAGATGTCTACCTGGGCGATCCGCGTGACCGCGCCCACCCTCCACTCCGTGGCGACCAGCAAAAGCGTGTCCCCATGGAGCAGCATCTCCCGCGGCTCGAAGCCGACGTCGAGAGTGGACTGGAGGTTCATCGCTCCGTCCTTCACTTCGACGATCCGGAGGCGGTTCCGGTCATCCAGCAGCGAGTAGATGTAGAAACCGTCGGTCTTCACCAGGTCGGCCTCGTCCACCCCGGCCACCTGCACGTTGGTGCCGGTGAAGGAGGGCGCCGACTGCGAACCGGTGGTGGCGGCCGCCGCGTCAGCTTCGGCGGCAGCCATTGCCTCCTCGGCCACCATCTCTGCATCATCCCCTCTCCTCCATATCGACGGGCCTCCGTCCAGCCCGTAGGGTCCCACCAACTCCAGGGCGTTCTCGATGTAATAGCTCAGAATCGCGTCGCAACTCGCAAAGGTGCGCAGCCCTACAGTGACCAGGACGGGACCCCCGCTGCCTGCCGTGGTGGCGGTATCACCCCGGGTGGTGGACGTCGGTTGTTCTGCGGAGGTTGTTTCGGTAGTGGTGGCGGAGCCAGTGGTGGCGGTCTGACCCTCGTTGTCAGTACCACAGGCTGAAGCCACCAACAGAGCGGCCACCGCTGCAGTCAGCAAACGTTTCATGGTTCTCCCCTTTCAGTTTCTCCCCTTTGCAAATCTTCACACTAGGCATGGACAAATCCCTATTACCTGTCGTTCCTCCCTCCCCTACCAAGACGCCTCCCGGGGGGCGATGTTTCCCTCTGATCGGCCTATCGACGGGCGGCGAAAGCCATCTCCCCCACCAGGCCCGCCAGAGACCGGGCCGCATCCTCCTCGTCGGAGGACTCCAGCACCCGCCGGACCAGGGCGGTCCCCACGATGAAGCCGTCGGCCAGCCCGGCGGCGATCGCGGCCTGTTCGGGGGTGGAGATGCCCACTCCCAGCACCACCGGGATGTCGGTCACTTCGCGGATTCCCTCCACGAGTCTCTCCACTCGGCTGCTCCACTCGCTCCGCTCCCCGGTGACGCCCAGGTTGGCGACCGCATATATGAAGGACGGCTCAGCCTCGGCCACCGCCCTGATCCGGTTGTAACCGGAGGTGAGCGCCAGGAAGAGCACCAATCCCAGGCCGTGACGGCGGGCGGCGTCGCCCAGGGGGCCCGCCTCGTCGAAGGGAAGGTCGGCTACGATCAACCCGGCCGCCCCGGCCTCCGCCAGGCGGTCGCAGAACCGGTCGGCGCCCCGCCGGAACACCGGGTTGGCATAGGTCATCGCCAGCGAGGGAAGGCCGGTGGTCTCCGCCACCTCCCCGAGGATGGAGAGGCTGCGGTCCAAGGTGGCCCCCTCCGAAATAGCCTGCTCGCTCCCCCGGCAGATGACCGGCCCGTCCATGAGCGGGTCCGAGTACGGTATCCCCACCTCGAAGCCGTCGGCGCCGGCCTCCGCCATTGCCGCGAACAACCGGGTGGAGGAAGCCGGATTGGGAAGCCCGGCGGTGAGGAACGGCAGGAAGACCGCCCGGCCCTCCTCACGGGCAACGGAGAAGAGGTCGGCGATCCGCTCCGCACCCGAGCGCATCCGCGCCGCCGCTGCGCGCTCGTGGTCGCTCACAGCCGTTCCACCAACATCTCCATGTCCTTGTCGCCCCGCCCCGAGAGATTGATCAGCACCGTCTTGTGGCGGAGAGAGGACGCCTCCCTTGCCACCCAGGCCACCGCATGGGCGCTCTCCAAGGCGGGAATTATCCCCTCGGTCAGGGCAAGGAGCCTCACCCCGTCCAGCGCCTCCCGGTCGGTGACCGAGACGTAACGGGCCAGGCCCACCTCCTGGAAGTAGGAATGCTCCGGCCCCACCCCCGGATAGTCGAGACCCGCCGATATGGAGTGGGCCTCGAGCACCTGACCATCATCGTCCTGGAGCATGTAGGTGCGGGCGCCGTGCAGGATCCCCGGGCTACCCGCTCCGATGGAAGCGCCGTGGCGTCCCGTTCCGATCCCCTCTCCTCCGGCCTCCACTCCCACCAACTCCACTCCGGTCCCCGCCAGCGGCCAGAACATGCCGATCGCATTGGAGCCGCCCCCCACACAGGCCACCGCCACATCGGGCAGTTGCTCGGATTGGCGCAACACCTCGTCGCCGATCACTTTCTGCAGTTCCCTGACCATCCACGGGAAGGGATGGGGACCGACCACCGACCCGATCACGTACTGGGTCTCCTCCACGGTTCGGGCCCAGTCCCGCATCGCCTCGCTCACCGCGTCCTTGAGTGTCCCCGCCCCCGACGCAACCCCGATCACATCGGCGCCGAGGATCTGCATCCGCGAGACGTTGGGCGCCTGGCGGCGGATGTCCACCTCCCCCATGTACACCTGGCACTCCAGGCCCAGCACCGCCGCGGCGGTGGCGGTGGCCACCCCGTGCTGTCCCGCCCCGGTCTCGGCGATGATGCGCGGCTTCCCCATGCGATGAGCCAGGAGTCCCTGCCCGAGGGCGTTGTTGATCTTGTGAGCGCCGGTGTGCGCCAGGTCCTCCCGCTTGAGCCACACCTCGACTCCCAGCCGTTCGCTTAGCCGATGAGCCGGATACAGGGGGGTGGGACGTCCCACGTACAGTTCCAGCAGCCGGTGATACTCGCCGACGAACAGCGGATCGGCCCAAGCGGAGGCGAACTCCACCTCCAACTCCTCCAGCGCGGTCATCAGGGTCTCGGGCGCGAACCGCCCCCCGTACTCCCCGAAGCGACCCCTCGGGTCGGGACGGTGCAGTCTGGCTCTCATTGTCCTTTGGCCTCTCTCACGAACGCCTGTATACGAGCGGGATCCTTCACTCCCAACTCCGACTCTAGATGGGAGGAGGCGTCCACGCCCCATGGTTGCAGCTTTTGAATCGCCTCCGCAACGTTGTGGGGACCCATTCCCCCGGCCAGGACCCACCTCCGCTGGAGGGGCGGCAGGGCGTCGTGGTCGAAGGTCCGGCCCGTGCCGCCGTGCCGGCGGGCGTCGGCGGTGTCGAGAATGGGAATCTGGGACCCGGGCACGTGGTCCACCGAGACCCCCGCAGAGCCCACCCTCACCGGCCTGAGCACCATCAGCCCGTTGCGAACCCCCGCCTCGGCTGCCTCGGCCTGATGCTCCCCATGGGGCTGCACGCCCCCCGCACCGATCCGATCGGCCAACTCCACCAGGTCCCCGGGGCTCTCATCCACCGTCACCACAATCCCGGGAATCGGAGAATGCTCGGCCAGGGCCCTGGCCCGTTCGACGGTGATGCAACGCGGGGTGCCGGGGGCAAGAACCAGCCCGACCGCGTCGGCGCCCGCCGCCACCGCCGCCTCGAGGTCCGCAATCTGGGAGATCCCGCACACCTTCACCCACACCATCAGACCGCCCCCCTCATCTGCGACACCAACTGCCCGGGCCGGCCGGCGCGCACCAACGCCTCCCCCACCAGGACGGCGTCGTAACCCGCCTCGGCCATCATCGCAGCCTGGGCGGGGGTGTGAATGCCGCTCTCCGCCACCTTCACCGAAGCCCGTGCCAGATACGGCGCCACCCGCCGGGCGGTTCCCAGGTCGACGGTGAAGTCCCGCAGGTCACGGTTGTTGACTCCCACCACCCGGGCGCCGGCCCCGATCGCCCGCTCCGCCTCCGCCGGATTGTGCACCTCCACCAGCGCCGCCATCCCGGCCCGGGAGGTCTCCTCCAGGAGGTCCTTCAACTGCTCATCTGCCAGGATCCCAACGATCAGCAGCAGGGCGTCGGCGCCGATGCGACGCGACTCCCACACCTGGGCGGTATCGAGGATGAAGTCCTTTCGGATCACCGGGATCCCCACCGCCTCGGAAACGGCGCTCAGGTCTTGATTGGAGCCGGAGAAGTGCTCCGGCTCGGTCAACACCGAGACCGCCGCCGCTCCGGCCTGCTCGTAGATCCTGGCCTGGCGCACCGGGTCGAGCCCTTCGGCCAGCACGCCCCGGGATGGAGACTTCCTCTTCACCTCCCCGATGACCGCCAGCCCGTCGCCGGCCAGGGCGTCGTCGAAGGCCCGGATCGGGCGGCGGGCGGAAGAATCGGGCCGCGGTTGTTCCCGAAGCCGAGCGATCCGACGGCGGGTGGAGGAAAGGATCTCGTCCAGCATGGCCGCCAATACTACGAATCCACCAAAGGCACCGGAGCGGGGTTGGGGGCGTCAGAAACCGAACAGCTCGCGGCACGCCCGGACCGCGCCGTCGCTGTCCCCGCCCGCCGGATCCACTTCGAAGGAGATCAACCCGTCATATCCCTCGGACTCCAAAACTCCCCGCAGATGCGCGAAGTTGATCTCCCCGGTGCCCGGCTCTCCCCGCCCGGGAACGTCAGCCACGTCGAAGCGGGCCATCCACGGTAGGGCCTCCCTCAGGTGGTCGGTCAGCCGTCCCCCGGAGAGCTGCTGGTGGAAGCAGTCGAACGCCAGCCGCACCTGGGGATGGTCGACGGCCCGACACATCGCCAGGGTGATCCCCACCTCATTCCAGAAATACCCGGGAACGTAGATGTTGTTGATCGCCTCCACCACCAGGGTGATCCCGGTTCCCTCCACCAGTTTCACCGCCTCGGCCAGTCCCTCCACACAGGACTGGTAGCGGGCCTCCCAGCCAAGGGGCGGCGGCTTTCGGATCACCCCGCCGGGCCCGATGCCGTCGCTGAAGGTGTGCAACTGGGAGGCGCCGACCCGGCGGGCCGCCTCCACCGAGGCGGAGAGTTCCTCGAGCACCCGGCCCCGCTGGGAGGGGTCGGCCAACCCGGATCCCCGGTGCCCGAAGAAGCTTCCCAGGGCCACGCCCTCGGTCCGACAGGTCTCGGCGAGCCCGTCTAAGTCCAGGTCTGTCCAATCCCAGAGGTCGACCTGGTCGAAACCGTGGGACGCAGCCTTCCGCACCCGGTCTGCGAACGGGAGATCAGCCCACATGAACTGGAGACTGATCGAGTACTTCATCACACTCCCCCGGCGGTGGCGCCCCCGTTCACGAACAGGGTCTGTCCGGTGATCATCCTCCCGGCCGGCGAGGCCAGAAAGACCACGGCGTCGGCGATGTCGGCGGGAAGAATCGGCTCAGTGAGCATCTGGCCCTCGGCCACCAGCCGCAGGTACTTCTCGGAAATCTCGGCGGTGGTGATCTCGGTGGTGACCAGGCCGGGTCCGACCGCGTTGACCGCGATGCCGAACGGGCCCATCTCCCTGGCAAGACTGCGGGTCATCACCGACACCGCCCCCTTGGAAGCAACGTAGTGCATCAGGTCGGCCATGCCGAAGGTGATCACGTTTGACGAGAGGTTCACAACCCGTCCCCCGCCCGAGGCCTTCATCGGCTCCAGGACCTCCCGGCAGAGAAGGAAGATCGAGTCCACGTTGACTTCCATCACCCGGCGCCATTCGGCCAGGTCGATCTCCCAGAATGGTCGGCGCGCAATCCCGGCGAAGAGTCCCGCGTTGTTGATCAGTATGTCCACCCGGCCGTTTCGGTCGACCACCTGCCGGACGGCGTCCCTGACCCCCTCCTCATCGGTGACGTCCAGGAGTTGCGACTCCGCCCGTCCGCCCTCGGCCCGGATGGCTTCCACGGTCTGGGCGGCCGCGGCCAGGTCGAAGATCTCCACGGCCGCACCCCGGGAGGCCAGCTTCTCGGCGATCTCACGCCCTATGGCCCGGGCGCCACCGGTGACGATCGCCACCTGCCCGGACAGGTTCGTCCCCTCGGCTCCTGCTTTCATGCCTTCTCCTTCCCAGGGATCACTCCACTGTCACCAGCACCGCGCCGACCTCGACCGTCTCTCCTTCCGGCACCAGTATCTGCACGACCGTCCCCGCTTCAGGCGACTCCAGGTCCACCTCCACCTTCTCGGTCTCCACCACCGCGATCACATCCCCGACCTCGACCTCGTCTCCCACTTCAATCTCCCATGCCACCACGGTCCCCTCCTCCATGGTCAGGCCCCACTTGGGCATCAGGATGCTCTTGGCCATCTGGGTTCTCCCTTCTCCTAAGGTATGCGATCGCCTGCGGTCAGAACGACTGCCGGCGGGCGGTCGGTCGCTTCACTGTGGCCCGGATGCCGTCGGCGATCCGTTCGGCGTCGGGGATGACAAACCCTTCCATCTCCGGCGCGTAGGGCATGGGCGTGTTCCTCCCGCACACCCGGACCACCGGTGCCCGGAGGCAATCCCACATCTCCTCTGCGGCCATCGCGGCGATCTCCGCTCCCACCCCTCCCCGGCCCGGCGCCTCGTGCGCCACCACCAGCCGCCCGGTCTTCCGGAGCGAGGAGGCCAACAGCCCCCGGTCGAAGGGAACCAGCGAACGAGGATCCAGCACCTCAACGGAGATGCCCTCGGCCTCGAGACTCTCCGCTGCCTCCAGTGCCGCATAGAGCGTGTGAAGATAGGAGACCACCGTGACGTCGTCTCCCTCCCGGACCACCCTTCCCACACCCAGCGGCAACGGATCGACCTGGTCGGGGACCGGGTCGCGGCGCCCATAGAGCAACTTGTGCTCGAAGACCATCACCGGATCGGGGTCCCTGATGGCAGCCTTCATGAGGGCTTTGGCGTCCCCGGCGTTCGAGGGCGCCACCACTTTGACGCCCGGGGTGTGGACAAACCAGGCCTCGAGGCTCTGGGAGTGCTGTCCGGCGGTGGCCCCCGCAGTGCCGGTCACCATCCTGACGGTCACCGGCGCCCCGATCCTTCCCCCGGTCATGTAGCAGGTCTTGGCCGCCTGGTTGACCAGCATGTCCATGGCCAGGGTCACGAAGTCCCCGAACATGACCTCCACCACCGGACGCGCCCCCACCAGGGCGGCGCCCACCGCCGCGCCGACGATGGCTTCCTCGGAGATGGGAGTGTCGTAAACGCGATCCGGCCCGAACTGTCTCTGGAGACGTCTGGTTACCCCGAAGGCCCCGCCCGCCTCTCCTATGTCCTCTCCGATCAGGATCACATCGGGGTCCCTCTCCATCTCCTCGATCAGCGCCTCGCGGATTGCGTCCCGGTAGGGGAGACTCCTCATCGGAGCGCCCTCCCGTCGTGGGGCTCCATGTACACGTCCTCGAGGGCCTCAGCGGGTAGCGGGTGGGGGCTGGCCTCGGCGAACCGGGCGGCTTCGTCCAGTGTCTCCTCGACTCCGGTTTGCACTTCATCGAGGCGGGCGTCCTCCACCCCCTCGGCGCTCAGGTGTTGCTCGAACAGACGAAGCGGATCGCGGGCCAACCACTCCTCGAGCTCTCCCGGCGGGCGGTAGCGGGCCATGTCTCCTTCGTAGTGACCCCGGTGGCGATAGGTCCTCGCCTCGATCAACGTGGGGCCCTCCCCGGCCCGGGCCCGCTGGACGGCCGCCAGGGTGGCTTCTCGCATCTCGAGCACGTGGTTTCCCTCCACCACCACCCCTTCCATTGCGTAGGAGTCGGCCCGGCGGGCTATCTCGGTGATGGGCTGGTGCTTGTGCTGGGGAGTGAACTCCCCGTAGAAGTTGTTCTCGCACACGTAAACCACCGGCAGCGACCACAGGGAAGCCAGGTTCAACGACTCGTGGAAGCTCCCCTCGTTGGTGGCGCCGTCCCCGAAGAACGAAACCGCCACCCGCCCCCTGCCCTCCCTCTTCTTCTGGAGCGCGGCGCCGGTGGCGAGGGGAATTCCTCCGCCCACGATGCCATTGGCGCCCAGGAACCCCAGTTCGACGTCGATCAAGTGCAAGGATCCCCCCTTGGCCCGGTTGTAGCCGTCCTGGCGGGCGTACAGTTCGGCGTACATCCTGGCAGGGTCGGCGCCCCTGGCCAGCATGTGGCCGTGGCCGCGGTGGGTGCTGGTGATCACGTCCCCCTCCTCGAGAGCGGCGCACACTCCCACCGCCACCCCTTCCTGGCCCACGTAGGGATGCAGGAACCCGGGAATGAAGCCCTGCTGGCGCAGGTGGGCGGCCCGCTCCTCGAACCTGCGGATCAGATACATCGACCTGTAAAGGTCGATCTTCTGCTCTTTGTCCAAGTCTTGATCGATCACCCCGTCCATGGTAGAAGTTCTGGTGAACGGCCCAGCCGGAGGAGAATCTCCTCCGATCAACCGGCCATCATCGGCGGCAGCCCGCTAACCGGGCAGGACGGTTATGGAACATCGCACTCCGGGGGCTCGGGCCAGATGGGCATCGGTGGTCAACAGAGCGCAATCCAGCGCTTCTGCCAGGGCTACGTAGGTTGCGTCGTATGCGGTCAGGTTGTCCCGCAACTCCCAGATACGGCCCAGGAGAGCGACCACACCGAACCGTTGTATCCCCAAACGCGCCCAATCACCAAGTAACCGCTCGGCTTTCTGGACGCTGATGGTTCCGAGCCTGCACAGACGGCGCAAGGAATGACAGATCTCCGAATCAACCAGATGCGGCACGGCCACCGAGTCCAAGCCAAGCCTTCTACGAGCTTCGCCTGACGAAAGCAACGCCTCCAACGCCGCCGAGGCGTCGACCACGATCACCGACCGGCGCGCCCTTCTTTCACAGCCGCCAGAATCTCCGACCGGGGAATCTGCAGGTCAGGGAGGTCGGCAAGTATGGCCGCATTGTCTGCCCGGCGGGAGATGAAGGAGAGTTCTCGCAATGCGAAGGCCGAGACGGACATTCCTTCCCGATCCGCCAGGTTTTTCAGACGACTAGCCACCTGATCCGGGACGTTTCGCAGGTAAAGGGTCTTCATGATTGCACAATAGTAGCAGAGTGTCTGCAGTGTGCAACACCAATGTGGCTTTATGTGGCTCAGGAAGGCCCCGATCAGCCTGGAACCATCGGAAGCACCCGGACGCGGGCGAGCGCCTCCCCGCCCTGCCAGCGGATCCGAACCTCGTCTCCAGGGTCGGTTCCCCTCCTGATGAGGGAGAGCCCCACCGGCGCCATCAACTCCAAGGACTCCGCCACGGAAGTGATCTTTCCCACCTTCCGCTCATCCTTCCACACGTCCGCTCCTTCGGGAGGGAGGAGATTGGTCCTCACCTCCAGGCCGCGCAGGGTGCGGTTCACCCGTCCACGGCTGTCGATCCGGGCGGCCAACTCCTGGCCGAGGTAGCACCCCTTGTCGAAGGAGATCGCCGCGTCCGCCAACTCCCCGGTCTCCTGGGGGATGGTCCGCTCGTCCAGGTCCAGGGCCACGTCCGGCTCGCCACTCTCCACCCGCACCGCCCGCCAGGCAAGCTCTCCCACCGGCCGGATCCCCTCGGGCGCCTCCCCGGTGAAGAACACCCGCGGGACGCCGGCCAGAGGGGCGGGCGCCCGGAAATTCTCAGCGTTGGGTTCCCACCTGCCCTGCTCCAGGGTCTCGGTCCAAGGAACGGTGGGCCCCACCAGGGCGGAGACCGGCCGGGGGTCGACGCTGACTTTGGCCTTGATGCGGATCCGGTAGTAATCGAGGGTCTCCGAGAGATCCGGACCTTCACCCCGGCTGCAGACCAGCCCCAGCTTGTCGCCTTCCTTCAACACCCACAGTGAGAAGCGGACCATGCCCCGGGGAGTCAGCAGGAAGGAGCGGCACACCCCCCACTCCGCCAGTTCCTCCATGTCCGCCGAGACCAGGCCCTGAAGAAACGAGACCGCATCCGGTCCCTCCACCCACACGACCTCCCACCGCCCCTGCACCAGCCCGCACTCCCTGCGGAGGGCCAGGTACTCAGCCGTCACGTTCCCGAAGCTGTCGGGCACCGCGGCCCCGGCGGCGACCGGACTCCCGAGTCCCGGATCAGCCACGGGCAGCCAGGGCGATGGCGGCCAGGGGGGCCGCAGCCTTGTTCATGGTCTCTTCGTACTCGAACCCGGGCTGGCTGTCGGCAACCACTCCCCCGCCGGCCTGCACCCAGGCCGAACCGTCGGCCACGATCACGGTGCGCAGGCAGATGGCGGTGTCCATCGTGCCGGAGAAGTCGATGTAACCCACCGCCCCGGCGTACGGTCCTCGAGCCACCGGCTCCAGTTCGTCGATGATCTCCATGGCCCGCACCTTGGGCGCCCCCGACACAGTCCCGTGGGGAAAGGTCGCCCTCAGCGCATCCACGGGACCCACATCGTCCCGGAGGGTCCCCGAGACGGCCGACACGATGTGCATCACATGGCTGTAGCGCTCTATCACCATCAGCTCGTCCACCTGCACAGTGCCGAACTCACAAACCCGCCCCACGTCGTTTCTGGCCAGGTCAACCAGCATGACATGCTCGGCCCGTTCCTTGGGATCGGCCAGTAGTTCCTCGGCCAGGGCGGCGTCCTCGGCGGGGTCGGCCCCCCGGGGACGGGTCCCGGCGATGGGACGGGAGTAAACCTTCCCGTCCCGAACCCGGGTCATCAACTCCGGTGACGACCCTACGATCTCCACTTCGGACGACCGCAAGTAGAACAGGTAGGGGGAAGGGTTGATGAGCCGGAGCGCCCGGTAGATGTCGAAACTGTCCCCCGAGAAGGGCACCGTGAGCCGCTGGCTGGGGAGCACCTGGAAAACGTCGCCGGCCCACACGTAGTCGCGGGCCTTCACCACCGCCGCCTCGTACTCGGGACGGGTGAACGTGGAGACGAAGGGCGGGGTGGGCGGCAACTCGGGCACCACCGGTTGAAGCTCGTACTGGTGGGGCGCCGCCAGGCGGGCCGCATCCCGGGACAGCAGGTCGACGGCTTCCCGGTAGTCGGCCGCCGGGTCCTCGCCCACATAGATGTTCCTCATCAGGGTGATGGTCTGTGAAAAGCGGTCGATCGCCGCCAGCCCGCCCAGGAAGTGCCACAGCATCTCGGGGAGCCCCCGGTCGTCAGGAGGCCGGTCGGGCAGATGCTCCACGTAGCGGACACAGTCATATCCCAGGTATCCCACCATCCCCGAATAGAGCGGCGGGAACTCGGGCATCTCGGGCAGGGCGAACTGTCGGTGCAACTCCTCCAGCACCTCCAGGGGGTCTCCCTCCGGCAGCTCGACGTCGGATCCGGTTATCTCACACTCACCGTCCCGGGCGGTGAGAATGAAGGCCGGGTCCCACCCCACGAACGACCAGCGCGCCCAGCGCTCTCCTCCCTCCACCGACTCGAGGAGGAACCCCGGTTGGTCTGTTGCCAGCTTCTGGAAGACCGTGAGGGGAGTCTCCCGGTCGCCGATCAGGTCGACCGCCACGGGCACCACCCGGCAGCGGGCGGCCAGGTCCAGGTATTCGTCGAGGGAAGGGGTGACCGTGAAGTTGTTCATACCGAAGGGATGGCTGAGCGGAGGCTTGGGGCAGGAATCCGGCTGTTTTGGCTAGATCTCTGTGAGATTACTGAGCAGGGGAAGCGCCGCGAAGAGGTTGGAGATAACTCTCGACAGCCAGCTGAGACCGTTGAAAAACATCAGCACCCCGAAGGCGGTCATGAGGACCCCGGCGACCACGATGAGCGGACGGCTGATCTTTCGGACCACCGCGAAGGCGCCGAAGGCCTTGGAGAGCCCGATTCCCGAGAGTACGAAGGGAACCCCTATCCCCAGGGAGAAGACGAACAGGAGGAGCATGCCCGCCAGGACCGTGTCCTGAGCGGCGGCGATCGCCAACACCCCTCCCAGGATCGGGCCGATGCAGGGAGACCAGCCGAACCCGAAGGCGGCGCCCAACACCACCGGAGACAGGACTCCGAACCGGTTGGACACCACGTGGAACCGCCTCTCCCGGGAGAACCAGCCGAAGATCCCCCAGCCGGAGAAGGACATCCCCACCATGGCAACTCCGAACAGTGCGATCACCGCTCCGGCGATCCGGGTGACCACCACCTGGTTCTGCAGGAGAAACCGGGAGACGGAAGTGGCGCCCGCCCCCTGGGCCACGAAGATGAGGGTGAAGCCCACCACGAACAAGAGGGAGGCCCGGAGCACCTTGGAGGTGGACGCCACCCCTCTCTGCAGATCGGCCACCGAATATCCCGACACCATCGCCAGGTACCCTGGCAGCAGCGGCAGTACGCAGGGAGAGATGAAAGCCAGGAGGCCCCCTCCGAACGCCACCGCCAGTTGCAATGCCAGAGCCATGTCCAAAAAATCCATCGAAGCGCCTTCCAAGCGTTGACTGCCGACGGCAAACCCATTGCCTTCAATCGTGATTTTACCGCTGATGACTACTCACCGCGCTGGCCATTAGGCGTTTTCGGAAAGGCTGGATGCAGCATCGGACCGCCGAGGTGGGGATGTTCCCCCGCGCCAGTGCGGGCACCGGGCATTGAAGTAACCTAAGTCGCAGTCAGCAACCGGGTGGTCTATATCTTGGAGCGGTCCGATCGGCCGGCACCGACGTGAATCGCATCCACGATTGGTACTGCAAGTCGGAGCGGTGGAAACGACTGATGGTCGATCAGGTGCTGCCCGATGTCCTGGACGGAGTCGACCTGGGGGGCCGGGTGTTGGAGATCGGACCGGGCCCCGGACTCGTCACCGAGGCGCTGCTCGAGTATGGAGTCACCGACCTGACCACGGTGGAGATCGACCCGGGGGCCGCCGAGCGCCTCCGCGGCCGGCTCGGCTCCAGTGTCGCCGTTCACACCGGCTCGGCCTCCGACCTGCCGCTCGCCGAAGGGTCGATCGACGTCGTGGTGTGCTGCACGATGCTTCACCACGTTCCGACGGCCGCCGAGCAGGACGACATCCTGTCCGAATGCCGGCGGGTTCTGGCGCCGGGCGGGGTGCTGGTCGGATCGGACTCGAAGACCGGCCTGCGCCTCCGGATTTTCCATCTGTGGGACACCCACAACCCGGTCGACCCGACAGGCCTCGAAGCCCGCCTCGCCGGCGCCGGGTTCGATCGGGTGGTCGTCACCGAATTCGACAAGCGGTTCCTGTTCAGGGCAACGGCGCCCGCATGAGCGATCGGGCCCGGACGACGGTGCGCCGGCTGCCGGCGGTGGTCTTCGGTTTGACGTTGTTCGGATTCGGTATGGGCCTCTTGGTGGAGGCCAACCTCGGCCTGTCTCCCTGGGAGGCCCTTCACCAGGGGATCTCGATCCACACGCCGCTAACCATCGGGGTGGCCGGGATTCTCACCGGGTTCGTCGTGCTGCTCGCCTGGATCCCCCTTAAGCAGCGGCCCGGGCTCGGCACCGTCCTTAACATCGTCGTCGTCGGATTGGTCATCGACGGCACGATCCTTCTGATTGAGGCTCCGGCGTCATTCGCGGCGCGTCTGGGCCTCATGTTGAGCGCGATCGTGATCGTGGCGCTCGGATCGGGCATCTACATCGGCAGGCGGCTCGGACCGGGCCCGCGGGATGGGCTTATGACGGGATTGGCCAAGCGCGGCCTCTCGATACGGCTCGCACGGTTTCTCATCGAGGGCTCGGTGTTGCTGGTCGGCTGGCTGCTCGGCGGGACGATCGGGCTGGGCACGGTGGCCTTCGCCGTGCTGATCGGTCCGCTGGTCCAGGTCTTCCTCCAGCGCCTCGACGTCGCCAGACCGTGACCGATCCGGCAGTCAGGGGCTGAAGCCGAGTCGTACCACTCCCGTCTCATCGGCGCTGCAGTCGTCTATCCGGGATGGTGACCGCCTACCGCTTTCCGCCCCTTACCCACCGCCCCAGTCCCCGCCGTCCTCCCCAGGCGAACACGCAGGAGCGGGCAATGATCATGGCGAGGATCGCCCACCACACCCCCGGCAATCCACCCCCCGCCGCGTCGGAGACCCACAACACCGCGGCCGCCGCCGCCAGGCCCGCGCCCGTGGAGGCGGCCAGGAGGCGCACAGCCAGGACCGCCATGAATATCCCGTCGGCCACGAACACCAGGGCGCCCAGGGGCTGCATCAGGGCGGCCTGGGGGACCACTCCCCTCACCGCCTCGGCCACCGCCCGGTCGTCGGTGAACACCCCGCCCAGCCAGGGTCCGGACGCCAGCAGCAGTCCGGCGATCACAACTCCCATCACCAGTCCCCAGCCCAGCAGGCGCACGGTGACCTGGTGGGCGTCGGCGACATCCCCGCGTCCGGCCTGCTCCCCCACCAGGGCCTGGCCGGCGATGGCCATCGAGTCGAGCGTGAAGGAGCACAGGGCCCACACGCCGACCATGATCTGGTGGGCGGCGACCTCCACCGTCCCCACCCGGGCCGCGGCTGCCACGCTCAGGGTGAGGGTCATCACCAGAAACAGCGTCCGGAGCGCCAGGACCGCCCCCATCCCCCAGAAGCGGAGCAGATCGCCCCACCTCGTCCCCCGAATCGACCAACCCTCGATGGATGCACGGCGGGAGAGGAGAAGGAAGAAACAGCCGGCGCCCAGCCACTGGGCGGTGACCGTCGCCCATCCCGCACCGGCAAGGCCCCATCCCAGACCGAAGATCAAAACCGGGTCCAGCGCCGCGTTGAAGGCGTTCACCCCCACCGAGACCCACATCGGGGTGCGGGTGTCCTGGTATCCCCTGTAGATCCCGTGGGATGCCAGGTTCAGGAGGGCGGCCGGGAACGCCAGGGCCCGGATCCGGAGATACTCGACCGCCGGAGCGGTGACCTCCGCCGATGCCTGCATCATGCCCACCAGCGCCCCCGACGCCGTCCAGAACACCACCACCCCGACCATCCCCAGGCCGATGGCGGTTACGATCGCCTGGTTGACCACCCGGCTCGCTCCGGCCCTGTCCCCCCGCCCCAGGCTCTGGGACACCATGGGAGTGGTCACGAAGGCCAGGAAGTTGCACACCGCGAACGCCATGCCGAAGAGGGCCGTGTCCACCCCCAGCGCGGCCAACTCCACCCTCCCCAGGCGCCCCACGAAGGCGGTGTCCACCAGGGAGAGCAGCGGATCGGCCACCAGGGCGGCCAAGGCGGGAACGGCCAGGGCCAATATGCGGCGATCCCAACCGGAACCTCGAATCACCGACGCACCGTTCTCTTCACCCCGGAAAGAACCCGGACCCGCTCAGGGACGGTCCGGCCAGTCACACAGGCCGTCGAACAGCATCTCGCACTCTCCGCATCGGGGCGCACGCGCGTCGCAGACGTCCCGTCCGAACTGAATGAACCTCATGGAGACGCCGTCCCATGCCTTGGTCGGGTAGAGGGCCTTGAGATCTGTCTCGATCTTCTCCGGGTCGGTTTGGACGGTTAGGCCGATCCTCCCGGTCACCCGCCGTACATGGGTGTCGACCGCGATGGCGGGAACGCCGAACGCCTCGGCCAACACCACACTGGCCGTCTTCCTCCCCACCCCACGCAGGGTGATCAACTCCTCGAGTTCGGCGGGAACCACTCCCCCGTACCTCTCCGTCAGGTCCCGGGAGAGCTCCACGATCGAGCGGGCCTTCTGGCGGTAGAAGCCGGTCGAGAATACCACCTCCTCCACCTCCTCGAGGGAGGCTGCGGCCAGGTCCTCGGCGGTGGGCCAGCGTCGGAAGAGCCCCGGAGTCACCCGGTTGACGTTCTCGTCGGTGGTCTGGGCCGAGAGCACGGTGGAGACCAGCAACTCCCAGGGGTTGGCGTAGTCGAGGGCCGTCTGGGCGTAGGGATAGCGCCGGATCAGACGATTGAGCACCGCCCGCGCCTTTCCCCGCTGGACAGGGGTGGGCGCGCTACCGTCCGATAGGAACTTGGATGCCACTCGACACCGATGCTAGTTGAGCCCGCAGCCCCTCGCCGGGCATCGAACACCATAGCCGCAGCCGACAACCCCGGACCATGAAGGACCTCAGCAGCCAAGCAGTCCGGGAGTTGATCGCCGACGTTCGGGACTACTACGGGGAGGGGTGCTTCGCATGCGGCGCCGCCAACCCCCACGGGCTCCGGATGGAGGGCTTTCGGACCCGCGAAGGCTACGCCGTTGCCGACTTCCGTCCCCGCGAGGAGCTGAGGGGAACCTACGGGACCCTCCACGGCGGGGTGGTCACCACCACCCTCGACGAGATCTCGGTGTGGGCGGCGATCCTGTCCCATCACACGATGGTGGTCACCGGGCGGATCGAAGTCCGATTCCACCGCCCCGCCCGGGTGGACGATCCCGAACTGTGGGTGCGAGGCCGGGTGACCGAACGCCGTGGCAAGCGCCTGGTCATCGACGCCGAGTTGTTGTCGGGAGAGGTGGTGTGCGCTTCGTCGGAGGGACTGTTCATCGCCACCGAGAGCCTGGAGGAGATGGGCATCCGGCTGCGGGACGGATGACTCTCGGATCCCGCCTGCCGACCGCCCGGGCGCTCCCCTATCCGGGAGGAGGCATCTCCTGGCGTTCGGCCCATCGCAGCCCGCGGCGGGCGAATCGGATCCCCACCGCCACCGCCCCGATGCCCAGTCCCACCAGGCCGGTCAGCCGGACCACCGGCAGGTACGGATCGGAGCACAGCCACACCCCGTCCGGACAGATCCCGAACCCGCTCCCTCCCCGGGCCAGGTCCAGGGCGGCCAGCAGGGGGATCAGCGCCAGGACGATGGCGAACACCACCAGCGCTCCGATCACCACGCGAAACACAACCGACCCCATTTCGGTGTTACGGTACCGCGTGACGGGCCTCCCATATCATTATTAGCTCCATGGCGTATCACCGCGAGTCCTTCACCGAGTCCGAGCGCGGGATCCTGAGCCGTTTCTTCACCGACCTCGACGGGCCGGTGTTCGCCCTGATCAATCTCCCCGAGGTCGTGAAGGGCGCCCTGTTCGCCCGGTACAGCAGGACCCACAAGTCCCTCCGCCGGCTCTTCCTGGACGAGTTCGTCACCGATCCCGAGACCGGGATCGAGGCCATCGCCACCGAGATGAGCCCCGACGACCCCCTCATCAAGCTCAAGCGCGCCGAGGACCTCTACAAACGGGTCTTCTACGAGTACGGGGACGACTCGGTGGCACAGTTGGGAGGAGTCCATCTGGCCTGCGAGCAGGCCTCGAACCTTCTGACCAAGGTGCTGGAGTGGGGACGCCTGGCCGCCTACCTCGAGCAGTCCACCCGCTACATCGCCTACGACCAGCCTCTCGGTGACCGGTACCGGTTCTTCCTTCCTCCCGAGATCCAGGAGTCACCGCTCCGGGACGACTACCTGGCCATGATGAACCGCCTGTTCGAGACCTACCGCGAGATGCGCCCGGTGATGATCGAGTACTTCACCAAGCGGCACCCCCGCCGGGAAGGGGACCCGGCCTGGATACACCGGGCCGCCATCCGGGCCAAGGCCTTCGACTCGATCAGGGGGCTCCTGCCCGCCTCGACGCTCTCCAACGTGGGCATCTACGCCACCGGCCAGGCATACGAGATGGCGCTGATCCGCATGCAGGCGCATCCTCTCCGGGAGGTGCGGGACTACGGAGCGATGATGCTGGCCGAACTGCGCAAAGTGATCCCCTCCTTCCTCACCCGGGTGGACCTTCCCGAGCGGGGAGTGCTCTGGAGCAGTTATCTCTCCGAGACCGGCTCCCGTCTGGAGGAGATGGCCGAAGACCTGGGCGTCAGCCCCGCCCCGGCAGCCGAGGTGACCCTCACCGACTGGGATCCCGACGCGGAGCGGAAACTGGCCGCCGCGGCGCTGTACAGCGTCTCCGAACTCCCCGACTCCCAACTGCGGGAGATCGTCGAGCGGATGTCATCGGAGCAGGTCACCCAGTTGTTGGCCTCGATGGTGGGGGAACGCCGCAACCGCCGCCACAAGCCGGGAAGGGCCCTGGAGCGAAGCTACTACCGCTTCGACGTGGTGTGCGACTTCGGGGCGTTCCGGGATCTCCAGCGCCACCGCATGATGACCATCGAGTGGCAACCGCTCACCACCCGGCTCGGCCATGAGCGACCCGAGGAGTTGGCCGACGCCGGCCTTACAGGCCTATGGGACCGGACCCTGGAAGAGGCCGGGGAGTTCTACGAGCGGGTGCGGACCTCCCTGGGCCGCCAGGTCGCCCAATACGCAGTGCCATTCGCCTGTCACATCAGGTTCATGATGGAGATGAACGCCCGCCAGGCCCTGCACCTGATCGAACTGCGCACCCAGCCGGCCGGACATCCGAATTACCGGCGGGTGTGCATAGAGATGCACCGCCAGATCGCCGAGGTGGCGGGCCACACCCGCATAGCCGACGCCTTCACCTTCTTGAACACCCAGGGAGTGGACCTGGAAAGATTGGATTCAGAACGCCGGGCCGCCCAACGCAGCGGGAGGCTGCAGAAGCCCGCCTAGGGTCAGCCTCCCCCGCCCAGGGGGATGCGCAGGACCAGGTGGCCCTCCTCGACCGACCACCTCGCCGCGCCCACCAGCGAGTAGTCCATGTAGTCCTCCTCAGCCTGCTGGATGAACCGCCGCCGCTCCTCACCCGCCACCGGAGGGAGCGAGCGGTTCCGGACCGCCTCCGCCCTACCCCGATAACGGGCGATCATCGCATCAACATCAAGTTGGTCGGCCACTCTCGTCCCCAGGATAACTTCCAAGTGTGCCTATTGGGCTGGCGTCCAGTCTGACGGCGCATGCATAATGACAGCAATAGCTGTATAATGCTTGCAATGCCTACATCCATCACTATCCGAAATGTCCCTGACCGAACAAGGGATGAACTTGCAGCCCGAGCGGCGCGGAGCGGTCGTTCCCTGCAAGAGTATCTGCGACGGGAGTTGATCGACCTGGCAGACAAACCTGACAAAGAGTCTTGGCTGGCTCAAGTTGAACGGCGTGTTCAAGTCAGCCAGACGAAGCTGTCGTCCGAGGAAATCCTGTCCTACATTTATGACGGCCGTGGGTGACTGTTGTTGACGCCTCGGTCCTGGTCAGCGCCCTGATTGACTCGGGCCGCCGCGGGGTCTGGGCCAGATCACAGCTTCGGAAGGGGCCATTTGCCGCTCCCCACCTAATCATCGCAGAGGCAACGCATGCTCTCCGGGGTGCTCAGTTGAACAAACGGCTGTCATCCGAAATCGCCAACTTGGCCTTTGCCGACCTTCTCCGAACTCCCGTGGAACTGTATCCCTTCCATCCCTTTGCGGAACGAATCTGGCAGCTACGAGACACTCTTACCGTGTACGACGCTTGGTATGTGGCTTTGGCCGAAGCGCTCGGAGTTCCGATGGCCACCCTCAACGAGCGACTCGCCAACGAGCCGGGGCCTACCTGCCATTTCCACACACCACGCGTCTGACGGAAACTGCACTCGGTGTGGCGGCTGAGAGCGGTTCGGGGGCGTTTGCCTGGTGTCCGAGCCCGCCCTCCGCCTGCACGGCCGTCAGTAGACTTCTGACTCACGTTTTGTCGAGTCAAACGCAGGTAGCAACCCCATGTTCTTGATAGCCCAAGGGAGCACCACCTTGCCGGCGTGCGGTGATCAGACGAACATCGTTTGTGTAAAGGTCTTCGAATGGACCGGCAACCGGTTCCTGGCAGATGTGGCCACGTGGCTGGTGGGCCCCGGGTTGCTGGTATTGCTGATACTGCTGGGCGGATGGGTGGCTTCCCATGTCGTGAAACGGGCCATCGCCCGTTTCACATCACGGCTCGCGCGGCCGGATCTAAGGGAAATAGGGCGGGATCCCACTCTCTCGATTGAGGCGGAGAAGCTACGAGCCAAAGCCAGAGCCGAGACCCTGGCCGGGGTACTTCGCAGCATTGCCCTATTCGGGATATGGTCGTTTACGATTTTGCTGGCGCTGGGCCAACTCAACATCGACCTGGGTCCGCTCATAGCGGGCGCTGGAATCCTCGGCATCGCCATCGGCTTTGGCTCCCAAGCCGTGGTCAGGGACTTCCTGAGCGGGGTCTTCACGATGATCGAGGACATCTACAGCGTCGGGGACGACATAGATTTCGGGAGAGGACGCGGGACCGTGGAGAGAATCTCTCTGAGGTCGACTTCGATCCGCACTCGCCAGGGCGTGGTCTGGACCGTTCCCAACGGGAACATCGAGTTCGTCGGAAACTACTCCCAGCTTTGGGCCCGGGCGCAGGTGGACATAGAGGTCTCCTACGACTGTGACCTGCGAGAGGCGATCAAAGTGATCGAGCAGGCAGGCGACGACATGTGGAACGATCCCGAATGGGGCGGCGACGAGCTATCCGAACCTCCCGAGGTCAAGGGCGTTCAGGAGTTGGGGGAATCCGGCATCTTCATACGGGTGCGGGCCAAGACCAAGCCTTCCCTCCAGTGGCGGACCGAACGCGAGCTCCGTCTGCGGATCAAGGAGGCCCTCGACGCCGCCGGGATCGACATACCCTACCCGCACCGGAAGGTGATCGTCCAGCATGATGGGGGCCGAGACCCGAACTGACGGGCACCCGACCTCCCTGGTCGCAGCTATGCGGCCACCACCACTGTATCGGTGCCCAATAGTTCCTTGAGTTCGGCGATCATGCTCTCTTCCCCGCTCACCCTGGGACCGGAGGTGAAGATGTGGGTGCCGTCCTCCTTGATGTGGAAGACCACCTGTCGCTTCCCTGGATGGCGGCGCAGCACCTCGCCCAGGCGCTGGGCAATCTCGCGCTCGCCGATCAGGCTCTTGCTGAGGCTGATGTTCAGCGAGGGAGGGGGCGGTTGGAGAGACTCGATCCGGCCGGCAATGAGTTGCACCACGTCCTCGCGCCGGTCCACTCTCCCTGAGACCACCACCATCTCGTCGGCGACCAACAACTCCTGGTAACGCTCCGCCGCCTTCGGGAAGACCACCACTTCCACTTCGCCGTCCAGGTCCTCCAAGGTGAGGACCATCATCCGGTCGCCCTTGCGCGTCCACCGGTTCGAAGCCGAGCCGATCAACCCTGCGATCTTGACCTTGGACTTGTCGGGGAGGTTCTTCAACTCCGACGTGACCGCGTCGGCGGCCGCCTGGACGGCGGCGGCCTTCTCCGCCAGGGGATGATCGGAGAGGTACAACCCCAGCATCTCCTTTTCGAATGAGAGGCGGATCTGCTTGTCCCATTGATGGTCGGGGATCTCCGGCAAGGTCAGGTCCGGCAGCCCTCCTCCCCCGAACAGGGAGAACTGGCCGGCCTCCTCCTGGCGGCGGCGGTCCACCACCGAGTCGACGATCAGGGGTAGGACCTCTATGAGCCCCCGCCTGGTGTGGCCCAGGCTGTCAAACCCTCCCCCCTTGACCAGCGACTCCAGGGTGTTGCGCCGCAACGCCTCCACCGACACCTTCTCGCAGAAGTCCACGAAACTCTCGAATGCCCCCTTGTCCCGGCGGGCCTCGATGATCTTCCGGGCAACCGACTCCCCCAGATTCCGGATCGCCGACAACCCCACCCGGATGCCTCCCGAGCGGACCTCGTAGTCCATCCCCGACTCGTTGACGTCGGGGACCCTTACCGAGAGGCCCATGCTCTTACATTCCTTCAGGTATAAGCCGGTCCGGTCCCGGTTGTTCTTCGAGGAGGTGAGAAGGGCGGCCATGTACTCGGCCGGGAAGTGCGCCTTGAGGTAGGCGGTCTGGTAGGCCACCAGTCCGTAGCAGGCCGAGTGGGACTTGTTGAAACCGTAGCCCGCGAAGTGGCTGATCAGCTCGAAGAGGTCCCGGCCGGTGGCTCGGTCGTGCCCCCGCGAGACGCAACCCTCCACGAACTTCTCCTCCTCGTCGTCCATCACCGCCTTGATCTTCTTGCCCATGGCCTTGCGAAGATTGTCGGCTTCCTCCATGGTGTAACCGGCCATGGCGCGTGAGACTTCCATCACCTGCTCCTGGTAGACCAGGATCTGGTAGGTGGGGTCCAGGATCTCCTCCAAAGCGGTGTGGAGCGGCGCCACCGGCGCCCTCCCGGTCTTGCGGTCGGCGTAGAGGTTGTGCATGTTGGCGCCCATGGGACCCGGCCGGTACAGCGCCACCAACGCCACCACGTCGTCGAAGCGATCCGGTCGGAGCCGTTGGATCAGGGCCCTCATCGGCTCGCCCTCCAGTTGGAACACGCCGATCGTCTCGGCGGCCCGCAGCAGTTCGAAGGTCTTCGGGTCGTCGAGCGGGGCCCCGTCGATGTCAGGGCGCTCCCCGGTGGCCTCCTCCACCATGTCCAGGGTCCGCTCGATGGTGGAGAGATTGCGGAGTCCGAGAAAGTCCATCTTCAGGAGTCCCAGTTGCTCCACCGCCCCCATCTCGTACTGGGTGACCACCTCCGCTCCCTCACCCTTCCGCTGAACGGGGACCAACTCCGTCATCGGGAGCGGGGAGATCACCACCCCGGCCGCGTGGATGGAGTCCTGGCGGCGCAGGCCCTCCAGCCCCCGTGCGGCGTCGATCACCTTGCGGGCGTCCGCATCGAAGTCGTAAGCCTCCCGCAGGCCGGCCGCGTTGGCGTACCAGTCCCTGACTATGCCGTCGCTCTCGGGCGGAGGCGGGTTGAGGCACTGGTTCAGGGAGGCTTCCTTACCGAGGATGGCCGCCGGCATGAGCTTCGACAACTGGTCACCTATCCGGTACTCGTAGCCGTACACCCGGGCGGCGTCCCGTATGGCCTGCTTGCCCTTGATGGTGGCGAAGGTGACGATCTGCGCCACATGGTCCGAGCCGTACCGGGAACGCACGTAGTCGATGATCTCGCCCCGGAAACGCTCGTCGAAGTCGATGTCGATGTCGGGCATGGCGGCCCGCCCGGGATTCAGGAAACGCTCGAAGATCAGCCCGTACTCCAGGGGATCAATCTGGGTGATCTCCAGGCAGTACGAGACCATCGACCCCGCCGCCGATCCCCGGCCCGGGCCGGTACGGATGTCGCGGTCGCGCGCCTCGCGGATCAGGTCCCAGATGATCAGGAAGTACGTCTCAAAGCCCATCTCCCCGATCACTCCCAACTCGTACCGGATCCGCTCGGAGACCTCGGGGGGGACCTCGCCCCGGTAGCGTCTCCGGGCACCCTCCCACACCAGTTCCTCCAGATAGGAGGTGTGGGTGTGTCCGGGGGGCGCCGGGAAGTCCGGTAGGAGGAGCCCACCGGTCTTCATGCTGACGTCGGCCCGTTCCGCCACCAACAAAGTGTTGTCACAGGCGCCCGGATACAGATCGGAGGGAAAGCGTTCCCGCATGGCGCGGGCCGACTTGATGTAGAACTCCTGGGAGTCGAAACGCAGCCGGTTGTCGTCGGAGAAGTTGGCGCCGGTGTTGACGCACAGGAGCACATCATGGGTCTCCGACTCATCGGGGCGCGTGTAGTGGGAGTCGTTGGTGGCCAGGAGGGGCGCTCCCACCCGCTCGGCGAGTTTGGCGAGTTCGGGCAGGAGGAGGCGCTGGTGGGCCAGGCCGTGGTCCATGATCTCGATGAAGAAGTTCTCCCTCCCGAAGATGTCCTGGTACTCGGAGGCCGCCCGGGCGGCGGCGTCCGGATCGAAAACGCCGCGGGCGGCCCCCTCCTCGGTGACGAGGCCCGGAACCAGGTGGGAAGCTATCTCTCCGCTGAGGCACCCCGAGGCGGCGATGATGCCCTCTGCGTGGTCGGCCAGCAACTCGCGGTCGGCCCGCGGTTTGTACCAGTACCCGTCGAGGAAGGCCCGGCTGCTGATCTTGATCAGGTTCTGATACCCGGTGTTGTTGTAGGCCAGGAGCGTCAGGTGATGACGGATGTTCTGCTCGCCGGTCGGTCGATCGAAGCGCGAGTCCGGACTCACGTAGGCCTCCATGCCCAGGATCGGCTTGATTCCCGACTCCCGCGCGGCCTCGTAGAACTCCACCGCCCCGTACAGGACCCCGTGGTCGGTCATCGCCACCGCCGGTTGGCGATCCGACGCCACCGCCTCCATGATCTCGGCCACCCGCGAGGCGCCGTCCAGCATCGAGTACTCGGTGTGGAGGTGAAGATGGGCGAAGCCCGCGTTGGCGCTCATTCGCTCAGATAGCCCCACCCAGAGAAAGGGCCGCCCCCACCGCTAGCACCCCCACCAGCAGAGCCGAGGCCGCCAGCCCCAGGCCGGGTTGGGAACGCCGCCGCTGCGCCGACCACACGACCCCGATCACCGCGCCGCCCGCCATTCCACCCAGGTGCGCCTGCCAGGCGATGTTGGGAACCAGGAGGGGCAGCGCGAAGTTGATGGCCAGCAGCAATCCCAACTGGGAGAGAAGGCGTCTGCCATAGGGGGTGTGTCGCAGCCGGTAGGCGCCTGCCAACCAGACCCCGAACACACCGAAGATGGCGCCCGAGGCGCCGATCGAGACGGTGAAGGGGTCCGACAACCAGTAGACGAACAGGCTTCCGACCGCAGCAGAGGAGAGATACATGGCCAGGAACGGCAGGGAGCCCGACTCTCTTTCAAGCTGGGGACCGAACACATACAGCGCCCACATGTTGAACAAGATGTGGAACACCGACCCGTGCAGCACCACGGCGGTCACCATCCTCCACCACTCTCCGGCGGAGACTCCCAGATTCCACATGGCCAACTCGATCACCAACTCCCTCTCGAGTCCCGGAAACAGCCATGTGAGAGCGTAGACCGAGCAGGTGACAACCAAAAGCGCCGCGGTGACCGGAGGGAGGCCCACCCTGGCGGACGCCCTCCTGATGTTGCGCTGGCCCTGGCCGATGCAGCCCGGGCATTTCTGTCCCACCGACGCGTCGTGCGAGCACTCCACGCAGATAGGTCGTTCACAGCTGCTGCATGCCAGGCGGGTGACGCGCCCGGGGTGCCGATAGCAGGAAACCTGAGCCGGATGGTCGGATGTCAAGAGAATACCGAGAGTAGCCCTAGCCGCCGGTTAAGCCTACGATCCTCCGAGCGAGGTCGGGGGGAAGGGGAGAGTGGTGCTCCATCTGCCGGGACGGGTCGGCCGGGTGCCGGAATTCCAACTCGAAGGCGTGCAGCCACATACGGCCCGCTTCCAGCGGATCGGGACGGCCGCCGTAGAGGCGGTCGCCCACCACCGGGCGACCTATGGAAGCCAGATGCACCCTGATCTGGTGGGTGCGACCCGTCTCCAACTCGACCTCGAGGAGCGAGAGAGGGGGGTCGTCCTGGCTTCCCACCGTGCGGTACCGGGTGAGGGCGTACTTGCCTCCCGCCACCACCGCCCGCCTGCCCCGACGGCGGGGATCGGGACCCAGCGGGGCCTCGACGGCCCCCCTGGCGGCTTCCATCTCCCCGTGCACCAGGGCCAGGTAACGGCGTTTGACCTCCCGCCTGCGCAGAGCGTCGCCCAGCTCCCGGTATGCCAACTCCGAGAGGGCGGTCACCATCAGTCCGGAGGTGGCCCGGTCGAGACGGTGGACGATGCCCCACCTGCCCGGGAGTCCCACCCCCTCGATCTGGGGAAACCGGTGCAACAGCCCGGCGGCCAGGGTCCCGGTCTGGGAAGGCACCGCGTTGCCGGGATGGGTGATGACGCCCTCCGTTTTCACCACCACCGCCAGATGCTCATCCTCGTAGACCACCTCGAAGTCCACCGGCTCCGGCCGGATCTTTCGGTCGGGAGGATCGCCGATCCACAACAGACTCCCGGCACCCACTCGCTCGGCCGGCTTCATCCGTCGCCCGTGGGGACCAATGACCCGACCTGCTTCGATCAGGCGCCGGGACACCGAGCGGCTCACTTCCAGGAGCGAGGAGACCACCCGGTCCGCGCGTTCGCCATCGAGCCCGTCGGGGACGGTCCACTCCCGGAGTCCATGGGCTTGCGGTCTCTCGAACGCCGCCTCAACGCGGTCAGGAACCGGAGGCGGCAATGCTCTGGCGGAGAGCCGACAGCAACACCAGGCCCACCCCGACGGTCAGGGCTGTGTCGGCCAAGTTGAACACCGGGAAATTCGGGATTTGGATCCAGTCCACCACCTTCCCGTCCAACAGTCCCTCTCCCCTTGTGGCCCTGTCCACAAGATTGCCCACCGCTCCTCCCATCACCAGGCCCAGCCCCATCACCTCCAGGCCGGGACGCGGGGTCCGCAGCGCCCATCCCACCACCCCCACCGCGCCGGCCGCGGCCAGACCCAGCCACACCCCGGCGTCCTGGAACATCGAGAAAGCAGAGCCCGGATTCTCCACATAGGTGAACCAGAGGAGATCGGGTACCACCTCCAGTCGCTCCTCGGCAAAGCTCTCGGAAGCCCACCGCTTGGTGATCTGATCGGCCGCCACCACCACCGCGGCCGTCCCCACGGCCAACCCGAAAGTGGAGATCAGCTTCGGGCGGCGCACTCTATGCAACTGTCTACGTAAGGGAGGTAGCGCAGGCGGGCCACCGGAATGGGCTTTCCGCACATGTCGCAGTCGCCGTAGGTGTCTCGGTCCATCTTGGAGAGGGCGTCGTTCACTTTCTCCAAGAGTAGGGAGGCGTTGCGCTTAAGGGACATCTGCGTCTCATAGTCCGTGGCGGCCGCTCCCGCCTCGGCGCTCGCCGGATCGGAACTCCGTTCTCCGGCGCCCTCAGACATCCTGGCTTCCTCCATAGCCTGGCCGTAGACCCCGATCAGCCCCAGGATCCGGCTCCGCTCCTCCTCGAGCCGTACGCGAAGTTGAGAGATGGTCCTGGCGTGCAGCACTCTAGCCATGTAAAAGTCCTCCTCGACCCTTTTTACCGGATTAGAGGTTATCGCATCAGAGGAGGAATTCAACCTCTTTCAGCCGCGATTTCTGCCCCGCCACCACCCGCGCTCTCCCACCAACCTCGGTGGACAACAATTCCTCCACCGCTCGGTTGGCCTTCCCCCCTTCCGGGGGAGGTGTGACCCGCACCTTCAATGCCTCCCCGTGCATGCCCTCCACCTGATTACGGGACGATCGCGCCGACACCCAGACCCTGAGCCGGTACCTCCCCTCCACCACGCGGACCGTCGACGACCAACTATCCGGAAACGGCGTCAGGCCCACCCGGCAAATGTAGCATTCACCTTTGCCGCCCCGCGTCCTGAGAGAGCATGCCCCCAACCGATTTCGCCCGCATCCCGCCCCGGGTCCACTTCCCGGACCTCGACGCGGAGATAGCCCTCATCTGGAGAGAGACCGACGCGTTCGCCGAGTCCATCCGGCGGAGGCCCTCGGACCGTGAGTACACCTTCTATGACGGGCCGCCCTTCACCACCGGACGTCCCCACTACGGCCACATTCTGGCGGGGGTGATCAAAGACATCGTCCCGAGGTACTGGACGATGCAGGGGTATCGCATCGAGCGCCGTTTCGGGTGGGACACCCACGGCCTGCCGATCGAGATGGAGGTGCAAAAGCAACTCGGGATCAGCGGACCCCGTGAGATAGCGGAACTGGGAGTCGATCGTTTCAACGAGGCCTGCCGGGAGATGGTGGAGCAGACCACCGAAGAATGGGAGGAAGTGACCAACCGGATCGGAAGGTGGGTGGACTTCCGCAACGACTACAAGACCATGGACCCCGGCTTCATGGAGAGCGTGTGGTGGGTGTTCAAGCAACTGTGGGACAAGGGACTGGTCTACCGGGACTTCAAGGTACTGCCCTACTCATGGGCCTGCGCCACACCCCTCTCCAACTTCGAGCTGAACCTCGGCGGCTACCAGGAGGTGGACGATCCCTCCATAACCGTGAAGCTTGAGGTCACCGAGGGTGCGGGGCCGGTCGAGTCGGGGGACCACCTGCTGATCTGGACCACCACGCCCTGGACCCTTCCCGGCAACCTGGCGGTGGCGGTCGGTCCCGACCTGCGGTACGTCGCCATTCCTCACGAAGGTGAGCGCCACTGGGTGGCGGCGGAGTTGGTCGCGTCGGTGTGGGACGATCCCCCGGATCCGGTGGCCGAGGGCCGGGGCGCCGAGTTGGTCGGCAGCCGCTACGAGCCTGCGTTCCCCTACTTCGAACGGCTTTCTTCCCAGGGAGGTTTCACGGTGGTGCCCTCCCACGACGTCACCGCCGATGAGGGTACCGGTCTGGTCCACATGGCGCCTGCCTACGGAGAGGCCGACTTCGAGACCTTTGCCGCCAACCGGCTCAATTTGCTGGTGGATCCCATCGACGCCGAGGGTCGCTTCACCCACGAGGTGCCGGATGTGGCCGGAGAAAACGTCAAGGACGCCGACCGGACCCTGGTCCGCCTGCTGGAGGAGTCGGGGAAGCTGGTGACGAAGGGACGCATCCGGCACTCCTATCCCTTCTGCTACCGCACCGACACTCCCCTCATCTACAAGGCCATCCCCACCTGGTTCGTGGAAGTGTCGGGACTCCGGGACAGGCTGGTGGAGCTGAACGAACGCATCCACTGGGTCCCGGGGTACGTGGGCGAACGGCGGTTCGGAAACTGGCTGGGCGAGGCCCGTGACTGGGCCATCAGCAGGAACCGCTACTGGGGATCGTGCATTCCGGTCTGGGAATGTGAGGGGTGCGGATCTCAACGCTGCATCGGCTCCCTGGACGAGTTGGAGCAGTTCTCGGGTCAACGCCCCACCGACCTTCACAAGCACATAATCGATCTGATCACCTTCCCCTGCTCCGAATCCGGCTGTCGGGGCGTCATGCGCAGGGTCCCCGAGGTGTTGGACTGCTGGTTCGAGTCGGGGTCCATGCCCTACGGGCAGCAGCACTACCCCTTCGAGAACCGGGAGCGATTCGAGAACAACTTCCCAGCCCATTTCATAGCCGAGGGCCTGGATCAGACCCGGGGATGGTTCTACACCCTTCACATCCTGGCAGCCGCCCTCTTCGATCAGCCCGCTTTCTCCAACTGCGTGGTCAACGGGATGATCCTCGCCGCCGACGGACGAAAGATGTCAAAGCGCCTCAAGAACTATCCCGAGCCGATCGAGGTGCTGGACAAATTCGGAGCCGACGCGTTGCGCGCCTATCTGATCAACTCCCCGGTCCTGCGCGCCGAGCCGCTCCGATTCTCCGAGAAAGGCGTGAAGGAGGTGGTGCGCACCGTGCTGCTGCCGCTGTGGAACACCTTCTCCTTCTTCACCACCTACGCCGAGGCGGACGGAATCTCCCTGTCCGACATCTCCGCGGCCCCCCCGCCGCCGGAGCGCCCCGCCCTGGACCGGTGGATCCTCTCGGTGCTGCAAAGCCTGATCACCGAGGTCCGCACCCAGATGGACGGCTACTACCTCTACGAGGTGGTCCCTCCCACCCTTGGGTTCATCGACCACCTCACCAACTGGTACGTCCGCCGCTCCCGGCGGCGCTTCTGGAGAAGCCGTGGCGAGGACGACTCCGACAAGCTGGCCGCCTTCGCCACCCTATACGAGGTCCTGGTCACCTTCTCGGAGGTCCTGGCGCCGGTGCTGCCGTTCATCACCGAGAAGATCTACCGTACCCTGGTGGTCTCCTGCGACGGCTCCTCCGTCCCGAGTATCCATCTCCGCGACTTTCCGGAGCCCCAAACCGGGCTGATCGACAGCGGACTGGAAGATGGGATGGCGCTGGCCCGGACGGTGGTGAGACTCGCCCATGCGCTCCGCAAACGGCACAACATCCGGGTGCGCCAGCCGCTCTCGGCCCTCACGGTGAACCTGGCAGCCGAACACCGGACGGAGACCCTCGAAGCCCTTTCGGAGTTGGTGCGAAACGAGGTCAACGTCCGTCGCCTGACGGTGCTGAGTGGCGAGCAGGCCGCGGTCGAGCTTTCGGCCAAGGCCGACTTCCGCCGGTTGGGTCCCCGACTGGGCGCACGGACGCCCGAAGTGGCCGGGGCCATAGAAGGCCTCGGAAGGGAGGAGATTCAACGTCTCCTGGATGGTGGGACCGTCGACGTAGCGGGGACAGAGATAACCGGAGAAGAGGTGGTGGTACGGCGGCGCGCCCCGGAGGGTACGGCCACGGCGGTGGAGCACGATCTCACCGTGACCCTGGACATCGACCTCACCGAAGAGCTGATCACCGAAGGCATCGCCCGGGAAGTCACCGCCCGTCTCCAGCAACACCGGCGGGAGAGCAACCTGCAGGTAACCGACCGTATCTCGCTGACCTGGGAATCCCGCCATCCGGCGGTTGCGGCGGCCATGGAGACCCACGGACAGATGATCGCTGCGGAACTGCTGGCGACCGAGTGGAGAAGAGGGCCCGCAGAGACCTGCCTGGCGGTGGGGGACTACCCTCTCTCGGTCACCATGGCGGTTCTTCCCGTCCCCTCAGCCGCCGGGGACGGTTGACCTCAGAGCAGGCCGCGGATCTGGGCGGCGGCCGCGTCCAACTCCGCCATGTGGTCGTCCATGGCTCCGGGCAAACCGGTCACCGTCGACTTGACCACCGACATCACTATCCGGTAACGCTCGATCTCGGCCAGCATCAGCTGGGCCGCTCGCTCCCTCCGGCGATCCAGCTCACTGAGGTCCGTCGAAGAGGCGGCCGGTCTTGGCCCGGTCGACGCCTCGGCCGCTTCCCGCCGGGCCGCTGACACCAGCTGCGAGGCGCTCTCCTGGGCCTCGTCAATGATGCGGCGCGCCTCGGCGCGGGCCTCCGACAGCACCCCGGCGGCCTCTCCTTGGTCTCCTGCCGCAGGTTGGCTCTTGATCTCGGCGATAATCCGGTCTCGATCAGCCAGAAGCTCCTCGTATTCCTTCAGAGAAAGAGCGACCTCGTCCAGGAACTCGTCGACTTCCTCCAGGTGGTAACCGCGAAGCGCGGTGCGGAAAAACTTTTCCTGGATGTCATCAGGAGTGAGGGGCATGTGGAAACCGATCTCTAGACCAAAGCGCAGACTCGATTATAAAATCGCCGCGGCTCTATACCAACCATCTTCCGGCTCGACGCCCCCCGGTGACTCCCAGAAGACTGCGCCGGCGCTAACAGACCAGGCGCTGGAGAATGTAGATGGCCACGAACAGCGCCAGGGGAGAGAGATCGACACCCACCGTTCCCGCCCGGACCGGGGGGATCAAAGAGCGAAAGGGCCTCAACAGCGGATTGAGCATCCGATCGAAGAGGTCTTTCACTCCACGCAGGGGGTGGCCCGTCGGGGCAGGAATCCAACTCAGCACCACCCAGATGAGGACCGCCCACCTAGCAAGGTCCAGCACCTGACACAGGAGACCGCCCAGCATTTCAAGTCCCCACCTTCCCGGTCAGGAGCCGGGGGAGGCCGGCCACATCCCGATCTTGGACAACCTGGCTTGCTCGCTGGCCGAGACGGTGACTCCCGGCGGGCTGACCAGCACCAGGCCGTCTCCCACCTGGGAGACCTCGCCCTGGTTGAAGCTGACCAAGCCGGTGGCGTAGTAGACAACCCCCTGGGCCACCTCCGTTGGGAGGAACCGCAGATCAAGCATCACCGGGACGCTCGCCTTGTACCAGGACGTCAGGTGGGGGCAATCCCCGAAGCCGTCCATTTGCAGGATCTCGGTCTCCACGTCCACAGGAGGGGGCGCATTGCGCTCCCTGGGGATTCTGGGCAACTCCGGCCGGGGCGCCGCCGCGCTGCGCCCATCGGGGGGTTTATTGGGAATCAAGCGGACATTTCCCGAGGAGGGACGGGTCACCGCCACGGGTGATGGCAGAGCGGACGTCCAGGCATCCTCTTCCTCCACCAAACCCAAGAAGTCCCACACTCTCCCCATGAAGTTCTTGCTCATGTTTCTTCACCAAAGATAGCCCGACCCACCCTCACCATGGTAGCCCCCTCCTCCACCGCTACCTCGTAATCTTCTGTCATCCCCATGGAGAGTTCCTCCATGCCTTGGAACCGCCCGGCCAATCGCTCCGACAACCGGCGAAGTCGACGGAAGTAGGGCCGGGCCTGCTCGGGATGATCCACCCGGGGCGCCATGGCCATCAACCCCCGCACCTGCACTCCCTCTTGCAGCGCCAACGCCACCAGCGCCTCGACCTCGTCCGGCGCGGCCCCGTGCTTTTGCGCCTCTCCCCCGATGTTCACCTGCGCCAGGGCCGGGATCCTCCGGGGGGCGTTCCTGACCCATGCTCGAACCAGCCTGGGCCGATCCAGGGAGTGAAGGAGATGCGTCGATTCCCGCACCCGGTTCACTTTGTTTGTCTGCAGGGGGCCCACGAAGTGCCACCGCACATCCCCGGGAAGCTCTCCGACTTTGGAAGCCAGTTCCTGCGCCCGGTTTTCGCCGAAGTCCCGGATCCCCTGATCGTAGAGGCGCCTGATCTGTCCTATGTCCCGGCCCTTGGTGATCACGATCAGGCTTACCTCATCGGGATCTCGCCCAACCCTCGCCGCAGCCGCAGCCACGCGCTCGGAAACCATCCGGTAGCTCACGGGGAGAACCAACCGATCGCAGCCATTCTCTTGAGCGCGCGGTCGCGGCGATGTGAGAAGCAACCGGGTTGATGGACGGTGCACCTCTCCGACCACCAGGTCGGAACGTCTCGGAGTTGCTCGGCGAGGGCTCTACCTAGATCGACCGAGAGCCTGCCCCGGCGAGAAGTGGCCCGTTGGGAGGGAAACCGGCGGGACACATCGGGACCCACCTCGAAACAGCACGGCCCGATGAACGGACCCACCGCGGCCCAGGTCGGTTCCACTCCCCCCGATCTCATCGTGCCCAGCAGGGAAGTCACCACCCCTGCGGCCACTCCCCTCCAACCGGCGTGAGCTACTCCAACGCCTTTATCGCCGCCCACCACCACCCCGGCGCAGTCTGCGGCCATCACCGCCACCGGAAGCCCGACCGTCCTCGTGAACAGCCCATCCGCCCCTCCCTCCAGATGACCGGGCCCCGCCACCTCCACCACACACCTACCGTGAACCTGGCGCACGGTTGCCCAATCCGACGAGATGCCCAGTTTCTCCGCGACGATCCCTCTCTGCGCCGGGTTCTTTTGATCTCCGTCGGCCTCCAAGGTGAACGCGGCCCCCGGCCTCCGAAGCGGTTGGATCACGTCTTGCGGTTGCCGGAAGTCGGGATGTCGAACACGATCCCCGACCCTGGAGTGCTGCCGCTCAAACTTGAAGCCCTTCCAGCTATCTGGCTCGGCGCCGTGTGGCGCGGCAGCCGATCGAATCCGGCCGCGATCACCGTTACCTGCAATTCCTCGCCCAGGGCGTCGTTGATGATGGCTCCGAAAATGATGTTGGCGTCGTCGGAGGCCAACTCGGTGATCGTCTCGGCGGCCAGATGCGCCTCGTGAAGGGTCATGTCGCGGGAGCCCGCCACCGAAAGCAGGATCCCCGAGGCTCCTTCCATGCTTATTTCAAGAAGGGGGCTGGAGATGGCCCGCTTGGCGGCTTGCAGAGCGCGGTCGTCGCCGCGCGCCTTCCCGACGCCCAGCACTGCCGAGCCGCCGTCGGCCATCACCGTCTTGACGTCTGCGAAGTCGACGTTGATCAGACCGGTGGTGTTGATCATGTTGGTGATCCCCGACACCCCGTCCATCAGAACCTCGTCGGCCAACCTGAAGGTCTCATTGATGGGCGCAGAGGGATCCGCCACTTCCAGTAGGCGGTCGTTCGGGACCACGACCAGCGTGTCGACCTGTTCCCGAAGTTCGCTGATTCCCTTCTCGGCGATGGTCGAACGGACGCGACCCTCGAAACCGAACGGCCGGGTGACTATCCCGATGGTCAGGGCGCCGAGATTCCGGGCGGCCTCGGCCACCACGGGGGCGGCCCCGGTGCCGGTGCCTCCTCCCTCGCCGCAGGTCACGAAGACCATGTCAGCGCCCCGCAAGATGTCTTCTATCTCGTCTCTATGCGCCTCGGCCGCATTGCGGCCGACCTCGGGATCCGCTCCCGCTCCCAGGCCCTTGGTCAGTTCTCCCCCGATCTCCAGTTTGACCATGGCGTCGGATGCCATCAACGACTGGGCGTCTGTGTTGAGCACCACGAATTCCACCCCCTGCAAGCCTGCTTCGATCATCCGGTTAACGGCGTTGACCCCCGCGCCCCCCACCCCGATCACCTTCAAAACAGCAACATAAGCGCTGGCAGGCTCCCAAATGATATCTTGCATTAGCCTTGACCCCTTCCAGGTAGATTTTGAGGTTCAACCTGAAGGTTGATGGATAAGAAGACAAAAGTCAAATTAGGAATATAACCTTCAACTAGAGATTTAGGAGCGGCTCAGCCAGGCGCGCCGCGATAGACAGCCGGGCGGAGGGGAGAGAACAGGTTTATTACCGAGCCGGGATCGGTGTATTCGTCGACGAGCACCACCAGAACGTCGGCCTTCTCATCCAGATCGGCCGGCCTTCCCAGCCGGACGACCCGCTTCGCCACCTCAGCGGTGACCTGCTGTCCATGGATCTCAACGATTGCTCCCAGACGGAGGTCGGGCCGGAGGTACTCCACAAAACCAAGCGCCGGCCCGATCGACGGGTGTGCCAGGTCCAGGGTGGCGCCGGCCAGTCCGGTGATGCGAGGCATGACCTGCTCGGGGTCCACGTCGAGGACCACACCGTCGAGCGACAACGCCCGCCATCCGTCGCCGGTCAACACCCAGGCAACCGGGTGCCGTTCCTCCACGGCGATCCACACCGTGTTCGGCCACTCCTTCCTGACCTCGACGGCGGAAACCCACGGGTCGGAGAGCACTACCTCCCGAACCGACTCGGTGTCAACCGAGAACATGGGGGCGCCCTCGATGAGCCCGTCTTCGGCAACCCTCTGGGAACCGGTGGAAACCACCTCACCGCTCACCACCACCTCTCGCACCGCCAGGTAGGGAGAGTGGAGAAGCCAGATGCCCACGCCCACCACCGTCATCACCGACAGCAGCCACACGGCCCGCCTGACGGCCTGGCTCTCCTCCTTCTCCTGGACTCTCCGCGCTCGCTCCGCTATGCGAGGATCCAAGGCCGCCTCGCTTTTCGTCCGCTTCCGTCTTCGGCTCTTGGGCGACAGAGCCGACAGGCGCTGCATGAAGCGACCTCTCCGCACCACTTCGCCTCCTGTGGTCGGGCCCTTTTCCCTCACTTCGACGCCTCCCCCGTGGGAAATCCCACGAACCTCACTTCCGGCTCCAACTCGATCCCGGTCTCGCCCCGGACCCGCATGCGCACCTCGGCAACCAGTCGACGCACGTCCTCGGCTGTGGCGTCGGCGCCAGCCACGAAGAAGTTGGCGTGCTTCTCCGAGACGGAGACACCCCCGATCCGCATTCCCTTCAAGCCCAGGGCGTCGATCAGTCGCCCGGCAGCGTCCCCGGGGGGATTCTTGAACACGCTTCCCGCATTGAGGGTCCCTCCCGGTTGATGGATCCGCCGCCAGCGGGTGATGGCCCGGATCTTCTCCAACCCCTCGGTGGGTTCGCCCGGTGTGAACCGGAACCACGACCTGGTGATCACGTGGTGGGGCTTGACCGCCGAACTCCGGTACCGGAGGCAGAGCGAATCGGGAGCGACCATGGACAACTCCCCTGTTCGGAGATCGAAGATCTCCACCTCCTCCAGGACATCCACTATCTCCGTCCCATGACAGCCTGCGTTCTGGTACACCCCGCCGCCCACAGTGCCGGGAATTCCCACCATGAACTCGAGACCCAGCCGTCCTTCCCCGACCGCCGAACGGGCTAACCGGGGTAGTCCGACTCCCCCGCCGGCCTCCACCCGGTCATCGGGGTGCCGGATGGAGAGGAAGTCTCCCACCAATCGGATCACCAACCCCCCGTATCCCTCATCGGAGACAATCACATTGCTGCCCTTTCCCAGCACCAGGACGTCTCCCGCCCCGGCCCCGGCATCCGCCAGTGCGGAGAGGTGAGCGTAATCGCCGACTTCGGCGAACCATCGGGCCGCCCCTCCCAGCTTGTACGTGGTAAGCGCGTCCAGACGCACCCCGGCGCGCACCAGGCCGCCGGCGCACAGTCGTCGCCATTCACCCACGATCCCTCCCCTCTCCGGCCAGTAACGCCAGCAGCTCGGTGGGAACCACAGTTATGTCTCCCGCTCCCATGACAACGACAAGATCTCCTTCATCCAACCAGGGAGCGACCATCTTCGCCACTTCGGAGCGATGCGGGAAATAAGCCACCTCCCTGGCTCCGGAGCGGCGGGCGGCGGCCGCTACCAACTCGCCGGTAATCCCCGGACGGGGTTCTTCCCGGGCTCCGTAGACATCGGTCACCACCACCCGGTCGGCCAAGGACAGAGCCGCCCCCAGCCCGGCGAACATCTGGCCGGTCCGGGAATAGAGGTGCGGTTGGAAGATCGCCCACACTCGGCGGTGCCCGGACCTGAGAGCCGCTCTCAGGGTGGCGGCAACCTCGGAGGGATGATGAGCGTAGTCGTCTATGACGGTCACTCCCCCCACCAGACCGCGATGCTCATAGCGTCTTCGGACGCCGCGATAGCCGGCTATTCCGTCCACCGCCCGGTCGAGATCGAGACCCAACTCCCCGCACAGGGCCAACACCCCCGCCGCGTTGCGGGCCATGTGGATCCCCGGGAAGGGCACCCGCACCTTCTGGGACGACCCACCGCCGACCAACCGGAAGGAGACCCCCGCGGTCTCCTCCACAACATCCGCGATCCTCCATTGGGCGTCGGCGGACAACCCGAATCCCGGTATCCGGGCCCGTTCCGCCACCCGGCGGGCGCCCGGATCGTCGATGCCGGCCAGCACCGGACCCTCGACCCCCAGGGCGACCTGGACGAAGGTGGACTCCAGGTTGTCCACCGTCTCGAAGTGATCCAGGTGCTCCGCCTCCACATTGGTTATCACCAGGCCGGACAGGTTCACCTCCTCGAAGGTGCGGAAGGCTTCGTCAACCTCCAGCACCAACCATGGGTCGACTCCCAGGCCGGCGTTGGTACCCAGACCGATGACAGTCTCGCCCACGGCGAAGCTGGGGTTCTCCCCGGCGGCCCGGGCAGCCTCCACCAACATTGCGGCCGACGAGGTCTTGCCGTGGGTTCCGGTGGGACCCACGGTGGGTACATCGGCGGTCATCGCGCCAAGCAACCGGGGACGCCGCCAAACTTCCACCCCCCCACGGCGGGCGGCCTCCACCTCTGGATCCTGGTCGGGGACCGCCGAGGAGATCACCATCAACTCGACATCCGCCACCCGTTCCGGGCGGTGGCCCGCCCACACCTCGATTCCCAGGTCGGAGAGAGCATCCAACCGCGAGGAGCGGCGGATATCAGATCCGGTGACCGTCTTGCCCGACTCGGCCAACAGCTTCGCAAGGCCGCTCATCCCCGCTCCCCCCACACCCACCACATGGATCCTCATGCGACCGTCAAGATCAAACAAGGCAGCGTCTCATTTCCTCGGCGATCCTCTCCGCCGCCCGGGGGCGTGCGATCCCGGCGGCGGCCGCCGACATCCTGCGCCTGCGCTCCGGATCGGCGAGGAGCCCCCCGACAACCGACCCCAACTCTCCTAGTCGAGCCTCGGGCAGTGTCACCGCCGCCCCGACATCCTCCAGCGCCGCCGCGTTGGCGGCCTGGTGACTGGCCGAACCGAACTCCCCGGGCACCAGCACGGAGGGCAATCCGGCGATAGTGAGCTCCGCCACCCCTCCCCCCGCCCGGGCCACCACCACGTCGCATGCCGAATAGAACAGGTCCATTCGCTTCTCGAAACCCACCACCCTCCACCGATGGATGCTGTCCGCCGCCCGGCGAGTCACCTCCTCTGTGTGGATCTCCCCGGCCAGATGAACGACCTGCACGGGCTCGCCCTTCCATTCCCGGAGCATCTCGGAGACGCCCCGGTTGATGGCGCCTGCCCCGAGGCTGCCGCCCATCACCCCCACGACCGGAAGCCCGTCCGCCAGGTCGTAGTGGGAGAGAGCCGCCCTGCGAACGGACGCCCTGTCGAGGCGGGCGACATCGGCCCGCACCGGGTTGCCCACCCAATCGGCTTTTTTCAGACCAGAGGTGCTGGGAAAGGAGGCAAACGAGCGGACCGCCCATCGCTCCATCACCCGGTTGGCGAGCCCGGCCGCGGCATTCTGCTCGGAGAGATAGAAGGGGATCCCCTCGGATCGGGCCGCCCAACCGGCCGGCGCCGCCACATAGCCCCCGGTCGCCAGGACCACCCCCACCGCCCGGTGCGCCAACTCCCTGCGCACCCGACGAACGGCTCTCGCCAGCTTGGCCGGGATGGTGAGGTTGCGGGGCGTCATCCGTCGCGCCAGTCCCTGGAGAGGGACCGACAAGAGGCTGAACCCGGCCGCCGGGACCGCGCTTGCCTCCAGGCGGTCTCCCCCGATGAACAACACATCGGAGGGCTCCACCCCCTGGGAGACCAGGGCCTCGGCGACGGCCAGACCGGGGTAGACATGTCCGGCGGTCCCGGCCGCGGCGATGGCGAACGTCATTTTCGAACCCCGAACGGACTTCGCCCTTGGCGGGTCACGTTGAGAAGCACGCCCAAGGCGCCCATGTTGACCATCAGGGAGGACAACCCGTAGGAGATGAAGGGAAGGGTGATGCCGGTGATGGGCATCCAGCCCAACACCCCTCCCACGTTGATCAAGCCCTGGAACCCCAACCAGGCGGTGATGCCCGCCGCCACCATCTGGCCGAAGTGGTCGGGTGCCCGTCGGGCCACCATCCACCCCAGGACAACCAGCACCACGAACAACGTGATGACGAACAAGCCTCCCACCAAACCGATCTCTTCCCCGATGATGGCGAAGATGAAGTCGGTGTGGGCGTTGGGAAGGTAGAACCACCGGGCGCGGCTGTTGCCTGGTCCCACCCCCCACAGACCTCCGGTACCCAGAGCCACCCACGATTGGATGAGCTGGTAGCCGGTGTCCGCCGCATCTCCCCATGGATCGAGGAACCCCTTGAGGCGGTCCAAGCGGTAGGGAGCGATTACCGCCAGCAGGATCGAGAGGGCTACAGCCACCGCGGACGACCCCGCCATGTAGCTGAGGGGGGCGCCCCCCACCCACAGCACCACGAAGGCGCAGATGGCGATCAGGATGGTGGTCCCGAAATCAGGCTGCTGGATGAGCAGGAACCCCACGCTTCCCAGCACCAGCAGGACAACCGAGGCGTAGCTCTTGAGATCGTCGAAGACGCCCTTGCCCTGGCTGATTGTCGACGCTATCAACACGATCACTGCGAACTTGGCCAACTCGGAGGGCTCGAAGCCCAGGGGCCCGAACCGGAGCCACCGTGAGCTTCCCCCCACTTCGACCCCGACCAGCAGCACCAGGAACAGGAGCGCCAGGGCCCCCACGAACAGGTACATGGCGAAACGCTCGTACAACTGGTAGGGCACCCGGGAAGTCACGAACAGCACCACCGTTCCCAACCCCACCCCCAGCAACTGGCGGAAGAAGAAGTGGTACTGCCCGTACTCCCAGTTGATCCCCACCGTTGAGGAGGCGGAGATGGTGGCCCCCAGCCCGATAACCACCAGGGTGAAGACCACGGCGCCGAACAGCATGATCATCTGGTTGTTGGTGCGGAATCGGGACTCGCTCTGGATCCGCTCGGTCCGAGCGCGGTAGATGGTGGTTACTTTGGAGGCCATCAGGTCCTTTCCCGACTGCGTACCAGATCCGAAGCGATCCGCGTGAACTGCTCCCCGCGGGCCTGATAGGAGTCGAATTGATCGAAGGAGGCACACCCGGGCGCCAGGAGCACCACGTCCCCGGGACGGGAGAGCCGGAAGGCCGTCCACACCGCCTCCTCGAGGGAGTCGACGGGGGTCACCCGGCCGGGAGGGCCTGCATCCACCAGTTGGCGGGAAGCCTGCCCGATGGAGACCACCGCCCTCACGGGCGGAGCGCTGGTCAGCGGGGAAAGATCGAGTCCCTTGTTGAGGCCGCCCGCGATCAGCACCACGGCCCCGAAGGAATGGATCGAGGCCAGGGCGGCATGGGGATTGGTGGCCTTCGAATCGTCCACGAACCTCACCCCGTCGAGTTCTCCAACCACCCGGCGGCGATGGGGACCGGGGCGGAAGCCCCGTATCGCGGCCTCAACCGCGGCGTCTTCGGCGCCCCAGACCCGGGCGGCGGCGGCGGCGATCAAGAGGTCGGTCAGATAGGAGTCATCCCGCACCGACAGGTCCGCCACGGGGATTCGGAGGCCACCGGTCACCAGGTAGCCACCTTTCACTGCATTGGAGACCGAGATTCCCACCAGACGGCTACGGGCGCCCCTCACCGCCCGCCGGGCGCCGGGGTCGTCGGCGTCGAAGATCAGGACGTCGTCCTCATTCTGGGCGGCGTGGATGCGAGCCTTGGCGGCCAGGTAGCGATCCATGGTCCCGTGCCAGTCGAGATGGTCGGGAGCGACGTTGATGATCACCGCCACGCGGGGAGAGAGCGTCTCGGTGAAGCGCAACTGGAAGCTGGACAGTTCCACCACGGCCCGGGATGCTCCTGTTCCCACCAGATCCGAGATCGGGGACCCGATGTTCCCCACCACCGGGACCTCCATTCCCGAGCGGGCCAGCATCTCTCCGGTCAACCTCGCCACCGTGGTCTTTCCGTTGGTGCCGGTGATAGCGATCATCTCGGTGCGAAGCTGGCGGCAGGCCAACTCCACCTCACTCCATACCGGCCTTCCCGCCGCCAGGGAGTCCCGGATAGGCTCGGATCCCTCCGGAAAACCCGGGCTGGCCACCACCAGGTCGCAGTCGGAGACCCATTCGGGCCGCCAGCGGCCCGTCACCGCCGACCACCGCTCACTTCCGTTGAGCGGGGGTATCGCCTCCGGACGGGCGTCGTAGACCCTCACCCGCCACCCCAGCCTCCCTCCGAGTCGGGCGGCGGCGCGTCCGGAGACGCCCGCGCCTAGCACCAGGCAGCGCTTCACAACAGTCCCTCCAGCGCCAGGAAGTCCGCGTAGAAGAGACAGAGGCCCAGCGAGACGCCGATCCCCGCCAGTATCCAGAAGCGGATCACGACGGTCGGCTCATCCCATCCGGCCAGGCTGAAGTGGTAGTGGAAGGGAGCCATGCGGAAGACTCTCCGTCCGGTGGTCCGGAAGCTGATCACCTGGGTGATCACCGACAGGCCCTCGGCGACGTACAGTCCCCCGATCACGATCAACAGGAGTTGGGTGTTGGTGAGCACCGCCAGTGCTGCCAGGAGTCCCCCGATGGCGTGGGAGCCCACGTCGCCCATGATGATCCGCGCGGGCGGAGCGTTCCACCACAGGAATCCCAGCAACGATCCGGTCATCGCCGCGGCCACCGTGGCAAGGGCCAGCGGATCGACCGCTTCGTAGATGTCGAGGTGCCGGACCTGCCAGAAGGCGATTATGACGTAAGCGCCGAACATCCACACCGCCGACCCTCCGGCCAGACCATCCATGCCGTCGGTGAAGTTGGCGCAGTTGGCGGTGCCGGTCAGCATGATCAACACCAGCACCGTGAACAGAAAGCCCCCCAACTCGAGTCCCAGGGGGCGGGCGAAGGAAAGCTCGGTCACCACTCCCGCCTGCCGGGCTCCGAGCACGAACAGGGCGGCCACGGCCACCTGACCTCCGAACTTGGCCGCCTTGCCCAGGCCGAGCGAGCGGCGCCGGCGGGTTTTCACCAAGTCGTCCAGGAGTCCGACGAGGGCCATCCCCAGCATGGCGACCAGGCACAGCAGCCCGCCGGTGGCGATTGAAGTGGCCTCTATGGACAGCCCTTCGGTGAAGTCGGGCCGAAGGTGGGTGAGTAGGTAGGCGACGGTGGCGGAGGCCACGAACAGCACCCCTCCCATGGTGGGGGTTCCCCGCTTGTGACCGTGCTCGCCCTCGAGCTCTTCCTGGATGAAGTCCCCGATGTTCAGGCGGCGGAGCAGCTTGATCCCATAGAAGGTGAGACACACCGAGAGGAGGAAACCCACCGACGACGCCACCAGCAGGTTGATCATCGCGCCGCCTCCCTCGACCCGCCTGCGGCCGCCCCCAGCACCTTTCGAGCCGCCCTGCGATCATCGAAGGGTATGCGCTCTCCGCCGACTTCCTGGTGCTGCTCATGCCCCTTCCCGAGAATCAGGACCACGTCCCCGGGACGGGCCCATCCCACGGCCCCCCGGATGGCCTCCTCCCGATCAGCCTCCACCGTGAAGCTCCTGGCCTCCAGGCCGGCGGCCAGATCGGCAAGGATGGCGGCGGGATCCTCCGATCGGGGATTGTCGGAGGTGAGCATCACGTAGTCGGCGGCTGCCACCGCCCTGGCCATCTCGATCCTCTTGCTCCGGTCCCGGTCCCCGCCCGCCCCTATGACCGCGATCACCCGCCCCTCGGCGGCCGCCCGCGCCGCTCCGATCGCCGCTCGGATAGCCCCGGGGGTATGGGCGTAGTCGACTACCACCGCCACCGGCTCTTCGGCGACCAGTTCGAAGCGACCCGCCACGGGCGGGAGGGTGGAGATCCCCGTGGAGACCTCGGAGGGTGAGAATCCCATGCGAAGGGTTGCCGCCGCGGCCAGGAGAGCGTTCCTCCCGTTGTGGCGGCCCCCGATGGGCGCATCCAGCGTCAGGGTGGCGCCCCCGACCCGACACTCCATCACCACCTGCGAGAGACTCTGGCTCACCACCCGCCCCCTCACATCCGCCTCGGGTCCGGTTCCCACCGTAGTGAGAGGGATCTCCGCCCGGGCCGCCAGCCTCCGGCCCCACCGGTCGTCGACCCAGACCACTCCCCTCTCCGAGAGCTCGGGAGAAAAGAGCATTTCCTTGCTCAGGTAGTACTCCTCCTGGCTGCCGTGGAAGTCGAGATGGTCGTGTCCCAGGTTGGTGAACACAGCCAGCGCGAAACGGACACTGTCCACCCTGTGCAGGGCCAGACCGTGGGAGGACACCTCTATCACGGCCGTGTCCACCCCCCGGCCGCGCATCATCGCCAATTGCCGCTGCAGATCGGAGGCCTCCGGCGTGGTTAGAGGAGTCGGAAGCACCCGGTCTCCCATCCGGGCCCCCAGCGTGCCTATCACGCCGGTGCTTTCTCCGGCGGCCCGCGCCACAGACTCGATCATGTGCACTACGGTGGTCTTCCCGTTGGTTCCGGTGACTCCCACCAGGCGCAGGAACCGGGAAGGGTGCCCGTACACCTCGGCGGCCGCGCGCGCCAGGGCCACACGCCCGTTCCCGACCACGATCTGGGGAGCCGGATTGTCGAGCGGCCTCTCACAGATCACCGCCGCCGCGCCGCGGGCCAGCGCCTCCCCCACATAGTCGTGACCGTCGGCGTTTGCTCCCTTCATCGCCACGAACACATCGCCGCTGCGGACCATGCGGCTGTCGTGGCTCACTCCACCTACGGATGTGTCGGCTCTCCCGCGCAGGCAGCCGCCCAGGCGGTCGGCCAGTCTCCCGACCGTCATCTCAGGTACTGGGCTCACTGGGTATCTCCCCCAATCGCCGCAGGGCGACTTCCATTATCTCCGAGAACACCGGAGCGGCCGCTGAACCGCCTGTCCGGTACTCCGGGCGGGTGGGACCGTCGATCACCACCATCACCACCACCTCGGGGTCCTCGATCGGCGCCATCCCGACGAAGGAGGCGATGTTCAACTCCTCTTCGTAGCCGTCGAAGCCCAGCTTGGAGGAGGTGCCGGTCTTGCCCCCCACCTCGAACCCGGGGACCGCGGCGGCCTGACCGGTCCCCTTGCTGACCGTGTCAGCCAGGAGCAAACGCATTATCCGGGCCGTCTCGGCGTCGATCACCCGCCGCTGGGCGATTTCCCCCGGCTGCCGGGTCCCCTCCTCGGTCACCAGGGCCTTCACCAGGTGCGGCTGTATCCAGACTCCGTCGTTGGCGACCGCCGCGAACGCCGCCGCCATCTGGATCGGAGTCACCGCCACCGAATACCCTATGGCGGCGGAGGCCAGGCAGGTGCTGCAGGAAGGATCGAGATTGATGAGACCCTTCGCTTCGCCCGAGAAGTCGATGCCGGTCGGACTGCCCAGGCCGAACTCCTCTATGTACCCCGCCAGGACTCCCCTCGACAGTTCCTCCTGCACCATGATGGTTCCCACGTTCGAGGAGTGCACGAATATGTCGGCCACCGTCATGTCCGTGGGTTCGTGGAGAGTGAAATTCCGGTAGCACCCGTAGATCTCATCTTCGGGGTCCTCGCAGGCATCGGGGAAGATCTCGATCTCATAGGGCACTTCGGGGATCAGGTCGGAAGCCCTCCAGGTCCCCGTGTCCAGTGCAGCCGCGATGGTGACCGTCTTCTGGATGGAACCGGGCTCGTAGAGGCCGCGGATCGCGAAATTCGAGAATCCCGAGCCGTCCTCGGAGGCCCGCCTCTCGGGATCGAATGCCGGCACGCCTCCCAGAGCCAGCACCTCCCCTGTCTTCGCCTCCAGCGCAACGGCCCAGCACTGCTCGGCGGCGGTGCGGGCGACGCCGGCCCTGCAGGCCTCCATCAGGCTGTATTGCAGCAGGAGATCCAGGGTCGTGACGAGATCCAGGCCCGGGACGGCCTCGGTTATCTCGCTCTGCCCGGTGGGGATCTGACGGCCCTTCACATCCTGTTCCACCACCGCCCGGCCGGGCTGTCCTCCCAGCTCGTCCTCATACCGATACTCCAGCCCCTCGATGCCCATCCCGTCCACATTCACCATCCCCAGCACCTGGGAGGCGACCGACGAGGGGTAGATGCGTTTGGATTCGGGCTCGCTGTACACGCCCGCATATCCCAGGTTGAGGATCTCTTCCACGACATCGACTTCCAACTGCCGCTTGATGTATACGAAGTCCTTTCCCGATCGGAGGTCGGCCACCAACCGGTCGATGTCGGCTCCCACCCTTGCGCCCACCTGCTGGGCAATCAACACCGGATCCTCGATTTCCGAAGGTATCGCAAACAGGCTGGCGCCCAGCACGGTGAGAGCCAGAGCCTCCCCGTTCCGGTCGAAGATCTCACCCCGCTCGGGCAGCACCTCTCGTATGGAGAGGCGCTGTCTCAACCCGCGCGCCGCGTATCCGTCATCCTCCACCACCTGGACGGTGTACATCTTGAACGCCAGTGCAAGCCAGGCCAGGACCAGCACGCCGCCCACCAGGGCCAGCCGCTTGGCGACCGTCCGGGGGCCGGGTGCGGGAGGAGATCCATTTTCCACCTTTCAACCGGGCGGGTCGAAACCCGGTTCTCTGGGCGCTATCCCCGGCACCTGGATGTGCACCACTTCATCGGGATAGAAGAGCCCCAGGGGCTCGGCCAGCGAAGCCATCCGGTCGGGATTCTCCAATCGAGCGACCTCCAGGCGGAGCAGTCGGTTCCGGATCGTCTCCTGTTCAATCCTGGTTTGCAGATCGGCCAGTTGGAAGGCGCCCTCGTCAAGCAGGGTGCGGCTCCACACCATCCCCAGGAAAGTAAAGACCACCAGGACCACGAAGGCCAGCAGCATCAGGACTGAGGGTCCGCGGGCGCTGGTGGTTGTTCCGGTGGAGATGAGCCTGAGCGGGGAATTGCGACTGGAAGGAGCCGGGGAGGTGGGGTGGGTGGTCATGCGGCGAGTCTTTCCACGGCCCGGAGCCGCGCGGAACGCGACCGGCGGTTGAGTTCCACCTCCGCCGGGCCGGGGCGGGCCGCCCCCTTCACCAGGGGCCGCAACTCCGCGGTGAGCCCGCATCCGCACACCGGAAGGTCGGGGGGGCAAACACAGTCTGCGCCGCCCCGCGCGAGACGCTGCTTGACCAGACGGTCCTCCAGGGAGTGATAGGAGATTGCAATGCAGCGCCCCCCTTCCTCCAACCGTCCGAGGGCCGCCTCCAGCCCGTTTCTCACCGCCTCCAACTCGTCGTTGACCGCCATTCGGATGGCTTGGAAGGTACGCCGGGCCGGGTGACCGGCGCGGCGGAGGGCGGCGGGGACGGCCTCCGCCACCACTTCGGCCAGGGCCAGGGTGTCCGCCAGTGGACGGTTTGCAACTATCGCTCGGGCGATGCGCCGTGAAGAAGGCTCCTCACCGTACTCGAAGATGACGCGGCTGAGGCTCTGGTAGTCCCAGGTATTGACCACCTGGTCCGCGGTCAGACCCGAACGGGGATCCATTCTCATGTCGAGCGGACCGCTCCGGTGGTAGGAGAAACCCCGCTCGGAACGATCCAACTGATCGGAGGAGAGCCCGAAATCGAAAAGGACGCCGGCCAGGTTCTCCACGCCGGCTGCGGACAACAGGCTATCGAGGTCGGCAAAGTTGCCCGGAATGAACTCAAACCCCAGGGCGGCGGCTCGTTCGCCAACTGCCGGATCCCGGTCAATTCCCATGATTCTTACGTGAGGAGCGATCACCTGCCGCAAACGCAGACTGTGACCACCCCCGCCAAAAGTGGCATCCACCAGCGTTCCTTCCTGGATGGGCTCGAACAGTTCGCACACAAGGTCGGCCATGACCGGCTCGTGCCTGGAACCATGGCTCATAGCCGGCCCCCCGAAGATCGGCGCCTAATGGAAGCGGGCGGATTGGGGCCTTCTATAGCTCCAGGGAGCCGGCTATGAGCCACAGTCGTCGGTTCACCTGTCATTCCGGATCGGAAGCGTTCACCTCGTTTCCTGGCCTGGGGATGGGCTCTCGGCTTCTTCCACATGGCTTAGGAAGGCCGATGCGCTCCAAACTTCTATCTCGTCGTCCACTCCCACCACCACCACTTCCTCCCCACACTCGATTCCGGCGTGCTTCCGAAGTTCGGGCGTGACCATCAGACGCCCCTGTCCATCCATGGACTGTTGGCTGGCAGCGCCGAAGAACATCAACCGCCGAAACCTCCGACCGGCAGGGGTCTCTCGGCTGTAGCTGGTCCGCACCTCCGTCGCCCGCTGGTTCCACCCCTCCTGGGAGTAGATCAGTAGATTCCCGTCCTGACCCTTGGTGACCACGCAGGATGGAGCCAACTCGCCGCGGAACAGCTTGGGCAACACCAGTCGACCCTTGTCGTCGACTGTGCGTCTGGTGGTTCCTAAGAACATCGGGGCCTCGTGGAATTCGTCCTGTCAATTTGGTGGGGTATATCTTAGAAGGTTTTTCCATTCTATACCAATAATCTCTATTTATAGCAACTTTTGTACCACTTTACTCCACCTACCCTCCCAAAGACCGGTTTTCTGCCTCCCCCGGGTCCCAGGATCCCCCCGTCCACTCCACGTGGAGGGGACAGAAACCAGACATCGAGACCGGCGCCCGATCCTCCACCTCCTCGCGAAAATGACTACTATCCCGCGAAAACGACGCGACTCCTCCCCTGTTCTGGGTGCCCTCCCCCAACACCTCATCAGTCGATAACATCCCAGGTCAACGCAGTATCTGGCTTTGTCAGTACCACATTTAGTATCAGGGTAGCCCGTGTTCTCTTCGCCTGAATGAATGGTGGGCTCGCAATAGTGGCGGCTCTCGGAAGAGGCGCGAACGGCCCGTCTGATGGCGAAGCCGCTGTCCGTCTACGCTCGAGATAGGGATGTTATCCCAGGTCAACGTACAGTAGGCACATTGAGGTGTCACCTCTACTGTCGGCTCGGGTCGTGAGCGTACCGGCCTGTCAGTGCTTCCTAATGTTGTTTTCTATCAACCATGTCCCTAGGAGTTACAGCGAGGTCGGGCCAATCCGGACGAAGGGCGTGATAGTTACTCCGTTTGGAGAAATCTGGACAAGGTACATTTCTTCCTCACGGATGATCGCAATCTTGTGCTTTGTGAGTAGTCGCCGGATTCTGTGATGCCATTTCGGTAAACGAGTGATGAAGTAGTTGATGTCGTTATATGAACTCCTAAGGGGGTTGCGGTTGTGGAGCAAGTCTCCTAGCCGTCCATAAATCTCTGGGAGTTCGGCTCGGATTAACCAGTCGCCGGAAGGCCGTGTGTCGATTGTCCCGGCGTCCTGGGGATGTCTTCGGGCTGTGGGCTCGGGCTTGTTGGCAAGCACTGGTTCTGGCCAGCAGCCGGGTATAACCTGATCGAGCTTGCTTAGGATTTCATCGGGATTGTATTTCCGTCTGATTCTGTTGGGCATGTGTTGCCCATTGGCAACCAGGCAGGCGTAGGCAATGTTCTCTAGTATTTTGCGGATCTGAAGGCAGACCGATTCCAGCCACCCGATGTGATGTGGGAGGGATGTGTCAAACTGTTCGATGAACTCGGAGCGAGTCTTGATGTCGATCATCAGCCTCCGATATTCGTTCAAAGCATCGCTGCTTAGCTGGATAGGATCCGGGATCGTATCAAGATCGTCGAGTAGATAGTCGTCACGCATCGGGTACCTTTGGCTAGGGAATGGGGACCGGAGCGACCGCCTAGTGGTCACTCACAACCGGTATCTAGACACTGTAAGGAGCGTCGGGGGTAAAACAGAGCCTACCGGATTCGGGTCATAGATTCGCTCGACTTACCGTGTCGCCAACCGGCTTGACCTGTCTTCGTTGAGCGACCCAGGTAGCCCTGATCGAGGCGGCATGATCCTAAGTCAAGGGCTCTACTTGTTACAGCCTTCGTCAAAGTCCAATCTACCAAAAAGCCGGTCGAGGCATAGAGACGCCCCCAGTTCGATCCCCATTTGTGACCATTTGCCCACAGCCGCAGACGGATCCTGCAGAAGCCTTTGAAGTCCCGCTGCAAACCTGACGGTCCCCGGCTCGACGATCACACCTTCGAGTTCATCCTGCCGGTCCCGTTAGCTCGGTTCTTGCGCTCGAGTAAGACTGCCTTGTGACACTGCACTCTTGTAGGATACGATAGAGAGCCGTTGGAGGAGTAATGGAGTTGGCGAAAGCAGCCAGGTGCCTTGGTGAATGGTCGGTGTTCCGAGGGGATGCTCTTGACGCTTATAGCCGGTGGCCAGCACCTGATGCGATTATATCTGACGGTGCCTATGGGGTTGGTGGGTTCCCGGGCGATCCTCGCACCGCCGAGGGGTTGGCAGGCTGGTATGAACCTCATGTTGAGTTGTGGTCCCGGTTTGCCCGGCCTTCATCAACTTTATGGTTTTGGAACACCGAGGTTGGTTGGGCCACCGTCCACCCGGTGCTGATCCGCTACGGCTGGGAGTACGTGCAGACCATTGTGTGGGATAAGGGTATAGGGCACATTGCTGGGAACGTGAACGGGGATACGATCAGACAGTTTCCGGTCGTGACAGAGATGTGCGCTTTCTACCGGCGACGTTTAGAGTTCCCCACCCCGACGGGCATGATGTCAGCGAAGGCTTGGCTGCGCTACGAGTGGCAACGGGCTGGGCTTCCGTTGCATGCTGCTAACCGCGCGTGCGGGGTGGCCAACGCTGCAACTCGTAAGTACCTGACTCAAGATTGGATGTGGTATTTTCCCCCACCCGATATGATGCAGCGCCTGGTCGATTACGCCAACGAGCACGGCAGCCTCCAGGGCGCGCCGTACTACTCGCTGGACGGAACCCATCCGGTAACCGCTGCTGAGTGGGCGACGCTCCGGGATAAATGGAACCACACCCACGGCATCACCAATGTGTGGGCTGAGCCGCCGTTGCACGGCCGAGAGCGTTACAAGGGCAATGGCGTGCGTTCCGCGCCGCGGGTGTACAGCCCTGGCCGTAACGCCGCGGTTCACCTTAACCAGAAGCCGCTGGAATTCATGCGCCGGATCATTACTGCCGCCACCCGCTCTGGAGACACCATCTGGGAGCCGTTTGGGGGCTTGTGTAGTGGCGTGGTCGCCGCGGTGGAACTAGGCCGGAACGGATACGCAGCCGAATTGGTTGACCGGTTTGCCGATCTCGCCACAGAACGGCTGCGGTCCCTGGAACCACTTCCCTTGCCAGCGTGATTCCTCAAAGTGACCCCCTTGCTCCATCTCTCCCTGTTCCGGATCCGGATGACCCTCGGACGCTGCTGATGCATCGTGTCAGGGAGGCGCTGCTCGCTCTTCCTGGATACTTCAACTCCACCACCAACATCGAAGGGATCGATGTAAGCGACCTGTTCGCCCTGAACACCATGCTCGGAACAACTATCGAGGTGCAGGTTGTTCGTACCCTGAACCGGATAAGAGACGTGTGGGATCCCAACGACGAGTGGCCCCTTTATCGGTTTGACCGGCAAACCCAAACTTTCCCGGATGTTCTGCTGCGAAAACAGCAGGACTTCGGTGAATACCACGTAGCTCTGGGCATCGAACTTAAAGGCTGGTATGTGCTGGCCAAGGAAGCCGAGCCGAGTTTCAGATACACCGTCACACCCGCGGCATGCACGGAGTGGGACATGCTGGCAGTCGTCCCCTGGCACCTGTCAAACGTGTTATCCGGCGTCCCTACTGTCGACTCTCCGGGGCTGTGGCCAGCCAGATATGTGGCTCAATACCGAAACCATTGGTGGCAGCACATCCGCCGCACCGAGAAAAGCAGGACAATAGCCTCGCCAGAAGTTGACAGACCCTATCGGCAACGGGGACACACCTCGGACAAGCCCCAATACGACGGAGGTGGCAACTTCGGGCGCATAGCCCGGGTAGGTGTCATGGATGACTGGACCCAAGAGATGCTCGACAGACCACTGGCCGGCATCCCCACCCGCCAATGGATCGCTTTCCTAAAAGGCTAAAGCCTCACGTGAAGAGGCCTATTCCATGACACGGCTACCGCTCCAGGCACCGGATAATGTCTATTGGAGAGGCCTTCTCCGGTGCGATGAGTGACATGCAGTCGATGTGATGGCGATCATGGGAAGGACACCTAGAGAGGCGGAGAACAACCAGGCTTTGGTCGCGGGGTGCTATGGCCCACACCTCGTCGAAGTAGGGGAATGTGATGCGCCTTAGCTGGGAGTACAGCCGCGCCTCTGGTTCCGGCTTTGAGTTGACGTCGAGGTTGTCGATGAGTTGCCAGGCGGCGATGCCTTCCAGTACCACTGTCAGCCACTTGAGGCCGGGGGAGTTGTCCATCTGGCGTTTGGCGGTCTTGTGGTCGATCCCGTCTTGGATCGCGGATAGCAATGCCTCATACTCGGTGCTGCCTTCGCTCGGGCTTGCGTAGGTGCGCACTTTCCCAGACCACCCCTCCGATACCGGGACGGGAGCTTTGAGAACGGATATACCGCGCTCTGTTGACCGACCTTTTAAGTGGTCTGCGAGCAGTTGCGGATACCAGTACCCCGAGTATATTGTCGCCCAGTCCTCAAGATTTATCCCTTTTCGATCGGCCTGCTGATAGGACCCAAGCCAAGGGGAGCGATCTAGGAACTGATCGGGATAGATGAGACGTTCCCGAGCGATGGCCGCCATCTCTTCGGGACTGCTCCCGACATTCTCGACTTCTATCAGGACGGCAACCAACGCCGCTACGAGTTCTTTGGCAGGCCGTGTTCCTACCTCCGGGCTCATGAACGTAACTCCGATAGACCAGTCATGAGTAAGGCCAGATGCTGACCACTCCCGCGCGCGGTTGTCCCTGCTGGTCAGTTGACACCGGAGACTGCGAGCCTGGCCGTCGGTGACCTCTGTTACCTCTATGTCGGCTTCCCGCCCATCGGCCATCTTCACCCGCCAGTCGGGCGTGGGATCCTTCCCCGGAGCCAACCTCCTGTAGTAGGTGACATCCTCGACTGCGCGTACCGCGGCTAGGCCCATTCTCTCGATGAGGTCTTTTTCGCTGTTCAAGTTGAACTCCGGATCTGGTCTTGACTGTTCAGTAGTTCTCCCTGTGAGCACAAACGCCGCCGGCGGGATCGGGCGATCCCGACCAGTCCTCTCGTAGTCGTTTCTCAACCGCCTCGGGTTCGCCGACGAGGACGGTGATGGCGGGCACAAACCCAGTGGCCGCCGAGCATCCGTTTCTATGATGACTGTTATTGTCTACTGTCCCGAGCACCAGCACAGGTGGCATGAACCGCCTACTTGTATGTGGGTGAATCTCTCCGATTTTAGCGGAGAGAGAGGTGAGCCCGCTTTTTGTCGTGATGGTGTGTTTTCGTGATGGTTGTTGGCTGAGTCGGCATGCGTTTGAGAACCTGGCTTCCCCTGATTGTTGTTGGCTTGGCCGGAGCGATCCTCCTGAGGATTCTGTATCGGGAATGGCTACTTCCTCTGGTTTTCGTTGGCCTGGCCGGAGCGATCCTCCTGGGGCTCCTGCTTTGGGAGTGGATAGAAGACCGCCCAACCAAAGGGCGGATGCCACACAAATGGCCAACCCACCCACAGCACGGCAGGAAACTTGGAGACCGCTCGGCAGATTCCCCCCGTGTTGCGACTAGGACAGGGAGGAGACTCACCCCATCAGAACACCAACGCATTGGGAACCGAAGAGCCCCGACCACTTCCGCGTCAGTTGCTCCGTTTACTCCTTTGGAGCGGCTGAACCAACTCGATGCGGTGCAGCACCCGGTGGACCGGGCGGGGGGTCGGCAACATCAACGGGTTGTCCGGGCACCGTTTGCAGCGATGGAGCCGTCTTGTCGATGTTCTTTCGATGTTGGGGTTTCCGCGAATCAGCCGCTTGATGGTTTACTTTCGTTTAGCAGCAAGGCTGCGACACATGTCCACGAGTTCTTGAGATATCATTCCGAGGGGCCTCTTTATGTGGTGGTGGGTTACGCCAGTGTGTGGGGTTTGGCCTGGTTGCAAGAGCACACCCTCGGGCGGCCGGTCACTCTGATCATTGGTGACACCAAAGAGTATCGCTTCAAATCGGCGACCGTTTCGGATTGGGAAGAAGCGTGGGAACTCATTAATCGTTGCGATGTTGAGGTTCTCGGTTGGTATAGAAGCCCCAGGAGTACTCGTGGTGAGTCGATGCTTCATGCCAAGGCTTGGGTGGTTGTCGATCGGAGCAGAACAAGGGCCGAAGCGGCACTGGTCGGATCGGCCAACCTGACGAAGGTGGGCATGCAGGAAAACTGGGAAATGATGACAGTTGCGGTCGAGACCGACCTGCCTCGGATCTGGGCCCAACTGGACGGATTCGTACAGGGTAAAACTGAAAAGAAGCCCTGGCCTGCTGAGAAACTCCGGAAGGCGATCACCGCTGGGCTGACCAGCAGCAGATGACGGGTGGGGGAGGCCGCCAACCCGAGTCAAGCATCACCAAACCGTGTACGCGGGCCGATGCTGCCAGAAACCGGCTTCTGAACACCGCGGAGGCGACAAGCCCGAACCGCCCTGACCTTTGGGCTGGGGTGGATTGTCCCGCCTCGGCGTCATCGCCCTTCTGGCGGTTTGCTGTTAGTCGTGCCAGCCTGTTTCGGGTTCGTCGTTTTCGAGGGCCTTCCTGACAGCGACGGCAGCCTCATTGGTGACCCACTGGCGGGCACACCTACGTCTCCGATAAAGGCGGGGCGGTTCAGGGTGGTTGTTCAACCACCAGTGATGGCGATCAGCGAAAGTGCAACCAGAGTCCCAGAGTCGATCACCGAAATTCCACCCAGGGGTGGTGTTTGTACCACGGTGGTTTGTCACGAAGGGTTGGTTCGTGGTGAACACGCCGTCATTCTTCGCAGTCGTGGTGGTGTACCAATGGGCTGTCGGAGCGGTGGAACTGCGGGCATCAGGCTGTCCTCTCGCATTGTTGTGGGGCGGGGCGATGCTGGCACCACGTCACCTCGCAGCCACAGTCCGGTTCGTAGTCCGAGAGACAGTTGACACACCTAAAGGTGCTCAAACCCGATGTCGGGATGAAGCAAAAGCGGTCCCAATTGCAAGAGGGGCACTCCTTCCATTCAATATCTAGACCTCCCTCTAGTGGCGGGCGCAAGCGATCTCCGATCACCTTAATGGCATCCGTCATCCGATCCATTTTCTTGTCGAAGTTCTGGATAGCCTGCACCAAATCCCCCTCGGCCGTACCGCGATCACTGCCCAGGGAAAAGTCCCATCCAGACCCACCGTATGTCACCCTTACGCTTTGCCACCCGAACCACCAACCCCTCTTATAGGACACCTCAAAAACAGTGTCCTTCGTGAATGGCACCTTAGCCGAACTTCCCAAATAGACCACATAGCGTTGATCTCGGTCCATATCGCCAAAACCCTCTCTCAACCCAAACTCCTCGCGTCCTCCAACCGACCCCCTCCCCGTTGACCGATAGTCAATGGGAGGATGCACATTGACGACAACCTGCTTGGCCACGCGATTGCCGGTATTCACTATCTCGAGGTATAGAGCATGGCGGTGAAGGAAACGGATGCGCACCCTAGGACGATTGCGGTACGTCAAAGCCAACACGCCCCCGATAGCAACTAGCCCCTGAACGAACGCCTCACTCCATTCAGCTCCCGCTAAGCGAACGGCTGCCACAACTCCCATCGCTAGCAGTAGAGCGAGGGACCAAGCAATGGCAATTCTCTCTCTATCTCGGAGTCTCTGCTCACCTGTCAAACTCGCCAGCGGACCTTCCTGCGCTTGTCATTCCCAACTTCACTCTCAGGCACTCCATCCCCCAATTACCCTTCATTCAGGCACCTCCTCCCTCAAAGTGGGGGCACACCTGCATCTCCGGGAAAACTGGAGCTGTTCGGGTGTCCAGGGTGCTTTCGATGGAGGCTACTGCAAGGGCAGGCGGGTTTGGGACATAGTTCTGTTGAAGGGTTGGTTAACTGTGAGCTAGGTCGACCACACGGTTGCACTGAAGGTGTGCCTTTCACCGGTCCGTTTTCGGGTGGGAGGTGTCGTGATCCAGTGACCACCCGAAGAGAGCCCCGGGTGTGTCGAATGGGTCCCTTGTTCTTCGGGTTCCCCAACCCTCCCGATACCGGGAGTCGGCGTCCCTTCATCCGGTGTTCAAGAGATGCGATTGTTGAGGTTTTGTAGGTAGTGGCGGCGGGCTGTGGTCGAGGTGAGCAGCGCCGCCGCGGCGTCGGTTTCGGAACAACACAACAGTTGCGCAACCCTTTAGATGTGAGCGT
>JAPPFD010000011.1 GCA_028823995.1 bacterium | reverse complement strand
CCAAAGTGGTCTGGTTCCTTCCGTTCACATTGAGCGTTATCGCCACTTGAGCCATGATTACACCTCCTGGGCGCCGGCGATTGCCTGCTGCAACGCCTGGCGGGTGAGCACGTCTATGAGAGCGCGCCGGTAATCGGCGCTCCCGTGAATGTCGTCGGTAGCCGGGAACTGGGAAGCAGCCCGGGCGGCTGCGTCGGCAACTGCCGAAGATCCTCCGTCGCTTCCGACCAGGGCGGCCTCCGCCTCGTCCAACCGGGCGGGACTCGTTCCTCCGAAAGCGGCGATCGAAGCCGACGCCACACCACTGCCGTTCATGGACACCACCGCCGCTACGCCCGCTACGGCGAAGTCGCCGTGGCGACGGGCGAACTCGGCAAAACCGTGACCTCCCGACTGGGCGGGCACCGACACTTCGGTGATGAGCTCGTCGGAACCGAGAGCAGTGGAGAGGAAATGCCCGCTGGCCAAGTCCTCCACGGACAGCACCCTGGATCCTCCCGAGGAGACCGCGGTGACCGAGGCGCCGAGAGCCATCAAGACCGCCGGGTACTCGGAGGCCGGGTCGTTGTGCGCCAGGCTGCCCGCCAGGGTTCCGCGGTTGCGAATCGCCCGATGGCCCACATGGCCGGTGGCCTCCGCCAGGAGCGGCGCGCAGGCAGCCACCTCGCAGGAGTCCTCGAGCGCGGTCTGCCGGGCTGTGGCCCCGATTTGGACGACGCCGTCGCTGCATCGGAGGTAGTCAAGGTCGGAGATCCCGTTAATGTCCACGATGCTGGCTGGCCTCGCCAGGCGAAAGCTCATCATGGGAACCAGGCTCTGGCCTCCGGCCAGCACCTTTGCGTCCTCATGGCTGCTCAAAAGGCCAACCGCGTCATCGACGGACTCGGGAGCGTGATATTCGAAAGCTGCAGGTTTCATCGCTCTCCCATCTATATGAATTGGCTAGAACCAATATAGGGGGCTGAGCAGGGCCAACTGCAAATTTGGCGAGGTTATTCCTTCAACACCCCGGCCATCTGGTCCAAGGCCGCCAGATTGTGGCCCGCCACCATGGAGTCGATGTGCGGCAGGGAGGCTATCAGACCCCTGGTGAGGGGCCGGAACCTGGGATCGCCCATCAGGGGATTCACCCATATCACCCGGTGCGCCTGGCGGGCCAGCCGGGCCATGGCGGACCCCAGGACCGCGGGGTCTCCTCTCTCCAGGCCGTCGGAGCAGATCAGCACCACCGATCCCCGGTTGCGGGAGTCGGGTCCGTAGCGTCGCACGTAGTGGTTGAGCGACTCCCCGATCCGGGTGCCGCTCTCCCAGTCCACCACCCGGGATGCTGCCTCCTCTATCGAGCGATTCGGGTCTCTCCAGCGCAATTGGGGGGTGATCCTGGTGAGCCGCGTGCCGAAGCAGAACACCTCGACGCCATGGGCGGCGCGGTGGGTGGCGTAGGCGAAGTGAAGTAGCGGCCGGGAAAAGCCCGCCATCGACCCGGAGATGTCGAGGATCAGCACCAGCCGGCGGGGTTTGATCCGGCGGCGGCGAAAAGCCCGATGAAAGGGCTCGCCGTCACAGCGCAGGGAGCGGCGCACGGTCCTCCGCAGGTCGATCCGCCCGCTAGGGCCCGGACGGGTGCGGCGCACCACCCGGTCGGGCAGGTTCACCGCAATGTTCGCCACCAATCTGTGGAGCCGGCGGAGGTCCTCTTCGGTCCAGTGATCGAACCGCTTGTCCCTGAGGATCTCGTCCTCCGAGGCGGTGGGACCGCTGGAACTCGGGCCGTCCTCGGAGGGATCGAGAACCGAGACCTCCTGGGTTGTAGCAACGGTTTGGGTCCCCATCGGAGCCCCGTCGTCGGCCCAACCGCCGAAGACATACTCGCCCTGCTGGGCGGTCTGTTCCTGTTCAGACCGCGAGAACCACTCCGAAAAGGCCCGGTCGTAGTCGGCGAACCGCCGATGGTCGTCCACCATCGTCAGGCGGCCCGCCCAGTACAGGTCGGCCGGATCGGTGGGATTGAGCCGTGCGGCGGCCCGGCAGAAGGAGAGAATCCGACCGGGTCCCAGCCTGAAGCCGTGGGTTCGCAGGTGCTGGCCGAAGCGGATCAGGGACCCGAAAAGCTCCTCGCCGTCACTCAAGGTCGGCCAACTCCTCGATGAAGCCCTCGGCGGTCTCCAAGTCGTCGCGTTCCTTCAGTGCCGCGCCCATGGTGAGCCGGACCGTCCCGACGTCGAGGCGGTCGGTCCCCAACCGCTGCAGCGCCCGGGACCAGCTTATGGTCTCGGCCACCCCGGGGGTCTTGACCAGGTCGGCCCGGCGGAGGCGCGCCGCCGCCCGCACCACCTTGCGGGCCAGGGCCTCTGTGACCTCCGGCGCCCGGGTCCGGATGATCTCCACCTCCCGCAGGGGCTCGGGAAGGTCAATCCAGTGATAGAGACAGCGCCGCTTGAGGGCGTCATGCAACTCCCGGGTCCGGTTGGAGGTCAGGATCACCATCGGAGGCGTGGCCGAGTGGATGACGCCCAACTCAGGGATGCTGATTTGGAAGTCCGACAGGATCTCCAGGAGGAACGCTTCGAACTCGTCGTCGGCCCGGTCGATCTCGTCTATCAGGAGAACGCACTGTCCCTCCGACCGGAGCGCCCGCAAGAGAGGCCTCTCCAGCAGGAACTCCTCTGAGTAGATGTCCCGGCTTGAGCCCTCCCTTACGTCGGCGGCCCGTAGATGGAGAAGCTGACGGGTGTAATCCCACTCGTAAAGGGCCTGGGATGCGTCGATCCCCTCGTAGCACTGGAGGCGCACCAGAGGAACTCCCAGGGCGTCCGCCAGGGCTTTGGCCACTTCGGTCTTCCCGACCCCCGCCTCCCCCTCCAGCATTAAGGGCTGGGGAAGGGTCCGGGCCAGGTAGATGGCGGTGGCCAGTCCCTGGTCGGCAAGGTAACTGTGGCGCTGCAACAACTGCGCGGCATGAGCAGGGGACGAAAACCCCGTTTCGCTGTCCGGTGAGTACATGTCTGAGTCCAAGTTCGATCCCTCAAGTAGGATTATCAGGCCAAGATAGTCGAATAGGCTAGAAGGAAGTTGAACAAGGAGAGATTGGTGAGCACCACACTGATCACCGGAGGGCGGGTGATAACCGCCACCCGGGACGCCGTCGAGGACATCCTGATCGAGGACGGCAAAATCTCCAGGTTGGGAGACCTGGGCGATTTTCCCGCCGACCGGGTGGTGGACGCCTCGGGGAAGTTGGTGATACCCGGGGGCATCGACCCTCACACCCACATGGACACGCCGGCCGGCAACACCTTCATCTCCGACGACTTCTACACCGGCACCGTGGCTGCGGCGGTGGGCGGGACCACCACCATCATCGACTTCCCCATCCAGGAGAAGGGGGACGATCCCCGGGTGTCGCTGGAGGAGTGGTTCGGCAAGTCCGAGGGGAAGGCGGCCATCGACTGGGCGTTCCACCAGATCATCGCCGACCTGCCTCCGGCCTACCTCCCCTCGCTGGGCGCCCTGATCGACGAGGGAGTGTCCAGCTTCAAGCTGTTCATGGCCTACCCCAACGCCTGGATGCTGGACGACGGAGCGATCTTCTCGGCGCTGCAGTGGACCTCCGACAACGGCGGGCTGATCATGCTGCACTGCGAGAACGGCCCGGCCATCGAGGTGCTCATCCAGCAGGCGATCGCGGCCGGCCACACCGAGCCGCGCTTTCATGCCGCGACCCGGCCGTCCATAGCCGAGGGAGAGGCGACTTCTCGCGCCATCGCCCTGGCCGAGATCGCCCGGGTCCCGGTGTACGTGGTGCACATGTCGGCGGCCGAAGCCCTCAGCGCGGTGGGACTGGCCCGCGGCCGGGGACTGCCCGTCTATGCGGAGACCTGCCCCCAGTACCTGCTCCTGTCAGAGGACAAACTGGCCTCGCCCGGCTTCCAGGGCGCCAAGTACGTGTGCTCTCCTCCCCTGCGCGACCCTTCCCATCACGACAAGCTGTGGGAAGGGCTGGCCGCGGGCAACCTGCAGGTGGTCTCCACCGACCACGCGCCGTTCCACTACAAGGACCAGAAGCAGATGGGACGCGGCGACTTCACCAAGATCCCCAACGGGATGCCGGGGGTTGAGTGGCGGGTGAGCCTTCTCTACAACTTCGGCGTGCGGGAGAACCGGATTTCTCTCAACCGCTGGGTGGAGATCACCTCCACCAACGCCGCCAAGCTGTTCGGCATCTACCCGCAGAAGGGCGAGATCGCCCCCGGATCCGACGGCGATGTGGTGATATTCGATCCCGACCGTCCCCAGACGCTCTCGGCCGAGACCCAGATGACCAACTGCGACTACAACCCGTACGAGGGCTGGACGCTGCAGGGCGCCCCCGATACCGTGCTGGTGCGTGGCGAGCCGGTGGTCTCCGACGGCCAGTTCGTGGGCCGCGCCGGCATGGGCCGGTTCATCAAGCGCCGACCCGCAGAAACCCTCGCCACCGACCTGATTTCCTGACCCGGGAGAGAGTATGACCACCGTCAGAACCGCACTCATCCAGATGTCCACCGTCTACGACAAGGACGCCAACGTCCGAAAGGGAGAGGAACTGGTCCGCCAGGCCGCCGACCGGGGAGCACAGATCGTGTGCCTCCAGGAGTTGTTCAACACCATCTACTTCCCATTCGAGATGGATCCCCGCCATCTGGAACTGGCCGAGCCGATCCCCGGCCCCACCACCGACCGGATGCAGGAGGTGGCCCGGGAATGTGGCATCGTCCTGGTGGCGCCCATCTACGAGAAGACCATCGAGGGGATGCTGTTCAACACCGCCCCGGTGATCGGGACCGACGGGGAACTCCTGGGCATTTACCGCAAGAGCCACATCCCCCTGGTGAGCACCCCCACGCTCACCGGCATCGAGAAGTACTACTTCGCACCCGGCGATACCGGTTTCGTCACCTTCGACACCCCCTTCGGGATCAAGTTCTGCGTCTACATCTGCTACGACCGCCACTTCCCCGAGGGAGTCCGGGCCTTCGCCCTGCAGGGCGCCCAGTTGATGGTGGTCCCCACCGCCACCACCGGGATGAGCCGGTACCTGTGGGAGTTGGAGCTCCGCGCCCATGCGGTAGACAACATCATGTACGTGGGCGGAGTGAACCGGGTGGGAGTCGACCAGGGCGGGTCCGACTCGCACTTCTACGGGTCGTCGGTGTGGGTGGACCCCAAGGGACAGATCATCAACCAGGCCAGCGACCAGGACGACGAAGTGCTAATCGCCGACCTCGACTTCTCCGTGGTCCCTCAGATCCGCAACGAGTGGGGTTTCTTCCGCGACCGCCGCCCCGACCTGTACGGAGCCGTCGCTACCTAAACCCGGCGCCTCCTAACCCAGGCCTCCACCACACGAACGCGCCAGAGGACGGGAAGGCCTATCCCGTCCGATCGCCGGTGAGAGCCTGCCTGGGATTCGTTATAAGAATCGTAGAGATAGTTTCATCAGAGACGCCTTGCTTACGCAACTGAGGAACGATACTGGTCAGAAGATAGTCATAACCATTACCGCCTCTAGCCCGCAGAGAGCTCTGAAAACAGACATCTTGTGATAGCAGAATTTGCCTGGTAAAACCCTTGTCGATCAAGGACACTACACACTCAAGAGCCCTGACATCATCAAACGAAGAAGCCGCGGTTCCAAAGTGATCAAAGGAGACGAAGGCACCTCGGCGTACCAGCGATTCGTGATAGTCCATCACATCATCTGACGACATCCACCCGGCGTCTGACACCGAATCGCAGTGACCGATGATGACGCGACGCGGATTCACTCCTTCCTCTTCAAGGAGATCAAGTTGCACATGGCCTACCGGCCAGCGGGCGGCGTGGGTGCTTATGGTTACCCCGGTTCGACGGTGAGCGCGGGCAGCTGCTCTGAACACCCGTTCTTCATGAGCTGTCAGGAATGCGTCACAACCTATCTCGCCAATGATTCCCGCACGTATTCCTGTACCGTCGATGCCGACCTCTATTTCGTCCACCATCCAGCGAGCGAGCTGATCTACGCTGTTCTGGTCAACCCACTCGCTGTCCAGGTAGGGATGCCTATAGAGCCCGGTTCCCACAACGATGTTCAAGCCAGTCGCTTCACTGACCCGCTGGACCTGCTGTGGTTGACGGCCCATCCCTCGGAGAGTGAGATCCACAAGGCTTTGACCCCCGGCACTTTTGAAGCGGCTTAACTCCTCCACAGCTAGAGCACCGTCATTCAGCCAACCATCGCCACGATACTCAGAGATCAAAGAGCAGAACACGTGCTCATGCATCAATGTCACTCCAAGATCGTGTGGTGATATCTCACCGAGCACCGTCGTGATTTGCCGGCTGCTATTCATTAGCAGCTTTTTCTACCTCTATCGCAGCGTTGAACAACAGATGTTCATCGAAACGCCTACCGATGATTTGTAACCCGATAGGCAAGCCATTGTCACCCGTACCACACGGTACCGTTATTGCAGGATGTCCCGTCAAGTTCGCAGGACATGTATTGAGATTATTGCGGAACAGGCCACGTTGCTTCGCCTGTCCGACCTCCGACTCCTCCACGGTAGGAAGCCGAACAGCCTTCATCGGTGTCGTGGGAGTAACAAGCACATCATATTCCTTGAACGTATCGTCCAGTTGCTGTGCCCAAAAGTGCCGAAGATTCTGGGCCTTCGAAAAGTAGGTGCTGCAATACTCTTGCTGCAGATGTTTAGCAAGAATTAGATGCACGATCAGGAGGGGAGATAGAAGACGGCCTGAAGCGCGTCGTGCCTTTCCAAACAAGTTCTGCCAACCAGGATCACACATACCAGGCCGGGAATATCCTTCGAGGTCAGAATCGACCATGGCAGCGAGCGAATGAGTCATTATGGCCAGTATCACCGATTCGCATTGCTTCCACCACGGAAGGGAGATCTCTTGCACCTCCGCACCTTGATCCCTCAGTCCCTCCACAGCATCTCGGACGCTCGAGTTGACGTCCGATTCCCCGTCTGGCCAATCCATCGATTCCTTCAGAACGCCAATCCGAAGGTTTCCGACGCCCTTCTCCCCAAGGCCCTGACTGTATGCCTTAGATTCGTATGGCGCCCGAACAGACACTGGGCTTCGGGGATCTTCACCAGCCAACACCTCAAGTGCCAAAGCAGCATCCTTCACAGTTGACGCTATCGGACAAACATGGTCAAGCGTGTGGTCCACATAAGTGATGCCGAAGGTTGGCACCAAGCCATGTGTCGCCTTCATCGACACGACGCCGCACCAGGCGGCCGGAATACGGGCGCTACCCCCCTGGTCTACTCCGAGCGCGATGTCAACTTCCCCGGCCGCAACCGCTGCCGCACTCCCGGAGGAAGATCCTCCCGCGGAATACGCTGGATCATGAGGATTCCTCGCTGGACCAAATTCGCTCGACTCTCCTCCCGCGCCGAAGCTGAAATTATCCATATTCAGCTTGCCCACGATTGTCCCGCCCGCGTCAAGAATCCTCTCAACGACAGTCGCGTCCATGGATGGCACATACCCGTCCATCAGCCGTGAGCCGTTGGTCATCGGGACACCGGCCAGCTTAATGTTGTCTTTTAACCCAACTCGTTTCCCTGCCAGCTTGCCCGATTCTGCGCCTCTCACTAGACAGCGCCGAATGTATACGTTGAACGGATCGCTCCCGTCATCGGACAACTCGCCTATCTCGCGCTCAGGATATCTAACTGGAACTGAAGGAATCTCTAGGTCATCAATTTGGTCGATTTCCGCCAGTATGTTCCGGATCTGATCGATATAGGACTCGGCGTCGTTGGCGGACAAGTTAATATACTGAGAGGCCGCAAGTTCCTGTACTTCGGACAGATCTGGCCACCGCAGCCGCCCATGCAATCTATCACGACGCTCCATCTTTGTCATCCGACTCCTTTACAGGAAACTCGATAGCTAGCTGGTTCTCCAATCCTTATGCTATTTACCTGTGCAACACTGGGATGGCATGTCATTATAGCACCAATCACTTACTGTGGTCTTGCATAGTTTATCCAGACTCTCTGGCACTGGTTTTTCTGGGCACGTTAACTACACTAGCAAGAAGGTCTTTTGTGTAATCAGATTGTGGATTGGATATGACGTCTCTTGTGGCTCCAGATTCTAAGATTGTCCCCCGTTGCATTACTGCCATCCGATCACTTATGAAGCTGACAACAGATATGTCGTGTGCAACAAACAAGTAGGTCAAACCGAACTCCTCTTGGAGATCCATAAGCAGATTCAAGACCTGCGCTTGGATCGAGACATCTAAAGACGACACTGGCTCATCCAGGAAAACAAACCGCGGCTCGATTGCAAGGGCCCTAGCAATGCAGATTCTCTGGGCTTGCCCGCCGCTGAACTCATGCGGATATCGGTCTGCGTCTGCGCTTTTGAGGCCAACGAGGTCCAAGACTTCGGCAACACGGCTCCGGCGATGTAGCCGGGAAAAGCCGAAGTTGATCAGTGGCAACGCGATTGACTGCCCAACGGTCTTGACAGGATTCAACGCCTCCAATGGATTCTGCGACACCATCTGAATCTCTCTTCGGAGTGGTCTCAATGCCTTTTCAGAGACTCCCGTGATCGACTGGCCCCTGTATCTGATCTCGCCGGAGGTAGGTCTGACCAGTCCCATAATCATCAGTCCCAAGGTGGTCTTCCCACCACCCGACTGCCCGACGAGTCCGAACGTCTGGCCTTGCTGTATTTGAAGACTGGCATTCTTGACTGCGACAAACTGGCCACCCTTGTGCCCACGGAACTCCTTCGATACGTCCATTACCTGAAGGAGAAACGAGTCCTCGCTCATGTCGGTGAACCTGTCTCAAAGAGCCAACACTTCACTAGTGTGTTGTCGTCTAGTCTAAAATCTGGAGGCGAGGATTGAATACATCTCTCCATGGCATGTGGACATCTCGGAGCGAATCTGCAACCTTGAGGGAGATTCTGAGGATCGGGTGGGCTTCCCTGAATTTGAGGAAGCCGCTTCCCTTTAGTTTCTAGATCAGGAGCAGATTCTCTGAGTCCGATCGTGTATGGGTGCTTCGGAGAGGTGAGAATCTCCCCAGTTGGCGCCTGTTCCACTCGCTGGCCCATGTACATCACGACTACTCGATCAGATACCTGAGCTACGACGCCGAGATCATGGCTTATTAGGAGAACCGCCATTCCCGTTTCACGCTGTACCCGATCAATGAGCTCGAGTATCTCGACTTGAGTGAGAGAATCAAGCATCGTCGTTGCCTCATCAGCTATCAATAGTTGCGGCTCACCTATCAATGCAAGCGCGAGCATGATGCGTTGATTGATACCTCCGCTTACCTGAAAGGGGCGCAACCTAACAATCCGTTCCGGGTCCTCAAGATCAAGATGCGTTAGTAGTTCGAGGCTCAACTCCAGGCCCTCGCTTTTAGTCACTGCTCGGTGCTTCCTAGCTGTCTCGATGAGCTGATCGCCGAGGCGAATCACCGGATTCAAGGCGGCGTAAGGATTTTGAAAGATCATCGCGATCTGTTTGCCTCGAATCTCTTGCATCTCTCTATTGCTCTTTTTCATCAGGTCATGCCCTTTGAACAGCAGCCGACCGTCGACTATTCGACCCTGATGCCGCGGAATGAGCCTAAGAATGGACAATGCCGTTACGCTCTTGCCTGATCCTGACTCCCCGACAACAGCAACCACTTCGCCGCGCTCAACCTCCAAACTCATCCCGTCAACCGCCTTCAGGACGCCATTTGGTAAGAAGAAGTGCGTGTGAAGATTATCGACCTTGAGAAGCGCCCCGTCCCCACGTCCTTCGGGCATTGATGACCTGCTCAATACGACAGAGTCCGTTGTTTCGCTTATCCGGCTGTCCACGTCCTCGTCCTATGTCTGGGATCGAGAGCATCCCTGAGGCCATCTCCTACAACGTTGAAAGCGAGTGCTACGGCAATGATCAAGAATCCTGGAACGGTTGCGATATGGGGCAGGTTCTGCAAGACCACTCGTCCGTCAGCGGTCATGATTCCCCAGTCGGGAGTCGGAGGTTGAACGCCAAGCCCGAGAAAGCTGAGACCAGCCGCCATGACGATCATCCCTCCCACTCCCGTCGATGCGTAAATGATGACAGGAGAAATCACATTGGGAAGCACCTCGCGCAGTAGCTTCCGCCTTCGAGGGGTCCCAGCTACCTGCGCTGCCCTCAAGTAGTCACTACCTCGAACTGAAACCGCTTCGACAAACACCACGCGGGTCAAATATGGGATGGATACCACGCCGATCGCAAGCATCACGTTCATCATGCCTGGTCCCAGAATTGTCGCTACCGCTATGGCCAGTAGCACAGGAGGGAACGCGAACATCACGTCCAGGATCCTCATCGCCAGACTCCCAATCCAGCCTGCCGAAAAAGCCGCCATCAGCCCTATCACGAGCGAGGCCGCCGACGCGCCGAGAACAGGTAGGACTGCTACTGGAATTGAGACCCGTCCCCCCCAGAGGAGCCTTGTGAACACATCCCGCGCCTGTCCGTCGGTTCCTAAGAAATGGCCCGGGGTTCCCAAAGGGGCGTAACGCCCGACTTCTCTGTGAGCTTCATTTGGGCCGTAGGGGGTTAGGAGATCGGCCCCGAACGAAGCAGCCACGACAACAACAATGAGGATTAGGCCGGAAAGTGCAAGCCGGTCACGAGCGAACGTCCGGACAATGAGTCTGAACTGTCCGGCTTGCGTTGTCGTGAGCGGGTCAGCCTGCCGGGTCCCATTGTCTCGAACTACCGCTCCTTCCAGCACATCTCCCTCTTTGCTCATTGCTCTTGGCCGGATTCAGGCTCGACGGGTTCTGAAACTGATAGCTTCACGTTCCAGCACCGGCCGAAGCCATCGTTCGCGGGTCGACCAGTCCTTGAATAACGTCGCTGACGAGACTGATCGCCACGAACAAGAGACCGGTGAACAATACGACAGTCTGGATGACGGGTATGTCTCGCGCCGCAATCGCCTGGAAGACGAGAAAGCCCACACCCGGCCATGCAAAGACGACCTCAACAAACAAAGTGGCCGTGAATATAAACCCAAGCTGGAGACCGCTCACGTTGGCGATGGGGGCCACGATGTTTCTAACACCGTGCCGAAACACGACAGAGGCTTCGGTTAGACCCCTCGCTCTCGCCGCCTGAATGTACGGTTGATCCAATGCATGAGCTAGCTCGGACCTCGTCAAACGGAAGATCACTGCCATCGGAATGAGGGCGGCCGTCACTGATGGAAGGGCGGCGTGATGGAGCAAGTCCACCACGTCTGACTCGGCTCCCACCGTGCCAATCCCTGACACGGGGAAGATTCCCAGCCTTACACTGAAGATCCACACAAGAACCAAGCCGAGCCAGTACACCGGGGCACTCGCCAGTACGACAGCGACTGTAGTGGTGACTCTGTCAACCGGAGAAAAGCGCTTCACCGCTGCCAGGATCCCACCAAAAAACCCGAGAACGAACGCTATGGCAAAACTCAAGGCAACCAAGATCGCGCTGTTTACCACTGCTTGTCCGAAGATCTCTGAGACGGGTGTCTGGTACCTAACGGACGTACCAAAGTCACCTTGAACGAAGAGACCGAGCCATTTCACATACTGCACCGGCCAAGGCTGGTCCCATCCCAGACTCCTAAGCAGCGCTTCACGAGCCTCCGGTCCCGCGAAGGGACCAAGAAGGAAGGAACTTGGATCCCCTGGCACAAGCTTCATGAGGAGGAATCCAACAACCGAGATACCGAACAGCATCGGCAAGATAGCAAGCGCCCGCCTGCCAATCATTCGAATTATCACGTTGAAAACCCAATCGCTTCCTGGAGGCTGCCACAGAACCTGGAGACCTGGTTAGTTGAAAGGACCCGATTCATCAAGTGCCCACTGGCCTGAGCGGGAACCACCTGCACCTTCTGTTATCGGACGATTGCCACCATGCTCCGGTCTGCTGAGCAACTGTGGATGACCGCCCTCGCATGGGATGGATCTAGACCCATCCCATGCGATAACGAGACGGACTTGAGTCGACTATCAACGGTCCAGCCACACAACGGAGTAGTCCACAACCCAGTCCCCGGCGCGAATGAAGCCATTGACATCCCCCGCCATCGCGACAGGGAAGGTATCTGACACGATGGGTGCATGGAAGGCGAGTTCGTGAGCCCTGCGAGCAGCTGCTTCGGTGTACCCACGGGCTTCCTCTTGACTTGCAGCTTCATTGGCAGCTATCAGGAGCGAGTCATATTCCTCATCAACTAGCCCACCCGAGTTGATACCTGCAGACGGTGCCGAGGACTCATACAGCCAGTAGTCGGAGTTGTCCCCCCACGATATCTGGTTCATATCGACATCATCCGGCATACCTAGGTACCACCGGCCAACGTACGTATTCCATTCGTAGGTACGAAGCTCCAGATCTATGCCGATTTCGGCCAGGTCTTGCTGAATCCACTCGGCCATCTGGACCGGCAAGATCTGTCCGGATCCCGATGTCGACGTCTCAAACACCGCGTCAAACCCACCCTCATAGCCTGCTTCGGCAAGGAGTTCGCGCGCTCGCTCTGGGTCGTACTCAAACCCCGCCCAATCTGGTACAGGGTTGAATGTCGCCGACGTAGACGAGCAGAGGCAGATAGCCGGCTCCACTGTGCCGGAGAGCAGTTCCGCCGCCATGCCCTCTCTGTCGATCGCCAGATTGACGGCTTGTCGAACTCTCGCATCGTCAAAGGGTGGCCGCCTGTGCTGGAATTCTATATACCAAAGGTGCGGAGTCGGGCCCGCTGCAATCTTGAAACCCTCGCCTTCAAGCTGAGGTATCTGATCCGGGGGCACGACACGGATCATGTCGACTTCGCCGGCCCTCAGGGCGTTGACACGACCAGACGCATCTTCAATCGGTCGGAATATCAGTTCATCCACGTAGGGATGGGGAGTCCTCCAATAGTCCCGGTTTGCCTCCAGAGTCAAATGCTGTCCTCTCACCCACTCGACGAACTTGAAGGGACCGGTGCCAACGGGATGATCCGCGACCTCTTCGCCATACTCGATAACAGCGGCGGGGCTAATCATCCATGGATGACCCAGACCTGTTGTGGTGGCGAACTTCTCAATGAAGAACCCGAAGGGTTTTGACAGGACGAACTGAACCGTGAATTCATCAACGACTTCAACGGTCTCAAGATTCTGGAATACTGTCCCGGCAAGACCTGACAGTCCTTCTCCGATGTAATGATCGAAGCTTGGATCCCACACCCTGCGCACATTGAACTCGACAGCTTCCGCATTGAAGGGCGTCCCATCATGGAAGGTCACACCCTCGCGCAGTGAGAATGTGTGAGTCAAGCCATCCGCGCTCGATTCCCACTTGGTGGCTAGCCGTGGCACGATCTCGGGCGGGCCGCCATCGTTTGGAGCGGTGTAATCGGCAGTAATGAGCTTCTCAAAGATCTGCTCGTTGACTTCATGCGTCTGTCCTCCCGAACTCCGATGTGGATCGAGAGTGCTAATCGTTGCTTCCAGCGCCACTACGAGAGTCCCTCCCTGCTGAGGCCCGGGATCGGCGGGCGCCGTGGTCTCAGGAGCGGCCGTGGTCTCAGGGGCGGCCGTGGTCTCAGGAGCCGCTGTCGTCTCAGGAGCCGCCGTCGTCTCTGCGGGCGCCGACGTGGTTTCAGCGGTCTCCGTTGTTTCATCCCCGCAACTTGCGACCAACATGGACACAGCTAGCAGAACGACGTACCACTTGCGTAGTGACTTCATAGCGACTCCTCTTCTCCGATTCCGGACGCTTCCTTCAACTCGACGGTCTGGAAGAGGTGGATCTACCGCAGGGAATAGAACGACTCAGATGCCATTGGATTGTCGGCCGGTCTGGTGTCCTGCTCGAGACGCCTCCGCCGCAACCGTCCTAGTCGTACACCTGAACCCTACATATGGCACACTGTCACCCGCAAGCGAATCCAAGGTTTTAAATCCACCCAAAGCCACATTTTCCACGCAGACCAACTGTTTCCGGCGTGCGCGTGATTTGCGGTAGAACAACCGTTGACGAAGTTAGATCAACCTTGACGAAGCAGTCAGCCCTCTGTGCGAGGTGACAAGCCTCTCCGGCTATCCGTCATCCGAGGTCAACAACAGGTTTCCATATTGATCGATGTTCACGCTGTAACCGGGATGCACAACCGTCGTAGAATCCGGTTCTTCGATTATTGCTGGACCGATCATTGAAATGCCTTGAGCAAGCTTGTAACGGTCGAATATGGGGCAGTCAATGTATCCGCCGCTCTCGGCGAAATAGACAGATCGGGCTCCCTTGTGTGCAGATTCCGACCCGGTTCCACTGTTCCCGATCTCTCTCAGTCGAGGCTTGCGAATGTCGCCGAGGGCACTCAAGCGTATGTTGACGATCTCTACGGGTTCGCCTGGGACGCTGAACCCGTAAACCCGATCATGCTCCATGGCGAACTGGTCGAGGATCTGATCCAAGTCGCTATGACTGAGAACGCCATCCGGAAGGTCGAGGGAGAGCTCATAGCTCTGACCGACGTAGCGCATCTCAGCGTAACGTCGAATTTGAACATCCTCCTCCTTGACGCCTTCACGCCCAAGTAGGTCACGGCCCTCTTCTTCCAGCTCTTGAAAAAGCCCTTCGATGATCGTCAGATCAAGTCTTTCGACGTTCTGCAGAACCGTTCTCGAAAAGTCGTGCCTCAGGTCAGTCACGAGAAGTCCTAGTGCCGAGAAGATGCCAGGGCTAAGCGGAACGATGGTGTGAGAGAATCCGAGTTCGATGGCGATTCTTCCACTGTGCAAAGGACCGGCTCCGCCGAAGGCGACAAGAGCGAATTCACGCGGGTCATATCCACGTTGTATGGAGATCAACCTCAGGGCATTCACCATTGCGGCATTGGCAATCTCCAAGATTCCATAGGCTGCATCGATTAGATCCATGCCTAACCGGGATGCCAATCCTTCGATCGCCTCCGTAGCCTTCTCGCCGTCGAGCTCGATCTCGCCGCCGAGGAAGTACCCGGGGTTCAGCCGTCCGAGGACGAGGTTGGCATCAGTCACCGTCGGCTCCAGGCCGCCCCAGCCGTAGCACGCTGGGCCCGGATCAGCGCCAGCACTTCTCGGCCCCACCCTCAGTGCTCCGCCTGAATCCACCCAGGCGATTGATCCACCTCCGGCTCCGATCTCAACCAGGTCAATGACAGGAGTGCGAATCGGATAGCCAGAACCGCGACCACTCCCCATTCCTGGTCGGGCGGTTGCGCCCACCTCGTAATCCTTTGTCACGTTCGGTACGCCATCCAGAATCAGGCCGACTTTTGCCGTGGTCCCGCCCATATCCAGCGAGATCATGTTGCTGAACCCGAGCGACTCTCCGAGGTAGGTCGCCGCCATGACTCCGGCGGCGGGCCCCGACTCCACCATGAATACCGGCTTCTCGGCCGCGACCTCGAACGTCTGCAGTCCCCCATTGCTTTGCATCACAAGAAGCTCACCTGTCATGCCTTCAGCTCGAAGGCGACTCTCGATACTCTCAAGATATCGGGAAACGACTGGGCGAATGCCAGCATTGATCGTTGTGGTGCTGGCGCGGAAATACTCCCGAAATTCTGGTGCCACCTCGCTCGAAAGCGAAACGGACGTCTCTGGAAGCATGGACCGTAGTATTTCCCCAACGGTTATCTCATGAACCGGATTGATATGTGCATGCAGAAGACACACAGCGATTGACTCGACTTCCTCCTCCCTTATCTTTCGGGCCACTGATTTGACATCTTCCACATGAATTGGAACGACAACATTGCCCGAGGCATCGAGGCGCTCTCGTATCTCAAAACACAAATAGCGGGGTACCAGGGGTCGAAGTTTCTCAAACCCAAGGTCATACAGAACGGGGCGGTTCTGCCGTCCAATCTCAAGCATGTCCCTGAATCCATCGGTCGTGATAAACGCGGATCTCGCCAGACTGTTCTCAATAATTGCATTGGTGGCAACAGTCGTACCATGAACTAGGTATGCCATAGAACTTGGGTCCAGCTCATTGCGTTCCAATATCCGATTGGTTGCCTGCAGAAAGCCAATCGATGGATCACGAGGAGTGGAAGTGACCTTGTCGATGAAAATCTCGCCAGTTGCTTCGTTGATCACCGTTGCATCTGTGAACGTGCCACCAATGTCTATTCCAATCCGGCTTGTCATGCTCGCCTTGCTCCCATCCAATCAGGTCGTGAAGGGCGCGGCTTTACTGCTAATCCACGCCATTGGAACCCCTAAGAACACGGGTCTGCTCTTCGTCTATGACCAGTTCCTTGGGATCAATCGCCACGCGGTAGACCTCTCGTGCTCTCTCGGCACTGACTTTTCCATCTCTTACGTCGGCAAGAACACTGACCGGGTCCCTCTCACTCGGCGGGCCATAGCCCCCGCCGCCACAGGTTCGGTAACTGACGAGGTCCCCTGGCTGCAACTGCAAAGTCGACTTGGCGCCGACCGTGCTGGTCTCGCCTTTCGAGACGAGAACGTACTCAGCCTTAGCTCCCGGAAGTCCTCCGAACAGCCCGTGTGGCCCCCAGCGATCCCGGTCAGCGAGGACTGTGAAGGACGCTTCATGATCGGGAAAAAGATAGTCACGTCGTAGCCCAAGTCCCCCCCTGTGTCTTCCCGCACCTTCTGAGTTCTCTACCAACTCATAACGAACGATCCTGACGGGGTAACTCGATTCGGTCTCCTCGATTGGAGCGTTCTCGGTGTTCTTCCCATGGCATTGGACTGCGTCGGGACCGTCACTCTTGGCCCTACCCCCATAACCGCCAGCGAGCGTCTCAAGGAAGCAGTAATACTCGCCGGTACGAGGGTCCTCCCCGCCAAAACCAGCATGGCAGATCATCCCCTCTGTACCTGCGGGAATCATCTCAGGCAGTGCGGGAGACAACGCCTTGAAAATGATGTCGGTGAGTCTCATCTGCGTTTCCCATCCCCCCACTACAGGAGCGGGATACACGCAATTCACGACGGACCCAGCTGGTGCGTTTATGCGTACTGCGCCGTAGAATCCCGCATTCACTGGCACGTCGGGATCGGTCAATGCCTTGAGGACGTACGCACAGGTCGCGAACGTCATCGCGAACGTAGCGTTCACTGGCGCCTTCCGCTGACGATCCGAGCCATCGAAATCAAATAGCACACCGTCGTCATCGACGACAACCTTGACAGCAAGTCGAACAGGATCAGCCGTGTACCCGTCAGTGTCCACGTAGCCCTCTGCCGTGAAGACGCCACGCGGAAGAGCTCCCACCTCGACTCGAATACGCTGTGCCGTGTAGGACAGGAGCTGTTCGATCCCGGTCTCGACTACTTCAGCGCCGAAACGGTCCAGTAATGCCGTTAGCCTATGGATTCCAGCTTGATTTGAGGCGATCTGGGCACGAAAGTCGCCCGCCACCTCCCGCTTCGAGCGTATCTGAGCCAGAATGAGTTGGAAGATCTCGTCAACGACCTCTCCGTTACGCACCAATTTCAGAGGAGGGATGATCACCCCCTCCTGGAACAACTCCGTGAATGCTCCGATACTGGATGGAGCTCCCCCGCCGACGTCAACGTGATGGGCGATGGTGGCTAGATATCCGAGTCGACGATTCTTGTACCACACCGGAGAGATGAGGGTCACATCGTTTAGGTGTCCTCCACCGATGTAAGGGTGATTCAGGACGATGCCATCGCCAGGTCCAATGTTGTCAGCGCCGTATTCGCGGATGGCGTTGGGCACGACTTCGACGGCCGATCCAAGGTGGGTCGCCTGGGCGAACGACTGAGCGACGACGCGAAGGTGCCCGTCATACAGGGCACATGAGAAATCGGCTCTCGTCTTGATGTTCGTGGAATACGCGCTACGCCTAACGGTGGCGCTCATTTCTTCGGTGATCTCGAGCAGGGCATTTCGAATCACCTCAAACTGAATCGGGTCTAGCCTCATATATCGATAGGGATCTTAACTCCGAGGAGTGGAGCGTGTTGCTGACAACCGTACACATCCCGATCCCCGGGGCTACCAGAAACCGCTGGTCGTACGATTGTGATCTTGAGGCCCCGAGCTGAATCGTGCCATCCAAGGTTGATTACGTCGCTCTCGTCGATTCCGTAGCACCGCGAAACCAAAGAATCGGTAATGATGCCCGACATCTTCACTTGATTAAACGCCTCGGTGCTATCAAAAAACACATCAAGAGTCAGCAGATACGGCCCAGCATTCTTGCTTCTGAGGATGCTCGCGACCTCGCCCAGGGTCGTGCTCATATCAGCTATAGCTCCCAACATCCACTTCAAAACATTCGTCTGGCGAGTCGAGAGTCATCAAGTGATGCACGCTGAACTCATAGACCGGCCCGCACGATAGGGTTCCCGGCGCAAGAGGGTATGCCAAGTTAGCCGCAGTTGCCTTGATGCCAGGATACTTGAAGTGGTCGATCGATGACCGGACGAAGGCAATGATGGTATCTGCCAGCGTTTGCGACCCAGCGACAACCCTGATTAGGAGGCCCACTTCGTGAGCGGGGATTGGGGTGGGTTCCAGATGTCCCATCACTCCATCTCGTCCATACACGACAAAATCGAGATCAAAGTCGTCACTAAACCGCCGGGCGGTAGTCTCGTGGACGGCGTCGAGGATCAAATCAATACTGGATATGAAATAGGGATCGCGTGCGCCGGCAATAGTGATCGAACGATATCCACGCTGGGTGGCGCCCTCGATGAGCACTTCATACCGATCGCTCTCGCGCCATTCGCTCCCGGAGATGTTGACCCACCCATCCTGGGCCTGCTCGAACCTGCTGTTTCCCATCCAGACGTGCCCACCAGGCAAGTTCAATCTGGCTGGGTCTGATTCCTCATAAAAGCTTTGGGCGGCGACAGAACTGGGTGAGCAGACGGTGGAGCGTTTGGGCGAGCCGACCGTGAAATGGTCTTCCCTGATTATTCCCGTCATGGGCTCGGCGGCACCATGGTCTGCCTCAGAACACATGGCGCCACATTCGAGAATCTGACCCATGTGCCAAGCTAGGCCCTTGGGATAGCCTTCCCTAATCGCCAAAGAAGCAAAAATTGCAGCATCGCAGCTTCGGCCAGCGATCACCAGATCTGGTTCGAGATCGAGTGCATCCACTATTTGTTCGACACCCATTAGGCCGACTATGTGAGTCGTTTCTTCGATCGTTTGGACAGAGAGTGGCTCCTCCGGCCCCAGACTTCTTATCTTGCCGGCACGGAGTTTTCGTTTGACGTAATCCTTGTGCAGTTCTGAACGAACGGTTGCGATGCGGAGGCTCCATCCACACTCACGAGCAATTTCGTGGGCGATGTCAAGCATCCATTCGACCCCAGAGTCAGACCCGGACGTTCCAGCGGAGCCGATAACCACGGGAATACGCCGTGAGCGGCTGGCAGTCAGAATCCTGCGCAGGTCGTCGGCCGTTGTGGATCGTGCTGCCTCCACAATGCCCCCACCCAGATTGTGTGGACCGTTGTCTGTTGAGCCTGCATCAATTCCCATGACGTGGGGGTTCAGAGCTATGTTCATTTCGAAGCTGTCATCAGGGAATCCGAAACCCAGCATGCCCGTAGGGACTAGAGTCCGTAGCTCTCGACCTGCCCTGTGGACCATTTCTCTCCCCTGCCGACCCGCAGTCCGGCTTTGGTGTGCCAGTTACTATAGAGGCTCCTCGAAAATGAGTGGGGAGGGCGCGTGGCATAGACGGCCAGTCCCTCTATCTCGGCAGCGTAGACGAAACATCGGGCCACCGTTGCAAGTCACATAGCTGTCCCTACCGTTCGGCGGAGCGCCACGGACTCCGCACCTCAGCAGTAGTAGCAACAACCTAATCCTCGTCCAACCTGGCTTCGGGCCAGCGTAAGGTGGCCTTCTCGATCCAGCCGATCACATGGAAGAAGACAATGCCGGCCAGGGATGAGAGCGCGATGGCTGCGAACATCAACCTGGTGTCGATCCGGTAGCTTGCCTGCACGATGACGTAACCAATGCCCCGATCGGCGCCGGTGAACTCCGCCACTATCGAGCCGATCACCGACAGGGTGGCTGCTACCCGCAGTCCGGCGAATACGTACGGAAGCGAGCTTGGCAGGCGCAGCCTCCAGAAGATCGAAGCCTTCCGCGCCGACAGCACGTTCATCAGTTCCATCGCCTGGTTGCTCACAGCTCGCAGCCCGCGTGTCGTGTTGACAAGGACCGGGAAGAAGCAGATAATGGCTGCGATTATCACCTTGGGAACGAGCGTGTACCCGAACCAGATTGTCAGCAGCGGCGCTATTGCAACAATCGGGATGGTTTGGAGAACAATGGCCCAGGGAAACGCGGCGCGCTCAACCACCCGGACATGGACGAACAAGACCGCGGTAATGAAGGCTGTGCAGCTTCCTATCAGGAAACCCAGTACCGCCTCAAGCATGGTCCATCCCAGATCGGCAGCCAGCCAGGAACTTTCAGCAAGCAACTCGGCCATTATCTCGGCGGGACTCGGAACGATGTAGGCGGGCACGTCCGCCGCCACTACCACGATCTGCCAGATAGCAACCGCGAGGAGGGCCAGAAGCGCGGCAGGGATGAATCCCTTCGACGTGGTGATCCAACGCCTCTTGAACAGGTTCGCCCTGATCGCTGTCCACTCATTGCGCTTCAAGATTCACCGTCTGTTTCGAGAAGGGATCGCAGCCGACTCGTCAGAGATCCGAATGCAGGTTCGTAACGCAGTTCCAACGGCCTGGGTCGTGTGAATGGGACGGTGGCCACGTGCACGATCCGACCCGGCCTCGGGCTCAGCACCACCACCCGATCAGCGAGGAATATCGCCTCCTGGATGCTGTGTGTGACAAAGAGCACGGTGGTTCGCGCCCTGGCCCACACGTCGAGCAGTTGAAGATTGAGACGGTCACGCGTGAACTCGTCAAGAGCACCGAACGGTTCGTCCATCAGGAGAGTCGACGCCTCGTAAATCAACACCCGCGCCAGGGCGACTCGCGACTGCATCCCGCCCGACAACTGCGCGGGATAGTGTTCTTCGAATCCCGCCAGACCCACGTCCCTCATCAGCCGGCGAGCCAACTCCTCGGTTTGAGGTCCATGGGTCGGGTTTCGTTTCCCGAGGATCTTGTCCGGGAGAAGGACGTTTCCCAGCGCCCGCAGCCACGGAAAGAGGACAGGGTCTTGAAAGACGAATCCGAACTCGACATCACTGCGCGCCTGCTCCGCGGTCTTGCCGTGCACCGAGACCGTCCCAACCGTTGGTTCGAGCAAACCGGAGACAACCCGCAGCAGGGTGGACTTGCCGCACCCCGACGGCCCCACGATCGCCAGGAATTCTCCGGCCGGTATCTCCAGGCTCACATCCTCCAAGGCAATGACCGGGTTCTCGCCGCCGAAGGTCACGCCAACCGAGTCGAGCACTATGCCGGACCCAACATCGCGTGGGCTCATGACCCGAGGTTGGCTCATTACGTGATTCGCTTGGCCTCGTACTTTCGGATTCCCTCCAGGGCGACATCGATGGCGTTGTGCCAACCCTGGAAGAGGGCTTGATTGACCCCCTCGTAATTTATCTCCTCCGGTGCCGTGTAGTTATACGACACCGCACAGACCGAGGCCGCCTTGAGGCCACGGAGGTGGGCAATGGTGAAAATCGCGGCACTCTCCATCTCGATATTCAGAATCCTCTGTCTGATCCGGTTCTTTACGCGATCCTCGGTCTCAGCGTAGAAGGCATCCGCGGAGGCATTGATACCCACATAAAACCTGAATCCGCGTTCCGCGCTGAGCTCTTGGGCTGCCTCGATGAGGGCGGCGGTGAGAAAGTGATCTGCCACCGCGGGAAATCCATCGTCGACCAGAGCGGCGGTAGTGCCGTCCTCCCTCATCGAAGCGACGTTGATGAGGATGTCACCCTTGCGGATTCCCGGCACGAAAGCCGCGCTGCTCCCGACGCGGATGAAGTGAGAAACGCCCACGTTCGCCAACTCCTCCACCGCAATCGCTGCCGAAGGACATCCGATGCCGGTCGACGTGCCGCTCACTCCGATGCCGCGATATCGGCCGGTGACGGTGCGATACTCCCTGTGATGGGCGACCTCTCTCGGATCGTCCAGATGCTCGGCGATCAACCGCGTCCGGCCCGGATCTCCGGGCAGCAACACGTAGTCAGCCACGTCTCCAGGCTTGACTCGCAGGTGATACTGCATCTTCCCCAAATTCCCGGCCGTGTTGTCAAACAAGTCCATGCTCGTCCTTTCTTGGAGATCGAAAGAAGGCTCTCCGAGAAGTGCCTCCTGTTTGAGGTCAGGAGGAGAAGCAGGCGTCCGTAAACAGGCTGTTCACATCCACGTCCACCGTCAGCCCCCCATAGGCCTGGAGAACGTCGACGACCGTTTCCCACCGACCTGCCGTCATGTAGCCGATGCCGTGTTCAACGGCGCCGGGAGTACGTACGTGAACGAGCGTGGCGTCCAGGACAAGTCGTTGCGTGTCACGGTCAAGATTGTCCGGGTCCGAGGCGACCACAATGTCGGTGGTCTCGTCGGGATTTTCGTAGGCATATTCCCAGCCGCGGGCGATTGCTCGAACCATCCCACAGACAACGTCCGGGTTCTCCTCGAGGTAACTCTTGGTTGTGAAGAGTGCGTTGGCCGACGTCTCCACACCGAAATCAAACGGGACCCACACGTTGGTCTCGACGCCTTGAAGTCCCGCAAGGATGGGCTCGTTGGTTGCGAAGACGGTGTAGAGATCGATGTCGCCTTCGAGCAGGGGCGTCAGATCAAACCCGACTGTCATCTTGTCGAGGGAGTCGAGATCAACGCCGTTCTTGACCAGCATCGCCTGGGTCAGCATCCAGGGACCGCCCTCATGGAAGCCGACGGTGGCGCCGGCGAAGTCAGCAAGGGTGTCGATTCCCGAGTCGGCTCGCGCCATCACGGCCCCCGGGTGCTTCTGCAGGAACGCAGCCGCGGTTATCAGCGGGATATCCTCCGATGCCGCAAACACCAATGAGTTCATATCGTGCAGACCGAAAGTGTCGGTCCCCGCGGCCACCAGAGTGATGCTGTTGGTGTCGAAGCCGCCGGGATTGATGGTCACGTCCAGTCCTTCTTCTGCGAAATAGCCCTTCTCCTGCGCTACGAGTTCCCCGGCAAACTGGGACCCGAGAAACCACGGGAGCCGGAGGGACACAGCGACGGGTTCAGGCGCAGCCGTTGTCTCGGGTGCAGCGGTCGTTTCGGGTGCGGCCGTGGTTTCCGGAGCGGCGGTAGTCACAGACGCGGCCGTGGTTTCCGGAGCGGACGCCGCGGTGGTTGTTGAGCCTTCATCATCTGCGCAAGCCGCGGCGAGTATGGCTGTGGTGACAAGTAGGGCAAGTAAATGCCCTGTGGTGCGACTGGAAATCCTCATAGTTCTCTCTCCTTTAGGTGTCAGCGATCTCCTGGCCGATGCCAACGGGTCAGGAACAGTCGCAGGACTGGCGGGGCACCAGGCTGGTCTCAAAGGTGACCGAGGGCTGGGCCGCCCCGCTGGCGATGGCTCGACGAAGAGTCCGGACAGCCTCGTAGCCGAGGGCATCGGCGGGCAGGCGGGTTGTGGACAGCGACGGCGCGGCCAGCGCGGCGAACGGAATCTCCCCGTAACCCATGACGGCAACGTCGTGGGGAACTCGCCCTCCAAGCGCTCTTATGGCGCTGATCGCACCAAGTGCCAGAACATCTCCGGCGCAGAAGATGGCGGTTGGAGGATCGTCGCGCTGAAGGAGGTGAGTCGCAGCTTTCGCGCCTGCTTCCAAGCTCCAATCGGAAGCTGCCACCACCAACCCGTCCTCGACGGGCGCCCCGACCTCGGCCAGAGCCGGCAACGATCCCTCCATAAACCTCGACTTCCCCCAACCCGCCGCCGGATCGACGAAGCCGATGCGACGGTGGCCGTGACCGATCAGATGGTTGACGGCCTTGAACCCGGCCGCCGCCTCATCAACCACGATCCGTGAGCCACTGTCGGCGCAGTTGCTGTCCACGAACACGAAGGGCCGTAGTTCTGACGCCGACCTGAAGAGCTCGGAGGTTTTCTCGTCAGGCCGATCGAAGTGAATCACCACGATCCCGTCCACATTCCGGCTGAACAGCTGATCGAGGTCGCGGGAAACCACCTTCGGGTCGTAGTGTCGGGTCTGGCATATCACCGGCAGCCATCCCTCGATCTCAGAGGCGTTGGAAACCGCGTCGAGAAACTCCGCGTAATAGTCGGTAAAGGACGGCACCAGGACCCCGATGGTGAAGCTCGACTGACGATTCTCTCTACGAGACCATGCCTGATCCCGGTCGTAGCCCAAGACCAGAGTCCGAGACCCCCGGCGCATAGAGACCAACCCACCGTCGGCAAGCTGGCGGTAGGCCGCTCGTACGGTGTGGACGTTGACCCCGAGGTGCTGAGCCAGGTTGGCAATCGTCGGCAGGAAGCTGTCGCGTTTGGCCACGCCGGTGGCAATTAGCCAGGTGAGCTGACGGGCTATCTGAGCAGAGATGGAGACTCGGCTGCGTCGATCGATGTTGATTCGACCGACTATGTAGGGATCAGGATCACAAGAGTCGAGCATAAAAAGGTAAGTATATAGATATCTATAGAATATACCAAATAAGGACCAGGCGGCCGGCTGAGACCGAAAGTCCCTCCCGTCAAGGAGGCCGATCTTCCCACAGGCACCGCGGGACTCACCGCCTCGACCAGAGTGTCACAGCATTGGTTTACAGTTTTTAGAGGACGTGGAGGTGTGATTGTGGATGAAGTGAAATGACGGGGTTGGGAGCAGCCTCATTTGTTCTCGCAGCTCTTCTCCCAGGCGCTCTGCTTGTTTGGAGTTTTGAGCGATGGGCGGGCCGTTACGGAATCGGACTGCAGGACCGCGCCCTCCGATTCGCGGGAGGATCAGCGGTGTTTCTGTCGATCTCGGCTGGACCGATTTACTGGCTCTATGCGAACCATTGGGACGACTTCGCTAGCCGGCAGGTCTTACCCGGATGGATGTGGACCATCCCCATTCTCTACACAGTTGCGCCCCTGGTCGGAGGCGGTGTGCTGGGGTACGGGTGGAAAAACAACTGGTCGTGGGCGCGGTTTGTAAGCGGGAGGGACAGGACGCCTCGCGCCTGGGATCACCTGTTCCAAGACCGGCCCGCGGGCGGGGTTCGTTGCAAACTGAAATCCGGCACTTGGATTGGGGGGATTTTCGGACAGATTGATGGGCGCCGGCCTTTTGCCGCGGGGTACCCCGAGTCGCAGGATCTCTACTTACCCGCGATCCTTTCCTTGGATCCCGACAGTGGGGAGATAAACACCAATGCAGATGGAAATCCGGAGATAATGGATTCCGGCATTCTTATACGATGGGAGGAGATTGAATACCTAGAGTTCACCGAAGCTGCCGAAGAGGAGCGAACCCATGAAAGTTAAACGGCGGAGGTCGCAGAGGGAAGCATACGTCATCGACCGCGGGGGATACACGACAGACAAGACCGTTGCGGTGTCGAAGTTGCCGAAGGGACCGGGACCAGGAGCCTCTAAGGCCCCTAAGGATTCCAAGAAGAAGTAGCTCCGTCCGGGAGTTGGGGCTCCCCCTTCCTTCTAAGCATCCGGAGCGAAAGCCTCGATCATCTCGGCGTAGTTTTCGGTGACGGGAAGGGGTACCGGATACACGTTGGGGCGGGTGGCGTAGGCAGCGAGTCCATCCCGACAGGTTGCCAGGTCTCCCCATACGCATAGAGAACTGACCACTTCGACCGGTACCAACGGCATCGCCGCCTCAATCCCACCATCCCGGGGAGGCCAACCGCCCATCTCCTCGCTGACTTCGTCGAGCAGATCCTGGGAGACGCCGCTCGCCCGGGCGATGTGGGGCTGCTGTCCCAGATACATGGTGGTCATACGGAGGGCTATTTCCAGAGCCCGCTCTGGGTTCCGGTCGTCGGCGCTCACCACTATCACCTGGGGAAGGTCGAGATCGTCGAGCGACTTGCCCGCCCGGGCGGCGCCAGCGGCCATCCGGTCGAAGGCCTGGGCCTGGTAGGCCAGGGAGGTGAACCCGTTGAGCAGCACCCCGTCGGCGATCTCTCCCGAGAGGACAAGCATCTGGGGACCGGTGGCGCCGATGTAGATGGGCACATCCCTGGGGGCGTCCGAGGCGCCTTCCCCCAGTTCCAGCCTCAGATCCCGCACCTGCACCAGATCGCCCTCGTGGGTCACGGTCTCGAGAGCCAGAAGTCTCCGGCACACCTCCACGTACTCCCGCATCTGTGTGATCGGCCGGCTCCGGATCACCCCCTGCTTCCATGCCAGAGGATCCCAATAGGCGCCCAGTCCCATCAGCATCCGGGCGGGGGCCAACTCGTCGAGGGTGGCGAAGGTCAAGGCCATTAGAGAGGCAGGCCGAGTCCAGGTGTTCACCACCCCGGCACCGATCTTGATCCGGTCCGTCTGGTGGGCCACGGCCCCCATCACCGAGATGGCGTCCCGAGCCGTGCGGGTCTCACAGATCCAGACCGACTCATACCCCAGAGACTCGGCTTGCCGGGAAAGAGCCACCTGGCTACGAGCGTCGGGGCGATCCAGAAAGCAGATCCCCACCCTGGAAATGGGAGCCTCCATGCACATTCCTCTGTCTAGGTGCGGGTCACCCCCGCAATGGTAGAGACACCCCCGACCTCATCCTGGCACCTCGTCCTGGCGATGCGCTGTACCAAGCAGTTGAGGGTCTTCAAAGGCAGGTCAAAGTCCTCTGGGAGGCTCGGCGAAAACGGGAACCGTGATGGCCGACTTCGCCGGTTCCCCTCCAAAAGTGGTCTATGCTATTCCCCAGAAAAGGGGGAAAACCGATGAGGATCAGCCTTACCAGCATTCATGTAAACGACCAGGACGAGGCGCTCAAGTTTTACACAGAGACCCTGGGTTTCATTAAGAAGCACGACTTTCCTGTGGGAGAGTTCAAGTGGCTAACCGTCGTCTCCCCCGAGGGGCCGGATGACATCGAGATGCTTCTCGAACCAAACGACAACCCGGCTGCCCAGGCTTACCAGGAAGCGATCTTCGAACAGGGCATACCGCATGCGGCGTTTGCCGTGCATGACATTCATGAAGAGTACGAACGGTTGAAGGGGCTCGGCGTGGTGTTCACGATGGAGCCAACCCCGGCGGGGCCAGTCATCCGGGCCGTCTTCAACGACACCTGTGGGAACCTGATACTCATCTACCAGGAATAGAGCAGGATGCGCCCGACATCCTCGTCTAGGAGTGTGGGTCTTTCCCAACCGTCAACAGTCGGAAACGAGTCATATTCGTGGCTGGGAGCCCGCTTTCTGGCCGCGAGAATTTCGCGTCTTACCCACCCTGACACTGCCCTGGTGACTTAGACTCCGAGCCAAGTTCAGTCGCATTCGTTCGCATTTGCGTTTGATTTCATCTAATAAGGAGAGAGCATGCTCAGGATCCGGAACAGAGGCCCGTTGGTACTTCTCGCCGCCCTCGCACTCGTGTTAGCCGCGTGTGGAGCCGACGACGCCGAAGAGGCACCCGCCACCACGGCGGCCCCAACCACGACCGCAGCGCCGGCCACCACGGCCGCTCCCACCACTACTGCAGCGCCCACTACGACGGCGGCGCCGACCACGACCACTACCGAGGCCATGGTCGATATGACGCCCGAGACGCCGGACATCAAGGTGATGCCGGCCACCCTCGCCCAGTTCCTACCCCTCTACGTGGCCCAGGAAAAGGGCTTCTTCGCCGAATACGGGCTGAATCCGGAGATCCTCGCCTTCGAGGGCGGCGCAGGCCGCGCCACCGAGGCGGCATTGTCCGGTGAGGCTCACATGGGCTACACGAGCTGGCCTCTGGCCTTCTCTCTGGCCGAGCGCGGGCAGCAACTCAAGTTCATCACCACCCATGCGTACTACGCAGTGGTTGACGGAGTCGACTACAGCACGCATCGGCTGATCGTCACCGAGGACTCCCCGATCCAGTCGGTCGCAGACATGGAAGGCGCCCGCATCGGCGTGATTGCCCGAGGGTCGAACGAAGAGGCATTCCTCACCTCGATCCTGCTCCAGGTGGGCGTCGATCCCGACAGCGTCGAACTCATCGAGGCGTTCTGGGGCGCGCACCCGGATCTTCTCACGTCGGGCGAGATCGACGTCGGCTACATGATCTACCCGTTCATCACGGGCATCATCCCCTATGGCCAGACCGCGGGCAACGGCTTCCGCTCGATCGGCGACCCCTACATCGGCGGCGCGGACGGCATCCCCGAGATGCTGGGACCCCGCGGCGCCGGCATGTTCCCGATGGCGGCCTCTCCCGAGTTCGTGGCGGAGAACCCCAACACCATCAGGGCTTGGGCGCTGGCCATCCGCGACGCCTCCGCGTGGATCGTCGACAACCCGGCCGAGGCCCTGGACATCTCCGTGGCCATCTCGGGTGTCCCGGCTGAAGCGCAGAGGAACAACCCGCCGCACATGTACGTGACCTGGCCGGAGAACCTCGTCGAACAGATGCAGCGTGTTGCGGACATGATGGTCGAGGCGGACCTGCTCGGAGAAGGGCTGGACGTCGGAGCCTTCATCTCGGACCTCCCGTTCTCTGAGGACGAGATGGTCGAGAACGGCCGCTTCTTCCCCTGGGACCCGAGCCAACTGCCCTAACCGACCCAAACAGGAAATAACGTGACAGGAGCCCTGCGGTTCCCTGGACTCACTGCCGTCGCCGTCATCCTCGCAGCGTGGGTGACGGCGACGGCCACCGGGTTCGTCAACTCCGAGTTCATCCCGCCACCCGGCGAGGTCCTGGCGGCGGGGATCGAGGACTGGACGAACCTGGGCTCCGCCACGATCGAAAGCATGTGGACCGCCCTGGTCGGCTACGCGGTCGGGTTCGGCGCAGCCGTTGTCATCGGGATGGCGGTGGGCAGGTATGCCTCGGTTGACTCCTGGTTGAGCGGGCCGCTCGACTTCTTCCGGGCCATCCCGGCGGTCGCCATAGTCCCCATGGCGCTCCTGATACTCGCCGACTCGTTCCTGGTGGGCGCCTTCGCCGTGGCGTGGGGGTGCTTCTTCCTGGCTGTGATCAACGTGATCTCCGGCGTGAAACACATCCCCAACACCTTGCAGGACGCGGCCCGAAGCTTCGGCGCCGGCGAGGTGAAGGTGCTCCGCAAGGTCGGGATACCGAGTCTCCTCCCCTACTTCCTCTCGAGCCTTCGACAGAACGTGTCGGTGGCGCTGATCGTGATCGTGGTCGCCGACATGGTGATCGGGCTGTCCGGGCTCGGCTTCTACATCCTCCGCACGCAGAGCAACGCCCTGTTCGGACGGATGTATGCCTCCATAGCCTTGATCGCAGTCATCGGGTACGTGGCCTTCCGCGTACTTGAGGAGGCACAGCGGAGGCTCTTCCCATGGTGGTCGGAGACCTCTCTGGCATGACCGGCCAGAAGACCTCCTCCAGCCCGGCCATCCACCTGAGGGGCGTCACCAAGACCTACCCCCGGCGCGGCCACGACGAGGACCTCAGGATCATCGACAGCCTCGACCTCTCCTTCCGGCCGGGTGAACTGGTGACGATCGTCGGGCCTTCGGGCTGCGGCAAGTCGACGATTTTGAAGATGATCGACGGGTTGACACCGTTGACCAGTGGGTCCATCAGCTTCGAGCCCAGCTCTCCCAAGCCCCGTATGGGCTTCGTTTTCCAGGACTACGCCAACGCGCTTGCGCCCTGGAGGACCGTCCAGAAGAACGTCGAGTTCGGCCTGGAGATCGAGGGCGCCGCCTCCCGGACCGAGCGAGCCGAGGCGGCCGCCCGCTACATAGAGATGGTCGGTCTCCAAGGTTTCGAGACGGCCTATCCGCGGGAACTCTCGGGCGGCATGCAGCAGCGGGTGCAACTGGCCCGCGTGCTCGCCTACGAGCCCGACGTGCTCTTGATGGACGAGCCGTTCGGATCGCTCGACGCGCAGATCCGGCGCGTCATGCAAGAAGAGCTCCGCAGGATCCTCGAGACCCTCGACCGAACGGTCCTGTTCGTCACCCACGACATCGAGGAGTCGCTCTATCTCGGCGATCGCACCGTGGTCCTCGATCACCGCCCGGCTCGCGTGCTCAGCGATTTCGAGCAGGGCGAGCGGACCTCAAGCTATGAGGAGTTCACGGCCTCCGACCAGTTCCGGGCAAGATACAACGAGGTCTGGAGCCTCCTTCAAGGCGGGAGAGGGCAGGCATGACCGCGTCGGTGTGGACCCGGTGGTTGAAGACCCTCGTCGTGCTGGCCGCCATCTTCGGCGCCTGGGAGTACGTGAGCCGCGCCGAGATGGTCAACCAGTTCCTCTTCCCCCCGCCGACACAGGTGTTCGCCGACACCTTCACCGCCTTCACCGACCCTCCCTACCGGTCGGGCGACAACCTGTTGTTCCAGATCGGAAAGAGCGTCTACCGGGCGGTCGCAGGCTGGATCATCGGAGTGGTCGTCGGCGTCGTGTTCGGAGTGGTCGTCGAATGGTGGAACAAGCCCGGATCGGTGGCGACCTCGCTTCTCGAGTTCCTCCGGCCCATCCCGGTCATCCTCTTCCTTCCCGTGCTGGTGCTGGTGGTCGGCATCGGTGACCTGTCCCGCATCATCGTGATCGCCTGGGCGTCGTTCATCTTCGTGGCGATCAATACCATCTTCGGCGTCCGAACCGCCAAGCAGGCGCTGTTGCCAGACGTGGTGAGAAGTTTCGGCGGCACCGAGACGCTGGTGCTGCGACGGGCCGTGATCGGCCTGGCTGTGCCCCAGATCGTGGCCGGCGCGCGCCAGGCGGTCGGCGTGGCGCTGGTACTGATGGTGGCGTCCGAGCTCATCCTCTCCACCGACGGGCTCGGCTGGTTCATCCTCTTCATGCGCCGCAGCCTCTTCCCCGCCGAGATGTACGGAGCGATCCTGATGGTCGGCGTCCTCGGCCTGATCTTCGGCGCCCTTTTCCAACGCCTACAGAAAGTCATACTCCGCCCCTACCTCGACTGAAACAACCCAAGGAGAGAACATGATCAAGACCGGCATCGGCCTCTTGCAGAACACCCCCTTACCGGAGACCGTCCGGCTGACCAAGCGGGTGGAGGAACTCGGATACGACTCGGTGTGGTACGCCGAGCACAACTTCTCCCGCGACGGCGTCACCGCCTGCGCGGCGGCCGCGGCGGTGACCGAGCGCATAACCATCGGCCCGAGCGTCTGCCCGATCTTCACCCGCAGCCCGCTTCTGATGGCCACCACCTTCGCCGCTCTCGACGAGCTCTCCGAAGGCCGGTTCGTAGCCGGCATCGGCGCCGGTTCCCGGGTGCTCATCAAAGCCCAGGGCATCAACTTCGTGAAGCCGCTCAAGGCGCTCCGCGAGTACGTGGAGGCCTGCCGGAAGGTGTGGAACGCCCACGGTTCCCACTTCGACTACCACGGGGAGATGGTCCACCTCGACAACGCCGAACTCGACTTCGAGCCGGTGCGCCGCGACCTCCCCGTGTGGCTGGGCCCGACCGGCCCGCTGGCATGCCAGTTGACCGGTGAGATCGCCGAAGGCGCTTCGCTCAATGCGTTCCTGGGCACCGAATACGTCACCTGGGCGCTGGAACACCTCCACAAAGGCGCCGAGCGGGGCGGCCGCACCCTCGACGACGTGGAGATTGGAATGATGCTGGTGGCCTGCGTCGACGACTCCAAGGAGGCAGCACGGGCCTTCCTGCGTCCCCTGCTGGCCCTGTACCTGGCCCGCCTTCCCGACATCACCAGGCGGACCTCGGTGTGGGGACCCGACGGCGCCGGTTGGAAGCAGTTGGTGGCCGCCGTGGACGAGGGAGGAGGCGAGGGCGGCCAGCACCTCATCAGCGACGAGGTGATCGATGATCTCACCCTCAACGGCACCCGGGACGACTGCCTCGAGGGCATGCAACGCTACATCGACGCCGGAGTCGAGCACCCGATCATCACCGCCATCGGCGACATCGAACGCGGCATCGAGGAACTGGCGCCGCAGGGCTAGAGGAGAAGCGCATGGGCACCACAGCAATCACCAACGCCTCGATCTTCGACGGGACAGGGGCCGAGCCATACGGCCCGGCAAGTCTGGTCATCGAGGACGACCGCATCACCGCCGTCGGCGCCGGTGTGGAGGTCCCACTGGGCGCCGAGGTGATCGACGCGGCCGGGGCCCATGTGCTGCCCGGCCTGATCGACTCCCACCTCCACCTGTTCGGCATCCCGGGCTATGACTTCCTTTCATGGGCCATGGAGTCCCCCATGCTCCATGCCATCCGCTCGGCGATCGAGGTCCAGGAGATACTGGGGGCCGGTTTCACCCTCATCCGGGACTGCGGGAGCGACAACAGCCTCCAGGTGAAGAAGGCGATAGAGGAAGGCAAGGTCAACGGCCCCCGCATGCGGGCGGTGGGGCGGTTCATCGCCGAGACCGGGGGAATACCGGACCTGCCGTTCATCCGCCTGGAGTGGATGCAGGGTCCCGAGCCTCCCGGGTTCGTCCGACTGGCCGACGGCGTGGGCGAGGTGGCCAAGGCGGCTCGGGAGCAGATCCGCGGCGGCGCCACCGACATCAAGATGGGCGTCACCGGCGGTATAGACCCGTCGTTCATCCGCGCCGAATCGGCGTGGACCGGCGCCGAGATCGAGGCGGCGGCGCACGTCGCCCACAACGTGGGGGCCCTCCTCTCCTGCCACAGCAACACCCTCATCGGGGAGTCGTGCGTCGGGATGCAGCGGGCCATCAAGGCGGGAGCCGACTCGATCGAGCACGGGTACTGGATCGACACAGAGACCCTCGAGATGATGGCAACCCACGGCGTCACCTGGAATCCCAATGTCGGGTACCTGTCGCGGGCGGTCGAACGTGCCGATGACCTGGATCTCAACCCGGTGTACGTCGAACGCTGCCAGATGGCGCTCGACTCCTACGCAGACACCCTCCCCCGCGCCCAGTCGATCGGCGTCAAGCGGGCCATCGGGTCGGACTTCCTGGGCACCCCGGCCGATCCGCACGGTGAGGAGGCCTACGAACTGGAGGTGCAGACCCGTCTCGGCCTCTCCAACATGGACGCCCTGGTCACCGCCACCAGGGGCAACGCCGAATTCTTCCGGATCGACGACGACTTCGGGACGCTCGAGGCAGGCAAGGTCGCCGACCTTCTGATCATCAACGGCAACCCGCTCGACGATGTCCGCATCCTCCAGGAGCGTCATCGGATCAAGCGGGTCATGATCGGGGGTGAGACCCGCATCACCAGGCCATGACCGCCCAACGCTGCGACTGCTCCGTTCCCTTCGGGTGCTACAAGTGCCGCCGCGCCAGGACCCGATTCTTATGGGTGGTGCTGGGCGCGATATCCCTGCTCCTCTACGTTGCATCGTTGTGGCCCCAATGACGGTCCGATCCGTACCGAGCTTCGACGTAGGCCTGGACAACGCCAGGACGGTGGAAGAGATCGTCTCCGTGGCCCGGGCGGCGGAACGGGGCGGTTTCGGGACCATCTGGATCGCCGAGCAGCACTTCTATCGGGGAGTCTTCACCATCGCCGCGGCAGCCGCCGAGGCCACCTCCTCGGTGAGGATCGGCTTCGGCGTCCTGAGCCCTTTCATCCGTCACCCGGCATCGGTGGCGATGGAGTTGTCATCTCTCACCGAGCGATACGGCGACCGGTTCGCGCTTGGATACGGGGTGGCGCATGGAGGCTCGTCCCGGCTGGGAACCATCCCGGCCAACCAGGTGACCGGCCTGCGGGACGCCGCCACGGCCACCCGCGCTCTCCTCAGGGGGGACACCGCCTACAACGGGGCGCGACTCTCCTCTCCCCCGCCGCCCACACCGATCTACCTGGGTTCGATGGGCCCCCAGTCGCTCCGGATGTCGGCCGCCCACTACGACGGAGCGCTGCTGGGGGTGATGTGCTCCCCGACATTCATTGCCTCACGAGCCGACCTGATCGACGCGGCGCTGGCCAAGGCCGGGCGCTCCAGGGAGGATTACTCCTTGGGCGCACTGGTGCTCACCGCGGTGGCCGACGATCCCGCCGACGCCCGGGATCGGGTGCGAAGGTCGGTGGCGTACTACCTGGCGGAGATCCCCGACGTCTCGCCCCGTCTGGTCGGGACGGACATATCCCGAGACGACCTCCTGTCGGTCCGCGCTCAGATCCTGGAGGCAAAGGCGACCGACGGCTTGGAAGCGGCTGCCGCGGTTCTCACCGATGACTTGGTAGACCTCCTGGCGGTGGCCGGCACTCCCGACGATGTAGCCGGACGCCTGTCCCGGCTGGGCGATGCAGGCCTGGACAGGGTGGCGGCTCATCACGCGCTCGACCCCGACGCGGTGCTGGCGCTCGGCGCCGCCTTCGCAGACCGCTCACCGGCGATGGCCAATGGCTGAACTCGGCGCAGCCATCGAAGGCCTGGCGCCCGCCGAGATCCGGGCGATCCAGAGCGAGCGCCTGGCCGCACAGTGGGCATACCTCTGGGCAAGATCCCCCTTCTACCAGGAGAAGATGCGCGCCGCCGGGCTCGGGCCCGACTCGGTGAGGCGCGTCGAGGACCTGACCCGGGTTCCCTTCACGGTGAAGGATGAAATCCGCAAGTCCTTGGCGGCGAGACCCCCGTTGGGGTACCATCTCGCCGCCGACCCGGAAGACATCGTTCAATTCCAGGCATCCGGGGGGACGACCGGACGCCCCTCCTATGTCGCCCTCACCGCCCGCGACCGAGCAAACTGGGCCGAGATCACCCGCCGGACACTCTGGGCGCACGGCTTCCGCCCCTCCGACCGGGTCCTGCAGGCTCTGGGCATGTCCCGCTGCTGGGTGGGCGGCGTGCCGGTCATCCAAGGCCTCGAAGCCCTGGGGGCGGCGTGCATCCCGGCGGGCGCCGAGCCGGGGACCACGTGGCTCCTCCACACCATTTCCGACCTGAGTCCCAACGGGCTGGTCGCCACCCCGAACTTCGCCGTGTACCTGGGCAACCAGGCCAAAGACGTATTGGGCGTCGACGCCCGGGAACTGTCGATCGAGCGGATCTACGTGGGCGGCGAGCCCGGGGGCGGCATCCCGGAGTTCCGCCGGCATGCAGAGGAGCTTTGGGGGGCGAAGATGCATGAGGTGATGGGCGGCACCGACCTCTCCCCCGTGATGTGGGCCGAATGCGAGGACCAGAGCGGCATGCACTTCGTGGCCCACGAGTTCATCTACTGGGAGTTGATCGACGGGGCCGGCGACCCCGTGGAGATCACCACGGGGGCGACGGGAGAGTTGGTCTATACCCACCTCGACCGGGAGGCGACTCCGGTGCTTAGATTCCGGCACAGCGACATCGTCGAGGTGCTCGACACCGAGTGCTGCTGCGGGCGGACCACCCCCAAGATCCGCTGTTTCGGGCGCACCGACGACATGATGATCATCAAGGGGGTCAACGTCTTCCCCACCGCCCTCCAGGACATCGTCCTGGGCTTCCGGCCCGCCACCTCCGGCTCGGTCCGGATCATCAAGCACGAGCCGGAGTACGCGTGGCCCGGTCCCCTGCACGTCCGGGTGGAGCGAGGCGAGGAGCGCTCGGCCGATGAAGACGACGAACTGCGGTCCAAGCTGGCGCAGGCCATCTCCGACATGTGCAGGGTCAGGGCGAGGGTCGAGGTCGTATCCTTCGGCACATATCCGTCACCCGGGCGCAAGAAGGTCCGGATCATCGAGAAGGTGTACGAGACATGACGTCATTAACGGTCAAAGACGCCACCCTGGTCAGCCCGGCCGGTCAAACAAGAGCCACCGTCCATTGCAACGAGGGAGTCATCCAGGCGCTCCTTCCCCCGGGCGACGCTCCCTCCGCCGACCGGGTCATCGACGCCAAGGGCGCCTATGTGATACCCGGCGCCATCGATGCGCACGTGCATCTCGGGGTGATCCTGCCATATGCGGACTCGTGCCGGGAGGAGAGCGCCGCAGCGGTGACCGGGGGCGTGACGACCATGTGGCACTACCTGCTGTCGCCCGGCTCCTTCAAGGACACCCACGCCCAGCATGTCGCCGACCTCGAGGCGCACAGCATCGTAGACCAGGGCTTTCACGGCCTGGTCACCAACGCCCAGCAGGTCTGGGAGATCCCTGAGACCGTCGACGAACTGCGCCTCACTTCCTACAAGTTCCACATGGCCATGAAGGGACCCGAAGCGGGGTACGGCATAGTGGGACTCGACGACGGGCTGATCTTCGAGGGCATGCGCCAGGTGGCCACCCGCCCGGGCGTCATGGCCCTGATCCACGCCGAGAACATCGACGTGATCCTCCACAACCGCGAACTGGGCATAGCAGCCGACCCGGACGCCACCGACACCGCCACCTGGAGCAATCACCGCCCCCACTTCACCGAGGAGGAGGCGATCATCCGCTCCTCGATCTTCGCCGAGAACGCCGGGGCGCCGCTCTGTGTGATCCACACCAGCGTCGGCCGGGGACCCGAACTCATCCGCGCGGGGAGAGACCGCTACCCGCCCCTCTACATGGAGACCTGTCCCCAATATCTGGTGCTGGACATGGACATGCCCCTGGGCACCTGGGGCAAGGTCAACCCGCCGCTTCGGACCAAGACCGACCAGGAATTGCTGTGGGCCGGCCTCGCCGACGGGAGCATCGACTGGATGGGGTCCGACCACTGCGACTACGACCTGCCGACCCGCCAGGGCAACATCTGGGACGTCGGACCCGGCCTCCCGGGCGGCATGACCATGATCCTCCCCGTCCTGTTGTCGGAGGGAGTCAACAAGGGACGGCTGACGCTGGAGCGGGTGGTGGAAGTGACTTCGGCGAACTTCGCCCGCCTGATCGGAGCCTCGCCCCGTAAGGGGACTATCGCCGTGGGCAGCGACGCCGACCTGGTGATGATCGACCTCGAGAAGGAAGTCACCATCGACGCGGACGTACTCAACGGACACTCGGACTACACGCCCTTCGAGGGCATGGTGATGCGGGGTTGGCCCCGGATAACAATCGCCGGAGGCCACGTGCTGTACGAGGACGGCGAGGTCGACCGCGGCACGAGCCACCGCGGAACCCTGGTCACCGTTCCCCCCGACGCCATGCCGGTGCATTAGTGGCCGCTCACCGGATGTTCGTCCTGCCCACCGGCACCTGCTACATGGCCGAGTTCCGGACCAAGTTCGGCGGGTCGAACGAAGAGGTCGGCGTCCCGCTTCCCATGTTCGCAATCGAGACCGACGACGGCTGGGTGGTGTTCGACACGGGGTGCGATCCGGATGCGGCCACCGATCCGGTGGGGACCTGGGGACGGCTGGCGAAGGCGTTCCGACTCGAGATGTCAGACGCCGACCATCCGCTGGCGCGCCTGGCGGAGGCCGGTATCGCCATCGCCGATGTCGCACACGTGGTCGTATCGCACCTGCACATGGACCACGCCGGCGGCATCCGCCTCTTCCCCGACGCCACGGTGCATCTGCAGGTGGCCGAGCGCAGGTGGGCCCAGTTCCCGGACCGGTTCGGTGCGCCCGGATTCATCAGCAAGGACTTCGACCGCCCCGAGATCACCTACCGGTACCACGAGGGCGACGCCCAGGTCGTCCCGGGCGTTCATGCGGTGTTGACCGACGGCCACACGCCCGGGCACCAATCGCTGGTGGTCGACCTGCCGTCGGGTCGGTTCGTGCTCACCGGCGATGCGGCCTACCGGCGGGACAACATCGACCGTGGCCTCCCGCCGCCGACCACCACCGACGAGTTCGCAGCCATCAGGTCTCTCGCTCGGCTCAAGGGCTTCGAAGACCGCGACGGCGCAACCATCCTGGTGGCGCACGACATCGAGCAGTGGAAGACCATCATCAAATCACCGGACGGCTACTACGAGTAGGAGAACGCCATGGCAAGCTTCACCGATTGGAACGAACAGGACGGGTTCGAGGCATTCCCGGGAGACTTCGTGTGGAACGTCACCGGAAAGGACGTCCAGGTGATCCGCGCCGAGATGGCGCCTGGGACCGATTTCGGCCTCCACACCCATCACCAGGAACAGATCATCTGCGTGCTGTCCGGACAGCTCGAGTTCACAGTGGACGGGGAGACGCGGATCGTCGGCCCGGGGCAGGTGATCCACGCTCCGTCAGGCGTCGAGCACGGTGGACGGGTGGCGTCGGAAGATCCGTGTATCACCCTCGAGGCCTTCTCGCCTCCCCGGGTCAATTTCAGCCACAACCAGACAATGGTGTTCGAGGACCCCCAATGACCCGAGGACTCAGCGGCCGCCGGGCCCTGGTCACCGGAGGAAGCGCCGGCATCGGTTTTGCAACGGCCGATCGGCTGGCTTCCGAAGGGGTGAGTCTGGCGCTCGTGGCCCGAAACGAATCGAGGTTGTCCCAAGCGCGGGCCCAAATCGCCGAAACCCACGGAGTGGACGTGGCCCAGATAGTTGCCGACCTCTCCCTGCCGGACACACCTGGTCGAGTGGTGGAACAAGCAGCGGATGCCCTCGGCGGGATCGACATCCTGGTCAACAACGCCGGATCCTCGCCGTTCGGCACTCTCGAAGCGATCACCGACAGCGACTGGATGTCATCGATCGACCTGAAGCTGATGGGTTACGTTCGGTGCACCCGCGCGGTCTTCGGAATCATGAAGGAGGGCGGAGGCGGCGTGATCGTCAACGTGGTCGGGATGGCCGGGCGCTCGGCCTCACCCGCCTACGTGCTCGGCTCGCTGAACGCCGCCCTGCTCCACTTCACCAAGTCGGTGGCGGAACTGGGAGGCCCGCACGGCATCCGGGTGATGGCGGTGAATCCCGGACTGACGACCACCGATCGCATGGAGGAGGCCATCGAGGTCTGGGCCAAAGACGCCGGGATGACCAACGAGGAGTTCCGGACCGCCTACCTGGAGGAGAGGGTTCCTGTGGGTCGTTTCACAACCCCCGAGGACGTGGCCGAGGCGATCGCCTACCTCTGCTCGGACGCCGCCTCTCCTGTCACCGGGTCGGCAATCCAGTTGGACGGAGCGTCTGCCAGCGGGGTGTTCTGATGCCCGAACTGAGCCTGGCCCGCCATGACGGCGTGGCCCGGGTGACCATCGACCGCCCGGAGCGCAAGCACGCCTGGTCGGCAACAATGTGGAGCGATATGGCCCGCCTGATGGGCGAGTGCGCCGAAGACGACTCGGTCCGGGTTGTCCTGGTGACCTCGACCGGTGACCGGGTGTTCAGCGCAGGCGCCGACCTCGAACAGTTCGGAGGGGCGGACGCAGCGGTTGTGCGAGAATCACTGGAGGGAGTCGAGTCGGTCATGGCGTCAATCGAGGCTTGCCCGAAGCCGGTGATCGCCGTCGTCAGCGGCGCCGCGGTAGGCGCCGGGACCGAGGTTGCGGCGGCCTGCGACGTCCGGATCGCCTCCGATCGAGCCTGGTTCTCGATCCCGGCCGCCATCCTGGGGATCGTCATCACCCGAAGCGACATCGCCCGTTTGGTCCGAGGGGTCGGGGACTCATTAGCTCGCGACATGCTGCTGACCGGCCGCCGACTGACCGCCGCCGAAGCCCAGCAGATTGGCTTCGTCCGCTCGGTCCACTCCCCCGACGAACTCGACGCCGCGGCGATGGACCTTGCAGCAGAGATCGCCGCACTTGACGGCCCGGCCTTGGCGGCGATGAAGGCGCACCTGAACACGCTCGGAGACGTGGCGTGGAACGAGGAATCGTGGGCTGCGACCCTGGAGGCGGTTACGTCGGCCGCCACCCAGCAACGGATCGCCGCCCGGTTGGGAGACGCATGACCACAGTAGTCCGCAACGGACGCCTGGTCACCGCGGACGGCGTCCTGGAAGGCGACATCTCGTTCCGGGACGGTGTCATCGAAGAGATCGGAACCGGCCTGGAAGGCGAGACTATCGCCGACGTGAACGGCGCCTGGGTGCTGCCCGGCGCCGTGGACCCACACCTCCACGTCTCTCTGGGCGGACACTCCATCACCGAACCGCTCCTGCACGACCTGCACCAGGCGGCGCGTGCGGCCCTTCGGGGCGGCGTGACCACCATCGGGGTTTACGCGCAGCGAACCCCGGTGACCACGGTCGCCGAATCCGTCGAGGCGGAGATCGAGCGGGAGCGTGACGGCGTCGCCGCCGACTACTTCATCAACGCCCTCTTTCTGCCCGGTGATGACATCGAAGGGACCGTGGCTCGAAGCGCCCAGGTCGGAGTCACCTCCTTCAAGACGATGGTCGCCTACGCCCAGCGGGGGCAGATGCTGGACGACGCTTCGATCTGCCTCCTCATGGAGCGGGCGGCGGCGGTGGGAGGCGTCACCCTGGTCCACGCCGAAAACGGCGGCGCCATCGACTACCTGGACGCCGTGGAACGCAGGCGGGGAGTCACCAACGCCAGCTACCTGCGCAGCCAGCCGGTCGAACTGGAACCCGAAGGCATGAACCGCACCGCCGTGTTCGCAGCCCTGACCGGTTCTCGTCTCCACTTCGTCCACTGCACCTCGGCGCCGGGAGCGGCCATGCTGGGGACTCTGAAGAACTCCGGAGCATCGGTGACTGCCGAGACGCAGATCCACTACCTGCTGCTCACCAACGACGAGGTCCTCGAACGGGGACCGCTGGGCAAGGTCGGCCCGCCCCTGCGAGATTCCGGGCACCTCGCTCCCCTGTGGGACGCCCTGGCCGACGGCCGGATCGATCACCTTTCCTCGGACCACTCGCCCAAGACCCTCGGAGTGAAGCTGGCAACCGACAACATCCTGGACGCCACTTTCGGCGGCATCGCCGGCACCGGGATCATGCTGCCTCTCGCCTTCAGCGAGGGTTTCAAGAAAGGACAGTTGACCATCGAGCGCCTTGCAGAAGTCACCTCCACCAGAGCGGCGCAGATCTACGGGATCTACCCGCAGAAAGGCATCCTGGCCGAAGGCTCGGATGCGGACCTGGTGGTCATTCCCGAGGAGCAGCCCGACACCCGGCTAACCCACCACAATCTCGAACCGGCCGCCGGTTACTCGTTGTACGAGTCAATCTCCACCAATGGCATGCCGAGTCTCGTGGTACGAGGCGGCTCGGTGGTCCTCTCGGACGGCGAGTTGGTTGGACCCGAGAACGGCCGGTATCTGGCTCGGTCCGGACAGGCATGAGCCTCGACCTGCTGATCCGCGGCGGCCGCGTCTACGACGGGACCGGATCATCGTGGATCAAAGCGGACGTCGGCGTTGATGAAGACACCCTCGTCCTCTTCCGCGGCGACACGAGCCACCTGGAAGCCGGTCGCGTGATCGACGCCAGCGGCCTGGCCGTATGCCCCGGTTTCATCGACATGCACGCTCACTCGACGATGGCGATCCTGGCCGACCCAGCCCATGAGCCGAAGGTGCGGCAGGGCGTCACCACCGAGTTGATCGGAGTCGACGGCAACTCCTACGCACCCTTCCCGTCCTCCCACGACCTCGACGGCTGGAGCGTCATGAACGCCGGCCTCGACGGACGCCGCCCGCCGGGACTGGCGTGGAACACGGTGGCCGAATACCTCGACCTCTACGACAGGTCGGTACCCGTGAACATCGCCTATGTCATCGGCAATACGCCACTGCGAGTAGCCACCGTCGGCTGGTCGGACGTCGAACTTACCGACGAGGACGTGGCCGCACAAAGACATCTGTTGCAGGAAGGCCTCGACCAAGGCGCCTTCGGCTTCTCGACAGGCCTGACCTACCCGCCCGGCAGCTTCGCCGACATCGACGAACTCACCAAACTGGCCGAGGTGGCGGCCCGGAACGGCGCCATACACGTGTCCCACGTCCGTTACGGAGCAGGCCCCACCTTCATCGACCCATTCCGGGAGGTGATCGAAGTCACCCGCCGCACCGGCGTCCCATTGCACATCTCCCACTACGCATCGCTCTCCAAGAAGGAAGGCGAGTTCCACGATCTCCTTGACTTGGTAGAGAAAGCCCGACAGGAGGGTCTCCAAGTGTCCTTCGACGCCTACCCCTACAACCAAGGAGGCACGCGGGCGATCGTGGCCGTCTCCGACTGGATCGAGGAAGGCGGACCGGACCGGATTCTCGAGCATCTCTCCAGTCCCACCTCCCGAGCCAGGATGCGCAAAGAGACAGATCCCCGCCAGAGCCGTTGGAGATACCCCGGCGACTGGCATCTAAGCGGATTCGAACACCCCGACTACCGACATTTCGAGGGTGTCCCCCTGGACCAGATCGCCGCTGCCATGGGCCTCGATCCACTGGATGCCCTCTGTGACCTGCTCCTGGCGGAGAGCCTCGGCCTATCCTATGTCGGCCACGACTCCAACAACATGAAAACGGTGCGCCAAGTGCTCAGCCACGACCTGTGCGCCGTCGGAAGCGATGCCCTGCTAGTCGGCTCAGCACCAAGCCCGCGAACCTATGGCACCTTCCCCAAAATGCTCGGCAGCCTCGTAAGAGATGAAGGCCTGATGACGATCGAAGAAGCCATCCGCAAGATGACCTCCTACCCTGCTGGCCTGCTAGGCATTCCAGACCGCGGCATAATCCGAGACGGTGCCCAAGCCGACCTCGTGGTGTTCGACCCCGATTCGGTGGGCAGCGCGGCCTCTTTGCCGAATCCCTGCCAGTTCCCCACCGGCATTCCCCACGTGATCGTCAACGGCGTGCCCGTTATCAAAGACTCTCGGCGAACCGACGCCAATCCAGGCCGCTCGCTGAGGAGCCAGAGAACCTGACCGGACTGTTCCCAACCAATCCGAAAGCAAGTCAGAGTGGTCGGCATGGGTCGAATCCTACCCGATCATCCTTGCAATTCTGGAATCCTGTGCCATAATTGCAAGGATGATTCCGCGCCGCTTGCATTCACGGGTGCACGATCTCCTCTCGGAGTATCCCGCCGTTGCCTTGATCGGGCCCCGGCAGGTGGGGAAGACCACGCTGGCTTGGCAGATCGGTGGCGCACTGGACTCTGTCTATCTCGACTTGGAATCGCCATCTGACCTGGCGAAGCTGTCCGACCCCGAGCTTTATCTGGCCGACCATCAGCACAGGCTGGTCATCCTCGATGAGGTGCATAGGACACCGGACCTTTTCCAAGCTCTGCGCGGCCTAATAGATCGGGGAAGGCGCAGCGGGCGAGGAGTGGGGCGGTTTCTTCTGCTGGGGTCCGCCTCGATGGAGCTACTGCGGCAGTCAGGCGAGAGCCTGGCCGGACGCATCGCCTACCTTGAACTCGGTCCCCTGGACGTGACGGAGGTCGGGTCAAGCAACTGGTCTCCCCTATGGGTGCGAGGGGGGTTCCCCGACAGCTTCCTGTCGGCCGATGACCGCAGAAGCTTCGTCTGGCGACAGAACTTTATCCGGACGTATCTCGAGCGTGACATTCCCCAGTTCGGTCGGCGTATCCCCGCTGAGACGCTCAGACGATTCTGGGTGATGCTGGCCCACGCCCAGGGAGGATTGCTCAACGCGGCGGCGCTTTCACGCGGCCTCGGAGTGGACGGCAAGACCGTCTCCCGCTACTTGGACCTCATGACCGACCTGCTGCTGGTACGGCGCCTGCCACCTTGGCGCAGAAATGTAGGAAAGCGTCTTGTCAAGTCCCCAAAGGTCTATGTTCGCGACAGCGGGATCGTGCATGCCCTGCTGGGTCTGACCTCCAAGGAGGATCTCCTCGGCCATCCCGTAGTCGGGGCAAGCTGGGAGGGGTTTGTCATCGAAACCCTCGTGTCACGGCTACCGGACGGGAGCGAAGCGAGCTACTACCGCTCGTCGGGCGGAGCGGAGATCGATCTGGTCCTGACATTGCCCGGTTGTCGCCCCTGGGCGATCGAGGTGAAGAGGAGCCTCAACCCCCGGCCTCGCAAGGGCTTCCACAGCGGCTGCAACGACGTGCGCCCGGAGAGCAAATTCGTCGTCTATCCGGGAGCGGAGCGCTACAGGATCACACCGGACACCGAAGCTGTCCCACTGCTCGACCTGGCGCGGGAGCTGGGTTGACGCAATAGCGTGGTTGCAGGAGGTCTCGATCAGGGGCATTCTCGTTCTCGACCGACCTGACGTAGCGTTCAGAAGGCGTTTGAGCAGGAGAGGAAGATGAAGTACGGAGAGGATTTCCCGCACGATGGGATCAGGAGCGCGTCCGGCGAGTCCTCGATCACTACGAGACCCTCTCCGAAGGTGAACGGTCGTAGGACGAGTCTGCTTTTGAGGAGTCCAAGGGAACGGTGATGGTGATCCCCCAGGAACTGGTCCCGACGGTGCGAACGCTGCTTGCCGAAGGAGGCGGGTAGAGCATCGAGGAGACATCGGACACAGGATTGACTGATCCAAGAGCAAGTTCGCAGTCAACCCGAGGGATTCTTGCAGAGAGGCTGGACTTGTTTGACGGCTTGTGTGCCGGTGGGTTGATGACCACAGCCGTACCGACGCCATCCGGCCGCGCGCTCAAGAGACCGCGAAACATGCCTCTTGCTGCCCCTGCTAGTGCCCTGTCTCTTCGTTTGATCGGCCCGGGTGGATGGGCGTTCCCGTTGGGAACGGCTCGACACCACCCGCGACTACATAGCAGACAAACCACTGGCGGCGTTCACGTCCCGATCCATTTCAGACGGCACCAAACCGGACGGACCACTGGGAGGCCCTACCTCTAACTGTGCCTCCGATGTACGCTCTGAAGGTAGATGCGAGACCCGAACGCCGTCACGGGGAAGGCCCCTCCAAGCGACAACGTTCTACGCATGCAGGAGGACGAGTCCGCTGAATGGGACGAGAATGGACCCATGGACCCCTCCGACACGACCTACTCAGTCCCACACCAACATGGGGATGGGGAAGTCGAGTTCGATCTTCTCACGGTCACTGTCGATGACATCATCACCCAGTGCGGGTACCCCGAGAGCGCCAGAGCCCGACTTGCCGAGATCCATCGGCGGCTTGCGGAATACAGGCTCAGTTATTACAAGGGTCCCATCAATGGCAAAGTTCCCCTACTGGAGGCAACGACCCGCACAGGCGTTGCCTGAGTGGCGAAATACTGTCCACAGGCCTGTCGGAAGAAGAGATCTTCACCGCGCCATCAGCATCTCGTCGTGTCTCTCGAAGGCACATTTTGGACGTGGCGGCTCTCCACACCCGCCACTTGGAATCAATTGAATATGGCAAAAGGAACGAGGATCATGATCGTTTCTTTGGGAGCCGCAGTGTCTTCGGAACAGGAATGACTAGAGACGAGGTTCTGGTGACGCTAGGTCTGCGGAAAGATGTCAACAGGATAACCGACTATGAGTGCTTGATCTTTCATGCCCACTACACCTAGTGCTCTTTCGACCACTTCATGTTCCGCATGTCATGGGTCGGCATGCCCCTCTCCCTCACCATGAAGAGCCTCGAGATCATGGCCCGGGAGGTCCTTTTCCCCTACTCCCGGAAATCACCACCCCACAGCCCTCTCTAACCTCGGTGCCGATGAAGTTCGGTCTGCTTCTCAGTTTCCAGTACAGGCGCACCGACCCCTTGGCCTCCCGTCTTGAAGAGACCCTGGAGTTGGTCGCGGCCGCCTCGGAACTGGGGTTCGACTCGGTTTTCGGAGTCCATCACTACCTCGGTGACCTGGTGGTCCCCCAGCCCCTGACCCTACTGGCGCGCCTCATCCCGGTTTCGGGCAAGATGGAGTTGGGAACCGGCGTCTTCATCGGAACCCTGGCTCATCCCGTCCACATCGCCGAAGAGGTGGCCACCCTGGACCAACTCTCGGGAGGCCGGGTCATCCTGGGATTGGGCGCCGGATACCGCCAACACGAATTCCAGAGCTTCGGCGTGAACCCCGGGGCCGCGGGCCGCCGGTTGGTCGAATCCGTTGAGGTCATCCGGGCGCTGTGGTCCGGTCGTAGGGTTTCCTACCAAGGGGAGTTCTTCCAGCTGGAGGACCAGGTCATCGGGGTGCCGCCCGCTCGGCCGAAAGGGCCCCCCATCTGGGTGGGCGCCGGGGTTCCCGCAACCATCCTCCGGGCCGCCCGGATCGGTGACGCCTGGCTCGCGCCTCCCAATGCAAAACCGCGGTACGCCACCGGAAACCTGGAGAGCTTCCGCCAAGAGGCCGCCGCTCACGGTCGTTTGCAGGAGATACGGAGCTACCCAATCGTCCGGGAGACCTACGTGTCCACCAGCCGTGACCGGGCCGAGGAGGAGGCGGGGCGCTATATCAGGGACGAGTACCTGGACTACTCCCGATACCTGGAGTTCTTCGGCGCCATGTTCGACGACCTGCGCCGGAAGGCCTTCCTGTGGGGTTCGCCCGACGACATCGCTTCCGGGATCAACCAGTTGGCAACGGCCGGGTTCGATCACTTTATCTTCAGGATGTCCTGGCTGGGGATGCCTTTCTCGCTCACCATGAAGAACCTCCGGCTGATGGCTGCAGAAGTCCTTCCCCGGTACCGCTAGCTCGCCATGCCCCTGGGACCGGTACACCACGTTGCGATCTCCGTCACCGACATCCCACGATGAAGCAGTTGCCGAGGACGAAGCTGCTTTGAGCGTTCCGAAGGAACGGTGATGGAGATCCCTCAGGAACTGGTCCCTGCTGTGCGAAGGTTGATGGCTGAACGAGGCGGGTAGAGACACCGAAGCCAGGATTCCACAACCGAACCGAGGGAGTCGGTCCCCAATTCAGCCTCGGGTTCCCAGCAGGGGCAGGACTTGCTCGGCGGTTAGTTGGACGATGCGGTCGACCTGGTCGCTGGGCATTGGAAAGAGCGCCACGCTGTCGGCGCCGATCTCGTAGAAGTCCTTGATCTTGGCGGCCACTTCCTCGGGTGAGCCGGCGATGGTGAGGTCCTCTATCCACTGGCCCGGCATCCCCTGGCGCACTGCTTCATAGCCACCGCGGTCGATGAGGCCGCGGAGTTGGTCTGAAATCCCGTAGACGTCTGTGAGGGCGTTAGTGCCGAGGGACTTGTAGAAGGCCAGGGGATCGCGGACCGCCCGGCGAGCTTCCCGGGGATCATCGGCGACTGAACAGATTGCGAACACGGTCATCCGGTGTTGGTCGGACCGTCCCCCCAGGCGCCGTCCCTCGTCGATCCGTTCCCGGGCCCAGCGCACGTAGTCATGGCCGGCCGCCACCGACAGCACCGTCCCATCGGCGATCTCTCCTGAGAGGCCGAGCATCTTCGGGCCGGTCACTCCCATGTGGATCGGGGTGGGGGTTCCCTGTTCGGGATAGGTGAGGGTCACATCGTGGAAGTCGAATACACCTCCCCGCTGGTCGAGGGTCCCTCCGGCTAGCAGGCGTCTCACGGACGTGACGCTCTCTCGCATCGCAGCCAGCGGGGAGCGGGGGTGGAGGCCCATCTGGCGTATCCATCCCGGCACGCCCAGCCCGAGACCGGCGATCAACCGACCTGGGTAGGCGGCGGAGATGGTCGAGATTTCCATAGCTAGGAGCGCCGGGTGTCTCACCATGGCCGACACGACCCCGAGGCCAACCGTGGTCCGTTCGGTGGCGGACAGCACCAGCGAAGCTCCGGAGATGCCGCCGGTGAAGAAGTAGTCCTCCGCCAGCCATATCTCGTCGAAGCCTCCCTGTTCGGCTAGTCGCGCTGCCGAAGACAGATCCGAGGGGGCTATGGCGCTGCCCAGGACCAGGCCGATCGCCCTATCTACTGGCATGGGGACCTGCCAGGCGGCATCATGAGTGGGATGGGTGTGTCACGGCGAAGCATTCCACTTCACGGTAATCCCCCACCGGAGCCAGGACCGGGGACTCTTCTCGGCAGCGATCGAACACCAACGGGCACCGGTCCTGGAAGGAACAGCCGGTCGGCAGGTCGGTGGGACTGGGAGTCTCCCCTTCGAGGACGATCCTCTCTCTCGCACTGTCCAGGTCCATGGTCGGGGCCACCGACAGCAAAGCCTTGGTGTAGGGATGGCGAGGGTCGTCGAACAGTTCCCCTGTCGGGGCGATCTCCACGATCCTGCCTAGGTACATGACGGCCACCCGGTCGGCGATGCGGCGCACGGTGCCCAGGTCGTGGCTGATGAACAGGTAGGACACGTCCCTGATCTCCTGAATCCTGCGGAGCAGGGCAATCATGCGGCCCCGGAGCGACTGGTCCAGGCTGGAGGTGGGCTCGTCGAGCACCACCAGGTCGGGATCGGGCATCAGTGCCCGGGCAATCGCCACCCGCTGCTGCTGGCCCCCGGAGAGCTGTCTGGGGCGGCGGGTTCGGAATGCCGGGTCCAGGCCCACCAGACCCAGCATCTCCTCGATGCGGTCGGTCGTCTCCCATCTGGGGACCCCGGCCAGGAGGCGGAGAGGCTCGGCCAGCATGGCGCCGACCGACATGCGGCGGTTCAGGGACTGGGCGGGATGCTGGAACACCATTTGGATCCGCCGCCGGTTCTCCATCGACGCCGAGGATCCGTCCAAGACCGACCCGTCGAAGCGGATGTGGCCGTCGGTGGCCCGGGTGAGGCCCGCCACCATCCTGGCCAGGGTGGTCTTGCCGCAACCGGATTCGCCCACCACTCCCACTGTCTCTCCCCTCTCCACATCGAGGTCCACCCCCCGGACCGCGGGCAGGGCCCCACGTCCGCGGCCGAAGGTCTTCTGGAGCCCCCTTACCTCAAGGAGCGCCGGCACCGTTTTCCTCCATGGCGTGCAGGAAGCAGGCCGAGCGGTGGCCCGCGCCCACAGAGAACATATCCGGCACCCCGCCGCACTCCTCCCATGCGTAGCGGCACCGATGGCCGAACCGGCATCCCACCAACTCGAAGTCCACCCCGGCTTCGATGACGTGGGGATCCACCTCCTTTTGCACCGAATCCAGCAGGTAGGTGGTGTAAGGATTGCGAGGGCGCCGGAATATGTCGTCCCGGGAACCCTCTTCCATGACCTGACCCCCGAACAGGACAGTGACGGTGTCGCACATCTCGGCCACCGCCGCCAGGTCATGGGTTATGAACAGGACCCCTGCCCCGGTCTCTTCCACAAGGTCCCGGATCAGATCGAAGATCTGGGCCTGAATGGTCACGTCCAGGGCGGTGGTGGGTTCGTCGGCGATCAGGATGCGGGGGCGGCAGGCAAGCGCCATAGCGATCATCACCCGCTGGCACATACCGCCGGACAACTGATGCGGATAGGCGCGGGCGACCCGCTCGGCTCCAGGGATACCCACCCGGCTCAGCATCTCGATAGCCAGCGATGTCGCCTCGTCCCGGCCACAGCCCTGCTGCAGGGAGAAGACCCGGGCGATCTGGCGCCCCACTCTCATGGTCGGATTCAGGGCAGCCTGGGGGTGCTGGAAGATCATGGCCATGTCGCCGGCCCGGCGCTCGACGGTCATCGTGTCGGGGTCCATGAGTTGGCGGCCGTCGATGCGCACGCTCCCGGACCGCACCTCTATCCCGTCGGGGAGGAGGCCCATCATGGTGAGAGCGGCCATGGTCTTTCCCGAACCCGACTCCCCCACCAGTCCGACGATCTTTCCCTCGGGCACACTGAAGGCGACGTTGGCCAGTATCGAGGTCGGGCTGCGCTCCAGCCCCACCGTCAGCCCGTCCACTTCCAAGAGGTTCATGCCTCCCGGCCCCCGAACTCGTCGCCGATGAAGTGGAACGCCATGGACGCCAGGACGATCATTCCCCCCGGGAAGAGGGAGGTCCACCAGTGTCCGGCGTCGATGTCCCGGGCGCCCTCGCTGACCATCACGCCCCATTCGGCGGTGGGAGGCTTGATCCCCACTCCCAGGAACGCCAACCCCGACACCGTCAGGATCGCCCAGCCGGCTACCAGGGTGGCCGTGACAAGAGACGGCTGGAGCGAGTTGGGCAGGACATGGATGAAGGCCACCCGTCCCGAGCGGTTCCCGGCCAGTTTGGCGCCGTCCACGTATTCGAGTTCCCTCTCCGACAGCGCCTGGGCGCGGGTGAGACGGATGAAGTAAGGCACGAAGGCGGCGGTTACCGCTATCCCGACGTTGAGGGTGCTGTTCCCCAACACCGCCACCAGGATCAGGGCGAGCACGAAGCCGGGGAAGGCCAGCACGATGTCGGTGAGTCGCATCAATGCCTCATCGATGGCGCCTCCCCAGTAACCGGCCACCACCCCGATGGCGGATCCGATCACCATCGCGCAGATGGCGATGACAACCCCCAGGGTCAGGTCGAGACGGGCGCTGTGGACCGCCCTGGCGAAGACGTCGCGGCCGAAGTTGTCGGTTCCCATGAGATGGTCCAGGGAGGGAGGAAGCAGCGCGTTGGCCGGATCGGTCGCCACGGGGTCGGCCACGAAGAAGGGGCCGACTGCGGCCAGCAGGATGTAGACGGAAAGAATGACCATCCCCACCACCGCCAGGGGCTTTCGGGAGGCGAGTGGCAGGACCTCTCGGCCGCCGTCGATCCGGGGCGGAACGAAACGCTCAGTGCCGCCGGTGCCGGGCTCAGTTGGCATCGGGTTCACGCCACCACTTTCTGTCCCAGTTTGATGCGCGGGTCGATCCAGCTGTAGACGAAGTCGATGACGACGTTAAGGACGATGTACAGCAACCCCACCACGATCACGAAACCCTGCAGAGCCTCTAGGTCGTTGACCCGCAACGCCTCGTATGCGTAGCGACCGACGCCCGGCCAGGCAAAGATCAACTCGACGATGATGTTGCCGCCCAGCATGTAACCGAAGATGATGCCGATGGCGGTGGTGACGGGAACCAGGGCGTTGCGGAAGCCGTCACGGAACAGCACCTGACGCCCGGGGACTCCCACGGCTCGGGCGGTGCGGACGTATTCAGAGTCCAGGGTCTCGATCATCGAGGAGCGGACGATCTTGATGATCGGCGCCGACAGCACGAACCCGACGGTCACCGCCGGAAGGGCCAGGTACGTGAAGGCCTCCCACACGAGACCCCAATCCCCTACCAGAGCCGCGTCGATAGTGAAGAAGCCGGTGATGGTCTCGGGTGGCTGGGTGGTGATGCCCAGGCGGCCGACCGGACCGGGAAACCAGCCCAGCTTGAAGAAGAAGACGAAAGTCAGGATCAGTCCCAGCCAGAAGAAGGCCATGGACGATCCGAGCACCGCCACCACCCTCGCCGCCCGATCGAGCCAGGTGTCCCGCCGGGCGGCGGCGGCCACCCCCACCGGGACTCCGGCCAGCACCGCCAGCAGGACCGCGTAGAAGGCAAGCTCCAGGGAGGCGGGCAGGCGGATGAGGAGTTCCTCGGTTACTTCGCCGCCGGTCCTGATCGAGGTTCCCAGGTCGCCTGTGACCGCATCGGTCACATAGTTGACGAACTGGACCGGCACGGGATCGCTCAGGCCGAACTGTTCCCTTATCTGTTCAAGCTTCTCCTCGGAGGCATAGGGGCCGGCGCGTACCGCGGCGGCGTCGCCGGGCAGGACCCGCATGATGAAGAAGACCACCACCACGATGCCGGCCACGGTGACCACCGAGACCAGCAGCCTTCTTCCCAGGTACGTCCACATCAGACGGGATAAACCCTACCGAGGGCGGACGGGGACGGACTGGCCGCCCCCGCCCTTTCTCGTTTGATTCAGCAGCCCGGGATCTTCGACATCTCGGTGAAGACCGGTATCCGGGTGTAGTCCTGCACAACACCGGTGACGCACTTGTGAGTCACGTAAGTCCGATCCGAGGACCAGAGCGGCGCCCAGACAGCCTGATCCAAGAAGATCTGCTGTGCCTGGGACGAGACGTCCTGGCGGACCGCCGGGTCGGTGGTGAAAGTGCCTTCGTTGACGAGAGCGTCATACGCCTCGTTGCAAAACCGGGCGTAGTTGACGAACTGGCCGCAGGTGGTGAGGAACCTCATCTGGTAGAAGGGATCCTCGCCCCAGGAGAACCAGTCGTGGATGAACAACGGCAACTCGTTGGCGTTGATCCGACCGGAGAAGTCACCGTCGGGCAGGATCTGCACGTCGACCGTGAGTCCGACCTGGCGGAGAGCGTCCTGGATCAGCACCGCAGCCTCCTGGTCGCCCAGGCGGGACTCGCGAACTCCGAGTACCAGGGTGAGATCACCCACACCGGAGGCTTCCAGATGGGCACGGGCCGCATCGAGGTCCTGGCTGAAGTTGGCTCCGATCGAGGAGTCGTGGGTCTCCATGTTGGAGGTCACGACTCCCTTGGCAGGAGATGCGAACCCGAACATCACGTTGTCGATCAGCGCCTGGTAGGGCACCGCGCTGACGATGGCCTGGCGCAGATGGAGGTTGTCCATCGGCGCGATGGTCTGGTTCATGGCCAGGTAGTGGACCCCGGTGGTCTGGCTGGCCCAGATGGTGACGTTGGGGTCATCCTCCAGAACCGCCAACAGCTTGGGCGGGATGCCGGTCGCCACGTCGATCTCACCTGCCGCGATCAACCGCGCCTTCTCGTTGGCGTCGGGGATGGGCCTGATGATCACGCCTGCGTTGGGCAGGGCGTCGGCGTTCCAGTAGCCGGGATTGGGCTCGAGCACCACTTCGTTGTCGGGGTCGAACTTGGATACCCAGTAGGGACCCGATCCGCCGCCCTTGTCGTTGTAGTACGCGAATGACCAGGGGTCATCCTCGGTGGCGTTCGCCTCGGCCTCGGCCTTGTTCATGGCTCCGAACACCTGGAAGGTGAGGAACCTGCGGAACAGGGGAGATTGCACTGTGGTCTCCACCTCGAAGGTGTAGTCGCCGGTCACCCTGATCTGGTCGGTGCTGGAGATGCCCACGAACGGGAGCAGCAGCCCTATGTATCCGGGACCCTCGATGGAGCGGTCGAACACGTACTTGTAGTCGGCCGCGGTCACCGGGGTGCCGTCCGAGAAGGTCTGGCCCTGTCGGATCGTGAAGGTGGCCAGGAAGCCGCCGTCGGCCGTCTCTGTGATCTCGAAGGACTCGGCCCCCGCGCCGTGATGGTCGACAAACGATCCCTGCAACAAGCCGTTGGGCTGTTCCTCGAGGACCTGTTTGATCAGAGGCTCGTAGACCGCGTTGGTCACCGCATAGGCGGACGTGGTCCGGAACGTGTGCAGCTCGATCAGGTTGGGCGTGTCGGCCAGCGACGCCACGATCACGGGCTTCTCTACTGGCTCCTCCATCGCTTCGGTGGTGGTCGGCGCCTCCTCGGGCTCGTCTTCTTCGGCGGCGGTCGTGGCCGGCGCCTCCGGCGCCGCCGTGGTTGTGGCCTCTTGGGCCGCGGTGGTAGCAGTGGTTGCAGCCGTCTCCTCGTCGTCGCCTCCGCACCCCGCTGCGACAAGAGTGAAAGCCAACAGGATTGCAATCCTCTTGGGTGTAAGCAGCCACAGTCGCGTGTTTTGCATAAAGACCTCCTTGCCTCTTCTCAACTCATACTCTCAGGCGTGAAATTGCCCTATCAACTAACCAATCAGACATAACGCATGTACCGTGGCATCGGTCGAATACCCTGTTAAGGCTACCCCCAGATCCCGTTTCGCGCGGGCTGAGCAGGGGTTTCTCTGTGCGAGAGCCAAGAAAATTTGGTTGGGGGGCGAGTGGCGTTCAAGCGGGGGGAAGGGCAGTCCTTCGTTCACCCCTTCTTACAACGCCGCGGGCGCAACCACCGGGATGTATGCGAATATGTACTCCGGAGATCAGACCGACAACTCCAGGTCGCCAACCGCCTTCATCCTGATCCGTACCGCATTGGAGGGAAGGTAGGCGAGCGGCACCTCCTCGATGTCCACCACCTCCACGGTGGCGGGGTCGGCGCCCGCCACGATCGCTCTGTCCACCGCTTCGGCACGGGCGGATTCCAAGGCTTCCTCCCGACCTGTGTCGTCGAGTGAATAGATCCTGTCCACCTCTCCCCCCACCTGGGCGATCGCCGCCCCGATGGCGTTGGCCACCGCGAAATGGGCCGGTCGGACCATCTCGCTGACACCCCGGAGATCGTCCTCCAGGAGAATCGACCCCCCGCCCACCACGATCGCCGACACGGGGTCGGGGCTCGTCTTCAACCGGTCGACGGCTCCCGCCACCTCCTGGCGGATCCGGTCCAGTGCCCGCTTGACCACATCTGTTTCCACCCGGTCGACAGCTTCCCGATCTCCGATGGAGGCCAGGCCTCCGGCTACTGCGATGTCGGTGGCGGTGAGATCCGGTCCCCCGAAGACCAGCGCTCGCTCGTCGAGCCGGTATCCGACGCTTTCGGGACCGACCGTTACCTGATTCCCTTCAGACCGGACCAGCGAACCGCCGCCGATGCCCAGCGACAGCACGTCGGGCATCCGGAAGTTGGTCATCACCCCGCTGACGTGAACCACCACCGAGGCTTCCCTGGGAAAACCCCCCACCAGGATTCCCACGTCGGTGGTCGTCCCTCCCACATCTATCACGACGCCGTTCTCGACGCCGCTCAGGAAAGCGGCGCCCCGCATCGAGTTGGTGGGCCCCGACGCGAACGTGGCGACCGGATAGCGGCGGGCGTAGTCGAGGCCCAGCAGGGTGCCGTCGTTCTGCGAGATGAACACCGGAGCGCGCACTCCGGCTTGGGCCACCACCTCTTCGAAACCGTCGAACACACGGTCTGCGAGGGGGCGCAGAGAGGCGTTCAGGATGGTGGCGTTCTCCCTTTCGAAGAGGCCCACCCGTCCGATTTCCCTGGAGAGGGAGACCTTTGCCCCGGGCAACTCCTCGGTGAGGACGGCGGCAGCAGCGGTCTCCATCTCAGGGTTGACCGGCGAGAACACCGAGGTCACGGCCACCGAGGTGACGCCGGCTTCGCCGATCTCCGATGCGACGCGTCTGAGTTCATCGACGTCGAGGGCAGATATCTCCCGTCCGTCGAACTCGTGGCCGCCGCGGCACACATAGGTGTGGTCCCCCAGGGCCCGGCGCAGGCGGTCCGGCCAGTCGGTCATGGGAGGTACAGCCAGAGTGGCCGGCGCGCCGAGACGGACGGCGGCGGTGGCCGCCAACTGCCGAGCCTCTACGACTGCGTTGGTGAAGTGGGTGGTGCCGATCATCACCGCCTGGATCTCCCGGGGATCGACCGTCGGGGAGGCGAGTACCTGCCGGAGCGCAGCGCCTATGCCGGATGAGACATCGGGGGTGGTCGGGGTCTTGCAGGACGAAACGACATGGCGGCCCCGCATCAGGACCGCGTCGGTGTTAGTGCCTCCGACGTCGATGCCGAGGCGCAATGTCAGCCTTCCTGCAGTCTGTCAATGGCCGCCAGCAACTCCTCGGGGTCTATCGGGAGGCTGGTGACGTCGGCGCCGGTGGCGTCTGAGACGGCGTTGGCGATGGCCGCGGCGACCGGCACGATGGGCGGCTCGGCAACCCCCTTCGCCCCGAAGGGACCCGCCTCGCAGGGATGCTCGAGAATGATTACCTCCACATCGGGTATGTCCACCGCCAGGGGCAACCCGTACGATTCCAGGGTGCGGCGGGTGTAGCGACCCCTGTGGCTTTCCAGACCCTCCCATAGTGCGTATCCCATTCCCTGGGCGACTCCTCCCTGGATCTGGCCGTAGACGCCGTCCGGGTTGATCATCCGCCCCACCTCCTGGGCTACGACATACCGGGTGACCCGGACCGAGCCGTCGTCGGGATCGACTTCCACCTCGGCCTGGTGGACGTGATAGGTGGGGACCGGGAAGACCGGAAACAAAAGGCCCTCGGCCGAATCGGGGTCCCATTTGGGAAGGGGGACGCTGTAGGTCCCCGTCGCGCTGAGCGGCCCCCCGGCGCCCAGGGCGGTGCGGGCCACCTCCGCCAGAGAGACCGCTCGGGACGGGTCGGCGCGCACGGATACTCTGCCCCCGCCCAGTTCCAGGTCGTCGGGAGGTACTGCCAGGAGGCCCGAGGCGATGTTGAAGAGGCGTGGTTTCATCTGCCTGGCGGCCGCTTCGATGGCCATCCCCACCACGTGGGTGGTCCTGCTCCCCTGCGATCCGGCGTCGTAGGCCTGGGTGTCGGTGTCAGGAGAGGTCACGTACACCTGGTCGGCGTCCAGGCCGAACTCGGCGGCGGCGATCTGTCGAAGACCCATGGTCACAGCGCCGCTGCCGTTCTCGGTGGCGGCGGTCGAGACTCCCAGGGAACCGTCCTCCTGGATTCCCAGCGTGGCGGAACCGGCCAGGGGGTTGGTGAGCCAGATGACCGCGGCGGACCCCACCCCCCGCAGGGGACCTTTCCCCGCCTTATCCCAGGGGGCTGCATCCTCGACCCGGTCGAAGGCCTCCCGCAGGATGTCGGCGTCCTCCAGGGTCTGTCCGTTGAGCATGGAGTCGCCAGGCTCGAAGAGGTTGCGCATCCTGAACTCTCGCCGGTCCATGCCGATCGCCTGGGCCAGTCGGTCGGTGTGCCTTTCCAGTGCGAAACAGAGATAGGTTCCGCAGACTCCCCGGAAGGCTCCCGATGGCGCGGTGTTGGTGTAGACGCTCTTGGCCGTCACCCGGGTGGGCCCGACCCGGTACACCGAGCCGGCCATCAAGAGCACGATGCTGGTCAGATAGGGCGTGTCTCCCGCGTAGGCGCCGGAATCCATCAGGCATTCGAACTCCCGGGCGACGATCCGACCCTGGTTCGTCAGCCCCGAGCGCACCCTGATGGTGGCGTTCTCGCGGGACATGCAGGAGAGGAGGTCTTCTTCCCGGTCGTTGAGAAGTTGGACGGTCCTGCCGGTGAGGGAGGCGCCGATCGCCGCGTAATGCTCGATGCCGAGGTCGAGACGGGCCCCGAAACCGCCTCCGATGTGATGTCCGACCACCCGGATCCGGGACTCGGCTACTCCCAGCGACTGGGCCACCCTGCTGCGCGCCTTGTAGGGGAATTGATGGGACACGTTCAGGGTCCACCGCCAGCCGTCATAGGAGGCGGTGGCCGACTTGGGCTCTAGATAGGCCTGGTACTGGCGGGGAACGGTGTAGACGTCCTCCACGATGACGTCGGCTTCCTCGAACGCCTCGTCTACGTCCCCGGGGTCGGATGACATCACCCCCCCACAGTTCCCTCCCTTCGGCCAGGGTGCGGTCCCGGGAAGGATCTCATAGGAGTCCAGATCGGGGTGGAGGAGCCTGGCGCCGGGCGCAAGCGCTTCGGCCACGTTGGAGACCGGCTCCAGCTCTTCTATCTCCAGTTCGATGGTCTCGATCGCCGACTGGGCTTGTGTGGCGGTGTCGGCCACCACCATTGCGATGGGTTCCCCTTCGTAGAGCACCATGTCGTCGGCGAAGAAGGGCGTGTCCAGGAGGACCAGGCCGTTTCGGTGCTCGGGCGCATCGGCGGCGGTAATCACCGCGTGGACTCCGGGGCTGGAGCGAGCTTCGGTCACGTCGAGCCGGATGATTCTTCCGGCCGGAACCGGGGACCGCAGCAGCCGGGCATGGAGCATCCCCGCCTCCCGGTAGTCGACACCGTATACGGCCAGGCCCCGCACCTTGGCGTCGGCGTCGGACCGCGACGTTCCCATGCCCACGGCCGTCACGCCCCGCCCTCCCTTACCAGAGACCTGACCGCGGCCCGGATGGCGGTGTATCCGGTGCAGCGGCAGATGTTGCCCGCGATGGCGTCGTCGACTTCGCAGTCGGAGGCGGATGAATTGGTTTCGAGCAGCGCGGTCAGCGTCATCAAAAAGCCCGGCGTGCAGAAACCGCACTGCACGGCCGCCTGGTCGACGAAGGCTCTCTGGAGGGGGTTCAGTCGTCCCGCCGAGCCGGCCAGGCCCTCCACAGTCCTGACCTCGGCGCCTTCGGCCGCCAGAGCCGGGAAAATGCAGGAATGGACGGGCGCACCGTCGACGATCACCGTGCAGGCTCCGCATTCGCCCTCGTCGCAGCCCCGCTTGGTCCCGGTCAGATACAGGCGGTCCCGGAGCGTGTCCAGGAGGACCTCGTCGCCGGCGACCTCCACTGTCCGGCGGATCCCGTTGACCTCCATGCTGAGTTCCTGCGTCATCGGATCTCCAGGCTCTGGCGCGCCAGGCGGGCGGCTTTTCGGATGAGGCGCCCTACCAGCATCCGCCGGTAGGTAGCGGTGGCCCGCTGGTCGTCGATCGGGTCCACTTCTTCTGTCGCCCGTCGGGCCGCCTCCGCCGCCGCTTCCTCATCGAGCGTGGAGCCCGTCAACGCCTCTTCGGCATGACGCAGCCTCCGGGGCGTGGGCGCCACCGAGCACACCGCCAGTCGGGCGGTTGTGATCCGGTTGCCGACCATGCTGAAGCGGGCTGCCAAGCCAACCAGGGCAACCTCCATAGCGCCCCTCCGTCCCACCTTGAGATAGGACTCCCAGGTGTCTTCGGGGGGCGCCGGCACCTCAATCTCCAGGAGGATCTGGCCGGCCGGCAGGGCGGTGCGACGCCTGTCCACGAAGAAACGGTCGGCCGGGATCCGCATCGGGGCATCGGCAGCGGACACCACCATGGTCGCATCGGCAACCAGGATCGGGGGCGCCAGATCGGCGGCAGGCGAGGCGTTGCAGAGATTGCCCCCAATGGTTCCGACCGCCTGGGTCTGCCATCCCCCCACCGTGGCGGCGGCCTCGGCAAACGAGGGCAAATGGGTGACGATGGTCCGATCACACCGGAGGTCCCGGTGGGTGGTCAGGGCGCCTATCCGGATCATTCCATTCGAGCGGCTAACCCCCCGCAGATCGGCCAGTCCTCCGATGTACAGGAGCGACTCGGAACGAGGCAGCTGACCGGTCATGCGTTGAATCATGACGTCCGTCCCGCCGGCCAACACCCGGAGATCTCCCCTGTCCGACAGCAACCGAAGGGCCTCTTCGACCGTATCCGGCGCCAGGAATTGCATCGATCGTCACCTCAGGAAATCAGGTTCCCGAAGTCTACATAGAAGGGCGAAATGTGGTCCCGAAGCAGCACCGGGTTTATCCCATCTGACCTGCTAGGATGCCGAAAATGGCGGCCCAACTACGTATCTACAACCTCCATCCCGACACCTGGCAGGAGTTCGCCCGGAAGGTGAATGAAGAGATCGTGCCGATCCGCCTGGACCACGGCTTCCGGCTCGACGGCCCGTGGCTGGTGGAGGAGACCTGCCAGTACGTCTGGATAGTGCATTACGACGGCGACCTGTCATTCGCGGAGGCCGAAGAGCGATACGAGGCCGATCCTCGATGGGCCGAGTTGTCCTTCGACCCGATGGACTACATCGCAGGCGAGGACCTGAGGATGCTGACTCCCCAACCACGGCCCTTCTAAACGGCCGGGCCGTCCCGCGCGTAGACTGACAGGGTTGGGTGGTGTCTCGCGAACGGGAACAGTGCAGATGTGGAATGTAACCGAGGAAGATCTGACTCCCGCAGCGATCGGGGCGGCCATCCTCGGCACCGGCGGAGGGGGAAACCCCTACCTGGGAAGGTTGCGAGCTCGTGCGGAGTTGCGCGCCGGTAGGAGGATCGAAATCATCGATCCGACGGAAATAGCCGACGACGATCTGCTGGTGGCGGTGGGCGGGATGGGCTCTCCCGTGGTTGCATACGAGAAAGTGGCGGGAGGGAACGAGGAGACCGACGCCGTCCGGGCGCTGGAGCGTCACCTGGGCAGGAAATTCACCGCCATCGCTCCCTTCGAGATGGGCGGGGGGAACTCGATGGTGCCCCTGGTGGTCGGGGCCCGCCTCGGCATCCCGGTGGTGGACGGCGACGGAATGGGAAGGGCCTTCCCCGAGCTTCAGATGATCACCTACCTCATCTACGGAGGATCGCCGTTCCCGGCCGCTCTGGCCGACGAGCGGGGCAACCGCATCGTGTTGGACCGCGTCCTGGACGCCCACTGGCTGGAGAGAATCATGCGGTCGGTCACCATCGACATGGGGGGTCACGCCGGCCTGGCCAACGCGGTGATGGACGGGGCCTTCTGCCGCAGGGCCATAATCCCCAACACGTTCTCCCTCGCTGTCCGGATCGGAAGAGCGGTGCTGGACGCCCGCAAGCGCCACCAGGACCCGGGCGAAGCCATTGTGAGGGAGGCGGGTGGGCGCCGGTACATCCGGGGGAAGGTGGTCGACGTGGAGCGGCGGGCCACGCGGGGCTTCGCCAAGGGACGATTGGTGGTCGAGGGACTGGATGACGACGCCGGACGCCGGATAGAGATCGACTTCCAGAACGAGAACCTGGTGATCCGCGAGGGTGACGAGGTCCCCGTCACCGTTCCCGACCTCATCACCCTGGTGACCACCGACGAGGGCGAACCGATCACGACCGAACTGGTCCGATACGGGTTGCGGGCCGATGTCCTGGTGATCCCGTGCCCCGACCTTCTCAAGACACCGAAAGCCCTGGAGGTGGTGGGACCCCGGGCCTTCGGCTACGACATCGATTACCGTCCGCTGGTCATCTGACCTCTTCGGACGGCAGGTGTGATTAGGGTTTAGCCCGTCCCTTCCTGAAGACACAGCAACAAAAGGAGACCCTCCGTGGCCGAAACGCCTTGCCCAGCGGCGGACGGATCCAGTCCGGTCCGTCGCAATTTCCCGACGCCGCCCCCCATGTGTATCGATCCCGACAAGTCCTATACCGCGGTGATGGAGACGTCGATGGGGACTTTGACCATAGCCCTCGACGCTATCTCCGCTCCCCTCACCGTGAACAACTTCGTGGTGCTGGCCCGCTACCACTATTACGAGGGTGTGATCTTCCACCGGATCATCGAGGGGTTCGTGTGCCAGGGCGGCGATCCCACCGGCACCGGCCGGGGTGGCCCCGGGTATCGCTTCGCGGACGAGTTGCCCAGACCGGGACTCTACGAAGTCGGCTCCCTCGCCATGGCCAACGCCGGGCCCAACACCAACGGCAGCCAGTTCTTCATCATCAGCGGGCCCCACGGTCGCCGACTCCCGCCGCAGTACTCCCTGTTCGGCAAGGTGGTGGCCGGTCTGGATGTCGTGGACGCCATGCAGAAGGTTGCGACCGACCGCAACGACCGGCCGTTGACGGACGTGACGATCAACTCGGTAACGATCACCGAGTCGGACTGAACCCGGTGTTTTTAGTCGCGGTTCCTTCGGGCTTTATCCAGGGTTAAAGCTGGACCGATTCGTCGACTATCCCCAACTGCTTGGCCCAAGCCAGCTTGTCGGCAAGCGAATAGTATTCCACGAACTTTCCGTTCCGGACGCGGGCAAACGACATGCCGTCGATGTGGATCTTCTGGCCGGAGGCGCCGTGCTCGAAGTGAGCGGATTGCTGGGTGGCGTTGAAGGTCCATTTGGAGGCGACGGTGTCGCCGTCGGCGACGATCATGTTGAATGTGGTCTGTCCGTCCGGGTAAGCGTTTCCGAGGGCGACCAGGAAATCCGCGTACCCGTCCCGCCCGGGGCTGCGCACCGGGACGTTGCGGACCACCACATCGGGGTCCACGTACTTTTCCACCGTGGCCCGCATCCGGCCCTTCCACGAGTCGTCGGGCGGGTAGGGAAAGTCCTGCTCCTGGGCGACCATGAACTCTATGAAGACCCGCCGGGTCTCCTCGGTGTCACCCTCGGGGTTTCCTTCTGGTAATACAACAGGCATCTTCTTCTCCTCTTAGGTTTGGACTCGGGCCGTTCAGAGCTGGATCTCCTCATCGACCAGTCCCAGTTGCTGCAGCCAGTTGAGCCGGTCGATCATCGCCCAGTGCTCGACTATCTTGCCGTTCTCGAAGCGCTCGAACATCACCCCTTCCACCCGGACCTTCTTCCCGGTGGCCTCGTGCTCGAAGTGGGAGGACATCTGGGTGGCCGTGTAATGCCAGCGGGCGGCCGCCATGTTGCCGTCCACCATGATGATGTCGTAGTTGGTGTTGGAGTCGGGATAGGCCTCTCCCAGGCCCATCAGGAACTCGACCCAGCCGTCCCGTCCCGGGCGGCGGACCGGCACGTTGTGGAGGATCACATCGGGGTGGACGAACTCCTCCACCAGATCCAGAAGCCTCCCTTTCCACGAGTCGTCGGGAGGGTAGGGGAAGTCGGCTTCCTGTCCCTCCAGCCAACGCATGAAGAGCCTGCGGGTCTCTTCGGTGTCTCCTTCCGGTGTCCAATCGGGGAAGCCTGACGGCATGATCATTCCTTCCTTCGGGGTGCAAGCCTCTCCAATGAGGCGCCAGCTTTTCAAGATAGCGGACTCTGTCCGGTTACCCTCCAAAAGCAACATGTTGGCTTACCAGTTCACGACCTGGGAAGAGGACTTCGAGCTTTGCGAGGTCCCCACTCCCGAGCCGGGCCCGGGAGAGACCCTGATCCGGGTGGCGGGAGCGGGGGTGTGCCACTCCGACCTGTACCTGTGCGACTGGCCCAGGTCGATGCTGCCTTCCTACGACCTTCCTTTCACGGTGGGCCACGAGATCACCGGATGGGTGGAGGAGACGGGACCCGGAGGTTCAGACCTCGAGGCGGGAACGGCAGTGGCGGTTTACGGCGCCTGGGGGTGTGGCGCCTGCGGCCAGTGCGCCATCCAATCTGAGAATTACTGTGAGAATGCCGCCGAGGTGGTGGCGTCAGGCCCGGGTAGGCCGGGTCTGGGTCGAGATGGCGGGATCGCTGAGTTCTTTCTGGCGCCGATGTCCCATCATCTGGTCCCTCTCCCCCCCGATCTCGATCCGGTTGAAGCCGCCCCTCTCACCGACGCGGGTCTTACTACCTATCACACAATCCGACAGAGCCTCGATCACCTGGATGAGGGAGCGACCGCGGTGGTCATCGGTGTCGGGGGACTGGGGTCGCTGGCGATCCAGATCCTCCGGGCGCTGTCTGGCGCCCAGGTGATCGCGGTGGACATCGCCCCGGCCCGCCTGGAAGTGGCAAGACGTCACGGGGCCCATCAGACCGTTCTGTCCGGTGAGGACGCCCCGGGCGTCATCCGGGAGATGACCGCCGGCCGGGGTGCGGACCTGATTCTGGACATTGTGGGCACCGACGACACCCTGTCTCTGGCCGTCTCCGCCGCGGCGATCCGCGGCCACATCACCGTGGTGGGGATCGGGCCCGGATCGTTTCCGATGGGATACCTCCAGGTCCCCCGCGGCCTCTCGGCCTCCACCGTGTTCTGGGGCACGATCTCCGATCTCGCCGAGGTGGTCGCACTGGCCGGTACCGGGGCGGTCAAGAGCGACACCGAGACCTTCTCCATGCAGGATGCTTCCCTCGCCTACCAGAAGCTTCGGGAAGGAAGCTTGGAAGGGCGAGCAGTGATCGTCCCCCACGGCCCGCGATGAGTCTGCCATGACCACTGTCAGTCGCAACTGGGTTCTGGCCGGCGCCCCCGCAGGCGGGCCGGACATCGACAACTTCCGGATGGTCTCGGTGGAACTCCCGCCGCTCCGAGAGGGGGGGATCCGCGTCGCCAACACCTACATCTCGGTTGATCCGGGAGTGCTGGACCGCTTGACCCGGGACAGTTACGCGCCCCGTCTGCAACCGGGGGAGGTGGTCGACGGCTTCTCGGTGGGCGTCGTCGCCGAGTCCCGGAATCCCCGCTTCGAGGTCGGGGACCGGGTCAGCAGCGCCAACGGCTGGCGGGAGGGCTATGTCTCCTCGGGACGCGGGGTGCTCCGCCTCCATCCCGCAGTGTTCAGCCCTCCGCTGTCGGAGCGAGCGGCGATCGGAGCACTGGGGGTTTCGGGGCTCACCGCCTACTTCGGCATCAGGCGGGTGGCGGAAGCCGGGGACGGGGAGACCGTGCTGGTCTCCTCGGCGGCGGGTCCGGTGGGAAGCACCGCTCTCCAGATCGCCCGCAACCTGGGATGCCGGACGGTGGGGATAGCCGGATCGGAGGAGAAGTGCACCCTCGTCACCGACGAACTGGGTGTCGACGACTGCATCAACTACCGGACAGAGCCCGACCTGGCGGCCGCCATCTCCCGGGTCTGTCCCGGAGGGGTGGATGTGTACTTCGACAATGTGGGCGCCGAGACGCTGGACGCGGCGTTGATGAACATGAACATCGGAGGACGGGTGGCGATCTCGGGACAGGTGAGCGAGTACGCCCGCGTAGAGCCGCGGGGGATCCGGGCGGTTGGTGAGATGATCAATCGCCGGCTGACCATGACCGGCTTCGTGGTCTGGGACTTTCTCCCCCAGTTCCGTGAAGCCATGGCCGAAATGAGAGAGTGGATGGTTTCGGACCGACTGGTGTTCAGAGAGGAGATCATCGACGGCTTCGAGAACGCCCCGGAGGCCTTCCTGGGTCTCTTCCGGGGGGAGAATCGGGGTCGGCGGCTGATCCGGCTGACGCCCGATGCCTGAGGGGGTGCTCCTGTCCGAGCGGGAGGGGGCCGTGCTGTGGCTCACCCTCAACCGCCCCCGGTACCGCAACGCACTCAACATCGCCCTCATCACAGCCCTGGACCAGGCCCTGGCGGAGGCCGCTTCCGACGACGGGATAGGAGCGGTGGTGATCGGGGGGGCCGGGCCCCACTTCTGCTCGGGCCATGACCTGGGCAGCCCCGGTCGGGATCTGGAGAAGCCTTTCGAGCGGGTGGCCACGACCTGGTACGACCACTCCGACAAGGAGGGGGCGGAAGCCATCCTGGTCAGAGAGGACGAGGCCTATCTCTCCATGCCGCTCCGATGGCGGGAGCTTCCCAAGCCGCTGATCGCCATGGTGCACGGAGCCTGCGTGGCGGGAGGACTCTCCGTGATCTGGCCCGCCGACCTGATCGTGGCGTCGGAGGACGCCTACTTCGCCGACCCGGTGGTGAGGATGGGCATCCCCGGCATCGAGTACTTCGCCCACCAGTACGTGATGTCCACCCGCATCGCCCGGGAGTTCCTGCTCGTGGGAGACCGGATGTCCGCCGCCCGCGCCTACGAGGTGGGGATGGTCAACCGGGTGGTGCCCCTGGACGAGTTGAGGGAGACCACCGCCCGTCTGGCGGAGCGGTGCGCAGCCCGACCGCGTTTCGGAGTGGCGCTCGCCAAGCGGGCCCTGAACGCGGTGGAGGACCGCATGGGCCTCCGAGACGGGATGTCAACCGCCTTCGGCCTGCACCAGGTGGCGCACGCCCACAGCGCCCTCACTTCAGATGACCACGTGGGAGGCCAGACCCCCCGCTCCATCGCCCGAGACCTCGGCTCCGACTAGGAACGGACCCGACCTCAGAGACAGTCGCGAAACAAATCGCTATTGACGGGTTGAACCTGTCACAGGCACATAGCACGCTGTTTGCATCACAAGACCTGCCGGTCCGTTCCGACGTCGCTCGGGCCGCAAACATCAAAGACGAGGTTCTTATCTCGGGAAACGCTCCCCTGGCGGGACTAACCGAGCGTGTCCCAAATGGCAAGGCGGTGGTGGGGGATGGGCCCTGGCGTGAGAAGGTTTGGCGCGGTTTTCGCGGGTTAGTGACAGGTTTCGCAGATTGGTGTTTGTGGCAATCGGCCTCGCGAAATAAACCTCCCTGAGCAGGGTTGACGCTGTCACATGGACTGAACACACTGTCCCAGTGCCGAAGAGTCATACGTCGTCTCATTGATGTCACGCTTCAGATCGAAGTTCCACCTCTCACCGAGAAGAGAAGAGCAAAGTCGGTGGGCTGTGTGCGTCGGTCCGACGTACACTGAGTTCTCATGGACGCAAAAACGAAACGGTGGACCCTTAGGGTGACACCGGCCCAGGACATGATCGTGCGCCAGGTGGTGAGCACCAGCGGGATGTCGCTCAGCGAGTACGTGGTCAGCCGTGCAGTCGCCTCGGCTGTCGAGGACCTGGCCGACCGTCGGGTCTTCGTTGTGTCCGGAGAGGCGTGGGAGGAGCTTCAAGCTTTGCTTGATCGCCCGGCGACCGCCAAGCCGAAGATCGCGGAGTTGCTTGCCAACGACTCGGTTCTCGACTCGGAGTGAACCGATACCAGGAGCCAGAGCTTCTCACTACGTCGCACGATGTTGACGGATTCGATTGCGGCAACGAAACGCTCAACCACTGGCTAAAGCGACGGGCGCCACGGAACCAGCGGGAGGGTTCCAGCCGGACCTGGGTTGTCACGCACGGAACCCGGGTGGTCGCCTTCTACGCGTCTGCCACGGCGGTAGTGGCCCGCACAACGGCCACTTCTCGCGCGGCCCGAAATCAACCCGATCCTCTGCCCGCCATGCTCCTCGGTCGGCTGGCAGTTGACCGTCACCACCAAGGTAAGGGCCTTGCCGCAGCGCTGCTCAAGCACTTCCTCCTCAAAGCACTCGAAGTAGCCGAACTCACCGGCCTACGGCTGGTCCTGGTCCACGCCAAGGATTCCCAAGCCGCTGGGTTCTATCGGCACTACGGGTTCGAACCCTCCCCGTTCAACAACCTGACGCTCATGCTATTGATCAAAGACATCCAACCCTGAAAACCGCCAGCGGATGCATTCTCCGTCTGATGTGGTTGTCACAATGCTGACGGCCCGCCTTGGGCGAGAGCGGGCTCGGGCCCGGCTTTCCACCCTCGGGATTAACCCCAGATGTCGCCTATGGTGTAGCCCTCGGGGAAGGGATCGGTTGGGTCTAGCACGTATCGGGCCCTGCCGGTGATCCAGGCGGTGCCGGTGATGGTGGGGACTACGGCTGGGACTCCGCCCACGGTTGTCTCCCTGACTAGTCGGCCGGTGAACACGGTGCCCAACGGGCCGTGGTGGCGAAAGCCTTCTCCGATGGCCAACTCGCCGCGAGCGTGGAGGACGGCCATTCTGGCCGAGGTGCCGGTGCCGCACGGGGAGCGGTCCAGGGCGCCGGTCCAGGTCTCGGGTCGGTCCCAGTCGAGGTCGCCGGTGGCCAGGGTGACCGCGGTCCTGGCCTCTCCCCTCTCCCGGTCGAAGGGCTCGGTGAGCATCCCGATGCTGGCCTGGCGGATCTCGGGGTTCTCGGGATGGATCGCCTCCAACTGCTCCCGGGCGGCCTGTTTGACCATGGCGCCCAGGCGGACCAGGTCGCGGCCGTTCTCGGGGCGGATGGAGACGTCGAAGGGCCGGGCGTCGGCGATGGCGAAGAACATACCTCCCCACGACACGTCCACCTCCACCTCTCCCAGGGTGGGAATCTCCACCTTGGCGCCCAGGTGGACCGGAAAGGCGGGAACGTTCTCGAGGGTGACCGAGGTGACCTTTCCTCCCTCAACCCGGGCCTCCACCTCGATCAGACCGGCGGGGGTCTCCAGGGTCAAGTGGGTCACCGGCTCCCGTGAGCCGACCATGCCGGTCTCGATGAGAGCGGTGACGACGCACATCGTGTTGTGCCCCGACATGGGCGGGTACTCGGTCTGTTCCATGATCACGAACCCAGCGTCGGCCTCGGGGACCGTGGGGGGAAGGACCAGGTTGCAGTTGGCGGCCGGATAGCCGCGGGGCTCCCGCAGCATGAGCTTCCGGAGTCCGTCGGCGTGCCGTTCCAGGTACTGCATCTTCTCGAACATCGAGTTGCCCGGCACATCCGCCACCCCGCCCACGATCACCCGGGCGTGCTCTCCGGCGGCGTGCAGGTCAACCGCCTGGATCTCTCGCTCCATTCTCATGCTCCGGGCGTTCCTCTCCGACTCCGACGTCGCCGGCGTCCTCCTGGGACATCCGACTGGTCCCTCGACCAAGGGGACTCCACAGAGAATCATCATACGAGGGCGGTAGGAGTTCCACGCCTCCTTGTTACGCTCCCCTCAACATGGCTTCTACGAATACGCAGAAAGGCAACGTCCAGACGGTGCTGGGGACCATCTCCCCCGACATCCTGGGCATAACCCTCCCCCACGAGCATGTGCTTATCGACATGACGATGGGCCAGTCGTCTGCCATCGCGCTCGTGAACTCTGGGGAGTCGGCCAAGAAGGCGGCGGAGATCCCCGAGGCGGGGTGGGAGAAGGGACAGGACGGGCCGGGGGTGGCGGCGACCTGGACCGCCAAGTGGGGACAGCCCATCACCCTGGAGAACCGCGGCGACATAGCCCGTCACTGGTTCTATTACGGGGACTACCGGATCACCGACATCGACGACGTCATCTACGAGGCCAACCTGTTCAAACGGCACGGAGGGACATGCCTGGTTGACCAGACCCCCCGGGGGCTGGCCCGCGACCCGCGGGGGCTGGCGCAGATTTCCCGGGCCACCGGGGTGCACGTGGTGATGGGGACCGGCTTCTACGCCTATGAGTTCCACCCCTCCAACATGTCGGAGATGGACGTCTCCCGCGTGCAGGAGTTGATCACCGGCGACATAGTTACCGGCGTGGCGGGAGGCATCAAGGCGGGGATCATCGGTGAGGTCGGATTGACCTGGCCCCTGCACCCCAACGAGGAGAAAGTGCTGCGAGCCTCGATCCGCTCCCAGAAAGAGACCGGGGCGCCCCTGTCCATCCATCCGGGGTTCAGCGCCGACTCCATATGGGACACCGTGCGGATCCTCGAAGAGGAGGGAGGCGACCTCTCCCGGACCGTCATCTGCCATCTCGAACACCGGCTTCCTTCGAGGCCCGCCCCGCATTCCTTCGACCCCGCACCCTTCCTGGAGTTGGCCAAGACCGGCGTCAACCTCTCAATCGACTGCTTCGGCTGGGAGCAGTCCTATCGCCAGCGCGGGCCCGTGGACTTTGCCAACGACGCCATCCGGCTCAACTACCTGATGGCCGTGGCCGAGGCCGGCCACCGCGAGCAATTGTTGATCTCCAGCGACCTGGCCCTCCAGCACTGGCAGCGCAAGTACGGCGGACACGGATGGCTGCACATTCCCGAAACCGTCCAGCAACTGATGCGCTACAAGGGATTCCACCAAGACCTGATCGACCAGATCCTCATCGAGAACCCCCGGCGCCTGCTGACCTTTGCCTAGCATCGACCGGCGACAGCTTGGCGTCAAGGCAGGAAGCATCGTGGGGTCGGCCCCATGTTGGGGGCAACGCCATGCTGGCAATCCTCGGCACAGGGCCTGCATTCAGGGTGATACCCCACAGAAACCAGGGTTATCCCCCATAGACAGGCCGTCTCGGACGCCCCATATTTGTATTGCATGAGCAGAAGAACGACATCACTTGGCCAGATGTGCCCCCAGGACGCCGACTCCCGTGAGTGACGGACCGACCGGTCCGCGACTCCCAGACTCGCCGATCGTCGAAACCCGGGACCTCCACAAACACTTCGGGCAGGTGAGAGCTCTCGCCGGGGTCGATCTCAGCGTTCCACCCGGCATAACAGGGTTGGTGGGCGCCAACGGGGCGGGCAAGACCACTCTGATCAGACTGCTGCTGGGGCTGACGGCCCCGACCTCGGGAGACGTGGCGGTGTTCGGAACGCCGGTTTCCAGGGACGCCGCCGGACTGCGGGCCAAGATCGGCTACATGCCGGAGGGGAGCTGCCTCCCCCGCGACCAGACCGCGGCCGACTTCGTGGCGTACGCCGCCGAACTGGCCGGCATCCCACCGGCCGAGGCCCGCCGCCGCGCCTCCGAAACCCTGTTCCTGGTGGGACTGCACGAGGAGCGATTCCGCTATCTCGGGGACTTCTCCACCGGCATGCAGCAACGGGTCAAACTGGCCCAGAGCATCGTGCACGATCCCGAGTTGGTGCTCCTCGACGAGCCCGCATCCGGTCTCGACCCCGGAGGGCGCGACCAGATGCTGGAGGTGATCAATCGCTTCCGCGAGTTCGGAATGAACGTTCTCTTTTCGTCCCACCTGTTGGACGACATCGAGCAGACCTGCGACTGGGTTGTGATGCTGGATGGCGGCCGGTTGCTCCGCTCCGCTCCTCTCGATCCTCCCGACGACGGCGCCGCGGTCTCGGTGGAGGTGTTCGGCGATCCCCTGCCGCTGGTAACCGCCCTCACCGCCAGGGGCGTCGAAGTCACCCATGACGGGCGGGTCGTGACGGCCATGAGTTCCTCCGACGACGTGTTCGTCGCGGTGCGCGATGCATTGGCGGCCTCCGGTTCATCGATCCGGGCGATGGGCACCGATCTGAGAAGCCTGGAGGACGTGTTCATGGCGGCCACCAGGGAGTCGAATGGCTGAGGTTCCGACGACCGGTCAAGACTCGGCGATCATCCTCGACCGCGGCTACCGCAGCTACGACGGGCCCAGCACGGGGCGGGGCGGCGCCATGGCGGCTGTCGTCAAAGAGGGATACCGGCGCGTACTGGGGTTGCGGCGCAAGGCAAAACGCAAGTTGTTCCCGTGGACGCTCATCGCCCTGGCGCTGGGATCGGCGGTGCTCCTGGTGGCGATCGAGTGGGTCTCGTCCACCCTGCCCGTCTCGCTGGACACCTCCGGCCTGTTCCCGCGGTACGCCGGATACTTCGACTTCATATCGACCGTGGCCCTGCTCTTCGCCGCCTTCACCGGCCCCCAGTTGCTGGTCCCCGACCGGACCCAGGGAGTGCTGAACGTCTACTTTTCGAGACCTCTGAGCGTGCGCGACTACCTGGTGGCCAAGGGGGCGACCTTCGGCGCGGTCATCCTGAGCTTCTGGCTGGTACCACAACTCCTTCTTCACCTGGGATTCGCAGCGTTGTCGCCGGCCGGTTTCCTCTCCTACCTGGGGGGGACCACCGACATCCTGTGGAAAGTCCCCGCAGCCGCTCTCGTCTACTTCACGATGCATGCCTCGCTGGCTTTTCTGGCCGCCTCGTTCGCCAAGCGGGTAGGCAACGCCGCGGCGGGTTTCGTCGCTGTGCTGTTGGGCCTCAACCTCGTGGCGCTCCTCCTCCAGGAAGCCAGTTCGGCGCCCGGCACGAAGTGGACCTCCCTACTGGCGCTGGAACAGCACCCTCGACACGTCCGCGACTGGATCTTCGACCTGGAGGCATCCGCCACCATCCCCGCACAGGCGGGCTTCGGCCCCGAGGCCTCGCTCATGGTGGTGATCGGCATGGCCGTCGTCAGCGTGCTGGTGGTGGGCTGGCGATACCGGAGGCTGACATGACCGGAGCGCCCCGAGCCACGGACGCGCGTGATGTCTCCGACGCCACGGTGGTCGCCACCGACCTGTCGAAGTGGTTCGGCCAGAAGGTGGCGGTCTCAGAAGTGAACTGCTCCTTCGGACCGGGGGTGACGGGGCTGCTGGGACCCAACGGCGCCGGTAAGACCACGCTGTTGAGGGTGCTGGCCGGTCTCCTGTCGCCGTCGGCGGGCAAGGCCGCCATTCTGGGCCGGAACCCGAAGAGACATCACAGTGTCTACCGCCACGTCGGCTTCGTACCCGAGGACGAAGCGGTATACAACCACATGAGCGCCCGCCGCTTCGTCGAATGGAGCGCGGCGCTCTCCAAGGTGGAGGATGCGAAGTCGGCTGCTCAACGGGCGCTGGACACGGTCCATCTCGGCGAAGACGCCGACCGCGCTCTCTTGGGATTCTCGAAGGGCATGCGCCAGCGGGCCAAGGTGGCGGCCGCCCTGGTCCATGACCCTCAGGTCCTGATACTCGACGAGCCCCTCAACGGCACCGACCCGGTCCAGCGCGCTCGGCTGATCGACCTGTTCGTGCAACTGGGTGGGGAGGGCAGGACCATCATCGTCTCCTCCCACGTGCTGGCCGAGGTGGACCGCATGGCTACCAGAGTGGTGGCCATGGTCAACGGCCGACTGGCCGCGGCGGGGTCCGTATCCGCACTGCGCGACGCCATGTCAGACACTCCACGCCTGATCCGGATCGACACCGACCGGCCCCGCCGACTGGCCCGCCGGCTCCTGGCCGGGAACTGGGTGGAGTCGGTGCGCGTCGATCCAGCCGGGATCGAGATCAGAACCAGCGACGCGGGCGCCCTGGGACATGACATCGCAGTCGCCGCCCGGGAGACCGACTCGGTGGTGACGGCCGTGTCCGCCGAGGACGACTCGCTCGAAAGCGTGTTCCGGTACCTGGTGGAGCAGCGGTGAGGGCTTTCTTTTTGATCACGCGGTCGGTGACGGGCCGACTGCTCGGCCTTCGTCGGTCGATCGGGCTCTTCGTCCTGACCGGTTCCATCGCTCCGTTACTACTGGTGCTGGCCCCCGGGCGCTCGAGCGAGTGGATGGCCACCTTCTACAACGACATCACGGTGGGACTCGGGTTTTCGATCCTGTTCCCGGTCGCCGCCCTGGTGGTGTCGACCGCCGCGCTGGGGGAGGAGCGAAAGTCCCACACCCTTCCGTTCCTCCTCTTGAAACCGGTGTCGCGGTGGGCGATCTCTCTGGGGGTCATAACCGCCGCCGCCCTGGCCTCCTTCGTGATTCTGGGGGCCGGCGTGATCGCGTCCTGGACAGCGGCCGCCGTCGTCACTGGAGACTGGTCGATCGGGGTCTCCACCGCCGTGGCGGCGGCGGTGCAGAGCGTGGCGTCGGCCGCCCTGTTCGTTCCCCTGGGCCTGGTGGTCGGCCGTGCCGCCGTGGCGGGCCTCGGCTACCTGCTGATCTGGGAAGTGACCCTCGGCAACGTGATCGAGGGGATCCAAGCCTCGTCGATCTATCGCATCGTGGTCTCGGCCTGGGCGGACCTGGCCGCCCTGACGCCCGACAATCTGGAGACCGTCACCGAGGTGCTGGGCCGGGTGGAGGTCGGCGTCGGGGGGGCGGTCGCCAAGGCCGCCGCACTGGCGATCATCTCGGTCATCGTCACCGGGTGGCTGCTCAAGCACAGGGACCTGGTCCCCGAATAATCCCGGCGCGGCGCCACTGACGCCTACCGGCCGCTGGTCGCCACTTCCCAATCCCGCGCCCGGTGGAATACATGGGGAACGACACCGGTGTCCGGAGACCGGGCCCGGTGCAGGTCGTCGGCGCCACCGTCTCTTGCTCCTCTCTACAATGTTGGGCCATGCCAACCCGATCCGGCGCCATCCAGACAGTGCTGGGACCGGTCTCGCCCGAGCAGGTGGGCATCACCCTCCCTCACGAGCATGTGCTGATCGACATGACCATGGGAGCGTCCTCAGCCACGGCCCTGCTGGGTTCGACCGAGTCGGTGGAGAGAGCGTCGGCTCAACCCGAGGCGGGGCTCGAGCCGGGACAGAACGGTCCGGGGGTGGCCGCTTCGTTCACCGCCAAGTGGGGCAAACCCGTCACATTGGAGACCCGGGGGGACATCGAACGTTACTGGTTCTTCTACGGCAACTACCGGCTGACCGACATCGACGACGTCATCTACGAGGCGAACCTCTTCAAGCGCCACTCCGGGTCGTGCCTGGTGGACCAGACCCCTCGCGGCCTGGCCCGCGACCCCCGAGGGCTGGTGCAGATCGCCCGGGCCACGGGCGTCCACATCGTGATGGGCACCGGGTTCTACTCCCAGCATCATCATCCGTCCAACATGTCGGATCTGAGCGCCGGACGCATGCAGGAACTGATCACGGGCGACATCGTCGAAGGGGTGGCGGGAGGCATCAAGGCGGGAATCATCGGAGAGGTCGGGTTGTCCTGGCCGCTCCACCCCAACGAGGAGAAGTCACTGCGGGCCTCGATCCGCTCGCAGAACGAGACCGGCTGCGGTCTCTCCATCCATCCCGGCTACAGCCCCGACTCGGTGTGGGACGCCATCAGAATCATCGAGGAGGAGGGGGGCGACCTCTCCCGGATCGCCTTCTCCCATGTCGAGCACCGGCTGCCGTCGCGGCCCGCGCCCCACTCCTTCGACCCCAAGCCATTCCTGGACCTGGCCGCCACCGGAGCGTCCCTCCTGCTCGACGGCTTCGGAAGGGAGGCCTCCCACCGCCAGCGCGGGCCGATCGACGACCCCAACGACGCGGTGCGGCTCAACTACCTCATGACCCTGGCCGAAGCCGGTTACGAGAACCAACTGCTGATCTCCCATGACCTGGCCCTCCAGCACTGGTACCGCCGCTACGGAGGGTTCGGCTGGCAGCACATCCCCGATACCGTCCAGCAGCTGATGCGCTACAAGGGATTCTCACAGGGCCTGATCGACCGGATCCTCATCGAGAACCCCCGGCGCCTGCTGACGTTCGCCTAGACCCCTACTCCGAAGGAGCGACATGTCCACCACAGAAGAGACCCGAGCGGTCGTCGAGCGTTTCATAATCGAGGGAGAGAAGGACTTTCCCGTGACCGGCGCCAACCTGGAGGTCTTCAAGACCAACCTGCGGGCGCTGTTCGAAGAACTGGTCCACCCCGACATCGTGCTGCACGGCGTCCCCGGCGTCCCCCGGGGAAGAGACGTCTGGTATGACTTCTACGAGAAGCTCGGGATCGCCTTCCCCGACTCGGCGACCACCCTGAACGTGATGGTGGTGGAGAACGACAAGGCGGCGGTCGACTGGACCTGGGAGGCCACCCACTCGGCGCCGCTGATGGGGATCCCTCCCACCGGGATCAAACTGGCGGTCCGGGGAATGACCATCGAGCGAGTCGAGAACGGACAGATCGTCGAGCACTGGGCGGTGATAGACCAGCTCAGCTGGCTCCAGCAACTGGGAGTCATCTCGGCGGACCTCTCCGTCAACTGAAAGAGAAGGAGCATTGGACATGGCAGATCCCCAGACCGAAGAGACCCGCCGGATAGTGAAGCGTTTCACGCTCGACTGCGAAAAGGACTTCCCGCTGACCGACCCGTCCGACGAATCCTGGAAGGACCGTCTCTGGGAGTTGTTCGAGGAGTTGGTTCACCCCGACATCATCCTGCACGGCATTCCGGGACTCACCCAGGGATACCGACCCTGGTACGAACGGTTCGTCTCGGTCGGCCAGAACTTCCCCGACGGCCTCTCGACCATCGACGTGCTCACCGCCGAGGGCGACAAGGGCACCATGGTGTGGACCTGGGAGGGGACCCACGTCCGGGAAGTGATGGGGGCTCCCCCCACCGGAAAGAAGGTCCGGGTGCAGGCCGTTATGGTGCAACGGGTGGAGAACGGAAAGATCGTGGAGCACTGGGTGGGATTCGACTCCATGCGCTGGCTGGAGCAACTGGGCCTGGTCGGGGAGGATCTCTCCGCCATCGGAACCGGCCATGCGGTCTCCCCGCCCTCCCGGTAAACCCCGGAATTCATCCGTCTACTATTTGGGCAAAGAACAACAAGGAAACACCCGTTTTGAGTTGGCCAACTCGGAAAGGAAAACAATGAGGAAGACCAAACTAAGGATATTGGCGGTGCTGGCCGCCTTGGCCCTCGTGGCTTCGGCCTGCGGCGCGGAGGACACCTCCGACGCTGACGCCGCAGCAGCAGCGGCAGCCCAGGCAGCAGCAGCGGAAGCAGAGGCTGAAGCGGCAGCGGCAGCGCAGGCAGAAGCAGAAGCAGAAGCAGCCGCCGCCCAGGCAGCCGCCGCAGAAGCAGAGGCCATGGCAGCCGAAGCAGAGGCAGCAGCCGCAGAGGCACTGGCCGCGGCCCAGGCTGAGTTGGAAGCCGTCAAGGAAGCCGCCGCGGCGGGCGACGAGGAAGCCCAGGCAGCGCTGGCCGAAGCCGAGGAAGCGGCCGAGGAAGCGGCAATGGCCCTCGAAGAGGCCGAGATGGCCGCCGACGAAGCCGCCAAGGCCGCTGAACAGGCCGCAATGGACGCCGAAGCGACCATCGCCGCCGCCGAAGCGGCCGCCCGGACCAACCTGGCCCAGGAAGGCCATCCCTGCATACCCCCGTCCACGGCGGATCAGACCGCCCGTGGCACCGTGGTGTTCGCCTTCGGCAGCATCGGCGACCAGAACTGGCTCGGCCCAACAGCTCCGTTCCAGAGCCAGGCAACTGTGATGCCCATGTACGAGTACCTGCTGTGCCGCGACTACCAGACCGGTGACGTGGTGCAGGGCAGCGGCCAGCTTGCCGAGACCTGGTCCCACAACGCCGACTTCACCCAGTTCACCTTCGTACTGCGCAAGGGCGTGCAGTTCCATGACGGCTGGGGTGAGTTGACTTCCGCCGACGTGAAGTTCAGCTTCGAATTGTCGGTGTTGGAAGACAGCAGGAACCCCAACCGGCCGGACTTCATAGGAATCTCAAGCATCGATACACCGGATGAATACACGGTGATTCTCAACCTTGAGAACCCCAATCCGAATATGCCCAACTTCCTCAATGAAGTGATCCCCGCCATGCCGATCGTCTCCAAGACCTACGTGGAGACCGTGGGGAGAGACGAGGCCAGTTTCCGCCCGATCGGTACCGGGCCCTTCGAGTTCCACAGTCACGAGTTGGATATCTCGGTGGCCTTTGAAACAGTGGACAACCACTGGCGAGTGACTCCCGGCATTGAGATCATCGAGGTCCGTGTGGTCAACGAGCAAGCCACGATGGCGGCCATGATGGACGCCGGCGAGGCGCAGATGGCGCCCACCACGTTCGACGACATCCCCCGCTTGGAAGCCGATCCAAACCTGAAGGTGGTCTCCCTCTCGGGAGTGCGCTTCCCGTCGGTTTATCTTCCCGGCCAGTACCTGGAACCCAAGTACGACCCCGAGAAGACCCCGCCGTGGGCCACCGATGATGATGAAAGCAACATCAAGGTGCGCCAGGCCTTGTCGCTGGCCATCGACCGCCAGGAGATCATCGACTTCCTGTTCGGCGGGCGAGGCAGCACCGAAGGCGCCTGCGTGCAGTCGTTCTGGCCGACGACCGCCGGATACAACCCCGACTGCGAGGTCGATGCCTACGATCCGGACGCCGCCAAGGCGCTCCTGGCCGAGGCCGGCTACCCCGATCCCTCCCAGTTGGTGATCCCGGTGGACTTTGCCGAGCACCCGCAGCTCACCTACACCGGCGCTGTGATGCAGGCGGTTGCCCAGCAGTGGCAGGCCTCGTTAGGTGTTCAGATCGAAGCCACCCAGACCGATTTCCGGACCTATCAGGCACTGTCGGGCAATGAAGGCGCCTACGCGGCCTTCGTGTACTCGGCGCCGTTCTTCGACACCCCCTGCGTCCTGTTGGGCTATTACACCCGCACAGGCGACTTCTTCAGTTACACCGGAGAGTCTGAAGAGTTGAACGACCTGATCAACACTTGCGTGCAACAGATCTTCCCCGATGATCTGGCGGAAGCCGAAGGCGCTGTGTTCGACTACATATACGACCGGATGCTCGGCATCCCGATCGGCTATGTGGACTCGGTGCTGGCCTTTGCTGACAATCTCGATTGGATCGGCCTGCCCGCACCCTGGAACCCCTACATGACCCGCTACGAGT
>JAPPFD010000023.1:10523-11763 GCA_028823995.1 bacterium | reverse complement strand
TCCCGTCCCCTAACCAACGAAACCCCTCGGCCACCCGGCCGGGGGGTTTCCCCTTTAACAGCGCGCCGTAGGGGAAAGAGGCCCTGGCGAGTCGGATCCTGAGGGAGGGTATTGTGAAGGCAATGCGGTCTTCTCTTTTTCGTGGTCGTTACGGGATCGCCGGAGCCTTGGCGGCGGCGCTGGCGCTGGCGGTGGGGGAGGTCATCGCCTGGCTGTCTTCCGTCCCCGTTTCTCTTGCCGAGGCAGTGGGGGGTTTGGTCATTGATTTCGTGCCCCCGCCGGTCAAAGACTTCGCCATCGCGGTGTTCGGGTTCTACGACAAGTTGGCCCTGATCATTGGAATGGTGTTGGTCACGGTTTTGCTGGGGGCACTGGTCGGCATTTGGGCTGCCAAACGCTGGTCGGTAGCGGTTTTGGTGTTCGGGCTGTTCGGACTCTTCGGAGCCTTTTCGCTGAGCCGGGAGCCGGATGTCAGCTGGTTTGCCTCCTTGGGCAGCGCGGCCGTGGCGGCGGTGGTGGGGCTGGCGGCGCTCCGGACACTCTACCGGCTGATCGCCGGGGACGTCCCGAGCACAGACGAAGCGGCGGTGACCGAATCACATACTGAACGGGTGCTCGTTGCTGATATGAAAGAAGAGGATGCAAGGCTTGAAAAGGTGTCCCGGCGGCGGTTCCTGCTGGGCGCCGGGGCGGTCCTGGGTTTGGGATTGTCGATGGCCGCGGGAGGTCGATTCATGTTAGAACGCAGCAAGAGGGTGCTGTCCGGTCGGGAGAGTGTGGTGCTACCCCAACCCACCGAGAGTACGGTCACCGTGAGCCCGACCACGGGGGCTCCCACCACAACCACAGGGGCACCCACAACTACAGGGGCACCCACAACCACAGGGGCACCCCCAACCACAGGGGCTGCCACCACAACCACAGGTGCACTCACCACAACCACGGGAGCTGCCACCACAGCGCAGGCACCTACCACAACCACGGGAGCTGCCACCACAGCGCAGGCACCCACCACAACCACGGGAGCACCCACTACCACCACGGGAGCACCCACTACCACCACGGGAGCACCCACTACCACCACGGGCGCTGCCACCACAGCGCAGGCACCCACCACCACCACGACGCAGGCACCCACCACCACCGCGCGGCCTCCGCACCACACCCCCCCGAAGCCTACCAACAACCCCCCCACGACGCAGAACAACGACGGCGACAAGAAGCAGAACGGACCCCGAGA
>JAPPFD010000023.1:0-10513 GCA_028823995.1 bacterium | reverse complement strand
ATACAACCACTACTACTCCTACCACTTCTACTACTTCTTCGTCGACACCTTCATCCTCATCATCCTCCTCTACTTCATCATCTACTACCTCATCTACCACCACCACCACCACGACGCAGGCACCCACCACCACGCAGGCACCCACTACCACCACGACGCAGCCACCCACCACCGCGGCGGGACCTTCGTTCGACGTGCCCGGGATCACTCCGATCATTACCCCCAATGAGGATTTCTACGTGGTCGACACCACGCTGAGCCCTCCACGAGTCGATTTGGACAAATGGACCCTGAAGGTGACGGGAATGGTGAGGAGACCATATGAGATCAGCTTCGCCGAGTTGTTGACCAGACCCGTAGTGGAGCGTTATGTGACCCTTGCCTGTGTCTCCAACCGGGTGGGCGGGTCCTTGGTGGGCCACGCAAAGTGGCTGGGGGTTCCCCTCAGCCACATTCTGGACGAGGCCGGACTACTCTCCGGGGCCGAGCAGGTAGTGGGGCGTGCAGTGGATGGATTCACGGTGGGATTTCCCTCCACCATTCCTTATGACGGGCGGGATGCGCTGGTGGCGGTGGGAATGAACGGCGAGCCTCTTCCCATCAGGCATGGTTTTCCCGCAAGGCTGGTGGTGGCCGGACTGTACGGATACGTGTCCGCAACCAAGTGGCTCTCGGAGTTGGAATTGACAACCTGGAATGGGTTCGATGCTTATTGGGTACCCAGAGGCTGGGCCAAGAAGGCGCCTGTGAAAACCCAGTCCCGGATTGACACTCCCCGCGACGGCTCCAGAATTGGAACGGGTAACCGGTATATTGCGGGGGTGGCCTGGGCGCCGCATCGCGGGATCGACAGAGTGGAGGTACAAGTGGGCGACGGGCCGTGGCTCGAGGCCGAACTGTCAGCCGAGATCTCCGACAATTCTTGGCGTCAGTGGCGAGTCTGGTGGGACCCGCTTCCCGGCTCGTTTCTGATCCGCGTGCGGGCCACCGACGGTAGAGGCGCCACTCAAACCGACGTCATCCGTCCTCCCGCTCCTGACGGTGCGACCGGTTGGCACACCATAGCCGTGACGGTGTCCGGTTAGATTCGGATCAACCGGTTTCCTCCCGCTTTCATAGTTGTAGACCCTTACCTAATAAGCCGGGGCCCGATCTTGCCGGTACCGGTCCAAGGACATGAGCAAGTCGGATGGTTTCCGCCACGGTTAGGAAACCTCCTGTTCCCGAACGCATCGCCTTTATCGGGTCCACAAAGGGGTACATCGAAGTCTTCGTGGTGGATGCCGACGGAGCCAACAGACGACAACTCACCGAGAAGAACACCGACCACATCCCCGGTTTCTACGGTGGTCCGGTATGGTCTCCTGACGGCACCCGGGTGGCGTTCCAGACTGATGACCGGGAAGGCGAAGGTGACACCGAGATCTCCGTCGCGTACATCGACGGAAGTGGTGTCACGCGGCTGACCGACAACGACTGGCCGGATAACTCCCCGGTGAAGGTGTTCCAACAGCAGAGGAGGCTCTCTTCCCAGGAGCCGTTGCGTGAATCTGCCAGCCGATTGTGGGGATCGTCGAATGGGGTTGGTGAACGACCGTCGGGGGTGTTCCTAGGAGTTGTCGCTGCGCAGCGTCGGGCAGCGAACCACTCTAGGAGAGCGCCCGGATGACAAAGGATGCCATTTCGGCTCTCGTCACCGACCGGTCGGGGCAGTACAGCAGCGGTTCGGTGGAACAGCCACGGGTGACGCCCGTGTGGTACATGCCCTCGACAGCCGCCCCATGTTCGGGTTGTACGTCTCCGAACAGTCCCCGGGGAGAGCCGGCGGGTTCGATGTGTTCGAACACTCCCACCAGCCAGTAGGCCATTTCCAACCTGGTCAGGGGTTCTCGTGGTCTCCACTGCCCGTCGGTCCCGGTGTCTATTCCCAGTTCTGCTATGACGTGAACGTAGTTCGTGTACCACCGGTCGTCGGCCACATCGGAAAATGCGAACGTTCGGGCAGGGACCATGGTGTCCAATCCGGAGGCTCTCAGCAGAAACGCGGCCATTTCCGCTCTCGTCACCGGACGTTCCGGGCAGAACAGCGGTTGGGGTTCGGTGGCGCACCCCACGGTGATTCCCATCTGGGCGATCAGTTCGATGTCGGCCTCGTGGCCGCTGCCGGCGGTGTCAGCGAACCGCGTTGCAGCTCCGCCCGTGAGGCTTTGGGCGCCGTCGGACAGTTCCACAACGAAACCCTCCTCGGTGCGTTGCGTGGTCTTGATGGTGACGCCCCGCCACGTTATCTGCTGCCCGACGGCCACAACATGCGCCACGGGATCGTCGGGAGAAACCGGATACGGTGTCGTGGAACGGGACGCCCCCCAGCATGTGTCCCGGCTGGGCTCGGGACATACGGCGCCGGTCTGGTCGATGACATATGCCTCCACCCCCTCGACGGGTACCTGGTCGAACGGGGTGTGGGTCCTGGCTCCCAGGCTCAGCCACAGTCCTGGAGTATCGGTCGGCAAGGCAACCATTTGAACACTGTTCGTCGAAGACCAGTCGGTCGACAGGACAACCCGGCCGGCGCCGCCCCTGTAAACGGTGACCTGAGAGGGTTCGAACCAACCCGCCGCGTACCGGTTGACAGCCGGAGTTCCCATCACCTCCCGGCTCGATCCTCCGCTCATTATGTCCATGAAATTGTCGTACTCTCGGTATTGGTCCGACAGGGGTAGCAGCCCGGTGAACGAATGCGGAAACCCGGCGGCGTGTCCCATTTCGTGAAGCACCGTCGAGAGCGACAACTGCCCATCGGCGCTCATGACAATCAGGGCATATCGGCGGTTCTGTGGGAACGTGGAGTCGCGTTCGCACCAAAAGAACGCGTCGCGGTCGTAACACCACCGACCGGGACTGCCCCACCCCGCGACGCCGGTGTGCCGGTATGCCGACCGGCGAAGCACCAACGCCGCATGATTGTCACCGGACGAGCGGGCTCCGGCCGCACCGACGCAACCGTGGGGATCGTCGCTTTCTGACACCACCCCACCGGTGACAAACGAGACGGTCCACCGTCCGTTCGACAGTTGCTTCCAATAGTCAGAAACGGTGCCTCCCAGAAGCTGCACAGCGTCCGCCACTGCCTCGGGGGGTGTGACAAAGTCGGGATGAGTGTCGCATATCCACACCTCGAAAGGCGTTTCCCCGGTGGCGTTCGTGGAGGTCAGGTCATAGTGAGCCACGAGACCCAGTGGATCCGATTGGTAAGGATCGGAGATGCTGTCGGCCGACACCCCCCCCTGACAGGGACAGGACCGCTGTCAGTGACAACACCGCCAAAGTCAAGCTTCGCTGTGTTGCCATGACAGCCAGAGTACATTCTCCCCCTTCCAGGTGCGCCTCCCGACTCCACGAGAGTGCGGGCACACCTGCACCTCCAAGGCTCCTCCCCAAGACGACAATACCTCAGAACCCGCAGGTGGAGCGTTAGTGTTCGAAAAGGGTTGTTTGGATCCCCAGCCCGTCTGTGCTGGATTCATTTTGCGGAGCTGTCAGCTCCGCAGACCTCCTACAAGACATTCTTCCCCATGCCGACAGGAGGCCATCGGTGGTCAAGTCCAGAAGTTCCGGTTACCACCACGATGAACAGCCCTGGCTCGGAGAGCAGGAAAAACGGCAAGGGTCACGCTGATGGGTATGCTGACGCTGGTCCTGGGCCTTGCAGTGTTGATATGTGCAGGGGTGCTCATCGAGGAGTATCAGCGCATCCACCGGACCCAGTGGTCCCTCACGCGATGGTGGGAACGCCGCCAGGAACGCCAATTCCGACAGCGGTCCCCCTTCACCCTCCGTTGATGTAAGACGAGCCACGGCTACCCGCGAGCGGGTTTACCGGAGGCTCCTTACCGGCGACTGTCGGCGCTCAGCCTCCAACCTGGGCGATACCGGTTAGCTACGCGGGCGGAACGTGGATGTCGGCGGCGTTGAAGGTGTAGTTGAATCGGCGGCACCAGATGGCCACTGTCTGATAGTCGTCCAGGTCCACCTCGGGGGGCACGATGTAGTTCTGGTTGCCCTGGTTGCCCTTCAGGTCTCCCAGCGACAGGTACGCCACCTCTGAGTAGGCGGCCCGGTCATCCACCAAGGGCGCCGCGGAGAGGATCACCAACAGGTCAGGCCCGTTGGAGACGTCGAGGTCCTCGAAGCGGACCACATGGGAGCCGTCGGGCTGGCGGTAGACCAGCACAGTTCCCGTCCCGGGATGCCCGATGCTGATCCACTCCGAGACCGACAGCAGGACCGGCCCCTCGGGAACCGTGGTGGTTGTCGTGGGCGGTGCGGTCGTCGTTGTGGGAGCCACCGTGGTAGTAGTGGCGGCCACCGTGGTGGTGGTGGTGCTGGTGGTTGTGACCGGGGGGTCCTCCTGCTCCTCATCGGTCGCCGGAGTGAAGCCCCGCTCCGGGTCTTCGCCGGTCGGCTCGGTTGTGTCCACAGTGGTGGTGGTCACCGGCTCATCAGGTGCGGTGGTCGGCGGCGGCGAAGTGGTGGTGGGGGCAGCGGTGGCCGGAGCGGCCTCGGCCGCTGTGGTTGTGGTTGCGATCGCCACCGGCGCCGGGAAGGCCTCGTCCACCACCTCGTCGATGAACAGCTTGTGCGGCTCGAAGTAGGCGATGACAAAGACCCCCAGCGCCACCGCAATCACGACGACGGTGATCTTGACCCGTGTGCTGAGTCCCAGCAAATAACGCACGATGCGCATGTTCTAACCTCCTGGACCCGACCGGCCGTTCCTAGCGGTGCAGGTCTGGGTCATCCTGGATCATCCGGGTGCGGATGGTGAATACCGAATCTCCTGACAGGACCCCTCCCCTGCCGAACAGCCGACCCCCCTCCCAGTTGGAGAGCCCCAGTTCGGGGCGGTTCAGGGCGAACTGGCCGTCCACCCAGCGGGTGAACCCGTTGCCCACGAACGGCGCGTCCACCGTCTCGTAGAAGCGCTGCTGAGACGCCGCGTCGTCGTCTATCAGGCTCACCACCAGCTTGGGGCTCAGGGTGTTGAACCACCCGACGGCCTGCTCCACCGAGTCCACCGTGGTGAGGGTCACCTCCGGGCTCTCCTCCCACTCCCACTCGACTCCCAGCCGGCTATGGGAAAGGCTTTCGGTGATGGGCTCCGTCGCGGCCCCCTCTGCCCGGGTGACCGTGTCGGACCGGAACCACTGTGAAGGCACCAGTCCCTCGTCTCCCTCGGTGACCCACAGCTTGGGATTGACGCCCCGGCTCCGGGCGGCCTCCTCGAGGGCGTCGAGGAACAGCGGCGCCAGTTCCTCGGCTCTGGAGCGGACCAACGCGCACACGTTGAGGGTGTTACACACTTTCCGGTCAAGCGAGTGGCGGACCGCCTTGGCGAACCGGGACGCGTCGGCTCCGGGGCCGGCCACCATCCACCCGCCTCCCGTGCCGTGGAGGCTCACCGAGATGCCGCTCTGGCGGGCCACCGCCCCCAGTTGCCCCACCGCCTGGCCCGACCCGCGGGCCACGGCCAGAGAGAGCTTGGGTTGCGAGAAGAGCGCCCATCCGGCGGCTCTCGACGGGCTGTCCACCAAGGTGACCGCACCTTCCGGAAGCCCCGCCTCGGCCAGTGCGGGGTCCAGCGCGTGCTCGACGATCGCCCGGGCGGTCCCCAGCGCCGCCGAGCCGATCCGGAACACCACCGTGTTGCCGGAGCGGAGCACGCCGGTGGCGTCGGCGAACACGTTGGGACGGCCCTCGAACACGAACCCCACCACCCCCAGGCCCGAGCGGATCAACTGCGCCTCCCACCCGTCGTGGGGAGCCTTCTCGATGACCGTCCCCCGTCCCGACGCGGCGTCCCGCCAGGTGTTGAGGCCGTCCGCCATGTCGGCGCGCATCTTGTCCGACAGCACCAGGCGGGTGGAGGTCTGCCCCCTGGCCTGGGCCCTCTCCACATCGGCCTGGTTGGCCTCAGCGATGGGCGCGAACGCCGAGTCGTCCAGGAGGCGGCGGGCGAAGGCCCCGTAGAAGTCGGTGATCTGCCGGTCTGCGGCCTCCCCCAGGGCGGCGAACGCCCTATGTGCCCGATCCACAGCATTGGCCGCAATCTCCCAGTCGGCGGCAGGAATGCGCAAGAGATCCCCCGTGGACTGCACCACCACCAGCCGGTCCCCGGGCGCAAAATCGGCGGCCAGTTCCTCTGTCACCAGCGTCACCCGGTCCCCCCCGTAGGGAATGGTCATCCCGGGAGTCAAACGAGTCAGCCGGTCATCCATCTAATTCGGGGAGAATACCAAGATTTCGGCTGTGCCCGCCCGGCGTTTTCGACGGTGGTTTCCAGAAGAACCTCAGCAGGGTCCCCACCGCAGTCATGGCTCCGGCTGCAATCCAGATCATCCGGTAAATGCCCAACTGCAGGTCCTTCATCTCCACCTGCAGGTCGTGTTTCACCGCCATCAACTCGCCTCGGGTGGCGGGCGCCGACCAGTCGCCTCCTGCGACTGAAGTACCCATAGACACCATTCATCCCTCTCTCGCTGGCTAGAAGAACCTCAGAAGGATCCCTACGGCTCCCAGCGTGGCCACCGCCGTCCAAACGATCCGCACCAGGCTCACCTGCACGTCCTTGAGTCCAACCTTCAGGTCCGCCCGAACGTCCTTGAGTCCAACCTTCAGGTCCGCCCGAACCCCTACGATCTCGGATCTCACTTCTTCGATCTCGGACTTGAGGTCGCTGGCGACCCGGTCGATCTTGCTGTCCAAACGATCAATCTTCCTCTTTAGATCGTGTTTGACCGACATCAATTCGCCCCTGGTGGCGGGCGCCGACCAGTCACCTTCTGCGACTGCGGTACCAACAGACATCATCACCCCTCTTTTCTTATCGTCGCGTCCCCTAGGACATTTCACTCCAACATTCTAGCCTGGCCGCCCTCGGAGGGTCAAGCAGAATCAGGCCCTTTTTGGTCTCTATACTTTCGACCAGGTATGGAACTGGTCGACTATCTGCCGGTGGCGGTGATGCTGGTGCTGGCGACCGTGTTCGTCGGCGCGTCGCTGATCGTCTCCAAGATGTTCTCGCCCCACCGCCCCACTCCCGAAAAGCTCGCACCCTACGAGTGCGGAATCATCGCCGAGGGCGAGCCCAGCACCCGCTTTCCCATCCAGTTCTACATGGTGGCCATGCTGTTCGTGGTGTTCGACGTGGAGATCATCTTCCTCTTCGCCTGGGCCTCGCGCTTCACCGACCTGGGCTGGTTCGGGATCGCGGCTATGGCCATTTTCACCTTCTTCGTGATCGAGACCCTCATCTATGTGTGGAAGCGGGGAGCCCTGGACTGGAACGTCCCCGGGCGCCGCCGCTACCTGCCGGGCGCCGTTGGCGGGAGAATAGGCTAGTCATGGCCCGACGGTCCACTCCGGGCAACATCGTCACCACCACCATCGACTGGGCGGCCCGGTGGGCACAGACCCAGTCGATGTGGCCGGCCACCTTCGGCCTGGCGTGCTGCGCCATCGAGATGATGGCCACCGGGACCGCCCACAACGACCTGGCGCGCTTCGGGATGGAGGTGTTCCGGGCCTCTCCCCGCCAGGCCGACCTGATGATCGTGGCGGGCCGGGTGAGCCAGAAGATGGCGCCGGTCCTCCGCCAGGTCTACGACCAGATGCCCGAGCCCAAGTGGGTGATCTCGATGGGCGCCTGCGCCTCGACGGGCGGGATGTTCAACAACTACGCGCTGGTGCAGGGAGTCGACCAGGTGGTGCCGGTCGACATGTACGTCCCGGGCTGTCCCCCCGGGCCCCAGAGCCTCATGCACGGGATCCTCACCCTGCAGCGCCAGATAATGACCGGCCAGAAGGTCTCCGGATAGACCCGGTCCCATGTCCGAGGTGACGACCGACCACGCCCCGGAAGCGGAGGCGCCCCATCCGGTGATCGCCCCGGTGGTGGACAGGTTCCCCGAGGCCCGGTGGGAGATCTCCGACACCGAGTGGCTGGTGGACGTGGACCGTGCCCAACTTTCAGACCTGGCCGCCGCCTGCCGGGACGCCGGTTTCGAGGTGTGCGTGGATGTCACCGCCGTGGACTGGTACCGGTCGCGCCGCCCGCGCTTCGAGGTGGTGGTGAACCTCTTGTCCCATCAGCACCGCCGCCGCCTGCGGGTGACCGCCGGCGTCCCCGCCGACGACCCCACCGTTCCCTCCCTGTACCCGGTGTATCCCGGGGTGAACTTCCCGGAACGTGAGGTGTACGACCTGTTCGGGATCACCTTCGAGGGCCATCCCGACATGACCCGGATCCTGATGCCCGACGACTGGGAGGGCCACCCGCTCCGCAAGGACTTCTCTGTCGGGTCGGTCCCCGTCACGTTCAAAGAGTCCCCCGAGGTGATCTGACATGGACGAAGCCTCGGGCCGCTCGGTCGTCTCCGCCGAGGAGCAGGCCGAGACCCAGTACGTGGAGGAATGGGTGTCGGGCACCGAGGTCCCCGACGAGATGGCCACCGACGAGGGCGCCCAGGAGATGGCCCTAACAGAGAGCGGCTACCGGTTCCGCGAGCAACTGGGAGCGGTGGTAACCGACGACTACCTGTATGAGGAGGAGGTCTCAGAAGACGAGCGAATGATCATCAACATGGGTCCCCAGCACCCCTCCACCCACGGGGTGCTGCGCCTGCAACTGGAGTTGGAGGGGGAGATGATCAAGCGGTGCAAGCCGGTGATCGGATACCTCCACACCGGGATGGAGAAGACCGCCGAGACGCTCACCTTCATGCAGGGGCCCACCAACGTGACCCGCATGGACTACCTGGCGCCGCTCCACAACGAACTGGCCTTCTCCCTGGCCACAGAGAAGCTCCTGGGAGTGGAGGTCCCGCCCCGGGCGGCGGCCATCCGGGTGCTGATGACCGAGCTGAACCGCATATCCTCGCACCTGGTGGCCCTCGCCACCAACGGGATGGACATCGGGGCGATCTCCATGATGATGTACGGGTTCCGGGAGCGCGAGCTGATCCTGGCCTTCTTCGAGAAGACCACCGGCCTTCGGATGAACCACAACTACATCCGCCCCGGCGGGGTGGCCGCCGACCTGCCGCCAGGCTGGCGAAAGGACGTGGCCACCATCCTGAAGACCATCCCCGCCCGGCTGGGCGAGTACGACGACCTTCTGAAGGAGAACCCCATCTGGCTGTCGCGCACCCAGGGCGTGGGGGTGATCACCGCCGAGGAGTGCCGGGCCTACGGCATCACCGGCCCCATCCTCCGAGGAACCGGGGTGGATTGGGACCTGCGCAAGGTCTTCCCCTACTCGGGGATCGAGCAGTACGAGTTCGACGTGCCGGTGGGGACCCAAGGAGACGTCTACGACCGCTACCGGGTGAGGGTGGAGGAGATCACCCAGTCGCTGCGGATCGTGGAGCAGGCCGCGGAGATGATGCCGTCGGGCGACTTCCGGGTGGACGACCGGAAGGTGACGCCTCCTCCCCGGGCGCGTATCGACGAGTCCATGGAAGCGCTGATCCATCACTTCAAAATCTTCACCGAGGGCTTCCGTCCGCCCCCCGGAGAGGCATACGCGGCGGTGGAGTCTCCCCGCGGAGAACTCGGCTGCTACCTGGTGTCGGACGGCGGCGGGATGCCCTGGCGCTGCCACATCCGGGCGCCTTCCTTCTACAACCTCCAAGCGCTACCGGTGATGCTGGCCGAATCGATGGTGGCCGACACCATCGCCACCATCGCCTCCCTCGATCCCGTGATGGGAGACGTCGACCGCTAGGACCGACGGGCGCTGATCCCATCCGCTCTGGGTGGCGACTGTGAGTTTCGCAGCATTCTTTCCAAACGCCAAAGGTTTACCGGAGTTGTATTACCCGAAGTCCAGGTGAATTCACATTGTCTATCGCTTGACAAGCAACGGCGCTTCGAGCTAAAATTGGAACCACAAGGTCCTCGAGGGGACACGGAAGACCGGAAGGGGCAAAGTAATGGCGTTAGACACTCTGATGGCCGAGGAAGGCTGGGCGGGAAGACCCGCCACCAAAGGCGACCTGATGGTGGTGCAAACCCACTTGGAGGGCAAGATCAAGGACGTCCGGGTAGAAGTGGCCAATTTGCGTGTGTCGATGGCCTGGATGACCGTGGCGGTGGCAACGGGGCTGGGAGGCCTGATCACCCTCTTCGAGTTCCTCTCGTAGGAGAACCGAGCCGGGTGCCCCCTAGATGGGGGTCAGGTTTCGACGGGGAACAGCCCCCAGACTGAGGAGTCTGTGCCGACTAGAAGGGATCTGATCTCTGCTCGGAGCGCGCTGGAGGTCCCGTGTCAGCAAGCGGACAGCGCCATGTGGGCAGGCAAGGGGCCCCGCTTTGCGGTCAGGGAGGCCCCCGATGGGATTGATTCTGTTAAGGAGAGGAGGCTCCCCGGGGGGAGCCTCCTCGTTAGGACAGCAAAAACTGAAAGGTTTTAGTCTGTTGACGTTATCTCGAAGACGCTGGAACCGTCCGCATT
>JAPPFD010000016.1 GCA_028823995.1 bacterium | reverse complement strand
GCCAGCGTTCGTCCTGAGCCAGGATCAAACTCTCCAACGAACACTTCGGCGGGCAGGGAGTTCGTCCCGGCCCGTGTGGTGTCAATTATTTGAGTTCGCATCCTTAGTTAGGGGTCCCGGGCCACCGTGGGGGTGACCCGAGCTCTATGGATGCCACCGACCCAGCCCTGGAGGGAAGTGAGTTCCCTTGGAGTGGATCGGCGCATACCGGCTTTTGGCACACTATCCAGTTGTCAAGAAGCCCGCAGGGGTTCTCCCGAAGTATCGGGCCTCCGTATGGTACACCCCCCCTCCGACAAAAGCCAAATCATTTAGTGAGGTATATCGACCTTCTCTTCCCCACCATCAGAACTTTTTTTAACAACCTTTCCCGGGCGACCTCGTACCCCCCTACCGGGGTCCCGTCGACCCTGACGGCGCCGGCGTCGATGAGCCGGCGGGCCTCGCTGGCCGAGGCCACCAGCTTTGCGGAGCGGAGCAGCCCGGGCAGGTACACCGGATCGCCGGCGGGCAGGGCGAATGCGGGCGCGTCGTCGGGGATCTCGCGGTACTTGAACCTGCGGTCGAAGTCCTCTTCGGCGGACTCCGCCTCTTCGGCACCCCAGTAGAGGGAGACGATCCTCCTGGCCAGGAGTCGTTTGGCCTGTGCGGGGTGCGAGCTCCCGTCCTCGATCCCCGCCAGGATCCCGTCCACCTCGCCGGCGGGCCGGTCGGCGGCCAGCCGGAACCACTCCCCCAGCAGGTGATCGGGGATGGACATGGTCTTACCGAACATCTCGGAGGCGGGCTCGGTGACTCCAATGTAGTTGCCCAGGGACTGGGACATCTTGTGACGCCCGTCGGTGCCGGTGAGGAGCGGCATGGTCAAGGCCACCTGCGGATCCTGGCCGTAGCGGGTCTGGATGATCCGCCCCATCATCAGGTTCCAGAGCTGGTCGGACCCCCCCAACTCCACATCGGCCCGGACCGCCACCGAGTCGTAGCCCTGCAGCAGGGGGTAGAGGAACTCCATGATGGAGATGGGGTTTCCCTCCGAGTAGCGGTTGGCGAAGTCGGAGCGCTCCAGCATCTGGGCCACGGTCACCGTGGAGGTGAGTTCCAGGACCTCGGTCATGTCAAGAGTCTCGAGCCACTCGGAGTTCCAGCGGATCTCCAGGGGCTCGGGCAACAGCACCCGGCGGAACTGGTCCAGGAGAGGCTCGGCGAAGGCGCGGACCTCATCGGCGGTCAGACGGCGGCGAGTCTCGCTCTTCCCGCTGGGATCGCCCACTCGGGCGGTGAAGTCGCCGACGATCAACACGGCGGTGTGGCCCAGTTCCTGGAAGTGCCGAAGCTTTCGCAGCACCACCGCCCAGCCCAGGGTGACCATCGGAGCGGTGGGATCCAGCCCCAGCTTCACCCGGAGGGATCGCCCGCTCTTCAACATCTCTTCCAGCCGCCCGGGGGGCAGTACGGTATCGGCGCCGCGGAGGGCCAGGGACATGTCGGGTGTTGGCATGATTAATCTGGAAATCTAACCCGGAAAGGAGACGGCCATGAAGCAATCAGAGAATATCACCATCAATGCGTCACCCGAAAGGGTATGGAGAGCCCTGACCGACCTTGAGGACCGGGTGAAGCGCAACGACCGACTGCACGAGATGTCGACCCTTGACGGAGAGGACCTGGCGCTGGGAAGCCGGATGCTGATCAAGGTGGACAGAAGCAGGTTCAAGGTGACCGTGACCGAGTTCGACCCTCCCACCCGGATGGTGTCGGGGGCCAAGAACCCGGTGATGACTTACTTTCACGCCTACGACATCGCCGAGGTGTCCGAGGGCGTGACCCGACTGACCCTGACCGGCTCCATGGGCGGAGTGATGGGCTCGCTGATGGGCGCCTTCTCGAAGAACCGCATGCGCCGGGACCTCCGGGACGAACTGGCCCCCATTAAAGAAGCCTCGGAAGCCTCCGGTCGATAACGCCGCCAGGTGATCGGTTGAAAGTCTGGGGTGAAACCGATCGACTGGCCAGCAACCCACACTATCTCACCGTACTGTTTCCTCAGGCCGAAACCCTGATGACCTTTGCACTACCCACATGTGCATACCGGCCCGGGGTGCAGGTTAGGACGATGATCTGACACTGTAAGCCTGCGGCCGCTATGGCGGCACCCATTCTTGAGAGGCGGTCGGGATCGCTCCACCCCAGAGCGTCATCAATTATCACAGGTGCACCTCCGCCGTTGGGACTCACTATGGCAGCGCAGGCAAGTCGGCTCAAGAGTCCCAGTTGTTCGCGAGCACCGGCGCTCAGGTGATCAACATCCAAGGTGACTCCTCGCAGGGTACGCCGTATTACTTCGAGGTTGTCGCCCAACTCGATCTTGAAATCGGGACCGAATACAATGCGCCCAAATTCCTCGACCCGTTGGGTGAGGGGCGCGTGATAGCGCAGCTGGCTCTCTTGGCGCCGTGCTCCGAACTTGGCGTGAAGTAATGCGGCGGCATCGGCACGCCCTTCCATGCGTTCATACTGGCGGTGGACGCGTCGGAGTTGGCGTTCCGCTTCACCGAGCCGAGTGTAAAGACCCTCTTCCCCGCGCAGTTTCAGGCTAGCGCGCAACTCCCTTTCTTCTTCTTCGTTGCGCCGTAGCTCTTCCGCCGCCCGCCGACTGGCGGCCTGGGCGTTGTCAAGCAGAATCTGGACGGAGTCGGGATCAGCGACGGCCAAGTCTTCTCGTGCGCTGACCAGCGAAGCCAGAAAGTCATCGACTCGGTCCTGGGCCGACCGCAGGTCCTCTCCCAGTTCGGAATCCGAGCGTTCCTCCCTAGCAAGTGTTAGCAAACGTTCGGCCTCTTTCACGGCGTGTCGGCCGTCACCGATCCGCACTTCCAGGGTGGCTTTGCGCAATTCCTGTTCCGAGCGTTTCTTGGCTGCGGAGGCGAAATCTGCCTGCAGTGTGCGGTACTGATCCCGGCGTTCGTCGAGCAGGTCCTTCGTCTCCGTGGTAATGTGCTTGGCTTTCTCGTAGGTGGCAGGCAGGGGCGGATCTGAGGGTCGATCGGCCGCGTAGCGATCAATCCTTCGGCCAATCTCCCTGATCTTTTCTTGCATGACTTCGGGGGTGAGGTCGCGGAGATCACGCCTGATGGCGGTGATAGCCTCCTGGCGGTTTCGCACGGCTTCCTTCCGGTCGGATACTGCCTGCCGCGCTTCTGCGAGATCAATAACGCCACCCGAAGCGCACAGGCTGTGGAACTCTTGACGGGCATGGTTCAATTCAGTCACCAGGCTCTTGGATTCGGGTCCGGCTCGAATCAGCAGTTCTGCTACACCAGGCAACAGTATTTCCATCTCCTGGGTCACAATCTCTCTGATCGCCTCTCCAGCCGTGAACGTCACCTCATCACCGTCGATCCGCATGGAGATTGCGGCCAGGGCGGTCCCGTCCAGCCGCGCTCCCGCGCTATACACAGCAGCCTCGGCTCGCACTAACACAAGATGGGCTTCTTCGATTTTGGACAAAAGGTCATCGTCCACCTTTGCCGACTCCAGATACACCTCGGTATCCCGAAGGATCCGCTGAGCATCTATGGTTCTTTGCCAGCGTTCCTGTAGTTGCTCATAGTCGATCAGCGAGCGATGGTGCTCGTGATCTCCGCGAGCGGCGAGATGGTCTGCTTCGGCGACGCGTAGTGCCCTTTGAGCCTCTTCCATCGCGTTCTTTGCATCCTGGCTGTGTGCGATAGCCGCCTCTATCGCTGGGGTAGCTCGCCGAGCCTCCGCCTCCAGGTCGGCCAGTTCAGCGTTCCGAGAGCCGTGGGCACTCAACAGATCACTACGGCGGCGTTGCTCGCTGACGATGCGATCCCTGAGTTCGGTGGCTTCCCGGTGTGCGTCCTCAAGGCGTTCCACCCGGCCGCGTAGTCGTTCGGCGGCAACTCGACGGCCCTCTAACTCTTGCTCGGTGCGTTCGCACTCTTCGCGGATCGCAACCAAACGGGTCCGATCAGAACGAAGGTATGCGACCCTCGTGGCGTCCAGTTCAATTTCCTCCAGTTGGCTTTTCAGTTCAGCCATTCGTTCCCGAGCGTCCTCCACCCTCCCCTTCAAGTCGTACCTTTCCTGCTTCACCCGGCCGGTGGCGGTCCAGTACTTCTCACGCTCTTCAGAGATACGTCTCCACAAGCTGTCCTCGCCGTCACCGGTCGCCACGCCGCCGACCGCCACATCCAGTGCCTCGACTAACGAGGGCACATTGAAAGCAGGCAAGACCATCTCAACTTGCAGGTTGGCTCCGGGACGCTGCTCGATTCTGAGTGCACGCCACAGGTCATGATCGAGCGTCTCTTCAAGAATCCTCCGCACCCGATCATGGGCCTTGCGTCCGGTGTCCTGCTCGGGGCGAGGTTGGGTGATTGTGAGAGTGGTCTCGGGACGTCTCAGCCACCGCTTCCGATACAAGAATCTGTAGTCACCCGTTGAGACTTCGATTTCCACCTCGGGCACCTCGTCCCGATGCACGGGTTTAACATCTCGGATCGGCTTGGCGCGGGACGAGTCGAGCCTTTCAAGAATCAGGTCGATGGCCTCAGGTATGCAGGTCTTGCCTGTTTCGTTGGTGCCCTCGATAATGGTCACGCCCTCGGTTGGGAACTCCACGGTGTTGTCGATGACACCACGGTAATTGCGAAGTCGCACCCGGTGGATTCTCATTGAATCTCTCCTATTAACCGGCGCAACAAGACCAAAGCGTCGCGGGCACCCGAGTTCTCCTCGCCCTCCTCCGTCAGCCTCGTAAGGTCCTGGACAGCTTTCAAGGCGAAGCCAGAGACGCCGTACTCCTCGACATCTGTCTCATCGGGTGATGCCAGCAGATCCTTGTCATCGATTTCGAGAACGGCCAGCGGGTCGTCATGGTCTTCAAGCAGGTCCCCAAGGCGGGCCTGTTGTTTGAGGGATACATAGCCCCCCACCTTGATTCTGACGATGGTCCGCTCCTTGGGCCGCAGGTCGGAAAGCCACTCGTCGAGAGCATCCAGATCGCCGTCATCGGTGATTTCCCACTCATTGCTCAAGAATCTCCAAGCACCCACGGATCGATCGTCCACCTTGACCCAACCTGAACCCAGGCTGACCACCAGCACATTCCCTGGATCGACTTCTCGGAAGGCAGTCGGCTCCGGCGCACCCGAATACCAAATCCGTCCCGTTGTCCCTGCCTCGGTCTTGGAATGACGGTCCCCCAAGGCAACATAGTGAACCAATCCTGCCTGGATTTTCTCCTCAAGGCCCGCCAGCTCCACCCGAGCCGGATTGTGGTGAGTGTGGGCGAACCAGTCGAGTTGACCGTGACCGACCACGATCCGTATCCCGTCGGTGGGACCGAGATCATCGCAGGCTCTATTCACAAGGTCGGCACGAGGATCCTTGCTCCGCCATGGGGCGGGGATCAGTTCCACCCCTGGTGCCGCTTCGACCGGATCTGAACCATCGAGAACCACAACATTTGCGGGCCGTTTGGACTCGAATGTAGGAGACCGGTATACAGAAGACGCGTCCAAAGGATCGTGATTGCCGGGCAGCAGATAGAAAGTGATCTGCGGTGTCTCACCAATCGCCTCAAGGGCTCGGATGACTATTTCCCGCTCCACATGGTTTGACTCGAACACGTCTCCGCACACCACTACAAAGCCACATCTTTCCTCTTCAGCCAACGCACCTATCGTACGGATAACATCAATCCGGGCCTGGGTGAATCGCGCTTGGGCCTCACCCTCCAAGAAATACCGCGTCATACCGAGTTGCCAGTCTGCCGTATGGATGAATCTCGCCACTGGTGATTCTCTTCTCTCAGGGTTTGTCCGGTTCAAGCTACCCGGGCTTCATTAGTCCTTGGTGTGTGTTCCATTGAGTATATCGATACTTAGCGTTTTCCTATCCTCCATTCTTGTTGTATTGGTGACCCACCGCCCATCGAAAAACCTGTAGTTAGGCGTCAGGAGATTCACGCTGCCGAGAAGTGTGGCAGCAGGGTTGCTTCAGGACGTGGCGCCTCACGCTTGGCATGGGAGCAACAGCAGCGGACTTTGCACGACAACCGACAGCCGGGACACGTGGGCGACCCATCAAACGAGCGACGCTCGATGACCTCCTCGTTCAGCTGGGCGGACACTTAGGACAAAAGCTCTGCGTCTCTCAGGGTCTCGCGATCAAGTTTGGCCCCGAATTTGCCCGCTGTCCCGACGAGCACTCCGAGCACGGGGAAAGATCTATTCAAGCGTTTGCTCATCCGCTTGGCATCGTTACGGTTGACATATCCGACAAGGATGGAGCTTTCTTGGTCATACTCTTCGGTTCCGGCCAAGACCATGACAGCGTTGGGGTCGAACTCGTTGGTGGGCTCTGGAACCAGCCAGAACTGTACCCCTAGTTTGCTCCAGTTGCCATACTGCCGTGTGAGCTTGCGGCGGCGGCCCTCTTTTACCACTGCCAGGATGTTTTCCATCCGATAGCTCTCGCCGACGATGTCGTAGCGGCAATCGTCCTCATAAGGGGCTTTGTGGAGAGCGACTCTGGGGCGGCGGGATCGGAACATCAGCGTTCCTCCTTAGTGGTTCCCCTCTGACCGAACCTGTTTACGACCAAATACATACTGTTATCCGGTATCGCAATTAATTAGACATTTTTACAGTTAATGTCCTAATACTATAACTGCTTACCTACTTCTACGTCAAATCGATAGACCGGCGAGGTTTGGACGTAAGGAAGTAGATCCGTAGTTGTTCACAGCTACTTGATAAAGGGGTCGCCGGCCGTTAACGTGACGAAGGTCAGGCCCACTGTCGATTGCCTGGGAACGTTGCGATGGCACTCAAGATCTCCGATACCTGGAAGGGCAGAAAGAAGGCTTCCGGCGCGGCGTCGACCGTTCACGAGTACGAGCAGCGGTTCTCCTCGGCCGAAGGCGGCCCCGCCGAGGACGGGACCAGCGATCACAAGAACGTCAACAATCTCTTACTACGACCTGGTCACGGACTTCTTCGAATACGGCTGGGGCAGGTCGTTCCACTTCGCCCCGCGGGTTCCCGGAGAGAGTTTCAAGGCGTCTCTTGCCCGCCATGAGCACTTCATAGCTCTTGCACTGGGTCTCAAACCGGGGATGGTGGTCGCCGACATCGGGAGCGGCGTCGGCGGGCCCCTCCTGGAGATCGCTCGTTTCTCCGGCGCCAAGATCGTCGGGGTGAACAGCAACGCCTACCAACTGGAACGGGCACGCCAACTGGCCGAAGAAGCGAAACTGGCCCACCTGGCCGAGTTCCTGCATTGCGACTTCCTGGAGGTCGACGCCCCCGACGACTCATTCGACGCGGCCTACTCCATAGAGGCGACTTGCTGTGCTCCTGACAAGGTCAGCATCTACCGCGAAGTCTTCCGCCTGCTGAAACCGGGCGCGCACTTCGCGGCTTACGAATACGCCGTGACCGACCGCTTCGACCCCCAGGACCCCCATCACCTGAAGATCAAGGCCGACATCCAACTGGGAGGGGGCCTGCTGGTGATCGACGACTCAGAGACAATCGACCACGCGCTCGCATCGGTGGGATTCGAGGTGTTGGAGACACGGGACCTCTCTGTGCAGACCGGCCCGTCGATCCCGTGGTACGAGCCATTGGTCGGCTCGGGCGTGTCCGTGGCCGGCTTTCGCAGTTCGACAGTCGGACGCTGGGTCACCCGCAACACCCTCAGGGTCATGGAGGGGCTCCGCATCGCACCGAAGGGAACGGTCCGCGTGGCCGAGACCCTGGACCTATGCGCGGTAGCCATGGCAGAGGCGGGCCGGTTGGGCATCTTCACGCCGATGTACTTCATTCACGCCCGCAAACCGGCATAAAGCGATCCGATCCGCAACCACACGGTGTCGCCTCCCGCCTCCAACGGTGTCGCCTCCCGCCTCCAATGGAAGAGTGCGGAGAGACAGGATGGCGGCTTCAGCCTCCGGACAGGGAGACCGGCCCTCAGTCAGGTGAGGGGATCCGAGCCGCGCCCTCCGCGGCCACCCGGGCCAAGCGTTCGATCAACCGGCTCCAGATCAACGCGTGCGGAAGGAGGAGCGCCCACCAGTACAGCCGGCCGGCGATCCCGCGGGGATGGAACCTGGCCCGCTGCTGAAGGGTCGTCCCGCCCCGGCCGCCGGTAGCGGGTGCGACATGCCACTCCAGCCATGCTTCCCCGGGGAGTTTCATCTCGGCTCGCAGCCGCAACAGGCGAGGCGGGTCGTACACCTCCACGCGGAAAAAGTCCAGGGCATCCCCCACCCGCAACTGGTCGGGGTGTCTCCGCCCCCGCCGCATGCCGACCCCGCCCAGTAACTTGTCGACCCACCCACGGGCGGCCCACAGGCCATTGGCGAAGTACCAGCCGCGCCTTCCCCCGACTCCCGACACGGTGGCGAACACCTCCCGGGGAGAGGCGGCGGACCACTTGGCCCTGACATCCTCGAGGACCGTTCCCCCGGCCCAACTCGGATCCTGAGGCATGGGCATGGCTGAACCGGCGTTCGAGGCGCTGTCCATCCAGCTGGTCGACACTTCGAGATCCTTGACGCGCGCCAGGGCGTCCCGGACCGCTTCCTCGAAACTCAGCGGACCGCGCCCATCGTCATGTCCCGGCAACTGTTCTCCGGCGCCCACCACCACGTCGTTGCACAGGCTGTCCACCAGGGGCCTGGCCAACCCGATCGGAAGAGGCGTGACCAGGTTCACCCAGTGAGACGACAGCCGGGGCGTCAGGAGCGGCACCGGGATGATCAGGCGGCGCCGGAGTCCCGCAACCTCCGCGTACCGTTGCATCATCTCCCCGTAGGTCAGGACATCCGGACCACCTATCTCGACGATCCTGCCCGCCCCGTCGGGAGACCGGAGCGCCGACACCAGATGTCGCAGCACATCGGCGATAGCGATGGGCTGGCATCTGGTCTTGGTGACCCAGCGGGGGCACACCATCAGGGGAAGCACCTCGACCAGGTGACGGAGCATCTCGAATGAGGCGCTCCCGGAGCCGATGATCACCGCCGCCCTCAACTCGGTGAGCGGCACGGTCCCCGAGCCGAGAATGCGCCCCACCTCGTGGCGGCTGGCCAGGTGGTCCGACAAGCCTGCGGGGTCATTGTGTCCCAGGCCGCCCAGGTATATGAGACGACCCACATCAGCGCGCTCGGCGGCCATCCTGGTGTTTTCGGCCCCCAGTCGGTCGGCCTGCTCGAAGTCCCGGGCGTGGCCCATGGAATGCACCAGGTAGTAGACGGCGTCGAGGCCCCGGAAGCCCGACTCGACGGACGGCGCATCGAAGACGTCGGCGGCCACCACCTCGACACGGTTCCGCCACGGAACCCGGTCCAGCCGGCTCGGCATGCGCGCCAGGCAACGCACCTGGTGTCCGGCGGCCAACAACTCGGGGACCAGCCTTCCACCCACGTAGCCGGTGGCGCCGATCACCCCCACCCTCATGCGGATCCCCGCCCCATTCCCGAGAGCCTGACCGGGAGATCCCTCGGCCAGCGTCGCCATTCGGGGTGCCGCCGCGTTTCGCGCCTCATGTCTCACCACCAAATCTAGGCCGCTCCCGGTCTAGGCGGGAGGGCTTTATTCAGGCCGCCTTCCCCATCGCCCCGGGGTGGAGCCCCCACCGCATCCGGCCCTCCCGGCATTGCCCCGGCACGCCGGACGCCATTACCCGAGGGGGCCTCATTTGCGGTAGCCTTGGGGCCATGCCGCACATGATGGATGACTTCCCGTTACTTCTCTCCACCCTCTACGACCGGGCGGTCCGCCTGTTTCCCGACCAGGAGATCGTCTCGGTGGAATCGGACCGTTCACGGCTCCGCACCACGTACGCCGAGACCGACGAACGGGTCCGTCGTCTGGCCACCGCCCTGGATGAGAAGCTGGGGGTCGGCCCGGGACAGGCAGTGGGAACCTTTGCCTGGAATAACCAGCGACACCACGAGTTGTATTGGGCCACGGCCAACACCGGAAGGATCTGCCACACGCTCAACATCCGGCTCTTCGCCGACCAGCTTTCCTACGTGGTCAACCACGGCGAAGACCAGGTGATCTTCGTCGATCCCGATCTCACCGGGCTGCTGGCGCCGATCGTTCCCCAACTGAAGACCGTCAGGGCCTACGTGGTGATGGGCGAAGACGCCTCCGACTCCGGACTCCCCAATGCGATCTCCTATGAGGAACTGATCGGAGACGCGGAGCCGCACGGAGCCTGGCCGGAACTCTCGGAGCGGTCCCCGATGATGTTCTGCTACACATCCGGCACCACCGGCGATCCCAAGGGAGTGGCCTACACCCAGCGGTCCACCTACATGCACGTCATCTCCAACCTGGCCGCGGTCCACATCGGCCCGAGCGACAACGTGATGCCGATCGTGCCCATGTTCCACGCATCCGCCTGGGGGTACCCGTTCATGGCGACCACCCAGGGCGCAAAGCTGACCTATCCAGGGCCGGACCTGAGCGCGGCGGGCCTAGTGCCGCTCATCACCTCGGAAGGAGTGACATTCTCCGCCGGGGTCCCCACCGTGATGCTGGGCATCAAGCAATATCTGGAGGAAAATCCCGATGTGGACATGTCCTCTCTGCGGGCCTTTCTCTGCGGAGGATCGGCCGTGCCCCGTTCCCTCATCGAATGGTTCTGGAAGGCCCAGGGGGTGCGCATCATCCAGGGCTGGGGGATGACCGAGACCAACCCGGTGGCCAGCGTAGCTCTCCTCAAGCCGCACATGGAGGACTGGGACTTCGAGCGGCAACTCGACATACTGGAGACCGCCGGGCTTCCCACCGCCGGCCTGCAGGTCAAGATCGTGGACGACGAGGGGAAGGTGCTCCCCGAGGACGGCGAGGCGTTCGGAGAGTTGCTGATCCGCGGCCCCTGGGTGACTGCCGAGTACTACAACGACCCGAGATCGCCCCAGTCGTTCCAGGACGGATGGCTCCGCACCGGGGACGTGTGCAAGATCACCCCCGAGGGATACGTCCGCATCACCGACCGCGCCAAGGACCTGATCAAGTCGGGCGGCGAGTGGATCTCGTCGGTGGACCTGGAGAACCGGTTGATGGCGCACCCACAGGTGGCGGAGGCGGCCGTGGTGGGCGCCTCCCACGAGAGGTGGCAGGAGCGGCCGGTAGCGCTGGTGGTCGCCAGGGAAGGGTCGGATGTGACCGAATCGGAATTGCTGGAGTACCTGCGCCCGCACTTCGTGTCGTGGTGGCTGCCCGACCGGGTCATCTTCATAGACGAGGTCCCCAAGACCGGCACCGGAAAGTTCGACAAGAAAGTGCTGCGAGACGCCCACTGGAACGTGCTGTCAGAGTGAGACCCGGTGTCAACTCTGGTCCAACTCCATACCACTCTCGGCTGGTGGGTGGCCGGCGTCACCGGCCTGGTGGGCTTGCTGGGATTGGTGCTGGCGATCCTTCGCCGGCCACCGGGCCGCGCCTTCCATTGGGCGGTGGGGGTGGTGATCTCCGCAATGACTGGGCAAGTGCTCCTGGGACTCCTGGCGTTGAACCTGACAACCACCCGGGAACCCGGCAGCCAGCACATCTTTTACGGGGTGCTGGTGCTGTTCACCTTCGCCTTCGCCTACATCTACCGCGACACCCTGCGCAGGCGGCCTGCGTTGTACCTGGGTCTGCTCCTGTTGTTCGTGATGGGTCTGGGTATCCGGGGAATCCAGACCTTCGGAGGGTCATTCTGAGGGGGATGGTGGCCTAGACATGCTCCTCGAGGGCAAACGATTGCTCATCACCGGAGTTCTCACCTCCGACTCGATCGCCTGGCACGTGGCCCGGGTCGCGCAGGAGGAGGGAGCCGAGATCGCGGTCACCGGCTTCGGGCGGGCGATGAGACTCACCCAGCGCTCCGTGAAGCGTCTCCCCAACCCCTGTGAGGTGTACGAACTCGACATAAACGAACCGGACCACCTGGAGGCCCTACGGGAAGAATTGCACTCCCGGTGGGGAGGCCTGGACGGCGCCCTCCACGCCATCGCCTTCGCTCCCGCAGACTCCCTGGGAGGTAACTTTCTGACCGCTCCGGCCGAGAGCGCCGCCATCGCATTCCAGACCTCCGCCTTCTCCTACAAGGCGCTGGCGGTGGGGATGCTCCCCCTCTTCCGGGCGGCCGGGGGAGGATCCCTGGTGACCCTGGACTTCGACAACACCCAGGCCTGGCCCGCCTACGACTGGATGGGAGTGGCCAAAGCCGCCCTGGAGGCGATAACCAGGTACCTGGCGCGGGACCTCGGTGAGTACCGGGTGCGGGTCAACGCCGTCTCCGCCGGGCCGCTCGGCACGGTGGCCGCCAAGTCGATCCCGGGCTTCTCGGTCTTCGAGGAGGTGTGGAACGACCGGGCCCCCCTCCGCTGGGACACCGGCAATCCCGATCCGGTGGCCCGGATGGTGTGCCTGCTGCTGTCCGACTGGACGCCGATGACCACCGGCGAGATAGTCCACGTCGACGGGGGATTCCATGCCGTGGCGGTCGGGACGCCCAACAAGGCGGAAGCGGTCGAGGAGCCCGAGTGAGAGCCGCGCCCCTCCGGGCGCTGGCCGGCGGCGCCCTGATGGCCCGCTTCTTCGGGGACCATCCCCCCAGGGTCATGGCCCTGCATGGCTGGGGGCGGGAGAGCACCGACTTCACCGAGGTCCTGGACGGGCTGGCGGCAGTGGCTCCCGACCTGCCGGGGTTCGGATCCTCCCCTCCTCCCGACGGGGTGTGGGGCGCCGATGAGTACGCCCAACGGGTCATCGCGGTCCTGGACGAGATCCCCTCTCCCGTGCTGGTGCTCGGCCACTCCTTCGGGGGGCGGGTGGCGGTCTGCCTGGCGGCCCGCAGGCCCGACCTGGTGTCCGGGCTGATCCTGACCGGCGCGCCGCTGGTGGGGGGCGTTCCCAGGTCCAGGCCCCGCCGCGCCTACCGCTTGATCCGCTGGGGGCACCGTCGGGGGCTGATCTCCGATGAGCGCATGGAGTCGCTGAAACGCCGCCATGGGTCAAGCGACTACCGGACAGCCCGGGGCGTGATGCGTGACGTGCTGGTCAAGGTGGTGAATGAGTCGTACGAGTCCCAACTCGACGCCCTGTCTCTCCCGGTCCACCTGGTGTGGGGGGCACAGGACACAGAAGTCCCGGTGGAGCGGGCCCGGCAGGCTTACCGGCGGCTCAGGGAGAGCGGCTGCCAAGTCTGGCTCCGGGAGGTGGACGGCGCCGGCCACGACCTGCCCCTCTCCCGGCCCGACATACTCCGGGAAGCGATCCGTCGAATGCTGGAAGGGACCGGCCCGTGAACCTGTGGGAGTGGGCGGTGATCCTGGGTTGCGGGGCGGCATCCGTGCCCGCCGGTCTTCGCTGGCTGCGAATCGCCCAGCGGGAACACTACCTTCCCCCCGCCGTGGGCCGCTTCTCGGGGAGATGGTGGACAGCGGGCTACCCCAACTGGGCCCTGGGCGCCGCCGCCATCATCGCTGCCGCAGCGGAATGGTGGTTGACCGGAGCAGGCCTGGCCACGGCGGCGATAGAAGGGCATGGACCCCTCGGGTTGGGAGTGAGAGGGGTTACCAGCCCGCTGGTGTGGACAAAACGGCTGGTCCGGGTGGCCATCACCACTGCGGTGCTCATGGTTGCAGTGCTTGCCTGGTCCGCCGCCGCCGGTCGGGCCGGCATAGCGGCCATTGGGCTGGTGGCCATGCCGATCATCGTGGACATCGCCCTGGCGATCAACCTCCCCCTGGAGAGGGCCCTCAGCGAGAAGTGGGTCACCGAGGCCGCCGGCCGACTCGAGCGGATGGCGCCGCGGGTGGTGGCGATCACCGGCTCGTACGGCAAGACCTCCACCAAGCTCTACCTAGCCCACCTCCTGGAGGGCCGGGTCCGGGTTGTGGCCAGCCCGGCCAGTTTCAACAACCGCCTGGGTCTGGCCAGGGCCATAAACGAACGTCTCTCGCCGGGCACCGAGGTCTTCATCGCCGAGATGGGCACCTACGGGCCGGGGGAGATCGCCGAGATGTGCACATGGATACCACCCGAGGTGGCGGTGATCACCGCCATCGGGCCGGTCCACCTGGAGAGGATGCGCACCGAGGAACGGATCCTGGCCGCCAAGAGAGAGATACTGGCCCCGGAGGCCACCGCGGTGATCGGCATCGACCATCCCGGGCTGTCCCGGCTGGCGGAGAGCGAATCCCGGGCGGGTCGGAGAGTGATTGGCTGCTCGGGCGCCGGGAGGCCCGCTGCGGTGGCGGTAGACCCCGGGAGCGGGGAGGTGAACGTGGAGGGCAGTCCGATCGGAGGGGTCGACCTCCAGGTCCATCACCCGCTGAATGTGGCTGCGGCGGTGGGAGCGGTCCTGGCCCTGGGAGTGGATCCGGGCGAGGTGGCGCCCCGGTTGGGCACTCTCCCCTCCCCCGACCACCGGTTGGCCACCGTTGTCAACGAACGGGGGATCACCGTCATGGACGACACCTTCAACGCCAACCCGGAAGGGGCCCGCGCCGCCCTCCGGCGTCTGGTGGAGAATGCTTCCCCCGGTGGCAAGCGGGTGGTGGTCACGCCCGGCCTGGTGGAGATGGGTCCGCGCCGACGCGTCGAGAACCGGGCCCTGGGCGAGGCGGCGGCCGCGGCGGGCACCCATCTGCTGGTGGTGGGGCGCACCAACCGACGGGCCCTGCTGGAAGGCGCCCGAAACGGAGAGGCCCGGGTGTTAGTGTTGGACAACCGGCTCCAAGCGGTCCGCTGGGCGCGGGCCAATCTCGACCGGGGCGACACGATCCTCTATGAAAACGACCTCCCCGATCACTACCCATAAACGGGACGCTCTCCCGGGAAGCGGCCGATGACGCGGGTCGCCACCGTGTTCGGCGGCCCTTCTCCGGAGCACGACGTGAGCGTCTCCACCGGCTTGCAGGCGACTCGGGTCCTTCCTCAATCGGACTCTCTCTACTGGTCCCTCACCGGCGATTGGTATCGCATCCCGTCTGATCTGGAACTATCCGACTTCGCAGACGGCGTCCCCCGCAAGGCCCGGCGCCTGGAATTGGTGGCCGCCCCCGGAGGGGGATACCGAATGGGCCGCAAACGCCTCGAATACGACGTGCTGGTCAACTGCTTCCACGGCGGACCCGGCGAAGACGGGACGGTCCAGGGAATATGGGACATGGCCGGCCTCTGTTACACCGGCCCCGGACAGGGCCCTTCCAGCCTGGGAATGGACAAGCTGACCTTCTCGGCGGCGGTGCGTGCGGCGGGAATGCCCACCTTGGAGCGGAGACTGGTGACGACCCGGTCCGCCCCCGACTTCGATCCGCCCTACATCATGAAACCCCGGAGCGGAGGCTCATCGATAGGGATCGTGATCGTGGACGACTACGACACCGCCCTGGCCGTCGCCCGGTCCTCCCCCCACATGGCGGAGGGAGCGTTGATCGAGCCCTACCTAGAGGGGGCCGCCGATCTCCAGATCGCGGTGCGCCGCCACCCGGCGGTGGAGGTGTCCGCCATCGAAGAGCCGGTCCGTTCAGACCGCCGGGAGATCCTCACCTACCAGGAGAAGTACCTGGCCTGGGGGGACGCACCCGCCGGGGACCGGCGCATTCCCGCCGATCTGCCGGATTCGCTGGAGACCAGGATCCGCACTCAGGCGGTGGCTGTGGCGGAACTGGTGGGAATCCGGGGCGTCTCGCGGGTGGACTTCCTTTCCCATGACGGCAATCTGTACGTGAATGAGATCAACACCCTCCCCGGGAGCCTGGCCGCCTACCTGTGGATCGACCCTCCCCGCAGCCGCGCGGAACTGCTCGAGGACATGATCGCCGAAGCGCTGGCCCATCCACGGGTTTTCAACACGGTGGGGGCCGATGGCGCCGCCCTGCGAGGTGGGGGCGCCATCGCCGCCAAGCTTGTCTAAGGCCGCTCAGTCCTCGTCGCCGAACTCCTCGGGAACCAGCAGGAATTCCGGATAGGACTCGATTCCCAGTTCTCCGGCGTCCTGGCCCAGTCGTTCGATGTCGGGTTCCACCCGCAGGCCCATCGAGCGGTCGAGAAGCTGCCAGACTACCCATGACACCACGAAGACGAAGGCTCCAATGGCCAGTATGCCGACCAACTGGACCCCGATCGGGGCCCCGCCGGTGATACCGACCACCAGGGTCCCCCACGCACCTGACATCAAGTGGGCAGGTATGGCGCCCACCACGTCGTCGACCTTGCGGTCCTCCAGGAACTTGATCCCGGCGACCACGATCAAGCCGCCAACCGCGCCGATGAGAATCGACCAGTAGTGATCGACCAGGTCCGGTCCGGCGGTGATGGCCACCAGTCCGGCGATGGCGCCGTTCAAGCCGGCGAACAGATCGATCCTCCCCAGCAGCGGCCGCGAAACGAGCAACGCCATCACCACTCCCCCGGCTGCGGCCAGGTTGGTGTTGACCAGGACATTGCTCATCGCCACCGCGTCCAGGGCGCTTCCGAGCGCCAACTGGGAACCACCGTTGAATCCGAACCAACCCAGCCAGAGGATGAATACTCCCAGGGTCACCATCAATACGTTGGAAGGGGGCGTCGGCTTTACGCTTCCGTCCTTCCGGAACTTGCCCAGACGGGGACCGATCACCAACACGCCGGCCAGGGCGGCCCAGCCGCCGGTGCCGTGGACGATGGTGGATCCGGCGAAGTCGCTGAAGCCCATATCGCTGAGCCAGCCCCCGCCCCAGGTCCAGGCGCCGACGATCGGATAGATCACGGCGGTGAGAATCAGGACGAAGACAAAGAAAGTAAACATCTTGATCCGCTCGGCGATGGCGCCGGACACGATCGAGGCGGCGGTGGCCACGAACACCATCTGGAAGAACCAGTCGGACATGACCGCATATCCGTTTCCGACCACTTCCGCCACCGCATCGGCCGCACCATCGAGAAGGGCGATCTCAGCGGCGGATGACGAATAGAAGAGTTGGAACGAACCGATCACACTGCCGACATCCACGTACATGAGGTTGTAGCCGATCACGTAATAGGCCAGGCCGGCGATCGAATAGATGCCGATGTTCTTCAAACAGATCATGGACGAGTTCTTGCTGCGCACCGCCCCGGCCTCGAGCATGGTGAACCCGGCGGCCATCCACATGACCAGGCCTCCCCAGATGAGGAAGGCGAAAGTGTTGAAAACGAACTGCGACTCGCCCGAGACCATCTCCTGCGCCATGGCCAGACCGGGTCGGAAGAGAAGGAACCCGAACACCAACAAGGCGATCATGCCGACGACCAAATGTGGTCTGCGCTTCTCAAGTCTCAAAGATTTACTGTGCACAAGGTCCATGAACCGTTTCTCCTAATAGTCGCCGATTACCCTGTCGATTGGCGCCCCTGATGAGGCCCGCATTCCGCAATTCAGGTTAACACGCCGATCCCGTCCGGGTGGGTAAACCACACGGGTTCTTTGATCGTGATGATCATTGTCATCGCAATGGCCGCGGCGCCCCCAGGGGCCACGCGTGGATTTCTAATTCGCGTATTCAGGACGCCCCCGGGATTAGAGTTTGGCCCATGGGTCGTATAGGCAATTCAATAGCACTGGCCAAGGCATCCTGGGAAGTGCTCAAGGCCGACAAAGAACTGATGCTGCTCCCGGTCATCTCGATGGTCTCCACCGTGATAGCGGTGGCTGTCTTTTTCCTGCCATTGCTGGCTACAGACGCGGGAGGCGCAAGCCTTCTGGTCCTGCTGGCGCTCTATTTCGTGTTGGCCTACATCACGATTTTTTTCAACGCCGCCCTGATCAGCGCCGCTCATGAGCGCCTGGCAGGCGGCGATCCGACCGTTGGCAGCGCTCTTCGAGGCGCCGCGTCCCGGGCGGGGCGCATCCTTCCCTGGGCCCTGATCTCAGCAGTGGTGTCGGTGATCCTGAAGGCCATCGAGGAGCGGGCCGGGTTCCTGGGATCGATTGTGGTCAGCTTGGTCGGCATGGCCTGGAACGTGGTCACCTTCCTGGTGCTGCCCATCATCGTGATCGAGGGGATGGGCGCCACGAAGTCCATCAAGCGATCCGTCAACCTGTTTCGCCAGACCTGGGGCGAGAACCTCGGCGCCCAGGTGGGCCTGGGTCTGGTCGGGTTTCTGGCGGCGATCCCCGGCGTGGCGCTGATCCTGGCGGGGGTGGGAGTCGGAGGCGCCGGGCTGCTGCCGCTGCTGGCCCTGGGGGTGGTCTGGATAGTGCTGGTGGCGGTGGTCATGGCAGCGCTCTCGGGGATTTTCCAGACGGCCCTGTACCACTTCGCGGTGGGTGGAGAAGCACAGTCCGGGTACTTCGACAGCCAGATCCTCAGCGACGCCTTCCAAGCCCGCCGTCGCCGGTTCGGCCGATAGGACCCGACGGGTTATAGAACGCGGGGTTTTGCCCCGCGCGGCGACCGGTACCCCATCCCGACGGCAACGAATCGCCATGGGCGCTCGGTCGCCCTGCTGATCCCCACCCGCGGCGTCTTTATCGACTCAGGTGGACCCACTCCGCTCTCCTCCAACCACACTCCCCGTCCGGCCGACAGCGCCACCCCATCGTGGCTGCCGTCCACCCCCAGCGCCCGGGTCAGCTTTCCCGGCCCGTCGCAGAGGTGATCCTCCCGGCCCCGGCGGGCAATCATGGTCTCGGATCCCCATTCGGGCATCCCGCCCCGTAGAAGGACCGCCTGGCCCTCCCCTTCCGGTCCGGTGACCACGTTGGCGCACCAGTGGACTCCGTATGAGCGGTACACGTAGAGGGTTCCGGCCTTCGAGAACATGGTTCGGTTCCTGCGCTTGGGTCCCCCGAATGCGTGACTGGCGGGATCGTCGGCCCCGCCGTAGGCCTCCACTTCGCAGATCAGCACCGAGGTCGTCAACCCCTCGATCCGAGTGACCAGCCTCTTGCCCAAGAGTCTCTCTGCCACTCCCAGCACAGGTCCGCTGAAGTCATCGATGACCATCAGCGATCAGGCAGACAAGAGATCCAGGAGCAACGCGGCGAACGAGTGCAGACGGTTCTCGGCCTGGTCGAACACCACCGAACGGGGGGACTCCAACACCTCGGCCGTTACCTCCTCGCCCCGGTGGGCGGGAAGACAATGCATGAACACCGCGTCGGGACTGGCCCGCTCCATCAACGCCGTATCCACGGTGAACCCCTCGAAGGCCGACAGGCGTTCGGCCGATTCGTCCTCCTGTCCCATCGAGGTCCACACGTCGGTGTACACGGCGTCGGCGCCCTCCACGGCAGGCGCCGGATGATCGAAAATCGAGACCGTGCCCCATTCCCGCGCCCTGGAGACCACCCCTGCGTCGGGCCGGTAGCCGGGCGGGCACCCCACCCGCACCTCCATCCCCGCCATGGTCCCGGCCAGCATCAGTGAGTGGCACACGTTGTTGCCGTCCCCCACATAGGCAAGCGACGATCCGGCCAGCGACCGCTGCTCGGCGATGGTGACCACGTCGGCGACTGCCTGGCAGGGATGTTCCCAGTCCGACAGCAGGTTCACGACCGGGGCCTCCATGTGCGCATCCAGTTCCTCCAGGAGGGAATGCTCGAAGACCCTCATGCCCAGAACATCCAGGTAGCCGTCGAGAACCCTGGCCACGTCGGCAGGCTCTTCCCGGGTGCCCACTCCGGAGGTCTGCTGGTGGATGGGGATGGGATGGGCCCCCAAGAGGGCTGCCGCCGCGGTTGACGACACCCAGGTCCGCAACGAGGGCTTCTCGAAGAACAGCCCCACCGACTTCCCCGCCAGCACCCCCCGGTGAGGGTCCGGGTCCCGTTTGAGGTCCATGCTCAACTCCACCAGACGCCCCAGGCCCTCGGGGCCCACATCGGTGATCGACAGAAAACTCACAACTCTCCTCTCAACTCCGCTCCCGCAGCCCGGGCCGCGTTGGCCATGGCACGCAACGCCTCGGCGGTCTCCTCGCTGGAGAGGGTGCGGTCCGGCGCCCTCAGGGTGTAGTTGATGGCCAGGCTCTTCCGTCCCCGGCTCAGGGGTTCTCCCCGGAACTCGTCGAACACCCGGGCGGACTCCAAGAGGTCACCGGCCGCCTCGCCGGTAACCGAGAGCAGATCGTCGGCGGCCAGGTCCTCGGGGGCCTCGAAAGCCATGTCGAAGTTGTAGGGAGGAAAGACGCTGGGCGCCCGAAACTGCCAGTGCCTGCGGTCGGCCACCAATGGAGCGAGATCGAGTTCCATGGCTATCACCCGTCCCGAGAGTTCCGCCCTCCGCACCACCGCGGGGTGGATCTCCCCCATGATCCCCACCGGTTCTCCGTCCAAGAGCAACCGGGCGGCGCGGGCCGGATGCCACCCCGCCGTCTCGACCGGTTCAAGTCGCCAGCCTCGCAGGTCCAACTGTTGCGAGAGCGCCCGCCACGCCGCAGAGACCGTGTAGAAGTCCACCGGACGCCTCTTGACCCCAAGACCCGATCCTCCCAGACGCCCGGTGGCCAGGAGGCCCACCCGCTCCGGCTGGTCGGGAACCTTGGGCAGGACACGATGGGGACGGTCCAGGAACACCCGCCCCAACTCGAAGATGGCCACGTCGTCCAGCCCATGGGAGTGGTTGTAGCGAGCCACCCGGAGGAGGCCCGGCAGCAGGGTGGTGCGCAGGATGGACTCCTCTTCCCGGAGGGGGTTCTTCAGACGGATCTCCCGGGCCCGCTCATCCTCTTGGTCCCATCCCCATATCTCGATCTCGGAGGCCCGCATGAAGCTCAGCGACACCGACTCGGAGAACCCGAGCCCGCAGAGGGCCTGGCGCAGGGTCCCCGTGCGGCGCTGGGGTACCGAGCGTCCCCCGCCGGGGCCTCGTGGCACCCTCTCGGGAAAGTTGTTGTACCCCCACAACCTGGCCAGTTCCTCCACCAGGTCTATGGGCCTGGTCAGATCGGGTCGGAAGGTGGGGACCTCGACCTTGATCGGGTCCTCGCCCGCCACTCCCAGATGCAGCCGGGACAACAGGTCCGCAACCCGGGGGACATCGAAACCCGGACCGAGGATCCGCTCTGCCTGTCTCAGTTCGAAGTCGATCGTCACGGGCCGCATCCGGTCTTCCCGGGCGACCACATCGGTCATCTCGGCAAGGGCCTCCCCGCCGGCCAGGCGGGTTACCAACTCGGCGGCCCGGGTGGCTGCCGCCGGGGGAAGTGCGGGGTCGACTCCTCGCTCGAAACGGGCCGACGCCTCGGTACGGAGGCCATGGCGCTTCGACATGTGCAACACGGTGGGGGGATCCCAGGAAGCGGATTCTATGAGCACTTCGGTTGTCCCGGCGGTCACCTCGGAGGCGCCCCCTCCCATCGTGCCGGCCAGCGCCGAAGCCCGCTCGCGGTCGGCCACCACCAGGTCGGCGGGAGTCAATTCCCTCTCCACTCCGTCGAGGGTGGTGAGCCTCTCGCCGGGATGCGCCCTTCTCACCACTATCCCCTCCCCGCCCAGCTTCTCGAGATCGAAGGCGTGGATGGGCTGGCCCAACTCCAGGAGCACGTAATTGGTGATGTCCACCACATTGGAGATGGGACGCTGTCCCGACGCCCGGAGACGGGTCCGCATCCAGAACGGGGACTGGGACACGCGGCATCCTCGCACCTCCCGCGACACGAAGCGATAGCACCCGGTGGGGTCATCGATGGTGATCCCGATCCGGGAGCGGGCCTCCACCTGGGGGAATACCGGCTCGGGAAGCCGATAGTCGACCCGGTAATAGGCGGCCAGTTCCCTCGCCACCCCGACATAGGACATCACGTCGGGCCGGTTGGGGGTGATGCTCAAGTCCAGCACGGTGTCGGTGAGAGAGCCGAAGCCGGCCAGGTCCTCTCCCAAGGGGACCCCCGAGTCCAACACCAGGATGCCCTCTGAGTCCTCACCCAACCCGAGTTCGGTCTCCGAACAGATCATCCCGTTCGACTCCACTCCCCGGATGGTGCGTCGGCCGATCTCGGTTCCCCCGCTCAGGGTTGCCCCGGGAAGGGCCCAGGCCACCGTGGCGCCCGCCTCGAAATTCCAGGCTCCGCACACCACCGTCTGCGGTTCCCCGCCGGTCGTCACCCGGCAGACCCTGATCCGGTCGGCCCGGGGATGGGCTTCTACCTCCAGGACCCGGGCGGTCACCACCCGTCCGAAGTCGGGTGCGAGGCGCTCGGTCTCCTCGACCTCATGGCCGAGCGATTCCAGGACCTGCGCTATCTCCTCGGATGGGGAGGGCTCCAGGTCGATGTAGTCGGCCAGCCAGTTGAGCGAGACTCTCATCGGAACTGGGACAGCACTCGGAGATCGTTGTCGAAGAAGTGCCGCAGCGGCGATACGCCGTGGCGCACCTGGGCGATCCGCTCCACTCCCATGCCGAAGGCAAAGCCGCTCACCTTGGACGGGTCGTACCCCACCCACTCGAATACGTTGGGATCGACCATGCCGCAACCCAGGAGCTCGATCCACCCCACCCCTCCGCACACCCGGCATTGTCCACCCCCCTCACAGGAGAAGCAGGAAGCGTGCATCTCCGCAGAGGGCTCCGTGAAGGGAAAGAAGTTGGGCAGCATACGGATACGGCGTTCGGAGCCGAAGAACTCCCGGGCGAAGTATGCGAGGGTGCCGCGGAGGTCGGAGAAGGTCAGGTCTTCATCCACGGCCAACCCCTCAATCTGGTGAAACACCGGCGAATGGGTGGCGTCGGGAGTGTCGGCCCGGTAAACCTTGCCGGGCACCACCACGTAGACGGGCGGATCATGTTCTTCCATGTAACGAGCCTGCATGGGCGAGGTGTGAGTGCGCAGCAGGATCTCGTCGGCGGGATCGCCCCAGTCGAGATAGAGAGTGTCGGACTCGAGCCGGCTGGGATGGGTGGGCGGAGTGTTGAGTGCGTCGAAGTTATAGGTTCCCGACTCGGCCTCCGGCCCCCCCACCACGCGGTAGCCCAGACCAATGAAGATGTCGCACACCTCTTCGATGGTCGAGGTGATCAGGTGGGTGTATCCCTCCTGGTACTCCAGGGCCGCCAGGCTCACGTCCACCCGGTCGGAAGCCAGCATGAGGCGCTCGCTCTCGGTCTCGAGTCGGCCTCTCTGCGTCTCGATCAGCTTGCCCAGAGTCCGGCGCGCCTCCTGGATCGCCTTCCCGACCGCGGGCCTCTCCTCGGGCGGGAGCCTTCCTATCCCCCTCTGGAACTCGGCCACCACCGAGCGCCTGCCCAGGAGTTCAGCCTCCGCCTCGGACAATTCCTCGAGAGTAGATGTCCCCTTGACCAGGGTCGGAGCCTTTTTCAGCAGAGCGTCGAGACTTTCCATGCCAGCTATAGGAGTTTAGGTTCGCGAAAACCGGTTTCCCGCACAAGCGCGCAGTTCCGAGAGCCGGTGGCAGATGATGGCGCCCGCCGTCGCGGCGTTGAGGCTCTCCACCCCGCCTGACATGGGAATCGAGCACCACAGATCGACCCGGCCGGCGTGCTGGGCGGGTATACCGCGGGACTCCTCTCCTACGACCAGCCACCACTGGCGGCTGTGATCGAGGAAGGGCCCGATGTCGGCCAGCGAGACTCCGCCGCGGGGAGTGGCGGCCACCACCATGGCTTCGGAAGGCGCCTCCTCCGCTTCCGCGATGGCCACCCGGAAGTGTCCTCCGGCGCCCGCGCGGAGCACCTTGGGCGCCCAGGGGTCAACGGTCCCGGGGCCGGTGGCGACATCCCATCCGAAGGCGGCCGCAGTCCGTATCAGGGTCCCGGCGTTGCCCGGTTCGGAGACCATGAGCCACACCGTGTCCCCGCCTTCAGGCCGCTTGCGGGGAATGGAAAGCACCGCGACCGGACCCCGCGGGGTCTTGGTGCCGGCGATCCGGGCCAGGGCCTGGCCGGTGACCGCGGTCAGGGGTATCCCCCGCTCCTCACAGAGTCTCTGAGTAGCCGCGTCTTCCGGTAAGGCCAGGACCTCAAGCACCTCGGCTCCTGAGGCCAGGGCCTCGGACAGGAGATGAGGACCCTCGAGCAGGGTGTTTCCTGCAGGTTTGCGATGCCGCGCCCGCTGCAGCCTGGCCAGTTCGGCGATCCGGCGGTTGCGCCGGGAGAGAATCAACCCTCCTGGGCTATCTTCACCAATTGTGAGAAGGCTTTGGGATCGTTGACAGCCAGGTCGGCCAGCATTTTGCGGTTGATCTCCACGCCCGCCGAGTTGAGACCCGCAACGAACCGCGAGTAGCTCATCCCGTTCTGGCGGGCGGCGGCGTTTATACGGGTGATCCACAGCCTCCGGAAGTCTCCCTTCCGGGCACGACGATGGCTGTAGGAGTCGGCCATGGCGTGCATGACCTGCTCGTTGGCGGCTCGGAACGTGCGGCTCTTGGCTCCCCGGTAGCCCTTTGCCCGCGCCATGACCTTGCGGCGGGCGCGGCGGGCTGAAGGGGCGTTTCTTGCTCGTACCATGATCCGCTCTCCCTAGGTCTTGATCATGCGACGAACGATCCGATCGTCGCCCGGCGACAAACCATCGGTGCCGTCGAGTCGGCGAAACCGGTTCTTGCCCTTGGCCAGCCGGTAATGGCCCCGGCCCGCCTTGCGTCGCATCAGCTTCCCCGAGCCGGTGGTCTTTATTCTTTTGGTGAGGCCGCGATGGCTCTTCTGCTTCGGCATAGGTCCTCCTGGACTGGAATTCTCACTCAGAAGATGTCTATCTCTTCTGTCTCTGTCCGCCCGAGCCGTGATTCGCCGGCGCCAGCATCATGGTCATGTTGCGGCCCTCCATCTTGGGCGCCTGTTCCATCACCCCTTCCTGGCTGACCGCATCGGCCAGCCTGTTGAGAAGCTTTTGGCCGTACTCGGGTCTTTCCCTCTCCCGGCCACGAAAACGAACGGTCAACTTCACCTTGTCCCCGCCGGAGAGAAAGGAGATAACCTTGCGGGTCTGCATATCGAAATCGTGGTTTTCAATCCGGGGCCGAAGCCGCAACTCCTTGATGACAGTCCGTGACTGACTCTTGCGAGCGGCTCTCTCCTTGATCGAACGCTCGTACTTGAATCGTCCGTAGTCCATGAGCCGGCAAACGGGAGGGTCTGCCATCGGCGCCACCTCCACCAGGTCCAAGTCAAGCTGCTCTGCCAGCCACATTGCCTCCTCGAGTTTCTTGACGCCGATCTGTGCTCCGTCCGGCGCCACCAAACGCACTTCGGCGGCCCTGATTGTGTCATTCACTCGAAGTTCTGCGATGGTTGTCCTCCTGTTTCAAGAGATGGTGACAAAGGAAAAACGAATCCGCTCCCGAAGAACCGCGGCGCACCCGAAGTGTGGCCGGGTGGGAAGCAAATCGGCTTCCGCTTCGTACTATGCAACTGAGGAGGAGTATAACCCCCCTCCTACCGGCCCCCCAAGCCGATTCGGGTCAGATTCGGGTTATCTCGGACCGAAGGGCGTTGACCACCGCCCGCGCGGCTTGGGCGCCGGCGTTGGAACCCGGCTCGCTGCGAGCCACGGCCTGTTCCCAATCGGAAACCGCCAGCACCGCATTGCCCACCGGAACCCCGGTCTCCACTTGGAGTTGGATGAGCCCTTGGACGGCGCCGTCCACCACCGACTGGAAGTGATGGGTCTCTCCCCTGACAACCACGGCCGTGGCCACCACCGCCTGGCAGCCTGCCTGGATCAACCGGCTGGCTCCCCACGGCAGCTCCCAGGCGCCGGCTACCTCCAACTGAAGGATGTTCTTCGGCAGGATCCCCATCTCCTCCAGAGTCTCCCGGGCCCCCCCTCCCAATCGCTCCGAGACCGGGATGCCCTCCACCTTGTCGAACCGGGCCATGACCAACCCCACCGTGGGTTCTCTTCGCGACCAGGGCAGCATGATGAGCCATGCGAGACCGATCACGGAACTGGCGAACACCCCCCCGCCGGCCAGCAGGAAGACCAGAAAGAAGCTCCACTCCAGATCGTCCCGCAGATAGAGCAAGCCCACCAGTCCTGCCGTGGAGGCGCCCAGCCAGATGATGGTGATCGAAATCGCCACCCGGCGATAGAGTTCGAAGTTGGCCGACCGCCGATACTCGAAGTTCGCCAACCGCCGGTAAAAGTAAGGGCTTCCGGGAAACACCCCATGGAATTTAGCAAAGGGCGCCCGCCGGGCCGGCCGGTCCTGGTTGTCGCGGCCCTCCCGGGAAACTCCTTACCCTCCCGTCGTGACCAGGCCCGGCTGCCGAGTCCATCCCCATCCGCTCGGTCTCCGCGCGGTCGGCGGGGGAAGTCGGTCAGTCACTCACGGCGGTCAGCGCTCGCCGGGCATGCGGCCCAGCATATGGAACTCCGGGTTGGCCATCATGTGTCCCAGGTGCGCCAGCCGGTTTGACATGGCAAAGAAGGCGGTGATGGCCCCGATCTCCCAGATCTCGTCATCGCTGAAACCCTCCCGGTAGAGAGGCTGGTAATCGGCCCCCTCTATCTCTTCGGGGGTACGGGCCAGCTTCACAGCGAACCGAAGCATGGCGAGTTGGCGCTCCGACACCGGAGCGGTCCGCCAGTTGGCGGCGATCTGATCGGCAAGGAGGGGATCCCCCGACCGGATGCGCAGGATCGCCCCGTGAGCCACGATGCAGTAGGGACACTGGTTGGCCGCGCTGGTGGCGACGACGATCATCTCCCGCTCAACCTTGGACAAGCCCTCGTCCGCCTCCATCAGAGCATCGTGGTAGGCGAAGAAGGCCCTCGCCTCGTCGGGGCGGTGCCCCAGCGCCAGCATCACGTTGGGAGTGAAACCCAGCTTGGAGTGGACGAATTCGGCCCGTTGGCGAAGGTCGTCGGGCAGGTCGGAGACGGCGGTCATCGGGAAACGGGGTGTCCTCGGCACAGCAGTCCCAACCTTGTCGTTATATCCTGCCTTCGCTATTCTACGCTCCCGTAAGCAACCCCAGGAAAGGTCCGATGACAACTCCAGCCGAGGTTTCGGCCCTCGCACAACAGTACGAATTCGTGGATTTTCGTTTCCCGGACCTACCGGGCAAAATGCACCACTTCACGATGCCATCCGAGCACCTCACCGAAGATGCCTTCGAGGAGGGATTCGGATTTGATGGATCTTCGATCAGGGGATTTCAGTCCATCGAAGAATCGGACATGCTCCTCATCCCCGATCCCACCACGGCCTATGCCGATCCGTTCTATGCTCGCTCCACGCTCGCCATCCACTGTTTCATCAAGGATCCGATCAGCGGTGACTGGTACCACAAGGACCCGAGGCGGGTGGCCCGGAACGCGGAGGAGTACCTGCTCTCCACCGGCATAGCCGATGTCTCCTATTGGGGACCGGAGGCGGAATTCTTCATCTTCGACAAGGCGCGCTACTCCCAGGTAGGCCATCAAACCAACCTGTCCTTCTACGAGGTGGACTCCGGAGAGGCCGCCTGGAACTCGCTGCAGGAGGGTGACAACCTCGGCCACCAGATGCGCCACAAGGAAGCGTATTTCCCGCTTTCTCCGAACGACACCCAACAGGACATCCGCTCGGACATGGTGGCCGAGATGATGAACGTCGGCATCCCGGTTGAGATCCACCACCACGAGGTGGGCACCGCCGGGCAGGCCGAGATCGACATCCGCTACGCGCCGCTGCTCCAGCAAGCCGATCGTCTGATGATGTACAAGTACATCTGCAAGAACGTGGCTCTGCGGGCGGGAAAGACCGTGACTTTCATGCCGAAGCCGATCTTTTCCGACAACGGCTCGGGGATGCACACCCACCAGAGCCTCTGGAAGGACGGAGTGCCCCTGTTCTACGAGGAGGGCACCTACGCCAACCTCTCGGACATGGCTCGCTGGTACGCGGGCGGCCTGATCGCCCATGCGCCCGCCATCCTGGCCTTCGCGGCTCCCGGCACCAACTCCTACCGGAGACTGGTGCCCGGGTTCGAGGCGCCGGTAAACCTGGTCTACAGCCAGCGCAACCGCTCGGCGGCGATCCGCATCCCCACCTATTCGGAAGCGCCTGCCGCCAAGCGGCTCGAGTTCCGCTGCCCCGATCCCTCCTGCAACCCCTACTACGCCTTTGCAGCCATGCTCATGGCGGGGCTGGACGGGGTTCGCAACAAGATCGATCCGGGAGAGCCCGTGGACGTGGACCTCTACGAGTTGACCGGCGAAGAAGCGGCCGCCTTGAATACCGTTCCCGGCACGCTGGACGAGGCGTTGGACGCCCTGGAGGCCGACCACGACTTCCTCACCGAGGGAGGAGTGTTCGACCAGGACCTCATCGACACCTGGATCTCCTACAAGCGGGATAACGAGGCCAGTCTGGTGAGACGGCACCCCACCCCGGTGGAGTACGAGCTCTACTACGACATCTAGAGCACCGCGAAACCTAAAAAGGACGCTTCCCCCACCGGGGGGAGCGTCCTTTGTTTTAATCAGGGTCCGCTACGCGTGGGAGCGGATTGCCCGGCGTCGGCGCCCTCGGCAGGACTCGAACCTGCGCACCCGGTTCCGGAGACCGGCGCTCTGTCCCCTGAGCTACGAGGGCAAGTAGACGGCTTCCCCAAAGGCTAGCCCGAAAAACCTCATCCACCGCAAGAAAAAAATCCTGATTTTGCTTGACAAATCCACCCGGGGACTCTAATCTCTTCGTTTGGAACCGATTTCTTGTGCCGCTTTTGCAGGGCAGAGCCTTGTGAAAGTGTTCACAATCTTATATTCAGGAGATGACTTCTTTGATCACTATCACCACCGATTGGAGGGACTTGGCCGCCTGCCTTGACTCCGACCCCAACCTGTTCTTCCCGATCGGCAGCACCGGGCCGGCGGTTGAGCAGATCGCCATGGCAACCGCCATCTGCAACGAGTGCGCAGTGCAGGCAGAGTGCCTGGACTACGCCTTGAACACCAACCAGGAGTCAGGAGTTTGGGGGGGCTTGTCGGAAGAGGATCGCCGGAGACACCGCAAGCGCTGGCTGGCCAGGCGCCGCCGCCGCTACCTCGCCTCCTAGCTACCCGCCGCGAACCCGACGCCGGAGCGCCCTCCGGCGCTTTCGAACTCGACGAAGGCCAGCATATCCCGCGGGATGCCGATCCGCGTCCCGTCGCTGTCCTCAAGCCACACCATCGGCTGGGAGCCCGCGAAGGCATCCTCGATCCGGGACCGTACTTCATCAGCGTCCTGGCTGTCGATCTCTATCACCCGATTGGTGTGGGCGATCCCGATCTTGATCTTCATTCTCGTTGCTTCTCCCGCTGCGGCGCCCGCCCGATATTAACAGTCCAAAAGAGGCGCAAGTAGCGGTTTTGACTTCTTCGGCGCCCCCTGGCGCCTCCCGAGGCTCAGGCCGGGATGAAGCTCAGGCGCACCTTCCTGACCGGATTGTCCCGGTTGGGATCCACCAGGACGATCGACTGCCAGACGCCCAGCGCCGGGCGTCCGTCCAATACCGGTAAGACCAGGCTGGGAGAGACGATGGCCGGCATGACGTGGTCCGCCCCGTGGCCGGGCGCTCCGTGGCGGTGGCGCCAGCCAAATCCCCGGGGCAGGATGCCCTCCAGGGCCGCCAGAAGGTCCGGAACGCTCCCCGCTCCCCTCTCGATCAGGGCGACGCCACAGGTCGAGTGCGGGGCGAACACCGAGACCAACCCGTCTCCCCGGGACATGCAAAACGTCATTACCTCCGGCGTCAGATCCTCAACCGCCGGTCGGCGGCCGGTACGAACCTCGAAAACCTGAGTATCCAAGCGCGGTTCAGGCGTTCTCGCCCAAAAAGATCTGGCTCACCGACCCCTCGGTGAAGATGGCATGCACCGACTTGGCCACGATGGAGGCGATGGAGAGGACCTTCAGATTGTCGATCTGATCTGCTGCGGGAACCGGGAGGGTGTTGGTGACCACGATCTCATCGACCCCGCTCTCGCTCAGGCGCTTGACCGCCGGATCGGACAGCACCGCGTGGGTAGCAGCGATCCGCACCGACGCTGCCCCCATGTCCCGGATGAGTTCGGCCGCGTTGCAGACCGTGCCGGCGGTGTCGATGATGTCGTCCACTATCACCGCATGCCGGCCCTCCACTTCGCCGGTCACCGCCAGAGCCTCTGAGTAATTGTGCACGTGGTCGTCCCGCCGTTTGTAGACCAACGCCACCTCGGCATCCAACTGCCTGGCGTACTTCTCAGCCCGCTTACCGCCTCCCGCGTCGGGGGAGACGATGGTCACATCCCCGCTGGTCACCGTGGACAGGTATTCGCTGATGATCGGGATGGCGGTGAGGTGATCGAAGGGCTTTGTGATGAACCCCTGCAACTGCCCGGTGTGGAGATCCACCGAGACCAGGCGGTCCGCCCCCGCCGCCATATACAGGTCACCCATCAGCCGGGCGGTGATCGGCTCGCGGGGGAGCACCTTCTTGTCCTGGCGGCAGTATCCGTAGTAGGGCATCACCGCGGTTATCCGGCGAGCCGAGGCGCGACGCAAGGCGTCGATGATTATCAACTGCTCCATTACCGCATCGTTGATCGGGAAGGAGTGGCTCTGCAAAACGAAGCAGTCGAAGCCCCGCACGCTCTCTCCTACCCGCGCATAGAGTTCCCCGCTGGAGAACGTGGACTTGTTCAACCGTCCCAGGGACACACCCAGAAGTTCGGCCACCTCCTCGGCGAGTTCAAGATTGTGACTGCCGGAAAAAATCCGCATCTCCTTGCGGTCGGCTATGTCCATCCGGGGGTCTCCATCTAGCTGTCGCCGGTCGGCTCGGGAGGCGCCGACGGTGCGCGGTCCTTCCCGCCCCCCTCACGGTAGCGGGCCGCCCGGCGCTCGGCATAACCCCGGATGTTCCTCTGCTGTGAACGCTCCACCGCCAAGGACCCGGGCTCCACCGGTCGGGTGATTGTCGAACCGGCCCCGGTCCATCCTTCCTCTCCGACCTCCACCGGCGCCACCAGGACCGTGTTGGAACCGATCTGCGCCCCCGGCCCGATGGTGGTGCGGTGCTTTTGGTAGCCGTCGTAGTTGGCGGTGATGGTCCCCGCTCCCACGTTGGCCCCCTCCCCCACGTCGGCATCGCCCAGATAGGAGAGATGAGGGGCTTTGGCGCCCTTCCCCAGCCGGGTGTTCTTGATCTCCACGAATGTCCCGGCCTTGGCTCCCGCTTCGATCCGGGCGCCCGGCCGGATCGAGGCGTAGGGGCCGACCTCGACGCCCGGGCCTATCTCGGCTCCCCGCACAACGGAGTACCACACCCGTGCCCCGGCCCCGATCCGGCTATCGCGGATGTGGACGTCGGGTCCCAGGACCGCCCCCTCCCCCACCTCCACCTCGCCCTCCAGGTGCACGCCCGGATACAGTCTCACCCCCGGCGCCAGCCGTACGGTCGCCTCCACGTAGACCCGGTCGGGGTCCTCCATCCTCACCCCGGCCAGCATGTGGCGGTTGAGTATGCGCCGCCTCATGCGAGCGGACGCCTCCGCCAGCTGCGCCTGGTCGTTCACTCCCAGGGAGTCTCCGAAAGGAATCAGCCGGGCCGCCATTTCCCGGCCGTCGCCCACCATCACCCCGATCACATCAGGCAGGTAATACTCGCCCTGGACGTTGCCAGTCCCGATCCGTCCCAGCCCGTCGCGCAGAGGACCCGCCGAAAAGACGTAGATGCTGGTGTTGATCTCACCTATCTCCCGCTCGGCCTCCGTGGCGTCGACATGCTCCACCACTCCCCGAACCCGTCCCTCGGCGTCCCGCAGCACTCTCCCATACCCCTCCGGATCGTCCGCCATGGCGGTGAGCATGGTGGCCGCCCCACCCCCGGACCGGTGCGACTCCACGGCTCCCGAGATCACCTCGGCCGAGAGGAGCGGCACATCACCGGGAAGCACGACCACCGGGGTGTGGTCGGGAAGTTCCCCCAGTGCATCCATCGCCACTGAGACCGCGTGTCCCGTGCCCCGCCGCTCGGACTGAAAGCAGGTCTCGACCCAGCGGGGAAGGAGCGACCTCACCCGGCGGGCCCCCGATCCCACCACCACCATCATCCGTTCGGGGCCGGAAGCCGCAGCCGCCTCCACTATCCAGGACAGAATGGGCCGACCCGCCAGGGGGTGCAGCACCTTGGGCGTGTCCGATCTCATCCGGACGCCGTCGCCGGCCGCCATGATTATCACCACATGGCTCATGGGTACCTCCACGTCGGGCTGGAGCCGGGCGATGCGGCCCTGGCTGGGGGGATAGGACTTGAACCCATACCGGCGGGACCAAAACCCGCTGTGCTGCCGGTTACACCACCCCCCAAGGGGAAAGAAGGGCACATCGCCTACTAGGTTACCGCCTCGTCGCGCACCGGGCCGTGCGGAAACAAATCCGCACCCACCGCCACCGAGGCCAGCCCCTCGACTTCCCGTGCCGCCCCAGCCGCTTCCTCTACGTCCACGAAGAAAGAGAAGATAGAGGACCCGCTACCTGACATGGCCACCGGCCTTTCCCACTGCCCGGCCACCGCCTCCATCAGGTCTCCGAGGTCGGGACGAAGCCGCAGGGCAGCGGGAGTCAAGTCATTCCGGATCGGCGTCGAACGGCGCAGGGAAGGGGGAAGGAACCGGGAGGGAAACTCCCGCCCCCGCGGTTCGCCCATATCATCCCACATCCGGTAAACATCGGCGGTCAGCAACGGGAAAGTGGGCACCAACACCGCCACCCCAAACCCGGACAGTCCGGGAAGACGGGTGACTTCCTCCCCAAACCGTTCCGCCCACACCGTTCCTCCCAGCAGGGCGGCCGGAACATCCGATCCGATCGGGGCCGCCGCGTTCCGGAGCCTCGCCGGGGAGACGCCGAGCATGTCCCCCACCGCGGTGAGCGCCGCGGCGGCGTCGGCGCTCCCTCCCCCCAGTCCCGCGCCGATCGGGAGGCGCTTTTGGAGAGTGATCCGCAGTGGGGGACGCCTCACGCCGGCCTCCTTCTCCAATGCGGCAATCGCCTTCCACACCAGGTTGTCGCCTCCATCGGGAAGATCGGCGCCCTCGATCTCCAGTCGGTCCTCCTCCCCCTCCACCACGGTCAGCCGATCACACCAGTCGATGGTCTGGATGAGGGACCGGACGGGGTGAAGCCCGGAAGCCGATCTGGCCCCGACCATCAGGGTGAGGTTCACTTTGGCGGGCGCAAGCCAGGCGCTCATCCTGCTGACTCCCAGCCGCGCACGACCCCCGCCAGCCGCAGGAAGTCGGCTGGCCGAAGGGACTCGGGGCGCTCCTCGGGGCGGATGTCCGCCGCAGCCAGGATCCGTTCGGGGGAGGACAGGACCGACTCCAGGGATCGACGGAGCATCTTGCGACGCTTTCCGAAGGCGCCGGCCGCCAGGGAGATGGCCCGTGCGGTGTCGGGATGCGGGCGGATCCGGTCCATCACCACAACCGAGGAGAACACTTCCGGGCGGGGAAAGAACACCTGGGGGGGCACGTCGAAAGCCCGGCGGACGGAGGTGTGAAGGCCTGCGATCACCGAGGGGAGACCATAGTCCCGGCTGGACGGGGACGCCAGAAGGCGGCGGGCCACTTCCCGCTGCAGCATCACCACGAACCGGGAAATCGAGGGAACGTTCTGGACCATCTCCATGAGGAGCGGAGTGCCGACGCCGTAGGGCAGGTTGGAGACCATCACCCAGTCCTCGCCGTGCAGGGCGGTGTCCCAATCGACCGCCAGGGCGTCCTCCATGCGCGTCTCGACGCGCCCGGCATGGTTGGCCAGCGTCTCCTCCAGGACCGGGCCGAGACGACCATCGACCTCGTAGCAGACCACCCGGGCGCCGGTCTCCGCCAGGGCCGCGGTGAGATTGCCCACTCCCGCCCCCACTTCCAGTACCCGGTGGCCGGGTCCGATCCCGGCGGTCTTCACGATCTTTCTCACCAGGTTGGCGTCCACCAGGAAGTGCTGTCCCAACCGCCGGGACGGCGTGACGCCGTGGCGGCGCAGCAACTCGGAGATTCGGGAAGGAGTGAAGTTGCTCAACCAGGGCCCCCATCGGGGACGCCGAAGGTCTGTTGCGCCGTGGCGCTGGTGATGCGAGCCACTTCGACGGTCTCCATTCCCCACACCCGCGCCAGGGCGTGGCCCACCAGGGCGACCCAGGCCGGCTCGTTGGGCTCTCCGCGGTGAGGCGGCGGGGCGAGATAGGGCGTGTCGGTCTCCACCATCCCCCGGGAGGGAGGGACGACCTCCGCACCTCTCCTCACCGTGTCGCCGGTCGGGAAGGCGACCGGGCCGGCAAAGGAGAACTTCACGCCCAGATCGAGGAAACGCCTGGTCCAGCGAGGTCCGCCGGTCCAGCAATGCATCACCGCCGCCGGGCCGGCCCCGGCTTCCTCCAGCAGTCGGTGGACATCGGAAAAGGCGTCCCGACAGTGCACCACCAGGGGTTTGCGGAGCAGCAAGGCAAGCTCGATCTGGGAACGAAAGGCTTCCAACTGATGCGGACGGGATGACAGGTTCCGGTAGAAGTCCAACCCGGTCTCCCCCACCGCCGCCGCTCTCCCCGCCAACTCCGCGATGCCGCCACCCTGCGACGGCCACCGGCTCGCCTCATGGGGATGAAGACCTACGGTGGCCACCACCCGGCCGGGATGCTCAGCCGCCAGCCGGACAGCCGATCGAGAGGACTCCAGGTCCACTCCGGGAGTCACAACCCACTCCACCGAAGGGGCGCGATCCAACAACTCTGTCGCCGGCCGTCGATCCAACTGCAGATGGCAGTGAGAGTCCACCCAGCGGGCGCCGCCGACGGTCCCCGACACGGTCACTCCCCACCACCGTGCGCCGACTCATAGAGGTTCCGCCGGGACACGCCCGTCAGGCGGGACACCTCTCTCACCGCCGCCGAGGTGGAGAGCCCCTGGGCCACCAGGCGTCCCACAGCCTCGGTCGCCTCGCTCATCGGCAGGATCTCGGTCGCCGGCCCGCCGCCGGCCAACACCAGGGTGAACTCGCCTCGGGGTGGACGGGCGGTCCACTCTGCGAGCGCCTCCGACACCGAGCCCCGCCAAGTCTCCTCGTGGAGCTTGCTGAGTTCGCGGGCCACCGACACGGAACGGTCGCCCAGCCCGGCCCCTGCCAGGTCCGAGAGATCTTCCACCAACCGGTGGGGAGAGGAGAAGAGCACCACCGTCTCCGCCGAGGAGGCCACCGCCCGGATGCGCCGGGCGCGTCTCTCCCCCGAACGGGGCAGGAACCCCTCGAATGAGAACCGGTTGGACGGGAGTCCGGACACGGCCAGGGCGGCGGTCACCGCGCTCGGACCAGGTATTACCGTGACCTGTGCCCCTTGGCGGAGAGCCGCCCTCACCGCCGACAACCCGGGATCGGAGATGCCGGGTGTCCCCGCGTCGCTGAGCAACGCCACAGTCTCCCCCGCCGCCAGCCGGCCGGCCAGTTCCGCCGTGCGGGCCGACTCGTTTCCGGCGAAGTAGGACCGGAGCCTACGCGGCCGGACGCCCAGGGCATCCAGTAACCGGCCGGACCGCCGGGTGTCCTCGGCGTAGATGCAGTCCGCCTTGGACAGGGCCTCGGCAAGCCGGGGGGGAGCGTCCCCCAGGTTGCCGAGCGGAGTGCCGCACAGGATCAGGAGCCCGGCCACGGAGAGACGCCTCCTTTCCAAGACAGCCTCCAGCCCACCTGGGGAGGAGCCCGGTCGCCCCGCAGTTCGAGTACCGCGGCCGCCTCCCTGAACACCACCAGCCCGCCCGGTCGGAGACTTCGCACCCCCACCACTCGCAGCGCTGTGTCTAGCCCCACCGCCCACAACTTGGCGGCGATTGACAGGCCGTGGACCGAGCGTCCGGGAATCAACACCCCCCACCCTCGGGGAACCCCGTGGATCCCCGCCAGCCTCCTCCAGAAGCTGTCAGCCACCGTCACCGGACCCGAACTCCACTCCCCGCACCGCAACTCTCCCATCGCTCAAGGCAGATAGGCAGTGGTGACCGACGGACACACCTCCGGGTCGGAGCAGGCCACCATCACCAGGCCGGCCGGAATGGGAGCAACCAGGACAAAGTCGTCGGCGGAGGCCAGGAAGCCAAACTCTCCCTGCGTCTGCGGGTCGCCCACCCTCATGCCCGCCGCCGCGTAGTCAGCCAGCAACCCTGCCAACTCCTCGACTTCAGCCGGATCATCTCCGGCATACTCCCACACGAGCACCACCTCACCGTCCTCGGCATACCCCACCAGGCTACGACCCCCGCCCCACCCGGTGGCCGCGTCCACCGCCACCTCCGGACCCAGGATCTGCTCGAACATGACCAGGATGTCCAAGAAGCCCCATGTGTAGTCGTAGATCTCCTCATATCCCTCGGGGAGCACCCCGGCCGGCCTCTCCATCTCCACCACCTCCGTGGCCGGGGAAGGAACGCCCAGGTAGATCTCCTCGGTGGAACCAGGCGGGTCCAGGTATTGGTCGTTCACCGCCGACCATCCCCCCTCCCTCCACCGATTCAACACGTACTCGAAGCCGGCGTCGTAAGGGAAGTAGAGAGCCAATTCCATGAACTGCGGGATGTCGATGTCGGGTGGCTCAAAGTCGGCGAACTCCGCCGCAAGGCGGTTCCGGGCGGCGACGCCGAGGTTGTTCACATATACGAACTCCGCCAGGGTGGCGTCTCCCTCCACCAGGCCGACCAGGCCCGAGGCGGGATCGTACATCTGGCTGTCCACCAGGTCTTCCATCCTCGAACCGAAGTCGAAGTGCTGATCGGTGAGGGCGTGAATCAACTCGTGGATCAGCGTTATGGTCTGCAATCCCGTGAACTTCTCACCCGATGCGGGAATCACCAACTCCTTGTCTTCGCTGGAGTAGAACCCCGCCACGCTCTCGCCGTAGAGTTCTCCGTACAGCGCCCTGAGATCATCATCCGGCTCCAGCAGACCGAGCAGTTTGAACAGCGCCTCGTCGACCTCGATGTCCTCCAATTCGGAGTCCACCTCCATCCGGACCCGCGCCTTGAAGTCTTCTGGCGAGAGGACCGTGATCACCGGCAGTTCCCCGAACTCCAACCCCCTAATGCCCTCGGTGACCTCCACGGCTTCCCAGACCTGTGCGGAGATCTCGGGGCTCAGTCCCTCGATCACGAGCAGGTCGGGGTCGGGCTCTGCCACGGTAGTGGTCGTGGCGGGCGCCGTGGTTGTGGTGGGCGCCGTGGTTGTGGTGGGCGGAGCCTCGGTGGTGGTGACCGGAGCCGTAGTGGTGGTGGTCGGGGCCGCTTCCGTGGTGGTCACCGGCGCCGTGGTGGCAGTGGTGGCGGGTGCTGCGGTGGTGGTTACCACCGGCCCCTCGGTAGTGGCCGGGGAGTCCGAGGCCCCTCCGCAGGCCGCTGTCACAAGGGCAACCACCACGACCGCTGATACGAAAGCGGTCCCAACCTGCCGGGTCGGGTTCGAGTGGTCTGGGCGGTTCACGTGCCTCAGCCCTCCGGTCCGTGCAATGTGTCCGGGTTGCGACAACGGCGCCAGATTGGGAGAAGGGTCACTCCCCAGAGCCTATCTCGGATGCAGCGGGAATGAGGAAGGAAAACAGGACCGGCCGAAAACCCCCTCAGCCACCCTGGGAAGCTCGCAACCCGCGTCCAACCTCCACGTCGGAGGCGGCGATGAAGGTCAGTGCTTCGCCTTCTCCGCCCAGCCAGGCATAGGTGGCGCCGGAGAACTCCACCCCATCATCGGTCACCGTGGGTTCCCCCGCATCCATGGCCTCCCGTATGTACTCCCCAAGGGCTGTCCGCATCTCATCCGCGTCGGCCACCGAGTCCCCCAGGTAGTCCACCACCAGGGCGATATCCTCACCGTCACTGAAGACCAGGTACCGGTCACCTCCCCAGCCCCGCGATGCAACCGCGGCCTGCTCGGGGGGGAGCGCCGAAGCCAACAGGGCATTCCATCCCCACTGTCCCCACACAGAGTCGGAGACCAACCGGTAAGCCTCCGGAGGGGACGCATCCGGCTTGGGCAAGAGCACGGGGTCCACCCGCCCGACACCCTGCTCCAGGATCAACTCGGTGGAGTCGGGCGGGTCCCGATGGGTCTGATTCACTAAGTCCCAACCGCCCGACTGAATCAGCGCCTGTAGGTACTCGAGAACCGGTCCCGACGCGAAACCGAGGCTGTGGGTCAGGAACGAAGGGAGAGCCAGATCGTCGGAGGCCACTTCCCATGCCTCTGCGAGCACCTGCTCCCTGGCCGAGTCGCTCATGCCCTCCATGAAGAGCAACTCAACCAGCGTGGCGTCGGCCTCGGCCATGCCCCCCAGGACCGCCAGGTAATCGCTGTCGCCCACCCTGGCCAAACGGGATTGGCGCCTCCAGACACCCAGGTGCCGGTCCACCAGCGCTTTGGCGATCTCGCCCACCAGGGTCATCTCTTCAAGCGGGCTCGGGTCCTCCAGGGTGGACACCAGCCACAGCTTCTGGCTGGACACGTCGTAGTAACCGGGAATGGGACGGGCCCGGAAACCCGACAGAACCGTCACCCAGTCATGGGTCGGCTCGATCAAACCCAGCAGCCTGAACAGCGGCTGATCGACCTCGGTGAGCCCCGGGTCGTTTCCGACGTCGGCGCGGAGTCGCCTCACCATCTCCTGGGACGTGATCCCCTCGATCTGCAGGGGTTCGACAAAGGTGAACCCACGGAGGGCCTGGGTCTCCTCCACCAGTTCCACCATCCTGTCCCGGAATGACTCGGGCAGGAACAACAGGCCCTCCACCGGGGTCGGACGGGTGGTCGGCACGGCGGTGGTCGGCACGGTTGCGGCGGTGGTGGCGCTCACCTCGGCGGTCACCTCCACCATCACCGTGGAGGCGGGAGAGAGGGCCGGTTCATCAGCGCAGGAACCCATCAACAAAGCAAGCCAGGCCGCCGCGGACCATCCCACAAGAGAGCTTCTCCTCACCGCTCGGAGGCTACCTTATGTTCGATCCATCACGGAGACGACCGGCTAGTCTATGACCCGATCACCGATGAAAGGGTGATCTGTCCGGAGGGATCGCATAGTCCGGCCTAGTGCGCGGCACTCGAAATGCCGTAGGGGGTTGACGCCCCCTCGTGGGTTCGAATCCCACTCCCTCCGCTCGGCGACCGCATACGGTTCCGACCCGAAGGAGGGATGACCGAGCGGCCTAAGGTGACAGTCTTGAAAACTGTTGGGCATCCGTGCCTCGTGGGTTCGAATCCCACTCCCTCCGCTCGCCTGGCCCCATGGCGATTGGTGGCTTGTGCGAACCCGGCTGAGGGAGCTGCGAGGCAGATGTACGGGAGGGCGCGAGTTCAAAGCACCAGGACCAAGGATTGAGACTTGAACCGAGAGATTGCGATTGGTCGATGAGCGGGACCGAGAGCAGTGGACAAACCCGGGAGCGTGAGACCTCGAATCTCAATCCACTTCGCAACTCGCTGGTGCTTCCCTGTGGCGCCCTTTTGAAAAACCGACTCGCCAAGTCCGCCATGTCGGATTCGCTTGGAAACGGTGCAGGCGATCCCACCGAGGCCCAGGTCCGACTGTACGAGAGATGGGCGAAAGGCGGGGCGGCGATTTCGATCATAGGTGAAGTTCAAATTGATCCTCGCTACCCGGAAAAGCCTGGGAATCTGGTGCTCGGACCGCATACCGATCACCGGGCTATGGAGCCATTGGTCCGCCGCGCCGTGTTCGAGGATGCTCACATTTGGCCGCAACTCGGTCACGCCGGCGCCCTTTCGCACCTGCCGATCAGTCAGCCGAAGGGACCATCCGCGCTGGACATCGAAGGTCTGCAATGCGCGGGCATGTCAACTGAAGACATCCAGGAACTGCCCGACATGTATGCAAGAGCCGCAGCAAATGCGAAGGACATGGGGTTCACCGGCGTTCAGGTCCACGCCGGACACGGATTCCTGCTCAGTCAGTTTCTATCGCCACTGTTCAACCGCCGCAAAGACGGCTACGGCGGTTCCATCGAAGCACGATGCCGGATAGTGCTCGAAATAATCGATCAGATACGGCGCGCCGTGGGCCCGTTGTTTCCCGTGGGGATCAAGATCAACTCGACGGACAGACTGGAAGGTGGACTGACAGAGGATGACGCCCTGGAGGTAGTCCGCCTTCTCGACCGAACCTCGGTTGATCTCATCGACATCAGCGGCGGGACCTACTTTCCCGGGGCGAAGGCAAGCTCCGACGGGCAATCGGACGGCGAACCGTACTTTCTCGGTTTTGCCCGACGCGCCAGAGGAGTAACCGATGTGCCGCTAATGCTGACAGGTGGCTTCAAAAGGCGTGAACAGGCGGTGGACGCAGTGGTGGGCGGCGCTGTCGACATGGTGAGCATGGCGCGTGCGATGGTCCTCAGTCCGCGGCTCCCGGAAGTCTGGTTGACCGAGGAAGGCGGCGATCCTGAGTTTCCGGTATTCGACTCCCCACCTCGGGGTGGGGCGACAGCCTGGTACACGATGCGATTAACCGCCCTGGCAGAGGACCGGGAGGAAGCGTTCACGCTGGACCCTCAGTCTGCCTTGCGTGCTTACGAGGAACGTGATGCCCAACGGTGTATCAAGTGGCGAGAGAAGTTTGCGCACCTGGCAGAATCGGCCTGAAGGTCACAGCTAAGCCGGCGTCTCTCACCCTCCATGGATCTGTCCCGCTGTGCAACCCGTCTCTGACATGCCCGCTCTACGGTGGTTAGGGGGCGTCAAGCCAGTCCCGGACCATCCAACCGAGCGTGCCTAGTGGGACGGCGCCGTTGCCGAGGACGGTCCCGTGAAAGCTCTTGATGTCGAACCCCGGGCCCAACCGTGCCTCGGACTCGGCGCGCAGGGACTCGATTTCGAGGCGACCGAGCATGTAGGAGAGGGCCTGGCCGGGAGTGGCGATGTACCGGTCAATCTCCTCTGTGATCTCGTGGAGCGACATGGGTGAGTGGTCGGCGAGGAACCCGATGGCCTTCTGCCGTGACCAGCCCAGGGCGTGGATACCGGTGTCCACCACCAGTCGCCCGGCCCGCAGGGAGTCGGCGGTGAGCATGCCGATCCGCTCCCAGTCGTCCTGGTAGAGGCCCATCTCGTCGGAGAGGCGCTCGGTGTACAGGCCCCATCCCTCGCAGAAGGCCGGGAGGTATTCGCGGTGGATGTCGTGGATGCCGGGGTTCTCGATGGCCAGGGCCATTTGGAGGTGATGGCCAGGTATGCCCTCGTGATAGGCGATGCCGGGAATCTGGTACCTGGCCCAGGCGGTGGGGTCAGCCACGTTGAAGAAGAAGGTGCCCGGTCGGACGCCGTCGGCGGACGGCGGGTAATAGTAAGCCATGGACCCCACGTCGATGGGGTGTGCCACGCAGGGCGCCCCCGGAGTGGGATCGAACCACCCGCTCATCGCGGCGGCGGCCTTGTCGAGGCAGCGCAGGGCGTCGGCGACCAACTCATCGGAGCCTGCATACCGGAGCCCCGGATCGTCGCGCAGGCGGGTGTATATCTCGGAGACTTCGTCTGTGTCGAGCAGCGGTCCGGCGACGCCTCGGTATTCGTCCTCCAGCATCCCAACTCGCTCCAGACCCAACTGGTGGATGGCCTCGGGTTCCATGTCGAGGGTGGTGTGGCTTCTGACCATGTCCCGGTACACCGCATCGCCGCCAGCCAGGTGGCAGAGCCCGGGCCGTTCATCGGGACGTCCGGAGGGAAGGGTGATCTCAGCCAGTGCCTCCTGGAATCGGATCAGGCCGGGACGCAGGCCCGTCTCGATGGCGTTCACCACCTCGGACCGCCACCGGGTGGCCTCGTCCGGCCCTAGTTCGGCGGGAGGGGGCTGGTCGGCGATCGGATCTTCGGACGGTGGTCGGGCAAGGATTTGTTCGAGTTTCCCTATGGTCTGGCGGACATGGCGGGCCAGGGGAACCACCCCGGTGGCGGCTCCTTCCCGGAGCCGGTCAACCAACTGATCGACCATCGCCGGGAACCCACCCAGCTTCTCCAGGTACCGGAGTCCATGGTCGGAAGTGACCAGAGGCTGAAGGTAAAGCGCCGGTATCAATGATCTCAGCAGTCCGCTTTGAGTGCTTGGCGCCTGTAGCTGCGGCCACCAAACCTTGACGCTGGCGTCCATGAAGGCGGCGGCGACGACGGTCTCTGCGAGGATCCGGTCGGAGTCCTCCTCGGCGGTCACCTGCTCCGCCTCGGCGGCGAACCGGAGGAAGGCTTCCTTGGAAGCCGCTATCCCTTCGGCCGAAAGATCGTCCCAACGCTCCAATCGACTCAACTCGCCCCGGGAGAGGTTGGCGAAGTGGCGGTGCTCGAGCCGGAACTCCCAATACCGGTCGGCCAGAGCCCGGGAGGTCCGGGTCACTGGCCGAACGACTCCTGGTGAAAGATCTCTCCGGACGCTTTGCGCCCCCCGTACCGGGACGGGCGGGCGTCGGGAGCAGGGTAGCCGAGCGCGATGGCGTAGCGGCACACCCAGCCCGGCGGCAATCCCAGCACCGCGGCCGTGTCCTCGGTGCGCTGCAGGGTGATCGGGCAGGTGGACATCCCCAGCGCATCGGCGGCCAGCATGATGTTTTGCGCCATCCGTCCGGTGTCGAACTCCCGGGTGTTCGGCTCCTGGACGAGGGCAAGCGCCACTGCCGCCGCCCGGAGCGGGGTGGTGAAGGTACCGCAGTCGGCCAGTCGCGTGATCTGTTCGGGGTTGCGGACGACCACGACCGCCCACTTCTGGAGGTTCTTCGAACTGCCCGTCCACCTGGCCGCCTCCAGCACCCGGTCGAGGTCTTCCTGGCGGATGGGACGCTCCTGGTAATTGCGAATGGCCCGAAGGCCGAGGATGTTTCGGTAGGTCTCGCTCATGGATCAGCACAATAACGCAGGGAGAAGAGGACCGGGCTTCTCCTCCTCCATTCGGTTTCCCAGCGTTGGCCTCTCCTGCATCTGCGTCGTCTGCGGTTTTCTTGCCCATCGGAGCCGCACGGGAGGGTCCGGTCCGGCGGGTAGAGTCAGGAGCAACCGACAAGACGAGGATTGCCCGCGCCACCATCACGCGTCGCGGGTGGGACAAGGCAGGTGCGACCGTGTCGAGAGCCATAGAGACTTCGGGTCTTACCAAGTACTACGGGGACACGGCAGGGATCGTTGACCTGGATCTGGCGGTGGATGTGGGAGAGGTGTTCGGTTTCATCGGTCCCAACGGGGCGGGCAAGACCACCACCATCCGCCTGCTTCTCAATTTCCTGAAGCCCTCGGCGGGTTCGGGGTCCATATTCGGGTTGGACATCGAAGGAGACTCGTTGGCGATCCGCGGCCGGGTCGGGTACCTGCCGGGCGACCTGGCGCTCTACCCCTCCATGACCGGCCGGGAGTTCCTGTTCTACTTCAGCAGACTGCGGGGCATCGACACCGCTTCCGTCACGCTGCGACTGGCCGAGCGGTTCGAGTTGGACCTCGACCGGCGCATCAAGGAGTACTCGAAGGGGAACCGCCAGAAAGTGGGCGTAGTGAACGCCTTCATGCACGAGCCGGAACTGCTGATCCTCGACGAGCCCACCGGCGGTCTCGACCCCCTCATGCAACAGGAGTTCGCCGAACTGCTGACCGAGGTCAGAGCCGAGGGACGCACGGTGTTTCTCTCCTCCCACTACCTCCCCGAGGTGGAGCGGGTGGCGGACCGGGTGGGGATAGTCCGCCAGGGCCGTCTCATCGACGTGGACACCCTGTCGGGGTTCAGATCGAAGGTCCAGTCGAACCTGACGATCAAGTTCGGCTCGCCGGTCGACCCTGCTCAATTCGCGTCTATCGAAGGCGTGACCGTGATCGACCTCCTTGACGGCGGCACCCTGTTGCGCCTGAGCATCGCCGGATCCCAGAGGGCGGTGATCGGGGAGGCTTCGTCGAGGGATGTTATAACCGTCACCTCCGAGGAGGCCGACCTCGACGAAGTGTTCCTCTCCTACTACGGGTCAGACGCCCATACCGACCCGGCGGGCTGAGGCCATGATTCCCGCCATACTCGGAAAGACCCTCCGCGACCGCCAGCGAGCCGTCATGGGTTTCGGCCTGGGGATCGTGGCGCTGTCGGTCTGGTTGGGGGTGATGTTCACGGTGATGCGCGAGTCCGACGACTTCATCGAGTTCATGAACAACCTCCCCGCCGGGTTGCTGTCCGCGTTCGGGATCGACTCGGCGACCTTCCTCTCGGCGGCGGGATTCCTCTCCTCCTACCTCTTCACGCTGTTCGCTCCCCTGTTCGTCCTGTTCTTCGTGATCAGCGCGGCCACAAACGAGGTCATGACAGAGGAACGGGACGGTCTCCTGGACATGCTCCTCTCTTCTCCGGTGTCCCGGACCCGGGTGTTCCTGGAGAAGACGGGTGGAGTTGCCCTGGCGGCATTGGTTTTGGTGGCGGTCCTGACCGTGGCTCTCCTGGTCGTGAACCCGATCTTCGACCTGTCCCTCTCGGTGACCGGGGTACTCGCCGCCGGACTGTCCCTGTGGTTGCTGGGGGTGGTGTTCGCGGCGTTGACGCTCGTGGCGGGCACTTTCACCGGTCGTAGCGTGGTGGCAGGCGGCGTAGCGGGTTCCCTGGCGTTCCTGGCCTGGTTTGTCAGCGGTTTCTCCGATCTGTACGCGCCTCTGGAGACCTTCGACAGGGCCAGCCCGTTCACCTGGTACCAGGAGCCTCATCCCCTCACGGACGGGTTAGGCGCCGGGCAGGCGTGGTTGGCCGCAACGGCCGCAGTGCTGATCACGGCGGCCACCGTGATGTTCCGGCGCCGCGACCTCTCCACCGAGCGGGCACTGCTGCCGGCCACCAGGATCACCCGATTCGCTCCTAAACGGAAAGGCCGTTCGGTCCGGACGGCGTGGCTGCTGACCGGGTCGTTCCGCAAGACCGTCTGGGACCGTCGCCGCTCGGTCTGGGGTTGGGGCGGAGGTCTGGGACTCCTGACGCTGGTCATGTTCTCGGTCTGGCCGACCATGGCGGCCGACGCCGAAGCGCTTGCCGGCCTCATCACCTCCCTTCCCAGAGAGGTCTTCGCCATGTTCGGCATGTCCGATCCCGCCGCGATAGTCACCCCGGCCGGGTTCGTCTCCTCCCGCACCTACCAGGCCATCGGCCCGATTCTCATCATCATGTTCGTGGTCAGGGGGGTCTCCATGGCGATGGTCAAGGAGGAGAGCGACGGCGCCTTCGACCTGGCCCTCTCGGTTCCCGCCTCCCGCAAGAGCGTCATCGCCGGAAAGGCGCTGGGGGTGGTGTTCTCGACCGGCCTGGTAGTCGTGGTCATCACAGTTGCCGCGCTGGTGGGCAACATCGCCTGGGAAACCGGACTGGGACCCGACCGGATCCTCGCCGCCGGCGCCGGCCTGGGTCTCCTCGGCCTGTTCTTCGGCGGGTTGACCATGGCGATCTGGGCGATGGGAGGACCGTCTGTCCCCGCGGTCAGGATCACTGCGGTGGTGGCGATGGCCACCTTCCTCTTGAACGGCCTCGGCTCTCTAACCGACGCCCTGGAGACCGCCCGGGTGATCTCTCCCTTCTACTGGTACTTCGGGGACGCCCCTCCGCTCGCCAAGGGCTTCGAGCCGGCCTACTTCCTGCTACTGGCCGGAGCGCTGCTCACCGGGTGGGCGGCCGTAGTGATGATCGACCGGAGAGACATCGCCACCTGACGGGGTGAGTCGACCTAGGGGCTGTCGAGCCCGATGAAGCCCTCCCTGACCAGCCCTTGGAACAACTCCAGGATGTGGCGCGGCTCCAGGTCGAAGTCGAACTCGGCGGCGATGGCGTCGGTTACGTCGTTCACGCTCCGGCGCCCGTCGGTGAGATTCCATATCTCGTCTCCCATTATCCGGAGGGAGTCATAGCGCATCCGGGGGTCCCGGGCATTCATCTCCTCGGCCATGCGGATTCGCGTCTCATAGGAGGTGCCGGCGAGTCCCGGCGCGTCCCGTTCCGCCAGTCGTCTGGGGATCACTCTCCCCGGCGTGAATTCTTCCTCGTCAACCGACTCGGGCAGCCACCCCAGCACATCGTCCAACCGGTCCTGGATTCGCTCAAGCATCCGGTCCTTGGTGGCTTCGAGGGTCCGGCTACCCTCCGCGTCCCCTTGGTCGGCGAACACCAGGGCCGACTCAATCGCCTCTCTGTCCCTCCGGGCGAGGTGCGCGAGGCGCTTCCTCGTGGCCGGGGCGGGCCGTTCGCCTCGTAGCGCGATCTGGCTCAATCTCAACTCGCTCCGCGCCGTAACCTCCCTCATGATCTTGACTCCCTCCCGGGGGCCCGCATAGGCCAACTCCAAAGCAGCCAGGGCGATCACCATCCCGCACCTCCGGAACACCGCGGGGTCGAGCATGCTGGGCTTGAGATAATCGGTGTGGAAGAACAGGTCCGGCCATGACATGAACAGCGGAGACGCTATGCCGAAGGCGGGGTAGTACTTGTTGTCGCTCCAGGGCGTGTAGGGCAGGTCCGGGAAGTTCACGAACGGGATCTCGTCGTCATTGCTGAACACCCAGCGCGTCTCCTTGGGAGTCGCCTCGATGAGCGATACGAAATAGTCGTTGATGAAGGTGGGGACCGAGTCCGGGGAGTGATAGAACAGGAGCGCGGCCTTGCTCTTTGGCTGGTCGTGGCCGACGCTGTCCAGGGCGATCGAGACTATTCCGTTCTCTGCCTCCTCCCGGTGGTTGTGGAGATAGTGCTTGGTCCCGTGCCCCTCGACGTCGACGAGGAACCTAATGGTGCGTCGCGGTCGAGGGATATGTCCGTCCGAGATTAGGCGGGAGATCACGCGTCCCACTTCGGCCAGCAATGCGGGGCCCGAAGCACAGTTCGCCCCCGGCTTGGTGCCCGCCGTCGAGTGACAGACAAAGTGGATGAACTCATCCGCCCGGTCGGTGCCGGGAATCTCTCCGAAGAGATTCTGGGCCTCCCCCTTGAAGGTCTTGGCCTGGATGTCGATCCAGACCCTGGCTGTCCCCTGGCGCGCCATCGAAGCGAGGCGCTCCGCGGCATGGTAATTGACGGCGATCGCCCAGAGTCCCGGGAGGTTGGAAGGCATTCGCAGAAGCTGCACGGGATCCGGCAGGGACTCCCTGGTCCGGAAGGGAGCCGTGGGGTACAGGAGCGTGTCTGTGATCACGCCCACGGCGCCGTGCTCGGTGGCCAGACCGACCGCGTTGGCGAAGGAATCGGGCACCGTGGTGCTTCGCACCAGGACCGCCTTGCCACGGACCTCCTGTCGCTGGAAGTCCTCGGACCGCTCACCCGTGCCCACGTCCACCACCTCGACCGTCAACCCGCCCTCCGGAGTCGACGGCGTCCACCACGGCAGGCAGGAAGGCGAGTCCTCGTAGGAGACCAGGAGCCTTCCATTCTGTGACCCCACCCGCAACTCGGCGCTCAACGGCTCCCAGGCCAGGGGCATGGTCTGGGTGAGCAACCGGTGTTCGCCGTCCAGGGGGAACCTCTCCACCCACACTCGATCCACCCCGTTGTCTCTCAGGAGTTGCGCCACGAAGTCGGTGGCCCGGTGGTACCCGGAAGAACCCGGCGAACGGTAGAACTTGGTCATGTGGGCGGCGGCCTCCAGGGCTCGCTCCCCCGACAGTTCACCCTCAATGAGATTGATGAGTTCTGTTCTGCGCATCGGCTCGACCTTCTCTAGTTGACGTCGAACCCGCCGGGGGCGTAGGCGGCGGCATCGGGATCGCCCGGGATGTAGCGGGCCCGACCCGGTTTCCCGACCAACTCGCCGTCCTCTATGACCACGTCACCCCGCACCATGGTCACCACCGGCATGCCCAGGAGTTCGGTGCCCTTGAAGGTGGAGAAGTCGCTGATCCCGTGCTCCTGGTCGACCAGGTGTCGCTTCGCAGGGTCCCAGACCACGATGTCTGCGTCGGAACCGGGTTGGATGATCCCTTTGCGGGGATAGATCCCGAAGATCTTGGCAGGGTTCTCGCAGAAGACCTGGACAAACCGGGGCAAGGTCATGCGCCCTCCGTTGACGCCGTGGGTCCAGACCACCGGCATCATGAACTCCAGGGTGGTGAGCCCCGCTCCGATCTCGAAGATGTTCTCCTTCCCGGCCTCCGGTTCCTCAGCCTGACCGTCCAGCGTCCCGGTCAGCTTCAAAGCCCGCGTGTATCCGGTGTAGTCGCTGCCGATCACATCCAACGCTCCGCTCGCCAGCCCCTGCCACATGGCGTCCTGGTCCTCCTCTTCTCTCAAAGGTGGGGCCACCTTCAGCAGGTAGCCCTCCCGGATGAGGTCGTCATTGGTGAGGGCGAGATAGTGCGGGCACGTCTCTCCGTAAATCGAGAGTCCCTGGCTCTTGTACTGCTCGAGGATGGGCACTATCTCTTTGGTGCTCAGATGCACCGGATAGACCGGGCAGTCGGCCACGGTGGCCATGGTGGCGGCGCGGTGCACCGCCTCAGCTTCGATGATGTTGGGAGCCGCGGCGTTGTAGTGGTGGACGGAGACCTTTCCCTCCGACCTGAACTTGCGCTCCAGGTAAGCCTTGCAGACACCGTTCTCGGCGTGGATCATCGCCATGCCGCCCTCCCGGCCTGCCAGATCCATGACCGTCATGATCAGGTCGTCGGGGATGGCGAGGAGGTTGGTGCGCGAGTCGGGTCCCGCCCACGGGTTCCAGACCATGAACATCTTGAAGGCGTTCACCCCCAGGCGAATCAGTTCGGGGATCACCTTGTCGATGTCGTCCTCATCTCGCTTGGTTATCAGCCCGTGAATGGCGAAGTCGGTATAGGAGACCTCTTCCGCGTATTCGATGAAGCCCCTCACGATGTCGGGGTTGTACTTCCTGACTCCCCAGTGGTTCCCGAACATCTCGTGGCGATGTGTCTCCGAGCCGATGAAGGGGACCACGGTGGTGACGCCCCCGTAGGCGGCGCAGATGGAGTAGGTGTCCATCTTCTCCCCGAAGATGGGGTGCGCATGGGAGTCCAGACCCCCCGGCAAGACGTATTTCCCAGCGGCGTCGATGGTGCGACCGGCGCTCCGGCCCGACAGGTCATCCCCCACCTCTACGACTTTGCCGCCACCGACGAGGACATCCGAGCGGGTGATCCCCTGCCCGGAGACCAGCAGTCCTCCGCGGATGAGGACATCGGCTTCTCTTGTAACCATGCTCGCTCTATCAGTCCCCGGTGCGGTCCAACTCGCTTGAGTTCAGTGTACCTGTCGGGGGTCGGCGGGCGCCTTGATCACGGGGGGAGTTTGGGATTCGCAGGGAGGGTGTTCAGGCAATGTCCAGCGCCCGGGCAGGGTTGGCGACCATCATCTTCCGTATCTCCCCCGCGGTTACCCCCAGAGCACCGAGCCTGGGCAGGAAGTCCTCGAAGATGTGACAGTACCCGGACCGGCCCGCGCTGTGCAGGTCTGTCTGGCGGTTGGTGTCCTGGGAGAGGAGCAGGTTGTCGACATACCCCCTCCGGACCAAGGCATGCACCAACTCGGCCCTGGTCTGATCCAGCACGTAGTGCTCCTTTCCGATCACGTCGAACTGGATGAAGCACCCCTGGGCGGCCAGCCGGGACAGCACGTCGATGTCAGGCCGTTCGTCCACGTGGCCAACGATGAGTCGGGAGGGACTGACCCCCTCCGATTTGAGGATCTCCAGTTGCTGCACTCCTGCCACTCCCCCCGGAACCTCCATGCGCCGATCCCCGGTGGTATGGGTGGTGATCACCGCGCCCGTTCGCTTCTGAGCCACTGCAACGGCCATCAACACCTTCAGCTCCACCCCCTCCACCCTGGCCCGGTGTATCGCCGACTTGAAAAGACCGCACCGGCGTTTCCCGGCGCCGATTCCCTCCTCTATCTCCCGGGTTATGTGGTCGGCGAGGCGCTCTATCGACCACTCGTGCACGAATCCCGGAATGTGGGGCTCTATGTAGAACCCCGATGTCGCCACTATGTGCACCTCGGCGGCCTCCGAGAGCCTGGCCAGCACCTCCAGGTCCCTGCCCCATCCGTCGCAGGTCACCTCCACCATCGCCCTGCCCCCGGCCCTGCGATAGGCCGTCAGTTCGGACACCATCACATCGAAGTCGTCCAACCGCATGTAGGTGCTTTCCGGACGGGTTGCAGCCAGCAGGTCTTTCCTCGGCCCCAGGCGCTGGTCGCACCAGATGTGCTCGTGGGGCAGGCAAACCCCCAGCTCGCCCGGGTCTATCGGACCCAACACGGTTTGGATCATCCCTGCATCCGTCCCCGCACCTAGATGAGGACCGTGCCCTGATTCTCCATCACATCCAGCAGATCCAGGACCTCGCCGGTTGTGCGGAGCTTTATCAGACCGTGCGCCATGTTGGCGCTCACATAGTCCTGGCCCGCCCTGGTGAGCGCCGCCACCGCGTCCGACACGACCAGACTGCCGAAGCCGCGGTCGGAGAGCTCGAGGCACGTCTGGCTTATCCCAAAGTCCAGCATGGCGCCTATGACCACCACGTTGGTCAGACGGTTCTCGGCCAGGTACGACGCGAAGGCCGGATTGGACAGAGCGCTCCAGCCCGGCTTGGCAAGGACCGGCTCATGCTCGGCGGGTTCCCAGGCCGTCGGGTAACGTCCGTCGCCTCCCTTCAAGTCCCACAGCCAGCCGGTAGCCCGTTGGAACTCAGAGACGCGGTCATCCCGGGAGCCCAGGCTGGCATAGACGACACCCACCCCCACACGCCGAGCCGCGCCCAACACCTTGGGGATGTTCTCCGAGACGATGGACAGGAGTTCGAAGTACTCGTCAAACTCCCTGGTCAGCACCTTCTGCTTGACGCGCCGCGCCAGCCATCCATGCGCGGGGTCGGCGAACGGAGCGTGTACATCCTGCAACAGGAGGCAGGAGTTGGCGGCCGTCAGCTCAAGTGGTCTTGACTCCCTGGTGACCAGAGTCAAGGGATGGCGCGTTGCGATCAGCGTCCTCCGCCCGGCCGTTGCCGGTGCCGTTCCTCCCTCTCCCACTGCTCCTGCCATTCCCAACGAGAATGCATGTCTTCCGGATCCGGGGTGACTTTGCCGGGAGCGAAATCGAAGTCCCATCCCTCGGCGGCAACGGTGTCCGCCACCATGCCGGCGTCGAAGCAGAGCCCGGTGAACCTTCCGGGAGGCTGGCCGGCCAGCCAGACGAACCCCTCCCCCAGTTCGGTGGGATCGGTCCAACCGGACCGCACGTCTTCGGGCACCTTCGCCGCCTGCGCCAGGGTCATCCCGGTCGGCTTGATTCGCTTCCCGGAGCCGGGACCCATGGTGTTGACCGCGATGTTGTACGGCATCCACTCTATGGCCAGGGACTTGGTGAACCCTTCCAGTCCGTGCTTTCCCACACAGTAGGCAACCCCGTTGGGATAGGCGAAGAATCCGGCGCGGCTGGCCACGGAGATGATGTGTCCGCCACCTTGAGCCCTCATTGCGTCCCGTACCGCCTTGGCGCCGTTGAACAGGCCACCCAGATGGATGCCCAGCTCATGCCACCAGAAGTCATGAGACGTGTCGTCCAGACTGATCACCGGCATTATCGCCGCGGCATGAATCAACACGTCCAGGCGGCCCCACTCGTCAATCACCCTACCGACGACATCATCGAACATCTCGGAGTCGGCTACGTCCAAGGGGAGTTTGACCAGATGCGTATCCGGAATCTCCGTTCCATGGAAGGAGGCTTCCATGTCCCCTTCATCCACATCGGCTGCACAGACCCTGACGCCGGCTCGTGCGAAAGCCTTGGCGATTCCGCTGCCGAGGCCTCTGGCCGCACCCGTCACCAGCGCCACTCTCCCCCGCAGGTGGCCGGCGGCCGGTTCTCTTTCGAGAATCATGACCAGACTGACCGCCTGAATGGGCCGCAACTCACCCTCTCGAACAGGCGCTCCTGCGGCGGATGGGTTACGGCGGGTCGCACAATCGAACCTCAGACTCGTTGCAAGGCGAGTTTACCCCTCGCCGTTGGAACCCGGTGGCCTGCCGAGGGGATGCGACGCATGGTCCCCCGCGGCAACCTGGACTGGGAAGCCAGTGAGCGCTACCAGAAAAACCAGGAACAAGCGAGGCCTAGGGACACCTGACCACAGCCGGAGCGGGGGCTTCCCTTCACGGTTACAGAGTCGAAGTTTCGGTGTCGAGGCCCAGGCGCATACGGCCCATTGTCTCCATCGTCCTCGGCGCCACCATGGCGTGCTGGGCCGCCACGGCGGTGTCCCGGAAGCAGCGCTGGATCGGGCTCGTGCGATACACCGCTGCACCGCCCGCGGTCCTGAACATCGACGCGGCCACATCGGCCGCCGTCTGGGTGGCATGGGTCGCCGCCAGCCGGATGCGGCGCCTCTGGTCAATACTCGAAAGCCGTCCCGCCCGCGCGTCGCCGAAGGCGTCATCCACCCCGTCGAGCAGCAGCGTCCATGCCGCGGCCAGCCTTGCCTCAGCCTGTGCCACCTCCGCCTGGGTCGCCGCCCGATCGGCCAGCGTCCTGGTGCTGCCCTGGGGCTTCTTCGCCCCGGCCAGACCCACCAACTCGTCGATCGAGCGCCGGGCGATGCCCACCGCGACGGACGCCACCCCGCAGGCCAGCAGGCCGAAGAACGAGAAACGGGACCAGGCGTTGTCCCGTACCGGCCTCGCCGCACCGATCTGCACCCAGCGTCCCTCAGGCACGAACACATCGCGCGCCTCGAAGTCGACCGAGCCAGTGCCGGCCAGTCCGGCCACGTCCCAGGTGTCTATCAGCTCGACGTCGTCAGGATCCATGAACACGAAGGGCGCGGCCAGCCCGTCGGCGCGGGGATGGGGCCTTCCGTCGGCTCCCACCACCAGACAACCGCCACCGATGGTTGTGCAATGCTTGACGCCCGATCCCCACTGCCACCGCCCCGAGACCCGCAGGCCGCCGTCGACGGGCGCCGCCCGGCCCCGGGGAACCACGAATCCTCCCCCGATGGCCCCTGGATCGCCGAACAGGTCTCCGGCGTGCGGATCGGGAAGGTACGACGCCAGCACCGACGTTGTGGATGCGATGGCCACGCACCAGCCGACCGAGCCGTCGTGGTAGGCCAACTCCTCGAAGACCTCCAAGCTCTCAGTGACAGCCACCCCGGGTCCGCCCAGGTCGTCGGGCACGCATAGCCGGAAGGCCCCGGTCGGCCGGATGGCATCGACCAGGTCGAAAGGCAGCGTCCCCAGCGCCTCGATCTCCGCCGATCGGGAACGGATATGCGGGCCGAGGTCGCGGGCCGCAGCGAGCACCGGATGAGTCATGAACACCAATCTAGAGCCGTGCGAGCAGGCAGGCAATGTTCGCGATCCGGACTAGGACTCTCGACTCCCCGGTGACCAGACCTGAGGGGTGACGAAGGACCTCAGTACCCCAGGCCTGTTTGGCTTGCGTACCATCCCCATCGCGACTTCATGCCTTCCGGATCCGACGTGACCTTCCCGGGAGCGAAGTCGAAGTCCCATCCTTCGGTGCCGATGGCGTCTACGATCATTCCGGCATTGAAACAGAGTCCAGTGAATCTGTTTGGAGGCTGGCCGGCCAGCCAAACAAAGGCCTGACCCAGTTCGGTCGGATCCGCCCAGGTCGACTTCACGTCCTCAGGCACCGACTCGGCCTCTGCCACGGTTACCCCCGACGGCTTGATTCGCCTTCCGGGCCCGATGGCGTTGATAGCGATATTGTGAGGCGCCGCTTCTATGGATAGCGACTTGGTAAACCCTTCCTGGCCGTGTTTTCCCACACAATATGCAACCTCATTGGCAAAGCCGTGAAAACTGGAGAGGCTGGCCACGGACATGATGTGCCCGCCACCTTGGTCCTTCATCACCTCCCACACCGCTTTAGTCCCATTGAACAGGCCACCCAGATTGATTATGACCTCACGCCACCATCCGGCATGAGATGTCTCCTCGAAACTGATCAACGGCATTATCACGGCAGCATGGACCAACACATCCAACCTGCCCCATTCATCAAGCACCCTGCGGACGACATAGTCGAACGCTTCAGGGTCGGTTACATCCAGAGGGAGTTTGAGCAGCCGGGATCCACTCGTCTCCATCCCCATGAATGAAGCTTCCATCTCCGCCTCATCCACATCGGTGGCGCACACCCTCCCACCCGCTCCCGCGAAAGCCTTGGCGATTCCGCTGCCGAGACCCCGGCCCGCGCCTGTCACCAGCACAACCTTCCCCTCCAGCCGGGTTGTGGCCGAGTTCCCCTCAAGGATCATGATCAGCCTTCGCGAGGGGGAACCGGAGCGCCATACAGTCGGGATAATATCGGGCAGGTGATGACCGCAGCTCAAGGCAAAGGGAGTTCGAAGTGAAAAGAGTCTCAGTTAGTGGGCCCGGCGTGCGCGCGCTGGCGCGGGCGTGCATCGCCTTCGCCCTCATAGCCAGCGTATTCGCCCTTCCGGGACTGGGAACCGTGATGGGACAGGAGCCTCCGGACTGCGAGGTGGTAGACCTCGGGACTCTGAGCGAAGGCTCGTTGGAGGCGAGCGGGCGTTGGACTACCGAGGACTGCGATTCTCGGTTCCGCGCCGACAGCGACGCCCATACCTATCGGTTTCAGGTCGCTACCGCCGGGAGAGTCCGGATCGACCTGACATCCGCTGGGGCCGACCCATACCTCTACCTGCTGGCGGAGGACGGCAGCCGCATCGCTGACAACGACGACGGCGGAGGCAGCATCGATGCCCGCGTCGAGCGAGACCTGCTGCCCGGCACATACATGATCGAGGCAACCACAGCCGGAGGTCGGAGCCGCGGACCTGCAGACTTCGCCGTCTCCGTCAGCTACGTCTCCGGTTGCGAGCCGGTGCATCTCGGCACGCTGGAACCGGGCGCCGATCTCACCGCATCCGGGTCCTGGACGCTTGACACGTGCGGGTCGCGCTTCGTCGTCGAGCATCCCGCTCACGGTTACACGTTCAACCTCGAGCAGGGCGGCCGCGTGCGAATCGACCTGACGTCGGAGGACGGGGATCCTGTCCTGTCCCTGGCTTCGCTGTCGGGCGCGATAATCGGAGCCAACGACGATGGCGGGGAGCGCCGCAACTCCCGCTTAGACCGGTACCTGCCGGCGGGTGGATACTTCATCGAGGCGACCACCTACCTGGAGCGCGACAACCAGCCCCTGAGGTCCGACTTCGATCTCACGGTCCACTTGGTGGACGAGAATGCTGAGCAGAAGCTAGCCAAGTTGAAGATCGAGGACGCGCACGTCCCCCCGGCGGTGGTGGCCGGCGATCCCTTCCCCGTCCACTACCGAGCCGGGAACGTGGGGGGCGATCTCGCCCGGGGCGGCTACGCCGTGCTGTACGTGGTCGGGCCCCGTGTGTTCGAGCGCCTCGGCGCCGTCGAGGGGCAATGGCAGGCCGGAGTCTCGTATCACTCAGGGCCCGAGACGGCTAACCCAGGCAGCACCTCGATCGACGACGTCGCCCCGTTCGAGGTCAGTTTCAATCGGCCCGGCCCCTCCTGGCTGTTCGTCGGAATCGTCACATACGACAGGGAGGGCGTCGAGATCGGGTTCCACGGCCTGTGGCAGAACCTGATGGTTCTGAGCGGTCCGGTATTCGAACCCGTGGACGTGCGGGTAGACGGCGACACATACACGGTGACCACGGTATACGACGGCGACGGAGAGGTCACGACATATGTGATATCCGGCACCGGCTCAGAAGTAGATCGGGAGGTCCGGTTCAGAGCGATCTATACGGCAGGGGTGCTGACCCAGCTATTGGACGGCGTGTTCGAGCGGCCGGGGATAGCGGCGCTGTCGGATGGAGCGAGACCGGCCCCGGTCACCGTGGCGGACCTGTCGACGGGGACCCTCATGGAGGCGTTTGCACAGCGATACGACTCCGTGGCCCGCGCATCGGGGATGATCGACTCCCTGACCGCCGGGGAGGCCCTCAATCCGATCAGGGTCGAGGATTCCGTGCTGCAGGCGGCCGAAGCGGCGTCTTCGGAGTTCGCGTGGATGGCCTCCTCCTGGCGCTCGCTGCAGAACCGGATCAACGACGGCGCCACGCTTTCGTTCGAGGAAGCGCTCGAGACCCACTCCCAGGTCGCCTATGCCGAAAGCGTCGTGGCTGCGGCAGTGACGGCTGGGGAGATCGTCACCTCCGCCCGGGACGCCGAGGAGGGATGGAGGGATGCAGACGTCCGGGAGATGATGGCGGACCAGGCAGTCTGCAACCCCGGGTCGGATGCACTGCGCCACGCGCTTGAGACAGCGGACGTCGCCAACGTCGACCAGTTGCTCGCTCTCGACGTCGAGATGCGTGCGGTCCGGCCGGTTCAAGGTTTGGCGGTCGACGGCGCACTGTGCGCGGTTGAGACGGCCCGCGCGGCGAACCTCCGTTTCCTTAGACGCCTCGCGATCAGCCACAGTCCCGAGCTTCGCAGGATGCTCGGCCTCGCCACGCCCCCGGCCCCCGGCCCCGAGTCCTACCGGTTGCGCGTGGTCTCCCGGTTAGGCGAGGACGGCCTCCTGGAGCACGGCATCGAGCTTGCCGGCGGCCGGATAATCCTGCCGCCGCGGCGATTCCTGTCTCTCGACACCCCGGTGGGCGCTTGGCACGTGAGCGGGGACGTAGAGGTGGGAGACGGCTCGATTGGGAAGGTTCGGGCGCGGCGCATTGCCGGTGGCCGGACCGAGGTGGGATTCGTCGGCGCCGACGGCGAGACGATCACCCCCGGCCTTCGCTACCTCCCGGCGGACCTCCCGGTGGGCGTCTGGTTCCGCAGCAGCGAGATCGAAGTACCCGCCGCGATGTTGACGGACCCGCCGGGCCCCGGTGAAGAGTAGCCGGATTCCCCACCGGCCAGTCTCAGGGGCAGAACGGCAAGTCGAGATCCTCCAGATCGTCGACCACGGTCTCCAGTTGCTGCCATTCGGCCGGTAGACAGCCGCTCAGCCGGTTGTCGCCGACCAGCAGGTAGGTGAGGTTGGCGAGGCCGCCCAACTCGGCGGGAATCTGCCCGGACAGCCGATTGCCGCTGAGGTTCAACTCCACCAGCGCCGCCAGCGTGCCGAGTTCGGCCGGAATCTCACCCGAGAGGCTGTTGTTGCCCAGCGCCAGGTGTCTCAGGCCGGTCAGTTCTCCCAACTCCCTGGGTATCGAACTCCACAGCCCGTTGTACTGGAGGTTCAGCGTCTCCAGGTGGGTGAGGCCGCCCAGTTGGCGGGGAATCTCCCGGGACAGGCGGTTGCTGCTCAGATCCAGCACCCTGAGGTTGGTGAGCTTCCCGAATTCGATGGGTATGTGCTCGGTCAACTGGTTGTCCCCCAGGTCCAGGTGTTCCAGCGAAACCAGCGAGCCGAAGTCTCGAGGAATCTCGCCCCACAGCCAGTTTCCACCGAGGTCCAGACGGACCAGGCCGAGGAGTCTCCCCAACTGGGCCGGTATCTCCCCGGTCAGGTCATTGTGGCCCAGATGCAGTTCGACGAGGTTCTCCAGATCGCCCAGTTCCGCCGGGATCTCGCCCCACAGTTTGTTGTGCTCCAGGTTGAGAGACGCGAGTTTCCCCAGGTTCCCCAGTTCCGCCGGGATCTCCCCCCACAGGGTGTTGTGGCCGAGCCGCAAACCGGTGAGCTCGCTGAGGCTTCCCAGCTCAGCAGGAATCTCCCCGATCAGGTCGTTGTGCTCCAAACCCAGTTCGGACAGGTTCACGAGCCAGCCGAGTTCCGCCGGAATCTCCCCCGACAGTCGGTTGTGGCCGAGCCGCAGACGCACCAAATCGGTGAGCCTTCCCAGCCCGCCGGGCACCGGGCCCGACAACTCGTTGCGATCCAGGGTCAGAACCGAGAGGTTGGCGAGGTTGCCGAGCGAAACGGGAACGGGACCCGATAGGAGGTTGTCGTGCAGGGCCAGGCGTTCCAGGTTGCCCAGGTCACCCAACCAGGACCCGAGCCGGCCGGACAACCGGTTGTCCTGCAAAGCCAGTTCCTCGAGGTTGACGAGCCCGGCGAGTTCAGCGGGGATCTCCCCCGACAGGTCGTTTCCATCCAGGTGCAACCGGCGAAGATTGGTCAGATTCCCGAGTTCCGGCGGGATCTCCCCCGACAGGCGGTTGTTCCACAGATTCAGCCTCTCCAGATTGGTCAGGTTGCCCAAGGTAGCCGGGATCTCCCCTGAGAATTGATTGGACCGAAGGTACAACTGGGTTAGGTTGGCGAGATTGCCAAGCCAGGCGGGGATCTCCCCCGACAACTGGTTCCGCCCCAGCCACAGCCTGGAGAGTTTGGAGAGATAGGAGAGTGCGGACGGGATCTCTCCCGAGAGTCGGTTGTTGTGCAGGTACAGGCGATCAAGTTCGGAGAGATTGCCCAACTGGGCGGGAATAGCGCCGGTTAGCTGGTTGCCCTGGAGCCACAACTCGCGCAGGTCGGTGAGGTTGCCAAGCTCTGCCGGGATCTCTCCCGACAGGTTGTTGGAGTCCATGTCGAGCCGCCGGAGGCTGGTCAGAGAACCCAGTTGAGGGGGAATCTCACCAGACAGGCGGTTGTTCCACAGATTCATGATGCGCAGATTGCCGAGCCTGCCCAACTCAGCGGGAATCTCACCCGAAAGCCGGTTTACCCGCAGGTTGAGGATCTGCAGGCTGGCGAGTTCACCCAGTTCGGGAGGGATGTCGCCGAACAACTCGTTGAAGCTCAGATAGAGCGCCGACAGGTCCTTCAGCCTTCCCAGTTCCGGCGGTATGTCTCCCGTCAACAGGTTGTAGCTGAGGTCCAGCCACTGCAGGTCCGTCAACTCACCGAGCCAGGCAGGAATCAGCCCCTCGATCGAGTTGGCCCGCAGCACCAGGTGGGTCAACCGTCTCAGGCTGCGCCACCCGTTCGGAATCTCGCCCGATAGGTCGTTGTCACTTACATCCAGCACCCTCAGGTTTCCGAGCGCCCCGAAGGAGGCCGGAAGCGGACCCGTGAACCGGTTCGAATCGAGAATCAACTCCTGCAACTCGACCAGGTTTCCGAGTTGCCAGGCAATTTCGCCCTCCAGGTGGTTCCGGCCCAGGTTCAGCTCCTGCAGTTCGGACAGACTCCCGATCTCCACCGGCAATTCTCCCGACAGGTAATTGCCGCTCAGGTCCAGTTCTCGCAACTCGGACAGACTCCCGATCTCCGGGGGAAGCTCTCCCGCCAGGTGGTTCCCAGTCAGCGACAGGGCGGTGACCCGTCCGTCGCGGTCGGTCGTCACGCCCTCCCATTCGCCTAGGGGGACATCCTCCAGCCAGTTCCCGGACCGTCCCCACCGTTCGCCGTCGGTGGCCCGGTACAGAGCCGCCAGAGCCCGGCGGTCACTGGCCTCGTCGGCCAACGCCGTAGCCACTCCCGGCCCTTGGCCGATCCAGACCGGACCGACGGTGGTCGACACCGCCAACCACAGCACCAGCGCCGCCCTGACCATCGTCCGGGAACGAATCCGAACATGGGATCCCTGCGGTGTGCGAGAGCGGATGAGCCGGAGCGCCGGTTTGAGCGGTACATGACGGCGCGAAACGGCCAGTGTTTTGGGAAGGGAAGACATCGCGCCGACACTACATGTTCTCTCTAACGAGCAGCGGCTTTGGCCCTTGGGTAGCCACCGCCACAATGCCAGGGTCCTCGGGATGAGGCCGGGTGCTCCGACGCCCGGTTAGCTATTCTCCGCGGTCACCTAGTGATTGGCGAGGGCATGTTGTCAGCTATGCCGAACCTGTTTCGACTCTTGGTGGCGGCTAGCCTGCTCCTCGCCGCCGTGGCCTGCGATGAAAGCGCTGGGGAGGAACCGGAGACTTCTGCGCCCATGAAGATCGGGCTGCTGCTGGACTTCAGCGGCGCTCCGGAGACAGCGGCTGATAGGAAGCGGGCCTTCGATCTGGCTATACGGCACGTCAACGAGGCCGGAGGGGTGCTCGGGAGGCCGGTGGAGAGCGTGGAGGCCGACTCCACGCTAGACCCTCGGGTAGGGGTCGAGGCGGCGCGGCGACTCGTGGAGTCGGAGGGCGTCCATGCCATCGTGGGGCCCAACGCCAGCGTCATCGCCTTACCCGTTGCGGAGATGGTCGCCGGACCGGCCAGGGTGCCGACCATCAGCCCCTCGGCCACCTCCCCTCAGTTGACCGCGGCCGCCGACGACGGCTACTTTTACCGCACAGCCCTCTCGGACACCGCCCAAGGCCCGGTCCTCGCCCGCGTGACCGGCGAGCGAGGCTTCGACAACGTGGGTCTGATCTACGTCGATGACCCGTACGGTCGTGGTCTGGCTCGCAGCTTCGAGGAGTCGTGGGACGGGCAACTGCGCGCCGTTCCCGTCGACCCCGAACAGACGGTCCATCTTGCGGATCTGCAGGAGAGCGCCGGCGCTGGCGCCCAGGCGCTGGTGGTGATCGCCTTCGAGCATCAGGCGGTGGCCATCGTTCGAGAGGCGCTGGATGAGGGCATCTACACCCAGTTCCTGTTCGGCGATGCCAGCAAGAGGTCGAGCCTGGTCAAGGAGATGGGAGGCGACCGGCTGGGCGACATGTACGGCACCGCAGGGGCCCCCGCCCCGGCCAACGACGCCGCCGCCGCGTGGGACGCGGCCTTCGAGGCCGCGTATGGAGGGCCTCCCCAACTCACCTACGTCAAAGAGACCTACGACGCCACCGTTGCGCTGGCCCTGGCAGCCCAGGCGGCCGGAAGCCTCGACGGTGCAGCCATACGGGACCAGCTGCGGTCCATCGGCAGTCCGCCCGGGGAACCGGTCCTGGGGACTCCCGAGGGAGTCGCCGAGGGCCTTCGCATGCTCGCCGCCGGTGGCCAGATCGACTACCAAGGGGCCGCCAACTCCCTGGACTGGGACAGCAACGGCGACCTGCGCCAGGGCTACATAGGCATCTGGCGGTTTACGCGGGACGAGCGGATCGAAGAGCTGGAAACGATCCTCTTCCAGAATTGAAGACACCCTCAAACGAGCCTTCCCCCATTTCGACCCCGCAGGGCCACAGGGAAACCCCCCAGCCACGAACCTGGAACGACGCGCCCCGGATCACGACAATCTCAGGAAACCAGCCTGAGCCGGGTCAGTTTTCGTACCATCCAGAGCCGAACACCATGTCTTCGTGCAAGACCACCCAACTGTGCTTCTGGCCCGCTTCCCCGGAGGCCGGGTTGTACCACGTGTAGTGAATCCACCGGCCCTCCTCCGTGGCGGATAGCAGGTCATCACCGATGAAGTATCCAGTCGCGTCGAACTGTTCTTCGTACGTCCACTCCCGAGTATCCGGGTTGGGGTGCGCAATGTAATTGCCCTGCAGGTCGAGGATGAACACATACCATTCGCCGTCTACATTTGCTGGATCGTCATAGTAAGCGACTGTTGCCTCAAGGCCGGTCCGCTCGTAGCGCCTGATGGCATCGTCCACGACTGCATGCGTGTACGCGCCAGGCTCGTCCTTCGTCGGCAGGGCGGCCTGCTCACCGGGCGCGACAAAGGCAGTGACCAATGCAGCCACGGAGATAACCAGAGCCGATGCTGACAACCACAAACTCAGTCTCGACGACACTTCAGCTCCCCCTTCTCCTGGTAGAGGCCGGTCAAAGATGTTGACCGATTCCGGTGGTGGCGTGGGTTGTGACACCGGGGTCCCTACGACGACGCAAATCAGGCGGGTCCCCCACTGCGATGAAACTACCAGAAACCTACGGAATAATCAAGAACCATCTAATAGCCTACCAACCACTGTTCCCTTTTCATGAGAATATGGCTGTTTAGATGGGACAACAGAGATGATCGAAACCTCAAGAAACCGTCAGCACCCTCAAGAAAGGAAACCAGGAGAAACCAGTGGCCGGTGGAGGTGACGGGATCGCGAACGCCCAGGTAGATAGTCCTCTGCTGCTGGCACATCCCACACAGTGTCCCACACTGTGATCCTGTAGCCTACCTGCGCCCTCCCAGCTCCTTACAGCGGGCCGGCCACCCAGTTCGACGAATAGGCTAGAAGGGAGGTGAACGGGGAACGGTTGGTGAATGGCTTTGACTCCGGAAGCCGACTCCAGCAAGGTGGGGGCACACTTCACTCACGACGAAAGTCGAGCCATTCACTTCTGGTCCGGGCCGGGGCGAGGGAACCGCCAGTTACGCTGGAAAAGGACGGAAGAGATGTGGTTACGATGAAGCCACAACTATACTCTTGAACCCAGATTGTCCATGCCAACTTAATAAACTATAGTTATTGCAGAGGATGTGCTACACTTTTGCACAGCAAATGTTGCCACCTGAGAGGGGAACTCGATGCCTGACAAAACACCAACGTTCGAGGGTCTCTGTGAGGCACTCCAACTTAGGGACCCCGTAGGGTTTCTACGTGACCTTCAACGCATCCTCATTCGCGTGTACCGCGGAAACGTAGACCGTCATGACGAGGACTTCGGAGATGACGCCATCACGTTCGGGGCACTAATCTACCGGAATTCCTGGGCCCAACTCGAGCGGTATCTTCCCAGATACCATGCTGATGTGAGGGTCGACCGACCAGACAGATCTCTCACGATCCACACGGGTGGGCCGGAACTCAAGGTCTACAAGGGTGGATCAGGCCCCACGTTCGAGATCGAGAAATACGACCCAGACACCGGGTCCATCACCAAACGAAGGACCGTCGAGAAAAACGAGAACCAACTACGCCTGTTCCTGGAAAGTGACTACATGGCTGGAACTGTCGACGCTGGGCTGGCTGCACCGGTGTGGTTCGTCGTTCACTACGGCAACCCACAAGAAGGGTTTGTCGGGATGGGAATTGGAGCCCCCCGCCAGTCCTCCGTTGAAGACCCACAATGGTTGTTCACGTTTCATCTCCCTGACCTGCAGGGAGAAACAGGAATTGTCTCAGTGGCAGGCAGCCCCAACACTCCTTCCTACGACCAAGTGCCCGAACCCGCGATCCGTGTTGACCCTATCTCCAAAGATGCCGAATAGGGAAAGGGTCACCGCCTTCGACGGGAACCGTCTACGCATGGCCCGCGAAGCCAGGGGCTGGACGCGACGCAAGTTGGCGGAGGTTGCGCTGGTGACACCAGCAGCGGTGTCACAATACGAGAACGGGGCTTACCAGCCCAGCCGGCCAGTGATGGCCACCATAGCAATGTCTTTGGGCATGCCCCGGGAGTTTTTCGTGCCAGGACGACCAACAATTGCTGCACGCAGCAGCGTGTCCCACTTCCGGAGTCTTCGTTCCACACCCGTGCGTGACCGTCGCCGCGCATTCACACATGCAGTGTTTGCGTGGGAACTCACCAACCTCTTGGAGAACTATCTAACGATCCCGCCAGTGGCCTTCCCAAGCGCCGACCTGCCGGAGGAAGCCTCGAAGGACGACATAGAAAACCTCGCTAACGAGTGCAGGCGCCTGCTGGGCCTCGGGTCTGATCCTATCGCTAACATGACACGCTTGCTGGAAAGCCTCGGAGCTGTAGTAGTCAGATTACCAGTTGACCTTCAAAAGGTCGACGCCTTCTCCTGTGTGCTCAAAAGCCGACCGGTCGTCGTCTTGAACTCTGACAAAGACGATAAGGCCCGGGGCCGCTATTCGGCCGCCCACGAGTTCGGTCATCTCATAGCGCACGACGATGCTGACCCAGGAAGCCAGATCATCGAACAACAAGCGAACAGCTTTGCATCTGCCTTTCTTCTACCAGCCGACCAAATAGCGGGGCAACTATCAACTCCGCTCAGTTGGAACCGTCTGATCGACCTAAGGCGCCATTGGGGGGTATCGATCGCGTCCCTGATAATGCGCGCCAAGGCGTTGGGGACCATATCCGAACATGCCTACCGACAGGCGTTCATCAGACTCAATGGGATAAGAAACAAAGATGGCACGACCTGGAGGCAAAAGGAACCCGGATACCTCGGTCCATCTGAACAGCCCATCCTGCTACTCAAATGCGTCGAACTAGTTGATAAGCTGGGTATCAGCAGGGACGACCTAGCCAACATACTACGTGTCCCACGAGACCTCGTGGACCAACTAATAGGTGAGAATCCCAAACCCGCAGTACGGCTCAGCCGTCACCGAGACAGTCAAGGCCACCAAGACTGAAAATGGACCGATTAACTCGGGAGCGAACCAAACAGACGCGAATCCCCAGCCATCACCACAGCAGATACCGAACGGCCATGACCAAAGCCACCAGTGACAAGAGCACAACCCTATTTATACTCCCCACCACCGAGTAAGAAAACGCCTACTACAACAGCCTAACCGCCACACCGGACATCCAGGTGAGTCGACTCCACCACACTGGACATTTTCTCGCGCCATCACTCCCCGTGATTTCCGAACTGCCGCAGAAGTGGGGGCACACCTCACTCTCCGAGAAACTCGGGGCGGTTCACAGCCTCAACAGACGACGACTCGCTGCGCAATCCGCGACCCCTGCATGTAGGGGGGCTGGTAGATCGCCTCGTGGGAGATCCTCATGGACTCATCATTGGGGACAATGACCCGAAGCCGCGGCTCGAGATCTGCGCGGGACTCCATGGAGCCGACGATGGTCGATCCCTTTGGGGCCCATGACGGCGACCAACCAAACATTGCTTGCGTCGTAGTCATGATCCTGTGTCGCGTGGTTTCGATAAGCCTCTACGGCATCGAGAACTGCCTTCCAGTCCTGTTGTGCTTCAGCCAAGGTAGGACGAATGCTGAGGGTTGGCAGAGGCTGTAAGTGGTCTGGCATATACCTACATGACTTTGAATACAGACGGTCCATTGCTTTGATAGCGTCTGGCAAACGCCCGGGTTTAATCTTGTGGAGTCCTCCCATCTTGATGTTGGCGCGATACCGCCGACTCACGTCACCAAGAATCACTCTTTCGACTACAACTTCGCACCAGGACCGCATTATGCCATAGGCCGCTTCAACTAAGGCTGTCTGAGCGGTCCCCGATGCTTGACCGGCATCCTGCAGATACTCTTCTACTTTCTTCTTTAGATCACCAACCGTATCCCATCTCGGTCCAGTGGCGCGGTCAATCTTGCCGATTGCCCCTGTGCTCTGGTCATCCGACACCATTGTAGTAAGTGCATTCATTCGATCGATCTGCAAAACGATCCAGGAGTTCGGTAGCAAGCCAGATATCGTGGGTGAAGACCACCACTTGGCAGGTAGATACAAGGCTGGCAATTCGGTCGGCCACCTGCTTGATGCGTCGGTGGTCAAGGCTGTTGACCGGGTCGTCAAAGATGACCGGTGCTGAAGAACCGCCCATCCGTGCTTCCGCTATGAAGTCGGCAAGCGCTAGTACCTTTTGTTCACCCTCTGACAGGATCTTGGAGAGTCGATGGTCAGGAGCAAGAGACTTGCGCCGTCGCGCCTTTCCTTTTCTCCCTATGAACTCGAGACGTACAGTTGGAGTCTGTAGCGCTTGACACTCCTCTTTGAAACGAGCTTGAAAGTCACTGTTGACGAGATCCTCGCTCGCTAGCTTGGACACCTCAGTCAGAGAGCGCAAAAGGTTGGGAATTGGCCTCAGTGCGAGGTTGAGCCTTGCAGCCTGTTTGGCATTCTTAACGTAGGACTTGATCTCCGGCATTCGGCGATCTAATTCTAGTGCCGCTTTCAACCCTTGTAGGGATGCTTCAGCTTTCCGAAGAGCCGCGCCACGGTCAGCTAATTGTTTTTCCAGGGATTCTATTTCCGATTGGTGCGCCGCAATCATCGGAGCCATCTGGTGTCTGACCCTTCCGGATAGTTCTCTCAAGTTAGGAGATGTGATCCGCTCTCGGTCCCGGACCTCCCGCATCGAGGCCCGCAGACTCTGCGCTAATTGCTCAGCGTCACCTAGGTCAATAGATGTGGGGTTTTCTTCACGCTGCCGTACAAGGCCGGCCTCTACTTTGTCAATCGGAAGACCAGAAATCATGGAACCCAAGGTGGCCACAACTTGATGCTGCTCCGAGATCTGGTGGACGAGGACATCATCCAAGAAGATGGCATAGCGACGTACAAGCGACAGAGATCCTGAGTCAAGCTGTTGGCGGCAATAGATACACTTGTCTCCATCTTGTGGGTAATGGGTGGCACCAATGTTCAGCAGGTACTCGCCAGCTGAGGCTATGAATCGTTACCATCCGTCATCAGGAGGTCCTGGTAGCTCGCCTGGAGCGAAGGTGCCTTCTCTAACTTGCCGGTACGCCTCCTGCAGTGTTCCCAGTGCTGCAACGGCGTCGTTATACCGTTCAACCTCGAAGGTCCCAACGCCCTTGGCCACATCGTCAAGTAATCGAATGGTCCGAAGTGCCTCCTTGTGGGCAGCCAGTAAGCGTGACACAACATCAGACCGGAGAGCGGCGATTTCACGTTCGAGCCGATCGCGTTCGTCGTCAGCATTCTCGGGAAGTTTCGCGAGTCTCTTGAGGATTGCGAGATCCGTTGCTGGCCCTAACGTCTCGATCTCCTGATAGATCCCTGTACCTCGTGGAAGTGTCGAACAAAGGGGTTCGTCAATGTCATTTCGGCGTGAGTTCGAGATCCGAGCTCCTGGATCATGCGAATTCCGGAAGACACGTAACTGAAGAGCGAGATCTCAGCTGGCGTGAAGACAAAGGAGAGGCTCTCGTCAACTCGTAGGTTGACTGTCGGGCTATCGAAAACACTCATCCTCGTCAATGGAGAGACTCCTGTTTCGTTGTGCCACTGAAAAGTCTTCTGTACACTGCCGAGGTGATATTCGACAGTTGCAGATGGCATCTGTGGAGTGGGGGAATGGATATTGGGTAAGATCTCCTCGGGGTACTGGACAGCGCTAATCCTCTTAAGGACCCTCGCGTAGCCCGTCTTGCCAGTGCCGTTTTCCCCATGAAGGATCGTCAGCCCTGGACTGAAGTCGATTTTTGCGCCAGGACTAAGGGCATTGACTCCTGAGACGTTCGACAAGGTCAACAACCGCAGTGGCTCTGACTCGTGGGAACCTGCCTTTGGATGTGGGGGGACTGCCGACTTGACTTCTGTTTCCGATGCTACCTTTGGTGCCAGCGGTCCACGAAGCCCCTTCTCGGCTAGAAACTGATCAAAGAGTTCTTTTGCTTGCCCGTCACTGATTGCACGGTACGATGCGACAGTTTGGCCGACGAGTGACCGAACCCAAGAGTCTTGCTGGTTCGCCCAGTCGACCAGAAGTCGCCGAGCGTCAAGGATCTGCGAACCACCTTTCCGGGACCCTTCCGAGCTTTCGGCCATCAAGTGACGGGCTTCTTGTTATGCCTGCACCCTTTAGGGGGCGTAGTCGGACATTTCACAATCTCGGCCCTGCTATCTGTAGTATTCTTTCTAGTGAAGATTCCTGGCCTCTACCCAATCGGGTAGTTCCTCAATGGGGCGCATGCTATCTAGTCTCTTAGTTAGCTTGAAGGTGACGCTCTGGCCTTCGGCCATGCGGACCAGAGTTCCAGCTTTGCCTTCTGCTAACTCTCCCTTGCGCCAGACGTTGAACCAGACACTGTCCGGTGCGATCCCTAAGCACAAGAGATAGTCGTACTGGCGGTCAAGTCGAATGTGGTTGAACTGGAAATTGCCACTGACATCCTCGGAGGCTGTTTTAACCTCGAAGAACTTGCTGCCAATTGTGAGGTCAGTTGGGGTGACACGCGATCCGTTGCCTGTCGCTACTCCGTGAGCACAAAGGTAGCGACGGATGAAGTCCTCTCCGATCTGTCCTCGGTTCGTGTTTGCCACTCGCCGAAATCCCTCAAGCGGAGCTCCTGTCCATTTGGACGGTGGAGCGTGATCATTAATGACCTCAATGAGGAGTTCGACCGGGTTCACTGAGGAGGCTTCCACATCCGACCGCCATTGCCCGGCTTCCAGAAAACGAGGAAATAGGAATGGCTCTTGCGTGCATGAACCTGCCGAACTGTTCGACTGACTCCAGGGCGATTCCTTCGGATCACAACAAAAAGGTCTTCCGCTATAAATCCCATCTGGTTATATGCCTGCATTATCTCGACATGCGTAAAGCGCTGACGGTTTGAGCACACCTCGTCCTGACACTTGACGATCAGCACTCCTCGGTCCCGAAGAACGCGGTAAGCCTCTTTGCCTGCATCAATGTATAGTTCAAGAACTGCTTCGTGGTACTTGCTCTTGGTCTGGTTGCCCGATCCGTTATTCCGGTAATAGTCCTCAAAAGGGCTATGTGTCTTATGAGCTGTTCCTCCGGGAGAGTGCATATAGGGGGGGTCTAGCACTACACAATCGATCTCTCCTTCTTCGTAGGGCAAATCCCGGCAGTCAATACCATCTTGGATGTCAGTTGGCCGCAGGTCGTATAGGCCCGGGGGAACACGGCGCCAGAACACGCCCTTACCGTAGGTGACATCCGCTACGATGCTATGCGGTTTAACATAGAGATCCAGAATGCGTGGAAATGCTCGGTCGTTTCCATCCGTGAAGACACTGAGCACGAGGTCATTGGTAGCCTCGCCAGCCGGCGCAACCCGTTTGCTGCGAGGCCGTCGGTCCACCTTACCTACCTTGGTTGACACAGCGAGTCACCTCCGACTTGGTCGCCCGCCATCACTGTTACCTTTCAATACCATGGTAGGTAATCCAGGTCTGGCTCTGGAGCATTTTGAGGTAGCCGCGCAACCGCTCAGAATTTCTAGGGGACTTGGCAAGTCCTGTTCCAGCTACAGCGCCTCCCACCATTGGCAGGCTTTCTATGCACCCGACATCTTGAGAAAGAAGCGGTGCTCGATACGGACTTTGCCAACCAACAATGCATAGGCCGGGCGGTACGACCAACTAGCCAGCGTTCCAAAGGCCGACTTTCTTGGGGTTTTGGGGCAGGGGATGGACGCCATCGCGTCTCACGTCGACAGCCTTGTGGGGGCTGCGATCCGTTGCGACAAGGCTGGGGACGGCGTTGCTGCGGAAGTCCTTATGGCCATCGCGCGGGATGAGGCGGGGAAGTTCCTGGTTCTCCTCGATGCGGCCCGCATTCCGTACACCGACAAGGCACGGATGACTTCCCAGCTAAAACGAGCCGGTAGCCACCTAGCCAAGAGCCTGTACTTTGAAATGACAGACCTCCGCCCAGCAACGTTGAGCGAAGTCGAGCGTTACCTTGCCGAAGCCCGGAGATCGCACTATCTAGACGGATCCAATGACGCAGACTGGATCTTCCGAAATCGTGCCCTTGCCGACCGTGAGGATGTGATGTACGTTGACTACCAGCAGACTGACGAGGGTTTCATCTGGCATCGACCGTCCGTCAGCCAGTTCAGAACCGGACTGTTTGTCCCGCAGGGGTTCCGACTACTTGCTGAGATGAGCACTGCTGGCTTTTGCAACCCCGCCGGCCTGGAGGTCGTCAACAACATCTGGAGAGACGTAGTCCCAACCAATGGATCAGACGGCTCCAAAGACACCCTTTGGATCGACATCAAGAGGCGCAACGTCTGCACCCTGGAGCAGATCCTCGCAACTGGCGTAGCCAAAGACATCGAGAGGGTCTCTCTTCGCAGAGTCGTCGACCTCTGGACCTTCCCTTCACACAGTGTGGATCTTGCGTTGATCGACGTCACGAAATCTGTAGCCGATGAGCGGCCGAGGCTCATGAGAGCAAGACTCTGGGACGAGAGCGACTACGCCGACATTGCGGCGGAGTTGTGGGAAAACGGCCCAGCCGACATAGTCCGCGACATGTTGAGTGACGTCATCGAGGATGAGAGTGATCGTTTAGCCGAGATGAGGCGGGCAGAAGCTGAATTCATTGCTGAGGAGCGCATGCGCTTCATCGAAGATGATTGATGCCCTCGCCGATATCGTCAGATGCTTCACCTGGGCCGAAGGCCGGTCTGCTGTGGCAGCTGGTGGGTCAAAGACCAGCCTGGGCATTAGGCGTTGGGCCCTGATCCGAGGACCCAACCTGGTCTATGTCCCGTTATGTGTCTAGGTACTGGCGTCCGCGGTTCGACGCTCTGGTGACGCGGGAGAGGCGTGGGGGACGGTATGAGGCGTTTGTGCCGGATGTGCTCTCGGCATGGTCCCCGCGTTTGTCCGTGGGGCTGGTGGCGACATTGGGGGAGGCTGAAGCGGCGGTTGCAGGTCTGAACAGGAGTTACACGGCGGACGTGCCTCACCCGTTGGATGCGTTTGCTCATGTGTTGTTGCGGGTGGAAGCAACTGCGTCTTCGCGGATAGAGGAGATCGAGCTTTCCCCGCGGCGGCTCCTGACGGCGGAGGCCGATCATCGTGAGGGAGGTCGGCCGTCGGACCGTCGAGCCGTGGAGGCGTTAGCGAACATTGAAGCGATGGCAGACGCGGTTCGTTTAGCGTCTAGTGGGAGGTCGCTGCGTACGGACCATCTGCTGGAGGTGCATCGACGGTTGATGGCCGCGTCGATGCACCCCACTCTGGGCGGTTGGGTTAGGGATGTTCAGAACTGGATAGGTGGTTCGGGTTACACACCGGTGGGGGCCACGTTTGTTCCACCCCCTCCCGAGGAGGTTCCAGCGCTCCTGGAGGACTTGATGGCGTTCGTGAACCGGACTGACGTTCCGCCGCTGGTGCAGGCGGGGATCGCCCACGCTCAGTTTGAGACCATCCATCCGTTCGGTGACAGGAACGGTCGCGTGGGACGGGCTCTGATACATACGGTGCTTCGGCACAGGGAAGTTGCTCCGGTGCTCATGCCGCCCATCAGCGCGGTTCTCGCCCGATCTCCCAACATGTACTTCGAGGGCCTCACGGCCTGGCGGCATGTGGGAGCAGCCGACCACCCGGGAAGGGACCTGGCGGCGGAGGAATGGCTAGGGGTGTTCGCTGAGGGCCACCCACTCGGCCTGTCAAGAGGCACAAAGCTACTTGCAAGCCGTATCCGCGTTGGAGACAGACCTGCGCCACCGGGCCGCTCCGGTGAGAAGGGCATCATCCGCGGATCTCCTATTAGGGATGCTACCGGCCTGTCCGATCTTCACCGTGCCGTCAGCTGCTGGGCTAATCGATCGTTCTGCTGTCGCTACCGGGTCGGCTGTCAATCAACTCGCCGAGGCAGGTGTGCTAAGACAACGGACCGTCGGGAAGGAACGATACCGGGTGTTCGAAGCACCAGACGTCATCCGCCTCATCAGCCAACTCGACAGAGAACTCTCCCTACAAAGCCCTCCCGCCAGAGACACCACCAGCCCCCTGGACGACAACAGCCGAACCCAACGCGACCCTCCCCCAGGACTGGATATAGGGCTCTGATCCAGCAACCACAGGCCTCCCAATCAAAGGATCCGAGAGGTAGGAAAGACTGTCATACGAGGCCAACCGGATAGAACGTGGGGAAGGGCGCCGAACCGCAAAGAAGGGCCAGATCCGACCGAGGAGGCTCAAAGCCATGTCAGGGTTGACCACGGCAGGATGGCTCCGGAGCATGACCCTTCGTGCAGCGTTCTTCGCAGTGGGCGATCTCGACCACACGTTTGCACTAAAGCCTGCCCACACCCGAAAACGCGTGGGCAGCCCTCCGGCAACCCGAAGCGGCGTGGGCAGGTTTGAGGGTCTTCTAGCGAAATGTTCGTCGAGTACGTGATCCGGGTTCTTACGAGACAAACGGCTGGCGAACGGCTGCGAGCGCTTGACTGTTTCCGGTGGGTGTTGCCTCAGGTCAGACCGTAAACGAACGGTTTGCAAACGGTTTGCGAACGTCATAGAAGCTCGGTTAAACAAACGTCTTTTTCTGGGTGTTGTTGCGTGGCGGTGGGCATGAAATACGGTACATCTTGTTCTGGCTGTCCCCCGAGGTGGGGCGTCCCTGTCCAGCGTGAACCGGGCCTGCCCGCTGGTGGGTTGCTTCAGCTGTTGGGGCATGTTTGCGGTCGTAATGGTTTGGAGTCCATGGCCTGTTGGAGTCGGCTAAGCTGCTCAGAGACCGGACGAGGAATTGTGACCCATGCCTCCTAGCAGCCCATACTGTTGACGATCCGTCGGGCACCGTCTGAAGCGAAGAGACCGTCTGAGAGGAAAAGGGTGCGCTGGTTGGTGCGCATCATCTCCTGCCGGGACGCTTGCGTCCGTGCGGTGGCGAGGTTGCTGATGTGTTCTCCCTAGTTGTGTTTCGTCCTTCCGGGGAGAGGCGCTTTTTGGCTGCGTTGCGGGGGTTGGTTGTGATGGCTGGTTTGGTGATGGTTGTCCTGCCTGCTCCCGTAGGTGCTCAGTCATTGACTGATCGGGTGGTTTTGCAGTCGGCCGATCCCGATCCTTATACGGCCGACCCGCTGGGGCTGGTGGCCCACTTTGGGCTCACGTCGTATCGAGGAACCGCGCCTGACCGGTTCGAAGTGTGGGTGTGCGACGGGGTTCATGGTTCGTTGGATCTGACGCCTGAGAACGTATCGGGACTCCTGAATGCTGAGCTACCTCCGTATTATTCGTGGCTTTCGGAGGGACGTTATGTTTTGTCGTTCGTTCCCGGTGGGTCTGTTCGGGCCAACAACCAACAAGGATGTTTGGATTCGGTCGGCAATCGGTCGGCGGGTGGGAACCACGCAGCTATTGTCGTCTCGACTCTGCATGTTGCCGATGCTGCCGGTGTCTTGTCTAAGGGTGGGGCTGGTACTACTTGTTGGGATGATGTTGCTTCCTATTGGCTGTGGTGCGAGTTTTACCCTGAGAACCAGCGGTGGGTTTGGATGGGATGGTTTACTAACGTAGGCGTTCGGTGGTCCCCGATCGCTCTGTCTTCTATCGAGGGCGGCATAGATTCACTTGATGCCCTTGATGCTCTAGATGTGATTAGCACCGTGGCTCATGAGATCGGGCATACGCTCAGTTGGCCGCATTCTTTTACTGGTTTGACGATGGGTGACGATGGCACTATAGACGAATACGATAATCCCATGGATGTGATGAGCGGTGGGCCAACGGCAACGTATGAAGATAACCGAGTAACTGTCAGCGGAAGGGTACTGGCGGGGACTCACGCGTTGAATCGTTACGCGGCTGGGTGGGTTCAATCCGATCAAGTCGAGTTTTATCCTTGGGATTACCTGTCGCTGCATGCAATCAGCCCGGTCGGTTTACCCGGTGCTCAGATGGTGATCATGGAATGGTCCACCGGTGTTTTCGAGTCCATGGGGGTTCGCGTACAGGAATCATACGATTCCCTTATCCCAAAAGAAGGCGTCGAGATTTATCGAATCGATCAATCCGCCTCTGAGTGTGACAATCCCTACATTGATGCTTGTTGGGGTTCGCAGAGACGAACGTCACCGGCCCTCTCGGGAGAAGATGACCCGGTGCTCCATGTTCAGGGTCTGGGCGAAGGTGTTTGGTGGGGAGACAGCGAAACGGATCCGGACAGATACGAACTCAATGTGATCGAACGGTACGGAGACACCTTCATAATCGAAATAGCCCCAGGCAATGACTACCCGACTTTCACCGACGTACCCACCGACAGCTTCTTTTATGTTCCCGTAAGGTGGGCCCAGTCCTGGGAGATAACCGCCGGCGTCGGCGAAGACCGGTTCGGGATTCGGTCAGGTTTGAAACGAGAAGAAATGATAACATTCCTGTGCCGAGCCTACGCACCCGATGAGTGCACAAGGACCCAGTACGACGGTAGCGCCTACTTCACCGACGTCCCAGGCGATCACTGGGCAAACACCACGATCGGCTGGGCTTTCGAGAACGGCATCACCAGCGGAGTCGGGAACGGCCTCTTCGGGATGGGCCAGACCCTCACCAGAGAACAAACCATGGCATTCCTCCACCGGGCGGAAGGAGAACCAGACACCGGCACTCTGGGCACAGACCACTACGATGACGTTCCCCCCAACGCGGACGCCTGGTACCAGACACCCATAGGTTGGGCCTATGACCAAGGAATAACGGGCGGGACGGCAGACAGGACATTCGGCTTCCGATCAACGCCTTCCAGGGAAGAAACCATGCTATTCATGTGCCGCACCCTTGATCGGGCGATCTGCCCACCATCCAAAGAACCGGTGATGCCAACCGCAAGAAAGAGTTGAAGCACCCAGTGCGCCTGGAAACAGAGCCTCGACGGCCCGGCTCCCCGGATGATGGCGATCACGGACTCAAACCACCGATTGAGTCGCTCTTCCCAAGTTACAGTCGTGACAAAGAATCTGGATATGCTGACGTCATTCCCTGAAGCATCGCTAAGGGCCAGAACAACAACAGGTCGCGAAGCCTCGATAAGTTCAGCCGCCACCCCTGGGTTAATACGTGGATCAGATCTCACTGCCGACGTTCTAGCACCTCCGGCGTCAACCGGGTTCTCAACGGGGATGTGGCCCACACCCTACAAGGCATGGTCGAAGTGGAAATGCCCGCCCACGTCTACTTCAAAACGAGCTTCTATGTCAAAATGCGGGGTGGTTTGGGTGGTTGGAGGTGGGTCCAGACGCGGTCTGAGATGCGTCGTTTGAGTGCTCTGGTGGCTTCTCTTTTGCTTTTGCCGGCGGCGAGTTTGCGTTCGTAGTATTTTCTGCCTTCGGTGCCTGGTCGGCTGATTTGGCTGATGGCGATGGTGTGGATGGCCCTGTTGAGTTGGCGGTTCCCTCCACGGTTGAGTCGGTGGCGTTGGGTTCGTCCGCTGCTGGCCTGGAGGGGCGCGGTGCCGTTGGCCATCGCGAACTTGGCTTTAGTTGGGTAGCGGCCAGGATCACCGACTTCGGCGAGGATCTCTGCCGCTACGAGGGCGCCTACGCCGTGGATGTTGGTGAGGGTGGTTCCCGAGGTTTCAACGAGGGTGGCGATGGCCCCGTTGAGGTCTTTGATCTTCCGGTTGAGCACTCGGATGTTGTTGAGACGGTGCCGGGCGATCAGAGCTCGGGGGGTTTGGTTTCCTCTGATCATGCGTGACACTCGTTGGAGAGCTTTCACAGTGGTGAGGGAGGTGGTGATCTTTCGGTGGTATCCGCAGGCGATCTGTTGGAGATCGGCGTGGAGACGAGAGATGTCCCGGGTGCGGGCTTGGACCAGTTCACGGCGGTAAAACACCAAACAACGCAGGTCCTCGATGGGACCGTTGAGACGAGGAGGCGGCAGGTCATCGTCACGGGCACCGACCCGGGCGATCAAAAGAGCGTCGGTGGAGTCGGATTTGGTGTGGGTTCGCTGGGTTCTCCGGGCGCGGGCGGTCATCTGGGGTGGTACGTCAACGGTGTCAACGATAGCCCTAAGAGCCAACGCCAAGGGTCGTCCGTAGTTGCCGGATCCCTCGATAGCCACCCGCCGGGCGGCGGTGTCCTGGACCCAGGCAGCCACCTGGGTGTGTCCACGGGGTGTGTTCAAGAAGATACGTTCCTCTAGGAGGCGGCCTGACTCGTCAGCCAGTACACCAGAAAGGGTATCCTTATGGGAGTCGATCCCGATAACAGTCACGACAGGGTTTCCTTTCGTACAGCGGGTTAGGTAGGGCTTGGATGTGCGCAAACGTGCGTTGAGATCCCTTCTGGTTCTCGAGCTTCTATCAAGCGACACCACCCAAACCGAAAGACCGGTGGGGAGGCACTCGTTTGGAAGGCCACCACAAGTGGGGCGTGTTCGTAAGGAGCCATCCCCACCGGCACCCCCCATATATACACGCACGTTCGTAAACCGTTCGCTGTAGCGTTCGTAGCGTTCGCAAACCGTTCGTTTGGGGTCTGACCTGGGGGAACACCGGCTCGAAGCGGCAGGCGTTCGTAAACTGTTCGCCAGCCGTTTGTCTCGTGAGAAGCCGGACCAGGTACTCGACGAACGTTTCGCTAGGAGCCCCCCGAACCGGCCATCAAACCTGCCTGCGCCGCCCCGGGCGGCTGGTGGTTGCCCACGCGTTTTCGGGTGTGGGCAGCCTTTAGTGCAAACGTGTGGTCGAGATCGCCCACAACGAAGAACGACTCAAGAACGCTTTCTGGTCAGCATCTGGCAGGGCCCCTCGGTTCTGGCAGCGGCTGCGTCAAGGTTCCCTCTGCATCGTCTCTTAGTTCTGGCTCCCATGCCCCTGTACCCCTGGTTCCTCCCTCATGTGCACTCGATCCTGCTCGCGTCGTTTCCTCCTGTTGTGGAGGGTCCTTGGTGGTTAGGCCTATGTTGGTTCGGTCCGGTCGTTGCGATGGTGCTTTCAGTCGGGGGTTGATGCCTGGGGGAGGATCGGTGGCTCGTGGGTGTTCGGGACGATGGTTCATTCTGGCCCCGGTCGGCCTAGTTGGGCTGGCGGGTTCAGTGGTGGCGCAGACGGGGTTTTCGGATGTGCCCGAAGACCACCCGAATCGGGAGGCCATCGAGTGGTCACGGGAGGTAGATGCTTTCCAAGGCTATCAGGATGGGACGTTCCGACCTGATCAGAAGATAACGGCTGAGCAGGCGACGATTGTGTTCGGACGCGTGTATCCCGATGGCGTGAGTCGGGGTGAGTTCGCGGCGTTGCTGTATGCAGGGCGGGACTTGTTGTCAGAGTCGCCCGTGACCACGACGTCGACGACCACCACAACGGTGGCTCCAACTCCGGAAACCCATTCGCACAGCACTGTGCTCGCTTTACCAACAGCGGCCTTTGCGACAGAAGATTCACCCGGAATGGTCCGTGGGTACCCTGCCACTCTCACCCGGCTGGTTTCCCAAACACGACCAAGGCAATCATAGAAGGCAGCCATCTAATAGCTGCCTAGCGGGCAACCAAACTGGAGGTGCGTGGCTGCTGATAGAACGGCAACCCCCGTAGCCAAGCCACAGTTGCTTTGCGGACACTGCAGCCGAGTCAAAGGCAACCGTGGGCATAGATTACCTGCGAGCTAAGCTACGACTAGGGGTTTGACCGAGAAGATGATCTTCTAATAGCCAAGATAGATCGAATCAGTAAGGAGCAAAGATGCGTGTCGTAGATCCGCCAATATTTGCATACGAATTAGAGGTTGAAGTTAGTGATGGGAAGATAGGTCAACCTATATTCACTTTCAATCGTCAAGTAACTTTTGAGGATGTAGATGAGAGTCTGCGCACAAGAATCAGAGCCTATTATGCCAGCTTTCTTCCACATTCAAATATATTGAACCTCAGCCCTCCTGGACCTTGGTCCGATTGGTCCGATTGGTCTAACCAACCTGTAAGTCCTGAACCTGTACCTAGACCTCCTAAAGGGACAGCAGGCTTTGTTGACACGAATTGATTACGGAACTTCGACAGAGATAGACTTCGGATGAAAAGCGGCCCCCCGGTGCCTGGACATCACCCGGACAGGTCGGCGTGCAGATAGATGTGCCTTTTGTGCCCGACCCCAGGAGCTCTCCTCGGCGACCCCGGCTAGGAGTGAGGAGGCGGGAGGAGGGTTCATGGTCTGGGCCGCCCCCTCCCGCTCTGGTATGCCAGGCGCCCTCGCGGGGAGAGGGCTGGTGCGAGAAGCCAGGCGCAAAGGAGAGGGTACCGTCAGGCATGCTTGGGGGTCGCCGGAAGAGGTATCGGGTTTCGCGACTCTGGCCCCTCCGCAGCGGCGCAAGGACTGGCGGTACTTGAATCGTGAATGACAAGAAGATCCACCTTGACACCCGGCGGTTTCCCGAGACCCTTCGTTTCTGGCGGGTAGCACCAGCAGCCTGCGCCCAGCACGGCAACGACGCCGATTACAACATGATTCCCGTGGAACGCCTCACCCGCGACTGGCACGAGGTCACCTGTCTAAATTGCCAGCGGACTTTCGATTACAACACCCTCCGACAGGCAGACTGACTCGCTCGGTTTCGCCACTTTGGTATATAATGTCCCAGAAGAAAGACGTCTGATCGAGGTTGTCAGTCCCTCTCGGGGAGCATGCCAATGACCCCGGACGCGTGGGAGCCGCTGTGAGCTACAGGTATGTGCTTCACCGTCGGCTGGTCGGCTTCGTCGAATATCGCCAATCTTTCACGATGGTCGTATGCATGCTGAACCCGAGCACAGCAGACGCCCACAGAGGCGACCCGACTATTCGCAGAGTGAAGCAACTGGCAGCCGCAGCAGGGGCTCATCACCTGAAGGTAGTCAATCTGTTCGCGGCCAGGTCCACGAACCCCAAAAGTCTGCGGGACATTGCTGACCCGGTGGGTCCGAAAAACGACATCATGATTCGGCACTCCTCACCCGGTGGATGATCAATAGTCGCAGTGGCACGACCCCGGGTACCCGCACAGGCACCACAAGACGGTCGAAGACCCTCATGGCGGATCTTCCGCACCAACGTCACATAGCTCTGCGAATAGCCCAACGCCGCCACCTCGTCGAACAACACAGTTGCCCAAACATGGGGATCATCGGACAGCCGCTGACGCACATAAGCCTCGAACAGATCGAACGGATCCGGCCCGGACGAGGCTCGCCGACCCGGTACCCGATCGCCCGACAAATACGCTCGTACCGTTTTTCGGTCTCCTCCCAAATGGCGGGCGATAGCCGAGATCGACCACCCCCGCTGTCTCAATGCATGCACTTCCAAGTACTCCTCCTGTGCCAACTGTGAGAATGTGGGGGATGCTCTTTGGAGAATGTTTCAGGTCAGCTGCTGGTGGTGGTGTCGTGACCCTTATGCAAACTGACCCCGTTAGGTGTCTTTCTTAATGATCTGTCCGACACCGACCGCCAGCAGCAGCCTGCGTACCGCGCTGGCCTAATCAGAAGCCTGTCCACCCCCCAGGGGGTGTGACTCATCACAGTTCTGCCGTATTTTGCGGATCGCGCCTCTATGGGCAACCCGAAATTGTAAGCAACAGAAAGGGAAAAGGATGGCTGTGGCGTCAGTTGAACATGTGATCGGGATCGACCCGGATCGTGACCGAGTCACCGCGTCGGTAGTGGACACCGCCACCACCGGAGAACAAGCATCCGCAGCGTTCGCCACCACCCAGGTGGGATACGAACGGCTGGTGAAATGGGCCGATGAGTACACCCAGGCCACCGACCGGGCATGGTCCGTGGAAGGCACCGGAAGCTACGGAGTCGGCATAGCAGCCTATCTCGCTGCTCGTGGTGAGTGGGTAATAGAGTTCAACAATCCCACCCCCAGCATCGACGGCGCCAAAACCGACACCCTGGACGCCCGTCGGGCCGCCCGCCAAACACTAGGCCGCTCCCAACCCTCCGCACCACGGATACGGGGAAACCGCGAAGCCCTCCGAGTGTTGGAAACCACCCGCCGAGGCGCAATAACAGCCAGAACAGCGGCCATCAACGAACTGAAAGCCCTCCTAGTCACCGCGCCGGTCGATCTTCGCGACCAACTCCGAGGGCTCACCACCACAGCTCTGGTGGCCAAATGCTCAGGGTTCCGTCTCCGGTCTGACACCATCAACGAACACACCGCCACCAAACAAGCCATGCGATCCGCAGCCCGCCGGATCCGAGCCCTCACCGACGAAGCCACCCAACTGAGAACAACCATCACCGAACTGATCACCACAGTCGCTCCCCACCTGCTCGACCAGCCCGGCATAGCACCGATCACCGCCACCCAAATCTACATAGCATGGTCCCACCCTCGCCGCTGCTGCAACGAAACAGCGTTCGCTCGGCTAGCCGGCGTCGCACCCCCACAAGCCTCCTCCGGCCAAAAAACCCGCCACCGACTGAACAGACGCGGCGACCGAAAACTCAACCACTCATACTTGTAGGTGCCCCTTGGCCGGAGCGGGTCTGACCCAAACTCAA
>JAPPFD010000022.1:18789-81432 GCA_028823995.1 bacterium | reverse complement strand
ACAACCCCCAACACCCCCAAACCGATTTGCAAAAAAGATAGAAACACCCCCCCGATCTCCAGACGGCAAACAACGGAACCCGAACAGCACCGTCTGCACGAGCACTACATAAAGAACGCGACGATTTGGGCATATCGAACATCATCGCCACATTATAGGCACAGAATAGAGACACAATGGTGCAAGAACCGCGTTATTTTCAATCGGTCACTGCTAACGAAACGTAGCGATCACCCCCCTCGCAGGCCATCAAAGTGCTTCCGACTCTTACTCCGGGGACCCTTGGCGTTGACAAACCAAGCCAGCCCACAAACCATCCCCGGTTGACAAGAGCAACCTGAAGGCGCCGTCAGGCAACGGCTGTCAGGACACCGGCGGCCGGTAGGAATCCAGGAAGACCTCCCTGCCCTCGCGGGAGGAGTCGTAGATGGCCATGATGATCGCCAGCGGCACCCGGGCGTCCTCTCCGGTGAGGACCGGATCGCGGTCCTCGTGGATGGCGTCCACCATGTCCTGGAGTTGGATCCGGTGGCGGGACTGGGGATAGGCCCAGGGATCGTCGATGTCGCTCAACTCGAAGGTCGGTTCCACGTCGACCCGGCCCTCGTCTCCCTCCACGTCCCACAGCAGGAACTTGTCATACTGCGCGTTGGCCACCACTGTGCCCCGGTCCCCGTGGAGTTCCACCCGGGACTTGAGGGCGGTCCGGACCGACGAGGTGCTCTCGATGATCCCCGTCGCTCCACTCTCGAAGGTCACCACGGCGGTGGCGGTGTCCTCGATCTCGATGTCGTGGACATGGGTGGCGACCCGTCCCATCACCGAGCGCACGGGACCCATCAGGTACTGCAGGAGGTCGATGATGTGGATCGACTGGGTCATCAGACAGCCGCCCCCCTCCAGTTCCCTGGTTCCCCGCCAGGCGGCGGAGTTGTAGTAGGCGGTGGTGCGGGCCGACTTGTCGATCGCGTCGCCCAGGAAGACCCGCCCCAGGCGGCCCGAGTCCACCGCCTCCTTGAGGGTCCGGGCCACTATGCCGAAGCGCATCTGGAAGATCACCCCGAGCTTGGTGCCGTTGGCCCGGCAGGCGCCGATCATCCGGTCGGCCCTCTCCAGGTTAATCTCGATCGGCTTCTCCACCAGGGCGTGCTTTCCGGCGTCGGACGCGGCGATGGTGACGTCGGCGTGCAGACCGGAGGGAAGGGAGACGATCACGACATCGACGTCGTCGTGATGAACCAGGTCCCGGTAGTCGGTGAACCAATGCTTGACGCCATTGGCATCGGCGAACCCCCGGACGTTGGCCTCGTTCCGGCTGCAGACGGCAACCAACTCCCCACCCTCGACGTGGTCCATTTCGCTGGCCATGAAGCCGCCCGACATACCGGTGCCCACCAGGCCGAAGCCGATCTTTCCGCTACCCATCGCTGTTCCTGCTCTTTCCTCTAGGGGAGATCTCCGAGAGGACGCCTAGGTCATTGCATCACAACCTTCCGGTCCTCTCCTTGACGGATGTCGCGAAATCTACAGAGCTCCATGCACCCTGTCAAGGGTTGCGCCTGCCGGGGACCGACCCGGTTCAGCGGTTCCGCGGCCATCCCCATACACTCAAAGCGGGTGAGCCGTCCGCCCAGCATCCGACCTTCCTCATCCAGTCCTCCCCTGGTCGATCTGGTAGACCTCTCCGTCTCCCTGGGCGGCTCCCCGGTGCTTTCCAACTGCCGGCTCACCCTCCGTCCCGGGGAATCGCTGGGAGTCGCCGGGCCCAACGGCGCCGGCAAGTCCACGCTGCTGGGCGTGGTCGCCACTTTCATAGCTCCCACCGGAGGATCGGGCACCGTCCTGGGCGCCCCCCTCGCAGGCCCTCGAATCCCGGCGGTCCGGGCCGGGATCGGCTGGTCCGGACACCTCCCCGCTCTCTATCCCGACCTGACCCTGGGCGAGAACCTGGCGCTCAGCGCCCGGCTGACCGGGCACCCCGCCTCCCGGGGTCAACTGGTCCTGGAGCAGGTCGGCCTCGGCGGCGCGGCGGGGATCAGGGCGGAGCGGTGCTCCAACGGGATGCTGCGGAGAGCCGACCTGGCCCGACTGCTGATCGGCTCCCCCCGGCTGGTCCTGCTGGACGAGCCGGACGCCGGCCTCGACCGGGACGCCGCCCCGATCATCGACCACCTGATCGCGACGACAACTCGCCGGGACGGAGCCGTCCTATGCGTGTCCCACGACGCCGCCAAGCTGTCCGGCTGGGTCGACCGGGTGGTGGAGATGCGAGACGGGAGGATCACGTGAACGGCGGGTTCTGGCGATCGGCGGGCCTTATCGCCCTGCGGGACCTGCGGGTGGAACTGCGGAGCGGGGAGGCGCTCACGGTGGTGTTTCCATTCGCGGTGGTGGCGAGTTGGATCGCGCCCCTGGCGACCAACGCCTCTCCCCTGCTCCTCCGGGACTTGGCCGCTCCCGTTTACTGGCTGATCACCCTCTTGTTCGGGATGATGATCGTGCTGCGCCAGACCGCTCTCGAGACCCGGGCCCAGCGCCGCGCCCTGGCTTTGACCGGTCTGGACCCCGCCGCCCGATTCGCGGGCCGAGCGGGCGCTTCGGGGCTGGTCCTGGCGGCGGTGGCCGGGACGCTCATAGTTCCGGTGATCATCTTCTACGACTACCGCCCACCCTCGGGCGGGGCGCTGATGGCGCCGGTGATCATCCTTGCATCGGCGGGGCTGGCCATGCTGGGCACCCTGGCCGGGGACGTGACCATCGGGCTCCGGGCCCGGACGAGCCTGGCTCCCCTGCTGATGGCGCCCCTGGCCGTGCCGCTCCTGATGGGGGCCGCCCAGAGCCTGGAAAGTCTGGTGGCCGGCAAGAGTATCATCACCTGGGTATTGGTGCTGGTCATCGCCGATCTCGGGCTGGCGGCCGCGGGAGTGATGTCGGCCCGGGCCCTGGAGGAGATTTCCCTGTGAAAAAGAGGTTGCTGGCAGTCTTGACCGGCGTGGCGCTGGGAGTCGGCCTGGTCCTGGCTTTCACCTCTCCCCCCGACCTCCTCCAAGGGGACTTCGTCCGCATCCTCTACATCCATGTCCCGTCGGCCTGGCTTGCCTTCCTGGCCTTCGGGGTGACCGCCGCCGCAAGCATCGGATGGCTGTTCACCCGGCGGATGAGCTGGGATAGGGCGGCCGAGGCATCCGCAGAGATAGGAGTGCTGTTCACCGCCATCGCCCTGGCGACCGGCATGATCTGGGGAAAGCCCGTGTGGGGGACCTACTGGGACTGGGGGGACGCCCGCCTGGCCACCACGGCCATGATGTTCTTCGTGTACCTGGGCTACCTGGCGCTGCGCCGCACCACCGTCGACCCTCGCCTGCGGGCTCGCCGCTCGTCGGTGCTGGGCGCCGTCGCCGTGGTGCAGGTGCCGCTGGTCTACTTCTCGGTGAAGCTGTGGCGCACTCTTCACCAGGGTTTGACGATCCGGCCCGACGGCATCCAGATGGACGGCGCCATGGTCTCGGCCCTGTTGGTGAACCTGGCGGCCTTCACACTTCTCTACGCGACGCTGCTCGTCTACCGGACCGCCCTGGCCCGCATGGAAGAGGCCGCGGCCGCCGAGAGAGCCCCCGCGCGGAGCCCGGTGACGGTCCCCCGGTTGGGTGAGGCCGAAGCGTGAACATCGGCTGGGTCTGGGCGGCCTATCTGGCCACGGCCGGGCTCCTGGCGGGCTACATCCTCCGCCTGGGGATCCGGTGGCGAAGGGCGACGAGTCGCCCGGACTGATGAAGTCACGCCGCTGGCCGTTTCTGATCTTCGTCGGGGTGGCGATGCTGATAGCCGGAGTCTTCCTGATCCGGAACATCGACAGCGACCTGGTCTACTATCTCACCCCGCGCGAAGCGGTGGACCAGCGAGCCGACTTCCCCGACGGGCGGCGGTTCCGGCTGGCGGGCATCGTGGTGGAGGGTTCCCTGGATGCCGGATCGGACCCTCTCCGGTTCCAGGTCACCGACGGCGCCTCCACCATTCCGGTGATCCTCACCGACACTCCGCCCCTGCTGTTCGACGAGGACGTCAACGTACTCCTGGACGGAGCCTGGCTGGGTGATGACTACCGGGCCGACGGCGCCCTCATCTCCCATGACGAGAACTACCAGGCGCCTCCGGTGGCCGACGACGGCTCCCGCTGATGCTCTCTCTGGCCGGAACCCTGGCGGTGTGGACGGCGCTGGTCGCCGCCGGTTGGCTGGCGGTCGCCGGCTGGCGGGCGGCGCGGAACCCGCTTGCTCCCTCTGCCTCGATCGTTGCCCTCCGCCGATCCCTCCTGGTCATGGTCCTCGCCGCGCTGGGGGCCATGGTCGTCCTCGAAGCCGCCCTCCTAGCCAACGACTTCACCGTCTCCTACGTGGCGAATCACCATTCCCGCCACACGCCCTTTCCCTTCAACATCGCCACCGCCTGGGCAGCCCTGGAGGGCTCGATCGTGTTGTGGGGCCTGGTCCTCGCCGCCTACGCATACGCGGTGTGGCGGCGGGCGACCGCCGGGGGAGCCGAACCCGACTCTCTCGACTGGGGGGCCCTGGCGGTGATCGGAGCGGTCGGGGTTTTCTTCTTCGGGTTGATGGTCACCGTCGCCAACCCCTTCGAAGTGTGCACGGAGGCCTCCGCCCGTTCCTGTACGGCGTCGAGCGCCCTGCCCTTCTCCCGGGCCGTTGGTCCCGCCGACGGGATGGGGCCCAACCCCCTGCTCCAGAACCACCTTCTGATGGCAATCCACCCCCCACTCCTGTACCTGGGCTACGTGGGCCTGACGGTCCCCTTCGCATACGGCATATCGGCCCTGGCCCTGCGCAGGTCCGGCCCTACATGGCTCCGCCGCAGCGGGCTGTGGACCCGGGTTTCCTGGGTGTTCCTGACCGCCGGCATCACCCTGGGCGCCTGGTGGGCCTACGAGGTGCTGGGCTGGGGAGGCTACTGGGCCTGGGACCCGGTGGAGAACGCCTCCTTCATGCCCTGGCTGGTGGCCACCGCCTTCCTCCACTCCTCCCTCGTGCAGGAGAGAAGGGGGATGCTGGAGGCGTGGAACTTCGTGCTGGTGATCGGCGCCTTCTCCCTGACCATCCTGGGCACGTTTCTGACCCGGTCGGGAGTGATCGCCTCGGTGCACTCCTTCACCCAGTCCGCCATCGGTCCCGCACTCCTCGGGTTCCTGGTGGTGGTGACGGTGGGCTCCTTCGCCCTGTTCGCCTCCCGTTCCCAGCAGATCTCCTCGCCGCCCCGCCTGGAATCCCTCTCCAGCAGGGAAGGGGGCTTCCTGCTCAACAACCTGCTGCTGACCGTCTACGCCATGGTGGTGCTGACCGGCACTCTGTACCCGCTGGCCCTGGAGGCGTTCACCGGGTCGGAGGTGGGTGTGGGACGGCCCTTCTTCGATCGCATGGCCGTCCCCATCAGCTTCGCTTTGCTCTTGGCGATGGGCATCGGACCGGCCCTCCCCTGGCGGGTGGCCCGCGCCCGGGTGGTCTGGCCCCGCATCCATCTCCCCCTCCAGATTGCGCTGGCCGCGGGCGTGCTGGTGATCATCACCGCCACCCGGGTGGGGTACGTGGTGCTGGCGGTGATGGCCGGCACCTGGGTGGTGGCGGTGGCCGCCGGCCGACTCTGGTCCCAGGCCCGTCGCGCCGGGAGACCCAAGGAGGCGAACGCCTGGCGCATGATCCCGGGAGTTGTCAGATCGGACCGCGGCTTCTGGGGCGGACAGATGGCCCATGCCGGAGTGGCCCTGGTGGCGGTGGCCATCGCCTGCACGGCCAATCTCTCCCAGAATCTCGACCGGGTGGAGATGGCGCCCGGAGACCGAGTGGAGTTCGCCGGGTACGAGTTGGTCCACACCGGGGTGTCCACCACCAGGACTCCCAACCGGCTGAAGAGCACCGCCCATGTGGAGGTGTGGAAGGACGAGCGGCGGGTGGGATGGGCGGAGCCCGCCCTCAGCCAGTTCGAGACATCCGCCCTGCCCATCGCCACGCCCGGCATCCATCACACCCTCGCACAGGACCTCTACTTGAGCGTGACGCGGATCGACGAGGAGGCAATCACCCTGCGGGCGGCCACCGCTCCCCTGCAATGGGTGCTGTGGCTGGGCGGCCTGACCTGCGCAGCGGGCGGCCTCTACTCGCTGGCGGGCAGGAGACGCCGAAGGTCGGAGTCCGTCCGTCCCGCCGAGAGAGCGCGTCCGGGTGGCTGATCCCGCCGGTCGGCGCAGCCTGCTCCGTTGGGCCTCTCCCCTGGTGACCCTGGCCTTGGCCGCCTTCGTGGTCGTCTCGCTAACCACCGCCGACCCGGTTGACCAGGACCGCGCCGAGCGGATCGGCAAACAGGTCCGGTGCCCGGCCTGCGAGGGGGAGTCCATCGCCGAGTCCCCCAGTTCCTACGCCGCCGACATGATGGGCTATGTCCGGGAGATGATCACCGAAGGCCGATCCGACCAACAGATAATTGACCGGCTCATGGCGGCCTATCCCCAATCACAGATGCTCGATCCCCCGTTCCAGACCAGAACCGCCCTCCTGTGGGCGCTCCCCGCCGCCGCGTTGGTGACCGGTCTCCTCCTGGCCTATTACCGCCTCAGAAAGCCCGTACCCCCGGAGTCGGTCAGGGAGTCGCCGTGAGCGAGGAAAGCCACTGGCAGGCGCGCCTCGATCAAGCCACCCGGGACCTGGAGGAGTTGGAACAACAGCTCGCCACCGATGAGATACCTCCCTCCACCGCCCGGCGCCTCCGGCGGGTCTACACCGAGGAGATAGAAGAAGCCCGGCTCAGGCTGGCCGGGGAGGCGTCGGTCCCGGCGGACCCCGAGTCTCCCGATCGGGACTCCCGGTCCCGATTCTGGACACCCGGGAGGGTGACGGTCGTCGCCATTCTGGGGACCGCGGCGGCGGCACTGGTGATCTCGGTTGGATGGTTCGTCCAGCCCGAAGACCAGGCCGACGCCGACGGGGGGGAGTTCGATCCGTCCCAGTACTCCAATGAGACCATGGAGGCGGTGATCTCCGCCAATGCCGACCACCCCCAGATCAACGGCATGCGCCTCGCCCTGGCCGGACGCTACTTCCGGGCCGGTGACTTCGGGCGGGCCTTCGCCCATTACCGAGGGGTGCTGGAACGCAGCCCGACGGCCGCCGAAGAGGCGGAGGCGCTGAGCCGCCTGGGATGGATGGCCTGGGCGGGGTCGGGAGAGATCGAGCTGGCGGTCGATACGCTGGACCGGGCGCTCCAGGCGGTTCCCGGCCATCCCCAGGCGCTCTACTTCAAAGCCATCGTCCTGTGGTGCGGCGCCGGGAAGGCGGCGGAAGCCGTCCCCCTTCTTGAAGAGGCGAACGCGGCGCTTTCCTCCGAGGAGACGGTGGCAGCCGAGTTGGCGGCGGCCCGAGCAGGTGAGGAGTGCGCGAGATGAGGCGACCGGGACGAGCCGCGGTGGTGCTGGCGGTGGCGGTGGCCGCCGCCATGGCCGTGCTTGCCGGGGTGTTCGCCACCCGCCTCTCCGAGGACCCCCAACCCTCCGATTCGCCCCTGGTCGGCGCGCCCTCCCCGGTGTTGACCCTCCCCCTCCTGGATGGATCCGGCGAGATCGCCATCCCCGACCCGGAGGCCCGGGTGACGGTGATCAACTTCTTCGCCTCGTGGTGCCTCGAGTGCCGGGTGGAGCATCCCGACCTCCTGGCCGTCGCCGAAGCCTTCTCGGACTCGGGGGTCCGCCTCATCCAGGTGGCGTACCAGGACCGCCTCGACGACTCGATCGCCTTCCTGAACGAGTTGGGCGTCTCTCCCCTGGTCAGGTACGCGGCCGATCCAGGGAGTCGCGCCGCCATCGCATTCGGGGTGTTCGGGATCCCCGAGACCTTCTTCATCGGACCCGACGGGGTGGTCGCCGCAAGGTTCACCGGTCCCTCCGACTCTCTCTCGCTGGGCCGCCAGATCGACCTGATCCTCGGGAGCGGCCGGCCGGAGTGAGGCTCAGCCCCTCCTAGGGGATCAGTTCGAACGAGACCCCGGCGGGCGGCGCCTCGGTCAACTCCCTGCCTCCGACTCCCAGGAGGTGCCGATCGAAGAACTCCACCAGGTAATGGTCGACCACCGCAAACGCCTGGGCGACCGGCATGGTTCCTCTCAACCCCAGGCGGCTACCCAGGGGAGAGAGCAGCGGGGCGATGGTGAAATCGCTGTGAACGGTGTTCTGGACGCCTATCCAGTAGGTCCGCCGGTTGCTCCGCTCCACCAGTCCCCGCAGCACCTGGTCGTTCTCCAACTCCCGCCAGGGGTCGGAGCGGATGAACATCGACGGCACGTCCAGTTCGCCGGAGAGCTCCGCAGAGGTGATCGGCTCCACCCACCCGTCCAGGGCCGCCACCACCCGGCAGACAGGCTCCAGGAGACAGGTCCTCACCGCCGCGCCTCCCCCCAGGGAGTGGCCGTATATGCCCAGCCGGTCCAGGTCCGCCATCCCGGCCAGCCAGCCGAAGGGCCCGTTCACTCCCTGTTCCAATCCCCTGATGACCATGCGCACATCCTCCGAATAGGTCTCCAGCAGCCGGATGGCCGCCTCCTCGAAGGCCTCGTCTCCCACCTCTTCGGAATCGGGCAGCGCCTCGGGATCCAGGAGGGCGATCTCGCCGTCTCCGAAGACGGTGGCCACCGACCCGTAGGGGTGATCCACCGCGATCACCAGGTAGCCATGGCTGGCCAGGGACTCCATCTGGTGAACCGCCGCGTTGCGGAACAACCGCCAGCCGTGGGAGTAGATGATCACGGGGATCTCTCCCCGGTATGCAGCAGCCTCCCCGTAGCTGTGGGAGGGGGTGTACCGGGTGTGATTCAGAAAGAACCCCGGCAGCCCGAACGACTCGGCCATCGCCGGCCCGACCACGTCCAGGTCGGCCACCCAGGGAGTGAGCGGCTCGGCGTCCTCGGGCGCCCTGGCGGGATACCAGGCCTGGACCATCAGCCGCCGAAAGCTCCCCGCGTGGGGGCCGTACTCCTCCACGCGGTCCACGCCCGAGAGCTCCAGGCTGGTGGTGGCCACCTGGTAGGGGCCGGTGGGAGGGGGTATCTCCACGATCGGCAGCGCCCACACCGGGGTCACCACCAACAGGACCCCCAGGAGACCCAGGGCGGCTCTCCGGATGCGCTGGTAGGAGACCAGTTGGCGCTCCCCGGTGAGTACATCGCCCAGTGCCATTCCCAGGGCGACCACGTACAACCCCCAGAGTTGCCAGCGGAAACCCTCCGCCAGGAACTGCCAGGCCAGGACGGCCACCAGCACCGTGGCGGCGATGCCCCGGCGGGGACGCCGGCCTTCCAGGGCCGGCCACAGCACCGCCAGCACGCACACGCCGGTGAGCAGCCATTCCCAGAGTCTCATCAGAACGCAATTATGTCCCGGTCAGCGCCGGATTGGCCCACCCAGCACCGCAGGGAAGCTAGCCGGAGATCGACAGCAACTCTTCGATCGCCGCCCGCAGGGTGGAGGCACCCTGTCCACCATGCAACGTCTTGACAATGGTTTTGTCGGCCCCAACCAGGATGGTCACCGGCTGGTAACCCACCCCGTAGGCCGAGAAGATCCGCTGGTTCTCGTCCAGTCCCCACATGACCAGTCCCGACCTGAGCAACTGGTTCGCCCGGCTGGAGGTGGCGCTCAAAGGGGCTTTCCAGGCCGGCGCCACGAACGCCACCCGATCCTGGTATTCGGTGGCCAGACCATCGATAACGGGCAACTCCCGTTGACACGACGGTCACCACTCAGCCCAGAAGACCAGGAACACGGGCCGGGGCTCGGCGGAGAGAGTGAAGGTGCCGCCGTCTCCCAACTCCAGGGTGAAGTCGGGAGCGGATTCCCGGTTGTGCGGCTGGGTGGTGGTCGTGGGAGCCGTGGTGGTGGTGGTAGTAGGCGGCACTGTGGTGGTCGTGGTGGTGGTCGGCGGCCTCCTGGCCGTGGCAGGGGCCTTGGTCGTGGTAGTGGTAGGCGCCACCGTGGTAGTGGTGGTCGGCGGCCTCCTGGCTGTTGCAGGAGCCTTGGTCGTGGTGGTAGTTGGCGCCACCGTGGTAGTGGTGGTGGGAGCCGCGGTCGTAGTGGGCGCCGCGGTCGTAGTGGGCGCCTCCGTAGTGGTCGTGGCGGCGGTTGTCGTGGTCGAGGCTTCCGTGGTTGTGGTGGCGGCCTCGGTGGTGGTGGGGCTCTCCGGGGTCGGAGTCTCCTCCACCTCCTGGGCGGTGGCCTCGACCTGCTGGGGAACCGTGGTGGTGGTCGGGGGTTCAGGTGCAGCGGTGGTGGTGGGTACCGCCTCTTCACCCTCTTCCGCAGCCGTGGTTGCGACACCCGTGGAGGGCGCCTCCTCGGGTTGAGCGGTGGTCGCAGGAGCGGAGGTGGTCGGTGCAGGGGCGCTCTCGGCCTGGGAACCCGTGTCCTCGGATCCGCAGGCGCCCAACAGGAGGCCGCCCAACACCGAGAGGGTCAGCAGAAGCCGACCCAAAACCGACCTCCAGGCCGGTACTACGTCATTCACCCGGGACCCGAGAGGGTGGCTGAACCAGCCGAAGCCGAGCCGATCGAGAAAGAGTTGCTACCGCTCAACAGCGCATCCAGATCCTCCCGGATTGCCGCGCCGCCCCTGGCGCCCGGCCAGGTGACGACCAGGGACCCGTCGGCGGCGACTATGGCGCCGGCCGGTTGGCCGCCCACCCCGTAGGCGGCGAAGATCTCCTGTGTCTCGTCCAGCCCCCAGAGCACCTTGCCCGAGGGGATCAGCTGCGCCGCGGCGTCGGCGGTGTCCTCCAGGCTTGACTTCCAGGCCGGCGCCACCACGACGACCCGGCCCTCGTACTCCTCAGCCAACCGATCTACAGCGGGCAACTCCCGCTGACACGCCGGTCACCACTCCGCCCAGAAGAAGATCACCACCGGGGTGGTTTGCTGGGAGAGCACGAACGTTCCTCCCGTACCCAACTCCAGGGTGAAGTCCGGCGCCGGCGGCCCGAGGGGCTCCGGCGGCGGGACCGTGGTCGTCGTGGTGGTCTCGGGCTCCTCGGCCGGGGTCTCGGGTGCGGCTTCACTCTCGGTGGGAGCGGGGTCGGGAGCCGCAGTGGTGGTCGGCGCCGAGGTGGTTGCCGTCGCTGCTTCGGTGGTAGCGGTGGACGCCGCGGCCGTGGTGGCCGGCGCGGCCGCGGTGGTTGTGGGAGCGGCCGTCGTGTCCGGAACGGTGTCCGCGGCGGCGGTCACCTCCGCCGGCTCACCTCCGGTATCCGACCCTCCGCCGCACGACGCGGCAACCAGCGACAGCAGGACCAGACCTGCTATCCCCGACCAACGTCCACGACGCTTCATTTGGGAAAAGTATAGGTATTAGCAGGCACAATGCGCTTTAGATCCACAAGGCGCGCCCTCCCGGTTCGGGCGACCCGACATGAGTGCCCTCTTCCAGGTGCTAAGAAGGTGAAACCCTCCCCATTGCTTCATCGGACATCGACAGCAGACCGTCCAATAGGGCCTTGATCTCATCGATATCCCTGGATCCCTGCCAGGTGTCCATCAGAGTGCCGTCGGAGGCCACAATGGCGCCGGCAGGCACGCCGCGGAACCCGTAAGCGGCGAAGACCCCCTGGTCAACATCCAAACCCCATGGCACCAGGCCCGAGGGCAATAGCTGCCCGGCGACCGCGGCGGCGCGCTCCAAGCTCGATTGAACTGCAGGAGCCAGGACAACCGCCCGGCCCTCGTATTCTGCGCCCAACGTTTCGATATCCGGCAACTGCCGCTTGCATACCGGTCACCACTCCGCCCAGAAGAACAGCAGCACTGGGGTCGTCTGCTCAGCGAGCACGAAGGTGCCCCCTGTTTGCAACTCCAGGTTGAAGTCTTCGGCCGGTTCCCCGATTCCGGAGCTACACGAAGCCGTGAGAAACGCGAACAGGACTATCCCGACCAGAACCACCTGGCTGTGGCGGCGCTCCATGGCGGAAACTATAAGCCTGACCGGATTCGCAGGGTCGACTCAACCTTCTCCACTTGCTCCGGCCGCGGCCGGGAAGACACGGACTAGCGGCTCAGGTCGATCACCCTGTCGAGCACTGCCGCGGCCGCTCCCGAGTCGATGGAGCGGGCCGCCGACCGGGCGCCTTCGCCCGGGGTCTCGGCCAGACCGGCCACCATCAGGGTGGCCGCCGCGTTGGCCACCGCCGCGTCTCTCCGGGGGCCGGTCTCACCGGCCAGCACGGACCGCAGGATCGCAGCATTGGTCTCCGCGTCACCGCCGATCAACTCCGAGACGTCCGCCGGGTCCATCCCGAAGTCCTCGGGGGTGAGCACCACCGGCGTCACCTCGCCGTCCACCAGTTGGAACCCCCGGGTGGGGCCGGAGACCGAGACCTCGTCCAGCCCGTCGTCGGCATGGACCACCAGCGCCCGCTCGGTCCCCAGGCGCGACAGCACCCCGATCATGCGCTCTGCCATCCGGCTGTCATAGACGCCGATCAACTGACGGGTGGCGCCGGCAGGATTGGTGAGCGGTCCCAGGAAATTGAAGACGGTGGGTATGGCCAGTTGCTGGCGGATGGGCACGACATACTTCATGGCTGGGTGGTATCGCGGAGCGAAGAAGAACCCGAACCCTGCTTCCGTGACCATCTCGGCTGTCTGTTCGGGGTCAAGTTCGATTCCCACCCCCAAGGCCTCCAACACGTCCGCCGACCCGCACTTGGACGAGGCCGACCGGTTGCCGTGCTTCGCCACTTTGGCGCCCGCCCCGGCTGCGATCAGGGCGGCCGTGGTGGAGATGTTGAAGGTACCCGAGCGGTCCCCGCCGGTCCCGGCGGTGTCCACCACCGGTTCCCCGATCGAGACCCGCACCCCCACCGAGCGCATGGTCTCCACCAATCCGGCCATCTCCTCGGTGGTCTCGCCCTTGATACGGAGGGAGACCAGGAACGCGGAGGTCTGAGCCGCAGTTGCCCGCCCGCTCATGATGTCGTCCAGTGCCCCCCGAGCCTCGGATCGGCTCAGATCCTCCCCGGCGGTCAGTTTTCCGAGTATTTCGGACCAGTTCATGCAGGGTTCTCCGCCTAGGCGTCCACCGGACCGGTGCGCGCCACCCTGGTGACCAGCCAGGCCACCACGGCCCCCGCCAGCGGCGCCACGATGTACAGCCAGATGCCGCTCAGGTCGCCGGCCACCACCGCCGGACCCAACGAACGGGCGGGGTTCACGGAGGCGCCGGAGATCGGCACCCCGGCCAGGTGGATGGCGACCAAGGCCAGGGAGATCACGGTCCTTGCGTGACCGAGACCGTGGCCGGCAACCACCATGATCACCAACACGAAAGCCCCGGTGAGAAGGATCTCGGCTCCGAATGCCGGGCCGGTGTCCCGGTAGGTGTTCATGGTGTCGGCCACCGCATCGGACCCCGCCATGGCGAGTACCGCCAACGAAGCAAGTACCGCACCCACGACCTGGGCCACCCAGTAGCCGATCATGTCATTGGTGCTCAGGGACCCTCCCAGCCGCATAGCCAGGCTCACCGCCGGGTTGAAGTGCCCTCCCGAGATATGACCTACCGAGTAAAGGGCGATCATCAAGGCAAACCCGAACCCGAAGGCCACGATCAACAGGTTCCCGTCCGAGGAGAGAGCAGCCAGCGACCCTATCGACACCAGGATGAATGTGCCGACCAACTCGGCGACATACGACTGCTTCATGATGCTTCCTCCTGGCTATGCGATGACTACCCGAAACTCTACCCTTCTCGACTTACAGGAACAGGGCCAACCCTCAACCGAAAGGCGACCGTTTTGAGAATTCCGAGAGTCCGTTTGCGGGCGCTGGTAATGGGGACCGCGGTGGGCCTGCTGGCGGTGGCACTCGTCACTCTTATCGAGTGGTGGCTGGGAGCACTCGGTTGGGAGATCGTCCCCGGTTTCGGCAGCCCGGACAGCCGAGGAGGCGGAGCTGTGGCAGGCCTGTTGGTGGGAGTGCTGGTGGGTGGATGGGTGGCCGGGAGGACAGTCGCCATCGGCCAGCGTTTCCACGGCTCGCTCACCGGGCTGGTGATAGTAGGAATCCTGGTAACGCTGGCCTCTCGGGGTGGAGCCAGCACCACGCCCCTCCAGGTACTGTCGGCAGCCGCCCTGGGAATGGTCCTCGGCGGCCTCACCGGATGGTGGGCGGGCCGCCGCTGACGAACGGCCGGTGGCTAGAGAATACGCAAAAGCCCCAGGAGAGCCCTAAATGCTTATTACACCATGGCGTATAATTCGATGGCATTAAGGTGTAACTGTTCTACGGTTGGTGGGAAGACTCTAGGTGAATCTCAATCCAGGGCTCTATGACCAGTTGGTGGACGAGCTTCTGAAGACCCATCTTGGCGCTTTACCTGCCCAACGTCTGTGCGCCGACGTCTCGACCGTTGATCCTGGGGAACTACCGGACCGATTGAGGGAAGTGCTCGGTGAGTGGGTTCGGGAGGCTCTCGCTGCGGTTCCCGAATCTGAACGCCACCACGCCGCCTTCGACCTGTCCAAAGCTGTTCGCGACGCCATCATCAAACTCCAAGCGGAGGCGTTGGAGACTGGTCGGATGATCCCGCCGTCCGACCTAGACGGATACTCCAAAGTCCAACGACTGACTGCTGTGGAGTCACTAGCGCCCACAGATGAACCAATTCACATCATCCGCCCTCTGACACCCCTTCGCGATACGGTGCTGATGACCAACTCCCGGGGACAACCCTCAGTGGGGAAGGAGATTCAGGCTGAAATACAGTCTGCCGACCGAATAGATCTGATCCTTGCGTTCATAAGGTGGAGTGGCATCCGTGATCTGAAGCCGCACTTCAAGAGACACGTGGAAAGCGGCAGACGGCTTCGGGTCATCACGACCACCTACACCGGTACCACAGAACGGCGAGCCCTCCAAGAACTTGTCGACATCGGCGGTGAAGTGAAGGTCTCATACGACACTTCCACCACCCGCCTTCATGCCAAAGCGTGGTTGTTCCAACGTAACACTGGCTTTTCCACCGTTTATATCGGGTCGTCGAATCTCACGCACTCGGCCCAGGTAACGGGTTTGGAGTGGAACGTCAGAGCATCGCAACGACGCAACCCAGAACTAATCGCCGCTTTTCATCGGACTTTCGAAACCTATTGGGAGGATGCGCACTTCGAACCCTTCGATCCTGAACGCTTCGCAAGCGCGACCCTTGCGAGCCAAGGCATCAGCCCGATACTCACACCCTTTCAGATAGAGCCCTACCCTTTCCAGCGCCAGATACTGGAACGCCTTCGAGTCGACCGTCAGAGGGGCTATCCGCACAACTTGATTGTTGCCGCGACAGGTACCGGAAAAACAGTACTGGCGGCTCTTGATTACCGTCACCTTCGCAATCGGTTGGCCAAGGCAACCCTGCTGTTCGTAGCTCACCGCAGAGAAATCCTGCAGCAAAGCCTCACAACCTTTCGGCACGTCCTACGCAAAGGGGCATTTGGAGAATTGTGGACCGGGAGCAGCCGGCCCACCCGCTGGGACCACGTCTTCGCCTCCATACAATCGATCACCGCCCGAAATGCCAGATCTCTCGATCCCGAACGGTTCAGCGTGGTGATCGTAGACGAGTTTCATCACGCCGCCGCAGCCAGTTACCGGGCGTTGCTCGACCATCTCCGTCCGAAACACCTTCTGGGATTGACCGCCACCCCGGAACGGGCCGACGGCCTCAACGTGAAGCGTTGGTTCGGCGACCGCATCTCCGCCGAGTTGCGGTTGTGGGATGCCCTCGAGCAGGGGTTCTTGTCGCCATTTCATTACTTCGGAACCCATGACGGCACCGATCTGCGGAAAGTCACCTGGCGTCGAGGCAGGGGGTACGACACCGACGAACTAACGAAGGTTTACACCGCGGACGACATATGGGCGGCCAAAGTTATCAGGGCTGTCCATGAATACATCGGGGATCCGGGCAGGATGCGGGCTCTTGGTTTCTGCGTGAGCATCGCCCATGCCAACTTCATGGCCAAGTGCTTTCAGCGCGCCGGGTTGAACGCTACGGCAGTCACCTCGCAAACGTCCCCGCCACACCGTCAGCAGGCGCTCAATGACCTAGAGGAGGGCAATGTTCAGGTGCTATTCACCGTCGATCTCTTCAATGAAGGCGTGGACCTCCCCACCGTTGATGTAGTGCTGATGTTGCGGCCAACAGAGAGCGCCACCGTCTATCTCCAGCAACTCGGACGCGGCTTGCGTCGCGCACCAGACAAAAGCGTGCTGACTGTATTGGACTTCGTGGGCCATCAGGCCAATGGTTTCCGATTTGACGAGAGATTCCGCCGCATGCTGGGCCGCTCCCGCCGTGAGTTGCAGAGAGACATCGAGCAAGGTTTTCCCTACCTGCCAGCGGGTTGCTCGATCGAACTGGATCCCATAGCTAGTCGCATCATCTTGGAGAATATTCGTAGAGCGCTGCCCACCGGATGGACACAACGCGTCAAGGAACTCCGCTTATTGGGTGACGTGGGACTCGCCGAATTCTTGGCGGAAACCGGCCTGGACGTCAATGACGTGTATCGCGGTGGCCGCACCTGGACAGAACTTCGGCGTGCTGCGGGGATCGACACCTCGCTCAGCAACAGTGACGAGAAGCGGGTCGGAAGGGGCATAGGACGGATACTGCACATCGACGACAAAGTCCGCATCGAGATCTACCGAAAGTTGCTCTCCGCCGAGAAGCCTCCAGCCGCAGAGGCGCTGGACAATCACAACCGCCGACAGTTCGAGGCACTGCTAATGACAATGCTGAATCCCAGCAAAGGCCAGTACATGACACTCGACCAAGCCTTAGCTGCCTTGTGGCAGTATGACAGCCTCCGGAGGGAGATCCTCGAATTGCTGCCGCTTCTGGAAGATCAGATAGTCCACTTGCAAGAGCCCCTTCGCTTGCGAGGTAGAGAGGTGCCTTTGCAGGTGCATGCTCATTACACCCTCCAAGAGATTCTCGCCGGCTTGGGGACCTCGACTATCGCGAATCCTTTACGGGTCCAGGCAGGAGTCTATTGGCATGAAGCGACCTCCACCGATCTGTGTTTCATAACCTTAAAAAAGAGCGAAACCCACTATTCGCCGACCACCCGGTATCTCGATTACGCCATTAGCGATCAACTTTTTCACTGGGAGACACAGGCCACGGTTTCTGCCAACAGTCAGCGGGGCCAGAACTACATCCATCACCAAAGCCGGGGCCGCAACGTCGTTCTCTTCATTCGGGAGAACAGAACCAGAGAGGGACGGACCGCTCCCTACTTCTGCGCCGGTGAGGCGCACTATGTCCGGCACAGGTCCGAACGTCCCATGCGGATCATATGGCAGCTTCGACGTCCCTTGCCAGGTGAAATGTTTGCCTCCTATCGTGCAGCCATTGCCTGATCCGCCGATTCCGCGGTTCCCAGACAACGTCAAGCTTGCTATGACCGACCTGGATACTCCCCCAAAACTCGATTATTACGCAGCAATGAGGACATAACATACCCAGCAAGAACGAGTTCGCCGGGTGGCCGCGGGCGGAGGGGAATCCCGACGCCTGAGGAAAGTCCGGACTCCACAGGGCAGGGTGCTGGGTAACGCCCAGGCGGGGCGACCCGACGGAAAGTGCCACAGAGAACAGACCGCCGATGGCCTCGGGAGAGGCACAGGCAAGGGTGAAACGGTGGTGTAAGAGACCACCAGCGCCCCGGGTGACCGGGGCGGCTGGCAAACCCCACCTGGAGCAAGGCTAAGCAGGGACGCAATGGCCCGTTGATCAGTCCCGGGTGAGCCGCAGGAGGTCACCGGCGACGGTGATCCCAGATGGATGGTCACCGGGGACCGGAGACGGTCCCCACAGAATCCGGCTTACAGGCGGGCTCGTTCTCTCCTGTTTTCAAACCGGTTTCGGGAACCTTCTACTCCCCTCAGGTGACCGTGATCTCTATTCTGCAATGATCGCTGGGCCCCCACTCATCAACGCCGTTCAAAGCTCGCACTTCTACGGATTCCGCCATGCTCCGTGAGGCGAACACATAATCAAGCTGGTGTGTCGCCGTGGCGGGAGATCCGCCTATGTTGTAGTGAGTGGGAACGTTCAGGCTGTCCTTCGGCAACCAGGTCGGCCAAGGTTCGGCCTGCCGTCCATGAGGATGCTTTGGCCCGACGAGAGGGAGCCCAAGGGCCTCCATACGATCGAAGACAGTGTCGTGGCGCCGTTTCCAGGAGGGGCTGCCGTAACCATGCCAGATGGTGAGGTCGCCCGCCACCACAATGCGGTGCCTCGTTACATGCCCAATCAGCAGCGACAGGTCGGAGATGACCCGATGTAAAGGAGCATCGAGTATGCGGTCGTTCTTGCCTATGCACCTGTGAACCCTGGCGTATTCCGCACAGATCGAGACGGCGATGAATGGTTCGAATTCCGGTCCGCCTTGCGGTGCGGAAATGATGGCGGCCGCAATGGAACCCGGTTGACTCTCAACGAAGTCACCTCCCCGAGCCTCGTGGATTGGCACGGGCTTCAGCCATTCCACCTGAACTCGATCGGAGAGCTTAACAACAGCCGCCCGCGACAGACTCTTCCCATCGGCATCAAGGAATGGCGCCGGGCCCACCTTGATCTGCCTGGCAACATCAGCAGGAGGCGGCCCCGCCTCCTGCAGGAGTGCAATGTCCGCGTCGCAATTGAGCAGAAACTGCCAAGCGGCATGTCGATGTGCAATGTTCCAGCAGACAATCTTGACCATGGTCTTCGCTAGTTTACAACTATCGCTACTCGGCGAGATACTTCAGCGCCGCAAGGGCGTAGATGCGGGAGGCTTCGTACACACCACCCACGGCCAGGTGCTCGTTGGGTGAATGTGCGCGGGGGAGGTAGCCGGGACCGAACGCGGCCACCGAGGGTATCCCTGCGGTGGCTTGGAAGCTGTAGGCGTCGGTGGCGCCGGGGAAGATGACCGGTTCCAGGCGCTTTCCGAGCACATGGGAGGAGGCGTGCTGGATAGCGCTGACCACGGGGTGGTCGAAGGGAATCTCGGTGGCTTCGATGCCGCCTATGATCTCCAACTCCGCCTGAAGCCTTGGATTGTCTGCCCTCGCGTCATCCAGGAACCTCTCCAAGTCGGCCGTGACGCTCTCGGGGGTCATGCCAGGCACGAGACGGATGTCGCAGCCGAACCAGGCGTTTCCCGGGTACACCCCGTAGTAGACCCCTGCCTCCGCCAGGACACCCACATTCACGGTGGGACCGAGGCCCCCCAGATGGTGGGGCTCGTAGGTGAGATAGTTCTTCATCTGGGCGTGCATCCGCTGGATGAGCCAAGCCATCTCAACCGTGGCATTGACCGGATTGAACCGATCGGAGACGCTGGAGTGCATCTGGGTGCCCTTCACATGGATGTTGAAGAGCAACCCACCCCGGGAGACCACCCCGATGTGCTCCCACTCGGACAGCACCCCACAGGGCTCGCCGATGATGGCGGCGTCTCCGTGCAGGTAGCCTTCCGCCGCCATCCACTTGGAACCCAGGGCCGAGCCCGCTTCCTCGTCGGCGGTGAACACCAGTTGGAGTTCTCCCGACCATCCCCGATTGCGGGACAGCGCCGCCGCCGAGTACACCATGGCGGCCACCGCCACCTTCATGTCCCCCGAGCCCAGTCCGTAGAGGTCGCCGTCCCGAATCACCGGATCCCAGGGGTCGGTCTCCCAACTGGACATGTCCCCGGCCGGCTTGGTGTCGAGATGGCCCGACAGGATGAGGTTCCGGCCCTCCCCGGCGCCGGGAATCCTCACCACCAGGTTTGGGCGTTCGGGCTCCGCCGCCAACTCGGTTATGTCAGTCATACCCAGCCGCTCAAGACGCTCCCTCACCAGGAGGGCTACCGCCCGCTCGTCACCGGGCGGGGTTGGGCTGGGGGTGGCTATCAGTTCCCGGGCGAAGGCCAACTGTTCGTCGGCGGTTTCCTCCAGGAAGGCGAGGACATCGAGTTCGGAAGGAGTCAGATCAGTCACGTCCAAGACATTAGCCAGGACCGGCCGGCCCCTCAGATCAGGACCGGATCGATGGGGTAGATGGGTCGCGGGACGTGGTGGAAGCGAAGGCTCTCCAGCCGCGGGGTGCTGGCGCCGGGAAGGTCGAGGGTGATGGCTTCGGGAGCAGATGCCGCAAAGTTCGGCCGGTAATCACTGCACGATCGCACCACCAGGACGTCCGTGAGGTCGGGCTCCAGTCCGGCGTGCCGCCACGTGGCGGGATCGCCGGTGATGGAGGGTTGGGAAGTTACCAGCAGGTGGTGGGAACCGGAGGTCACCACCGCCCACTCCCCCATCGAGACTTCCATTCCCGTGTGGGAGTGACCTGTGAGCCGATATGTTCCCCCTCCTGCGTTGGCGACGGTGCCCTCGAGGGTGACCGGGCGGGCCGAGGGGTTGAAGGCTCCTCCCACCTCCAGTCGCACCGAGTTCCCCACCTCATCGGCGAACCGGCGCGCCGCCCGGGGATCCAGCAGCGAATGCATCACCGTGAGGTCGGCCCCGTACTCGGCGGCCTCGGTGACCATGATCGGATCGTCCCCGGAGGCTCCCGCTGTGGGGCAGTCGGCGGTGTGCGCCATCACGAAGGGCCTGGTCGAGGACAGACGCGCGTTCGCGAAGGCCGCCGAAGGCGTCATGATCCGGGGCGTGACCATCCGGCCCCGCCTCCGCCAGACCTCATATGCCAGTTCCTCGGCGATCAACAGGGCGCCGTCGGGGTCGTTGTCGGTGACCACCAGCACCCCGAGACCCAGTTCCGGCACATCCAGCCAGGGTTGAACCGGGAAGATCGAAATGTCAAGCACCCGGCCAACGGTCATTTGGTCGGCGAGTTCCCGGACCTCCGACATCGGACCGAGATCGGTGCGCATCCCCTCGGCAGGAATAAGGAGGGCCCGTTTGGCCAGTGCCATGGCCGGGGATATCTCTTGCCGGACGGCGGCGGTCAGTAGGCGTGCGATCCGCGCTCCGGTCGCCCCCATGTCGACGTGGGGCTCGGTGTGGTATCCCACCACCACATCCGCCAGTTCCACCAACCGGGTGGTCACGTTGGCATGCAGGTCCAGGCACACTCCCACCGGAGCGGCGCCCATCCAGCGGCGGGCCACCTCGATCAGCGTCGAGTCGGCGTCGAAAACCGACTCCGACGTCATCGACCCGTGCAGGGCCAACACAAGTCCATCGAGCCGGCCGGCCTCTCCCAGACCGGCGTCCAGAAGCCCCACAAGACGCCGGAAGGTCCCCTCCGTGACGCGTCCCGACGGGAGTGCATAAGCCGAGACCAGGGGAATCGCCTCGACGCCCAGTCGCTCCAGTTCAGCCATCACCCCTGCAAACTCGGTGTTGGTCCCCTTCAATGCCTCTACCGCCTCGGCGCCGACCAGCACGGTGAAGTCCTCCCAGCCGGTCGGCTTCGGGCTGAAGGTGTTGGTCTCCTGAAAGACGGAGGCGACCCCTATCCTCGGACCGGATCCGACCCTCAGCCGTTCTCGTGCGGAAGACTCGTCAGAACCGGGCCGCCCTGCAACGCCTCCACCTTCTGTGAGAACCCCTTGTCCGCCGGGTGTTGCAGGCTGTCTTCGGATCATTGCCCCTAAGTTAACCGATTGGTAGGTGGGATGTGATCGTTAGCTGCGGTGAGGCACTGGTGGATCTGGTTCCGGATCCCGTGCCGGGCGGAGGACCCATGAACGTGGCCGTCGCCTGTGCCCGCCTTGGTGTCCCATCCGCATTCGTGGGCCGGGTCTCAACAGACGTCCATGGAGAGGCGATCTGGACATTCCTAAGGGACAACGGGGTGGATCTTCGGGCATGCCAGCGCGGACCCGAGGCCACGGCCCGGGCCATCGTTGAACACACCCCCAAGCTGCAGTTCCGTTTCGAGGGGACGGGCACCGCCGACACGATGCTCACTTCGGTCGAAATGGATAGGCTCGGAAGGGGCCCCCACATCCTCCACGGCGGGACCCTCGGGATGTTCCGGGGTCGCACGGCTGAGACCCTCGCCCGTCTGGCGGAACGGCACCCGGGCATTGTGTCGGTGGATCCCAACGTCCGTCCCCAGATCATCGATGACCCCGCCCGCTGGCATCACTATCACAACCGTTGGCTGGCCAGAGCCCACATCTACCGGGCCTCCGACGAGGATCTGGCATGGATATGGCCCGGACGGGGTGGAGCGGAGTGCGCCGCGGAACTGCTGTCAGGCAATCCCTCGGTGGTCTTTATCACCCATGGAGAGTCGGGCGCCACGGTTTACACCCCGGACGGGGAACTCTCGGCGGACGCCGAAGCGGTCGAGGTGGCTGACGAAGTGGGCGCCGGGGACACCTTCGCGGCGGCAATCCTGGCGTCGGTTTGGAAACTCGGTCTCGCCGGGGACCCCGAAGGACTGGGCAGGATGGAACTGGCGGACTGGCGAGATGCGCTGCAGTTGGCGATTGTCGCGGCGGGCATCACCTGCTCCCGCCCGGGCGCCGATCCCCCGCGCTTGGCCGAGTTGCCACAGGGGATGGGATTCGAACTCTGATACCGGGGAGGGGGCGACTCAGCCGGGAGGTGGGGTGAGTTGGGTCGGGACGTGGCAGGCCGCCGAACGCTTGGCGGCGTCCACCATCGCCTGGGCGTGCCGGGCCTGATCGAGAGTCAACTCGGGAGCCACACCAGCTCTCACCGAGCGAATGAAGTGGTCCAGGGATGCGGCCAGATCTCCCCCGACCCGGTCCAGTATCACGGGCCAGTGGGTGAGGTCGGGCTTCGAGTATGTCTCGGCGTCCATGATCGACAACCCATGATTGGAACTGTCGACAAACACGGCGCCTCCGGTTCCGACCACTTCCAGGCAGGCGTCCAGACCGGCCGGGAGACGATTGGGCGTCACCCAACTGGTTTCCAGGACGCCGATCGCGCCGTTGTCGAAGCGCACCATCACCATGGCGGAGTCGTCATGCCCGTACTCGGCTAGGCGGCGAGAGATGGTCTCTGCATACACACGGGTCACGGGCGAGTCCGCCAGCCAAGCCATGGCGTCCAGGTCGTGGATACCGGTGGAGATCAAGAGATCTGTCCACACTCCGTAGATGTCGGCTCCGAGGTATGACCCGCGGCGGCGGGTGAACATGGTGTGGATGTCCCCCAGCCTGCCGCTGGCGGCCGCCGCCTTAGCCTCCGAGTAACGGGGGTCGAACCGCAGGATGAAGTTCACCATGGTGAGGACCCCCGTCTCCCGCAGGTCGGCTATCAACCGGTCCGCCTCCGCCAGGCTGGGCGCCAGCGGCTTCTCCAACAACAGATGCTTGCCGGCCTGCGCCAGCGGCATGGCGCTCTCGTAGCGATAATGCTCCGGCACGGACACGGATGCAGCGTCGAATTCGCAAGCCGACAGCAGATCCGACACCTCGGTGAACCAGGGGACTCCCAACGGTTCGGCCACTTCCGCCGCCGTCTGGGGGTTGACGTCCACGATCCCCACCAACTCGGAGTAGGGATGCTCGGCGTAGATGCGAGCGTGGAGCGAACCGATCGCTCCGGTGCCCACCACCGCGGTTCGCAGGGCGCCCACGTCAACTATCCCGGGGAGTAAAGGCCCGGTCGTGGCCCGGCATCACCGTATCCGGGCGGAGGGCCTGGAGCCGGTCCAGGCTGGAGTGCAGTTCCCGCAATTGCCCGCTGGTATACCAGTGGGAGAAAGTCCGGTCCGTGTATTCCCCGCGGGTCATCACCGTGTCTCCCGCCACAATCACCTTCTCTCCGTCCTCGTTCTCGGCCAAGACACTGATGTGACCCGGCGTGTGTCCGGGCGTCGAAATAGCCGCCACCCCGGGCATCAACTCCAACTCCTCTCCCCTTCCCACCTCGATCAGACGACCCATAACCGATAGGCGCGCCTCGGTGTCGGCGGCGCCGTACAACTCCTCGCAGAAGTCGGCTTCTCCCTCGCCCAGCACGATGTCGACGCCGGGGATGGACACGGCGCTGCCCATGTGATCGTGATGACAGTGCGTGCATACCACCAGGTCTATGTCTCCGGGCGTCACCCCGAATCTCTTCAGACCTATGCCCAGTTGTCCGTAGAAGCCGGTGTGGGTGTTGCCGGGATCGACCAGGATGTTCTTCTCTCCCCTGATCAGCACGGTGGTGGAGACCGGTAGGAACCCGAGGTTGGAGTCGAACAACATGTCCTTTTCCGGGTTGATCCCCATCATCAACTCCATCTCATCCAGGACGGCCTCGGTATCGGCGGCGAAGAAATAAACCACCTCGTCATCCAGGAGGGTGAATCTCAACACCACCGGCTGGATGACTACATCTATCTGGTTACCCATAATTCACTCCTCTCATGTCCGGGGTAGTCGAACTCCCGGACGGCTCTCTCGGAGACGGGATCCTGTCATCTCTCCACCCCGGCCGTCACCACCTCGGAGATGTTGCGCTGGAAGATGGCGGTGATGAGGATCACCGGCAAGGCTGTTAAAACCGTGGCTGCCGCCAACTGCCCGATGGCGATATCCATCGTCGAGCGGAACAGACCCAGGGTCACGGTGAGGACGGAAAGGTCGCTGGTGAAGAGCAACGGGGTCAGGAACTCCACCCAAGCGAGGATGAAGCCCAACAGCAGCCCGGCGAAAATCCCGGGCCGGAGCAGGGGGATGATAATGCGAAACATCAACTGGCGAAGCCCGGCGCCGTCGATCCGGGCCATCTCCTCCACCTCCACCGGTATGGCCCGGACGAAAGATCCCATGATCCAGACCATGAATGGCAGAGTAAAAGCCGTGTAGGGAAGCACCAGCCCTATGTAGGTGTCGTAGAGGCCCAATTGCACCACTGCGATGAACAGGGGAAGTACGAACAACAGGGTGGGGAGGATGTAGATGGCGGCGAACCCGCCCAGGATGATCCTCCTCCCGGGAACCGACATCCGGTGCAGCGCGTAGGCGGCCGGCACCGCGATCGCCACTGTCAGAAAAGCCGTCGCCAGCGCCACCACCAGACTGTTCACCATCGACTCGGCCACCGGGATGCCCGATGCCTCGTCGAAAATCCGCTGGTAGTGCTCGGTCTCGATGTAGGTGGGGACGAACGCAACATCAACCGAGCGAATGTCGGGTTCGGTCTGGATGCTGGTCAGGATGATCCCGTAGAGGGGGAAAGCCGTCACCACCAGAACCAGGACGGCGGCGCCGTAGGTCAGCACCCGTTTGAGACGGCGTCCCGCAGACGTACCCACCAGCGCCGCCACAGCTACATTCCCGCCAGTTTCCGGGATCGGGCGAGCATCCACCCCAGGCCGGCTATGACCACCACCGTCAGGGCAGACAGGAGGTATGCGGTCGCCGCCGCGTTCCCGAAGTCGAACTGTACGAATCCCTGGCGGTAGGTCAGGAAGTTGAGGGTGGTGGTACCCCGGGTGGGGCCGCCGCGGGTCAGAACGAAGATGGTGTCGAACACCTTCATCGCCCACACGAACAGGAAGATCACCACCGGCACCACTACCGGCAGCATCAGCGGGAAGGTCACATGGCGGAAACCCCGCCATGAACCGGCGCCGTCGATGGCGGCCGCCTCACGGACAGACTTGGGCACGATCTGCAGGCCGGCCAGGATGAACAGGGTGGCGAACGGAATCCACCTCCACACCTCGGTGATCAGCACCGAATGCAGGGCGATGGTCGACCCTCCCAGCCAGATTATTCCCCCCTCTCCACCGAATGCCCTGATCAGTCCGTTGAGGAATCCGAATTCAGCATGGAACATCTGCACCCACAGCACCCCGGAGGCGACGGGCGGCACCGCCCATGGAAGCAGGACGGTCACCCTGAGCAGACCCCGACCGAAGAACGTCTTGTTCAGGAGGAGGGCTATCAGAAAGGACAGCACCACCGTCAACAGACAGAGCATCACGCCGAAGTAGATGGTTATCCAGGTCGCCTGCCAAAAGTGAGGATCGGTCAACTGGTTGATGAAGTTCCTCAACCAGACGAAGCCCTCGATCCGGAAGCGGGGGGACAGGTCTATCTTGGAGACGCTGTAGGCCAGGGTCGAGAGGGCCGGGTAGGCGTACACCCCGCACACCACCAACACGGCGGGGGCCACCATCGCCGCCGCGATCAAACGACCGCGGCGGCGAGTCCGGCCAGCCCGAACCTCGACCACCTGCGCCTGAGGGGTCATGGAGTCGGGCGCGGTTTTACGCTTCGTCCTGCTTTCGGGCTTCCACCGTGGCCGCAGCGGCGTCATCCAGGGCCTGCTTGGGCGACTTGCGTTGCGCCAGCACCTCGTGGATCTCGTCTGAGAGGAACTGCGTCCAGCGGGGACGGTCCTCGGACCATCCGCCTTCCACGGGATACTCGTAGGCCTTCGCCAGCGCCGGATAGAACGGGAAGGCTTCCACGATATCGGGCTCGTTCAGAACCCCGCTGTAGATGGAACCCCATCCGCCCAGGGCCACAACTCTCTGGCCCTCGCGGGAAGAGATCAGGTCCAAGAGGCGCCAGGCTTCGTCCTTGTTCTCGGCATACACCGGGACTCCGAAGAACTCCGACCCATCCACCGAACCGCTGGTGACAACCGCCGGGTTGGGAGCGAATGCGCTGTGGCCGGCGATCCCCGGCGCGGCGTCGGGAATGGCCGCCACTCCTGCCACGAACGGCCAGGAGATGAACATGCCCCGCGTGCCGTCGAAGAAGCCGGGCGTGGCGTCGAACACCCAGGTGTAGGTGCTGACGGCGGGATCGATGCACTTGTGAACGTGAAGCAGGTCATGCAGCTTCTGGAGGGCTTCCACCCCTGCTTCGCTGTTGAAGGCCGGCTGCTGTTCCTCGTCGAGGAAGGTGCCGCCATGCATGTGGAGCATGCCGCCCCAGGTGAACAGAACGTGCTGGTCGGCCCAGGCGTCGGTGAGCCCGTAGTACTGGACACCGTCCCGCTCCCCGGTCATCGCTTTGGCGTACTCGACGAACGTGTCATAGGAGTTGGGAGTGGAATGCCAGTCGAGCGGAGCGTCGGGATCGAGCCCTGCGTCCGTCATGAGCTTCTTGTTCCAGTGCAACAACTGGCTCCCCATGGTCCACGGCACCGCCCAGGTCTCCCCGCCGAACTCCACGGCGCCCATGCCGCGGGTCAACAGGTCCGGTTCGCTCCTCACCCGCTCGTCCATGAAGGGACCGGCGTTGGTGAGCCACTCCCCTTGCTGAAGTTCGGCTCCCAGCGTGGCGGTGACGAACACCGCGTCCCAGGGCGAACTCTGAGCCAGGAAGGAAGTGGTCAGCTTGGTGCGCAGATCGGGGCTGGTGACCTCTTCGACGTTGGGAGCGAATCCCACGTTGGCCTGGTGCTGCTCGAGCAGTTGCTTGATCGGGTCCATGTGGGTCCCTATCAGCACCCCCAACTCGCCGGTGAAGTCCTCACCCGGTTCCGCCCCTTCATCGGTGGGATCCCCTCCGCCGCAGGCCGCCAAGAGGCTGGATAGTCCACCCATTGCCGCAAAGGCCATGAGTGCTGACGTTCCTCCCAGGAACTGGCGACGGGTGACTCCGTAATCAGATCGTTTGGGTGTCAAGGTTTCCTCCTTGCTGAGACAAGTCTGTTTGCCTAATACCCTAGCCAATCCGATCCGGCCCGGCAGTGAGGAGTTGAGGTTTTCCCCGAACCAATCAGGTCGGGGCTGTTGGACTTACCGCTCCCAGAGGATCGGGCCACATGATGTGGCCTGATCCCCCAACAGGAACGTCAGCCGCCTGAAGGTGGTTCGCAAGCTTCTCGGAACAGTTCTTCGATCTGTTCGAAGAAGTCCTCCATGCTTTCGTCGCCTTCGAGACCGTCCTCTTCGCCGGGAAGGTTCTCAAAGATGCCGGGAAGCTCCAAAGAGTCCAGTTCGCAGTCCTCGAGGAACGCGAACCCGGGAAGGAACTCACCGAATGGGAACCCGAAGTCCCCGAACGGCCCGTCCTCGTCATCCCAGGGGCCCTTGTCTTCATCCCAGGAGCCTTCGGGATCGCTCTTGGACTCCCTATCGCCCCTCCGGTACTCATCGCCGAACAGGCTTCCTTCGAAGTCCTTCCAGAAGTCGTCTTCGAAGAACCGGGCAGGCCCGAACCGCCGGTCCCCGGGAGAATCGAAGCCACCCCTTTCGAGATAGTCCCCCACCTCGTCAACGACCTCCTCGATCACGTCGATGAACCGCTCCAACAGCGCCACTTCCGCATCAGAGAGATAGGACCCTCCCTCACGCGGGCCATCCTTCCATGAGAAGCCGCCCCTTTCGAATTCCCTACTCGGCTTCTTGCCCTCCCAGCCTTCCATCCAATCCCCCTGCTTCCCGGCGGGAAAGCGGAACCAGAAGCGCTTTCCCCCAGGCCACTGCGGACCCTCCTTGTCCCACTCGCCGGAGGGGTCCATGCGGAAGGTACGGACTTCGAACTGCCCCCGCTCATCAGAGTCGCGGCCTCGGTCGTCGTCCATCCAGCGGTCCACCCCCAGTCCGATCGCCACCCCGATGCCGAGAGCCACCGATCCAACCACCAGCCCTCCCCAGAAAGACGGAGCGCGCAGGAAGCTGAATGCCCCGCTGACTCGCTTCTTCGCCAAAGGTGCATCGACCTCCGGGCTCTCCTCTGCGGACGGAGTTTCCTCCAAGTCCTGATCGGACGGCTCTTTCATGACTCTCCTTTGGCGTGCCTCGCTTCCCCTTTTACCGCATGCCTCATAAAGAGGGCGTAAAACAATCTTATGCCCAGAAGATGAGCAGACCCCCGGCCCCCCGATCAGCCGGCCCTTCTGTTGCGCCCGGTGGGACGAGGGGTTTTGTACAATCCGGGTTGGATATGAAGCATTCCAACCGGGACCAGGGCAAGGCCGGCCCCTCCACACCGGATACGCCGCCATCGGGACCGGGTGCGGAGAAGACGTCCTTCCCCTGGAAGGTGGCCGGAGGGGGAGCGCTGGCCCTCCTTCTGGTCTGGTTCGTCCTCCAGAACTCCCACTCCGTGGGAGTCAACTTCCTATGGTGGAGCGGGTCCTACCCGATGATCCTCCTGATGGCCGCGGTGGCGGTCGCCGCCATCCTGGTCTGGGAGGCCCTCGCACTCCTCCGACGCCGCAGGAGACGACCGGCAAAGGACCGATGACCGGACGTTCGGGGTTGGTCGGCCGCCAGCCAGGCTCGCCGGGGCCGACCGGCCGACGGTTGTGTGACCTGATCCGTGTCGCCGCCCGGCGCGCGACCTATTAACCTCTGCACCTATGAATCGCATCTCAAACCGGATCGGAAGCATCGCCCCTTCGGCAACCATGGCGGTCTCCGCCAAGGCCCAACAGATGAGAGAGGCGGGGCACGACGTCATCAGCTTCGGGCCGGGGGAGCCCGACTTCCCCACCCCCGACCACATCGTGGCCGCCGCCGCCAAGGCCTGCGGCGACGTCGGGAACCATCGCTACACCGCCACCCCCGGTCTGGCGGACCTGCGAGAAGCGGTGGCGGACGCCACCAACGCCAATTCGGGAGTGGACGTCTCCCCGTCGCAGGTCCTGGTGACCAACGGAGGAAAGCATGCGGTGTTCGCTGCCTGCGCCACCCTGCTGGACCCCGGAGACGAGGTGATCGTCCCGGCGCCCTACTGGGTCTCCTATCCCTGGACCATCCAGTTGGCAGGGGGAGTCGGCGTACCGGTTCTCGCTGACCAGACCACCGGGTTTCAGGTCACCATAGACCAGTTGGACCGGGTGGTCACCGAGCGCACCAAAGCCCTCATATTTGTCTCACCCTCGAACCCGACCGGCGCCGTTTACAGTCCCGCGATGGTGAGGGAGTTGGCTGCGTGGGCGTCGGAGCGGGGAATCTGGGTGATAGCCGACGAAATCTATGAGCACTTCGTCTATGACGGGGCGGAGTTCTCCTCCATCGCGGCCTCCATGGAGGACCGGTGGGTGATCGTCAACGGAGTGGCCAAAGCCTATGCCATGCCGGGCTGGCGGGTGGGGTGGATGGTCGGACCAGCGGACGTGATCAAGGCCGCCAGCGGCTTCCAGTCCCACTCCACCTCCAACGTGTGCAACATCGCCCAGCATGCCGCATTGGCCGCCCTCACCGGGCCACAGCAGTCGGTGACTCAATTCAGAGAGGCCTTCGACCGGCGCCGGCGCGCCCTTTACGAGGCCCTGTCGAGCATCACCGGAATGGACTGCATCATTCCTCAAGGCGCCTTCTACGCCTTCCCCAACTGCTCGGGGCTCCTGGGCCGGAGCCTCGGCGGCCGCACGGTGAGCAACACCATAGAGTTGGCCACAGCCATTCTGGAAGAGATCAAGGTGGCGATAGTGCCCGGGGAGGCGTTCGGCGCCCCCGGATTCGTTCGTTTCTCCTATGCCCTCTCCGACCACGACCTGGCCCGGGGAGCCCGGCGCCTCACCGATTTCCTGGGGTAGTCCGCCGGCGCAGGAACTGACCGGAGACGGAGACACAACCAGGGAGTTGCACACTGCGGCGAATCGGCCTGCTGTGGTGACTCCTCCGCTCCTTCCTCCAGGGCCATCCGGCTGGGCGCCACCCTCCCGCCATGGCCGGCACCGGAGGAACCTCCTCCCGATCCGCCGTTCGTGGGGGATTTCGGCGGACCCCGTTCGGATATGTACGCTCTGACGGATAGCAGAGAGGCGGCGATGAGCGGAATCAGCGTCAAGGCGCAGATACTGGTTGAGCCCCACACCCTGCGCGCCACCACCCTCAACCGGCGCCCCGTCCGGGAGGGCGGATGGCTGGCGGTGGAAGCCACCACCCTCTCGGGAATCGACGCCCAGGCCTGGGCGGGAGAGATCTCGAGACTGACCTACCCCCTCATCCTGGGGAGACAGGTCGTCGGGAGGATTGCCGACAGCATCAACGGGGACCTGCCCTATCCGATCGGCTCCCGGGTGCTGGTGGAGCCGGTCATTCGATGCCGGAGTTGCTCATCCTGCATGGCCGGCCTGTCCTTCTGCTCCCGGCGCTATCCGGTCAACACCTACGGGTTGCTCCCCTCCACCGAACACCCGGGACTTTGGGGAGGGATGGCCGAGACTCTCTATCTCGACCCCAATGCCCGGCTCCACCACATCAGCGATGACATCCCGGCGGTGACGGCCACCATCGCCCACTCCCTGGCTGACGGCTGGACTTGGGCGGTTGAAGTGCCCCGTCTGAAGCGGGGAGAGAACGTGCTCATCCTGGGCCCGGGGCCCCGTGGGCTTGCCTGTCTGCTCGCCGCCAAGAGCGCCGGCGCCGGATGGGTGGGGATCAGCGGGCTGGACGTGGACTCCGACCGGTTGGAGATGGCGCGCATCCTGGGCGCGGACCTGACCGTCAACGCAAGCGCCGAGGACCTGGCGATGGCAGTGGGAAACAGCCTCGGACAACGTCCGGACCTGGTGGTGGACGTAACCTCCAACGATCCGGAGGCCATATACGTGGCTCTGGAGATAGTGCGTGCGGGAGGGCAGGTGATACTCGCCTCGACCAAGGGCGGGCGTCCCATCTCCTCGCTCTATTCCGACGTGATCGTCACCAAGCAGTTAAAGGTGGTCGGGGTGCTGGGGCCGTCCCGGAAGGGGTTCGAGTGGGGAGTCCAGCAATTGGAGACAGACCCCCGCCTCGACACCCTGGTCAGCCATCAGTTCCCGCTGGACGAGTCCCACGTGGCCCTGGCCGCCACCGCCGGCCGGTTGGGGCATGAAGAGTTGATCTCGGTGGCGATCAGCCTCTGACGCGCCGGTTGGCAACCGCGCGGTGAACCGGGACACGCCTTCATCCGGCTGGGTACCCGCCCGCTCGTCGGTCTGGGCGTGGGTCGGATACGACCTGGCCAACACCATCTTCGCCCTCGGGGTGATCGGGCTCTACCTTCCCCAATGGATCGTGGAGAACGACCTGCCGGACTCGGCGCTGTCGGTGGCGACCGGCGGCGCCGGCCTGGTGGTGGCGTTCCTGGCGCCCTGGGTGGGAACCCGGACCGACTACCGCGGGAACAGGATCGGCGTACTGGCCATCACCACCGGGATGGCCGTCTGCGGAAGCGCCCTGCTGGCCGTGGGCCCGGTCCTCCTGACCATGTTCATCTTCGGGGTCTCGCTGATCGGATTCCATGTTGGCTCCGCGGTCTACGACGCCCTGCTGTTGGATGTCAGCACCCCCGAAACCCGCAGTCGCGTCTCCGGAATGGGCGTGGCGCTCGGGTATCTGGGGTCTTTCATCGGACTGGGCATCGGGACCCTGGTCTTGGGCGTGGGTGGGGGTTACCCGGCGGTGTTCCGCTCCCTGGCGGTTGGCTTCGCGGTGTTTTCCCTGCCCGCCTTCTTCCTGATCCGGCCCGCACCCCGTCCACCGGTCCAGGGCGATCCCCCGCCTCTGCGGAGAATCATGAGTGACCTGTTCAGATCGTGGCAAGCCACCCGCCAGTATCCCAACCTGACCAGGTTCCTGGTGGGCAGGTTCTGCTATACCGACACCGTCAACACCCTTATCGGAGGCTTCCTGGCGATATACGCCACCGAGGAAGTGGGACTGACCACCTCCCAGGTGACGGTTCTCCTGGGCGCCGCCATAGCCGCCTCAATGGGCGGGGGGTTCCTGGGCGGCTGGTTGGCCGAGCGCTTGGGACCGGGGCGCGGTCTGCGATTGATCCTGGGACTCTGGGTGGTCACCATTGCCTTGGGCGTGACCGCGGCGCTGTCGGGCGCCGCCTGGTTGATCTGGGTGGCCGGGCTGTCGGGCGGCGTCTCGCTGGGGGGACTTTGGGCCACCGACCGGGTGGTGATGACCGGTCTCTCTCCACCCGAGCGGGTTGGCGAGTTCTACGGCCTGTACGCCACGGTGGGCCGTTTCGCCGCGGTCCTGGGCCCGTTGCTCTGGGGCTTCATCGTGGACGTCCTGGGCATGAGCCGCCATGCCGCGATGTTCTCCCTGATGCTCATCGGCCTGACGGCCCTCTGGGTGCTGAGGGGCATAAACCCCGGGGCTGCCTACGAGGCGGATTCCTCGGACGGGGACTCGGGGGGGAACACCATGGAGACCGACCCGCCCAGCGCGCCGTTGGGCACGTAGTAGATCACCCCTTCGTCGTCACGCAGGATTGTCACCCGGGGACGGATGTCGATCACCTCACCGGTAGCAGCCCCGCTCTTGATCCTGTCGCCGATGCGGTACTGGTCCTCGAGCAGGATGAAGAACCCCGAAATGACATTCTGCACCAGGCCCCGCGCTCCCAAGCCGATCGCCACGCCGGCGGCGGAGGCAACCCCCAGGAATGGCGCCAACGGCAAGCCCCACACCGAGATGATCATCAGTCCCGCGGTGATGACCAGGGCGATCATCACAATCCTCCGCACCAGCGACCATAGACTCGCAGCCCTGGCGCCGTGCTCCTCGCCGCGTTCGGCCATCTCCGCGACAACCCGCTCTCCGGCCCTCTTTATGGCTGCGTAACCGATCCACAGGCCCGCGGCGGTGACCAGGGTCCCGATCGTTTCTTCAATGAACGCCCATTCGGTGATTGCTTCCATGATCCGGCAGTCCTGTTCTGGTCGGAGGCGGTTTTAGGAGGTCCAGATAGTCTCTCCTCCTTCTCTACACTTTACCGAGTCATCTCCTCCTCCTTCCCCTCGCCATGTCCCGCACCTCCCGGCTGCTGCTGATCGCCCTGATCGGCACAACCGCCCTGATCATGGCCGGTTTGGGCAGCTATGCGGTGTGGAGCCGATCCCACCAGGGAGTGGTTCTCGGATCCGTGACAGTCTCGGGAGTGAGCCTCGCCGGCCTCGACAGAAGCCAGGCCGAAGCCGTCTTGTCGGAGATGGAGTCACAGCAGGGGGAAGCGGTGATCGAGATCGTGGTCAACGGCGAACCGTCCGCCGTGACGGCCTCCGAATTCGGCTATCGCCTGAACATCGGGGAGCTGGTGGACCGAGCGATGCGAAACGAAAGGCAGGGAAGCTTCGTCAACAGGTGGAGGCGGTGGCTCAGGAGTCCCTGGGACGACCCCATCCCCCTTGTCCTGGTTCCGGTGGCCGCCATCGACCAGGCATTGGTGGAGGACTTCGTCAAGGGCCTGGACCAGCAGCACGGCATACGCCCGGTAGAGGGAACCCTGGAGTTTGTGAACGGCCGACCCGTTCCCAGCTACCCGTCTCCGGGCTGGCTCCTGGACAGTTCGGAGGCCGATGTGGAGATCAAGGCAGCAGCCCTGAACGGGGGCGGGACCGTGCGTTTGCGCACCGTGCTGGTGGAGCCTGACACCGACATCGAACAGATCACCGCCGCCGTCGAGACAGTGGAGCTATGGATATCCGCCCCGGTGGTCTTCAAGGATCCCGACACCGACGCCGAGTTGGTGTTCACCGCCCAGGAGATAGCCGACGCCACAATCTTCAGTTTCGACCTTGATCGGTCGCCTTCCGTGCAGTTGACCATCGACCGCCGCCTGGTGACCCGCAAGGTGTCGGCGATAAACGATCAGGTGGGGACCCCTCCCGTCAACGCCTACTACGAAATCGACGATAACGACCGGGTGATCATCCATCCTTCGGAGACGGGGATCGGGGTCGACGTGGACACGGTGGGCGACATGCTGGAGACTCTCGCGGCGGGCAGCGAGCGCCAGGGGGTGCTGACCAAGGTCGCCGGCACCCAGCCCCACGTGACCACCCAGGACATCGAGAATCTGGGAATCCGCCACCTGGTGTCCCAGTACACGACATACCACGACTGCTGCGCGGCCCGGGTCACCAACATCCAACTCTTCGCCGACCGGGTCAACGACGCCCTCGTGCTGCCCGGGGAGACATTCAGCCTCAACCGTCATGTGGGAGAGAGGACCGAGGAGGACGGGTTCGTGGAGGCGGGCACACTGGTGCGAGGAGAGTTGACCGACACCGTGGGAGGCGGGGTGAGCCAGTTCGCCACCACGTTCTACAACGCGGTCTTCTGGGGCGGTTATGAGGACATCACCCACAAGACCCATAGCTTTCACTTCACCCGCTATCCCGAGGGCATCGAAGCCACCATCAACTGGCCCGAGGTGGACCTGGTCTTCCGCAACGACACTCCCTCACACGTGCTGATCAGGACCGAGTACACCGACACCTCCATAACGGTGAAGTTCTTCGGCGACAACGACGGACGCGTGTTGATCGGACGTTGGAGGGATGGGGAAGGCCGTCTGAGAATCCTGTCGGAGGGGGGACCCCAGGCGCGGGTGGTCTCGGCCATGCTCTCGGAACGCACCGAGGAACGGGAACCACCCGAGATCCTGTACCGCGCCAACCCGGAACTGGCCCCGGGCGAGGCTGAAGAAATCCAGACCGCCAAAGTGGGATGGACCGTGAAGGTGACCCGGACCATCCGGCAGGGAGAGGAGACCGACAACCGGATCTGGACGGTTCGCTACATACCTCGCCAGGAGATTGTGGAGATGCATCCCTGCCTGATGGCCTATCTGACCGATACCGGAGTGCTGACGGCGCCCGAAGATCAGGAAACGGCGCCGGGGGCGGGATCCGGCGCGGTGGGCTCACCCGCCGAAGGGGCGGAGGTGGTGTGTCCCGACCCCGAGGAGGAGGTCGCCCCGGAGTTGCCCGAGGAACTCATCGACCGCTTCCCCGAACTGGTGCCCGAAGACGAAGGGCAACTCCCCATCGAGGAGGAGGACGGTCAAGGCCCCATCGAGGAAGAGGAAGAACAGGCGCCGGTGGACGACGGCGAACAGTAGGACCCCGCCGGCCGACGGGAGGAACAGTCGTCCCCAGACCTATTCCGAATAGAAGAGAAAGAACTCCCCGATCGACTCTGACACCCGCTCCACCTGCCCCTCGGTCCATCCCCCCGAACGGCGCAGGGTGAGGGTGTTGGACAGGGTGAAGACCCGGTTGATGTGGGGGTCGAGGTCCATCAAGCGGACCGAAAGGCGAGCAGGAAAGGTCTTCTCGGACCGGGCGGCCTCGGAGTCGCCATAGCTCTCCCCGTCCTGGCCCCCCAGGGTGCGGTTGGTGTCGATCACCAGGACGTCGCCGACCATCTCGGTGGAGAGGATCTCTATCTGCTGACCCAAGGGTCCCCTTTCATCTTCGCTCGGGAGATTCTAGCCGGGGACCCGGCCGCCTCCGGGACCCCTCGCCGATCGGCCCGAGGAATACGCCGTACCGCAACATGCGCTCAGTGGCGGCGACCGACCACCCCTCGTTGCGGGGCGAAGGTCCGGCGGTGCCGCTCTCCGATGGATTGGACCTTGAACAGGTTGGTGGAGGCCTCCTGGTTGGGAGGGGTTCCCGCCACCATCACCACCAGGTCGTCCCTCTCACAAATCCCCTCCCTCTCCAGGATCTTCTCGGCTGCCGCGAACATCAGGTCTGTGTGGTCCCTCCTGGCGAACTCGAGGGGAGTGACTCCACGATAGAGCGCCGCTTGTCGCAGGGCGCGCACCACGGGAGTGAAGGAGATGATGCGGGCTCGGGGCCGGTACTTGGAGAGGAGCAGGGCAGTGGACCCGGACTCGGTGAAGGCCACCAGGGTGTCGATGCCCAGGTTGTGAGCCGCGTCCACGGCCGAACGGGCGACCGCCGAGGCGGTGCCGCCGCCCGCGGTGATATAGGGAACCGCCGGATCGTCATGGGCCTTCAGGAGTTCTTTCTCCATCTCGACGCAGATCTCCGCCATCACCTCGGTGGCCCGTACGGGGTAGTCCCCCACCGCCGTCTCGGCGGACAACATCACCGCGTCGCTGCCGGCGGCCACCGCGGTGGCCACATCGGTCACTTCCGCCCGGGTGGGCCGGGGCGAGCGGGTCATCGACTCCAGCATCTCGGTGGCGGTGATGGAAATCAGCCCTGCGCGGTTGGTCCGGCGCAGGATGTCCGCCTGCACGATGGGAAGCCGGGCCAGGGGTAGTTGCACCCCAAGGTCGCCCCTGGCCACCATCACCCCGTCCGCCTCGGCCAGGATCCCGTCCAGGTTCTGATAGGCTGCCGCCAACTCCACCTTGGCGATGACCGGCACCACCCCCGCCAACTGCTTGATGGCCCGGACGTCGTCGCCGGTCCGCACGAAGGACGCCGCCACGTAGTCCACCTCGAGTTCTGACCCCAACGCCAGATCGGCCCGGTCCTTATCGGTGACGGGAGGCAGTCGCAGGATGGTCTCGGGGAAGGCCACCCCCTTGCCGCTGGTCAGTTCGCCCCCCCACCTCACCTCGGCCACCAGTCGGTCCGGAAGTCTCTCCACCACCGTCATCCTGATCAGCCCGTCGGCCAGCACCACCCCGTCTCCCTCTCCCAGGTCTTCGAGCAGCCTCGGATAATTGATGGGAATGGCGCTACGGCCCACCGGGGACGTGTGCCCGGGAACCAGGGAGACCCGTTCGCCGGTGCGCAGGGAGATCCTCCCGTCCGGCACCCTCCCCACCCTCAGCTTGGGACCGGAGATGTCCTGGAGCACCGCCACCGTCTTCTTCTCCCGCTGCCCGGCCTCCCTCACCCACTCCATGAACCGGCGGTGGAGATCATGGTCGCCATGGGAGAAGTTGAGGCGGGCCACATCCATCCCGGCCGCCACCAACTCCCTGATCTTCTCCGGGGACGCCACCGCCGGCCCCAGGGTGGCCACGATCTTGGTGAATCTCTCCATCGACAACCGAAACCCTACCGAATCGGTCCCGTGTCTACGGCTCGAATATCTGGGCGCCGTACAACTCCAGGTTCGCCCTTCTCACGGCCTCCCGTCCACTCCGGGACGCCAGCCACTCGACGAATGCCCGGGACTCATCCGCCACCGGAGAGCCCTTCACGGCCATGGCCCGATAGGGGTTGTCCAGCCCTGCCGGGTCCAGGGCCGCGTCCACCAGGCCGGTGGTCTCCCCCGCGGACAGGAAGACGCTCAACTCCACCAGGACGAACGCCTCCCTCTGGGAAGCCACCTGCAGGGTCAAACCCATCCCCTGGCGTGTCTCCACGTACCACTGCATGCCGGTCGGGTCCACCCCAGCCCGATCCCAGATGTCCCTCTCCACCTGGTGGGTGCCGGATCCGTCAGCCCGGCTGACGAACACGTGACCCTGCTCGGCGATCCTTCCGAAGGCTTCCACGGCGGACAATCCCCTCAGCGCCCCGGACACCCGCCGGGGGCCGGCCAGGATGAACCGACTCGAGAACACCTCCTCGGCCAACTCCGCCCTTCCTTCGGAGATGAAGCGCTCCTCCAGCGAAGGGTCGTGGGTGATGGTCACATCCGCCGATCCCGCCTCGGCCAGGGCCAACGCCCGGGCAGTCGGGGCGCCCACCACGCTCAAGCGCACGTCGGGACGCTGCGCCTCATACTCGGCGGTCACCTCTTCGAGGAGTCTCCCGTCCACCAGGGTGGTTCCCGCCACCACCGTCACCCTGGTCTCGTCAGGAGAGCATCCCGCCAACGCCCCCGCCGCCAGCCCGGCCGCCAAGACCGCCGTCAGCCATGACCGGCTTCCCATCTCAACCGCCGGGGAGCAACCGCACTGCGGATGCCTTCACCCCGGTCACCACCTTCGAGCCGATCTCCAGGCCCATCTCGTCCATCGCCCCCGGAGTAATCACCGCGGTGACCTCCACTCCCCCCACGTCCACCTCCAACTCCACCCAGCGACCCCCCTGACGGACCTCGGCCACCCGGCCCGCCCAGCGGTTACGCACCGAGCCGGACCCTTCCCCGGCGCCCAGCATCGCCACGGACTCCCCCCGAAACAGCACCCGGCACCGAGTACCGGTCTCGATGTTCCCGACGCCCCACACCTGCACAGACCCCACCTCGGCCACCGCGAAGCCTCCACTCCGGGCCACCCCGACGCCCTCCCAGAGGTTGGAGACCCCCACCACTCCCGCCACCCGGGAGTCGCTCGGATGAGACAACACCTCTCCGAGAGGTCCCTGCTGGCGCAGCCGACCCTCCACCAGCACGGCCATGTGGGTCCCCAGGGCGGCCGCCGTCTCCAGGTCGTGGGTGACGATCACAGCCCCCCGCTCTCCCACCCCCTCGGCAATCAGCCTGGCCACCGCCGCCCGGTCCTCGGCGTCGATCGGCGCCAGCGGCTCATCCAGCAGCACCCACGGTTCCCGCCGGGCAAGAACCCGGGACAAGGCGATCCTCTGTCTCTCCCCGCCGCTCAGCACCGCGGCGGGCTCCGACAGCCGGTCTCCCATTCCCAGTCGGGCGGCAAGTTCGGCGGCGCGGGCGGATTGGCGGGCGTCAAGGCCCAACCCCAGGTTCCAACCGGTCCCACCCCGGAAGAGATGGGGCGTCTGGGGCAGGTAGGCGCACTCCCAATCCGGTCCTCCCGGGAGGGTTCCCCCCAGCAACCTCAGCAGGGTGGTCTTGCCTGCTCCGTTGGGCCCGAAGACCACCGTCCGCCGACCCTCGGTCAACTCCAGTCCCTCCACGTCCAGCACGGGATCACGACTCGGGTAACGCAAGGAGACCCTCATGGGCCGTCTCCTCCCAACCGGCCAACGGCCACGTTCACGAACAGGGCGATGACCAGCAACACCGCCCCGGCCGCCACCGCCGCTCCGAACCGCGCCTGGCGCGACTCCTCAACTATCAGGGTGGTCAGCACCCGAGTCTCCCCCACGATGTTGCCTCCCACCACCAGCACCGCCCCTACCTCGGCCACCACCCTCCCGAACGAGGCCGCCACGGCGGTGGCAACCCCGGCCCTCGCCTCCCGCACCGCGACCATCCCCCGCGCCACCCGCCCCAGCCGCAGAGCGGCCAGTTGCTCCATGGGGACCATGCCCAAACCTCTGATGGACCCCGAGACGACGCCGGCCGCCACGGGAGTCGCCAGGACCACCTGGGCGATCACCATTGCGGCCGGGGTGAAGATCAGACCGAGGCCTCCCAGGGGACCAGACCGCCAGAACACCAGCAGGAGCAGGAGTCCGGCCAGCACGGGCGGGAACCCCATGCCAACGCTCACCGCCAATCGGAGGACCCCTCTTCCCCGAAACCGGCCGAGCGCCAGAGCCGCTCCCAGCGGGACCCCCAGCAGCACGCCGATCCCGGTCGAGGCTGCGGAGACGGCGAGGGTGAGGGCCACCACCATCCAGAGTTCGGGCCCGGCCCGGGACAGGACCTCCACCGCGTCCGCCAAGACTTCCCACAGGAACTCCATCCTGTCCCCGCCTCAGCGCCGGTGCGGCGACCGGCCCGCCGGACTCCGCCGGGAGTCAGCCAGGTAGCAGACAGTCCCGACGGTGGTCACCGGAGCCCCCCGGACCAGAAACAGATAAACCCCGGTGCGCATGGCGCTGATGCTACCTCTGGCAGTGCCGCCGCCTCCCTGGTCCGTCTTCCCCCGGCCCGGGACCGCCGAAAAGGAGAGACCCCGGCCGTCCGGTTCCTTATTCTTGGGGTCGCGCCGACACCGGAGAGACATTGGCCCGCAAGACAAGCTCCAGAAAATTCCCCAAACGAACGGTCGGGGTGGCTGTGTTCATCCTCATTCTGGTTGGCCTGACCGCCAGGGAGATGTTCTCGGGGCCGACCTCGGAGACCGACGACGGCGGGGGCCTCGTGATAGGAACGCTGTTCCCGATCACCGGAGACCTGGCTTCGTTCGGCCCAACCCTGACAGCCGCAGCCCGGGTGGCGTTGGAGGACCTCAATGCGGCCGGAGGGGTGCTGGGCGCCGAGGTCACTCTCTACGAGGCCGACTCGGGGGACCTCAGCCAGGACGTGGCCAACCCCGAGGTGGACAGGCTTCTTGCCCTGGAGGTGGATGCGATCGTGGGCGCCGCCAGTTCGGCAGTCTCCAAGCTGGTCATCGACAAGATCACCGGAGCCGGGGTCATCCAGTTCGCCCCATCCAACACCTCCCCCGACTTCACCACCTACCCCGACAACGGGCTGTACTTCCGCACCGCCCCTCCCGACCTGCTGCTATCGGCGATGACGGCGCAACTGATGGCGTCGGAGGGCATCGAGACGGTCGGGGTGATCTACCGGCAGGAGTCCTACGGGACCGGGCTGGCCGTAGCCTTCCGCGACAGCTTCGAGGAACTGGGAGGCGTGATCGATCCCTTCATCGCCTACGCCCCCGGGACCGACAGCTTCGACGCCGAAGTGGACCTGCTGGTGGCCGCCGACCCCGACGCCGTTTTCGTCATCGGCTTCGAGGAGGCGGCTGCACTGGTGACAACCATGCACGAACGGGGGATCGGGCCCACCTCAGACACCATCGTTCACGGGACCGCCGGCCACATCGCCAGCATCGGGGGCTCCGTCTCCGACCCCTCCATCCTCACCGGGATGCGGGGGGCCGAGAACTCGGTGGACCTCAGGACCATCCGCCCCTTCACGGACCGGCTCGAGACCGCATACGAAGGCGGTGTGCACGGCATCTACGGCTACGGCGCCGAGACCTACGACGCACTCATCATCATCGCGCTCGCCGCGGAGGTGGCAGGCTCCACCGACCCGACCCTCATCGCCCGGGAGATCAACGACGTGACCCGGACGGGGACCAAGTGCCGCACTTTCGTCCAGTGCCGGGACCTGATCTCGGCAGGAGGGGATCCCGATTACCTGGGGATCGGAGGCGACTACGAGTTCGTGGAAGTCGGAGAGCCGTCGATGGCCAACTACCGCATCCTCACCTACAGCGGGGGCTCCCGCCCGGACCAGAGCCTGGATGAGTACATCACCTACGGGGGATAGCCCCTATCGGACCGGTGTGAACCCGTAGTTACAGTCGGGCGGAGAGTATTTCATTGACCGCTCGAGGGTCGGCGCGGCCGGAAGTGGCTCTCATCACCTGGCCAACCAGGAAGCCTCGCACCTTCCCTTCGCCCGATCGGTAGCGTTCCACCGCCTCGGGATTGGCGGCCATCACCTCTTCCACCACCTCTTCGAGAGCCGCGCGGTCCGAGAGTTGCAACAGGTTGCGCCGGGTCGCAACCTCGGACGGACTCCCCTCCCCGTCCATCACGCCCTCCAGGACCTCGCGGGCGGCGCTGGCGGACACGCGGCCTTCACTGACCAAACGGGTCAGCGCGGCGATCTGGCCTCCCCGGAGCGGAACATCCTCCAGTGAGACCTCCCTGCGCCGGAGAGAGGCGGTCACCTCGCCCGTCACCCAGTTTCCAGCCGCCACAGCATCGGCGCCGGACTCCACGGCCTCCTCGAACAGGCTTCTGAGTTGCGGGTCCGAGGAGGCAAGCACCCGGGCCGCGGCGGGCTTCACTCCCATTCCGCGGTAGCGATCCCGGCGGAGAGCGGGAAGCTCGGGCAGATGAGACCGGGCCTCCTCCACCCAGGAGCCGTCGAAGACCATGGGCGCCAGGTCCGGCTCGGTGAAATAGCGGTAGTCGGAACTCCCCTCCTTGGTGCGCATCCCGTGGGTGACCTCCCCCTCCTCGTCCCAGTGCCGGGTCTCCATCACCACCCTCTCACCGGTCGCGACCAGCGCGGTCTGCCGCTCGATCTCCGAGCGAATGGCCTTCTCCAGCGATCGGAAGGAATTCATGTTCTTGATCTCCACCTTCACGCCCAGCTCCGGGCTCCCCTCCGGGCGGATGGACACATTGGCGTCGAACCTGATCGAGCCTCTCTCCATCCGGGCGTCGGAGACCCCGGTCTCCACCACGACGGCTCGCAACTCCTGGGCATAGGTTCGCGCATCGGCCGCGCTTCGCAGATCCGGACGGGAGACGATCTCAACCAGGGGGGTGCCGGCGCGGTTGAAGTCCACCAGGGTCTCCGCCGCCGAGTGGATCCTTCCCCCCTCGCCCACATGCACCGACTTTCCGGTGTCCTCCTCCATGTGCACCCGCTCGATCCCCACCCGGAACCGGCTCTCGTCCGATTCGACGTCCAACCAACCGTCCACGCACACGGGAACGTCGTACTGGCTGATCTGGTAGTTCTTGGGCAGATCGGCGTAGTAGTAGTTCTTGCGATGGAAGACCGAGCCGGGGTTGATTCGACAGTTGAGGGCCAGCCCCAGCCGGATGATCCTCTCGATCGCCTTCCGGTTGGGCACGGGGAGCGATCCGGGCAGGGCCAGGCATACCGGGCAGACATGGGTGTTGGGGGGATCGCCGAAGGACACCCGGCATCCGCAGAACATCTTGGAGTCGGTGTCCAACTCCACGTGGACCTCGATCCCGATCACCGGCTCCCACTTCACAGCGGCACCCCGGGCGGTGGGGCCAGCGCCGGCGGGGGCAGGGCGTCAAAGCCGGCCAGTCTCTCCACCTCCGCCGCCACGGCCATCATCACCTGCTCACCGAGAGCCGGCGCCATCACCTGGAAGCCGATGGGCAGGTGCTTGGAGTCGAGGCCGATCGGCACGGAGATGGCAGGATGTCCCGACAGGTTGGAGGGGATGGTGCAGATGTCGCTCATGTACATAGCCAGGGGATCCTGGGTCCGCTCGCCCAACCGGAAGGCGGTGGTGGGACTGGTCGGGGAGACGAGCACGTCCACCTTGCGGTAGGCCTCATCAAACTCCGCTTGCAGCAGGGAGCGAACTCTCTGAGCCTGCCCGTAGAAAGCATCGAAGTACCCGGCTGAAAGGGCATAGGTCCCCAGCAGGATGCGCCTGGTCACCTCCGGGCCGAAACCCTCGGCGCGGGTCCCGGCCATGGTGGCCGAGGCGGTGGAGCCCTTGATGGAGAGCCCGTAGCGCATCCCGTCGAACCGGGCGAGATTGGCCGAGCACTCGGCAGGCGCGATCAGGTAATAGGCGGACAGCGCCACATCAAACAGCGGGAGGGAGACCTCCATCACCTCCGCGCCCTGGGCCGCCAGCTTATTGAGCATCTCCTCGGTCGCCTCCGACACGTCGGGCTGGTACCCATCCCCTCCCAACTCCTTCACCACTCCCAGTCTCAGCCCGTCCACGCCCCTGTCCAGGCTTCCCGCGAAGTCAGGCGCCCGTCCGGCATAGGAAGTGGCGTCGGCCGGATCGTGGCCGGCCACGGCGGACAGCAGGAGCGCCGCGTCCCCCACCGTGCGGGTGAGCGGACCGATCTGGTCCAGTGAGGAAGCGAACGCCACCAACCCGTACCGGCTGACCAGGCCGTAGGTGGGCTTCATCCCCACCACGCCGCACAGGGAGGCCGGTTGGCGGATGGAGCCGCCGGTGTCCGATCCCAGGGCGGCGATCGCCGATCCGGCCGCCACCGCCGCCGCCGAACCCCCTGACGATCCCCCGGGGACCCGGCCGGTGTCCCAGGGATTGCGGGTGGGCCCGTAGGCGGAGTTCTCGGTTGAACTGCCCATGGCGAATTCGTCCAGGTTGGTCTTACCGACGATCACCGCTCCCGCCTCCCGCAGACGGGCCACCGCGGTGGCGTCGTACGGGGGTCGGTACCCGGCCAGGATCTTCGAGGAGCAGGTGGTCTCCAACCCGCGGGTGCACATGTTGTCCTTCACAGCCACGGGGATACCGTGGAGAGGCCCCCGGTCCTCCCCCCTGTCCAACTCTCTGTCAGCCTGACGGGCGGCCGCCATGGCCCCCTCCCGGTCGAGGTTGAGGTAACAGTGCAACTCCGACTCGGTCATCTCCGCCCGGGACATCACCGCCGCCAGCAACTCGACGGCGGTGGCCTCCCCGGAACGCAGCGCCGCGCCGGCGGCGCCTATCGAGAGCGGTCCGGAGGGCATCCGTCGGGTCAGTCCAGGGCCGGGGAGGTCACGAAGAAGCCGTCCCGGGTTTCCGGCGCCATCTCCAACACCTCATCGCGGTCGAGGGAGGGGCGCACCTCGTCGGCCCGGAACACGTTGGTCTGCCCCAGCGGATGAGCAAGCGGGACGGCGGCGGAGGTGTCGACTTCCTGCACCCGGGAGGCATGGTCCAGGATGACCCCCAACTCCTCCCGGTACCGGTCCAGGAGGTCCGGAGACAGAGCCAACCGCGCCAGGTTGGCGACATGGGCGACATCGACATCTATCGGCATAGGAGAAGGAGTTTAGAAAATCCCGGCCGCCTGACCGCTAGCTTGATGGGGATGAGCGAAGACCGCGCCGACTCCCCCGACTATCGCCGCCTGCTTCTGGGAGTGGCCGTTCTCTGCCTCACTGCGGCCTCCGCTCTGACGTGGTGGCAGGGATATCCGGAGACCGCCTCGGTGCTGCTCCGGGCCGACATCCTGCTGGGGGCCGTGTGGCTGGCCTACCCGGCTCTCAGTTCCATGAGGTGGGGGGTGGCCCTGGCGGTTGCGGGAGGCGGGTTGCTGCTCCTGACCAGGTGGCGCCTGATGGCGGGGTTGGTTTTCGTCGCCCTCGCCCTGGCGCTTCTGTGGGGAAGGATCAGAAGAAGGGGGGCGCCCTAGTCTCCGCCAGGCGGACTACCCCGCACTCCTCAGCGTCCTCTCCAGGACCTGGAGAGCGGACAGGTGTTCCGCAGGATCGCCTGGCAGTCCTTCTAACCTAGCCCAACATGGCGAACACCACAGCAGAGTCCACCTCACCCCCCTATCCGGTCTGGTTCGAGCGCGTCAACTGGCCGGGTATGGACGAGGTACACCAATCAGGAATAAGAGTTCTGGGCCCGGGCGATCCAGGAGACCCCTACCGCGGCATCGAGGAGGCCAAGGCCATATTGGCGGGACACAGCCGGTTCGACGGGGAGGTGATGGACCGGGTGCCGAACCTGGCGATCATCGCCCGCACCGGGATCGGCTACGACGCCATAGTGGTGGAGGACGCCACGGAGCGGGGGATCTGTGTTTGCAACTTTCCCGAGGGACCCACCATCCCCACCGCCGAGCAGGCGATCGCACTGATGCTGGCAGTCGCCAAGCGTCTCCCCATCCTCCAGCGCCAACTGCGACAGGGCGATCTGGCAAGCATCAAGAACCACAGGGCGGTGGAGCTGAACCGAAAGCTTCTGGCCCTGGTGGGATTCGGCCGGATTCCTCGCCGGGTGGCCACCATGGCCGCGGCCATCGGAATGGAGGTAACCGCATTCGACCCGTATCTGACCGACGAGCAATTCGGGTCCGTAACCCGGGCGCCTGATCTGGCGGGGATGGTGGCCTCCGCCGACGTCGTCTCCATCCATGTGCCCCTCACTCCCGATACTCGGGACCTGTTCGACCGGGAGATGCTCGATTTGATGAAACCGGACGCCATTTTGATCAACACCTCCCGCGGGCCGGTGGTCAACACCGACGCGCTGGTGGAGGCGGTCTCCTCGGGCCATCTCCGGGCGGTCGGCCTGGACGTCACCGATCCCGAGCCGCTCCCGATCGGCCATCCGTTGCTCGGCTTCGATAACGTGTTGGTCTCCCCTCACGTGGCGGCCTGGACCACGGAGGCCAAGGGACGGATGCTGGCGGAGGCGATAAGCCAGGTCCTCTCGGTTATGGCGGGGCGCCGCCCCAGCTACCTGGTCAACCCCGAGGTTCTGGAACGGGCGGGTCTCAGCGCCTAGGATTGAGCGTTGTCGCACAGATCGGCCGCGATGAGATGAGCAGGAAAGCCCCAGGGATCGGGCTGATCGGGTTCGGATGGATGGGCCAGTCCCACACCCGCGCCTTCAGGAACATCGAGGTCTACTTTCCCGAGAGCGACATCCGCCCGAGGCTGGTGGCGATGGCGGATCCGGTCTCGACGCGGGTCGCCACTGCGGTCGAGGACTTCGGTTATGAAAAGGGCGGCGCGGACTGGAGAGAGGTGGTTCACCACCCCGACGTGGACATCGTCGACATAACCGCTCCGAACGCATTGCACCGGACCATCGCCGAGGAAGCCGCTGCCGCCGGCAAGACCGTGTTCTGCGAGAAGCCGGTGGGGGGACATCCCGAAGACACCATGGCCATCGCACGCGCCATCCGGACCGCCGGGGTGCTTTCCGGATGCGGCTACAACTACCGGTGGGTACCGCTGGTCCAGCATGTGCACACCCTCATCCAAGAGGGACGATTCGGCAGGCTCACCCACTACAGGGGACGGTTCTTCTCGATGTACGGGCGGGACCCGCTCTCGCTGCTCACCTGGCGATTCACCGAGAAGTCCCGCTACGGGACGCTGACCGACATCATGTCCCACGCCATCGACATGGCCCTGTTCCTGTGCGGACCCATCCGGCGGGTGGTGGCCACCAGGGAGACCTTCATCACCCATCGTCCCATTCCGATGCCCGGAAACCGAACCCACTATGACGTGGGCTCGGTCGCCGATCCCACCGGGCAGGTGACCAACGAGGACTATGTCGGCGCCCTGGTGGAATTCGAGAACGGTGCGCGGGGGACCCTGGAGTCCGACCGGACCATCGTCGGCCCGCAGAGCGACATGGCCTTCGAGTTGAACGGGACCAAGGGGGCTGCCTCCTGGACGCACGAGAAGCTCAACGCACTGGAGTTGTACCTGCCCGAAGAGCAGCCCGTCGACGGGTTCGTCCAGGTCCTGGCTGGAGACTGGCTCCCCCACCAGGGCAACATCGTCCCCGGCCACGGGAATTCGATCGGCTACGAGGCCCTGAAGCTCATCGAGTTGTACGAGTTCTTGCAGGCGGTCGGATCGGGGGCGACGTTCTCTCCCGACTTCGAAGCGGCGGCGCGGGTGGCCCAGGTCCAGGCGGCTATGGCCCGGTCCTGGGAGTCAGGCGCATGGGAGAGCGTCGGGACCCTCTGACCCTCACAGGTCCGGCACCGAGAACAGGACGCCCCCGAAGAGCAGCCAGGCCACCCCGAGCGTCCAGAGAATGTTGACTCCCTGGGCAACCAGGAACCCGGCGGCAGGGCGGCCGCCATCCATCGAGACCAGGTCCCGGAAGCGTGTCTCGAGGCCGATGCAGAGAAAAGCCAGGGAGAACCACCAGGTCCGTATGCCTTTCAGCAGGCCGCCGGTGGCGTCGACCACCTCGGGACTCAGCAGGAAGGAGAACAGGAGGGACACCACCATGAACCCGAGCACGAATTTGGGGAACCGGTCCCAGATCATCCGGGCGGTGGGTCGCTCCTCCCGGTCACCGGCGCCGCGGAAGGCCCACCACAGTGATATGGCAAAGGCCGCCAGGCCCAACAGGGCGTTTTGTGAGAACTTCACGATCACCGCCGCGTTCAAGGCCGAGTCGCCAAGGATCTCCCCGGAGGCCACCACCGCGCCGGATGTGTCGATGGTCCCTCCCAGCCAGGCGCCCGCCACGACCGGCGCCAAACCCACGCTTTCGGCCACGGCGGGCATGAAGATCGCCATCGGAGCGGCCACGATCAGCACCAGGGAGGTGACATAGGAGAGTTTCTTCCGGTCACCCCCCACCGCGCCGCAGGCCGCGATGGCCGCCGAGACGCCACAGATCGAGACCGCGGTGGCCAGGATCACCGAGAATTCCTTGTCCACCCGGATCCGGCGGCAAAACCAGTAGCAGAACCTCCACACCACCAGGATGACCAGCAGGGCTTGGCCCAGGCCGAACAGGCCGGCGCGGAGGATCTCCCCAAAGAGGATGGACGAGCCGAGAATCACCAGTCCGGTCTTGATGTAGTACTCGGTCCGGACCGCCTCTTTCATCCATGGCGGGACAGAGCCCAGGTTGGAGATGACCAGGCCCACTACCAGGGAGACGATTACGTAACTGATCCCCCACTCCTTCAGGGTGGGGATTCCCGCCACCGTCTGGGATGCCCAGCCCAGGCCGAAGAGGACCGCAAACCCGACGACATAGGCCCTCACATCCCCTCCCATCAGACGGAGGCCCGCTGCAGAGAGCGCCATCAGCAGAAGTCCCAGCACCAGGGCTGCCAACACGTTGTCGGCCGAGAGCAACCCGCCTGGCGAACCAGCACTCCACGAGAAAGAAGGCAGGACGGGTCGCACCCCGACAATCGCCAGGAGGATCAAAGCGGCGCCCAGCCATACCGACACCCAGTCCTCGGACCTGATAAGCGGGCTGTTCCAGGAAGTTTTGCTCATCTGCCTGCCCTGCGCTAGTCGGCCCTAACCCTCATGAAGCCATGATATCTGCCAACCCCTGAGGCGGTCTGAACTTCCGGGACCATCCCCGGCAGGACTCATCGCGATCCATCCCCGCACGGGAGGCAAGGGTCATCAACCCGCAGCGATATCATCCCGCGGAATGGAACGCGGAGGGAATAGGAACATCCGCCGGAACCGTCCGGCGACGGTGGAAAGACCGCCCTTCCACCCACGAAACCATCTCGGATTAGGAGGATGAGCGAAGTGAACGGAGTATCATCCCGCTTGACCCGATCGCTTGGATCGGGAGCCCTGGAAGCTATGGCACGCTCCGATGTCGACCCGGATCGCGCCATCGGGGAGACGCCCGGGGAACACAACCAAGGAGACGACTGAGCATGGAGACGATCCGGCTTACGATGGCGCAAGCCGTGGTCAAATGGCTGATTGCCCAAAAGACCGTGATCGACGGCGAGACGGTACCGCTGTTCCCCGGCGTCTTCGCTATTTTCGGGCACGGCAACGTCAGTTGCTTGGGGGAAGCCCTCCAACCGGTCTCCGATCAACTCCCCACCTGGCGGGGACAGAACGAGCAGGGCATGGCCCTGGCGGCCATGGCCTTCGCCAAGGCCCGCCGCCGCCGACAGATCATGGTGGCGTCCGCTTCGATCGGCCCGGGATGCACCAACATGATCACCGCCGCGGCGGCGGCGCATGCCAACCGGCTCCCCATACTGCTGTTCGGCGGCGACACCTTCACTCACCGGATCGTCGATCCCGTGCTGCAGCAGGTGGAGAACTTCGATGACCCCACCACGACGGTGTGCGACACCTTCCGGCCGGTGTCTCGTTACTGGGACCGCATCACCCGGCCGGAGCAGATCGTCCAGTCCCTCCCCCAGGCCCTGGGAGTCATGCTGGATCCCGCCGATTGCGGACCGGCCTTCATCGCCCTTCCACAGGACGTCCAGTCGGAGGCCTACAGCTACCCGAGCGCCTTCTTCGCCGAGCGGGTCCACTACATCCGCCGGCCTGTCCCCGATTCCCGGGACACGGCGGCCGCCGCCGCCCTGATCAAACAGGCCCGACAGCCCCTGATCATCGCCGGCGGGGGCGTCCATTACTCCGACGCCGGCCGGGAATTGACCGACTTCGCGGTGCGGAGAGGCATACCGGTAGTGGAGACCGTGGCCGGCAAGGCCGTAATGGAGCAAAGCCATCCCAACTACGCAGGGACCATCGGAGTGATCGGAGGAGCATCCGCCAACTATCTGGCCGCCCGAGCGGACCTGGTAATGGCGGTCGGCACCCGGCTCCAGGACTTCACCACCGGATCGTGGACCGCCTTCCAGCGCCCGGAGGTGCGCTTCGTCACCGTCAACGCCGCCCGCTGGGACGCGCTCAAGCAGCACTCCCAAGCGGTCATAGGCGACGCCCGGCTGAGCTTGGAGGCGATCGACGACCTGCTGGGCGGCTACCAGGCCCCGGCGGAGTGGATGGAGACCAGCCGGGCCCAGATGGACGAGTGGAACACCTATCTGGACGGTTGGCTGACTCGTTCCGACACTCCCCCCGCCTACCAGTCGGTGATCCAGACCATTTGGCAGGTCAGCGATCCCGACGACTACTGCCTCTCCGCGGCAGGAGGGCTTCCCGGTGAACTCAACTTGGGGTGGAGGTCGAAACGGGCCGGGACCTTCGACTGCGAGTTCGGCTACTCCACCATGGGATACGAGATCTCCGGCGCTTGGGGCGCCAAGATGGCCCTCGGCGATCGGGACGTGGTGACCTGGGTGGGAGACGGCGGATACCTGATGATGAACTCCGACATCTACTCCACCGTGTTCTCTGGCCACAAGCTGATCGTGATCGTGTGCGACAACGGTGGTTTTGCCGTCATCAACCGGCTGCAGGTCAACGTGGGAGGAGAGGAGTTCAACAATCTGTTGGCCTCTTCCCGCCACCAACGGATGGCCCGGGTTGACTTCGTGGAACACGCCCGCTCCATGGGTGCGTTGGCCGAGCGGGTTGAAAGACTGGATCAGTTGCCCGCCGCCTACCGGCGCGCCAAGGAGGCGGACCGTACCTATGTGATCGTGATCGAGACCCATCCCTATCAGTGGGGCGAGGGAGGCGCCTGGTGGGAGGTGGGCATTCCCGAGGTAAGCGAGCGGGAATTGGTGAGGATTGCCAGGGGGCAGTACGAAGCCGAACGGAAACAACAGCGAGTCGGGGTGTAGAGGTCCTCTGAGAACGATGCAACCTTTCGCGGGCAAGACAGCCGTCATCACCGGCAGCACCTCCGGCATGGGGGAAGCCACCGCCCGATTGATGGCGGCGCGAGGAGCCGAAGCCATCCTGTTGACCGGGCGATGCCGCCGTCGGGGTGAGGCGGTGGCCCGGTCGCTCGCCGACCACGGTGGCGCGGAGGCCGTGTTCGTGGCGGCCGACCTTGCGCTTCCAACGGCATACCGGCGAATAATCGAGACTGCCGACCGGAGCTTCGGGCGCATCGACATCCTGGTCAACAGCGCGGGGAGCACCGCCCGGGGGTCCATCGAATCCACCACTCTCCATCAGTGGGACGAGATCATGGCTACCAACCTCCGTTCTCCTTTCTTCCTGATGCAGGAGGCGGTGAGGATCATGAGACGGGAGGGAAGAGGAGGAACCATCGTAAATGTGGGGTCGGTGGCCGCTCACGGTGGTCCCCCCCACATCACCCCTTATTCCGCATCCAAGGCCGCGCTGGCCGCTTTGTCCCGCAATGTCGCCTATTCGGTGATGCGGGACCGGATCAGGGTCAACTGCCTCCAACCCGGCTGGGCCGACACTCCCGCCGAGCACATCACCCAAACCGGGGGCGGGGCCGGAGATGACTGGTTGGCCAGAGCGGAGGCCGGGTCGCCCTTCGGAAGACTCCTGAAAGCCGGCGAGATAGCGGAAGCCATCGCCTTCCTGGCCTCCGACGCTTCAGGGCTGATGACCGGAGCCGTGATCGACTACGACCAGTCGGTTCAGGGAGCGGGCAGTCCGCCCCAGCCTCCACCCCCACCGGGCCCCGCATGATTCCCCTCGCGGACCGCATCGCCGGAGCCCCGATCAGTTGGGGTGTGGACGGATCTCCCGGCTGGGGGCACTTACTCTCCAGCGACCGCGTGCTGGAAGAGATGGCCTACATCGGCCTCTCCGCGACGGAATTGGGCCCCGATGGCTTCCTGGGTGAGACCCCCGAGGAGGCTCGGGAAAGGGCGGCGTCCGTCGGGTTGTCGGTGGTGGGAGGCTTCGTGCCGCTGCTGCTCCACCTGCCGGCGGAAAGCCCGCAACAGGCTGCCTACGCGGACCGCGCCATCAAGACCCTGTCCGCCTGCGGATCCGAGGTCCTGGTCCTGGGGGCCGTCCTGGACCGCCGGGGCTATGACCGGTCCGGCAGCCTGAGCGACGCCCATTGGGAGACCTTCGATCACAACCTCAAGCGACTGGTGGCTCAATCCGGCGAGGAGGGCCTGGAGGTGGCGCTTCATCAACACTGGGGCATGGCGGTGGAGAGACCTCAGCACCTGGAACGAGTGCTGGCCAACACCGACGTCTCCCTCTGCCTGGACACCGGGCACATGTTTCTTGCCGGAATCGACCCTTTGGAGGTGGCCCGCTCGGTGCCCGACCGCGTCGCCCATGTCCATCTGAAGGATGTCGAGGACTCGGCGGCCTCTCGCGTGCGAGCCGGAGAGGTCCCCTTCCGAGAAGCCGTGAAGTCAGGCCTGTTCCGGCCGCTGGGCGCGGGGGATGTCGACATCCGCGGCGTGATCACCGCCTTGGAGAGCGCCGGTTATCAGGGGTGGTATGTAATAGAGCAGGACAAAGTCCTCCGACAACCCCCTCCTCTCCGCCAAGGACCGGTGGAGGATGCCTCGATCAGCGTCGATTATCTGCGGGATCTGGCCCGGTTGATCGAAGGTCCGCCGGTGATAGACAGTCCGCCCACATGATGCGCTTCGCATCAAACCGATATAATCAAGAAGGTTGTCATCCGCGTGGTGACCGGAGGTCGTCCGGTCTCCACGGACGGACTACTGTACAACCATTCATGAAAGGAGACGAGTCCTTATGAGAAGCAAGTACCTCTTGGCTGTTTTGGCGGCTATGGCCCTCATAGTGGCAGCCTGCGGTGGAGACGACGCCGCTGAAACCACTGCCGCGCCTGAGACCACCGCCGCCGAGGGAGCCGCTCCCGAGCCCACCACGGCTCCGGCAGACGCGGTGGCCCAGCGCGACCTCAACTTCATAGTGGTGTCCCACGGCCAGTCCTCCGACCCCTTCTGGTCGGTGGCCGCCAACGGCGTGAAGGCAGCCGAAGAAGACATGGGCGTGTCGGTGGTATACCAGGCGCCCGGGACGTTCGACATGGCCGAGATGGCCCAGATCATCGACGCAGCGGTGGCTTCCCAGCCTGACGGGCTGGTGGTGACCATTCCTGACGCCGACGCCCTCGGGCCGAGCATCCGCGCCGCCGTGGAAGCCGGCATTCCGGTGATCTCCATGAACTCCGGCTCCGATGTCTTCGCCGACCTCGGTGTTCTGGTCCACGTCGGTCAGACCGAGTACGAAGCCGGCCTGATCGCAGGTCAGGAAATGAGCGCCATGGGAGTGAGCAACGCGCTCTGCATCAACCAGGAAGTCGGAAACGCAGCCCTCGACGCACGTTGCCAGGGCTTCGAAGACGGGCTGGGCGGCAGCGTGGAAGTCATCCCGGTGGACCTGGCCGATCCCACCGGAGCGCAGGCCGCCATCGAAGGCGCCCTGTCCTCCCGGAACCCCGACGGCGTCCTGGCCCTGGGGCCGACCGGCGCCATCCCGGCGTTGAACGCCATGGAGAACATCGGCATGCTGGGTCAGGTGGAACTGGCCACCTTCGACCTCGGTCCAGAGGTGCTGGAGGCGATCGGCGCAGGCGACATGGCCTTCGCCATCGACCAGTACCAGTACGCGCAGGGTTACCTGCCCATCGTGCTGCTGACGATGTTCCACGAGACCGGCGGACTCCCGCTCGGCTCCGTGAACAGGGTGGTCCTGACCGGCCCGCAGTTGGTTACGGCCGACAACGCAACCGATGTGATCTCCTTCGCGGAGGAGGGACTGCGCTAGACAGCCAAACCGAAACCGTCTGAAAGGGAGGCCGGTTTACCGGCCTCCCTTTCCTTTTGCCTGCTAGGTTCTTACCCAAGGAGACCAAAGGAGACGAGACCAAAGGAGGTTGTCCTATGACGGACGAACGGGTAAGGCAAATGAGCCTCGCCAATCGGCTGCTGACCAGACCCGAGTTCGGGGCGTTTCTGGCCCTGGTGGTGGTTTGGGTTTTCTTTGCCATCGTGGCCTTCGACAACAACTTCGTGTCGTGGGTCACCACCGCCGCCATCCTCAACCGCGCCGCCCCGCTGGGAATCCTTGCAGTGGCGGTGGCGCTATTGATGATCGCCGGTGAGTTTGACCTCTCGATCGGGTCGATCGTGGGATTCGCCGGAATGGCGATCATGCTGCTGATCACCCCTGCCGAGGCCGGTGGATTCGGGCTTCCCGTCTGGATGGCGGTGCTGATCGCCTTGATCATCACCCTGCTCACCGGCTTCTTCAACGGAGTGCTGGTGATGGCCACCAGATTGCCGTCCTTCATCATCACCCTGGGGTCGTTGTTCATCTTCCGGGGCCTGGCCGTGGCCATTCCTCGACTGATGACCAACCGGACCCAGTTGGGTGGATTCGAGGACTATGACTCGGGCGGATGGGCCGCGGCCTTCGCCACCAAGATAGAGTTCGGCGGCGCCAGGTTCGACATCGCCATCATCTGGTGGATTGTCATTGCGGCCATCGCGACCATAGTCCTGTTGAAGACTCACATCGGTAACTGGATATTCGGAACGGGGGGCGACGCCAACGCCGCCCGCAACGTTGGTGTCCCTGTGGCAAAGCTGAAGATCGCGCTCTTCATGGTGACTGCGCTCGCTGCGTTCACGGTGGCCCTCATCCAGGCAACCCAACTCAACAGCGCCGACTCCCTGCGCGGCACTCTCAAGGAGTTCGAGGCCATCATCGCGGTGGTGGTGGGCGGAACCCTCCTGACCGGCGGCTACGGGTCGGTGCTCGGACCGGTGTTCGGCGCATTGATCTTCGCCATGGTGCAGCAGGGCATCATCATCACCGGCGTTGACGGGGACTGGTTCCGCGTGTTCGTGGGCGGCATCCTCGTACTGGCCGTGATCTTCAACAACTTCATACGACAGAGAGCGAGCAAACGATGAGCGACAAGATCCTGGAAATCCAAGGAGTATCCAAGTTTTTCGGCAGCGTCATCGCGCTCCAGAACGTGTCCATGTTCGTTCGCCCCGGAGAGGTCACCTGTCTCCTGGGCGACAACGGTGCGGGAAAGTCGACTCTGATCAAGACCCTGGCCGGCGTCCACAAGCCCAGTGAGGGCAAGTACTTCTTCGAGGGCAATGAGACTCTGTTCGAGTCGCCCCGGGAAGCTTTGAACGCAGGCATCGCCACCGTCTACCAGGACTTGGCGATGATCCCCCTGATGTCCATCTGGCGGAACTTCTTCCTGGGCTCGGAGCCGCTGCAAAAGAATGGGCTCTTCGATGTCGAGAATGCCAAGCGCATTACCCGAGAGGAGATGGCCAAGATGGGGATCGACATCCGGGATCCCGACCAACCGGTCGGCACCCTCTCGGGTGGCGAGCGCCAGTCGGTGGCCATCGCCCGGGCGGTCTACTTCGGCGCCAAGGTGCTGATCCTGGACGAGCCCACCGCCGCTCTGGGAGTCAAGCAGGCGGGTGTGGTGCTTCGGTATATCGTCGAAGCTCGGAACCGGGGAATCGGAGTGATCTTCATCACCCACAACCCCCACCACGCCTACCCGGTTGGGGACCACTTCGTGATCCTCAAGCGCGGTCAGATCCTCGGCGACTACGCCAAGGAAGAGGTGCCGATCGACCATCTGATCCAGATGATGGCCGGCGGCGCCGACCTCGAACAACTCCAGCACGAGTTGGCGGAAGCCACCGGACGAGGGAGCTAGTCCTTGCCAGGGGTGGAGGTCGCGTCATGGGCCTCCACCCCAATCCCTCACCGTCGCCACGGCCTCGGGAGTCAGAGAAAGCCGGTAGTTCCAGACCGGCCTGTCGAGCACCAGCCTCACCACCGTCTCGGCATACTGCTCGGACGGGGTCTCCTCCCATGAGGGGCCCTCGAACCAGGGAGTGTCCGCCGACAGGTTCTGGGCCGCCAGGAACGCCGCTCGAAGCTGGGCGTGGTCGGGGCAGGCGTGCTCGACGTGGTGCGCCAACTCATGGACCAGTGAGTGGCGCAGGTGCCCGGCGGTGGCCGGGATCTTCAGCACCACCTTGGCTTGGCCCGGGAGGTAGAAGGCCCGCGACCCTTCCAGGTTCCAGTCTCCCTCCAGGGTCACCACGCCCATGCAGTCCGACTGGTTGGGGAAGACCGTCAGGAACTCCTCCCAGACATCTTGGCTCAGAGTCTGCAGGTCGGCGGGGGTTCCCTCGGGAAACTCCAGCGAAGGGGACGGGGTCCCGCATGAGGGGATCAGGGCCAATGCCAACCCGACAGCCAGAAGACGGAAGAGACCTGACTTCCTCTGCGTTAATCTCTGGGAGGTTGACACGTTCAGCACCGACTCTATAGACGACGTACGCCAATGATTACCGCAGACCTGTACAAGCGACTGATCGACCTCCGAGCCCATGCGCCGCACAAGGCTCTGGAGCTTGCCCGGAGTCGTCGACGCCGACCCCTGCTTGCTCCTTACGACCAGTTGAGTGGCGGGACCTCCACCGGCACCCGGCTTTTCCTGGTGGCTGCCGACCACCCTGCCCGCGGGGCTATCGGCGTGGGCGGGGATCCGATGCGCATGGCCGACCGCCGGGACCTCCTCTCCCGGCTGAGCACTGCCCTTTCCCATCCGGGAGTGGACGGTCTGTTGGCCACTCCCGACATCGTCGAGGACCTGCTGTTTCTGGGATCGCTGACCGGATCGTCGCTTCTGGACGACAAGGTGGTGTTCGGCTCCATGAACCGGGGCGGCCTTAGCGGGTCCGCCTGGGAGTTGGACGATCCCATAACCGCCTACCACACGGGTGGTCTGTTCAAGATGAATCTTGACGGGGGAAAACTCCTGCTCCGGATCGATCGCGATGACCCAAACAGCCTGAAGACCATTTACCAATGCGCCCGGGCGATCCGGGTGATCACCACCCAGAAGTCTCCCCTTGCGGTGATGGTTGAACCCCTACCCGCCTATCGGGACGAGGACGGAGCGCTCAAGATCGACACCAGCCCTGAAGCGCTGATCGGAGTGATCGCCATTGCCTCCGGGCTGGGGCCCTCCAGCGCCTATACCTGGTTGAAGCTCCCTCCTCCAAGTTCCGATCCCCTCAGGGTCTTCGCCGCGTCCTCCCTACCGGTCCTGCTCCTGGGAGGAGACCCGGGGCATCGGGGCGAAGAGCTCTTGGCCTCCTGGGCCGAAGCGATGGAGGCGCCGACCGTCAGGGGACTGGTGGCCGGGCGCAGCCTGATCTACCCTGCCGACGACGATGTCGAGGGCTGGGTCGACAGGGCGGCGCGGATAGTGCACCCCGACCTCTAGGCGCCCGGAGATGGCTGGCGACATGACCTCCCTGTTCCGGCCCGCAGGGTCCCTGGTGGACGGGACCGATCCTATCCGGCTGACTCCCGAAGAGGCGGGCTGGGACTGGTGCGGCCTGACGGTGGTCGAACTGGCGGCGGGACAGGAGCGTAACATCGAGTTGGGCGAAGCCGAAGCCGCTGTTGTTCCCCTGGAGGGTTCATGTCATGTGGAGACTCCCGACGCGGCGTTCGAGTTGGAGGGGCGGACCAATGTGTTCTCCGGCCTCACCGACCTGTGCTTCCTCCCCCGAGGATCGACGATGACGATTCACTCAACCGGCGGCGGCCGCTTCTGCGTCGCCACCTCCCGGGCCACCAAGGCCACCGAGCCCCGCTATTACCCGGCCTCCGGGGTGAGGGTGGATCTGCGGGGCGCCGGACAGGCCACCCGCCAGATCAACAACCTCCTGACCGCCGACGTACCGGGTCCCGACAAGCTGCTGGTGGTGGAGGTGCTCACTCCCTCGGGGAACTGGTCGTCCTACCCTCCCCACAAGCACGACGAACTGGCCGAGGGCGAGACCCCGCTGGAAGAGATCTACTACTTCGAGATCGAAGGGCCCGGGGGATTCGGGCTCCATCGCACGTACACTCTGGACTCAGAAATCGATGAGACCGTGACCGTCCACAGCGGTGATCTATTCCTGGTGCCGAGGGGATACCACGGGCCCTGCGTGGCCGCCCCCGGTCATCACATGTACTACCTGAACGTTATGGCCGGACCCCAGCCGGGGCGGGATTGGCTGATATGCACCGATCCGGCATACGAGTGGCTCTGGGAGGCTTGGAAGAGCGAACCTCTCGACAACCGGCTACCCCTCTATTGAAACTAACCTTCATGAGGCTTAATGGCGACTATGTCTCATGCATGAGGATTGCAATAATCCCCTTCGTACATCACAGACTCTGACACGAGCCGCCAAACGCCCCTCAAGGACCGGCGCCGCTCCCGCCACTATCCGGCTGGTCCTCCCCATCAGGCACCGGCACCGTACCCGACGAACCGTCATCCTCCTCACCGGTGGTAACCGGAGGCTGCTCCGGATCTTCTCCTCCCGGAACCGGCGGCGGCAGCAACGGCGCATCCGTCTCATACGAGATTCCCACCCCCGGCCCCTCATAATAGGGACGCAGCAAATTGGCGTCGGTGATCAACATCGGCAAATCATCACCCACCGCAATCCGCCCCCCCGTCTCCGCCACGCGAGCCACAGCACCCTCCTTTATGACCTTCTCGAACTCGCTCAGCGGCCTCTCCAACAGAGCAAGGTCCTCCTCGGTGAACCTGCTCCTCCACGCCTCAAAGTAGTCCCTGTATGGCGCCACCACCGACACAGCCTCGCCGGTCCGTTGGACATCCCAAAACTCGGTCATCCACCACGCCTCCACAACCGTGGTGGCAGAAGGAGCGAGAAACATCACCCCCTCCCTGCCTTCATAAGCTCTCGCAGTACTTGCACGGTACTGCTCGAAATCAAATACGGACCCTCCTCCCACCACAAGGGTAAATGCCGCCAGAGTCAAAGTCGGAGGGCCGGTCCCAACCACATAGTCATTAACCCTCGCATCAACAAAACACATCAACACCGAATCACGAAAGTCAAAAGGTAAAAAGGCGGGAAAGGTTCTCTCATATAGGGAACACCGCGTCGTGTTCGGAACAAACGTTGCTCTCATCACCAAGTGGGGATACGCAATGAAAAGTGGACCGTCGGGATCATGATATAGATCCCAATAGTTAGGAACTTCCAAGTATTCTATATCAGAAAACGATGGCAGGTTAGGAGCGCCTCGCACCGCACAAGGATCCCGCTCTGAACCCGCAACCGGACTGCAGACGGGTATCTCCTCCTGTAGATACACCAAAGGGACGTCGCCAAAGGCCTCTCTACTATCGATTTCTTTGTCTGATCCTGTTCCAGCGCAAGCAGACGCTATAACAGCGATTATGCCTATAGCTACAATACCAAGACCTAACTTGACCATTCTTTCCTTCCCAGGGATCATCCTTGTACACTCTGATACAAAGCCTTGATAGCGACTATGTCGTATTCATGCGGATTACAAAAGTCTCCCTCGTACATGACAGAACCGGTCAGCATACTGTGGAGTAAGCCAAAGGCATGGCCTGCCTCATGCACAGCTACTCGATAAGGAGTCAAACAAAGGGTGTAATCGGACAACGTTTCCAAACCTACACCAAAGACCAACTTGGTGTCAACACGGGAAGTTCCTTCGAATTTAGGTTTAGCGCAGGCACCGATAGCATTGGGTTGTTTAAACATACAATAGGATCTAGTGTATGCATCAGAGGTAACGAACACCATATTGGTCTCTAGCTCATCAGCACCAATAAACCCACTACCGTTGTCATCGCATTTCTCCACACTACGACGTACCCTGACCATATTGTCGGTGACGGATGGCCATTTGGCCAGACCCTGCCGTATGGAGCCTTCCCAATCCACTCTCGTCGTTGTCGTAGTGGACACTATGGTCGTCGGCATCGTGGTCGTGGTAGTAGGCAACGGAATGGGATCTGAACAATAAAGGTAGTTATATGACTTGGCAAACCAGTAACCGGCGAATGTTTGTGTGGCGACCGTGTCGAGTAATGGTGGTTCGGTGGTTGGGTAGGTGTAAACAACTGTAGACTCGTCGGAAGTGTGACCATCGAGGGTTGACCACACTTTGATCTGATACAGGGTGTTGAGGCGCAGATTGGATAAGGTCGCCCTACTCTTCGTGGTTGTCTGCGAGGGCCAAACTACGTTGCTACAGGTTTGGGGAAGCGCACAAGCCAAATACTCCGTTTTGTATCCTTTGGCCCCATAAGCCGGGCGCCAAGTAACCATTGATTCTCCCAATGTTGCATTAATCGGAGTTGTATGACCGTTGGCTTTGAGGTTGGTTGGTGGTTGCAGGTCGAACCATTCTATGACCATGCCGAAGGGGCCGGTGGTGTTGGTTTCGGTGGTGCTGATCTCGATGGTGTATGTGGTGTGGGCTACTCCGAGAGCCTTCACCATGCGACCGCTGTACGACCCTCCACGTACAGGCCCCTGGCTCGAGCCCTCTTTGCTGTCGATCCGGACCGACGGGGAGCCTCCCACGAGGGTGATTTTGAAGCCGGCCTTTGAGGACACGTTGATCACCATTGGGAAGTAGCCGGTGCTGTTCGGGAGGGTGACCCGGTAGCGCTTCGCTTTGTACACACCCGTTGGGTCGTGCATGTCTGTGCAGTCCACGAACCATTGGTCCTGTTTCGTGGTGTTGGTGTCAACTGGCACGTCAACCGTGCAAGCGGGCGGGGCGACCGGCACCGTAAAGGATCCCCACTGGGACCATCCCGAAGATGTCCACGCCCGGGCAAGCAACGTCACCTGAACGGACCGCTCTGTCGGGGTTTTATGAGAACACTCACCCGAGCCGTCACCTGTGGTCACATCCCAGTCCCTTGTCCTGGAAGACGAACGGGTGAACACCGGACTCTTACCATCACTTGGTCCCCTCAGAACGACGTCACCACCGTCCCGGTTCTGGCAGGACACATACTGTTGCACGCGGGTGAAACGGGAACTGTGGTGAACCAGTGCGGACACTTCAACGGTTTCGCCGTACCCGACCTTGTTCGCCATGTTGTGCGACACCATCGAAAACGTTGGCGCCACCGGTGACAGTTCGATGCTCAACGGGTGGTACACCCAATCGGACCAGGAGGTTGAAGCTGATTTGACCCGCACGTACAACCACACCTGCGCCGCCTGTGGGCGGCTGAAACATTGATTGTCCTCACCCCCGGTCCTCACCGTCCACCAAGCGGTCTCATCCAGACCCGACGGTGTCGGATTGGCAGGCCAGGTGTTACCCACCGCCGACATGTAACGATCGCCATCCGCCTCCCAGCAGACATACCGGTACTCCCACGCAGTGAACACAGTCGTGGAGGTGACCGTCATCGAGACACTGCTCGTGGCGTTGTACACAATCGAAGTGGAAGAAGGGTTGCTCAGCGTCGGCGCCGGGTGCAAATTGGATGGCGGATCCCCGATCGTTGCATTCCTGGAAGACGACTCCGACCACGCTGTCCCATCCGTGGAGACACGAACATGCAACGACACCGCACCCCCGTAGCACTCATCCGGGCCGCTGCCGGTCACCACACCCGCCAAGATCACCGACGCCGACCATATCACACTCCCACCAGCCACAGAAGAGGACGAACTAACCGATATCTCCGACGCCTCAGACTCAAACGGATCACCACCCGCCTTCGTGGGACACTTGTAGTAATACTCCACCATTGTGAACTGCTCCCCGTAACTCACCCGGAGAGTCACGCTGGTCGTGCCGCTATAAGGAAGCTCCGGCGCAGTACCCAAAGTAGGACCCGAAGTCGTTGCCGGGTTCTCAGGCGTCGTGCCACCACCGGGAGGAGCAGTAGTTGTCGTAGTAGTAGTCGTCGACGGGGTCGTCGTAGGAGCGGTGCAGTTATACAAATCCTTGTACCTGTTCCCAATCCACCTCTGACCCGTCCGCGACCCATAATTGGTGAGACCCCGCTCGGTGCACTCCCGATAAGGCGTCCCCGAACCCCAATCAGCCGCACGAGTCGTAGTAGTCGTCGTAGGAGCGGTGCAGTTATACAAATCCTTGTACCTGTCCCCGATCCACTTCTGACCCGTCCGCGGCCCGTAATTGGTGAGACCCCGCTCGGTGCACTCCCGATAAGGCGTCCCCGAACCCCAATCAGCCGCACGAGTCGTAGTAGTCGTCGACGCCGTCGTGGTAGTCGTGGGAGCAGTGCAGTTGTACAGATTCTTATACCTCCCCCCGATCCACTTCTGGCCGGTCTTCGGCCCGTAATTGGTGAGACCCTGCTCGGTGCACTCCCGATAAGGCGTCCCCGAACCCCAATCAGCCGCACGAGTCGTAGTAGTCGTCG
>JAPPFD010000022.1:0-18689 GCA_028823995.1 bacterium | reverse complement strand
TCCCGATAAGGCGTCCCCGAACCCCAATCAGCCGCACGAGTCGTAGTAGTCGTCGTCGTGGTAGTCGTCGTGGTAGTTGTCGTCGTGGTAGTCGTGGGAGCAGTGCAGTTGTACAGATTCTTATACCTCCCCCCGATCCACTTCTGGCCGGTCTTCGGCCCGTAATTGGTGAGACCCTGCTCGGTGCACTCCCGATAGGGCGTCCCCGAACCCCAGTTGTGGTTCGAAGCTGACACCACAGAGGACAACGCACCAACAACCAAGGCGGCCAAGGCCAAAACCACACCCAGCCCTCGCAACCGGGAGACACGCCCCGGATTCACGACACCGACCCCCGAAAATCCACCATCGCCCCACCCCTGATTGAGGGACGCCTAACCGCTTTGTGCGTACCTGGGTGGTGCGCTGCCCCTTCTCTAAGGAAAAGGTGGCTTTTCTTGATACTCCCCCCTTTAGCAACACAGATTATCCATATATATTCTACATATATAAATGAAGATAATATGTATTTATTTCGACATTAAATGAGAGAACCGTGCCGTTGGACGAGGTCCAGTATTGGAGCCATATCGCGGCACATGAACTGGTTCACATATTCGGACTTCTCGACATGTACCCCTCCGACCCGGGCCGCCACCGGCGATCCGACCCTCCGGCAGGCACAAGGTGGATCCACAGCCAACTGGGAGCGATGGGCATGAAGGCTTACTTCCCGGCTCCGGCAAAAGACCCACGCCTCGCCTACGAATGGCTCCGGCCGGACGGATCCCGTTACGGGGACTACTACTACGGCATTGCCGAGGCGTTCGAGATGCTGGCCTGGAGTCGGTGGCAACTCGGATGGCTCAAAGAACCACAGGTCCGCTGCTGGATCGAATCCGAGGCCACCCTGACTCTCGGTCCGATCGCCGCTCCCGGCGACCGAATCGCCATGGCGGCCATACCGCTATCCGAAACTGAGATGATCGTCATCGAAAGCAGAAGGAAACTCGGATACGACACATATCACCGGGACCTCACATGGGATCAACTGTGCCCCGGCCGGGAGAGGGAACCCTGCCTGGTGACCGGTAAACCCGCGTTGCTGGACGAAGGCGTCCTGGTTTACACCGTTGACTCCGATCTCGGCGAAGGTGATCTTCCCCTCAAAGTCGCCGGAGACACCGGAGACGGGCAAGTCCCCGACTACCCCTTCCTCACCCGGGGCCAGAGCGTGACCATACGCGGTTACACCGTAACCGTAGAGTCGGCCACCCAGACCACCCACACCATCACCATCACAAATACCACCCCCTGAACCGGCACATGTCTATTCCTGAGCGGGCAGCCAATGCTGGCCCACCCCCGGTCCGGCTTGAGGAGCCTCCCTATTCCCGAAACCGTGAACGGAACTCTGCCACTTCGTCCAGGGTCGGGAAAGCCGTGGAGCACCCCGGACGACCCACGGTTATGGCCCCGCAGGCATTGGCGAAGCTCACCGACTCGGCCCAGTCCTGTCCGGTCATACGGCTGTAGATCAACCCGGATGCAAAGGAGTCCCCTGCCCCCACGGTGTTCACGATGTCCGCTGGGTAGCCGGGGACTTCCTGGCGGGTCCCGTTGGAGTGAAACAGCCAGGTGGGCTCCGCCCCTCGCTTGAGGACGACTGTGGAGGGACCGCCCGCCCGGAAGGCCAGATCGGAGACCATCTCCTCGGTTGCGGAGAGCTGCGAAGATGTCAGGGGGCCGTGAGTGAGGACGGGACCCGGGTCGGGCGCCAGCGCACCCCACAGTTCCTCGTAGGTGCCGATCACCACCTCGACGCTGACCATGGCGAATCGCATCGCCCTTCCGTAGTCGAGCGGGTCGGGCCACTCGGCGGGCCGCATGTCCAGATCCAGGAAGGAAGAAAGACCCAGGCGCTGGCCCTCCTCCACCAGCCACCGGGCGGTCTCCGCACAGTCCCCCCGGCTGAAGGCGTTCCCCGAATGCTGGACGGCCCGCATGTCTGTCAGCGGCAGGGAGGCCGCGTCCTCGATGGTGAGGTGGATGTCGGCCGGGTCGGAACGGTAGAACATAAGGGGAAAGTGGTCGGGAGGCTCCACCCCGAGGAGGGCCAGGGAGGTGAGGCGACCGGGTTTGCGAAGCACGAACCTGGCATCCACCCCGTCGGCGGCCAGCCTGTGGAGCACCAGGTCCCCCACCTGGTCTTCCCCCACCGCGGTGAAGGCCGCCGCCCGCAGTCCCAGCCGGGCCGTCCCGATGGCGATGTTGGTGGGGCTCCCGCCCACCATCGCCTCGAACCCGGTCACCTCCTCGAACGGGGCCCCTATCTGCTGGGAGTAGAGGTCGAGGTTGACCCTTCCCACCGTCAGGAGGTCCAGGATGGCGCGGTCCGGATCGCGGGAGTGAGAGGCCCCGCTCATGACGATCCCGACAGAACCCTCTTCAACCCGTCGTACACCAGACCGAGGTGATCGAGCGGCATGCTCTCGTTGGCGGTGTGGGCCTCCGAGGTGTCGCCTGGCCCGAAGTTGATCGCCGGAACGCCGCGGGCGGCTATCCGGGCCACGTCGGTCCAGCCCTGCTTGGGACCGATCCCCACCCCGGCGGAGGAGACCAACTCGGCCACCAGGGGGTGGTCTGTGACGACCTCCCCCGATGGTGCTGCGTCAACGATCTCCACGTGGTCGGCTTCTTCGCAGGCCTTGCGCACTTCCTGTTCCGCTTCGGGGATGGTGCGGTGGGGTCCGAAGCGGTAGTTGAGATTGACAGCGAAGGCCGGGGGAATGATGTTGGCGGCGAGCCCGCCTTTGGCAAGGGTCACCGACATCACTTCCTTGTATATCAGTCCATCCAGGTCCACCGGCGCGGGCGCTCGCTCATGCATCCGCGACAGCCATGCACCTGCCTTGGAGATGGCGTTCTCCCCCCACCACGGGCGGGCCGAGTGAGATGACTTCCCCCGAAAAGTCACCCTGGCGTTCATCGTTCCATTGCACCCCGCCTGGATCTCGCCGTCGGACGGCTCCAACAGCACCCCGAAGGAAGCGGAGGTGAGCCACCCGCACTCGTTGAGCACCGGTTCCAACCCGTTATCTGCGAACGGGCCCTCCTCGGCTTCGTAGAAGACTCCGGCCAACCGGTAGGGCCAGGACTGATCCGCATCCTCCAGCAGATGGAGCATCACCGCCACGCCGCCTTTCATGTCGGAGGCTCCCAGCCCGTACATCCTCTCGCCCTGGATGTACGCGGGGGGCTGTCCCTGGGACGGCACGGTGTCCAGGTGACCCGCCAGCAACACCAGCGGTCCCTCCCCGGGGGTGACGGCTACCAGCGAGTTGCCGACCCGGTGCTGGGAGAGCCCGGGAGCGTTGGAAGACAGCCTCTCCGCGACATGATCACATATCCGGGCCTCGTCCCCGGTGACGGAGGGGATGTCGATCAACCGGGTCAGGGTGGTGACGAGGTCGTTCAAACCTGGACCCCGAAGGTTCGCAACGCCTCGTTGAGGGAGGTCTTCCGGTCGGTGGAAGCCGTCCGCTCCCCGATGATCAAGGCGCAGGGAATCCCGTATTCCCCAGCAGGGAAGTCCCGGGGGCGCATGCCCGGAATGACCACCGAGTTGGCGGGTACCACACCCCGGTACTCGGTGGGTGTCTCTCCCCGCACGTCGATTATTCGAGTGGAGGCGGTGATGGTGGTGTTGGCGCCCAACACCGCGCCCTCCTGGACGACCACCCCTTCCACCACGATGCACCTGCTCCCGATGAAAGCCCCGTCCTCGATGATCACCGGACGAGCGCCGGGCGGCTCCAGCACTCCCCCGATCCCCACACCGCCCGAAAGGTGGACGCCCCTTCCGATCTGGGCACACGACCCCACCGTGGCCCAGGTGTCCACCATCGTCCCGCTCCCCACATATGCCCCGATGTTGACGTAGCCCGGCATGACTATCACACCCGGCTCGCAATAGGCGCCGTAGCGCACCACCCCCGGCGGGACCACCCTCACCTGTGCCTCAGCCAGGTTGCGCTTGGTGGGGATCTTGTCGTGCCACATGACCGCTCCCCCGTCCATCTCCTCCATGCCGGTGAGCTGGAAGTACACCAGGATGGCTTCCTTCACCCACTCGTTGACATGCCACTCCCCGGGCACCTTCTCCGCCACCCGGATCTCTCCCCGGTCGAGTCTGCCGATGGTCTCCATGACGGCATCTCGTGCTTCGGCCAACTCCACCTCGCCGGCGAAGGCCGCTCTGATCAGGTCCTCATCAGACATTCTTCCAATACCTCCACGGCTTGTTTGCACTCCTCGGGACTGGGTACCAGCGCCAACCTTATATAACCCTCTCCCCCGGCGCCGAACGCCCGTCCGGGAGAGACCACCACCCCGCGTTCCAGCAGACGCACTGTCATCTCCACATCATCGCCGACTTCCACCCACAAGTACAACCCTGCTTCGGACGCCGCTACCCGGTATCCCATCCCTGCGAAGACTTCCCGAAGAATCGCCCGCTTCTCCGAGAAGATCCGTCGCCTCTCCCCTACATGGGGGTCGTCCGCCCAGGCCGCCGCCGCGGCCATCTGGGTGAACTCGGGCGGAGCCGTGCCGGTGGAGGTTCGCAACGAGGTCAGCGCCTTGATCGCCCGGGCGTCTCCCACCATCGCCGCCGACCGGTAGCCGGTCATCCCGGAGCGCTTGGAGAGGCTCAGGTAGCTGATCACCCCGGTCAAGTCAGAGTCGGCCACCTCCAGCACCGAGGCCGGCGGTTGGTTCTCGTAGAGGTCCACGTAGCAGTCGTCAGCGCACAGGAGCACCTCGAACTCCCGGCACCGGTGGTAGAACTCTTCGATCTCCGAGCGGCTCATGACCGAGCCCGCCGGGTTGTGCGGCGAGTTGGTCCACAACAACCGGGCGCGAGGCCACAGGTCTTCAGGCACGTCCGAGACCCGGAAAACGAAGTCACCTCCCAGTGGGATGGGATGCCCGGTCCCTCCGGCCAGGAGGGCTCCCCGGCCGTAAATGGGATAACCGGGAGTGGGCCAGATCACCACATCCCCCCGGCCGGAATCCACAAAGGCAAAGGGCGTGGAGAAGATCGCCTCCTTCGATCCGGTGGCGGGAAGCACCTGGGTGTCGGGATCGACCTCCCGACCGAACCGGCGCTGCACATAGCCGGCGATCGCCTCTCTCAGTTCCCGAAGGCCGCGGGTGGTCGGATACTGCGACACCTCGGGAACGGCCCGGCGAAGGGCCTCCGGGATGAAGGGCGGTGTCGGCTCCCGGGGATCGCCGATCGAGAAGTCGATGAGCCTCTCCCCACGATCCCGCATCTCCCTGGCCCGGTTCTGGATGGCCGCGATCGGATAGGACCCCATCTCCTCCAGCACCGGGTTGATCCGCATCCCCATCACGGTAGCCGTTCAATCTCCCTACAAATGTCACATTCGAGCCTTCACCGTGGACAAAGCTGGGTATAATGTAGCAACATACACTCATAGGGGAGGTCGTTGATGACAAGGCCGGCGCGAACCATCACCAGTCGGGAGTTCAACCAGAGCACCGGCGCCGCCAAGAGAGCCGCCCGAAACGGTCCGGTCTACATAACCGACCGCGGGCGGCCGTCCCACGTGCTGTTGAGCTATGAGCATTACCGGGAGATGGCCGACAGCAAGCCCAGCATCGTCGACCTTCTGAGCGCAACGCCCGGCGTCGGGGACATAGATTTCGAGGTCCCCCGGCTGCGTGATCTCCCGCGAGCAGCTGTTTTGGACTGATGTACGTGCTCGACGCCAATGTGGTCTCGGAGATAAGAAAGATCAAAAGCGGGAGGGCCGATCCCAATGTTGCTGTTTGGGCCAGGTCGGTGAGGTTGGAACAACTCTATGTCTCGGCAATCACGATCCAAGAAATCGAGACCGGCGTGCTACTGATCGAACGACGTGACCCGATCTCAGGCGCTGTTCTGCGAAGCTGGTTCGAAAATGATGTTCTCAGGGCCTTCGAACGGCGTGTCCTCCCCGTCGATGCGGAAGTTGCACGCCGCGCCGCGCCTCTGCACGTTCCCGACCCCGCACCGGTCACTGATGCCTTAGTGGGTGCCACGGCTTTGGTTCACAGCATGACCGTGGTGACTCGGAACATCAGCGATTTCAGCCGCTTTCCCCGACTTGAAGTGCTGAACCCCTGGGAACCGACCCGTCGACCCTAGCCTCGGATTGCTGAGCAAGAGCCTTGCCCCTTCAAACGAGTTGCTTCATACTCCACTTTGGGAATAGACCACACTCCACTTTGGGAATAGACCACAGTGCCGTTCCGGCCGGCCTGCTGACCTTCGGTCCATACGCGCGGGAGCCGGATCGCCAGACTCTCTGCTCGGCAGGTGATGCACCTGTAGGAACACCCTCGTCAGTGCGTACAATTGCCGGTCGTGCGTTACCGGCTGATTTATGTGGGGCTGGGACTCCTGGCCGTGGCGACCCTGTCTATCTGTTTTGTCTTCGGACGAGGTGGGGATCCGCTAACCCTGCCCGATCCGCTGGAGAGAGTCAGTCCCAACCCCTACGATGCGGTTCTCCCCCAAAGCGGCTTGGAAGTCGACCTGCAGGTGGGCTACGAGGCCCGCATTTATGTGGACGGCTACCCGATCCCGGAGTCTGAACTGTCCTTCCAGGAGGGTGTGGGGGTCTACCGGTGGAGGCCCAGCAGCCGGAGCTTGATAGCAGAGCGGTGGACGGTGGGCGAGCACACCATCCGGGTGGAGTGGGAGAAGGTCTACGGCCTGCCCGACGTCGGGCAGTTCACGTGGACTTTCAGGGTGCAGTAGGCGCCTTGAACCGGCGCAGCCGGAGAGAGTTGGTCACCACCGAAACACTGGAAAACGCCATTGCTGCGGCGGCCACCATCGGATTGAGCACTCCGGCGACGGCCAGGGGAATGGCGGCTACGTTGTAACCGAACGCCCAGACCAGGTTGGCGACGATGACCCGATAGGTGCCCCGAGCAAGGGCCAGCGAAGTAGGAACACCCAAGGGGTCCCCGCTCATCAGCACTATGTCGCCCGCTTCAACCGCCACATCGGTCCCGGTGCCGATGGCGATCCCCAGGTCGGCCGCGGCCAACGCCACCGCGTCGTTTATCCCGTCGCCTACGAAGCCCACCACCGCTCCCTCTCGCTTGAACCGGGCGATCTCTTCGGCTTTTTCGGCGGGAAGGACATCGGCTTTGACTTGATCGATCCCCAACCGGCGACCCATCACGGAAGCTGACCCCAGGTTGTCCCCCGTCAGGAGGGCCAACGTTATTCCCATCTTCCTCAGGCGGGAAAGAGCCTCCGCGGCAGTTGGGCGCGGAGAGTCAGACACAGCCAGGACGCCGCGAACTTCGCCTTCCCAGCCCGCCAGTAAGACGGTTTTGGCCTCGGCTTCCAGTTCTTTGATGGCCTCTCGCCAGGCGGAATCCGACTTCAAACCCGCATCGGCCAGGAACCCGGGCTTTCCCACCCACACCTCCACACCGTCGACCCATCCCCTGACTCCCCGGCCGGCCACCTCCTCCACCTGGTCCGGCATCGTGGGTCCGACTCCCCGATCCTGCGCCCCCCTGGCCACCGCTTGACCGATGGGATGGGAGCTTCCCCCCTCGACGGATCCCACCAGGTGCAGGAACCCGTCCGGGTCATCTGCGCGCACATCGGTGAGGGTCATCCTCCCCTCGGTAAGTGTGCCGGTCTTATCAAAGACCATGGTGTCCACCTCACGGGTCCGCTCGAACACCTCTGAGTTCTTGAACAGGACACCCAACTCAGCGCCTCGGCCGCTCCCAGCCATAATGGCGGTGGGCGTGGCCAGACCCAGAGCGCACGGACAGGCGATTATCAACACCGCAACCCCGTTTTGGATGGCTTCCCACAACTCCGCCCCCCCTGCCAGCCAGCCCACCAAGGTGGCGATCGCCAACAGGATCACCACGGGCACGAACACCGACGAGACCCGGTCGGCCAGCCTCTGGATGGGAGGTTTTGAAGATTGCACCTCCTCGACCATTTCGACGATCCGAGAGAGCGCCGTGTCAGCCCCAACCTGTTCCACTTCGAACACCAACCTCCCTGTCAGGTTCACAGTCCCGCAGTAAACCGCGTCTCCCTCGAGTCGCTCCGCCGGCAGCGACTCCCCGGTCAGCATCGACTCGTCCACCGTGGAATAACCATGGGTGACAACACCGTCGGCCGGTATCTTCTCACCCGCCAACACCACCACCAAGTCCCCAACCTCCAACTCCTCCTGGGCGATGTCTTCTTCCACGGAGTCTCGGACCACCCGCACCGAGTCGCTGAACCCGAGTTCCAGCAACTTTGCCACCGCCTGCGACGCTCGGCCCTTGGCCCTGGCTTCGAGATAGCGCCCCAAAAGGATCAAGGTGACGATCATCCCTGCTGTCTCGAAATACACGGCCTGGCTGTTGAAGGCGGCCCAAGTCGAGTAGATGAACGCGGTCAGAGACCCCAGGGAGATCAGTGTGTCCATGTTGGCTTGACCACCGCGCGCCCGTTGGAAGGCGATCTGGTGAAACTGCCGGCCCCAAACGAACACCACCATCCCCGCCAACACCCATTGGATCGCCAGCCACAAAGGTTCGTGGGGAGCCAGCATCGAAATGCCCATCAAAGGCGCTGCAAGAACCGCAGCAGCCACGAAGTTGCGCCACTGCCGCCGCGACTCCTGTGCAAAGGGCCCTTCGCCGTCAGCCTCCGTGGCCTCGGGCGTGATAGGCCCCATGTCGTATCCGATGCCCCGTATCTCCTCGAACAGCGAGTCGACGTCGGTCTCGGAAGCGAAGGTGACCCTCACCTTGGCGGCCATCAGGTTTACCCGGGCCTCTGCAACATCCTCCCTCCCGAGAAGAGCACGCTCCACCCGCCCCGCGCAGGAGGCGCAGGTCATGCCCTCAACAGCAAAGTCGTCGGTCTGGAGAGTCGTCAAAGCGAATCTGGTGCTAGGTGGATTTGGGCCCCAGCGGCCCCATCTCGTATCCGATGTTCCGTATCTCGTCGAACAGGGAGGTGACATCGGTACCGCGGGCAAAGGTCACCTTCACGCTGGCCGCCTTCAGGTTGACCTTGGCCTTCTTGACTTCCTCCCTACCAAGAAGAGCCTTCTCCACATGCGCTACGCAGGCGCCGCAGGTCATGCCTTCAACCCGGAAGACGTCCGTCTGGAAAGTTTTCACGACAACTCCGATTATAAGAGTGGTTCTGTGTCACCCTTAACAGACAGTGAGGCGAGGTTTGTTCCACGCTCCCCGGTTGGTCAGTCGGCCGGGCCGCCGACCGGCAACTTTGCAGACTTGGATGGGATGGGCCGGTAATTTGAGGTACATAGGTTCCATGCTGTATCTCGACCACGCCGCCACCACCCCGATTCGCCCGCAGGTATGGGAGGAGATCTCAGCGCTGGCGGACCGCGGATGGGGCAATCCCACCGGGTTTCACGCCGCGGCCCGCTCCGCCAAGAACGCCCTGGAGGAGGCGCGGGAGAGGGTGGCGGCGCTGCTGGGATGCCGTCCCCTGGAGGTTGTGTTCACGGGCGGCGGCACCGAGTCCGACAACCTCGCCGTGAAGGGAGCGGCCCTGGCGGGCGGAGGGCGCGGAGGAGTGGTCACCTCGGCGGTCGAGCACGAGGCGGTGCTGAGTTCGGTCCGCTTCCTGGAGGACTGGGGGTGCTCCGTAACCAGGGTGGGGGTCGACCGAGACGGCCTTGTAGATCCCGGCGAGGTGGCGGAGGCCGTCACGCCCGACACCGCGGTGGTCTCGGTGATGGCGGCCAACAACGAGACCGGCGCCCGCCAGCCGGTCCGAAAGATCACCGAGGCGGTGAGAGACCGCACCAGGTGTAAGGCGTTGGTGCACACCGATGCAGTGCAGGCCTTCATCTCCGAGGAACTCAGATTGGAGGACCTGGGAGTGGACCTGATGTCACTGGCTGCCCACAAGTTCGGCGGCCCGACCGGCGTGGGGGTGCTGTACGTCCGAGAAGGGGTGGCGCTCGAACCGGTGACCCACGGAGGGGGACAGGAACTGGGCCGCCGGTCGGGAACCCATCACGTCTTGGGAGCGGTGGGGATGGCTCGGGCGATGGAGTTGACCGCTTCGGACCGGGAACGCTTTCGACGGGATGTGGGCGAGGCCCGGCGGAGGTTCGAAGGGGCGCTCTTGAAGCAGGTGCCCGGTCTGGCGATCACATCCCGCTCCGCCCGGACCGCCCAACACTCCCATCTCCGGTTTCCGGGAGTGGCCAACCAGACCCTGCTGGTCCGCCTCGACCGCCTGGGGCTGGCAGCCTCGGCCGGTTCCTCCTGCCAGTCGGGCGCGGCACAGGTCTCCCATGTGCTGTCGGCCATGGGAATGTCAGATCCCGAAGCCCGCTCCAGCGTGCGGTTCTCCTTCGGGTGGACCACCCAACCCTCCGATGGGGACCTCGCAGCAAAACTCACCGTCGGTGCCCTGGAGGGCCTCCTGTGAGGGTGCTGGCCGCCATGAGCGGAGGGGTGGACTCCTCGGTTGCCGCCGCCATGATGCACGAGGAGGGCCACGAGGTGACCGGGGTGACCCTCAAGCTGTGGCAGGGTCCGGACGGCGAGGCGCCCACCCACGGGTGCTGTACAGTCTCGGACTCCGAGGACGCCCGCCGGGTCGCCGCCGGACTGGACATTCCCTATTACGTGTTCGACTACACGGACGACTTTGCCTCGGCGGTGGTCGATCCCTTCGTGGAGTCCTATCGCAACGGGCGCACGCCCAACCCCTGCGTTGAGTGCAATCGCTCCATCAAGTTCTCCATCCTCCTGGAAGAGGCCGCCCGACTGGACTGCGACCTGCTGGTCACCGGCCACTACGCCCGGGTCACCCGTGAGGAGGGCAGATGGCGCCTCCGACGGGGGGTTGACCAGTCGAAGGACCAGTCCTATGTGCTCCACATGCTGGGACAGGGAGAACTGGCCCGAACCCGGTTCCCGGTTGGCGAGATGACCAAGACCGACACTCGCCGGGTGGCTGCGGACCTCGGGCTTCGCAACGCTCACAAACGGGACAGCTATGAGATCTGCTTCATCGCTGACGACTACCGGCGGTTCATTGCCCAGCGGACGCCCGAGGCCGTCCGTCCGGGCCGGATCGTCGATGCCTCCGACAACCAGTTGGGGGAACACCAGGGGGTGGTCAACTTCACGGTGGGCCAGCGCCGAGGCCTGGGCGTGGCGGTTGGGGAACCCCGCTACGTGGTGGAACTCGACCCTCACACCTCCACCGTGGTGATCGGATCGGCCCGCGACCTCCTGACCGAGGCCATCGAAGTCGAGGGCGTGTCCTGGGTGGACGGCGCTCCCCCACCCGAAGCCCGACCGGAGTGTCTCGTGCAACTCAGGGTCCATGGCGAACCTGTCGGCGCCCTGCTTTCTCCCTCCGATACCCGACCGGACCGATGGACTGCCGCCTTCCTCGAACCCCAGCGCTCGGCGGCGCCCGGCCAGGCGGCGGTCTTCTACCGGGGCGACCGGGTACTGGGCGGGGGAACCATCGCCAGGCTGCTGAGATGAGCGACGCCCCCCACCGCGTAGAAGAACTGCGCGCGGAGATCCGCCTCTACGACCACCACTACTACATACTGGATGCTCCCCTCATAGACGACGCCGGCTACGACGAACTGTGGAGGGAGTTGGAACGGCTCGAGACGGAGCATCCCGATTTGGTCACCGTGGACTCCCCCACCCAGCGAGTGGGGGCTCCGGTTTCGGAGTTGTTCTCGCCCGTGCAGCATCTCCGACCCCTGTTCTCGCTGGACAATGCCGTCTCCACCGATGAACTCGAAGCATGGGAGCAGCGGATGGAGCGGATGCTGGGCCGCTCACCCGAGGGATACGTGTGCGAACCCAAGGTCGACGGGCTGGCGGTTGTGCTCACCTACCGGGAAGGCGTCCTGGAAGTGGCGGCCACCCGGGGGAGCGGCGAGGTGGGCGAGGACATCACCGCCAACCTGCGGACCCTCTCCTCGGTTCCCTTGCGCCTTCTGGGCGATGCACCGTCGTTGCTCGAGGTGCGGGGCGAGGTTTATATGACCCTGGACGGGTTCGACGAACTCAACCGGAGCCGGAGGGAGGCGGAGCAGCCGACCTTCGCCAATGCCCGCAACGCGGCCGCCGGGTCGGTCCGCCAGAAGGATCCCACAGTGACTGCTTCCCGGGCCCTGGAGATCTGGGTCTACCAGGCCGGCGTGCTGGAGGGAGGCCCGTCTCTGCGACGGCATTGGGAGGTGCTGGACTACCTGCAGTCCCTGGGACTGAGGGTCAATCCGGGGTCCATCCCGGCGCCGGGTCTGGGAGAAGTGAAAGCCTATGTGAAGAAGATGCTGGACGAGCACCACCGTCTCCCGTACCAGACCGACGGGGTGGTGGTCAAGGTGGACAGCCTGGCCGACCAGGACGAGTTGGGCGCCACCGCCCGGGCGCCCCGTTGGGCGGTGGCGTACAAGTTCCCCCCCGAAGAACGGGTGACCACCCTCCGGGGGATCCAGATCAACATCGGGCGGACCGGGGCGGCGACCCCCTTCGCGGTGCTGGAACCGGTGTTCGTGGGAGGCGCCAACGTAGGCATGGCCACCCTCCACAACGAGGACCAGGTGCATCAAAAGGACGTGAGAGTGGGAGACCGGGTTGTCGTGCGACGGGCAGGTGACGTGATACCCGAGGTAGTGGGGCCGGTGCTCACACCGGGAAAGGACCGGGCGCCGCCGTGGGAGATGCCCAAGGAGTGCCCGTTCTGTGAGAGTCCGATCGAACGCCCCGAGGGCGAGGCCGTGGCCCGGTGCACCAGGGGTCTGACCTGTCCCAGCCGGCTCCGGGAGTGGCTGTTCCACTTCTCCTCTCGGGGCGGGATGGACATCGAGGGACTGGGTTACAAGACCGTGGACATGCTGCTCCGGGACGGCACCATCAAGGGCCCGGCAGACGTTTTCTTCCTGGGCCCCGAGCACTTCGAGGAGCGCCAGGGCTGGAAGGACAAGTCGATCCAGAACCTCCTGGAGGGGATCGATGCGGCCCGCCGCCGCCCCCTGTGGAGGCTGCTGGTGGCGCTGGGGATCCGCCACGTCGGCCCGGGGGGAGCGAGACTCATCACCGCCCGCTACCGGTCGATGGACCGGATCGCCGCCGCCACCGAAGAGGACCTGGCCGCCATCGACGGGATCGGGGAGACCATCGCCGGTTCGGTCACCGAGTGGATGGACGACCCCGACAACCGGGAACTCCTGGCCAGACTGGGCGAGGGCCGGGTGAGCCTGGCCGACCCCGAGCCCGCGGAGGAGATCCCCCAGACCCTCTCGGGGCTGACGCTGGTGGTAACCGGGGGGCTTGAGTCCATGAACCGCGATGGGGTCCAAAATGCCATCACAGCCCGAGGAGGCCGGGCCGTCTCGTCGGTCTCCTCCAAGACCTCCGCTCTGGTGGCGGGAGCCTCCCCGGGCGCCTCCAAGCTGGCCAAGGCCGAGCAAATAGGCACCCCGATCCTCACCGAAGAACAGTTCCTGTCACTGCTGGAACAAGGTCCTGGAGGAATACTCCCCGATCGGGTGTGAGCGCTATCCGCAGCGACCGCTGCCTGTCATCAAACGCACGGTGTGAACACCGCCCCCAGATCAATCACAGTGGCCGTCGCGAACGACCTCTCGTATGCCGCTTGCACTGGTGACAGCCCCACCCACAGCTGCGGTTCCCACTCGTGGGAGACCGTGACTCTCACTTTCCCGTCGGCAGTCACGCATACCTGGGCAACGGCGGCGCAATCGTTTCCAGCCACCACACAGTTCTCCGCCAGGTCGGCTGCGACCCGTTCCGCCCGCTCCCGCATGATGTCGGTGTACTGCACAAACCGGGCGTAGTCGCCCAACATCGAGGCCAGCAACAACGCCGCCTGGGCTATCACCAACGCCAACAAGCCAGTCCCCATTGTCGCTTCTCACGGTCCAGGCGTATACAACGCCGTGGCCCGGCTGGCGGCGCACGTCACCACCACCCCCACCTGCTCGGTGTTGTCCCACTGCCGCGGCAACCGAACAGTCGGGTTGAAACAAACCCCGAACATCACCTGGGCGACCGCCTTCTCAGCCGCAGCCTGCGCCGCCGGCCGCCCCGGATGGGCGGCGGCAGCTACCGCCGCCTGCTCGGCCGCCGCCAACACCCTCCCGTCCACGATCGACTTTTGGCCGATCTGGTGCAACATCGCCACGCACAGCGCCACCACCCCCACCACTTTCAAGAGCCCCAGTGCCTCGCTCATCTCACTCAGACACGAATGTGCCACAGGGGGGAGGTTCCCCGAAGGGATCAACCCCCACCGGCGCACAGCTCGTCGCCCCGGCCGACAACATTCCTCGCGCCCCCCGGGCCACAGTCCGCACCGTGACCCCCACCCAACATTCGGTCGGGTGGGCGATCACCTCCACCCCGGTGAGTTTCACCTGCCGCAAGGCGCCGGCCAGGCCCAGGGCGGTCAACACGGCAGCCTCCTCAGCCGGGGCCCACAACGGATCCCCCTTGGTGCAGTCCCACGCCCGGTCGCTGTCACTCCGCAGCACCTTCACCGCCGCCGCAACAGCAGCAGACGCCGCGCCGGCAGACGCCGACCGGGCCACTTCGCGTAAGAACACCGAGAACAGCATCCCCAGCAGCAACAGCATCGCCGTTCCCGTCTTCAGGAACCCCAGCCACTCGCTCAATGGCCTCTATCTCCCCGTGGGACTCCCGTCCCGATCAGGCACAGGGCGGGGTGTTGGCCGCAGTCCAAGTACCGCCCGCCAGTTTGCAGGTGGTCTCGTTGGTGATCAGAGACAGGTCCACACCTTGGTCCACGTCCATGTCCTCACCCATCGCATTCGCAACGCCCCACACCACCGCGGTAACCATTGCGCCCAGCGCCAACACCAGCAACAATCGCGCCAGGGCGCCTAACCAACCGCTCATACCTTCTCCTTTCCAATTGCCTTGCTTCAGAACGTGAAGGTGGCGGACACCACCGCGAACATCAACACCGCAACGGCGATCACCACCGACGTGGCTCCCGCTGCCTCCACAGACCGTCCCAACCGTTCCACCTCCTCACGCCTCGTGGCCGACAGTTCCCTCACTACGTCGGCCAACACCTCGTCAATCTGCTCCATCACTCTCCCCCCAGACCTGTCAATCGTGGACAACGTGGAGACCATGGCCTCAGCAGGGGAACCCCGCAGAACTCTCTCCACTGCATACAGGGGGTTCTTTCCGCTGCTCAACGCCCGGCTGATGGCCGACTTCACCGGCCCGAAGGCACGATCCTGGACTTTCTCCGCCGCCTCCACCACCGCCGACTGCAACGGGTCGGCAGACCCCGACGCCAACCGCACGCCCCGAAGCCACTTCAACAGAGCCCTGTCCCGCGCCGACCCGAACCCAGCCAGCACTCCGGCCCGCAGCGTCGTCACCATCAGGCGGCCCAACCAATTCATAGACGCCACCGCCCACACCAGCGCCGGGCCAAACCCGACCACCGCCCACAACACGGCGCCCACGGCCACACCGATCGCCACCGTCAACGCCCACCCGACCGCGGTAACCCGCCCGGGCGGCCACCCCATGGCCGTCAACGCCTCAGCCTCCCGCACCGCCTGCGGAGGCGCCAGCACCACGGTCGCCACCCCAGCCACCATCAGTCCCGCAACAGCCCACGCCTCCCAAGCAATCATCGGGCGTTCACGTCCTCAGAAACGCGGTGGCAGCACCCGCCATCCTCTTGACGTTCAGGCTGGCTATCACCGAGGCCGCCAGCACAATCCTGTCTCCGGGGCCCGCAATCCAGGCCCCCACCTCCGGATACAACCACCCCGACGCGCCTACCGTCGCAGCGCCCGCCGCCAGCATGAACATGGCCGTCGGCATCTTCGCCGCCACCTGCTTCCTCAACTCCCGAAGAATCTCTGCCTCCTGCACGGTCTCGGACCGCAGGACCCGAACCGCGTCCGACCACCTTCCTCCCCCCGTCGATGCTTTGACCAGGATCATCCCCAACCATGCCCCCGCCGGCGCGTTGACCTCCCTCACGAACGTTCCCGCCGCAGCCACGATCCCCCGCCTGCCGACCGTCCTCCCCAACTCCGCGGAACCCCGTACACCTCCATCAAGAGCCGCAGACGGCCCTGGGTCCGCACCCGCCCCACCCCGGTAGGCACCTGCACCGTCGGACCAGGCGGCCTCCACATCACCGCTCCCACCACCAGCACCACCGCCGCCAGGACCACCCAGCCCCGAAGGTTCACAACACCACCCCCACCGACTCGTACAGATCCGCCATCCGCCCCTCCGGCCGGCCGGTCGGAACCGCCCACCGACCCCCCGGCTTCCATTTCCACAACCCCCGGGTGCGGATTAGCCCCGACCGCTCGTCGATACCCAACACCTGGGTCACATCCGCCACCACCCGCTTGTCCTGGTGGTTCCGGCCCATCCACACCAACAGGTCCACGCCGTTGGCGATCTGACGCCTCGCGTACCTCTCCGTCGCCCCCTCGCTCGTGGCATACTGCACCAGTTTCTGCAGCATCCCCGCCCCCGGTGGACTGTGAATGGTAGCCAAGCACCCCACCCATCCCGACGAGAACGTGTCCAACATGGCTTCGGTACCCGGCCCTCGAATCTCCCCCACAACCACCTTGCTGCTGTTGGCCCGCTTGGCGGCTCGAATGTGATCCGCCATCGAGTACACCGCAACACCCTCCTGGTTCTCGTCCCTCGTGAACCGCGCAATCGTGTTCTCGTGAATCCCGTACTCCGCCAGCATCAGTTCCTTGGTGTCCTCAATCGTGTCGATCCGTTCCGACTCCGGCACCTCCCCACAAATGCACTGCACAACGGTGGTTTTTCCCCCACTGGGAGGTGACGCCACCACCACATTCGCCCGAGCGTCGCCCGCCGCAGCTTCCACCAGCAGCGACAACAACACGTCATCGGCGATCCCCAGTTCCTGGAGAGTCCTCGTGCCGCCCATGTTGTGACGCAACACCGCATTCGGTGGGCTGCTCACGAACCCCTCTCCATGCAACCTCCAGCGGGGAGCCAACTGCATGTCCAACATCGGACGCATCGGAGAGAACAACTTCTTCGCTCCCCCATGCGACGCCACCGTCCTCAAAGTCTCCAACAAGTCCGCATCCGTTGGAAACGGCGACGACCGCTTCTCCCGGTCGCCGTTCGCCCACAGCACATACATGCTCTGGGAACCTCGGATCTGTATCTCTTCAACACCTTCCAAGGCGATCAATTCGTGGAACGGCTCGCTGGCCGCGGACACCGCCCCCCGCCGACGTTTCCGCCCGTCCGCCTCGTCCAACCGATGGGCCTCGGACGCCTTCCAAGCCAACCACTTCCGCACCCGCCGGATCTTCCGTAACTCCCTCTTGGTGCCCTCAGCCGACACAGACAAGACCCAGGACGCCGCCACCTGGATCTTGATCTGCGCCTCGTCCACCGCCTCGTCAGTCACAATCACCACCCCCAACTCCACCCTCCCCCCGGCACCCTGCAATCCCAACAACTCCCGGATCCCAACCGGAGGCCGCGTCGTCACCGCCACTACCCCCATCGCCTCCGCAGCCGTCTGCCCCAACCGCTGATTCGGCGCATCCGAATACGCCGCCACAATCTCCGCCGACGCCAGGGGATCCGGACTGTCCCACCCCAGCCCCACGTCACCACCCAGCACCCGCGCAGCCGATCTCACCATTTCCGTGTGCACCCAAGTCGCCACCCCCTTTTCCTCCAACGCCCGATCAAACACTACGAACAGCACCGGCGACCACCCCTGACTCAGCAGCCCGGCCAGCCCACCGCCGGCGACTCCCAAATAGCCAACGTCTCCAACCCCTCCCCCACCAACCGCGCCACCATGTCCGCATCCACCTCCAACGTCACATCACCCGGATCCACTGCACGCAACTCCGCAATCAACACAGCACACCCACCGGGCTGCCGCCCGAACACCGCCACATCACCAGCCCGCGGGCCCGGCCCGGCCCACAACGACGCGTCCACCGGGAACCGCATCAACGTCGCCGTCTCATCGTCGGGCGCCAATTTCCCCTTCACCAACACCGCGGCAGGCACCACCACTCCATCCGGCAACGCCACCGACGACACCGCCCCACCCGATAGCATCTCCCTCGTAGCGAACAGCGACGCCAACGACTCCGGCGCCGGCACCATCACAAACTCGCCCGCCTCTCCGGCGCGCCACTCCCCGATCGTCACCGCCACACCCACCGTCGGTTCCTCATCTCCCCTCAAGAGCCAAATTGAGACCACGCCCACCACCAATGTCGCCACGATCCACGCCCACTGGGCGGGCGCCAACCCCAACACCCGCGATTCCAACATCTACTCATCACCCCCGAAACCGGTCGTGGCCCTCTCCCAATCCGAGTAATCCACCAACCTCCGCACCATCGACACCCCCGAATGCAACCTCACCACATCCCTGGTCACCTCGCCATCATCCGTCGTCTGCACCCGGGCATACAACGACCACTCCCACACCGCCGTATACGGCACAAAAAACCCACACTCCCCCTCCGGATCGGCCTCATCCACATCACACCACTCCGAAGGATCAGGATGGTCCCGTTCCAACGCCT
>JAPPFD010000030.1 GCA_028823995.1 bacterium | reverse complement strand
GTGGCGGCGGTGAGCCGCAACGTCCTCAACCGCTTCCTGGATCCCGAGCCCTTCCAGATGCCCGCCGAATGACCTGGGGCTTCGGGTTCAGAGACTCCGCCGGAGGACCGGGAAGGGCATGACCGCACAGGATTGGTCGCTGGGCGCAGGTCTCCAAGACCGGGCAGTGCTGGTGACCGGAGCGGCGAGCGGCATAGGGAGGGCGACCGCCCAGGTCATGGCCGCCCTGGGCGCCAGGGTGGCGGCCCTGGACATTCAGGAAACGGTGCGGGAGGTGGTGGCGGAACTGGAGGACCCCGGGAGACATCTGCCGCTGGTCTTCGACCTGGCTGGCAGCGGGTCGATGCCAGCGATGGTGGCCGAGGTAGAAGCGAGGCTGGGTCCGCTGTGGGCGCTGGCTCATGTGGGGGCCTACCTGCGGCGCAAGGAGTTGGGCGATGTGACCGAGGAGGACTGGGACGCCCAACTCGATGTGAACCTGAAAGGGTCATTCTTTCTCAACAAGGCGGTTGGCGAGGCGATGATCGCCACCGGCAGAGGGGGGCGCATCATCAATTTCACGTCCGGCGCCTGGCTGAGCGGGCCGGTGCATGGTAGCCACATCTACGTGGCCAGCAAGGGGGGCGTGGTCTCCATGACCCGGGGGTTCGCCCGGGCCTATGGCCCGCATGACATTCTGGTGAACTGTGTGTCGCCTGGGCAGATAGACACGCCCATGCAGCACGTCGACAATCTCCCCGAGATCGTGGCGGCCGGAATCGAGCAATGCCCACTGGGGCGGATGGGACAACCCGAGGAGTTGGCCCGGGTGGTGGCCTTCTTGGCTTCTGAGCATTCCAGTTTCGTCAGCGGCGCCACCATCAACGTGAGCGGCGCGCTGACGATGTACTAGGGGAGTGGATCACTGAACACCGTTCAAACCGTTCTGGGACCCGTTTCTCCGGACGAGTTGGGTGTGACCCTGCCCCACGAGCATGTCTTCATGGACCTCTACGAGATAACCATGAACTCCCATCTGATCCTCTGCGATCCCGAGGTTGCCCGGTACGAGTTGGGTTTCTTCAAGGAGTGCGGGGGGAGCACCATCGTCGATCAGACGGTGCACGGGCTGGGGTCGGATCCGGAGGCGCTCCGGGAGGTGGCCCGGGACGTGGGCATAAACATCATCGCCGGGACCGGTTTCTACTGGGAGAAGTTCCATCCGCCCTGGCTGAGGGATATGACCGGCCGGGACATCGCGGCCATGCTGGTGAAGGACCTCGCCGAGGGGTTCTACGGGACAGATGTCCGGGCGGGAATCCTGGGGGAGATCGGTACCCACCACCGAAGGATCTCTGCTGCGGAGGAACGGGTGATCAGAGCCTGTGCCGTGGCTCAGCGGGAGACCGGGGTGCCCATCTCCACCCATGCCCTCTTCACCCGGATCGGCATGGAACAGGTGAGGTTGTTTGAGGAAGCCGGGGCGAACCTCGACAAACTGGTGATCGGCCATGTCGACACCACCCCGGACGTGGACTATCACCTCGAGTTGCTCCGGCGGGGAGTCTGGATCGCCTACGACGCCATCGGCCAACTGGACAAACAGACCGACGAGCGGAGGGCGGACGCCATAGTCCGGCTCATAGGGGCCGGGTATCGGGACCGCATCCTGCTTTCGACCGACGTGGGCAAGCGGGGTGCGATGAGATCGTATGGAGGGACGGGGTATGACCATGTGATCACCCGTTTCCTGCCGCTTCTGTGGGAGCGGGGGATCAGCAAGAACGACACGACTGCGCTGACGGTGGGCAATCCCCGTCGGTTATTCTCTGGATCATGAGTTCCACCGCAACCACGGCGCCGGTGAGGGTGATCCTGTTCGGAATGGGAACAGTGGGCCGGGCGGCGCTCCGGCTCGCTCGGACCAGGCAGTGGCTCCATCCGGTGGGGGCGGTGATCGGCAGCAGCGCCTCGGCTCGAGGGCGCATGGAATCCGGGGAGCACCCGGCCGATCTGCGGTGGTCCACCGACGCCGACCTCTTACTGGACCAACTCCGACCGGAAGTCGCCCTGATCGCGACCCGCTCTCCGGTTACCGATGTCAAAGAAGACATCATTAGATGCGTGGAGCGGGGGGTGAGCGTGGTTACCTCGAGCGAAGAAATGTTCTACCCGAACGTCGCCGACCCAGCGGCGGCCGGAGAGATCGAAGCAGCCTGCCGCGCCGGGGGAGCGGCGGTGGTGGCCACCGGCATCAATCCCGGGTACGTGTTCGATGTCCTCCCGGTGGTGATCGCCGGCGCTTCCTGGGACGTCCAGCGCGTATCGGTGACCCGCATGCTCGATTGCTCGGTATTCGGGCGGACCGTCCATCGCTTGTTGGGGGTGGGCTACAGTCCGGCCGGGTTCGAGGAAGCCCGCCGAGCAGGGATCATCCGCGGTCACATCGGGTTCGAGGAAAGCGCCCGAGTCATCGCCGGGGTGCTGGGCAAAGACCTCGACCGTTTCGAGGAGAATGTCCAGCCATTGATCGCCGAGCGACCTTATCAACTCGCCGAGTATGTGGTTTCCGCGGGAGAGACGGCCGGTGTGGTTCAGGATGCGACCGGCTGGGTTGACGGGAGTCCCTGGCTCCGGTTTGACCTGTCCCTTCATGTGGATCCGCAGTCGGTGGGCATTCAAACCCGAGATCACATCCGGATAGAGGGCGAGAACACCCTGAACGTGACCATCCAGCCCGGGACCACGTCGATACTCACCACCTCGGCCCTGTTGGTCAACACCATCCCGGCGGTGTTGTCGGCGCCTCCGGGCCTCTACACCGCCACGGACCTGCTTCCTGCCGCTCCGTGGTTGGGAGCCCATCCTCCTCCCGGCATCCGCAGACGGGTCCAGGGCTGACCTGGCGGAGGCATCCTGTCCCGTGGCGACCTGCTTGGCCGCGGGAACAATCCCACCCGATTGCGGGTTTGCTGGTCAACGGCAACCTAGCCTCATATGACCATGACAGACGAGCAACTTTCTCTGGGGGCGGGGCTTTCGGGCCGGGGGGTGATAGTCACCGGCGCTGCCAGCGGTATCGGAAGAGCCACCGCCAGGCTGGCTGCGGCCTGTGGGGCGCGCGTCTGCGGAGTGGACGTGAACGGTCCCGCGTTGCGAGCGGAGATGGAGGAGTGGGAGAATCCCGACAGCCATCTGGGCATCGAGATCGATCTGACCGGATCCGAGGCGCCCTGTTTAGTGGTTGACAGGACGTTGGAGGAATTCGATGACCTATGGGGGTTGGTTCACTGCGCCGGCATCCTGATCCGCCGGTCGAGCACCGCCGAGATCACCCGGAAGGACTGGGACGTCCAGCACGGCGTGAACCTGAAGGCGTCGTTCTTCCTGAACCAGGCGGTGGGGGAGGCGCTCAAGGCCCGGGGGGGAGGAGGACGTATGGTCACTCTGAGTTCCCAGGGTTGGTGGACGGGAGGAAGCCACGGATCCGTGGTCTATTCGGCCTCCAAGGGAGGCATCGTCTCGATGTGCCGGGGTCTCTCCACCGCATACGCCCCACATGGGATCATGGTGAACTCGATCGCACCCGGAGTGGTGGACACGCCCATGCTGGGGGTCGGCCTCACCTCGGAGGACCTCGCTGCTCTGGCGGCGTCCACCCCCATGGGTCGGCTGGCCAGACCCGAGGAGATCGCCCGGGTGGCGGTCTTCCTTCTCTCCACTCACGCAAGCTACATCTCGGCGGCGACCATCAATGTCAGCGGGGGACTGCTTTTCTACTGATTCGGCAAGTGCTGTCGCAAGACAACCAGCGGAAAATGGTCGGCCTACGGCCTGCTTCTCTATAGTCGGAGCCACTGGATGATCAGCCGAACAAAGGAAGGCTCCCATGACTTCCAATAGCAGCCTGCGGGGAGGGGTGGGTCGAACCGACATCACTCCGCCTGTCCCCGCCGACCTGGTCGGATACGTGCGACGTTGGATTCCCGCAACCGAGGTGCGAGCGCCGCTCACAGCCACCGCCCTGGTGCTCGAATCCGAAACCGAGCGAGTGGCGATACTCGGAATCGACCTGGCCATTCTGAACCCTGACTACGCCACCATGATCCGGGAGCAGATAGCCGAGGCCATCTCCACCCGGCCCGAATCGGTGCTGCTGAATGTGAGCCACACCCATGCCGGACCCCACACCCCCGGTCGGGTGAAGCTGGGAGGGCGCCTCGACGAGATCAAGGCCTCCGAGCAGGCCTACTTCGAGATACTCCCCCACCAGTTGGCGTCGGCCGCCCGGATAGCGGCGGAGAACACCGTGCCGGTGAGAGTCGGCTCGACCAGCACCGAGGTCCAGGGGTTGACGGTGAACCGGCGGGAGCGGGTCCAGGGCGTGGAGGGCACGGTGGGGTCTCTGAACACCATCCTGGGGTGGAACCCCGATGGCCCTATCGATCGGGATGCGGGCGTGATCAGGGTCGACCGCGAGGACGGTTCGCCCCTGGCGGTGGTGGTGAGCTTCGGGTGCCACCCGGTGACGGTGGGTCCCGAAGACCCGGCCATCAACCCCGACTTTCCCTGGCCGCTCAGAGAGGCAGTCGAAGAGGCGACCGGAGCGATGTGCGTCTTTTTGCAGGGTGCGGGAGGCAACGTCCTTCCGCTGCAGGCGTTCCTGCCCGAGACCGGCGCCGAGAAGGCGTTCGGCGAGAAGTTGGCGGCCGAGGCCCTCCATGCCATGGGCAACATCGAGACCTTTGAGACCCGGATCGACCGGCTCGCCTACGGGTCGGTGACCCCCATCGCCCTCTACCGGGTGGCGCGTGCCGAGACGCAGCCGCCACAGGAGCTTGCGGTGGCGTCCACGGTGGTGGACCTGCCGCTGAAGCGGGTTCCCTCCATCGCCGAGGTGCAGGCCGAGCGGGACCATTACCAGGACAACCTGGATAAGGCTCGGGAAGCCGGCGCCGGCTGGGAGGAACTCAACCCTATCCAGTACCACATCAGTTGGGCGGAGGCGGCGATCGCCCAGCTGGAAGAGGCGCCCTACGACCGGGTCCCGGCCTTCATACAGGCCATCCGGATAGGAGACACCGCGATCGTGGCGATCCCGGGCGAGGCATTCGCCGAGATCGCCCTGGCCATCAGGGACCGGTCTCCAGCGGACCGGGCCAAGACCGTCTTCTCCGGCTACTCCAACGGGGTCATCTCCTACCTGCCCAGCGCTGCCGAGTACCCTCATGGTGGATACGAAGTGGACTACGCCCACCACAGTTACGGTTTGATCGAACAGGTCGCCCCCGAATCAGAGGCGATACTGGTGGAAGCGGGTGTCGAAATGCTAAAGGAGTTGTGGTAAATGGTCCGGATGCGGATGAACCAGGCGGTGGCCGCCGCCCTGGGCGACGAGATGCGCGAAGACCCCGATGTGGTGGTGTTCGGGGAGGACGTGGCTGTGGCCGGTGGTCCTTTCAAGACCTCCGACGGGCTCTTGGAGGAGTTCGGGCCATCCCGGGTGAGGGACACTCCCATCTCGGAGATGGGATTCCTGGGGATGGCGGTGGGAGCGGCCGCCTCCGGTCTTCGTCCGGTCGCCGAGATCATGTTCATCGAGTTCCTCGGCGTGGCGCTCGACATGGTGGTAACCGAGGCCGGCAAGTTTCACTTCCTGTCCAGAGGGGCGTTCACTTGCCCGATGACCGTCAGGGCTTCCATCGGCGCAGGCTTGGGCTTCGGGTGCCAGCACTCCCAGACCATGGAGAACTGGATGAGCCACGCCCCCGGCCTGAAGATGGTGATGCTGTCCGGTCCCCAGTCCGCCTACGGCCTGTTGCGGTCGGCGATCCGCGACCCCAATCCGGTGGTGGTGCTGGAGCCGCGGGCGCTCTATGGCGGCCGGGGCCAGGTGACCACCGGCGCCGACGGCATCATCCCGCTGGGCGAAGCCCGACGGGTTAGGGAGGGCGACGATGTGACCGTCGTCTCCGCCGGAGCGATGGTGAAGGTGGCGCTGGCCGCCGCCGAGGCCTCCCAAGACTGGTCGGCCGAGGTGATCGACCTCCAGACCCTCATCCCCTGGGACCGCGACGGCGTCGTCTCGGCGGTGAGACGGACCGGTCGGCTGGTGATAGTTGAGGAAAGTCCCTACACCTCGGGGTGGGGGACCGAGATCGCCGCCTACGTGGGCGCCCGGTTGTTCGGGGAGTTGCGCGCCCCGGTGCTGCGGATCACCTGTCCGGACGTGCCGGTGCCCTTCGGGCGGGAACTGGAACAGCGCTACATGCCCAACCCCGGGTACGTGACAGATCAGATCGATCAACTGCTGGTCACCGGTCGGGCGCCTGACCCGTGGTGGGTGGGAGAAGGGAGAAGCGCGTGATGGGCGACGCCGACAGAATGGAACGCCGCCGGGCGGTCGCCGCCGACCGGGTGGCCCGCTATGAGCGGATGGTGGAGATACGAGCCTTCGAGGACCGGGTGCAGGGACTGTTCGCCGAGGGGCGGGTGCACGGCACCACCCACACCGCCCAGGGCCAGGAAGCGGTGGCGGTGGGGATCGCGGCTGCGGCCCGGCCCACCGACCTGGTGACCTGTACCTATCGGGGCCACGGCATAGGCTTGGCGCTGGGCATGACTCCCGAGGTGATCCTCGGAGAGATCATGGGTCGGGAGATCGGCTGCGTCGGGGGGATCGCCGGCTCCATGCATCTCTGTGATAGGGAACTGGGCCTGCTGCCCACTTTCGCCATCATCGGGGCAGGCATCCCGGTCGCGGCCGGGGCGGCGCTCACCGCCCAGGTGCGGGGAACCGACGACGCGGCCATCGGAGTTTTCGGCGACGGGGCTGCCAACATCGGCGCCTTCCATGAGGGCTTGAACCTGGCGGCTATATGGAACCTGCCGGTGGTGTTCATATGCGAGAACAACCAGTACGGGGAGTACAGCCGCATCGACCTGACCACGCCCATCGAGGACCTGGCCGACCGGGCGGCCTCCTACGGCATCCCCGGGATCATCGTCGACGGACAAGACCCCGATCAGACCGTCGAGGCGGTGAGTGCGGCTCTGGATGTCGCGCGCTCTGGTGGGGGCCCCACCCTGTTGGAGATGAAGACCTACCGTTACGCCGGCCACTCCCGGGCGGACAAGGCCGAATACCGTCCCGAAGGAGAGTTCGAGCGCTGGTACGAGCGCGACCCCATCAACACTTTCCGGGCAAGGCTGGAATCCGAGGGGCTGTTGGCCGCGGGAGACGCCGACGGGATAGACGAACGGGTGGCCGCCCGCCTCAAGGCGGCGATAGAAGTGGTCGAGGCGAGCCCCCCGGCCACCGTCGACGCCATGTTCGGAAACATCTACGCACCGGTGTAGGCGGGTCGACGGATGCGTTACGAGGTGAAGATGCCCAGGTTGGGCGAGACCGTGGACGAGGTGGTGCTGCTGGAGTGGCTGGTCGAGGTGGGGGACCAGGTTGAGGAGGGCGCCGAACTGGCTCTCGTGGAAACCGACAAGGTCGAGACCGAAGTCCCTTCCCCCGTGGCGGGGACCGTTACCGAACTCACGGTGTCGGAGGACGCGGAGGTAAACACGGGCGACGTGATCTGTGTCATAGAGACCTAGCTTGCCCGGTCGCGGTGCCGGGTCGACACCTGTCGTGGGTTTTGCGGCAGGCTGTGAAAAAAGCTGCGGTCGGGAGGTTGACTCTGTCCCACCCACATTCCACACTGAAACCAGCCAAGCATCGAGACCGTCCGTTCAGGCGCCGCCCGGACCGAGTCGAGGGATCATAATCGACCTTATCAGCAAGCCCTGTCTCAGGCTGGACAGAGCTGTTCGACCATGGTAAGGCGGTGGCGGGGGAGGGAATCCCGATAGGGGACGAGATTTTCGCGACTTCCCGTGTGTCGACAGGACCCGTTATGTGACCGCCCGGGCCGGATAGGTTACCGGGAGCCTTCTCCGTCGGCGTCGGGCTCCAACCAGCGCACCTCCGAACCGGGCGGGGCGTAGAACCAGAGCACCGTGAGACCGTCGGGTCCCGAATGGGTCGTATGGGGATGGTTGGAAGAGGCGAATACGATAGTTCCGGCCTCCATGGAGTAGGACTTGTCGTCGATGTCCAACCAGCCCGAGCCGGAGATCGCCACGGCCACCTCTTCTGCCTCGTGGGAATGGGGTACCGTCGAAAAGTTGGGTGGCAGAGCCGAAAGCCCCATCACTATCTTGCTCGAGTTGCCCAGTTCGGGGGAGGCTTTCACCTTCATCGCCCGACCCTCTATCAACCCGCCATCCCCCGCAATACCCTTTGCTAAGGCCTCCTCTACCTCCGCGGCTAACCGCGAGATAGTCCACTTGGGGGTTTCGGCCATGGGATCTCTTATCCTTATCGAGCCGGTAAGTCAACTGGTATGTGAGGCCATCGGCATTATAAGAGATCAATCCCGGAGCTAGTCGCAGACGGCGGTCGCCTCGATCTCGATCAGAAAGCCCGGGTCCAGAAAACTCGACACCTCGACCATCGTGGATGCGGGCTTTATCTCACCGAAGACCTCGGCGTGGGCCCGCCCGGCTTCCTCCCACCGTGAGATGTCGGTCAAGAACATCCTGGTCCTGATCACGTTTTCCGGCGTGGCGCCCAACTCCGCCATCGCGGAGAGCATTATCTTCAGACAGGCCTGGGTCTGTCCGTACATGTCCCCGGGCGCGATCACGGTTCCATCAGGCGCCGCGGCGGTGGTTCCGGCTACTTCGACAAGGTTTCCCATCCGTACCGCACGGGAGTAACCCACCGGATCCCACGGACGGTTGGAAGATACTTGCTGTCGTTTTTCGGTCGGCACGGACAGCCTCCTGACATCTGGGTCCTTGTCAAGTGGCGGGTGCACACCCGCCACGATCGGGTCTGGCCTCCTCGTGGGGACGGATCGTAACAAACAGCGCGCCGGCGGTTCGGCTTGGCGTCTCCAACATCTATGGTGAACTCGAGATTGAAGCCGGTGTTCCTGCGCCGCTTCCACCATCCCGCCCTCGGTGTGACAGTCTTGAAGACTGGTTTGGGCACCGATCAGGAGATTCCCCGCAGGTCGGCAGACATTAAACATCGTTTGAGCCGTTGACCTCCGGCCTGCGCCAATAGGATGGTTGGTGTCTGCTGTCTGTTTATTACGTAGTTTGGAAGGAGGTAGGACTGATGCAAGGTTTAGACAGCTATTTCAGAATCTCTGAACGGGGCTCCTCGGTTGGCACAGAGGTCCGCGCGGGCATCACCACATTCCTGGTGATGGCGTACATATTGTTCGTCAACGCCGGAATCCTCAGCGCCGGAGGCCTTGACCCCGCTGCCGTGGCAGCCGGTACGGCCCTGGTAGCCGCCATCATGACGATCGCTATGGGAGTTTTCTCTAATTATCCGATAGCGATGGCGGCCGGTCTGGGGCTGAACGCGGTGGTTGCCTTCAGCCTGACAGCCGATGGGCTCTCGATCGAGGGCGCCATGGGTGTCGTTGTGTGGGAAGGCGTTCTGGTCACCATCCTGGTCTTGTTGGGCCTGCGGGAAGCCGTTATGGCAGCGATACCGACCAGCCTCAAGTACTCGATCGGCGTGGGCATTGGCCTTTTCATCCTGTTCATCGGCTTGGTTAACGGCGGGCTGGTTCGCGGAGGAGGCGGCACGATCGTCGAATTCGTGTTCCCCACCGAGGCCGCCCAAGGCGTGACCCTGGTCGGAGTGCTGATCGGTTTGGTTCTATTGGCCCGCAAGGTGAAGGGGGCGATGATCATCACCATCGCCATCACCACCATCGTGGCGCTGATAGCAGGAGTGGCCAGCGTGCCGGACGACCTCGCGGCGTCGGTGAGCTTCGACACCTTCGGAGCCTTCGACCTGGGCAACTCGTTTGCGGAACTCGGCTTCCTGTCGGCGTGCTTGGCGATCTTCACCCTGATGCTCGCCGACTTCTTCGACACGATGGGCACCGCCACCGCCATAGTCGAACAAGCAGAGTTGACCGACGAGAAAGGCGGAATCCCCCGCCTCAAGAGCTTGCTGTTGGTGGACTCGCTCGGCGCGGCCCTCGGAGGAGTGGCCGGAGTCAGCTCGAACACCAGTTACATCGAGAGTTCGGCAGGAGTGGCCGAAGGAGGAAAGACCGGACTGACGTCCGTCGTCACCGGGATTCTCTTCCTGGTCGCCATCGTCCTGTCGCCCCTCGCCGGGATTGTCCCGGCCCAGGCGACGGCGCCGGTGCTGATCCTGATCGGGTTCCTCATGGTCGGGCTACTCAAGCACATCGACTTCACGGACCTGGAGGAAGGTCTGCCGGCGCTGCTGGCGGTGATCCTCATGCCGTTGACATTCTCGATCACGGTCGGGATTGCGGCCGGATTCGTGACTCACACCCTGATCAAGGTGGTTAAGGGGAAGTCGGGCGAGATCCATGTCCTGATGTGGGTGGTCTCGCTTGCCAGCCTCCTCTACTTTGCGAGCGACTGGATCGAGATGTTCCTGTAACCCCGGTCCGGAATAACCGTTTGGACGAGAGAGCGCCGCAGGGCGCTCTCTCGCTTTACGGACCAGTGTCGGGCATGATCGCCTGACTAAGGTGTTGCACCACAAGCCCTCCCGAAAGAGCTAGCTATGGAGAGATTCGTCAGGGGCCTGCCCAAGACCGAGTTGCACATTCACATCGAGGGGACGCTCGAGCCGGAGATGATGTTCGAGATGGGGGAGCGCAACGGCGTGGAGTTGCCGTTCGGGTCGGTCGACGAAGTTAGAGCGGCATACGAGTTCGACGACCTGCAATCCTTCCTGGACATCTATTACCAGGCCGCCGCGGTGCTGCAAACCGAGGACGACTTCGCCCGGTTGATGGCGGCCTACCTGGAGAAGGCGGAGTCGGACGGGGTGCGCCATGCGGAGATCTTCTTCGACCCTCAGACACACACGGAGAGGGGGATCGACATCGGAACGGTCATCCGGGGACTGGTGCAGGGCCGGCAGGAGGTGGCCGAGGTTTCATCGACTCTGATCCTCTGTTTCCTCCGCCATCTTCCCCCCCGGTCGGCTGTCGAGGTGTTCGAGCAGGCCCGGCCGTACCTGGATCACATCCAGGGAGTGGGGCTCGACTCCGGGGAGTTGGGTAACCCCCCCGAACTGTTCGCCGAGGCCTACCGCCTGGCTGTAGAGGCAGGCTTGAGGCCGGTGGCCCACGCCGGCGAGGAGGCCCCGGCAGAGTACGTCTGGTCGGCCCTGGATGTACTAGGAGTGGAGCGGATCGACCACGGGGTGCGAGCCGGGGATGACCCGGCCTTGGTGGACAGGTTGGTCAGGGAGCAGATTCCTCTGACGATGTGTCCCCTGTCGAACCAGAAACTCCAAGTCTTCCCCGATCTGGCCGATCACAGCCTCAAGGAATTGATGGATGCCGGGGTCCTGGTCACTGTCAACTCCGATGACCCTTCCTACTTCGGTGGTTACATTGGCGATAACTATCTCGGCATCGCCGCCGCCCTCGACCTCACCCGTCAGGATCTGATCCAGCTAGCCCGCAATTCGGTGACTGCTTCCTTCCTGCCCGAGGACCGGAAGGCGGCCCTCCAGCGGGAGATCACGGATTACGTAGGCTCGGTCTCATAGGTTTGGCCGCTCGACCGACGATAAGGCCTGGCTTCCTCGGGTTCTGACCAAAGGGATCCGATTTGGCGACGGTAGGGCACGCCTCTTCAGACATAGAGGCGACTGTTGCACTACGCTCCGTACGGAGACAACTGCATGTGGGAGGTGACACAGTGAGAGCAACTCAGCGGACGGCCTTACGGGAGGCGGGATTCACCGAGGCTCAGACAAATGCTTTGGCCATGGCTCTGGAACCGCTCGCGACCAAGGAAGACCTAAAGAGGATGGTGGAGGTGCTACGTAAGGACCTGCGGTGGATGAAATGGGTAGGAGGGGCCATCGGCTTGGCGGTGCTGGCCGAGATGGTCAGCGGCTTCTACTCCTAGGGGTCCAGAGGCCCAACCGGAGGTGTAGGACGCCGCTTACACCGGCCGGTCGGGGCAGACTGCCTTTGACCCGACGGCCTATTGCTCCTCGGCCGGATAGACATCCACCGTGATCGGGAACTGGACCTCCTCGTGGGGACGGATGGTGACCGGAAAGGTTCCGACCTGGCGGATGGGCGTCTCCAACACCACGTGTTGCTCCTCGAGATTGAACCCGGTGTCCCGCCGCACCGCCTCCACCACGTCCCTGGCGCCCACCGAGCCGTAGAGGTTCCCCGCCTCGGAGGCGCGGGCGGCTATGACCACCATCTTCCCCACGAGTCTGGTGGCGATCTGCTCTGCATCGCTCTTGAGCCGCAGAAACTCCGTCAGTTTCGCTTGCTTCAAAGCCTGGACATGGGCGATTGCCCGCGGAGTGGCCTTGACCGCCTTGTTACGGGGTATCAGGTAGTTCCGTGCGTAGCCCGGCGCCACCTCCACCACCTCCCCCTTGTACCCCAGCCCGGCGATGTCCTCGGTCAGGATAAGCCTGGCGCTCATTGGTTCGTGTAGGGCAACAGCGCCATCTCGCGGGCGTTCTTGATGGCGCGGGCCACCGCGTTCTGGTGTCGCTGGCAGTTTCCGGTGGACCGCCTGCCGCGAATTTTGGCGCGGGCGTCGGAGATGTATCTGCGCAGCAGTGTGATGTCCTTGTAGTCCACGTAGCTGATCTTCGAGTCGCAGAAATAGCAGGAACGTTTCTTGACTCTCCGGTAGCTCGACCCCGACCGCGGTCTTCTCCTGGTTGAAGCTTTGCGTGCCATAGTGGTTCCTTTCCTAGAAGGGTTCCTCGTCGCGGTTGAAGGAACCGGTCGGGTTGACCGGGCTGGCAGGAGTGCGCGATCTCTGACCGCTGTCGTAGTAGCCGCCGCTGCTTTCGCGTGTGGTGCGTCTCACGTCGGCGGTGGCCCAACGCAGCGAGGGCCCGATCTCATCGATCCTTACCTCCACCACCGAGCGTCGGTCTCCATCGGCGGTTTCCCATTGGCGCTGTTGGAGACGGCCGGTGACGATGACTCGGGATCCCCGTTGCAGTGACTCTGCGACGTTCTCGGCGTACTGGCGCCAAACGGTCCCGCTGAAGAAGCTGGTCTCCTCCTGCCACTCGTTGTTCGGGTCGCGCCAACGGTGGTTGACGGCTATGCGGATATTGGCTCGGGGTATACCCGAAGTTGTAAATCGAAGTTCGGGATCCTCCACCAGGTTCCCGACCAACGTCACGGAGTTGTAGGCCATTTTCTGTTCCTCTCTCGTTCCTTGGGGCCTCGCTCAGCTTTCAGGACGGACAACTTTATGACGCAGCACCTCGTCGGCCAGCGACAGGACCCGTCGAAGGGCATCCACCGTGGCCGGCCCCGACTCGAAGCGGCTGACGGTGTAGTAGCCCTCGGAAACGTGGTCTATCTTGTAGGCCAACCGGCGCTTACCCCACGGGTCTGTCTCTTGGTTGACGGCTCCCTGGTTGGCAAGGAACTCGCCCAACTCCGAAACCTTTTCCCGGTACTCGCCCTCGGTCAACTCGGGGCGATGGATCGTCATCAACTCGTACTGACGCAAGACAGCGTCACCTCCTTTGGTCATCTGCTTGGCACGCAGAAGGCCCCTTTCATGGGGCAGGATCGCGGTGCGCTAAGGCACCTTCGGGGGGTTATGCAGGCCATGATAATACCTGCCGAATTCCTGGACAATCCGCGTTTGGCCGGACAACGACTCAGGGCGCGACGGTGTTCTTTCGCGGGAACAGGGCTTCCTCCAGGGCCACGTCGTCGAAGAAACCGGGAAGGGCTTCGAGGGCGTAGAGGACGGGAGACTCCGAGGGATACCTGGGACACGGGTCGGCCTGGCATGGAACCATGTGCACCACCAGGAACAGGGACCCGCTCTCATCGAAGAAGCCGATTTCCAGGGGGATGAGCGTGTCTTTCATCCAGAACGACACCTGGACGGGAGAGTCCCACGCAAAGAGCATCCCGTCCAAACCCCCCAAGGAAGTCACCCCCATCAGACCGCGGCTGCGCAGGACAGGGGTGTCGGCCAGGGCCAACCGGAGGGATCGGTCTCCCAGACGGGCGGTGACGATCTCGAATCCTGATACATCTCCGGTGTCGAGTTGAGAGACGGCGTCGTCGGCTGTAGCCGGAGGGGCGGTGGTGCTGGTCGGAGGGGCGGTGGAGACGGTTGTCGAAGTCGAGGTCGTGGAGCTTGGCGGCTCTACGGCGCCCGCCGCGGTTGTAACTGGATGGGCGGTGGTGCTGGTCGGAGGGGCGGTGGAGACGGTTGTCGAAGTCGAGGTCGTGGAGCTTGGCGGCTCTACGGCGGCGGCTCCGGCAGAAGAAGTGTCGATTGTGGTCGCTATCGTGGCGGCGCCGGTCTCGTCGTTTCCGCCTCCCGGCTGGCTTTCGACCGGGGCCTCCCCGCAAGCCCCGGCCAAAAGGAGGCAAGCTAGAAGGAGGAGGCGCTTGCGTTTGAAGGCATATCTCCCGATAGGGCTTCCTCTAAGCTGGCGTCCACGTTGTAGGTCTCCTTCTGGGAGGGAAAGCGACCGGCTCGCACATCGTTGCAGTAGCGGCGAAGCGCATCGGTGGCGATGGTGCGCAGATCGGCGTATTGACGGACGAACTTGGGATAGCGACCGAATCCCAGTCCTAAGAGGTCGTGGAAGACCAGGACTTGTCCATCTGCCGAGATCCCGGCGCCGATCCCGATGGTTGGCGAGGAGATGCGTTCGGTCACGACCGACGTCACCACCTCGGGTATGCCCTCCAAGACCAGCGCGAAAATCCCCGTCTCATCCAAGGCCTGAGCGTCCTGGATGATATTGCGGGCGGTGTCGAGCCGTCGGCCCTGGACGCGATATCCGCCCTCGGCATGGATGGATTGGGGGGTGAGCCCCAGATGACCCATCACCGGGATCTCGGCGGCCAGCAGACCCTGGATGTGGGGGATCCGTTCGGCTCCTCCTTCAATCTTCACCGCTTCTGCACCCGCCCTGATCAGGGTGGCCGCGTTGCGAACCGTCTCTTCAGGGGAAATGTGGAAGCTCATCCATGGCATGTCCGCAACCACCAGCGAATGGGGCTCGGCCCGGGCGACCGCGGCAACGTGGTGGGTCATCATCTCCAGGGTTATCGAGAGGGTGTTGTCGAAGCCGTGGACGGCATTGGCCGCCGAGTCTCCCACCAGGATGATGTCGATGCCCGCTTCGGAAGCCAATTTGGCCCCGGGATAGTCGTAGGCAGTCACCATGGCGATCTTTTCAATGCCTTTTCGGGCTCGGATGGAAGGCACCGTTACTCTTGCCATGTTTTCTCCTCTCTCCCCACCGCGGAGGGTTGGGGGATCGGGTCAGTTGGTTTGTCAGCCCGTTGGCCGGGGGTCAGCACGCTCCGAATCGAGTCGACCGCCCCCTTGGGGCTGGCTGCTCCCAATGATAAAGGCTCCCGTTTGGAGACCAAACCGGAATTGACGAAAGCCCTTACTCCTGGGTTGCTCTCCCCTCCGGGGCTGGAGGAAATGCTAGAGGTAGATGCCGATCAGAATCAGGACGAGGGTGAGAACCGTCACCACTGTGAGCCGCTTACCCTTGATCGGCTCCTCGACCTTGGAAGTCCTGATCTTTCCAACCTTGAACACCGAGGCCGCTATCAACATCACCACGGGATGAAAGAGGTCGTCCCAGGTCTGGTTGACGATCATGAGGATGACCCCCAGCAGCACCTGGACATCCAACATGACCGATGAGAGTGTTACCAATGCGCGGTGATGGGAGGAGTCCTTTTCCCATCTGGCCAGCCCGATCACCACCATGGCGATCAAGGCCGCCAGAACCAGCCATCGGAGCCCCGAGTGCGTTTCAAGCAGAAAGTCCATGGTCCGAAATTATATCCGTTTGGTCATTCATCGATTCCGGGTTTGCTACCGTGCTGCTTTCCGTCGGTGGTTCGGCGACGGTGCACATTGTTACCCTCCGGCGGCAATGCGAACCACCCGGTTCCCGGCATGCCCGGCAAGAGGAAATCCGAGCAGCCTTGGAGGACCAAATGGAGGACCATGATGCTCTTTGAATTGAGGCAGTACCGGTGCCGATCCGGCAAACGTGATGAGTTCGTCCGGTACATGGACGAGACGCTGATCCCTTTTCAGGCCTCCAAAGGAGTGGTGGTAGTGGGCTGCTTCGTCGACGAGGAGGACCCGGACGGATACGTGTGGATCCGGCGTTTTGACTCCGAGGAGGACCGCGAGCTCATCTACGAAGAGATTTACACCAGCGACAGGTGGAACACGGAGATTCTGCCGGCGGTGGTGAAGATGCTCCACCGGGAGGAGTCGGTGATCTCCCGGCTCAATCCGACACCCAGGTCGGTCATCCGGTAGCGGTCTGGTCCCGAAGCCAGACGATATCGGCTTCCTGGCCCTCGGACGGGGTCTCCACCACCACCGGGGCGGCGGCGTCTCGGACAACTTCGGCCAGGAGGTCCGGGGGGATCTCTCCTGACTTCAGGTTGGCGTGGCGATCCCGGCGAGAGTTGAATGGGTCCCGGGAGTTGTTGGCATGGACCAGGTCAATGCGTCCGGTCACGGCCATGACCCGTTCCACCAGCCCCTCCAGTGGCTCGCCCCCTGCCCAAGCGTGGCAGGTGTCGAGCACGAACCCGACTTCCAGATCACCGATTTCCTCCCAGAGCCGGCGCACGTCCTCAAGGCGGCGTGCGGCCGCCAGGTCCCCGGAGGCGGTGTTCTCGATCAGGACCGGGACTTCGGTGTCGAGTTGAGAAAGGGCCTTGCGCCAGCGCCCCGCCGCCTCCCCGAGGCTGCTGCCCCCTGTGGCATGCCCGCCGTGGACCACCACGCCGGCTGCTCCGATCTGGGCTGCCGCTTCGCAGGTGTCGGCCAGGATTCTCCGGCTCGGTATCCGTATCCTGCTCTCTCCCGCCATGACGTTCACCAGATAGGGGGCATGCACGTAGATCGGAATCGGGGAGGAACGCAACTCCTCCGCATCCGGCCGGGGCGGAGGCTTTCTCCAACTCTGGGGACTTGACAGGAACACCTGCACGACTTCGGCGCCCAGTTCCCGGGCATCGGCCAGCGGGCGCCGGTTGGAAAGGTGGGCTCCGATCATCATGGCGTGTCCGCCGCGGCGACCGCCGTCTCCTCGGCCATGCGGTCGAGGTAGTGGTTTGCCACAGTCTCCACCACCACGGCCCGCACCGACCAGTCCGAGGCCAGAACCCGCAGGATGCGCCTTCCTGTCCATCGCGCTCCCCAGGGATGAGAGGGGAGCGCTGGCGGGGGACCGTTCGGCTGCAGGACTATGGTCAGACTGGGCAGGAGACTCCCGTTGTCGTCCACCGGCTGGGAAAAGACCTGGCCGATCGATTCCCAGGGCAGGGAGACAAGGGGGCGGAAGGGCCCCAGCAGGGCAATGGAGAGACCGTCTGATCCCATTGTCAACACCGGACGGAGACGCATTGCCGACACCAGTCCCCATCCAAGGAGGAGAACCCCGGCGGCCAGGATCATCGCCGCCCACACCCGTTCCCGGTCCTCCAGGATCTCGTCACCCGCGAAGACCCGTTCCGCCAGCCCCGCGGCCAGCCAGTCCCACCACAACAGGTCCACCGCCGCCACAACCAACACCCCGCCCGACAGCACAGCAATCCAACTGCGCCGGGACGAGTTGTACACGGTGAGTGTCTCCATGTTCTCCTAGAGGCGGCGAGTTACACGATACCGCGCTGGAGTTCGGACCCGCCGTGCCGAGGGCGCCGATGAGAAGGCGGATTGGTCAAAGACAAGTTCGGGTGGGTAGCTTTGGGCGGGATGCGGTTGACTCTGATCCGGCACGCCCAGCCTGACTGGATACAGGGAGGAAGGATGGTGGGCAACCCGGCTCTCACCGAGTTGGGGCGACGTCAGACCCTGCAACTGGCCGCACGGTCCTGGTTCGAGGTTGACGAACTGTGGGTTTCGGAGTTGCGACGCGCCCGGGAAACCGCCGCTCCCCTGGCCGACGCGCTGGGATTGGAGCCGCGGGTCTTCAAGTGGATGAACGAGATCGGAGACCCCGTCGAATGGGATGGGATGTCCCAGGACCAGGTCGACGCCCGCATCGCGGAGTTCTACAACCAACCGACGATCGACAGACTGTGGGGAGGAGTGCGACGGGGGGAGGCCTACCGGAGTTTCCACAAGAGAGTCACCGACGGATTGGAGGCCACCCTGGGCCAATACGGCACGGAGAGGGTGCAGCCCTCCCAGCCCCGGCTCTGGACAGTCGGGAGCCGGAAGTCAATAGTGCTGGTTGCCCATGGCGGCACCAACGGAGTGATCTACGAGAACCTTCTGGGGTGCGGGGCGACGCCCATCGCATGGCACAAGTTCCGTTCCCTTCACACCGCAGTCTCCGTCCTCGAGACCTATCCGCTGGCCGACTCCTGGATGTTCTCGCTGAGAAGCTTCGGGGATGTGACTCACCTCTCGCCGGAGCAGGTGACCGGATAGGGTTACTGGCCGTAGCGACGGTCTCGACGGGAGAAGTCCCGCAGGGCCCGGAGGTAGTCGACCCGGCGGAACGCCGGCCAGTAGACATCCACGAATACAAACTCGGCATAGGCTGACTGCCACAACAGGAATCCGGACAGTCTCGACTCTCCCGAAGTGCGGATCAGTAGGTCCGGATCTGGCGTGCCCGCGGAGTACATGTGCCGGGCCAGGCCGGCGGAGTCGATCCGCTCCGCCATTTGTGCGGGGTTCTCGACGGTTAGGCTCAGTTCGGCTACAAGATTCTGGCAGGCGTCCACGATCTCCTGTCGGCCGCCGTAACCCATGGCGATGGTCAGATTGCGGCCTTCCGGCGCCGGGCCGGTCTTTTCCATGGCGCTCTTGGCGGCGGTGACCAGGCTGGCCGGCAGCAGGTCCAGGCTTCCTATGAACTGCAATCCCATCTTGTGCTGTCGACACCGCTGGGGTAGGCGCCGGAACAAGTCCGCCAACACCTCGTAGTAGGGCTCCAGTTGTGCGGCGGGACGGCTGAGATTCTCCTTCGACAACACCCAACCGGTGATCGCCGGAATACCGAGGGCCGCCGACCAGTCCATGAAGTCCTCGAAACGGCGCATGCCCTCCAGGTAGCTGTCGACGTAGTTGGGGAGGCCGCTCCGGCGGGCGTAACGTCGATGACCGTCGAGAATCACTCCCACATGCCGGGGGAAGCGGGATGCGTCCATCTGGTTGAGAAGGCGTCTCTCATAGATGCGATATAGGAGACCGGTGAAGGGGGAGATCATCGTTCCTGGGCGTCTGCTCACCACAAGCCTATCTTGAGCCTCTTGGATCCCAGCTGAAGAACCGGGTGGTTATCACCATCCCCAGCACCAGCCAGGCGCCCATTATCGCCAGGTTCTCCCAACCGAGTACCGGACCCGTGTGAAAAGGATTGAAGGAAGCGCCGAATGGTTCGGCGAAGTGCTTGAGCGGGAAGATGTCTCCCAGGACCACCAACCATGCCGGAGCGTCCTCCAGCGGGATGAAAATGCCCGAGATGAATGCCATCGGCAGGAACACGGCATTGGTCACCGCCGGCACCGTGTCGGCGGTCCTGACGACGGCGCACACCGACAGTCCCAGCGCCGAGAAGGTGGCCATGCCGAGCACGAAGACGGACAGCGCCACGCCGAGGTTGTCCCATAGCATGACGAATCCGAACAAAGACCATCCAACCACGAACATGGCGACCACCGAGACCACCGCAATCCACACCCCTGAGCCGATCCTTCCGGCCATGTATATCCACGGTGGCAGGGGAGTGCCTCGCACCCGCTTGAGAATGCCCTGGTCCCGGGCGAAGGCGGTCCCGATGGACAGGTTGCTGAAGGTAGCCGAGCAGGCGGCGAACACCGCCATCGCCGGCGCGAAGAACTGGGCGAACCGATAACCGTCACCTACCTCGGAACCTCCGAACAGCACGCTGAACAAAGCCAGGAAGAAGACCGGGAGGGCCAACGTGAAGAAGGCGGCCACCGGTGTCCTCCAGAATGTGCGATTCTGGCTTCGAATCTGCCTCCACAGCAGTGACAGGTCAGCCCGCAAGGCCGTCATTCCCGGGCTCCCGCCCTATCGGCCTCTTCCATGATGTCGAGGTAGATGTCCTCCAGGCTGGGCCGGGTCACCTCCAGGCCGGCCAACTCCACTCCTCTGTCCGTGGCCCACCGGGTGAGTTGGTAAAGATCGGCGGTCGGGTCGGTGGTCCGGTAGGTGACCCTGTTTTCGCCGATCTCGGGACCATCGCCGATTGCGGGCAGGTCTGCTGTATCAGGCACGCTGAATCGGACCGTGGTGACCACCTGGGCCGAGCCCAGGGACTCCGGCGTTCCCTCCGCCACGATCCTGCCCTCTGACAGAACCACTATCCGGTCGGCCAGATGTTGGGCTTCGTCGAGATAATGGGTGGTGAGGAGAATCGTCTTGCCCAAGGCGGTGAGGCCTTCGACCAACTCCCATGACTTGCGCCTGGCCGCAGGGTCGAATCCGGTGGTTGGTTCGTCCAGGAACACCAGGTCGGGGTCTCCCACCAACCCCAGGGCAAGGTCGAGCCGCCGACGCTGTCCGCCCGACAGGGTCTTTATCCGGGAGTCCCCCTTCTCCTCCAGGCCCACCAGGGAGACAAGTTCATCGACCGGACGTTGCCGGGAGTAGGCCAAGCCGTACAGTTCGACCGCCTCCCGGACGGTTAGCACCTCTTCGACCCCTGTCTCCTGGAGCACGATCCCTATCCGGTCGCGAAACCTCCGCCCTCCGGTGGCAGGGTGGAAGCCGAGTACCTCGATGTCCCCCTGGTCCGCCCGGCGGTATCCCTCCAAGATCTCGACAGCCGTTGTCTTTCCCGCTCCGTTCGGGCCGAGCAGCGCCAACACCTCTCCCTCGGCCACCGTGAAGCTCACTCCGTCGAGCGCGGTAACCTCACCATAGGTCTTGCGCAGGTTCGTGGCGGTGATAGCCGCAGACACCGAAACGAGGATACATCGAGGCGGAGGGCGCTGTGACCCGGTCTCTCAGCCTATGCGGATCTCGCATCCAGGAGCGTTACGGGGATGGGAACCAACCTGGCGCGCAGGTACTCGCCGAGGCTCTTGGCCTGCGGGTCGGTTCGGGTGCTGGATGACACGCCCTCGCCGAGGAGTCCCCGGACCACGAAGTTGATGGCTCGCAGGTTGGCGAGAACGTGACGCTCAACCTCCAGGTCGGCCGCTTCGGACACCAACTCCCGAAAACGCGACTCGGACAGAAACCCGGCCAACCACCCGAAGGCCTCCTCGCTCTCCACCCACACCCCCACATTGGCGTCACCACCCTTGTCACCGGAGCGGGCGCCGGCGATTCTTCCTAAGGGAACCATTGCCGTGTCGCCGGTCTCCCGGGAGGCGAGCCCGAAGTCATCCGCCGCTGGCGACGGAACACCGTCCGGGTATTCACCCCAGTCGTCGGCGGTGACCCGCTCCGTCGGAGGAGAGGTGGGAATCTCCTTCACCCGGTCACCCATGCGGACCTGCTGGACGACCTGGGAGGGCTCCGCTGAAGTAGGCCAATAGACGGCGTAGGGAGAGGAATCCCGGGGCGGAGCCGTCATGAAAAACCCCGGATAGTGGGCAAGGGCCAGTTCCACCGCGGCCCGGGAGAAGCGTTTGCCGACCTTTTCGGGATCGGGGTCCTTGACAGTTATCCGGAGGTGGGACATGGCCGCCTCATTGGTGGCGGGATCGGCGTGGCCGGTGTCGGTGAACGACACTGCGGTTTCTTCGAACTGCCCCGCCCCGCCCAGACTCTCCCACAGCGCTGCGGTGACCGACTCGGCTTTGTGTTCGGCGTCCAGGCCGGTGATCACCATGGTCACTGAGTTGCGATAGCCCCCCAGGTAGTTGAGGGCGACCTTCAGGGTGGGAGGCGGCGGCTCCCCCCGCACTCCGGTTACCGCCACCCGGTCAGGGCCCTCCTGGGACAGCTGTATCGAGTCGAGACGAGCGGTCACGTCGGGATTGTGATATCGGGGCCCACACACTTCATACAGGAGTTGAGCGGTCACCGTTCCCACCGACACCAGGCCGCCGGTTCCCGGATGCTTGGTGATCACAGCCGAGCCGTCCGGGGAGAGCTCGGCGATCGGGAACCCCACCCGATCCGATCCGGGCACCCGTTCAAAGAATGCATAGTTGCCGCCGGTGCACTGTGCTCCGCACTCGATGATGTGCCCCGCAACCAGTGCTCCCGCCAGCTGGTCGTGGTCCTCCGGCGACCAGCCGAAGGCCCACATTCCGGGCCCGATCACCACTGCGGCGTCCGTCACCCTTCCGGTCACCACCACATCGGCGCCCCAGGAGAGGGCCTCGGCGATGCCCCTTCCGCCCAGATAGGCATGGGCGGTGAGGGGGGTGACACCCGACGGGAGGGGCCTACCGGTGTCGAAGTGGCGCAAGCTGTTGAGCTGCTGCAGTTCCCCGACCCGCTCGGTGAGGTCGTCGCCGGTGACCCACGCGATCCGGGCTTCCAGCCCTAAACGCTCCGTCATTTCCCCCAGACGTTTGGCCATTCCCGCCGGATTGAGGCCACCTGCGTTGGATACGACTCTGATGCCTCGGTCCAGGCAGGTTCCCAGAACTTCTTCCATTTGAGTCAGGAAGGTTCGCACATACCCACCTTCGGGATCACGGCGTCGCAAACGCCAGAGGATCGCCATAGTCAACTCGGCCAGGTAGTCCCCGGTGAGGATGTCTATCGGTCCCCCCTCCACCATCTCCCGCGCCGCGTCCAGGCGGTCCCCGTAGAAGCCGGAGCAATTGGCTATACGGAGGGCATTGGCCCCGGCCGTCATGGGCGGCGGCCGTGCAGGGGAGACTCCCGGCACAGTTCCTCCACCGCATCGGGGGCCTTGGGGAGGTCGGCCGTGAGCACGTCGCAACCGCCTTCGGTAATCACCACGTCGTCTTCGATCCTGATGCCGATGCCCAGCAGTTCGGGGGGAATCGGATGCGTGATCTTGGGGGCTGCCTCGCGCATTTTCTTCTGGCGGTCGGCGGCCGAGGAGTCGAGCATCCGTTCGGTCATCCACTGGTCGGAATCGAATTCCAGCATGGCAAACTCGACTTCCGGGCGGGAGGGATCCACATAGAGGCCCGGCTCTACGGTGAGCGCCATGCCGGGTTCCAAGCGACGATGGGAGCCGCCCGGACGGTAGAAGCCAACGTCGTGGACGTCCATTCCCAGCCAGTGGGAGGTCCCGTGCATGAAGAACTCCTGGTACAGGTGCATGCTCATCGCGTCTTCGGCGCCGGTGGGAAGGAGACCCATCTCCACCATGCCTTCCACCAGGACTCCGAGTGCGGCGTCGTGCGGCGACCGGACATGGCTTCCAGGACGGCAGGCTGCTATCGCTGCGGACTGGGCGTCGAGGACCACTTGGTAGACCCGGCGCTGCGGGGTGGTGTAGGAGCCTGAGACCGGGAAAGTCCGGGTGATGTCGGACGTGAAGTGGTGAAGTTCGCAGGCGGCGTCCACCAACAGCAAGTCACCATCCTCCATGCGCCGGTTGTTGTCGACGTAGTGGAGGATGCAGGCGTTGGGCCCGGAGGCGACGATGGAGGGGTACCCGTCGCGGGGAGAACCTCCCATCCGCCAAACGTTCTCCATGGCTGCCTGCACCTGGTACTCCCATCGTCCCGGTTCTGCAAACCTCATGGCCTCCCGGTGCCCTTCCATGGTCAGATCACAGGCCTCCCGGAGCCATTGGATTTCCTGAGGGGATTTGAGTAGTCGGAGTTCGGCGAGGACGGGACGCAGGTCGGAGAGATGTCGCGGGAGGTCAATCCCCAACCGGGTCCTCAGCGCATGGGCCTTCTCCAGCAGGGTCATGACTTGTCGGGACCGGCGGCCCCCGGCCACCGGATGCCAGATCACCGACCGCCCTGCCGCCAGCTTCAGGAGGCGTTTGTCGAACTCCGCCACCGGGTAGGAGGCGTCGGCGCCGTACAACTCCTTCGCGCCTTCCGTTCCCGCCCGGGGCCCGTCCCATATCTCTCTCTGCCGGTCCCGGGGTTGCACGAAGAGCGTGAACTCTCCTTCGGGATGCCCAGGGGCGATCACCGCCGCGGCATGGGGCTCTGCGAAGCCGGTGAGGTAGAAGAAGTCGGAGTCCTGGCGGAAGGCATAGTCGACGTCGGGGTTGCGCAATCCCGGCACCCCGGCCATGACCACCGCCAACCCCTCGGGGCCTACTTTCTCGGCAAGTCGCCGCCGGTTGTGAGCGTGAGGGTCTTTCATCTCGGCCATGTGATGTCGGAGAGGGTGTCCCTGAAAGGATAAGAGCTGATCAATCCCCGGCGCTCATCCCGAGTGGACACTCGCTATGAGGCGACCAATGCCATGTCAACCACGAGTGGGAAGTGATCCGAACCGAGATCCGGCCCCAGCCACCTGTCGGACACGGCCAGATGGGAGGAGTGGAGAAGGTGGTCGATAGGAACCCTGGTGAGGAAACTGCCGTCCACCGGGAAGCTCGGGGCCAGTCCGAACCCGCGCTGGGAGTTTCGGAGCCCGGCCCCGGTAAGGGGCCTGAAGACATGGGACCAGGGGGTGGCGTTGAAGTCGCCGACCACCACGGTCGGACCCCTGGCCATTCTCACCCAGTCGGCCACGAACTCGAACTGGGCGTCTCGCAGCGCGGCCCGCCGTGAGTTGGTGGGCGCCAGGGGGTGGATGCCCAGCACGGTCACGCTCGTCTCCCCCAAACCGACAACCACTTCCATAGCTCGCGCCTCCCTCTCCGCCCAGCCATGGCTGACCACCTCCCTAGGTGGACCTCTGGTAAGTGTCAGGGTCGAGAAAATCAGATGGTCGGGCCGGGAACGATGCTGCAGGTAGGCAAGCCGCCCGCCCGCCAGAGCCTCGGAGAAGGCCTCTTCCCAGAGTCGGTTCGCTTCATGCAGGAAGACCACATCTGCGTCCACCTCCGTCAGGAATTCGATCACCTGCTCATACTGTTCGTTCTGGCCCTGGACATTGAATGAGACCACTCGCATGGTCGGGGATGCGGCGGGTATGTCCTGTTTCCCCCAGAAAAGGGGCGCTACGTAGGCGAGGTTGATGACCCCCAGGGCCAATATAACCCAACCCAATCGCGGCCAGCTCCTCAGCAGCAGTACGGCTCCCCCCGCCAGCAGCGCAGCCGCGAACTGCGGACGGAAACTGGTCGCCAGGTCGAGCACCCACCACCACCTGCCGAAGAACCCGGCCAGGCTGATCAGGCCGATCAGCAGGACGGGTATAGCTACCACAATCAACCTGGCCAACCCTACAGGGATCCGGTCTTTCCCGGTTGTCACCAGGGAAGCCGGCGCTCCACTTCCTTGAGTCGCCGGCGGCGTTCTTTCACATCGGGTAGGTGGTAAGCGACCAGATCCCAAAACTGCTTTGAGTGATTCCTCACCGTCACGTGGGCGAGTTCATGAACCACCAGGTAGTCGATGAGCTCGGGTTCCAGCATCACTGTCCGCCAGTTGAAGCGCAGGGTTCTGTCATAGGCGCAACTTGCCCAGCGGCGCCGTTGATCTCGGACCAGGACTCGGGGGCTGGCATGGCCGGCCACGAAGGGCAGCCAGTCTGCCACAAAGTCGGGCAGATGCTCCTCAGCTTCTCGCCAATACCAATCGACGAAAGCCCTCCTGATCATTTCCCGGCGCTTGTCGTCGCCTATATCCGGAGGGGCGTCAAACAGAAAGCGGTCCTCCTCGAAACGGATCCAAGGCCTTAGGAACCGATCCGTGTCCACGATCAGTTTGAAGTCTCGGCCCAAAAAGGGCATCGTGTCTCCGGTTACATACCGCTTGGGGGCGGGCCTGGCGCTGAGAATCTTCCGCCGTTCCAGGATCCATCGCGCCTGCTCACGAACCACCTGCTCGAGTTCGAGATCGGAGGCGACGGCCGGAGCGAGCACCCGCACGTTGTCAAGGCTCACCTGGGTGTGAATGGTCTTGTGGCGGCGAGCGCTGCGGACCACCTCGTAGGTGATGGTGACGTCACCGTGTTGGATGCTGCCGTGGCTGTTCATTTGGACCTCCCGTCCGGCCGTCTTGGGGTCAGGCCTACCCGTCCGGCTGTTGCCCTCATGTTTCTCCCCGTCGTTTACCGTTATTACGCCCCGGGGCGGGTGAGTGATTATTGGATTACAGGTGTGACATCCAATCGGCGATAATCTCCCCGATTTCGTGACCCGAGTCCTCCTGGATGAAATGGGTCCCCCGCACTGTCCTCTCGGTCTGGTTGGGCCAGGAGCGGCACAGTTCCCGCTGTTTGCCGATCAGGATGGTCCCGGGTTCGGCGTTGATGAACAGCTTGGGAACGTCGCTCTCGGCCAGCCAGGCCGCGTAATTCGCCACGACCTCCGTCACGTCTGCCGGATGGCCGTCGATGGGGATTTCCCGGGGCCAGGTGAGAGTGGGCCTCCGACTCTCGCCGCCTTCTGCGTAGGGACGGCGATACTCGTTCATTACCTCCTCGGTAAGGGGATCGAGGACCGAGGCGGGGAGGATCCTCTCAACGAACACGTTCTTCTGGATGACGATCTCCTCGCCCGCCGGTGAACGCATCGCTTCGAATATGCGCCGGGCCGCTCCGGGCCAGTCGTCCCAGGAGACCGGGCAGACCATGGTCTCCATATAGACCAGGCCCCGGACCGCCCCCCGGTTCCGGTTGGCCCAATCGAAAGCCAGTGCCCCGCCCCAGTCGTGGCCTACCAGGGTGACGTCGTCGGTGGCGCCCACCGCTTCCAGCCACCCGTCCAGGTAGCGGCGATGCTCCACGAAACGGTAGGAGCCCGGCCCCGGAGAGTCGAGTTTCTCGGAGTCGCCCATCCCGATCAGGTCGGGCGCAAGGCAGCGACCCTGACCGGTCACCGGAGGGATGACCCTTCGCCACAGGTAGGAAGAAGTGGGGTTGCCGTGCAGGAACACAATCGGATCTCCCTCGCCGGCCTCGGTGTAGGCCATGCGTTTGCCCATGACGTCCACATATTTCTTGGTGGTCGCAGAGTTGCTCATGGGACAAAGACTAGAAAGCAGGGGTTATGGGGTTGAACGGCGGTGGCCCGGGTAACCGGCTGTTTACTCTGGGGTCCATGGATCTCACACACGCTCTATACACGACGCGGGCCATGCGCCGCGTGCTGACGGACCCGATTCCCACCGAGGTGGTGCAATCCATGCTGGACGCGGCGATCCGGGCTCCCTCGGGGGGCAACGCGCAGAACTGGCGATTCGTGGCGGTCACAGATCCCGAAGTCCGATCAGCCGTCGGGACACTGTATCAGGATGCTTTCGCCATTCTCTTGGAGAGGGTCTACGGCAAGGCGTTGGAGAAGGCCCGCCAAGAAAACGACCAGGGAACCCTGCGGATTATCAGTTCGGCGCAATGGCTGGCCGACAACGCCTCCCAAGTTCCGTTGTGGCTGTTCTTCTATGCACGGGGAGACCCCTCCGGCGCGTCCATATATCCGGCGGTTTGGAGCGCCATGCTGGCGGCCCGCGGGCATGAGGTGGGCACCTGCCTGACCACCATCCTGGGTGAGTTCAAGGCGGAGGAGACCGACGAACTGCTGGGCGTCCCCCCCGGGCGGGGATGGAAACAAGCGGCGGCGGTCTCCTGCGGTTACCCCAAGGGCAGGTGGGGACTGGCGCAACGTAGCCCCGTCCATGAAGTGGCGTACGCCGACCGATGGAACAACCCGGTCTCCTGGCGGGTGGACGAGCCGTTGTGGGACGGTTAGTTCTGCAGTCCCGGTATCTCGCCGAATAGCGTCTCGTAGGCGGAGATTGCCGCCCGGTCGGTGAATCCGGCGACGTAGTCGACTGCCCGCACTCGGGGTGGATCGTCGGCCAGGCCGAAGCCGTCCGGGACCCTATCGGGGTGGCGGATGTAATGTTCCACCAGCCGGGTGATCACTCCCGCCGCCCATCGGTGCTCCCGAAGGCGAGCGGGGCTTTCGTACACCCTCTCGAACATCATTGTCCGGAATCGGGTCATCGCCGAAAGCGCTTCGGGGTCCATGGACACTTCCCCGCCGCCGGCCGACTGGTCGATGACGGCGCGGCTCATTGCGGTGACCCACTGATCGGGTGGGCCGAACCTCTCGAACATCTCGGTCGGTATGTCCTGTGGTGAGAGCGCGCCGTGGCGGTATGCGTCGTCAAGATCGTGGGTGAGGTAGGCGATCCGATCGGCGAAGCGGCACAGCATTCCCTCGGGCGTGGTCGGCGCAGGCTCTATTCGCCAGGTGTGGGCTCGAATGCCGTCCAGGGTCTCCCACGTGAGGTTGAGCGGTTCCAGTACGTTGAGGAGCCGTATCCCATGGGCGGCGTGGTGCCAATCCCCTTCTTCCACATAGGGAGAGAGAGCGTCCTCGCCGACATGGCCGAAGGGCGAATGCCCGATGTCGTGGCCCAGGCAGATCGCTTCGGTCAGGCTTTCGTTGAGGCCCAAAGCCACTGCCATGGACCTGCCTATCTGGGCCACGTGGATGGTGTGGGTGAGTCGGGTTATCACATGGTCCCCGGGGGGATCGGGGAACACCTGGGTCTTGTTGCGCAGCCGCCGGAACGCCTTGGAGAACAGGAGCCGATCCCGGTCGACCTGGAAAGGCGTCAGCAATTCGTGGACCGGTTCCGGTTCATGTCTTCCCCGGGAGTGTGTTGATCGGGTGGCGATGGGAGAGAGGGCGGCTTCGGCCTTCTCCCGGTCTCGGCGGTCACGTATGCGGAGTGCAGGTTCGCCCGCCCGGATCGTCATATTGCGCCCTCCCCCGGCGGCCATCCGTGGAGACATTTTTTGATGAGGTCCTCAGGCATGAATGTCCGCCGCCGAATATACCATTCGCGGTACATGGAGTACCGGGCGCTTTATCGCAAGTACCGGCCGCAGGTATTCGGGGAGGTAATCGGCCAGGAGCACGTCACCAATACCCTGGTCCGCGAGGCAAGGGAGAGAAGGGTTGCCCATGCCTACCTCTTCGCCGGGCCGCGGGGTACGGGCAAGACTTCAACCGCTCGCATCCTAGCCAAGGCGATCAACTGCGAGGATCCCCGCCCGGATGGCGAGCCCTGCGACCACTGCTCCACCTGTCAGGCCATCTCCAACGGCAGTTCGCTCGACGTCCAGGAATTGGATGCCGCCTCCCACAATTCGGTGGAGAACATAAGGGACATCCGGGTGCAGGTGACGATGGTGGCTGCCCGCCCCTCCGCCCACCGGGTCTTCATCCTCGATGAAGCGCACATGCTCTCCACTGCCGCTTGCAACGCATTGTTGAAGACGCTGGAGGAGCCTCCTCCCAATGTCCATTTCATCCTGGCCACCACCGAGCCCTACAAACTGCTGGACACCATCCGCTCCCGCAGCCAGCGCTTCGACTTCCTTCCCGTTCCGGCGGAGGTCCTGACCCGCCATTTGCGGTCGATTGCCGGCCGTGAAGGGTATGAGGTAGCCGAGGGCGGCTTGGAGACTGTGGCCCGCCATGCCGATGGAAGCGTTCGCGATTCTCTCAGCCTCTTGGAGCAGGTGGCCGCCCTGGGTGACGGGCGAGTCGATCCGGAAGGGGTGCAACGGGCGCTGGGAGTGGCAGACCGGGACACGATGAACGTGCTGGCCAGGGCGGTGGCGGATCGGGATGCTGCGGCGGTGCTGTCCCTGGTGGCCCGCCTGGACGGCCGCGGGGTCAATCTCCGTTCCTTCGTCTCCGAGGGAATCGGGTTTTTCCGGGGCGTGTTCCTGGCGCACCATCTTTCCGACCCGGGGGCGGCCGCCGATGACCCTCCCGAGGTTGTCGAGGCCTGGAAGGCGGCTACGAAGGTCCTCTCGGTCGGCGACGTCAACCGGGTCATCGATCAACTGGGCGACGCTTTGATCAAGATACGCGAGGGACGAGAAGAGCGTCTCATGCTGGAGTTGGCCCTGCTCTGGATAGTGCGTCCCGAGACTTCCATCCACCCGGCCGCCCTCCTTGCCAGGATCGAGGCGCTGGAAGCCCGGATCGGGGAGGGAACCCGGCCCCAAAGCCGCGCCAGGCCCTCCGCCCCGCCTGCCGCCTCCGCGCCTTCCGAACTTCGAGGGGGAACCGGCGCTTCCTCTGCGCCTGCGGCTCCTGCCTCCGCGGAAAGAAGTCCTCCAGCCCCGGCTGCCCCCCAGCCCGCCGCCTCCACGCCCCAACCCGACATCCCTCCCGCCGCCGCCGGACCGCTCACCCTGGAGATGCTGGTCGCCATGTGGAAAGAGATCGTGGGGACCTTCGGGGGGATGCTCGGCGCCCTCCTGCGCCCCACCAATCCGGTGGCTTTGGAGGGGGATCGCTTGGTGGTCGACTGTGAAAACCACTTCCGTCTCCTTCGGTTGGAGGACAGCGACTCGGCGACCCTGATCGGTGATGAGATCAAGAGGAGAACCGGCCAAACGATCAGGGTGGAGTTTGTAAACCAGGCTACGCAGGGGGTGACGTCGCCCACCCCGGAATCGGCGGGCGCCGCCTCGTCCCCGCCTCCGAGGGTGGCCGAACCGCCAGAGCCGCATCCAGAACCAGACCCTCCTGAGGACGAGATGGCCTTGCCCCGTCCCAGGGCGGATGCCGACACGGCGGCGCCGGATGACGGGGCAAATCCTGGAGACACTGGAGAGGCCAACCACGACGAACCGGACGCTGATCTCAAGGCCTTCTTCGAGGCGGCGGAGATCTCCGTGACCGAGGTGAAGAACCCGCCGGGAGGAAGCCTTCCCTTCTAGCGGGCTGCGGATTCCCGCAGGTTGTCCCACTTTCCCAATACCCTGCCAGGAGTATGAAGTTCGAGCCGCCCGTCCAGAAGGTGATCGACGAGTTTGCCAGGCTGCCGGGGATCGGCGCCAAGACCGCTCAGCGGTTGGCCTTCCACCTCATGTCCCTTCCCAGGGATGCAGCGGAACGTCTTGGCGAGGCGATCCTGGAGATGACGGAGCAGGTGCGGAACTGCTCCCGGTGTTTCAATTTGACGTCGGCAGACCTGTGTTCCATCTGCGTTGACACCCGGCGGGACCACACGCTGGTGTGTGTGGTGGAAAGGCCCCAGGACATCTCCGTGATCGAACGCACCAACGAGTTTCGAGGGGGATACCACGTCTTGGGCGGCGCGCTGTCACCCCTCCGGGGGATAGGACCCGAGCAACTTCGCATCCCCGAGTTGGAGAGGCGAATGGAGACGGAAGGGATCCTCGAGTTGGTGATGGCGACCAACCCGACTCTGGAGGGAGACGCCACCGCGCTCTACCTGGCGCGGGTGTTCCAGTCACGGGAGGTGCGGATCACCCGCCTGGCCTCCGGCCTGCCGGTGGGAGGAGACCTTGACTACGCCGACGAGATAACGTTGGGCCGAGCCCTAGCCGGCCGCCAGCAGATGTAGCAGCCCCCGAATGGCCGAAGACCGGAGCTAGCTCAGGCGAGCAGCTATCAGGCGCCGCAACCGGCTGGAGAGGGCATGGGCGTCGGCGGTCTCAAGCTGACCGTCTCTCACCACGACCTTCCCGGCCACCACCACATGGCGGGGGCGTCGGCCCGGGTTGGCCCACAGCAACCCGTCCAGCGGGTCGCCCACCCCGGCGTCTTCGGGCCCGGATACGTCGTAGCAGCAGAGATCAGCGGCGGCTCCAGGTTCCAAGTGCCCCAGCTCGGGTCGGCCCAGTCCCAGCGCCGACCCCGCAGTGGCGGCTGTCAGGAGCTCGTAAGCCGTGGGCGGCCGCTTGGTGAGCCCTCCCACCTGCAGCGCAAGGCGGGCGTCGGCCAGAAGGTTCCCGGCGTCGTTGTATCCCCCTCCACTGGTGCCCAGTCCCACGGTGATCCCGGCGTCTATCAAGGGGCCCACCTCGCAGACTCCCAGTCCCATCGGCACGTCGAAGCCCGGAGCGTGCGTGGCGGTCACCCTGGTTGCGCTCAGCCGGTCCCTCTCGGATGCGGTGATCCCGCAGAGGTGGGCGACGGTGACGTCCGGGGAAAGCCATCCCCACTCTTCCAGGAGTTCCAGCGGGCGGCGGCCGTACCGCACCGCGGCGCGTTCAACATCTATGGCCTCGTTGGCCTGGGTCCGGCGACGAAGACCCCATCGGCGGGAAGCCTCCGAGAAGACCGCGAAGGTCTCGGGGCCGTCTGAGTGCACCCCGGCCGGCCCGCAGGCCATCTGCAGCATCCCGTCCGCGCTGGCCGCCGGGTACCGGCCCATCACCGACTCCAGACCCGAGGCCACCGCTTCCGGGTGGTCTCCCGCCGACCCGTAGCCGAACACCAGCCTGGCGCCAAGCCTCCGGGCAGTTCCCACCGTGGCTTCCACCAACTCCAGCGGCGCCACGCCCTCCGGCCAGGTGAAGTGATGGTCCGCAACGGTGGTTACACCCGCCAGCAGCCCTTCGGCCACGGCCACCGCCGCCGCCGCCTCGGCAAGGTCCGGGTCGACCCCCGCCCGGCGGTAGTAGCCGGCCATGGCCGCCAGCCAATCCCCCATGGAGAGATGCCGGGTGCCCGAAAGGGTCCGGAAAGCCGTCTGCAACAGGTGGTGGTGGGCATTGACCAGTCCGGGAATCACTACGCATCCGGAGGCGTCCAGGTATTCGGCGTCTGCACGGCTGGATGTAAGGGCCGGGGAGGGGCTCACTTCCTTTACCCGCCCTGCATCGCAAACCAGAGAGGCGTCCCCGAGCCTTCGGGACCCGGTCCAGGTTTCCTCGGCGCCGCGCACTATGAGCATCAGGACATGGTAAACATGGCCTACCATGTCTCCAATGTCCACTCCGGCCTTCCGTCTACTCGAAGAACTGACCCTTCCCCAGGTAAGGGAGAGGATTCGTCCCTCCTCGGTCCTGGTACTGCCCATCGGATCGGTGGAGCAGCATGGGCCGCATCTTCCCCTGACGACGGACCATGTGATCGCCTCGGAGGCGGCCAAGGCAGTGGCAAGCCGCTGTGGCGAGGAGTTGGACCTTTGGTTCCTGCCCACCATGGCGGTCTCCAAATCGAATGAACATGCCTGGGCGCCGGGAACGCTCTGGCTCCGGGCGGAGACTCTCCTCTCGGTGGTGAATGACATCGCCTCCTCGGCGGCCACCACCGGCGCGCGGCGTCTTGTCTTCCTCAACTCCCACGGCGGCAACACCGCTCTGCTGGTAATGGCCTGCCGGGAGGTGAGGCTTGCCAACGGACTCCAGACTTTCCTGCTCCATCCCTTCCTTCCCGCCGACCACGGCGGGAGATCCACTTCGGCGCCGGCGGGGGAGTTGGGAATGGGAATCCACGGGGGCCACGACGAGACGTCCATAATGCTCCATCTCCGTCCTGACCTGGTGAACATGAGCCTGGCGACCCGGCGGGTTCCGGACCGGCTGGCTGCCAACCGGCACGTGCGCTTCGGGGGGTCGGTGCCTTTTGGCTGGAATTCCGACGACTTCGGACCTGACGGCCACATCGGCGACCCGGTCGGCGCCACGGCCCGGGAGGGGAAGGACCTGTTCCAGGGAGCGGTGGAGATGCTGTGCGCACAACTGGCTGAGATAGCGACGTTCGAATTCGGAGAGGACCCGGACGACTCAAGCTAGCCAAGAGTGAATCCTGGTTGCGCCTGGGACCGGGCGTTCTCGGGAGGTACCCGCCAAGCTAAAATGCAGCCCAAGCCGTCCCGACGGCGTCCAATCCGCAACGTAACCAGCAGAGGTCCATGGAAACCGGAGTGTTCCTGTTCGGAGCAGTAGAGATGGACGACGCGGGAGCGGGCCCTCCTCGTCCCACTGACCGCCGCTACGACCAAAAGCAGATGTGGTACGCGGCGGAGCGGATGCTTGACATGGGCGTGGTCACCGAGGAGAGCGGTTTCGACATCTTCTGGCTGACCGAGCACCATTTCCAGTACGAGGGGTACGAGGTCATCCCCAACGCCGTGTTGTTCGGCGCCGTGCTTGCCGAGCGGACCGAGACACTCAAGATCGGGGCGCTGTTCAACATCGTCCCCCAGTGGAACCCGTTGCGATTCGCGGAGGACTTCGCCACCATGCACAACCTGTCGGGCGGTCGGGGAGTGCTGGGGGTGGGTCGGGGAACCGTGCCGCGGGAGGCCCAGACGCTCGGTTCTGTGATCGGAAGCCACGACAATCCCGACAAAGCCGAGGCGGACCGCATCAACCGTGAGATTTTCGACGAGACCATGGACGTGATCCTGGCGGCCTTCGAGAACGAGACCTTTGCCTACCACGGGCGCCACTTCACCTATCCCCCACCGGGCATTCCCGATCGGGGAGGGACGGTGCAGAATCTCACTCTGGTGCCCCGACCCCTCTATCCATTCGACACCTGGCAGGCGATCACCTCGCCGCCCACCCTGGAGTACGTGCCGAAGCGGGGTTGGGGAGGGGTCTTCTGGTTGAAGCACCACCGTTTCACTACCCAGTGGTGGAACCGCTTTGCAGAGCTCTACGAGGAAGAACACGGAGAGCCCTTGGAAGCGGGCCGAAAGCGAATGCTGGTTCTGAACGTGCGGGTGGAGGACACTTACGAGCAGGCGTGGGAGGCCGCCCGGCCCGGGCACGACGAGTTTTGGAAGTTCCTGGGTCCCTACGGCTGGAGCAGAGGGTACATGGGTGAAGACGGAAGGCCCTCTCCACCCGGCCTGATCCCCACCCTGGAGCAATCGGTGGAACAGAAGACCTGGGTCATCGGTACGGCCGAGGAGGTTGCCGAAGGCATTTCCTTCTACGCTGATGTGCTGGGCGGTCTGGAGCACCTGACCTTCTTCCCTCACCTCCCGGGCCAAACCTACGACCAGGCCGCCGAACAGATCCAGCGTCTGGGAGAAGAGGTCCTTCCACTCCTCTAGCTTTCATTTCAAGAAGGGGATGAACCCTTGTCGCAGTCGCACACTGGAGATATGAAGCCCTCCGGCGCCGGGGCGTCCGCTCCGGTGGTGGCGGTGGTCAATTACACGGACACGCCGCCTGAGAGGTTGTCGTCGTTGGTGGGTGCGGAGGCGACGCTTCGGGCGGCTTCCACCAAGGCGGGCCTCGACGCCATCCTTCCCGATGCCGAGATTGCCGTGGTCTGGGCATACAAGTCGGACTTGCTGGAGGGATCGTGGGAGCTTGCCGGAAATGTGGATTGGGTCCATGTCGCCGCGGCTGGGGTAGACAGGCCCCTGTTCCCCAGGTTGGTGGAGAGTTCCGTGGTTCTCACCAACGCGGCGGGGGTGTTCGACCGCCCCATGGCCGAGTGGGTGTTGATGTGCATCCTGGCCTTTGTGAAAGAGTTTTTCGACAACATGGATTATCAGCGGGAACGAAGGTGGGTCAACCGGGAAGTGGGGGTCCTGGAGGGCCAGAAGGCGCTGATACTCGGTGCAGGAGGCGTGGGACGGGATGTCGCCCACATGTTGGGAAGGGTCGGCATGGAGGTGCGAGGGGTGGCCCGAAGCCGACGGGATGCCGATCCGGACTTCGGGACCATTCATCCGATGGGCGATCTGGCCGAGTTGCTTCCCGAGGCCGACTACGTGATTTGCGCTCTACCACTCACTGCTGCGACCCGAGGCCTGTTTGGAGCTGAAGAGTTCGCCTTGATGAAGCCCACCGCCAGGTTCATAAATGTCGGTCGGGGGGCGTCAGTGGACGAGAAAGCGATGATTGCCGCCCTGCGGGAAGGCCAGATAGCGGGAGCGGCTCTGGATGTGTTCGTGACCGAGCCCCTACCTCCTGACAGCCCTCTGTGGGATCTGCCCAACGTGTATGTCTCGCCTCACATGTCGGGCAGCGGATTCGAAGAGCGCTTGGCCGTCCAGTTCCTCGACAACCTGCGCCGCTGGAAAACCGGCCGCCCCCTCCTCAACGTCGTCGACAAACGTCTCGGCTTCGTGCCCTACCGCGGGTGACGGTGGCTTGCTCCCAGGTCAGAGGGAACCGCGAGGCACCACCCATTCGCAGGGTTGCCGGGTGACCTCAGCGATGAGGTCGTAGTCGGCGTCGTAGTGAATCACCGTCAGGTGGTTGGTTTCCGCGACCGCGGCGATCAGCAAGTCAGGCAAGGGGATCCGGTGCCGGCCAAGCCGCGCCAATCTGTGTTGAACTTCGATGGCGCGATCTGTCGATTCTTCGGTCAGGGGATAAGAGGGAAGGGCTCGCCGTTCCAGAAGGATGCTCTCGTAGTCCGCTAGGGAACGGGCGCTGTAGAGGATTTCGAGGTCGATGATGGGAGTGGTGGCGACCAAGCCGTTGATCAAAAGGGGCTCCAGTCGAGTCGCCACCGGTTGTTGAGCCAGTCGGGCCAGCGCGCTCTTGTCAGCCAGCCACTGTGGCGCTACCGCCATGCCCCGGCCATGACCTCGTCATCGGCTATGTCTGTTCCCTCGCCGGTTACCAGCCGCACCAGGTGCTGCCGACGGAGTTCGGCATTGATCACTTCGCGAAGGGAAGTGTTGACCGTTTCTCTCATAGTTTTCGCGCCGGTGAGGGTCCGGGCTTGGTCCAATAAGTCATCATCGATGTCAATCAGCCGCTTCGTCATGGCCTAACAGTATATATCAAAGTCGATGTGTTAGATATATTATTGCTCAGGGTGAAGATGCGATGGCAGGTTTGTTGCAACTCAGAGGCTGCGGCCGCCGTCGATGAGCATCACTTGTCCGGTGATGAACAGTGATTTGTCCGAACACAGGAATGAGATCAGATCGGCGATCTCCTCCGGCTCGGCGGCCCTTCGCAGGACGGCGGTGTTGACCAGCCTCTCTCTCAGTTCGGGACGCATTGAGCGGCTCAGGATGGATTCGGTGAATCCGGGGGCCACGATGTTGACCCGGATCTTCTGCGGCGCCAGTTGGCGTGCCAAGGCCCTGGTCATCCCGATCAACCCGCCCTTGGACATGGTGTAGTTGAACTGACCGAAGCTTCCCAGGTAGGCCCGCGACGAGATGCTCACGACCGCCGATCCCTCTCCCAGGAAAGGGACCAACTGCCGGGTTAGTTGGTAGGCGCCGCCCAGGTTCACCCCGACCACCACCGCGAATTCATCGTCCGTCATGTTCACCAGCCGGACGTCCCGGACGATCCCGGCGTTGTTGACCAGCGCGGCCAGCGCGCCTCCCCGCTCCTCCATTGCACTCACGATGGCCCGCCGTCCTTGTGCGGTGGCGACGTCTGCCACGATCCCCCTGGTATGCCGGCCGCCGTTCAGGGTTGCGGCTGTCTCGATCACGGCCGGATCGAGATCGGCCATCAGGACGTGGAATCCCTCCTCGACGAACCGGAGGGCGGTGGCCAGGCCTATCCCCCGTCCGGCGCCGGTGATCACCGCAGTGGGCCTGGTCACGGGAGGGCCTTCCCCAGATGGATCGCGCCGAGACGGACCAACTCGCCGGTGGTGCCGGGGTTGTCCAATAGACGGGCTATCCAGTTTGCGACCATCTCCGGATCGGCGTCCTCGACGATGGCGAGGACATTGGCCGGGATTCCCGCCTTGGCGGTCTCCTGGGCCAGGTCGCGGGCAGCCGATAGGAGACCGGTGGCCACCATTGCCTTGCCCGCCCCCCGTTTTCCGAGGAGATCGGGGCTCCCGATCACATATACGACCGGCGCTCCCGCCCGGACCGCCTCCCGGGAAAGAGCGAACGCCTCGGTCAACTCGTCCGACACATCCTCCCACTCGTCCCCGAGGGCCTGGTCGGTCCAGAAAACCAGACCGTCGGAAGTGGTTCCCGGCTCCACACCGGCTCGAGCCAAGCTCTCCCCCCACCCCGGTGGAACTCTCAAATAGCTACGCAAGACGCCTCCGTAGCCTAACGGCGGACGACCCTTGGACTTCGATCACCGCGGTCGGCCTCTTGTCACACTCTTTCCACGACCAAGGAGATCCCCTGTCCGACGCCGATACACATGGTGGCCAGCCCGTAGCGGCCCTCGCGCTTGCGGAGTTCATGCACCAGAGTGGTGAGGATGCGGGCTCCCGAACACCCCAGGGGATGGCCGAGGGCGATGGCGCCCCCGTTCACGTTGAGGACCTCCTGGTCTATGCCCAGTTCATTCCGGCAAGCCACCGCTTGGGCGGCGAAGGCCTCGTTCAACTCCACCAGGTCGACGTCGCCCGCCCCCAGACCGGCCCGGGCTAGAGCCTTCTCTGAGGCGGGGACCGGCCCGATTCCCATCAGGTCCGGGTGTACTCCGGCAACCCCGGCGGAGACCAGGCGAGCCATGGGGGTCAAGCCCGCTTTCTCCAACCCGGCGGCGGTGGCCAGAATCACCCCGGCAGCCCCGTCGTTCAACGGTGAGGAGTTGCCCGCGGTCACGGTCCCTCCCTCTCGGAACACCGCAGGGAGTTTCGCCAGGGCCTCCATCGAGGTATTAGATCGTGGCCCCTGGTCCGAAGCGATCGTGACAAAGGCCCTCTTCTTGGGCAACACCGGCGCTTCTATGGGGACGATCTCCTCATCGAACCTGCCGGCTTGCTGGGCGGCGATTGCTCGGCGGTGGCTGGTCAGGGCGAACCGGTCCTGGTCGGACCGGGTGACCCCGTATTTGGAGGCGACTTCTTCGGCCGTCTCACCCATGCTGATGGGCGAATACATGGCCTGCATGCGAGGATTGACCAGCCGCCAACCCAGCACCGTGTCGACAATCTGCGGCGCACCCACCCCATAGGCCCGTTCGGGTTTGGTGATCACGAAGGGAGCGCGGCTCATCGATTCGGAACCGCCCGCGATCATCACGTCCCCCCACCCCGCAGCCAGAGACTGTGAAGCGGTGATGATGGCCTGCAGTCCCGATCCGCATAGGCGATTGACGGTTTGCCCGGCTGTCTCGATCCCCAGTCCCGCCAGGAGACCTGCCATCCGGGCGACGTTTCGATTGTCCTCCCCGGCCTGGTTGACCGCCCCCCACACCACATCCTCGATGTCTGCCCCGGCCAAGGTCGGGTTGCGGTCCATCAGGGCGGCGATCACGTGTGCCGCCAGGTCATCGGGACGAACTCCCGCCAGTTGTCCTCCGACTCGCCCCATGGGTGTCCGGCAGGCATCGACGACAAAGACTTCGGTCATGGCAAACCTTCCCTGGTTGTGGTAGTTGAATATATAGGCATGTGGGGTGGTTGGGTGCCCAGATGTGTCCCCTGTGGGCCACTGCGTTTTCTGTCCCACCGGTTCTGGATCATCCCAGGCCTGGACAGCTAGCCCGACGCTTCCGCTCCGGCGGCGGTAGACGCCCGGACGTGGCTTCGCAAAGGATGGCCGGTCCGGCAAGGTAGGGGACGGGTATGCTTACCATGAGGGCCACCCGTTCGATTCAAGGAGTAAACAATGACAACCGACTGGAGAGATCTTTCTCTGCGGCTCACCGACCTGCTCGGATTGGAGCACGCCCCCATCGCCATCACCTTTTCGGAGGATCCGGTCGCTGCAGACAGTGGGATAGCCCCCTTCGGAGGCCCGTTGTCAGAGCCCACTCCGGATGGGAGATCAGGCGCGGTTCCGGCTCCCTGCGTCTTCTGGATGCACGCCCACACCCGCACCTTCTTCACCACCCCGGACGATCACGGCAACTGCTCGGTGGGCGAGTACACCCACGGCTTGGTCGAGGCCGGAGACATTCTGAACCGGGAAGATGTGGGAGCACTGCTGGAAGTCGGCTGGGTGACCATGGAGGCCTTTGCCGGGGTTGCGGCCCTGGACCGCCGGCCCTCTTCGATCGTGTACGGACCGCTCGCCGATACCCCGCACGACCCCGACGTCGTATTGCTCAGGCTGAGCCCCTATCAAGCCATGGAGTTGGGCGACGCGGTCTCCATCCATCTCAGCGGAAAGCCCCAGTGCCAGATCCTTCCCATCGCCATCGATCAGGGCAAGGTGGCGCTGTCGATGGGATGCGCGCTGTCGCGGGCCCGCACCGGAATGGGCGACGACGAGCTGACTTGTGCCATTCCGCCCGGACAACTGGCGGAGATAGTTGCCAACCTGGAAGGTGTGGTGGGCGCCGACAAACAGGTGGTCGGCTACGCCCAAGCCGACGCCGCCCGCTTCTGACGGGTTGAGGGAGTAGGCCTTCCCGGTTCCACGCACAACGGTGAAATAGCCTCATAAGTCGCGAAAATCGGGCCGGTTCTCCTCGCCCGTCGGGCCCATCCCCCGCCGCCACCACCACAGGTCCGAACGCGGTCCGCCGGCCCCAGCCGGGGACGGGTTCGGGAAGATATGACCTCCTGCGCGCCAGGGGCGCTCATTGGTGCGGTCCGAGCGACGTCGGGACGGACCGGGAGGTGTTCGACCCCAACAATATGCATCGGGCTTGTGACAGGAGTCAACCCTTGTCGGCACTTTTTGTGCTTTTGTTTCGCGACTGCCTTGCAACCCGCATTCCCCCTTAGAGTCACGAACTCCCTTCTCCCTGGTTAGCGGGAAAGCTCCCGAAAGAGAGGAGTCGGGAAACGGGGTGTCACCCGGACTCCGGACAGCCAGACCTCCAGGGCTTGGGCGCGCCGGGCCACGGCCGTCTTGCCGTCGGCGCCGATGTCCTCGGTCAAGCGGTGGACGACGCTCCCGTCGGGTCTCTGGCCCCAGCCCCCCACCACCCGGCCGCACCACCACACGGTTGGCCCTGCGTTGCCGTTTCTGTCGAACAGCCCATCCCAGCGGTCGCCGAGGTACCAGTGGCGCTCGCGCCATCCCATCACGGTGGAATCGAGGCCTGGCAGAAGCGCTGCCCACCGACCGGGGGAGGGAACGGGGTCGAGGTCGTCCGCCATCACCCATGCCGGGCCGGTGTCTACCTCGACCTCGGCCAGGTCCAGGGCGCCGAGCGCTGGTCTCAGATCCCGCAGGGTCCAGCCCGTCCACCACCTCAGGTCGGCCTCGGTCCCCGGTCCGTAGGCGCGCAGCCACCGTTCGACGAGCCTCATTCGGGCAACCGCCGGGTCGATTTCGGGAACGCCGGCCGGCAACACCCGCTCCATGGTGGTCCAACGGTATTGACCGCTGCGCCACGTTCCCCGCGGCCGGCCCCGGAGGATGCGCCCTTCGGTGGCCAGGAGAAAGAGCACCCGGGTGGAGACGCCGACTTTTCCCCCCCACTTCTTACCCCTGCCGAAGGTGAGGGTCTCCTTGAGTTCGGGCACATCCGCCCGCAGTTCGGTGGCCAGAGCCTCACCACGGTTCATGATCGCCTCCACGGTGGCGTGCCCCACTTCTCCGATCCAGCCGTGTCCGTCATCCGTGACCCCTTCGGCCTCCAGGTACCCAGCCAACCGGCGTCTCTCCGGGGCTGCCAGGGGGAGGGCGCATCCATGATGGAGCAAGGGGACCAGGTCGGAGGGGACGGCGAAGAGGGTGCGGCGCATTCCGAGGATGCGGAACAGGGAAGGATCGTCGTATAGGCAGGCTTCCATGTCGCTGAGAGCCAGATTGTCCACCCTCGCCCAGGCGGAGAGGAAGGGGGTGGCGGGATCGCTTGTGTGTAGCCCCACCTGGTGGCGGGCGGCCTCAACCGGCGACGACGCCCGATGATCGGGGTGAAGATGGTGACGGGAAGCCAGCCGCGCCCGTCTCTCCTCGACGCCGATCCGCCTGCTCACCATGGCAACGCCAGTCTATGGACAGATGGAAGGCGGATAGCTGCCGGGATGGGGAGCAGGGTTGTCCCGGCCGCTCCAGCCGGGACAACCGCGTTGTTTCGAGTTGGGGCCTCTCAGCCCACCACCGGGATCCGCTGCATGGCCTCGGCCACCTTCTCGTCCGGATACTCGTAGTCGGTCAGGCCGCCGGCCAGGTAGTTGTCGTAGGCGGCCATATCGAAGGCGCCATGTCCGCACATGGCAGTGAGGATCACCTTCTCCTCGCCGCTCTCCCGGCACTCGTTGGCCACCCGGATGGCCGAAGCCAATGCGTGGGTGGGTTCGGGAGCGGGGACGATGCCCTCGGTGCGAGCGAACTGGACGCCGGCAGCGAAGCACTCGTTCTGTCCGATGGCCTCCGCCTCTATCAGCCCCAGGTCATAGATGTGGGAGAGGAGAGGAGACATGCCGTGATAGCGCAAGCCCCCGGCATGGATCGGGTCGGGTATGAAGGAGTGGCCGAGAGTGTGCATCTTGATGAGCGGAGTCATCCCGATGGTGTCCCCGAAGTCGTACCGGTACTCGCCCTTGGTGAAGGACGGACAGGAGGCAGGCTCCGAGGCCCTGATGACCGGATCGATCCTCCCGGCCAGCTTCTCCCGCAGGAAGGGGAACATCAACCCCGAGAAGTTGGAGCCGCCTCCGGTGCAGCCGACTATCACATCGGGGGTGTCCCCGGCCATGGCCATCTGGTCGAGGGCCTCCTCGCCGATGACCGTCTGGTGCAGGAGGACATGATTGAGGACGCTCCCCAGCGAGTACTTGGCCTCCGGATTGGTGGCGGCCACCTCGACAGCCTCCGAGATGGCGATCCCCAGGCTCCCCGGCGAATCAGGATCGGAATCGAGGACGGTACGCCCTGCATTGGTCACGTCGGATGGCGAGGGATGCACGGTGGCGCCCCACACCTCCATCATCGATTTGCGGTAGGGCTTCTGGTCGAAGGAGGCCCGGACCTGCCAGACTTCACAGTCCATTCCGAAGATGGCGCAGGCCAGGGCGAGGGCGGAGCCCCACTGCCCGGCGCCGGTCTCGGTGGTCAGCTTCTTGACGCCTTCCTGGGCGTTGTAGAAGGCTTGGGCCACCGCCGTGTTGGGCTTGTGGGAACCGGCCGGGCTCCCTCCCTCGTACTTGTAATAGATGCGAGCCGGCGTGTCGAGCGCCTTTTCCAGGCCGGTGGCGCGATACAGGGGAGTAGGCCTCCACATTCGATAGACGTCGATGATCTCTCCTGGGATGTCGATCCGGGAGTCACCCGACACTTCCTGGAGGATGAGCGCCATGGGGAAGAGAGGCGCCAGGTCGTCGGGGCCCACCGGCTGATGCGTTCCGGGGTGAAGCACCGGAGGGGGCGGGGCCGGCAAGTCAGGAATGATGTTGTACCAACTGGTGGGTATCTGGGACTCGGCGAGAGTAAACTTCCTTTGAGCCATCGTCGATCCTCGTTTCTGCTCGGTTTCCTTTCGATTGTGGCTGATATTAGATAACCCGATATTGCAGGTAGACAGATGACTGTCAACCCTCCCGAATCCCTTCCCTGGACCAACAATCCCGACGCCGACCGCCTGCTGGCAGATGACAGTCTGGCGCTTCTAATCGGGATGCTGCTCGACCAGCAGTTTCCCATGGAGCGAGCGTTTTTCGGTCCATACCTGCTCCAGGAGAGGCTGGGCGGACCACTGGACGCAGGTGAGATCGCCGATTGGGATCCGGAGGAGTTCGCCACCATTTTCCGAGGACCTCCCGCCATTCATCGCTACCCGGCGTCCATGGCCAAACGCACCCAGGCCCTGTGCCAGACCCTGGTCGAGGAATATGGCGGCGCGGCAGAGCGTCTCTGGAACGAAGCTGGGGACGGCAAGGAGTTGTACAAGCGGCTGAAGAGCCTGCCCGGGTACGGGGAGATGAAGTCGCGGGTGTTCGTGGGCATTTTGGGCAAGCGCATGGGGGTCCAACCACCCGGCTGGGAAGAGGAGGCCGCCCAGCGGCCTTCCATCGCCGACGTCGCTCGCTGGGAGGATGTCGCCGAATTGCGGGCAATGAAGCGGGAGATGAAGAAGGCCGCCCAGGCCAAGAAGAAGGGTTAGAGGGCTGGCGAGGAAGGCCTCGCCGGTTCCACGCAGTAACCGCGAATCGATCTCCCTGTCTCGCGAAGAACGGCCCGGTTCTTATCACCCATCGGGCCCATCCCCCGCCGCCACCACCGCAGGTCCGAACGCGCTTTGCCAATCCCGACCAGGGGACCGCGTTCGGAAGAGATATGACCTCCTGGGCGCCAAGGGGCGCTCACTTGTGCGGTCCGGACGACGTCGGAACGGACCGGGAGGTGTTCGACATAGTCAATGTGCATCGGGCCTGTGACAGGAGTCAACCTTAACCGGCGACAATCTGATCTCTTCTTTTCGCGACCTCTAATCCCACCCCCACGCCTACATGCACACCCTCCTATTCTCTCCGGGTATGAAGATCGATTTCTACTTCGACCCTGTTTGTCCGTGGTGCTGGATCACCAGTCGTTGGCTGACTGAGGTGGAGCCCCACCGGCCGGTGGAGATAACCTGGCGGACCTTCAGCCTGTACATCAAGAACCAGGGCCTCGACCGGCCCGAGGACTACTGGACAGTCTCCGACTGGGGGCGGGGAGCGCTGCGGATCGTCGAAGCTGCCCGCAGAAGCGAGGGAGAGGAGTTCGTGGGCGACTTCTACACCGAACTCGGTGCCCGTTTCCATCATGATCACGAGGAGTTCCCCGACTTCGGAGCCAGCCTGCGGGCGATCGGGCGCCCTCCGGATTGGGCTTCCGCCGCCGATGATCCCCGCTGGGATGAGGCCATCGAGGACTCCATGTCGGAGGTGCTGGGTCTGTTGGGTAACGACATTGGCGTGCCTGCCATCGTGTTCGACGGCCGGTACGGGTACTTCGGCCCGGTAATCTCCCCGGCCCCAACCGGAGAGGCAGCCTTGACTCTCTTCGACAGCTTCGCGGCTCTGGCGGCCCAACCCGGGATCTGGGAGGTCAAGAGAGACCGAACCGTGGGTCCGGTCTTCGGTCCCCGCCCCTGACCTTGGGATCTGCCTGCGCCTGGAGATCGATCCCAAACTGCACTGCTAGGTGTAAACCGTGAAGGCTTGCCGTCTGTCGGGGCCGAATCGGTAAATGAAGAAGTCGACATCGAAGGCGACCGCCCGGTGGATGCCGAGGCGCTCCATGATCGACCAACTCGTTCTATCCACTATGGAGAAGTCCTGATCGGGAAAAGCCCGACCAATCTCGGCGGCCACCTCGAGATCTGCAAGTCCTGCCGGCTCGACTCGAGCAAGGCCTTTGCGGATCCTTTCGACTAACCGGTCGCCAGCCGCAGAGCTTTCTCTACCCGAAGCCAGAAACCATGTTTCAATCAGCACATGATCACTCGTAACCAGATCACCCGAGAACTGGTCCAGTAAGGCCACCGCCCGTTCATGGCTGGCATCACCAGCGTCAGCAACCGCATACCAAGCCGATGAGTCGACGAAGATAGACACTTCCCTAGATCTTCTTGCGAGCCGCCCGCTCAGCAATGGCGGCGCGAGTGGCCTGGGTGCCTTCGTTGGCTATATCGCTGCTCCCTGAGTCGAACAGTCCGATGATCGAAGTCAGGTCTGCATGAGTTCGGGCTGTGGCGAAGTCTTGATCGACCAGACGCCGGATGTATTCCGCCATGCTGATCCCGAGTTCGGTCGCCTTCCGTCTCACTCGGGCATGCTGCTCCGGGCTAAGGGCGATTTGCGTTCTCATGCCGCTACATCATAACAGCGCAGATCGGAAGGCGGCTACCACTATAAAATGGACGGCCATGTCTTCTCCTCCCACCATCGCCATACTGGGCGCCGGAGCGATGGGATCTGCTCTGGCAAAGGGCTTATTGGGCAACGGGTGGAGACCTGAGCATTTGACCTTGGCGGAAGTGGTGCCTGAGCGGGCCGCTCAGGTCAGGTCCGAACTCGGATGCGAATGCGTCTCCGATCCGGCCCAGGCGGTGCAGGGAACCGATGCGGTGGTAGTGGCGGTGAAGCCCCAGGACATTGAGGTGCTGTTGGAGCAAGTGTCGGGAGCTATCGCTTCGAATCAGGTGGTAATCACCCTGGCGGCCGGGGTCCGCATAGCGACTCTAGAGAGTGCACTGGGCGATACGCCAGTCGTGAGGGTGATGCCCAATACGCCTGCTCTCCTGGGCAAGGGGATGACCGGCCTGGCCGGGGGCAGCCATGCCGGTCCAAGCCACATAGCCGTGGCGCGGATGGTCATGGAGGCTGTGGGGGAGGTAGTGGAACTGGAAGAAGCCGACCTGGATGCGGTGACCGCGGTCTCCGGTACGGGCCCCGCCTACGTCTTCGCCCTCGCCGAGTCGATGACCGAAGCCGCGCAACAACTCGGACTGGAGGCCGATGTAGCCGCCCACCTGGTGAATTACACGGTCCTGGGTGCGGGGGAAATGCTGGTGAGGACCGGCCAGAGCGCTGCTCACCTGCGCCGGCAGGTGGCCTCCCCGGGAGGCACCACCGATGCGGCGCTGGTGGTTATGGGCGAGGGCGGGTTCTCGGAGTTGATGGTGCGAGCCGTGGTAGCCGCCCATGGGCGGTCCGTGGAACTGGGCGGGTAGAGGTCGGAGGAGTCTATGGGAGCGTCTGATTTCACCCTGTTGGATCAGGACCGAAACCTGGTGTCCCTGTCGGACTTCTCGGGGCGACGGTTGGTGGTGTTCTTCTATCCAAAGGCCATGACTCCGGGCTGCACTGTAGAGGCATGTGACTTTCGGGACAGCTATGAGGAACTGCTGGCCGCCGGGGTGGCAGTGGTGGGAGTGAGCCCCGACCCGCCGGAGGACCTGGCCAGATTCCGGGAGAAGGACAACCTGCCCTTCCCCCTCCTGTCCGACGGGGACCATGCGGTGGCTGAGGCATACGGCGCCTGGGGGGTGAAGAAACTCTATGGCAAGGAGACGGTGGGGCTCATTCGCTCCACCTTCGTTGTGGGTCCGGATGGAGAACTGGAGCGTGAATACCGGAACGTTCGAGCCAAGGGGCATGTAGGTCGTCTCAAGCGGGATCTCCTGGGCGCCTGAGGGGGGCACGCCAAACCGGGGGAGGTGTCCGAGTATCCTTCGGACGCACAAAACGGGAGCCTCCCGGCGGGGCGGTCCCGTTGAAAGCCCAACCCAAGGAGCAGGACCAAAGCATGAATGCCTCGAAGGTGCTGTTTGCCTTGGGGGTGGTCTCGGCGGTGGGGGTGATGGCCCTGTGGTGGCTGGGATCTTTGATGCACTCCGAGCCGCGGGGAGATGTGGGGCGGGAGGTGTTCGGGAACATCCCGGTCGGCCTGGAAGCAGCCTTCTATGTCTCGGTGGCGGCGTTCCTCTGGCTGACTTTCTACCTCTTCTCTCTGCGGGCTCGCAACTGGTCGCGGGGCGGGGGCGAGAGGCGTCTCGGCGAGTGGAAAGAACGGGTGCGCCACCTCGCCGACGGCCTGCGCATGAAGACCCTGCTGCGCGACACAGCCTCGGGCCTGATGCACTCCATGATCTACTACGGGTTCCTGGTGCTCCTGGCCGGGACCATCACCCTTGAGATCGACCACCTCATGCCGGAGTCGTGGAAGTTCCTGCATGGCCCCGTCTACCTGGGTTACTCGGCGGTCCTGGACTTCTTCGCCCTGGTGTTCCTGGGAGGGCTGGCATGGGCGGTGTTCCGCCGTTATGTCCGTCCCCCGGCCCGCATAGCCTCCAAGACCCGTCCCGAAGACGCCCTGGTGCTGGGCCTTCTGATCCTGGTGGGCGTCACCGGAGTGGTGACCGAGGCAGCCAGGATCGCGGTGGACGGCCAGCCCGACTTCGAGAGATGGTCCTTCGTGGGCTACCCGATCTCCTTCCTGATGCCTGCTGCGCCGGAGCTTTTCCATCAGGTGGTATGGGGGATCCACGCCGCCTCATTCCTGGCGTTTCTGGTGGTGCTTCCCGTGACCAAGCTGCGTCACGCCGTCACCTCCCCGGTCAACATGTTCCTGTCGCCCAGGGAGCGGGTCAAGGGAGCGATGAAAGCCATGCCCAACCTCATGGAGGCCGAGGACCTGGAGACCATCGGCGCCGCCACGGTGGGCGACTTCAGCTGGAAGCAGTTGTTCGACACCGACGCATGCACGATCTGCGGCCGGTGCACATCGGTGTGTCCGGCCAACATCACCGGCAAGGCGCTCGACCCCCGGGAGATCGTGGTCAAGTCGGGCGAGGTGCTGGCCGCCTCGGGCGATCCGGTGGTGACCGCTCCTGTGGCGCTTCCCTCCACCATCACCATCGACACCGACTCGCTGTTCGAGCGCATCACGTCCGAGGAGGTGTGGTCGTGCACCTCGTGTCGAGCCTGCGATGACATCTGTCCGGTCAACATCGAGATCCTCGACAAGATTCTCGACATGCGCCGCTATCTGACCTTGATGGAAGCCGATTTCCCGTCCGAACTTGCCAAGGCCTTCGTGGCGATGGAGAACCAGGGAAACCCCTGGGGCCTTGGGAAGGAGCAGCGGCTCGAGTGGACGAGGCAGTTGGACTTTCCGGTGAAGGTGCTGGGCGCGTACGGGGTGGATTCCGCCGAGTACCTGTGGTTCGTGGGATGCGCCGGCTCTTTCGATGACCGCAACCGGGCGGTCACCCTGTCGCTGGCCCGCCTCATGCACGCGGCGGGGATCGACTTCGCGGTTCTCGGCCCCCGGGAGGTGTGCAACGGCGATCCGGCCCGGCGGGGTGGAAACGAATTCGTATACCAGCAATTGGCCTTCCAGAACATCGAGACGCTCGACTCCCTGGGGGTTGAGAAGGTGATCACCCAGTGTCCGCACTGCTTCAACACCCTGGCCAACGAATACCCTCAACTGGGCGGGAACTACCAGGTGATACACCACTCGCAACTCCTCGCCGAGTTGCTGCGGCGGGGAACGCTCACCACCGGCAACGGATCGGCCAACGGCGCCTCTGAACCCCGGCGCGTCACCTATCACGATCCCTGCTATTTGGGGCGGCACAACGACATTTACCTGGCGCCCAGGGAAGTGGTAGCCGCATCGGGAAGTATCGAGATGGTCGAAATGCCCCGTCACGGGACCAAGGCACTGTGCTGTGGGGCGGGCGGCGCACGGTTCTGGATGGAGGAACACGTAGGCAAGAAGATCAACATCGAACGCACCGAGGAAGCGCTGGCCACGGGCGCCTCGGAGGTTGCGGTCTCCTGTCCCTACTGCTACGTGATGCTGGACGACGGCGTCAAGGAGGTGGGCCGGGAGTCGGAGGTGGTGGTGAGGGATCTGGCGGAGATGCTGGCCGAGGTCGCCCTGGAGAAGGAGGGAAGCAAGTGAGGACGGCCTGTCGGCGTCCGATGGCGGCGTTGTCAAACCTGAGATCCTGATGAGGATCGGTTACCAGGGAGAGGTCTACTCCTACAGCCATCAGGTGGCCACCGAGCTCTTTGCAGACGAGGAGTTGTGCGGCTATTCCAACTTCTCGGGGGCCTTCTCGGCGATGAGGACGGGAGAGGTGGACCGGCTGGTGCTCCCCATCGAGAATTCCACCACCGGCAGTGTCCTGCCGGTGCTCAACCGGTTGGTGAGCGGGGATGTTCACATCATCGCAGAGCACAAGAAGACCGCCAGTCACAGTCTGCTGGGACTCCCAGGCGCCAAGCTGACCGACATCCGGCGGGTGGTCTCCCACCCCGAGGCTCTGTCGCAGGCGGAGATGGCCATCTCCGAGCGGGACTGGGACGTGGTTCCCGTGCATGACACGGCCGGCGCGGTGCGGATCGTTGCCTCCCAGGGAGATCCCCAGCAGGCCGCACTGGCTCACGCCAGCGCTGCTGTCCTGGGCCTGGAGGTCCTGATGGAGAGGTTGGTGGACCGGGCGGACAACACCACGCGATTCGTGGTGCTGGCGCCCGGGAAACCAATGGTGCCCGGTGACGCAGACAAGACGTCAGTGGTCTTCGAGGTTCTCCACCGGCCCGGGTCGCTGGCGCTGGCCCTCACCGAGTTGGCCGCCCGGGGGGCCAACCTCACCCGGATCGAGTCCCGTCCTTCCCATGAGGCATGGCGCTACCGGTTCTTTGTCGATCTGATCCACTCCCCGGGGCCTGAGGGGCTGGCTGCGGTGTTCAAGCCGGACCTGGTTACGGTCAGCCGCCTGCGGATGCTGGGGAGTTACCGGGCTTCCCGTTGACGGCCCGTCGACGAGGTCGAGCCGGGCCATAAGGGGCTCCAGCGCAGCCTGGATGGAAGGGGGAGGGGGCGTCCCCCATTCCAGGTCGTCCAGTTCCGTGATCCAGGCGGCAGGCTGGGCTCCCGTCAAACTTGCCAGGTGTCGGGAGATCTCCCCGCCGAGGGGGTCGCCGGGCGGAAGCCGGTTTATCACCATGTGGGAGGGCGGTCCGCCGCCCAACCGCGCCAGCAGGGAGGCAGTCCGCACTATTCCCGGGGGACTGGCCCGGCACACCACGACTCTCTGGCCGGGCCAGTCCCCGAAAGCGGACATCCCGGGGCCGAGATCCACCACGGCCGTCCGGTAGTCCCAAAGACGGGACCAGCCGTTTCTCAACATTCCGCCGGATGAACCGCGGGGATCCCAGAGCAGCAGGTCGACCTGCCCGACGGTCACCACCTGGTGAGGTTCAGCGGGTGGCGGAACTCCCAGCCGCAGACCCAGAGCGGGAGAGGTGTCGGCCTCTATCAACAGACAGGAGCCGCTCCGGGCGGCCAGCCACGCTATGCCCAGCGCCACCTCCGTCCTCCCGGGAGCGCCGCGGGGGCCTCCGACCGCGACGAGTGTGGGCGCCTGGGAATTCGAGGAGTCGGCCGGGGTTGGCCTCATCGCCGCCAGGGAAGCCGCGGCCCATTCCGGATCCGGCTCTTCCAGCACGATGTGGGACCCCCAATCTTCCAGCAGTCCCCGGCTCGGCGGGTGACAGGGATCGTCTATCCCGATGACCACTGCTCCCATCCGCCGCCAGGCCGCCACCAGGCCTGAGGACAACCAGGGGATCCCCGCTCCAACCACCACCGCCCCCGCCCTTCCCTCTGCAAGCGTCCGGTAGACCGGCTCGGGATGGAACGCCCGCTTCACAATCCGGAGCGTTCCGGTTGCTCTTGCCCTGTCCACCAGGTCAGACTCCCAGACCGGCCCGGCGGTGGTGACCACCCGGGGGATCAAGTGAATTCCACCATCTCGATGGCGGAGAAGGGGATGATCAGTTGACGGGAGTCACCAAGTTCCACGTGGTCCTGTCCTACTGCAAAGGGTGTGCCCTCGCACAGGTGGCCTCCCTGTGCCCAGATCCTGATGGTCAGTTCGGCGTCCTCGGCGTCCAGCAGACGATCCCGGAGGGTGGACATCCGTTGCACCTGCAGCATGGCCGCCTCCTGTTCGTACTCTGCCACCTCATCGAATCGCCGCCGGGCAAGTCTCTCGAATTGAGCCAGGTCCGGGTGTTCTGGTTGGTTCGATTTCATGTTTTGGCCTCAATGTCGTGTATCTGGACAATCTGCATCCGGCGGGCCGGCAAGTCAACCCCGGCCAGGAGGAATATTTTTTATGTTTTGTAAAATTCTTCCCACTCTGACTTTCCATTTGGGGCAAAGACCTGATACCGTGGGAAACGACTGAAGAAAGGAGGTCTATGCACGTATCACTAACCGTTAACGGTCAGCGTGCGGTAACCGATGTTGAGCCGCGCACGCTGCTGGTGCACCTGCTGAGAGAGGAACTGGGCCTGACCGGTACCCATGTGGGCTGTGACACGTCATACTGTGGCGCTTGCACCGTGATCCTCGACGGGAAGACTGTCAAGTCGTGCACCATGCTGGCAGTGCAGGCGCAGGGCGCCGAGGTAACCACCATCGAGGGGTTGGCCGCCAATGGCGATCTCCACCCTGTCCAAGAAGGTTTTTGGGAACGGCATGGCCTCCAGTGCGGATTCTGCACGCCGGGCATGATCATGTCGGCAGTGGGACTCCTTTCTGAGAACGGGTCCCCCTCCGAGGGCGAGATACGCCATGGCCTGGAAGGCAACCTGTGCCGCTGCACCGGGTATCACAACATCGTCCGCGCGGTGGAATACGCCGCTGCGAAGATGCGGGGCGAGGAACCGCCCGCCCCTGAATGGGAGGAGGGTTCGGCGTGAGTACCACCAGTGTTCTGGGCGGTGTGGTCAAGCGCAGAGAAGATCCGGCTCTCATAAGAGGCACCGGACTCTATGTCGACGACCTCCAACTGCCCGGCATGTTGCACGTCGCTTTCGTGCGCAGCCCCTACGCCCATGCCCGCGTGGTGTCGGTGGACGCCTCCGATGCCGAGGCGATGGACGGGGTCCGGGCGGTCTACACCGCTGCGGATGTCGCTCATCTCGGCGATTTGGTCACCCAGGTTGCGGTAGGCAAGCTCCGGCCGCTCCTGGCGGGCGACAAGGTCAACCATCTGGGTGAGGCGGTTGCCATGGTGGTGGCCGACAGCCGCTACGGAGCCCGCGACGCGGCCGACGCGGTCGACGTCGAATACGATCCGCTCGACCCGGTGATCGACCTCAAAGAAGCCGCCTCCGACGCCGCCCTCGTTCATGAAGACATGGAATCCAATGTCCTCCTGGCATGGGAAGGCGGGCCGTGGGGCGACGAGGAAGCCATCGCCGCCACTCAACAGACCATCGCCGACGCCAAAGGGCGCGACGACACGGTCTCCGTCTCGATCGAAGCGGTCAACCAGCGTTTGCTGCCCATGCCGATGGAGCCTCGCTCGGTGGTGGCGGACTGGAACGTCGGCTACGGCCGGTTCACGGTCCACTCCTCCACCCAGATCGCGCATGCACTTGCGGGGGGGATCGCCCAGACCTTCGGGCTTTCCCTTACCGATGTCCGGTGCATTGCTCCCGAGGTGGGCGGAGGCTTCGGATGCAAGCTCAATGTCTACAACGATGAGATCCTGGTCTGCTTCGCTTCCCAGCAGTTGGGTCGTCCGGTGAAGTTCACCGAGACCCGGCGGGACGCGGCAGGCTCCACCATCCATGGTCGGGGCTGGGTGGCGACCGCCACCATAACCGGGACAGCCGACGGGCAGATCCTGGGCTATGAGTTGGACGGCATTGCCGACATGGGCGCCTACAGCCAGAACTTCACCGTGGCCATCCCCTTCCTGGGGCTTTTCGTGGGGGCGGGACAATACACGTTCCCCACTCACTGGAAGGTGGCCTGCGTTCACACCCACACCATGACGACCGACGCCTACCGGGGCGCCGGCCGACCGGAAGCCGCCTACTACCTGGAACGGGCCATCGACGCCTTTGCCAGGGAGATCGGCGTGGATCCGGCCGAGGTTCGGAGAAAGAACTTCATCCCAGCAGACAGTTTCCCTGGGGCCGCCACCCACATCGGGTTCCCCATGGACACCGGCGACTACGAGACCAACCTCGACGCCCTGCTGGAGACCGCCGGCTATGAGGACCTCAAGGCCGAGCGGGATCGACTGCGGGCCGAGGGACGGCTGGTGGGCCTGGGATTGGCCACCTACGTGGAAGTGTGCGGATTCGGACCTTCCGCCCTGGTGGACCTGGGTTTCTCCTGGGCGGCCTACAAGATACCGTCCGGTTTCAGTGGATCCGGCCTGGTCCGGGTGCAGGCCGACGGCACCGCTTCGGTGATCATCGGCACCGGCCCGACCGGACAGGGCCATCAGACCACCTGGGCGCAGATCGTCTCCAATCAGTTGGGGATCCCGGTGGAGAACATCAGGGTGAGCCATGGCGACACCGCCGAGTCACCGTTGGGGATCGGTACCTTCGGGTCCCGCTCCGCGGCCGTGGACGGATCGGCCACCTATGAAGCGGCCAACAAGGTTCGCGCCAAGGCAGCCGACCTGGCCGCCCATCTGCTGGAGGCCTCCGCGGACGACATCGTGTTCGCCGACGGCGGCGCCCACGTGGCGGGTTCTCCCGACCAGCAGGTGTCATGGTCCGACATCGCCACGCTGGCCTACCAGCCTCACCGCCTGCCGGAAGGCATGGAGGGGGGCCTGGAGGCCCACGCCGTGTTCAGTCCCGGCAACGCCACCTGGCCGTTTGGTTCCCATCTGGCCCTCGTGGAGGTGGATGGCGACACCGGCGACGTGAAGTTGCTTCGCTACATCGCCATGGACGACTGCGGTAACGTCATCAACCCGATGATTGTGGACGGACAGATCCACGGCGGTTTGGCGCAGGGTATCGGCCAGGCGATGTTCGAGGACGGCGACTACGAGGCGGACGGAAACCTCCTCAAGTGGTCATTCGTCGAGTATCCGCTGCCTACCTCAGCCGACCTTCCCTCCTTCGAGTTGCATCGCACGGTGACTCCCACCGACATCAACCCGTTGGGAGTGAAAGGAATCGGAGAAGCCGGCACCATCGGCTCGGCGCAGACCGTGGTGAATGCCGTGGTCGATGCGCTGTCGCCCCTCGGGGTGACCCATGTGGACATGCCCCTGCGTCCCAAGCGGGTGTGGGCGGCTATCCAGGCGGCCAAGACGAACGGGAGTGTGAGCTGATGTATCCCAGGTCATTCGAGTATGTATCCCCGGGGTCGCTGGACGAGGCAACGTCAGTCCTGGCCTCCACCGAGGGAGCCAAGGTGCTGGCCGGGGGCATGAGCCTCCTGCCTCTCATGAAGCTGAGGCTCTTCTCTCCGGACGTGCTGGTCGACATCGGCCGGATTCCCGGGCTCTCCTCTATCGAGGACCGCGGTGACCACCTCGCCATAGGAGCGATGGTGAGCCATGCCGCCACGGCTTCCGATTCGTCGATCGCCGAGCACGCAGCGGCGCTGGCAACCGCTGCTTCCTGGACGGGAGATGTTCAGGTGCGCAACCAGGGTACGACCTGCGGTTCGATCGCCCATGCCGACATCGCCGCCGATCAACCATCGGCCGCACTCGCTCTGGGCGCCACCATGGTGGCGGCCTCGGCGGGCGGCGTTCGCGAGATCGCGGCTTCCGACTTCTTCGTCGACACCCTCACCACGGCCCTGGGGCCGGGGGAGATCCTCACCGAGGTCCGCATCCCCAAACAGGGCGGCGCCTCGGCATACGAGAAGCTGGGTCGACGGGGCGGTCACACCGACTACGCCGTTGCAGGCGCTGCGGTTTGGCTGGACGTCTCCGACGGCGCCGTCTCCTCCGCGCGGGTTGCGCTCACCGGGGTAGGCGCCAAGCCCACCCTGGCTGAAGGAGTGGCGGAAGCCCTGATCGGGACCGATGGCTCCGACGCGGCGATTGCAGAAGCCTCCGAGCGCGCCCTCGAGGGCGTCACAGTGCTGGACGATCTGTTCGGGACCGTCGAGTACAAGGCCCACCTGGCCAAGGTGATGACCCGGAGGGCTCTCCAGCAGGCAGTGGCCGCCGCGACATAACAAGACCTCTCTGCCGGAAGCGGGCGGAGAATTAGAGAAAGGGTCGGGACTTTCGGGTCCCGACCCTTTTGTTGTTCATTTGGTTCTGTTCCGTTCCGAATTCCCTCGGTACCTACCTAGGAAGTCAGCTTGTCGCTGCCTGTGTCCTTGAGCAGCTCTCCGATGGCCGCCACGCTTCCCAGCACCCCGCTGGTGTCGAGGGGGAGGAACACCTTGGTGGCCTGCCCGTCGGCGATCCCCTGCAGCGCCTCCAGGTAGCGGATGGCGATCAGGTCGGGAGTGGGATCCCCCTGGTGGATGGCGGCGAACACCTTCTCGATCGCCTGGGCCTCACCTTCGGCCACGGTCAGCAATTTGAACCGTTCGGCCTCGGCCACGGTCTCGATGGCCTGGGCCTGACCCTGGGCTTCCAGAATCTGGCTCTCCCGCACCCCTTCAGCCTTCAAAATTCGGGAGCGCTTGTCGCCTTCGGCTTCGGTCACGACCGCTCTTCTCTCTCGCTCGGCTTTCATCTGGCGGTGCATGGACTGGGTTACGTCGGCCGGAGGCTCGATCCGTTGGATCTCCACTCGCACCACCCGGGTGCCCCACTTGTCGGTGGCGTCGTCGAGAATCTGGCGAAGTTTGGAGTTGATCACTTCCCGGGAGGTGAGGGCCGCGTCGAGATCCAAGTCGCCGACCACGTTCCTCAGGTTGGTCTGGGCCAGCTTGGTGACCGCCACGATGAACCGACCCACGTTGTACTTCAGCTTGACAGGGTCGGTGGCCTCGTAGTAGATGACCGCGTCCACGGTCACCACCACGTTGTCCTTGGTGATCACCTCCTGGGGAGGAACGTCCACCACCTGCTCCCGCATGTCCACCTTGATAATCCGCTTGACGAAGGGCATCACCCACCGCAGCCCCGAATCGACCGTGTACTGGTAGCGGCCCAGAAGCTCGATCAGTCCCTTTTCGTACGGCCGGACCACCTTCAGTCCGGCGGCAGCAAACAGGATCAGTACCAGGGCCACTGCCCCGAACAGTCCAAATATGGCTAGATCCTCCAACACGAGGTCACTTCCTTCCTAGTTCAGATCGTTGTCAAGACCGGGGGACCACGACCAGCTTGGTTCCTTCCACGCCGATCACCTCTATGGTGTCACCGGTCGGGATGTTCTCCTTTCCGGCTTCGACGGTGGCCCGCCACTCCTCGCCGAAGATACGGACCAGTCCGTCCCCGCTCACCTGGTCGATCTCCTCCAGGACCAGTCCGGTGGCGCCTTTCCAGCGGTTGGCTCCGACCTGCGGTTGTCCATCGGAGTCCTGGGTCTTGATGTAGCGGTGCAGGACTGCCCATGACAGGAGAGAAACTCCGAAGAACACCAGCCATTGGGCCAATGGCGACAACCCCAGCCAGGATAGGACCGCCGCGGCGCCCCCTCCGATGACGAACGGCAGCAGAAAGAATCCGGCGGTGAGCACCTCCCCGATTCCCAACAGGGCGGCCAAACCCAGCCAGAGCCATCTCCATAACTCGTTGTCCATGTCTTGCTCCTTGCCCGGCCTCAGGGAGACGAAGGGGGCCGTTGGTGGACACCTTCCTCACCGTTGCTCAGATGTCTGTCGCTCTCAATTCTAGACTCCCTCCGTTCCTATGATCTCAGAACTACTCGCTCCGGTGGCGAACTGATCCGTAGTTAGTATCGAAGCGGAACGGATTGAAAATGGCTGACAAAGCGGACAAATACGTATTTGGTTTCGAGGAGGCCGATCCCGCGGATCGCGACCTGTTGGGAGGCAAGGGATCCGGTCTGGCGCGGATGATGGAAATGGGGCTGGCGGTCCCGCACGGGTTCGTGATCACCACCGCCGCCTGCCGGTACTTCCTGGAGGAAGGGCGGATGCCACCGGGCTTCTGGAGCGAAGTGAAGTCGGCGCTGGCCAAGATAGAGAACCAGACCGGTCGCAGCCTGGGTGGGGTGGCCGGCCCCCCGCTCCTCCTGTCGGCCCGCTCGGGAGCCAGGTTCTCGATGCCGGGAATGATGGACACGGTGCTCAACCTGGGGGCCAACCAGGCAGTGGTCTCGGAGTTGGCTCGGTGGTCCGGGGACCAGCGCTTCGCCTGGGACGCCTACCGGCGCCTGCTCCAGACCTACGGGGAAGTGGTGCTGGGCGCCAACCGGGACGACTTCGAGCATGTCATGACCAGTCTCAGGGAACGCAGGAACGTCACCGAGGACTCCCGGCTCCCCACCTCCGATCTGGTGGCGGCGGTCCGCCAGTTCAGGATGTTGCTGGCCGCCCAGGACAGCGAAGTACCGGTGGATCCGATGGAGCAATTGCGGAAGGCGATCGTGTCGGTGTTCGAGTCCTGGAACTCCCCGCGGGCCTACACCTACCGTCGGCTCCACGACATTCCGCACCATCTCGGGACGGCTTGCAATATCCAGATGATGGTCTTCGGCAACCTGGGCGTCGACTCGGGCACCGGGGTGTACTTCACTCGCGACCCTGCCACCGGCCAGCACGAGATGTTCGGGGACTACCTGCCCAATGCCCAGGGAGAAGATGTGGTGGCGGGGATCCGCCAGACCCTCCCCATCTCGGTCCTGGCCGATACCCATCCGGAGATCCACGCCGAGTTGGAGGCGGTGGGGTCCTCGCTGGAGGACGCCTACTCCGACATGTGCGACATCGAGTTCACCATCGAGAAGGGAAAGCTCTGGATACTGCAGACCCGGGTGGGGAAGAGATCGGCCGCGGCGGCGGTCAGGGCCGCGGTGGAGATGGTCGAAGAAGGGCTGATCGACCGCCAGACCGCCCTGATGCGGGTGGAGCCCGGCCAACTGGAACAGTTGCTCGTACACGGCATCGCCGAGGACAAGTCGCCACCTCCGGCCTTCTTCGGGCTGGACGCCTCTCCGGGAGCGGCGATGGGCAAGGCGGTGTTCGACGTCCGACGGGCCGTGGAGATGGCCGGGGAGGGAACGCCGGTGATCCTGGTCCGGTGGGAGACCACGCCCGACGACATAGAGGGGCTGTTCGCCTCCGAGGGGATTTTGACCAGCCACGGAGGGAAGACCAGCCATGCGGCGGTGGTGGCCCGCGCCATGGGGACGCCGGCGGTCACCGGCGCCGCGGAGATCTCCATTGACGCCGAGCAGGGACACTTCACGGCGCCGGGGGGCTTGAGGGTGCGGGAGGGAGAGACCATCGCCATCGACGGCACCACCGGGCGGGTCTTCATCGGAGAGGTGGAGTTGGTGGAACCGTCCCCGCCCGCCGAGTTGGAGATGTTGCTGGGCTGGGCGGATGAGATGCGCCGGCTCGGGGTGTGGGCCAACGCCGACACGGGCAAGGACGCGGCCCGCGCCGCGGAACTGGGGGCGCAGGGCATCGGGCTGGCTCGCACCGAGCACATGTTCATGGGGGACCGGCTGCCGGTGGTGCGCCGGATCATCATGGACGAGAAACCGGAGAAGGCCCTCTTGGAGCTGCAGCAGTTGCAGGCCGAGGACTTCATCGCCTTGCTGGAGGCGATGGACGGAAAGCCGGTGGTGGTCCGCCTGCTCGATCCTCCCCTTCACGAATTCCTCCCCGACCGCTGGGATCTTCGCGACCAATACGACCAGCTCCGCGCCGCGGGGGAGCCCACCGCAGAGGTGGAGCGGACTATCGAGGTGGTGAGGAGTTGGGAGGAGACCAACCCCATGCTGGGGCTGCGGGGGGTGCGCCTGGGAATCATCCGGCCTTCGCTGTACCGGGTGCAGATCCGGGCGGCGTTGCAGGCTATCCGCCGTCGTGTGGAGGAGGGGGGAGATCCCCGCCTGGAGATAATGGTTCCCCTGGTGGCGGACCCGGCTGAGATGGAACGGGTACGGGACATGCTGGCCGAGGAACGGGCCGCCTACGAAGTGGACAGGGAGGTGAAGCTCGGCAACATGGTGGAGATCCCCCGGGCCGCCCTGATGGCCGGGGACCTGGCCCGCATCTCCGAGTTCTTCTCCTTCGGCACCAATGATCTCACCCAAACCACCTTCGGGCTGAGTCGTGACGACGCCGAGGTGCGCTTTCTCAATACATATCTGGCCGACGGGGTGCTGTCTCACAACCCCTTCCAGTCACTGGACGAGACCGGGGTGGGACGGTTGGTGGAGTGGGCGACAGCCGAGGGGAAGGCCGTCCGTCCCGACCTGTCGGTGGGACTCTGCGGCGAGCATGGAGGAGACCCGGCCAGCATAGATTTCTGTCACCGGGTGGGTCTTGACTATGTGTCCATGAGTCCTCCACGGATTCCGGGCGCCCGACTTGCCGCCGCCCAGGCGGCGATCCGGAACGGGGACATTCCCCTTCCCCGGACTTGATGGCCGAAGTCCGCCTCACTCCCGGAGGGGCGCCCGAGACGGTGCTCCCTGAGCCGCCGGCGGACGTAATGGCTGCCTTGGTGGCTGCCGGCGGTGACCGGGACAGAATGGTGACGACCGCGGCAGCCCACCCGGAATTGCCGGAAGTCTGGGCCGCCTTGGGACGGTTGTGCGAGTCGGGGGCCAAGGGGCTGAGCGATCACCTGGAGGCCTACGCCTACTACCGCATCGGCTATCACCGCGGCCTGGATGCCTTGAGACAGAACGGCTGGAGAGGATCGGGGTATGTGCGGGGGTCGCATGCCTCCAACCGCGGATTCCTGTCCAGCCTGGACGGTCTCAGGCGGATGGCCGCGGCGATAGGAGAAGCCTCCGAGGCCGAGCGGTGCGCTGACTTCCTGCTGATGCTCGACCCTGCCTATCAACCCTCTCCGGGACCTTGAGTTAGGCTAAGTTAGGAGAGTTCGCACCAACTGGGCCCGGCCACCCGGTCCAGGTCGGCAAGGCTGATGGGGAAGACGGTGGTGGGGGTGCCGGCCGCAGCCCACACCGGATCATGGCGCCGGAGCGCCCGGTCGGCGAAGACCCGGATCGGACGGGCGTGCCCGAAGGGGGGCGTTCCGCCCGCCGCGAAGCCCGTGGCTTCCCTCACCCGGTCAAGCGAGGCCCGCCGCGCCTTGCTTCCTCCTGCCGCCTGGGCCAGACTGTCGGTACGCAGTCTGCGATCGCCGGGCACCAGAGCCAGCACCGCCTCTCCATCCACCTCGAACACCAGGGACTTGACGATCTGGCTGGGTCGGCACCCCACCGCCCGGGCGGCGTCGATGGCGGTCTTGGTCCCGTCGGGGAAGACTCTGATCTTCGGGGCGATGTCGAAGTCCCCACACCCCTCCAGCCATCGCCTGGTGGCGGAGGGCAGATTGTCGGAGTCTGGCATCGGTCATACCTTATCGGCTGGCGACCGGGGGGTATTCTCGGATGGTCTCCACGCTGGCAACGGGAAGGAGCATTGGTGAGGCGCACCATCGAGCATGTGAGAGAGTTTGCCGCCGCGGACCAAGGATTGGCCTTCGTCTCCTTCGCCCGGGCGGACGGGACGGTGCATTCCACGCTGATCAACGCCGGGGTGATGAAGCATCCGGTCACGGACGAGGAGGTGGTGGCGTTCGTTGTTCGGGGAGACGCGGTGAAGCTGCGCCACTGGCGGCACACTCGGAGAGCCACCATCACATTCAGGGCCGGTTGGTCATGGATCGGCGTGGAGGGCAGGGTCACCCAGGTTGGCCCCGCCGATCCCATGGATGGGTTCGACCCGGCGGATCTGCCCTGGCTGCTCAGGGACATCTTCACAGCGGCAGGGGGCACGCATGAGGATTGGAACGAGTACGACCGGGTCATGAAGGCAGAACGACGCGCTGGGGTGTTCATCCACCCCACAAAGATCAGGGGCACGAATCTAGGCAGGTAAGCACGGGCACGCTGTCATTACCGCGGGGCCAACATGCCAATCTCCTGCTACCACCGGTGACCTGAGCAGAGAGCCGACGACCCGTTAGGACACGTTAGGAGATCGCCCAGGTTCCTTCTCTTCCAGCAGCAGTCCAGCCGTCCGGCCCTTCGACGACACGGTATGTCAGCCAGAGTCCGCAAACACCACCGCACCAGAGGTTGGCTCCGACCGTCGCTCCCTCGTCATCGAATTCCGCAGGAGCCAGCGTGATGATGACGCTGCCGGGTATGACCGGCTCCGGCACGTCCTCTCGTACGAATTGGCTCCAGTCATTGATGAACTCGATCGGCCCAAGATGGTCGATAGCAGCGATTATCGCTTGTCGTTGCTCCTCGGTGAGGGACTGGCCCGAGTGGTCCTGGTTCATGGCGTCTCCGGCGAGCGGGTCAAGGCGGTCCAGTATCAGGATTCGGCTGAATCGATATTCAGGGCCGAAGGTATTGTCGATCTCCACCAGTTGGCGGGTTACCGCAGCGTAAATCTGGATTTCTGCAGCGGCACGCTCACCTTCTGTCAGAACGCCGCTCCCACAGGCCGGTAGAAGAAGGAGACCCACCAGAACGGCCATCGGCGTCAACACCAATCGAGACCTTGGCCGGCTCCGCTCTTTCTCCGAGTCTTGAATTGCACGCGGCTCCGGAGGGGCGTCTCGGGCGGGTGGGGCTCTACCCATATTCGGCCAGTATGGCTGCAGGGGAGGAAACCGGGTCTTGGTTTAGTGAACAATGCCTGTTGTCTTGGGCGACGGCGCTCTTCCGTTGAGGTATCTTCAATTTGGATGGCTCTGTTCGTGTCGCGCCGGGAGCGTCGGCTGTGGTCTTGGACGCTCGCCATTGTGGTGGCGATCTTCTCAACCCTGGGGCTGGCAGGAGCCCTCGCCGAACAGCTAGCGGAGACCGGCCTTACCACGGTGGGCTTCGCCGCGGCGATGCTCCTGGTCGGGATCACCGTGGTCATCCAGGGGCTGAGGACCAAGCCCACCGGCGCCGAGATCGGCGTGGCCCTGGGGGTGGCGGTGGTCTATCTGATGGTCTTGCTTCGAATGGCGCTGGCGGAACGCAGCCACCTCATCGAATACGGCGTGGTGGCCTCCTTCATCTACGAGGCGCTCAAAGAACGAAAAGGCGGGGGTGGCCGGGTCCCCGTGCCCGCCGTGCTGGCGGTCCTGGCCACCGGGGTGGTGGGGGTGTTGGACGAGACCATCCAACTGTTGTTGCCCAGCCGCCACTTCGATGCGGTCGACATGGTATTCAATGCGCTGGCCGCCGTCATGGCGGTGCTGGCGCGGGTGGCCCTGGCGCGGGCGAGGCGTCGGAGAATCACCATACCGCCGGGGGCACGCCAGGTACCGCCGCACGGATCAGGAGACGACCGGCACCCTGGGTGATACGCTGTCGGTATGGGTATCCGTTTGGATTCGCAACGGGCGGTGGTGACGGGAGGAGCGGGTGGCCTGGGACTGGTGGTGGCCAAGGCATTGGCCGGAGCAGGCGCCGCCACCTTCGTGTGTGACATCGACCCTGTGGCGGTAGGGGCGCTTCCTTCTGAACTCCAGGGTGTGACCGTGGATGTGGCCGATGCCGAGGCGGTGGCCGCATGGCTCGATCCGATCGCGGCGGAAGGAGTGCACGTCCTGGTGAACCTGGCGGGTTCGGGGGGACCCACCGCGCCCGTGGAGGAGATCGACCCCGAGGAGTGGCGCAGGTGTGTGGAAGTATCCCTGTCGGGGCAGTTCTATTGCGCCCGCCGGGTGATTCCAGCCATGAAGGCGCGGGGCGGCGGAGCGATTGTCAACATAACTTCCACCACCGGGTTCATGGGGATGCCGAGTCGCTCTCCCTATGTTGCGGCCAAGTTCGGGGTGGTCGGCTTGACCAAGACCTGGGCGATGGAGTTGGGTCGGGACAACATCCGGGTGAACGCCATCGCACCCGGAGCCCTCAGGGGCGAGAGAAGGAAACGCCAGATCGCGGCCCGCGCCGAGGCCGAGGGCATCAGCGTGGAAGAGGCCGAATCGATGTCCACCCAGGCCAACTCCATGGGAACGTCGATCGATCCCCAGGAGGTGGCCGACCTGGTGCTCTACCTGGCCGGCCCCTCGGGGCGGCACATCAGCGGCCAGGTGATCGCAGTGGACGGGCATAGCGAGACCCTCTACCCCCGCTCCCTAGGCGGGAGTAGGTAACTGGCTAGATAGCTTTCGTTTGAAGATTCCCGGGTGGGAGAGGGATCCTCCCGTGACGCCCCTGATACCCTGGCGGCCTATGGACATCCGGCTGGACTCCCAACGGGCGGTGGTGACGGGGGGAGCTGCCGGATTGGGACTGGTGGTGGCCGAGACATTGGCCGGAGCGGGCGCCACCACCTTCGTATGCGATGTCGACCCTGTGGCGGTGGGGGCGCTTCCTTCCCATCTCCAGGGAGCGACCGTGGATGTGGCTGAGGCCGAGGCGGTGGCCGCCTGGCTGGATCCGATCGCCGCGGATGGAGTCGACATCCTGGTGAACAACGCCGGGCCGGCGGGGCCGACCGCGCCCGTGGAGGAGATCGATCCCGCCGAGTGGCGCAAGTGCGTTGAGGCGGCCCTGTCAGGACAGTTCTATTGCGCCCGCCGGGTGGTCCCCGCCATGAAGGCGCAGGGAGGTGGAGCGATCATCAACATCACCTCCACGGCCGGACGGATGGGGATGCCGAACCGCTCACCCTATGTGGCGGCCAAGTTCGGGGTGGTCGGGTTGACCAAGACCTGGGCGATGGAGTTGGGCCGGAACAACATCCGGGTGAACGCCATAGCGCCCGGTTCGATCATAGGCCAACGGGTGGACCGGGTGATAGGCGCCCACTCCCGGGTCGAAGGGATCAGCCTCGAAGTTGCCCATGCGATGTATGTCCAGGGCACGTCGATGGCAACTTTCGTCACTCCCCAGGAAGTCGCTGACCTGGTGCTCTATCTGGCCGGCCCCTCAGGACGCCATGTCAGCGGCCAGGTGATCGGGGTCGATGGCCACACCGAGACCCTGTTTCCCCGTTTCCCCAGGTCCTGATCGACTGAACAAGGCGCACCTGGTCACACCCGCTGCTCGGGAGACTCCCAGGTGCGTATCAGTTCGGCGAAGTGTCCGTCGCTACCGGCCAGGTCGTCATAGGTCCCGTCTTCCACCACCCGGCCGCCTTCCATGACCAGCACGCGATCTGCCCGACGGGCGGTTCGAAGGCGGTGAGCCACGACGATCGAGGTGCGGCCCGCCAGCAGCGATTCGAGGGCGTCCTCGATCTGGCTCTCCGTTCCGGGATCAAGGTTGGAGGTGGCCTCATCGAGAATGACTATCGCCGGATCGACGGCCAGTGCCCGGGCCAGGGCGACGAGTTGGCGCTCTCCCGACGAGAGCCGGTTGCCCCTCTCCCGCATGGGAGTGTCCAGCCCCTCGGGGAGGCTCTCCACCCACTCGGCGATGCCCATTGCCCGGCACGCTTCCCAGACCTCGTCGTCGGTCATCTCGCCCCGGCCGAAGGACAGGTTGAATCGCAGCGAGTCCTCGAACAGGAATCCTTCTTGGGGCACCAGCGCCACGGCCCGGCGAAGGTCGGCAAAGCTGAGCTTTCTCAGATCGATCCCGTCCAGGGAGACCCCGCCGGTCTGGGGGTCGTAGAAGCGCGCGATCAGTCTCACCAGGGTGCTCTTCCCCGATCCGGTGGCGCCCACCACGGCCACCCGCTGGCCGGAGGGTATGGAGAGGTCCAGGTCGGTGATGATCGGTTCGTCGGGGCTGTAGCCGAAGGTCAACATGTCGACCCGGATCCTGCCGTCCACCTCCGGTGCGAGAGGGGTGGTTTCGAGGGCTTCCTGAATGGCGGGCTCTTCATCCATCAACCCGTAAAGCTTGTAGAGAGCGGCCAGCGCTCCCTGCAGGAGGTTGTAGATGTTGGCGAGTTGCACGATGGGCTCGAAGAACCAGTTCAGATAGAGCAGAAAGGCGATCATCGAACCGAGGCTCATCTCCCCGTCCAGCACCCGGTTCCCTCCTATGAACAGGACCAGGACCAGTCCCACTACCCGCAACGTGTCCACCTGGGGAAAGTAGCGGACCACCGTCTTGGCGGCTGCCATGCCCTTCTGGTAGTAGGTCTGGTCTATCGCCCCGAAACGCTCCTCCTGGCGAAGTTCCTGGGCATTGGCCTGGACTTCCCTCACTCCGGAAATGTTCTCCTGGAGGGCGCCCAAAACCCTCCCGACCTGGCTGCGCACCTGCCGGTAGGCCTGTCCCGACCGGCGGCCGAAGTGAATTGAGATGGCCACCAGGATGGGCATGAGCAGCATCACGATCATGGCGAGAAACGGATCAATCACGAACAGGGCCACGGAGACCCCCGTCACCATCAAGGTGCTTCCCACCACCGAGATGACGCCTTCGGTGGCGAAGACCTGGAGAGACTCGATGTCGGCGGTGAGCCTGGACACCAAGACCCCGGTCTTGGTCCTCCCGAAGAAGGCCATGTCCATTCTCAGAACGTGGGAGTACACCTGGTTCCGAAGGTCCATCATAAACCTCTCGCCCAGCCAGGCCACCATGTACAGGGTGATGCGGGTGGATACGTACTGGGCGACCAGGATGCCGCCGAAGATCAGGGCCACGTTGGTGATCACCGAGGTGTCTTGGGGGATGATGCCCTTGTCAACCCCCTCGCGTATCACCAGGGGCCCCGCCACTCTGGACATGGAGGACACTATGGCCGCGATGGCGGCGCCCAGCGCAGGGAGGGCCATGTACCGGGCGGATTTGGCTGCCCGCCGGAGGAGGTTCATCCGGTGGGGTACCGGGTCGGCGGATCCGTAGCGGGAGTACATCAGCGGGCCGGGCTGGCTTCGGCGAGAAGTTGGCGATAGCGGGGCACATTGTCCCAGAGTTCCTGGTGTTCTCCGAAGGCCAGGACCCTTCCGTCCTCCAGCAGGATGATCCGGTCGGCAAGGAGCAGGGTGGAGGTGCGGTGGGCGATCACGATGGTCGTGCGGCCCCTCATCATCTCCACCAACTCGGCATGGATGTGCGCTTCGGTGATGGCGTCCACCGCCGAGGTGGCGTCGTCCAGGATGAGGATGCGGGGGTTGCCGACGATGGCCCGGGCTAGGGCCACGCGCTGGCGCTGGCCACCGGACAAAGTTATCCCTCGCTCGCCCACCACCGTGTCGTAGCCCTCGGGCAGCTTCCGGATGAACTCGTCGGCGTCGGCGATCCGGGCGGCGCCCACTATCTCGGAGCGTTCGGCGTGGGGGGTCCCGAACCCGATGTTCTCGGCAATGGTGGCCGAGAAGAGGAATGGTTCCTCGAAGGCGACCGCCACCTCCCGGCGGAGATCGGTCAGATGAAGCTCGCGGACGTCGGTTCCGTCGACTGAGATGCTGCCGGCCTGGGGATCGTAGAAACGAGGGATGAGTTGGGCCAGGGTGGTCTTGCCGCAACCGGTGGCCCCGAACAAGGCCACGCTGCTTCCCGCCGGGATGGACAGGTCAAGGTCAGACAGCACCTCCACGCCGTTGTAGGAGAAGGAGACCCTGTCGAACCGGATCTCACCGCCTCCCGGGCCCAACGGACGAGGAGCGTCGGGGCTGGTGACCGATGGAGGGGTCTGCAGCAGTTGCACTATCCGGGCCGCGGCGGCCGAGGCGCGGGGGAGTTCGGCGAAGAACCAACCGGTCATCCGGAGCGGGAAGTACAGGATCACCAGATACTGGGTGAAGGCCACCAGATCGCCGATGGTCATCTCGCCGCTGGCCACCCTGAGCCCACCCAGCCACAGCGCCCCGAGAGTTGTCAGGGTGGGGAGCAGTTCCAGCCAGGGCAGGTAAACCGACCGGAAGCGGGCCAGGCTCATGGACTTGTCGAAGATGTCGGTCGCCACTCCCTGCGCCTTGCGAGCTTCCCTGGCCTCCCGACCGAAGGCCTTCGTCACCGCGATCCCCGAAATCCCCTCCTGGGTCAGTCTGCTCATCCCGGCAAGCGCCTGCTGGACCTGGAAGGAAATGCCGATCGCCTGGCGGGAATACAACGCCGCAAAGACGATCATGGCCGGCAGGGTGATGGCGGCCACCATGCCCAGGACCGGATCGAGCACGAACGCCATCACTCCCACCATCGCCATGGTGATGAGGTTGGCCACGGTGATGGGGAGCATCATGAAGATCAACCGCACCTGGGTGACGTCGGTGGAGGATCGAGCCATCAACTCTCCCGCCGAGGCGTGGTCGTGATAGTCGAATCCCAGCCGCTGGATGGCGGAGAAGATGCGCCCGCGCAGATGCACCTCGAACCTGTAAGACAGCTTGAAGGCGTTCCAGCGCCGCCAGGCGATGCTGCTGGCCCGTATGAGCCCGACCAGCAGCACCAGGAGAACCAGGGGCAGCAGGAGGTTCGGCTGGTTGCCCTCTACGGCGTCGTCAACCACCAACTTCTGCAGGTAGGGACTGATGATGGTGACCACCATCCAGGTCAACGCTCCCATGACGGCGATCACCGTCATGCGCGGGTAGCGCTTCACTCCCGAGACAATCAGGCGCAAGCCTGTCCACATATCCGACCAGTGGTCCCGGTACCCCATCCTATTAGAGGGTACTGACCCGGGGGTCGGTCTTGTCTGTGTTTGGGTCGTCGGGAAGGCTCGTTTCAGGCCGCCGGTCGGAACCCGACGGCGCCGCTTTCGGCGTAGGCCTCCACCGTCGAATCGGTTGGCCACGCCCCTTCCAGCAGCCTGATGGCCAGGGGATCGGCCAGCCGGCGCTGGATCACCCTCTTCAACGGGCGGGCGCCGTATGCGGGGTCGTATCCCTCGTGGGCCAGGATCTCCTTCACCTCATCTGTTACTCGGAGTCCCAGGCCGCGTGCGGCCAGTCGCCGCCGGAGCCTTGCCAACTGCAGGTCGACTATCCGGGCCAACTCGGGCCGGGTCAATCGTCCGAACACCACTATCTCGTCAACCCGGTTCAGGAACTCGGGCCGGAAGTGACCGCGCACCGCTCCCATCACCCGGCTCTCGATCAGCTCGGATCCCAGGCCGGGATCGATCAACTCCGATCCCAGGTTGGAGGTCATGATCAGCACCGAGTTGGTGAAGTCGACCGTGCGACCCTGGCCGTCGGTGAGCCGGCCGTCGTCCAGCAACTGCAACAGGGTGTTGAATATCTCGGGATGGGCCTTTTCCACCTCGTCCAAGAGGATCACCGTGTAGGGACGCCTGCGCACCGCCTCGGTGAGTTGCCCGCCCTGGTCGTATCCGACGTAACCAGGAGGCGCCCCGATGAGACGGCTGACGGAGTGCTTTTCGGAGTACTCGGACATGTCGATCCGGGTCATGGCCCGCTCGTCGTCGAAGAGAAAGTCGGCCAGGGCCCGGGCCAGTTCGGTCTTGCCGACCCCGGTTGGGCCCAGGAACAGGAATGAACCGATCGGCCGGTTGGGGTCGGAGAGGCCCGACCGGCTGCGGCGCACGGCGTTGGAGATCGCCTGCACGGCCTGGCGCTGTCCGACCACCCGCTCATGGAGGTGGCTCTCCAGGTTGATGAGCTTGGCCACCTCGCCTTCCAGCATCCGGGTGACCGGCACTCCCGTCCAGTGGGAGACAACCTCGGCGATGTTCTCCCCGGTCACCTCTTCCGATAGCATGCGGCCGTTGGCGGCCAGTTTCTCGAGGTGCTCCTCCTTCTCAACCAGTTCGGTCTCCAGACCGGCCAGCACGCCATACCGGAGTTCTGCCGCCCGGTGGAGGTCGCCCCTTCTCTCCGCCACCTCGGCTTCGGCCCTTGCCTCCTCGATCTGTTCCCTGATGCCGTGGATGGAGGCTATGGCCTGCTTCTCCTGCTGCCAGCGGGCAGTGAGGCCGTCAAGGTCCTCCCGGACGTCGGCCAGTTGCTGTTCCAGTTCCGAAAGTCGGGTCCGGGCGTTCCTGTCCGACTCCATCCGGAGCGCCTCCCGCTCGATCTCGAGTCGGGTCGCCACGCGGGTCAGCCTGTCGATGTCCTCGGGCATCGAGTCGATCTCGATGCGGAGGCGCGAGGCCGCCTCATCTACGAGGTCTATCGCCTTGTCTGGTAGGTGCCGCCCGGTTATGTAGCGATCCGAGAGAGTGGCGGCGGCCACCAGGGCGGAGTCCGTGATGTGCACTCCGTGGTGCACCTCGTAGCGCTCCTTCAAGCCTCGCAGGATGGCAACCGAGTCGGTCACCGAGGGAGCGGACACCAGGATGGGCTGGAACCGCCGTTCCAGCGCGGCGTCCTTCTCGATGTGGAGGCGGTGCTCGTCGGTGGTGGTGGCGCCGATCATGTGCAGTTCGCCACGGGCCAGCATCGGCTTGAGCAGGTTGGAGGCGTCCATGGCCCCTTCGGCGGCGCCGGCTCCCACGATGGTGTGCATCTCGTCGATGAAGGTGATGATTTCACCGTTGGATGCGTTGATCTCGGTCAGTACGGCCTTCAGCCGCTCTTCGAACTCGCCCCGGTACTTGGCGCCCGCCACCATCGCTCCCATGTCCAGGGCGATGATGCGCTTGGTTTTCAGGCTCTCGGGCACGTCCCCGTCGGCGATCCGGCGCGCCAGTCCTTCCACGATGGCGGTCTTGCCCACCCCCGGTTCCCCGATCAGCACCGGATTGTTCTTGGTCCGGCGGGACAGGACCTGGATCACCCGCCGGATCTCGTCATCCCGGCCGATAACCGGATCCAGCCTCTGCCGGTGGGCCAAGGCGGTGAGATCCCGCCCGAAGCGTTCCAGTGCGCCGAAGGCGGCGTCGGGATCAGGGGTGGTGATCCGGTGCGCTCCCCGGAGTTTGGTCAGAGCTTCGAGGATGGCCTGGCGCTCCAGCCCGTGGCGGCGCAGGAGGTCACCCTCCGGTCCCTTGGCCTCGACCAGGGCCAGCAACAGGTGTTCCACGGACAGGTAATCGTCTTTGAACTCGGCTCTGACCTGGTCCGCCCTTCGAAGGGCCCTGGAGAGTTCCCGGTCGGCCACCGGATCCGAGCCGCCGTAGGAACTGGGGAGCGAACCCAGGAGCCCCTCCGTATCCGCCTTGAGCATCCCAGGCTGTGCTCCCACTGCATCCACCAGGGGCAGCATCAATCCATCGGTCTGGCTCAACAGAGCCGCAAGCAGGTGTACCGGTGTGATCTCGGGGTTCCGCAGTTGTCGGGCCAGTGCCTCAGCATCGGCGACAGCTTGGCGGCTTTTGGCGGTCAGTCGGTCGAACATCTCAGACATTTCTTGATATATACCTTTCTATCTATAAGAAAATCTTAGTCTATCTATATCAACTCTACAAAGAGCCACGGATATTCCCCCATCGCGAAAGGGCGAATGGCTAAATGGAAGTTGATCGGTGTCGGCGAGCCCAGAGGGCGAAGGCGAGGCCGATGACCCCGTAGCCGGCATAGGAAACGACCAGCGGCGTGACCGAACCTGCGATGGCCCGGTCGACGAAGCTGGCGAGGATTGCCCCACCGCCCATTGTTATGGTGCCGATCACCGCCGCAGCCGTTCCGGCCAAATCACCCATCGGCTGCATCGCCTGTGCCTGGATCAGAGGATTCGCAAGGGTTCGGAGGGAATTGATCACCGTGATCAGTGCGAACCAGATGAGGAACGACGGCCTACCGCCGGATTGCCAGGACCACAGAGCCAACCCAATCGACAGGACCACCGCGGTCGGCAAGGTCATCATGATCACCCGGTCGGCCCCTACTTTCTTCACTTGCCGGCTTCCTGCGAAGATGACCGCTCCCATGATCACGCTCATCCCGGCGAAGTAGTAGGCGAACTGGTCCCCCCGGTGGTAGACATCGTCGAATATGAGTTGGATGCTTCCGAGAAACGCGGCGAAGGAGCCGAAGTCGAACATGACCGCCAAGGCCGAGGCGGTTGTCACTTTGCTGGTGAAGACGGCGGCGATGGCCTGGCGGGTGCGTCCGAGGGTGAGTGGACGGCGCCGGTGGGCAGGGAGGGTCTCAGGGAGACGGATTAGCCACACAGCCAACAGCAATGTCACCGCTGCGGGGGCAGCCATCACCCAACGCCATGAACTCAGGTTCAGCACTGCCTGACCCAGCAGGGGAGCGAAGGCCGGCACCACCATGAACACCGAAGCGACCACTGCCATAATGCGGGCCAGTCGATCTCCTTCGAACAGGTCGCGGCCGATGGCCAGGGTAAGGGCTCGGGGACCGGCGGCGCCGACACCCCAGAGGAATCGGCTGGCGATCAGGACGGCGAAGGTCGGGGCCACGGCTGAGCCCAGGGCGCCGAGAGCGTAGAGCCCGAAGCCCGCGTAGAGAACCGGCTTGCGGCCGAATCGATCGGTGAACGGGCCGTATAGCAACTGAGCGCCGGCAAGTCCCAAAAAATAGAGGGTGACCGTGAGCGCCACCCGGGGCGAGTCGGCCGCAAGCCCGAGTCCCACACGCATGTCGGTGAACGCGGGTAGGGCCATGTCGATCCCCAACGCCGTCATGGCGCTGATCGCCGCCAGCATGGCGATGAACTCCTTCTCGGCAACTCTCCGGTGCCGCCGCGGCCGGTTGTCGGCGGTCATGAGCGGCCGGTCAGCCCGATGAGCCCGGAGGACACTTGCCGCCGCCGGACGGGGTGTTCAGTCAGGCTGGGAGTCGGCCTGACCGGAACGTTCCCCGAGGCCCTCGGGGAACCACAGGGTTCGCTGCGGGAAGGGAATCTCGATCCCGGCCGCGTCGAGGGCGCGCTTCATGGCCCGCCCCGCCCGGTCCCTCACCGCCCACAGTGTTGGGCGGTCCGAGGCGTGCCAGTAGCGCACGTAGAAGTCGATGGAGGAATTGTTGAACTCCACGAACTCGACTGTTGCCGGGGGTGGGATCACCACACCATCTACGTTGTTGATTGCCTCCTGTAATACCTGCTGCGCAAAGTCCAGGTCGGTGCGATAGGCCACCCCCACCACCAGGGTGGTGCGGTGAAGGGGGGTCTCCGTGAAGTTCACCAGGGGGCTCTTCCAGACCATGGAGTTGGGGATGTAGACACGGTCGCCGTCGTAGGTGTCGATGGCCACCGCCCGCAGGGTCATGTCGTTCACGTCTCCCTTGTAGCCGCTGGACTCCATCTCGTCGCCCACTTTGATGGGCCGTCGCATCAGCATCAGCAACCCGGCGATGAAATTCTCCAGGATGTCCTGGAAGGCGAATGCCAGAGCAAGGCCGGCCAAGCCCAGAGCGCCGATCAGCGGGCCGACCTGCAGTCGCAGGATGGTTAGGGCGAAGTACAACCCCAACACCACGGCCACATAGACCACCGCCTTTCCCAGGACGATGGCGGCAAACGGGGGAACCGCGGTCTTGGCCAATCCCCTGCTCAACGCCCGTCTTATCAGGCGACCGCCGATGAGCGCCACCAAGACGACCAGAACGGCCAGGATCCACTCGTACCATCCGACGTGATCGATCAACTGCGTTACGTCTTCAGGCTGCTCCTCCTGTGCGAGAATCGAGAAAGGCATCGCCACCTTAGAGTAGGCGGCGCCTCGAATACCGTGCCCTCTACGGACCGGGAACTAGCAGGCAGTCAAGACTGGCAGGCAGCCAGACCAGCAGGGTCGGTGAAGATGTCATTGGCGTACTGCAACTCTCGCACGTAGCAGATGATCTCGTTCACCTCCTCGTCGGAGAGGCCGGGGACAGGATCCATGTCGCCGAACTCCCAGTGGTGCTGACGGGTTCCCTGTCGTACGGCGATGTGGAAGCTGATGTCGGCATGGTGACCGGGTTCGTAATAGATGTGCACCAACGGGGGGCCTTCTGAGGTCCCTCCGGCGTTTGCGCCATGACACTCGGTGCAGTGGGCAATGAAATGTTCAGCGCCCAGTAGGGCTGTCTCGGAGAGGGGAGGGGCCGCTATGTGGAATACTTGCGGATCGTTCTCGGGGCGTTCTTCGCCACATCCAGCCAGAAAGAGGCAGAGAGAAGCCGCAGTCAGCGCGATTCGAAGTCCCTGTCTTCCTCTATGGCTCATTGCTTTCCAGTGGACCCTCCGCCTGCATTCTCTTCAGCGCGGCGCGTTGCTTGAAGTATTTCACCAGGCCCAAGATGACCATGATTATCCCGATCCCGACGGAAATGAAGCTCAGTTGGCTGGCCAGTTCCATATTGAAAGACTCCCTGGGGGATCGGGGTGACAACGAATCCTAGGTGAAGTCGGACCTTAAGGACCGTGCAGTCACCACTTCGGAGAATCCAGGGCCCGACGGCCTCTCCAACTGGTCCATGGTGCATTCCCGGGCAGGTTTGTCGGGTCGCCACCGATGGAACCGGGTTGCGTGGCGAAACCGGTCGTTCTGCAACTGGTCGTAGCTGACCTCCACCACCACCCCGGGCTGGACGGGCGTCCATTGCATGCTCTTCTCGGTGGACCAACGGCTGACCGCGCCCGGCGCCCTCGCCTGCTCATCGAAGGAATCGGGGGTACGGAGACTCTCGAAGAGTTCGAGGATCTGCACCCGGTCGGCATTGGAGAAACCCGAGCAGTGGCCTATGAAGTGCAGGGCGCCGTCGGAGTTGTAAAGACCGAGGAGGATCGATCCGATCTTGTCCCCGTCCTTGTGGACCCGGTAGCCACCCACCACGCAGTCCACGTGGCGGCGGTGCTTGATCTTGATCATCCGTCTCTTGCCGCTCACGTACTCCTCCTCCAGCCGTTTGGCCACCACTCCGTCGCACCCCGCCGCCTCATACTCGTCGAACCAGCGGCGGGCCACCGACTGGTCGGTCGTGGTCGGGGTTAGGTTCCACGGCGGCCGGAGGTGTGCGGCCAGGTCCTCCAACCGGCGCCGCCGCACACTGAGGGGCCGGACCCGAAGATCCTCTCCTTCAGCGGCCAGCAGATCGAAGGCGACAAGTTGGGCGGGGACCTCCTCCGACAGGCGGGTGATGCGGCTCCGGGCGGGGTGGATGCGCATCTGCAAGGCGTCGAAGTGGGTTGTGTCGTCGTACACCACCACCACCTCCCCGTCCACCACCGTGCCCCCCGGGAGTTGGTCCAAGGCCGGTTCGAGTTCGGGAAAGTAGCGCAGCAGTGGCTTTTGGTTTCGGGAGTCGAGACGGGAATCGGGACCGCTCCACGCCAGGACGCGGAATCCGTCCCACTTGGGCTCGTATGCGAACGATCCCCTGGGCCACCGCTCCGAGACGCGGGCTTCCATGGTGGCGATCGGAGGAGTGAAGGGCCATTCGCTCATCGGTCCCGAGATTAGATGTCCGCGTCGCCCTCGGAGTCTGAGGTGATCGGCAAGGTCAGGAGAGAAGAGAGACGGCGCTCCAGATGACCATCAGCGCTCCGGCAAGGATCAGAAAGGCCGCCCGTCGAGGCCGGAAAGCGCCTCTCTGGCCCGGAGGGGGCCTTCCCTGGAAGTGGCGGAGGACCGCCCAGCCGTTGCCCGCCACCAGGGCGAGCCCGATGGCTAGGATCATTTGTGCGACCAGGGTATCCAGACCGAGTATTTCAGCCATGACCTCTCTCCGACCATTGGATGTGTCAACCATCATGGTATGCCCACCCGGGGCAAGGTGAGATGGCGCGCCCGGTCCAGGTACTCAGGGTGTTCACCGACGGGGAGCAGGGGGGCAACCATCTAGGGGTGGTGGCGGACACCGTAAGCATCGACGACCAGCGGATGCAGGACATCGCGGCGGACCTGGGCTTCAGCGAGACGATTTTCATAGACTGGCAGACGGGAGGGGTCCCCCACATCCGTATCTTCACCCCTGTCGCGGAACTGCCTTTCGCCGGGCATCCCCTGGTGGGAGCGGCCTGGTTGCTGCTCAAGGCCGGTCCGGGGGGAGTGGACCGTGTCACCTGCGGGGTGGGGGAGGTGAGAATCGGCGCCGATGGAGACCGTGTCTGGATCGAGCCGCCTTTCTCCCAGCCGGTGCGAACCCAGGAAGTTCCCCCGACCCTGGGGTGGTGCTCCCCGACTCGGGCCTGGGAGGTGGACATGCCTCTTCCCTATTCGGTGTGGCAGATGGACGATCCCGAACAGGTCGGAAACCTTCAATCCCCACCGCCCGAACTGGGGATGACGCTGGTGTGGGCTTGGATGTCGCTGCCCCACAGGGTTAAGGCGCGTTTCTTCGCTCCCGGCCTGGGGGTGACAGAAGACCCGGCCACCGGCAGTGCGGCGGTGGCCCTTGCCGCGGTGCTGCGCTCCGAGGACATGCCTTCCGGCCGCGTCCGCATCTCTCAGGGACGGGAGATGGGGTGGCCCTCGGTTATCGACCTGATGTGGGAACCGGACAGGTGCCGCGTGGGAGGAACGGTCGCCAGGGACGAAGTACGGGAGTTGGAGTGGTGAAGTCCGCCCGGGATTTACCAGCCGTCATGTTCCTCCCTGAGGGACGTAAACTTCTCGCCCGTGGCTAGCGGCGGATCACGACTGGCGGTGCTTGCCGCCTTGGTGGCGAACAGCACCATAGCGGTGGCGAAGTTTTTTACTTTTTTGATCACCGGCTCGGCTGCCATGCTGGCCGAATGCATCCACTCGGTGGCGGATTCCTCCAATCAGGGTTTGCTTCTATATGGAGGCAGGGCGGCTCGCCAACCGGCCGATGTCAGCCATCCTTTCGGGAGGGGCAAGGAGGTCTACTTCTGGAGCTTCCTGGTGGCCGTGATGCTGTTCTTCGGAGGGGGTGTCTGGGCCTTTCTGCACGGATGGGAGGCAATCGGCCATGCCGAGCCGCTCGGCGATTTGACCCCCAGTTTCATCGTGTTGGGCTTGGCGCTGGCGCTGGAGTCGATCAGCTTCGGGGTGGCCCTTCGGGAATTCAATCGCCATCGGGGAACAAAGCCAATGTGGCGGGCAATACGGGAATCCAAGGACGCCTCCCTGATCGTGATCCTCCTGGAGGACACGGCGGCCATGCTGGGCCTGATTTTTGCCCTGGCGGGGACCGCGATGGCCTCGATAACCGGGGACTCCCGGTGGGACGGCGCGGCGTCGCTTCTGATCGGGGTCATGCTGGCGGTGGTGGCGGTGCTGCTGGCCGCCGAGATCAAGGCGTTGTTGATCGGCGAGGCGGCCGGCCGGCAGGAGCGTGCATTGATCCGGGCTGTGCTGGTGGGAATGGACGAGGTTACGGGGGTGGGGCGCCTCCTCACCATGCATCTGGGGCCTGACGATCTGTTGGTGAACGTGGAGGTCGACTTCGTCGAGTCGCTGGGGACTCCGGAGATCGCCGAGGCGATCACCAAGGCCGAGCGAGCCATCAGGGAGAAGATCCCCGTGGCGGGGAACATCTTCGTGGAGCCCTATGACCGGGACTCCGTCTGAGGCTTCAGCTCCGGCTTCCTCGGCCAATCTGGGGCCGGGGTTCGACTGCCTGGCGCTGGCGCTGGAGATCCGGTGCAGGGTCCGGGCGTGGCGGAGCGAACGGTGGAAGGTACGGCATGTCGGTCGCTACCGGCCGCCGCCGGAATCGGCGGACGCGGTGCTGGCCGGGGCTCGGGCAGCGGTGGGTTCTGAGCATCCGCTCCGCTTGGAGGTGGACAATCACGTCCCGATGGGCAGCGGACTCGGTTCGTCGGCGGCCGCCTACGCCGCCGGAGCAACGGCGGCACTCCGGTGCATGGGCCGGCCGGTCGATCCAAACCAGGTGTTCAGGTGGGTAAGCACCCTCGAAGGCCACCCCGACAACGCTGCCGCCGCGGTCTTCGGTGGACTGGTGCTAGTGGACCCCGAGAACCGGGTGCGAAGACTGACCATGAGCGACGCCTACGGCCTGGTGGTGCTGGTTCCCGCCTTCCGCCTGTTCACGAGTGAGTCACGAAGCGTGGTTCCGGAGCGGTTTGAACTGCCGGCGGTGGTCAACAGCCTGTCGAGGATGGCTGCCCTGGTTGCCGGGCTCACTTCGGGGGAAGAAGGGGTACTCCAATCCGCCTTGGGAGACGAGATTCACGAGACCAGCCGTACCCGCCTGCGGCCGTCGGTGGGGGAGTTGATCGGAGAGGCGTTGGATGCGGGGGCTGTCTACGCCGCCTGGTCGGGAAGCGGCCCTTCCGTGTTGGTCTTCACCAGGTCGTCGGAGACCGGTCGAGTAGTGGAGACTCTCTCTTCCTCCCTGGGCGATCAGGTTGAGATCGTCTGCCCTCCAATGGCCTCCCGGGGCATCGTCTGATGGAAAACGGCCTCAACAAGGGGTTCCCGGCGCTCCTGGGGCAGGTTTAGATAAAAAACCCTCGGCTGGTTTCCGGTCGTCCACCAAGGGCGGCTATTCTTTGGGGTGTCTTGTCGGCAGGGGTGGGCCGGCAAATTGTCCCGATCGGTCAACCAGGAAGCCAGTTATGGGCTCGCTAGTAAAGAAGCGTCGCAGAAAAATGTCGCGGCACAAGTATCGCAAGCGGCGCAAGGCGAATCGCCATAAGAACAAGAAGTAGTCGCTGCGACAGCAGGGACTACCTTTCGACGGTGTATTTCTTTGCGCGTGAATGGGCGAGGCGGACCTGACAGTGCCTGACCCTCTTGACTTTCTGGATACCGCCGGGCTGCTCACCGATTCCGAGCGCCTGGTCGGCAAGACCGTACGGGAGTACGTCAACAGGAGCGTGCTCCCCGAGGTCGGGGCCTGGTGGGAAGCGGGGGAGTTCCCGAACCATCTGATTCCCGAGATGGCCCGGATGGGTATGTTCGGGATGAACCTGGAGGGCTATGGCTGCGCCGGTCTGGGGCCGGTGGACTACGGGGTGGCCGCCTTGGAACTGGAGGCGGGTGACTCCGGGCTGCGCAGTTTCGTCTCGGTGCAGGGATCGCTGTGCATGTTCCCCATCTGGAAGTACGGGTCCCCCGAGCAGAAGGCCGAGTGGCTCCCCCGAATGGCGAGAGGAGAGGTGGTGGGTTGTTTCGGTCTGACCGAAGCGGACGCGGGAAGCGATCCCTCCTCCATGCGCACCACCGCTCGCCGGGTGGGGTCCGACTGGGTGATAGACGGGTCCAAGGCTTGGATCACCAACGGGGGAATCGCCGACCTGGCGGTGATATGGGCCAAGACCCCCGAAGGGGTCCGTGGGTTCCTGGTGCCCACCGACGCTCCGGGGTTCTCTGCGCATCCCATTGATCGCAAAGCCAGCATGCGGGCCTCGGTCACCTCCGCCTTGGTCCTGGACGGGGTGCGGTTGCCTGAGGAGATGATGCTGCCGGGCGTGTCGACCATGAGAGGGCCCCTCTCCTGCTTGACCGAGGCGCGGCTGGGGATCGTGTTCGGCGCGATGGGGGCGGCCCGCGCCTGCTATGAAGCCGCGTTGGGCTATGCCTCGGAGCGGTCGCAGTTCGGCACTCCGATCGCCTCCTTCCAGCTGACGCAATCCAAGCTGGTGGAAATGATGGTGGCCGTCCAGAGGGGGATCCTGCTGGCCATCCGGATCGGACGCCTGCGGGAGGAAGGCAAGCTGACGCCGGAGCACGTCTCAGTCGGCAAGTACAACAACGTGAGCGACGCGCTGGCCGTGGCGCGGACAGCCAGAAGCGTCCTGGGGGCCAACGGGATCACGCTCGACTACCCGGTGATGAGACATGTTGCGAATCTGGAGACGGTGTACACCTATGAGGGGACCCATGAGATACACACCCTGATCCTGGGCAACGCTCTCACCGGTATCCCCGCTTTCCATGCGCCCGGCCCGCGTGAGAGAAGTCGTTGATGAGTGAGAAGGCCTTAACCGTGCCGGAGTTGATGGGGATGGTGGGCAGCGAGATCGGCGTCTCGGAGTGGTTCACCGTTTCCCAGGGCCGCATCGACGCATTCGCCGACGCCACCTTGGACCATCAGTTCATCCATGTGGATCCGGCCAGGGCCGCCGCCGAATCGCCCTTTGGAGTGACCATCGCCCACGGGTTCCTGACCCTCTCGCTCCTGCCCCATCTCGGTTCGGGAATAAAACTCCTGCCGGAGGGCGCCAAGGTGGAGATCAACTACGGCACCGATAAGGTCCGTTTCCTGGCGCCGGTCCCCGTGGACAGCCGGATCCGGGCCAGGGTGGCTCTCTCCGACGTCACCGAACGTCGGCCCGGCCAGTATCTCATCAAGCGGATGGTGACGGTGGAGATCGAGGGAGCCGACCGTCCCGCCCTGGTGGCCGAAACCCTGACTCTCGCCATCACCTGAGGGCCGTACGGCTCTCCCGGGTTAGCTAAGAGGGTGCAGGGGTTTCCTGATCTCCCTCTTCGGGTTGCTTGAGATGGCTGCCGTGCCAGGCCAGGATGTATTCGAAACGCTCCACGCGGTGGCGGGGGGCGCCGCTCCTGCTCAATTCGTGGCCTTCATCGGGGAAGCGAACCATCTCGACGTCGATCCCCGTTCGCAGTAGAGCCGCGAAAAGCTGCTCGGCCTGGCCGATCGGGCAGCGCAGGTCGTTCTCGGAGTGGATGATGAGGGTGGGAGTGTCGATGTTGCGGGCCGCCGGGAGGGGACTGGCCTCCCACAACGCCTCATGGTCCCAGGCCGTCGCCGGGTGCAGGTACAACCCCGAGAAGTCGCGATTGATGTCAGAGGTTCCCGCGAAAGACTCCCAGTCGATCAGCGCCCGTTCCACAACCGCCGACCGGTAGCGATCATCGCGGGCGATCATCCACGCGGTGAGGAACCCTCCATAGGAGCCCCCCATGATTCCCACGCGGGAGGGATCGAGGCGTGTGTCCCGTCTCATGGCCTCGTCGAGGACCGCGGTCACATCCTCGATGTCGACCACACCCCAGCCGGGACCGATAACCGCCCGCAGCCACTCGAGGCCCCGCCCCTCCGAGCCGCGGGGATTGGCAGCGACCACCGCGTAGCCTGCAGACGCGTAGACCTGGAACTCGTCGAAGAAGTAGAAGCCGTACTCGGAAGCCGGGCCTCCGTGGATGTTGAGGAGCACCGGGAAGGGACCCTCGCCCTCGGGCACGTACACCCACGCATCCACATCGACCCCGGGGGCGCTCTCCGCCTGGAAGAACGTGGGACTCACCAACCCGCCGCCCGCGCGGATCTCCCGGTTGAAGTCGGTGAGAATGCGCTCGGTGCCATCGGGGGTCCGCTCGTACAGTTCCGCCGGAGAGGTGGGATCTGTGGCGGTGAAGGCCAGACGTCCTTCCGATGATCTTGACAACCCGGTGATGTACCGGTCGCCACCCAGCACTGTCGTCCTGTTCCCGTCGCCGTCGAAGGCGACTATGTGAACCCGACCCCGGCCGGTCGTGCTGCAGAGAAAGCCCTCATCCAGCCATATCGGCGTTTCCAGTGCGGTGGCCACGGCCAGACCGCTAATGCTCCGGTCCATGTGTCCGGTGAGGTCCACCGGAGGGTCGTCGAGACGCCACAGCGAGAAGACGTAGGGGTAGTCGGTGGTCGGCGCGCCTATCCCGTGGAGGGCGCCGGCCGGGTCATAGGCGGTCATGTAGTAGCCTGCGCGCTTGGCTCGGAGCGTCTCGACGCCGCTTTCGGCGTCCACTTCCACCACCTCGGCGCCGCGTTCGAGGGACCGCGGGTTGTCGCGGCTGGTGACCATGGAGACCATGGCGCCGTCCGGCGACCAGGCCAGACCGGACTCGTTCTCTTCTCCGCTGCCCACCCTCCGGGGTTCGGATTCACCGTCGGGTTCCACCAGGTAGGCGTAGGTTCGGCGATCGTGCAGCCAGCCCCGGTTGTCGAGTCGTACATCGAAGCCGGTCACGCGCCGGGGGCGTCGGGCACGCTCTTTCTTGTCGAAGTCAGCCCACTCCCCGAACCACTCCGTCGCCAAAACCAGCAGACGCGATCCGTCGGGCGACCAGAGCGGCGCCTGCACTCCCAGTTCGAATGAAGTGATGACCCGGGCCTCGCCGCCATCCGCTGGCATGATCGCCAACTGGGTGGGGTCGGTGCGTTCAGATCCCTTTCTCACGAAGGCCAGGGAACCGCCGTCCGGCGACCAGCGGGGCGCCGAGTCGCCATCACCGAAGGTGATCTGTCGCGCCTCGCCGTCCCAGAGCCACAACGACGACCTGTACCGGTCCTTGTCCAGGTCGATGGTGGTCGCCACAAACGCGATTCTGTGGCCGTCAGGATGTATCTGGGGATCGGACACCGAGGTGATGAGGGAGAGGTCGGTCGGCTGCATCGGGTCGAGCCTACCAACGGCAGAAGTCTGTGGCGGGCCGGTATTCTTTACCGTATTCACAGGTTCCGGTGAGGGCTTCGAGCCCGGACGGGGAAGGAGCGCCTTGCAGTACGGTTTCGTCATCGACCAGACGGCGTGTATCGGCTGTCACGCCTGCACGGTGGCGTGCAAGACCGAGCACGATGTGCCGTTGGGGGTGAACCGCACCTGGGTGAAGTACATCGAGTCGGGGACCTGGCCCGACACCAAGCGGGCTTTCTCGGTGCTGCGTTGCAATCACTGCTCGGATGCTCCCTGTGTCTCGATCTGCCCGACCGGCGCCCTGTTCCGCCGCGACGACGGGATTGTCGACTTCGATACCAGCCTTTGCATCGGGTGCAAGAGTTGCATGCAAGCCTGTCCCTACGACGCGCTGTACATCGACCCCTTGGACAACACCGCCCAAAAGTGCAACTACTGCGTGCATCGCGTAGAAGTGGGACTGGAACCCGCCTGCGTGGTGGTATGCCCCGAGGGCGCCATCATCTCGGGAGACCTCAACGATCCGACCACCCCCATTTCCCGCTTCTTCCAGGACCAACTGCTCGAGGACGATCGCCTCCTCCAGCGTTCTCCGGAGCAGGGCACCCGGCCCAATTTGTGGTACAAGGGAGTTGACAAGGCCGCTATCGATCCCCTGGGCGCCGTCGACCCGGGTGACGGGGGGATCTGGGGCGACCCGGCGCCCTCTTTCATGACCGTGGACCTGACGCCGCCTACAACCGGGAGTCGCAATGGGAGGAAGCACCCTCCGCCGTCTTCCAATGGGCAACCCGAGGGTCCCCCGAGGGTCGTCTACAACACCGACCACCCGATGCCGTGGGGATGGCGGGTGTCAAGCTACTTCCTCACCAAGGGGATCTCGGCGGGAATCGTCATGGCCCTGGCGTTGTCGCTCCTGTTCGGCGCAGACTCCCAGAGCGCCTTCGCCAGGTGGGGCGCTCCTCTCATATCCGGGCTCTTCCTGGCGCTCACCGGTCTCCTGCTGGTGGCGGACCTCAAGCGTCCCGACCGGTTCCACTACATCCTGACGAAGGGGAACCCGGGCTCGTGGCTGGTTAAGGGCGCCTGGATCCTCACCGCCCATGCGGTGATCCTCGGCCTGTGGTTCTTATTCGGTCTTGCCGGGGCCGGTTTCGTCCCCGTGCTGATCTGGGCATCGGCCGCGGTCGGGCTGGGCGTGGCCGGCTACACCGCTTTCCTGTTCGGCCAGGCGGAGGGTCGGGACCTCTGGCAGAGTCCGACGCTCCTCTGGCACATGCTGGCCGGTGCGCTTGCGGTGGGAGGTGGAGCGGGACTGCTGTGTGCCGGCATCTTCGATTTAGGGCTGTCGTCGCGTCGGGCGTTCGCCTGGGCGCTCGTGGCCGGCGCGGCGGCGCTCGCCGTGGTCACCGCCATCGAGTACTTCTCCCGGCACCCGACCTCCAACCACGCAGCGGGCATGCATCACCTGACCAAGGGAGCCCACGCCACCGAGTGGTGGCTCGGAGGGCATGTAATCGGCGTGGTTGCCCCCCTGGTGCTGGGAGCGGTTTTCCTGGCCGGGGCGGGCGTCCCCTTCTGGCTATCTCAACTGGGAGGACTGGCGGCCCTGATCGGCATATGGTTCGCAGATGACGCCTTCGTCAGAGCCGGCCAGAGCGTGCCCCTGTCATGAAGGAAAGCAGAGGTCCCAGAAGATGACCCAGACGCCCGACCAGCCGCCTTCGGACCGTGTGCCCCGCCTGGTTCCCGGGACGGGCCTGGTGTCCTTTCCGCCCGCCGAGCGCTGGGATGACTGGGAGGAGTACGACGCCAAGGCCTGGCCCGAGCGGGTCAAACGCCGCTATCGGCTGGTGCCGACCACCTGTTTCAATTGTGAAGCCGGCTGCGGGTTGCTGGCCTACGTCGACAAGGACAGCGGCAACGTACGACGTTTTGAAGGCAACCCCGAGCATCCGGGGTCGCGGGGTCGCAACTGCGCCAAGGGCCCGGCGACTCTCAACCAGATGTACGACCCGGAGCGGATCCTCCACCCGCTGAGACGGACGGGGCCGCGAGGGGAGGGCCAGTGGGAACAGGTCTCCTGGGAGGAGGCGCTCGAGGACATAGGCTCGCGAATCCGCCGGGCCCTTCTCGAGGACCGGCACGACGAGATCATGTACCACGTGGGGCGGCCCGGCGAGGATGGCTTCATAGACAGAGTCCTCCGTTCCTGGGGGGTGGATGGGCACAACAGCCACACCAACATCTGTTCGTCAGGGGCCCGTACGGGTTACGCGATGTGGATGGGCTATGACCGTCCCTCCGCGGATTTCGCCAACGCCCGGTTCATCCTGCTGCTGTCCGCCCAACTCGAGTCCGGTCACTACTTCAACCCCCACGCCCAGCGGATCATCGAGGCTCGCCAGGCGGGGGGGAAGGTGGCCACCATCGATCCGCGGCTTTCCAACACGGCGTCGATGTCCGATTACTGGCTGTCGCCCTGGCCCGGTACCGAGGCGGCCATGTTGCTGGCTGTGGCTTCCCGGCTGCTGGAGTGGGACGCCGTCGATCACGACTTCATGAGTAAGTGGGTCAACTGGGAGGCGTCGCTCCGGGCGCGGGCGCCCGACAGGCCCCGGACATACGAGAGCTTTGTGGAACTGCTCCGGGAGACCTACGCCCCCTACACCATCGATTTCGCCGCTGAGGAGACCGGGGTCGACGCCTGGCGCATCGAAGCCGTCGCCCAGGGTATCGCCGAGGCCGGCTCCCGGTTCGCCTCCCACACCTGGAGGGCGGCCGGGTCGGGCAACCTGGGAGGCTGGCAGGTGGCGCGTTGTCTCTTCTTCCTGCATGTGCTGACCGGATCGGTGGGGACCGAGGGCGGCACCTCCCCGAGCGCTTGGGACAAGTTCAAGCCCGATCACTGGAACACGCCTCCCCCCGCCAATCGGTGGAACGAACTGATCTGGCCGGGCGAGTTCCCCCTCAGCCATTACGAGATGAGCTACCTGCTGCCCCACTTCCTGAAGGAGGGCAGGGGACGCCTCGAGGTGTACTTCACCCGGGTCTACAACCCTGTGTGGACCAACCCCGACGGGTTCACCTGGATCGAGGCCCTCTCCGACCCCGAGCGGGTCGGCCTCCATGTGGCGCTCACCCCCACCTGGTCCGAGTCGGCGTGGTTCGCCGACTACGTATTGCCAATGGGGGTAGGCGCCGAACGCCACGACACCCATTCGTATGAGACCCACGCGGCTCGCTGGCTCGGGTTCCGCCAGCCCGTGCTGAGGGTGGCGGGAGAGCGGGAAGGACGCCGGTACCAACGCACCTACGAGGCCAATCCGGGTGAGGTGTGGGAGGAGAGCGAGTTCTGGATCGACCTGTCATGGCGGATCGATCCCGACGGGTCGTTGGGGATCAGGCAGTGGTACGAGTCGCCGAATGACCCGTCCCGCCCGGTCGGCGTCGACGAGTACTACGGGTGGATGTTCGACAACTCGGTCCCGGGATTGCCCGACGCGGCCGACGCCGAGGGGCTCACGCCCCTCGAGTACATGCGAAAGTACGGCGCCTTCGAGATCGACCGGGACCGTTACCTGTTGAACGAGGAAGCGGCGCAGGAGGGCGAACCCGGCGTGGAGGTCAACGGCGAGCGCAAGACCGGTTTCACCTCCCCTTCCCGTCTCCTCGAGTGGCACTCGGAGACGCTGGTGGACTGGAACTGGCCCGATGCGGCCATTCCCACCTACCTCAAGTCCCATGTCCATTGGCGGGACCTGGACCTGAAGGGCCCCGAGCGCATCCTGCTTCCCATTTTCCGACTCCCCACCCTGATCCACACCCGGTCTGGCAACGCCAAGTACCTGTACGAGATAAGCCACGGCCACCCGTTGTGGATTAACCCGGTGGATGCGGACCAACTGGGGTTCGTCACCGGGGACCTGATCCGGATCAGCACCGACATCGGTTACTTCGTCATGAGGGCCTGGCGCACCGAGGGCCTTCGACCCGGCGTGGTGGCGGCCTCCCATCATATGGGCCGGTGGCGCCTGGACCCCGAGATGGGGAACGAGCGCTGGTCGTCGGCGCTGGTCGACATCGGACGCCACGCGGGCGGGTGGCTCCTGAGGCACCGCTCGGGCATCGAGCCCTTCCGCTCGGAAGACCCCGACAGCGAGCGCATCTGGTGGCGGGACCCGGGGGTGCACCAGAACCTGGCCTTCCCGGTGCATCCCGATCCGGTGTCGGGCATGCACGCCTGGCACCAGCGGGTCCGCCTGACCCATGCAGAGCCTACGGACCGGTATGGAGACGTCTTCGTCGACACGGAGGAATCCCACCGGATTTACCGCGAATGGATGGACCGCACCCGTCCCGGGCCAGGACCGGGGGGCCTGCGCCGCCCTCGCTGGCTCTCCAGGCCCCTTCCGCCCCTTCCCGAGGCCTACCAGGTCTGACATCCCGTGGTCTCCATCTGCCTACATTGGTGGTTATGACATTCCCTGGTCCTACCCGGAGCGCCTGCGATTGACAATCAGGAACGATTAGAGGCCATAGCCCACGGCCTGTCCATCGGGGGCGCCCGGTGGCATGTGTTCCTCTGCGCCGATCAGAGCAATCCCCGTTGCGCTCCCCGTGAGGAGACCGACCCGCTCTGGCTCCATCTGAAGCGACGTTGCAAGCAACTCGGGCTCACCTCTGCACCGCCCCGCTGGTCGAGGAATCCCCGCCTGGAGGCCCATCCCGAACCGCCGGGAGACGGCATGGTGCTGAGAAGCAAGGTGGACTGCCTGCGTGTGTGCGAGCAGGGTCCGGTGATGGTGGTCTATCCCGAGGGGGTCTGGTACCGGGACGTGACCCCCGAGGTGCTTGATCTGATCATCGATCAACATCTGATCGGCGGCCGGGTCGTTGAGGAGTACGCCTTCGCCAAGGCGCCCTTGACTTTGTAGGTGGGCTACTGTCGTTGGTAGCGGGTGGCCTTATTCCTCGACCCACTGGTGGGAGATCTGGTGATTCTGTTGCGTTGCACTCGTTTTATTGCAACAAAACAATTCGGGGAGACGATCAAAGCCCCCAAACCTCGTAATACTGAGTCGTCAGGCTCTTGGACCTCTATTACCGGAGAGGCGGACAGTCCACTCGTGACCACGCGGACTAAGCAGGCGCTCCGCCTCCTGTGGACCCCATGAACCGGCCTCATAGGAATGTGGATTGATCCCTGCCTCAAGAATCGGTGTGTAGAGACGCCAGGCTCCTTCGGCCTCATCGGCCCGGACGAACAGGGTCCGGTCTCCGGTCATGACGTCGTAGAGGAGCGTTTCGTAGGCGTCGGGAAGGATTCCGAAAGCCTCTTCGTAGGCGAAGGCCAGGGATCTGGTGTCCAACTGGGGACTGCCCGAAGGCTTCTGAACGTCGAACAAGAGGTCGAAGCCCTCGTGCGGTTGGAGTTTGAAATAGAGCACGTTGCCCTGGTGGCGGCTCCGCTCGAAGGACTTGAACAGTGCTACCGGCGGTTCGCGGAAAGTCACCGCGATCTGAGTGAGGCGGCCGCCTAGGCGTTTGCCGGTGCGCAGGTAGAAGGGGACGCCCTGCCAACGCCAACTGTCGACGAACATCCGGAGAGCGGCGTAAGTGGGGGTGGTGGAACCAGTGCTCACTCCCTTCTCATCCAGGTACCCCGCCGCCCGTCTTCCATTCACTCGTCCCGCGGCGTATTGACCCAGTACCACGTCGTCGGGGCTGATGGGCCGGATGGACTGGAGCACCTTGACTTTCTCGTCCCGGATGGCCTCGGCGTCGAAGGAGACCGGGGGTTCCATCCCCACCAGACTGAGTAACTGGGTCAGGTGGTTCTGGACCATGTCCCGCAGGGCGCCCGATCGGTCGTAGTAGCCGGCGCGGTCTCCTATCCCGACGCCTTCCGCCACCGTGATCTGGACATTGTCGATACGATCCCGGTTCCACACCGACTCGAAGAGGGGGTTGGCCAGCCGGAAGACCAGCAGGTTCTGCACCGTGGCCTTGCCCAGGTAGTGATCGATGCGGTAGATCTGGGGCTCGTCAAAACATCCATGGAGGATGTCGTTCAGCGCGACGGCCGATTCGAGGTCGACGCCGAATGGCTTCTCGACCACCAAACGGGTCCATCCGGGGCTGTGGGTCAGACCTGATGCTCCAAGGGCCTCAACCGTCGGGCCCAGGGCGGATGGCGGCAGGGCCAGGTAGAAGATCCGGTTTCCCTCGAGACCGTGGGCCGCCTCGATTTGTTCGATCCGGTTCCGGAGAGCTTCGAAAGACCCTAACTCCCCATCGCCGATGGACTGGAAGTACAGGACTTCGTCGCACCACTCGGCCGGGTCGGTGTACGGCTCGCCAAGTTGTGGCTGCCGTAGTGAGACGCTCTCGACAGGCGCCCGCGAGAGCGCCCTGAAACCGTCGTCATCCATCTGTGATCGAGCTACTCCCAGGACGAGGAACCGGTCGGTCAGTTGGTACTGCCGGACCAGGTGATAGAGGGCGGGGGCCAGTTTCTGGCGGTAGAGATCACCGGTGGCGCCGAACACCACCAACAGGTGGCGGGCCACCGCCTGGGTGCCTGCAACGGGTAGAGACTCCACTAGCCGCGGCTTCCGGTGAGGGCTTTCATCTCTGGAGTGGAACCGTATCTGAATCGTGCATGGACCGGAGCCTCTTCTTTCCCGGGGAGGGTCCCCACCTGCCACATGGTAGGCCATACCTGGGGACGCCACTCAGGCGCGGGAAGGGGTGGGCAGTACCGTAGGGTTCCGTGCTTTACCGTCGTCTGATGCTGGGCACGGTGCTGGCCGTTGCCATGGCGGCCGCCACCTTCGCTCCAACGGTCTTTGGGGTGCTCGCTTCGGAATTGATCTCGATCCTGAGGATCGAGAGGTGGCAACTGGGGTTGCTGGTCAGCGGCGCCACGCTATGCGGGGCGGTGTTCTCGCTTCTGTTGGGAAAGTGGGCTGACATGATGGGTGGTCGTCAAGCCACGATCTTCACTCTATTGATCGCCGGGGTCGCCCTGGTGGGTGTGGGAGCGGCGCCTGGGTTCGGAGTGATGATGGTGGCGGCGTGTCTTGCCGGGATAGCATCCGGGTTTTCCAACCCGGCCACCAATCGGCTCATCTCCGAGGAATTCGCCACCGGAAGGCAGGGCCTGATTGTGGGAGTGAAGCAGTCGGGTGTACAGATGGGGGTCTTCCTGGGGGGATGGCTGCTGCCGGTCTTCACCATGTGGTGGGATTGGCGATGGGCGGTGGTGGCGTTTGCCGCCGTCCCCCTCGCTTTTGCCGGTCTCTATTCGGCGACACCCGCACGGGTTCATGCCGGCCGGGAGGACGCTGCCGGAGAGCCGTTCAGCCGCATCCCCAGGATGATCTACCGGCTGGCGGTCTACGGGTTCATCATGGGGACCGGCATGTCCGTGGTGCTTGCCTACCTGCCGCTATACGCCGAGGAGGTAATGGGGATGAGCCAGAGCCAGGCTGGCCTGGCCCTGGCTGTCACCGGGCTGGTGGGGATCTTGGCCCGGCTTGGTTGGGCGCGGGTAGCCGAAGGCAGGTTCGGGTCGGTGAGAAGCCTGCGCACTATCGCTCTGCTGGCGGTGGCGATGGGTCTTGTGCTGGCCTTCGGGCATCAGTTGGGATCGTGGACGATCTGGCTGGCGGCGGCGCTGACCGGGCTGAGCGGGAGCGCTTGGAACGCGGTCGGAATGCTGGCCATCATCCAGATCCTCCCTACCTCTCTGGCCGGCCGGGGTTCGGGAGTGGTGCTGCTCGGCTTCCTGACCGGTCTGGGGCTGGGCGCTCCCGTGGTGGGACTGTCCGTGGATCTCCTCGGCGTCTACACGCCGGGTTGGCTGGCGATCACCGTTCTGTTCGGGCTCGGGTTCTGGGTGATGAACATGGGTAGGAGGAGAGTGGGTTGAGTAGGGCGGTGGCTTCCTGGCTGTGAACTCTGCGCGTCTCGGCTTTGGCGCGGTGTTGGTCGTAACGATGGCGTCCGTCACCATGGCTATAACCACCTTCGGCGTTCTTGCCTCCGAGTTGATCGCGGCAATGGGTATCGAACGGTGGCAGTTGGGGATGCTGGCCACCTCCGGCACCTTGAGCGGGGCCCTGTTCTCCACTCGTTTGGGTAAGTGGGTTGATGTGGTGGGCGGTAGGCGAGCTACTGTCACCACACTCATGGTGGCGGGAACCGCGTTGTTCTGCATAGGGGTGGCGCCTGAATTCTCCCTGATGGTGGGGGCGGCCTTTCTCAACGGGATCGCATCGGGCATGTCCAACCCGGCCACCAACAAGTTGATTTCCCTGGAGGTCGAGTCCGGTCGGCGGGGACTGATCGTGGGCATAAAACAGTCGGGAGTGCAGGTCGCCATATTCATGGGAGGTTGGTTGTTGCCGGTCTTCACCGTTTGGTGGGGTTGGCGATGGGCGGTCCTGGCGTTTGCGGCGGCGCCCCTGACGGTTGGAGCGATCTCCATGGCAAGGGACGCGTCCGTGGGGCCCTCCACCGGCCGGCCGAGGGACAGAGAGGCCAGGCGGAAGGACACCGATGAGGCGAGTCCGGTTCGCCTTCCCAGGGTGGTTCGTCGTCTTACGGTCTACGGGTTCTTGCTGGGGATGGGGGTGGTGGTCCAAGTCGTCTACTTGCCGCTCTACGCCGAGGAGGTGCTGGGAATGAGCCGGGGCCGGGCCGGGCTGGTGCTGGCTATCACCGGGCCGATCGGGATTCTTGCTCGGATATGGTGGGGGCGCATAGCCGAGGGCCGCCTGGGAATGGTCCGGAGTCTGATGATGATCGCCTTGCTGGGCGTGGTCTCGGGAGTCTTCCTGGCCTTCGGGGAAGACCTGGGAACCTGGGTGATTTGGGTCGCCGCGGTAGTGGCGGGCTTCAGCGTCTTCGCCTGGACCTCGGTGGGGATGCTTGCGGTCATCGAGGTCTTGCCGGCCGATCTGGCCGGAACCGGGTCGGGCAGGGTGTATTTCGGTTTCATCTGCGGCTTCGGGGTTGGAGCGCCGCTGTTCGGATGGTCGGTGGACGCTCTCGGCGTCTACACGCCGGGTTGGCTGGCGATCACCGTTCTCTTCGCGGCGGGCTTTTGGGTGATGTTCACGGTAAGGGGGGACGGAACGCCCACCAGGTCGATCGGGCCCACCGCCTAGGACGCCTTCAGTCGCATCTTCCGGTTCGGATCAGCGGCGGCGCATCAAAGTCACCCCGTCCGCGAAGGGAAGGACCACCACTTCCAGGTCCGCGGAGGCTGCGGCCAAGTCGTTGAAGCGGCGGATCGCCTGGGTGGCCTGGGTTTGATCGCCGGGGTCGATCACCCGTCCCGACCAGAGCGTGTTGTCGGCCACGATCACCCCGCCCGGTCTCACCAATTCCGTCAGTTTTTGTAGGTAGGCCGGGTAGTTCGGCTTGTCGGCGTCGAGGAAGGCCATGTCGAAGGGACCTTCCAGGTCTTCCAGGGTCTGGAGGGCCGGGCCGATCAAGAGGGTGATCCTGTCAGCCACTCCCGCTTCCTCCCAGGCCCGCCTGGCGTGACTCGTGAACTCTTCGGAGATGTCGCAGCAGACCAGTGCGCCTCCCTCTGGGAGGGCTTGGGCCATCGAGAGCGAAGAAAGGCCGGTGAATGTGCCGATTTCGAGTACCTTCGTAGCGCCGATCAACTTCACCAGCAGAGCCAGGAACGCTCCCTGGAGGGGGTCGATCTGCATTATCGAGAGGTCGGGATAGCGTTCGGCTGTTTCTTCGATCACCTTCCGGCCAACCCTGCCCGCGGTCATGGAGCGGGAGGAAGCGTATTCCAGGAGTTCTTGGTCCGAGAGGTGCTTTCTCATTCAGACCAGGTTACCGACCACCACGTCTGGTCATGGTGGGGGACCACACTGATCCGTCCCGGCGCCAAATGACCCTTGTAGCAGTACGGTTAAAGGGACTGCCCCCATGTCGTTGGACGCTCCTCGAACCACAAATGCTCGCACGTAGTCACCCAGGACTCCGGTGGGGGCTTCTATTGCTTTTCGCGGTGGCGTGCTCGTCAGGGGCCGGGACAAACGGGGAATCCTCCGCCTCCCCCGAGTCCGCAACAGTTGCCCCGCCATCCTCCTCCACGACGCCTGATGACGCCCCGACCACCGTGGCGGAGCCAACCCGAACCACGTCCTCCACCGGTGCCGCACCATCAACGACAACCACTTCGAGCCCAGCGGCCACCACCCTGGCGGTTACCACCACCACACCTGGCGCGGCCACTACGACCGCGGCCCCCGTTACCACCTCCCAGAGCACATCGACAACCGTTCCCCCAGCCACCACCACCTCGACTGCCGTTGTGACGACCACGACCACAACCCTCCCCGATGACCTGACCGTCGTGGAGATAACAGTGAGGGAGGGGAGGGCAGTAGGGGAAGACCGGGTCGAAGTTCCCCTGGGCAATCGGATTTCGCTTCGGTTCGACTCGGACACCCGGCTGTTGGTGCACATTCACGGTTACGACGAGGAGTTCACCGTGGAGTCCAGTGTTTTCACTGTTTACGAGTTTGTAGGAGACCTGCCCGGGATCTTCGAGGTCGAGGATCATGTGACCCATCGACTCCTGATCGAACTGAAAGTGTCTCCCTGAGGTGAGGGCATGATCCTGGCTCACGGCATCGGTGGGCGTCTCGACCTGCCCATCCCCCTTCTGTACTTCACGCTGGCGGCGATAACGGTGTTGGTGGTCACCTTTGCCATGCTGTCCGCCCGGTGGCACGAGCCGCGTCTGCAGCATCCCTCATCCAGGGTGGTCGACGTCCCCTCCTGGATGAGACTGGGAGGGAGGTTCTTCTCGGCGGCCTCGGTGGCGCTGTTGGTATTGATGGTGCTGAGCGGGTTTCTCGGATCGGACGACGCCCTCGAAAACCCGGCGCCGGTAATGGTCTTCGTGGGGCTGTGGCTCGTGTTTCCCTTCCTGTCCGCGCTGGTTGGGGACTTCTACCAGGTGGTCGCTCCCTGGCGGGTCCTTGCCCGATGGCTGAAGATCGACCCGTCTGGCGACTCGGGCATGTCGTCCAGGATCGGATACTGGCCGGCGGCGGCGGTTCTCTTCGCGTTCACATGGTGGGAACTGGTGTCGCCGGTGGGCAGCGTTCCCTGGTGGCTTGCGGTGATCGCCCTGGTCTACACCCTATACATGCTGGTGACCATCGCTCTGTGGGGCAGCGAATCCCAGTTGACCGCATGGGACGGCTTCGGGGCTTACAACTACCTGATGGGTGCTATCGGGCCTCTCGGCAGGAACCAGAATGGTGAACTGGTCCGTCGGAAGTGGTTGACAGGGCTCCCGATGGTGGGCGAGCGCCCGGGCCTTGACGCCCTGGCGGTGGTCCTGATCGGGGGAGTCACCTATGACGGCCTCACCGGGATTCCCTTCTGGCGAAACCAACTTGCCGGGCCGCTGGAGGACACCCTGTCGGGCGCCGGGTTGGGCTGGCAGTGGGCAGAGGCGGTGGTGGGCACTTTCGGACTGGTGGCCGTGGTCCTGATGATCGGATGGGCCTACCACTTGGCTTGTGCCGTCTCTGCGATTCTCTCGGACGCTGACGTCGGCCTGACCCGCATCCGAATCCGGTTCGCCCACACGCTGGTCCCGATAGCCCTGGCCTACGCCTTCGCTCATTATTTCACCCTCGTCATCTATGAGGGGCAGTTCTTCCTGAGCGCAATCGCCGATCCCTTCGACCTGGGGTGGGATGTATTCGGAGTTGCCGATCGGGCAGTTGACTACACCCTGATTTCTCCCACCGCGGTCTGGTACGTTCAGTTGGCGGCAGTGATAGCCGGCCATGTGGGAGGCGTGATCCTGGCGCATGACCGGGCCCTGGTTGACTTTCCGGGGGTCAAGGCCATACGATCCCAGTATCCCATGTTGGCGCTGATGGTGGTGTTGACCATGCTCGCTCTCTTCATACTGACGGCCGGATGATGACCATTGCCCACATCCTCGGCGGGGGCTCCACCGACGAGTGGGTTGCCTCCGGGGTGGTGCTGATCGGCCTGGTGTGGTTGTTGCGCCGATCCGAGCGCCGGGCCCGTCAACGACGGCAGCAAATGGAAGACGAGTCGTCGGCTGAGAGCCAGTGACGCGCCTTGAGGGTCCCATCGGGGCCGCCGGTGTTGAGGGTCCCACCGGGCTGTGTATCCTCGGTGGCGCATATGAGTGAGTTTCTGGCGGCGGCCGCGGCGGCTATGGACGCACCTGAAGAACTGGTTCTGCGCTCGGCCGAAGCGAAAGCACAAGCCTTGGGGGGAACAGCCGACGATTACCTGCAGGCTTGGGGAGGCGGCGGGGCGGCCCCTGCCCCTGCCGCCCCTGCGGCGCCCCCTCAGTCCGCCCCGGCGCCCCCGGTTGAGCAGACGCCTGCGCCGGCCGCCCCGGAGGCTGTCACCGCTCCGGTTGAGCAGACGCCTGCGGCAGCGGCGGTGGCCGTCCAACCGGAGGAAGCCGTTGTGGTGGTGGAGGAGCCTCCCCCTCCGGAGGTGGATCCTGCGCCATTGAGCGTGCGCAGAAGGCTGGGGGGAAGGCTCGGAGCGATCACGGGAGCGGCGATGGGACTGGTGACCCTGGTGGCGCTGACCCCCTGGCTGGCGGCTCGAGCGGACACCCTCGGCGAGGAGGGACCCTTCTCTCCATCGTTGCTGGTGGCGCCCAATCGGGCTGTCATCGGGTTGGTCGTGCTGTTCGGTGTGTACGGGATGATTCTGTCGCTGTTCACCACCGCGGCCGTCGGGTGGCATGGTCCAGGGATGAGCATTGTGGAAGGCCAGGGTTCCATAGTGGTGGGCGGGGTTCTCACCGGCTTTGTGATCGGAGGAGCAGCAGGCGGGGTGGCGACCGGCATGTTCGGCACGCAGTTGGCGGGCGCCGAAGACGTGGAGGTGTCGGTTCTCGCCGGCTTGGCGGTGGTGGTTGCGGCCGGATCTGTCCTTGGTTGGGCGGTGGGCCAACTGTCGCAGGTGCTGGGGGTCCCGGAAGGCATGGCCGGCGCCGAGGGGGAGGAAGCGGGAGTAGTCAGGTTCCGGTTGAAGTCCGCCTTGGCCCTTCCCGTAGTCGGAGTGGGGTTGATCGCCGTGCTGGTGCTGCCAAACGCGTACATCTTCCTGAAGTTCCCCGGTTGGGCGCCCATCATGGGATCCGTGGTAGCGGCCAGCATCCTTACTTTCGCCGGGCTCTCCGCGTCCCGACCGGGGATGCGCATCACCAAGGGAGAGTTCCTGCTGGCAGCCGCCGGGATCGGTGTGGTGGTGTTCATCCTCTTCGCGGTGCTCAACACCCAGGGGGCGGGACACGGCGAGTCGGAAGACGATCACGGCGTCGAAGCTGAAGCCATCGAGGTAATCGTCCCCTCCTGACCCCTCGCTCCGCTGCCAGCGCCTTGATCCGGCCAGGCTGGCGTTCGATGTCCTTTTGGGGACGAAAATCAGGGCCTATTTCCTCTGTTTGGCCGGGTGGAGCGTTCGGCGGTGTTGCTGGTAGGTAGGGTGGGGTGGGCGCGTCCGTTTGGTGGGTGGAGGGCGCAGGCGGTAGGCGCCGGTGGGGGTTTGTTCGATCTGCCAGTCCCGGTCGTGGACGTTGTGGTGGCATCGGGAGCAGAGCAGGCACATGTTGTCCAGGTTGGTGGGGCCTCCGTCCTGCCAGTGGATGATGTGATGGGACTGGCACCAGGCCGCTTTGGCGCCGCACCCTATGCACGCCCGGTCGCGGGCTATGAGAGCGGCGCGTTGGGTGGGGCTGGCTTTCCGTCGGGCCATTCCCAGGTCCATCGGTACCGATGGTCCGCGGAAGATGGCGGGAAGGATTTGCGCGTCACAGGCCAGCCGTCGCAGCTCGGTGGCGGGGATGGGAGTTCCGTTCTCCAATCCTGCGTTGTGCAGTTGCCGGCTGATGGTGTCATACTCGGCGATCACCAACAGTTTCACGTCTTGGGATGGTCCGTCTTTGTTCCCTCCCGGGCGGGTGAGCAACAGAGCGAGGGCGTCGGCCATTCTCTGCCCTGGCGTGGCCCGGTTCTGGGGGTCTTCTTCCTGCCATAGTTCGTTCATCTTCTTCGACAACGCCGTCTCTATCCGAGCACCTGTGATCGGATCGAACCTCCCATACAAGACGGTCATCCCGTCTTCGATGGCGGTGCGGACCTTGGCGTACCGCCGAGACCGTTGATGCTCCAACTTCGAGACGCCGTCATCTTTGGAGCGCTGTCGTTCGTGTTTGCGGACTGTGGCGGCGAACTTGTCGGGAGACTGGCTGCGAGCGTCGCCCAACAACTCTTTCTCGTCTATGGTCCCTCGTTGGTTGGCGTCAGCCAGGATCCGCGCGTTGTCGTATGAGATGTCTCCCTCCCGTAAACCTTTCGACGTCTCCGGTAGCTTCTCTAGTTCCCGAGCGGTCTCCACTTCCAACCGTGCCCGTCGGCGGGGTTTCTTGCCCCTCTCCCTCAGTTCCACCTCCGTCAACTCGGTTCCCGCCCGCCGCTGCAATTCGGCCAGGGCCTGGGCGCGGATCCCCGCCAGTTGGTTCTCCCCACAGATGGTGGACTGCACACGATCCCGAAGTTCTTTCACTGTAGCCTCACCTACGGACAAGGTGGGCATCACTACCCGAACCCGGTTGGCGACCCGTCGGTCCATTGCTGTTGTGTCCATAGCAAACAGTATGCCCAGAGGGTGTGACAAAACAGTCCTAAATATCACGAAGTTGGTAAAACAAACACTAAACGTCTGACACCTGAACCGACACTGCCCTCACCCCACCCCTATCCAGAAGCCACCCCGAGGCACCAAAGCCAGGTCCCACACGCCGACAATCGACCACAACGCCTGCCCGGAAAACCCGCGAAAATAGGGTCTCCCTTTGGGCTTCCCTCCCCCACCACCACCTATCCAGGTCGAATCAACTCGGACAGCCTGGAACGGGGCTGTTGAGCAGATCGGGTTTGATCCTCAACACGGTCCGGACGACGCCGGAACGGACCGTCTCAGTGTTTGGCTCCTACCAACATGAAACCCCCCTGCGACAAAAACAACCTCCACTCCCGTGTTATTTTCACACCCTTTGAAAGCTGGAGACCCTTTCTTGGCACGCAACCCCGACACCCAAGGCCGCGTGCCTTGGGATCGACCTGAAACAGCACCCGACCGACTCGGGATGGCCGAATCAGGGTGCGGGACGGAGCACCAGGGTGGATTCGGCCAGGGATTCCACCGCATCCCGGTCCCAGGGGAAGGGGTGCATCTCACCGGCCGCCCAGGGTTCCAGCAGGTCGTCGTAATGGGGGTGGTAGGCATGACCCGACTGACCGGGTGCATGGATGGAGAGTGAGGCGTCGGGGTCCCCCAGGTCGATCACCATCCGGAAGGACGGCAACCCGTCTGTCTGGTAGCCCTCGGATGCGATCCATTGCGTGGCGTTGACTATCCCCGATCCTCCCGAGACGTTGTTGCTGCGCCGATTGAAGACGGACTCAATGAGTGAGACGCCCGATTCCCCCAGGCTGGCGTTGTTGAAGACACCGGTGTGGATGTCGCCCCATCGCCATCGCTCCGGGTCGTCGCCCATCAACTCGACCAACTCGGCATGGGCGGCGTCCAGCGCTTGATGGAGCACGAGGTCCCGTGTTTCCCGGGCCTCGGTCTCCGCGCGATCCCACCAGGGGTCTTCGGGAGATTCGAGCAGGGCCTTCACCACCTCCATGTACCGGCTGCCCCCGTACGCCTCGTGGCCTTCGGGAAGCTCGTCGAAGGTGAGGGCCAGGAGATGGCGCCAGGTGGCGGCGTATGCGGCGGCCGCCGCCCCGTCGGAATCCATCTGCCCGGGTCGCTCCCCCCGCATCCACCCGGTCAGGAGTTCCTGCATAACCGCCACGTTCTCATTCCGGGCAGCCACGGCCGCCAACGCGGGAACCAGGAAGGCGGCGGATGGGTCCTGGTTGTCGAACTGTATGGCGCTCATCCCGGCGGTGTCCAGCGGAAGGGCGTCGGCCAGCAATTCGTGGATGCGCCGGGCCCGGTAGCCGTAGTCGAAGTCACTGCCTATGTGGCGGACCAGGTCGGGCCGGGCGAGGGGTTGGTTGGCGGCCACCACCATCCCCGAGGGGGGATTGAACGACCAGGGAAGCGTCTCGAAGGGCCAGAAACCCTGCCAGTCGTATCGGCTCTCCCACCCGGGCGCGGGGTACCGTCCGTCGCCGGCCCCCCGGATGGGGATCAGGCCCGTGGCCTGGTAGCCGATGTTGCCGTCCGCATCGGCGTACACCATGTTCAGGGGCGCCATGTCGAAGAGCGCGGCCGCCGCCCGGAACTCCTGCCAGTCATCGGCGAGGAGCATTCCCAGCACGGCGTCCAGGTTGCGGGTGGTTCGGAGGGCGGTCCAGGCCAGGGAGACGGCATGGGGGTCGGGGATCTCCACGGCTCCGCCTCTCCCCAACTCGTCAACCGGTTCGTATATCCCCGAGATCACCGGCCCGTGGTGGGTTTCCCTGATCGTGATCCCCACCGGATCGGCCCCGGCCACCTTGATGACCTCGGTGCGGGTGGACATGGGGCGCCACTTTCCGTCCACCTCGTACAGGAGTGGGTCTTCCGGATGAACCCGCTCGATGAAGAGGTCGGAGACGTCACCCAGCAGGCTGGTGAAACCCCAGGCCAGAAAGCCGTTGTGCCCGACGGTGACCAGGGGTGTGCCGGGCAGGCTGAATCCGGCCGCCTCCAGCGGGCAGGAGGCGCTCACGGGCCGGCAGTGGAGACCTACCCGGTGCCAGATGGAGGGAGTCTGGCCCCCGAGATGGGGATCGTTGGCCAGGAGCGGCGTTCCGGACACGGTGTGACGGCCCGACACGACCCAGGAGTTGGATCCTCGGCCCCGGTTGTCCTGGACGAGCCCGACGCGGTCGGCGCCCACGGTGAGGACCGCCGCTTCCCCCAGGGCGTTGAAGGCTTCTCGAACCCGCGGGGAGGGCAGAGGTGCGCCGGTCGGCTGCGGCGATGGCGGCGGTATGTCCCACTCCGGAACGATCACGGGGTGACCCTCGGGGTATTCGGGCCAGAGTTGGGCGACCTGTTCGGCCGGAATCGTCTGTGAGAGCACTGCCCGTTCCAGCTCCGAGACGATGTTGGTGCGAAGGTCCCATGCCATCAACTTGAGGAAAGCCAGTGTGTCGGTGGGCTTCCACGGCGCCGGCCGGTAGTCGGGGTTCTGGATTCCCAGGAAGGCGTACTCCAGGCTGATCTCCCACTCCCCCCGCCCCCCAAGGTAGGCGTTGACGCCCTGGGCATAGGCGTCCAGCAGGGTCTGCATGAGAGGCGACAGCGCCTGGTATTCGCGGGCCGCCACCTGTTCCCATCCCAGGGTTCGCAGGAAGATGTCGGCTTCCAACTGGGCCTCGCCGAACAATTCAGCGGTGCGGCCGGTGGCCACGTGCCGGTAGAAGTCCATCTGCCAGAAACGGTCCTGGGCCTGAACGAAACCCTGCGCCATCATCAGGTCCTCGAAGGTGGAGGCGTAAATGTGAGGTGTGCCGTGGCGGTCCCGGATCACGGTGGCCTCGGCGGTCAAACCCGGCGCCACCAGGTCCCCGTCCACCTGTGGAAAGGATCGGCGGACCACCAGCAGGGCGGCGACGGCCACCAGAACCACAAGGAGAACGACCCATGGACCGATGCGTCTCAGCAGGCGGAGCGGGAGAGAGCGGCGTTTCCGGGGAGGCGGTTGCGGGCTGTCGGGAGGCCGGGGACCCTTCAATACTCCACTCCCGAGGTGGGGGACCGGCGGAGGTCCCGCTCGATGGAGTCCCACTTCCGTTCCGACGCGATCCATTTGAACCAGATCACCACGATCGTCCCCCACAGGAGCAATCCACCTCCGAGTTTCATTATCAGCCCCGCCACCTGGAGATCGGTGACCGTTGACACTCCAAACCGGGAGGCCGAATCGATGTACGACGGATACAGAGGGGAGCGGCTGAACGTCAGGAAGGAAGCCGGCACGGTGGGGATGATGGAATGCAGGAACAGGTACAGCATCCGCAGTGGAGGGTTCAAGCGGGGAATCAGCGGCGTGGGACTCACCACCGGGAGCCACATCAGGATCGAGACCCCGAACAACCACAGGTGGGCCGCGAAGTGGAAGAGACTCGAGTTCACCATGGCCTCCACGATGGGCCGCCAGTGCATGCTGGCCAGGCTCAGGTGGAATGCGAAGAAGGCGGGAAGCGGCCTGCACAGGCTGCGCAGGATCGTCAGGCCTCGCGGGGAGGTCAGGATATGCTCAGCCATCCAGCGGGGCGTGCCCATCAGCATCAGGGGCGGGATCACCAGGGCCACCAGCATGTGCTCGACCATGTGGAGGCTGAAGAAGACCTGCTCGGCCAGGTCGTGGAAAGGCCAACTGGCGCTCCCGGCCAGGAGGGCGAGCGCTCCGAACCAGAGCCAGCGTTGGCGAGGCGTGGCGGACGGCATGACCGGGGCTACCAGGGGGCGTATGCGCCGATCTGCGTGGAAGTAGAGCACTCCCAGCGCCACCACCACCGCCAGGACATCCCAGTGAGGATGCCACGCCGGCAGTGTCAGCCTCCCAGTGCTATAACGCCGAAGGCCAGGAGCACGATCGCATACAGGACCATTGCCAGGATGAATCCCGCGGTGAAGAACTTGGAGAGGGTTGAATCCTCAAAACGCAAGTGCATGTACCACCCGACCACGATCACGAATTTGATGAACGCCAGAATGATCAAGAGCGGAGCGTCCCAGCCACCCATGTCCGCCGCCTCGTTCACGTAGAAGAGCGCGACTTCGATGATGGTCAGCACCGCCAGCAGGATGGCGATCTTCACATATTGGAGTGGCGTCGGATGATGGTGATCGCCGGGGTGGGCAGCCATTGTCAGCCAACTCCCGCCGGGACGCTGGCCAGCAGATAGACCACGGTGAAGATCACGATCCAGATTATGTCCACGAAGTGCCAGTAGAGACCTACCAACTCCAGGTTTAGCCCGGAGGCTTCCGAGAGTTCCCCCTGGCGGCGGGAGATCCCGTACAGGGTGAGCAGCATCAAGATTCCCAACAGCACGTGGAAGCCATGGAAACCGGTGAGCATGTAGAAGGCCGAGGCAGCGGGGTTGGTGGTCAGCTTCATCGCTCCGACCGTGATGAACTCGGTGAACTCGAAGACCTGCCCCCCCAAGAAGACCGAGCCGAGCATGGCGGTGGCCAGAAGCCAGGTCCGGGTGGCGTGCTGATCGTGGCGGGCCAGGGCGTTGTGAGCCAACACCATGGTCAAAGAGCTCATCAGCAGGGCGAAGGAGGAGAACGAGGTGAAGGGAATGTCGTAGATCTCCGCCGGGTAGGGACGGGCGAAGCCGGGCTGTCCCTGGTAGAGAAGGTAGTTGGTGATCAGGGCGCCGAAGAACAGGAACTCGGAGCTGAGGAACACCCACATTCCCAGCTTGCGGTGGTCGATGCCGGTTGACTCGTGCTGGTCGTGGTGGTCCATCGCAGCGGCCGCATCCATCAGGCGTCGTCCTCCAGCGAGGAGTACCCGTCTCCCGACGGCTCGGAGTCGCCGTGCTCGTCGTGGGGCTCCTCGAGGGGTTCCATGCTCCAGCCGAAGGAGGCGGACGCCACCACCAGCACTCCAACGAGAATCAGGAGTTTCCCCACGAAAGAGGTGTGATAGATGATCCCCCATCCCACCAGGGGTATTCCCGCAGCCAGCAATATGGGGTAATAGGAAGGAGCGGGAAGGTGGATGGGATGGGGCGGGTTGATGCCGGTCTCCATCAGATTCGTGAGGGTCTCCTCCGCCTCCGGTCTGCGGACCGGCCTTCCCTCGGAGTCCTCCGCGTACTTCTTGTGCCAGAAGTCGTCGAGGGAGGTGACCGTGGGCGCCACCCCGAAGTTGTATTCGGGGGTGGGATTGGGGGTGGTCCACTCTACGGTCCGGGCGTCCCATGGGTCTATTCCCGAGGGTTCACCGTGTTTCTTGGACCTCCACCAGTTGAACATGAAGATCAGGACCCCGGCGGCGATGATGAAGGCTCCGACCGTGGCCACCAGGTTCCAGAAGTCGAATCCCGCCTCGGGCGGGTAGTAAGCGGTCCGCCGCACCATGCCTTGCAGGCCCAGCCAGTGCATGGGCGCGAAGGTGAGGTTGAACCCGGTGAACATCGTCCAGAAGTTGAGCTTCCCGAGCTTTTCGTTGAGTAGCCGCCCGGTCATCTTCGGGAACCAGTAGTAGAGCCCGGCGAATAACCCGAACACCGACCCTCCGAACAGGACGTAGTGGAAGTGGGCCACGATGTAGTAGGTGTCGGTCTGCTGCCAGTCGGAGGGGACCACGGCGTGGGTCACCCCGGACAGACCCCCGATCACGAACATCGCCACGAACCCGATGGCGAACAGCATCGGGGTGGTGAACTTTAATCGACCTCCCCACATGGTGCCCATCCAGTTGAAGATCTTGACGCCGGTCGGGACCGCGATGGTCATGGTTGACAACCCGAAGGCGGCCTGGGCCACCGGGCTGATCCCGGAGGCGAACATGTGGTGGGCCCACACTCCGAATCCCAGGAAGGCGATGGCCGCTCCGGCGAAGACCACCGCCGCGTATCCGAAGAGGGGCTTCTTGCTGAACACCGGTAGGACCTCGGAGACGATCCCCATAGCCGGGAGGATCAGGATGTAGACCTCGGGATGGCCGAACAGCCAGAACAGGTGCTGCCAGAGTATGGGATCCCCACCGGCCTCCGCCACGAAGAACAGGCTCCCGAACTGACGGTCGAAAGTCACCATGAACAGGGCGATGGCGATGATGGGAAGGGAGAACAGCAGGAGGAGAGCGACCACCAGGCTCATCCATACGAACACCGGCATCCGGAGCAATCGCATGCCAAGGGCGCGCATGTTGAAGATGGTGACGATAAAGTTGACCGACGAGATAAGGGAGGCCAACCCCAGGAATTGGACGCCCAGCGCCCAATAGTCCATGGCCGTGCCGGGTGAGTAGAAGGGCCCGGCGTTCGGTTGATATCCGAACCAACCGCCATCCGGCATCCCCCCCAGTACGGTGTTGTCCGCCGGATCCAGGTTCCCCGACACTCCTTCTACGCCGGCGGGCGCTGCCGGGTCGCTGAAAACCAGCACGGAGTAGAGAAAGATTCCCGCGAACAGGAAGATCCACCAGGACAGGGCGTTCATCCGGGGGAAGGCCACGTCTCGGGCGCCGATCATCAGCGGGAGGAGATAGTTTATGAAGGCTGCGGAGATGGGCATGATGAACAGGAACACCATGGTGGTTCCATGCATGGTGAAGGCCGCGTTGTATTCGGCGGCGGTCAGGAAGGTGTTGTCGGCTGACGAGAGCTGGATTCGCAGTAAAAGCGCCTCAAGGCCTCCGACCAGAAAGAAGATGAACGCCGCATAGCCGTACATGATCCCGATCTTCTTGTGATCGGCGGTGGTGACCCACCCCCAGAATCCCGTCGTGGAGCGGGGTCTGCGGAAGATGGTGGTGGCGGGGCGGCGTTCGGCGGTGGCGGTCATGTGGAGGACTCCGGCCTGGCGGCTGTCGAAAGGACCTTCTCGGAAGCGGGTCTGCTCAGGTGCAAGTTTACGCTCACTTCAGGGTATCCAGCCAGGCGATCAGATCTTCTATCTCCTGGTGGGTGAGGTCCAGGTTGGGCATGAAGGACCCGGGTTTGACCTTGGGGGGGTTGGCCAGCCATTCACGCAGGCCATCCGACCAGGACTGCCCCTCGCGGGGAAGAATGGCGCCGGCGAACACGCTGCGGGATGCGAAGTGGGTGAGATTCGGCCCGTTGAAGAACTCGTCCGCCACCAGGTTGGTGCCCTGGTAGTCAGGCCCGTAGTCAACCGTGTGGCATTGGGTGCATCCCTGCTCCTGGAACACCTTCAATCCGGCCTCCGCCGGGCTCTCGGTTGCGGGCGGAACAGCGTATTGCTGCTGGTCCGCGACCCAGGCGTCGAAGTCCGTCTGGGTCATCGAGATCACCCTGGCCCTCATCAGCGAATGAGAGAGGCCGCAGAACTCGGCGCAGTGTCCCCAGTATTCGGCAGGCTCATCGGCCTGCAGCCTGAGCGTGGTCTCCTGACCGGGAACCAGATAACGCTTTCCCATCAGGTGGGGAACCCAATAGTTGTGAAGCACGTCGGCCGACGTCATATAGGCGCATACTTCACGGTCGATGGGCATCGCAAGCACGCTGGCGGACTCGATCCCGTGGTCGGGGTACCGGTATTCGAACCACCACTGATGCCCGATGATCTCGACCGGCATGGCGTTGTCTCCGCATTCGGTCAGGTCGAACACCCCCTGGATGGTCGGCACCGCGATCACTGTCAGTATCAGGGCAGGGATGATGGTCCAGGTGATCTCCAGCTTGTTGTTGCCATGGATCTGGCGGGGGTCCTTGCGTCCCTCTCTGTCCCGAAACAGGAGAACGATGAGAAGTATCCCTCCCTCAACCACCACGAATATGACCACGGCGATCCAGAACACCTGCCAGAACACCGCGTCGATCCTCTCGGCGAAGGGGCCGGCCGGTTCGAAGGTGGTCAGGGGAGCGTCCTCGATCTCCACCAGGCTGCAGGCGGCAAGGCCGAAAACCGTTAAGGCAACCAGCGATCCCCATCTGATGAGTGGTCGTATGAGCCGCCCCAGGTGCCGCCAGATCATATAGGCCAGATGATACGATCTGCGCCTGCTCTTCCCAATCCGGGCCGCAGCCGCCTTATCATGCCAGGACTCTCAGAGCGGCGGGTGATTGGGGCTTGCTACTCTCCAAACAGGATGCCGAATGACAATGCCCGGGCTTTGGTGAGTCTGGAGGACGTGGTCATGCACTATCCGGTCAGAATGGAGGGGATAGTGGGAGGTCGGCGCCAGTTGAGAGCGGTTGACGGCGTGAGCTTTTCCATCTCCGAAGGCGAGGCTCTGGGGCTGGTGGGAGAATCGGGCTGCGGAAAGTCTACGGTGGCGAAGCTGATGATGCGCCTGCTGACCCCTACCAGCGGTCGGGTTGTGTTCATGGGTCGGGACATCACCGACCTGGGGAGACGGGAGATGCGACCGCTGCGGCGCCACATGCAGATCGTCTTCCAGGATCCATTCGCTTCCCTGAACCCCGGTATGAAAGCCGGAGAAATCGTGGCCGAGCCCCTGGTGGTCCACGAAGGGCGGCGTCCCGACCCCGGGAGAGTCTCAGACCTATTGGAACTGGTGGGATTGCACCCCGGCGATGCCCAGAAGTATCCCCACGAGTTCTCGGGAGGGCAGCGCCAGCGTATCAGTATCGCCCGGGCGTTGGCGCTGCGGCCCAAGCTCCTGGTGTTGGACGAGCCGGTGTCGGCCCTGGATGTCTCCATCCAGGCGCAGATCATCAATCTCTTGATCGAATTGAAGCAGAACCTGGGGTTGGCTTATCTCTTCATCGCCCACGATCTGTCCGTGGTCCGTCATGTGTGCGAACGGGTGGCTGTCATGTACCTGGGAAGGATCGTCGAGTGGGGCGATCGGGAAGAGGTGTTCTCCCGGCCTTGCCATCCCTACACACAGGCTCTGGTGTCGGCGGTCCCGGTACCCGAGCCGTTCTCTCGGGAGGAACGGAGCCGCATCCTCTTGGAGGGCGACGTGCCGAGCCCTCTCCATCCTCCTTCGGCCTGTCGGTTCCGGACCAGGTGCTGGAAGGCGCAGGAACTGTGCGCAACCGAGACGCCGGTGCTGGAACATCGCCTGGCCGGAAGCGGGAGAGCGGCCTGTCACTTTCCCGAGCAGGTAGAAGCAGTCAGAACGCACCCATGATCCGACTTCGAACCGCCCACCTCGAGGTGAGGGTCGAAGAGAAGAAGGGAGCGGAGATCTTCTGGTTGGGCCGGCCGGGGGGGCGGAATCGCCTTGCGTGGATCGAGTCCGATTGGCCATTGCGGGCCTCCCGTGGCGCCTCCTATTACTCCTCCGACCTCGATTGGCTGTCCGAACATCGGGGCGGGTGGCAGGAGATGTTCCCCAACGCAGGAGCAGGTTGCACGGTGGCGGGCGTCGCCCACCCCGTTCACGGTGAGGCATCCCTGGCCCCCTGGGAGATCTTGGAGACTTCGGGTGACAGCCGGGCCACCCTTCGCTGCTACACCCACACCCCGTTGGTTCTGATCCGCAAGATGACTCTTGATCCCCAAAGCCCCCGCCTTCACCTGGAAGAGGAGGTCCACAATCCGTCAGAGATGGATTTTCACTACTTGTGGGGCCATCACCCCACCTTCGCGGCACCGCCTGGCACCCGCATGATCATGGAGGGGGCCCGTCTGGAGGTTCCGGGATTGGGGGTGCCTGAGGACGACCTGTCACCGGGAGGCCCGTACTCCTGGCCGTGGGTACAGAGCCGGGACGGAGAGCCGGTTGACCTGGGGGAGATGCCCCGCCAACCGGTGGAACGCCTGGCGTACCTCACAGACGTTCCCGAACCAGCCTGCCACATCCTGCGACCTGACACCGCCGATCGGTTGACGTTCGAATGGTCGGCGGACGCCTTTCCTTATGCCTGGTTGTGGATAAACCGGAAGGCTTCCCGTTTCCCCTGGTTTGGCCGGCTCAGTTCGATGGCGGTCGAGCCGGTGAACGCCTGGCCGGCCGATGGGCTGGCTGCCGCCATTGACCGTGGACAGGCGCCGGTGCTTAGGGGTGGAGAGACTCATAAAGCATGGTTGAGCGTGCGGCTCAGCGAGCTATGAAAGGAGATGAAGTGAAATGAGCCAGGTAGAGGTTTACAGCGCTGGTCTTGATCATCCTGAATGCGTGGCGATCGACCCCGACGGCCGGGTCTGGGCCGGAGGAGAAGCAGGACAGATCTATGTAATAGACCCCGAGACCCGTCAGCCCGAAATGATCTGCCAGTTGAAGGCCATGGCTGCCGGCCTGGCTTTCGACCGCAACGGCTATTGCTATGTCTGCAGCCAGGACAACACCATCGTCAGGGTTGCCGCATCCGGGGAATGGGAGGTGTTCTGCGACTCGGTGGACGGTCGTCCCCTGCGGGCGCCCAACTTCCCGGCCTTCGGACCCGACGGGAGTCTCTACGTGTCGGGCTCTGGGGACTATCCGGGACCGACCGGTGAGATCTACCGTATCAGTCCCGGCGGCGAGGCCACGGTGTACCACTCGGGTCCCTTTTATTACGCCAACGGGTTGGCCATCGATCAGGACGCCAGGTTCCTGTACGTCGCCCAGACCGCCACCGACGATGTGGTGCGGGTTCCTCTGGACGGATCGGGTACCCCGCCCGAGCAGGTGTGTGCCCCGGGGGCCCTGCTGCCCATGCCCGACGGGTTGGCTTTTGACGCCGACGGGAACCTGTACGTGACCTCATTCGGCGCCAGCGCCCTCGAGCGCATCCGCCCCGGCGGGGAAATTGAACTGGTGGCCCGGGACGAGCGAGGCCTGACCATGAACCGGGTGACCAACTGTGCCTTCGGAGGTCCGGAACTGGAGCAATTGTTCCTGGCCAACCTGGGAGGCTGGCACATCTCGGTGATGACCCCCGACACTCCCGGCCAGCCTCTTTTCAACTAACCGGGGCGATCTTCTGCGTATTTCACTCCTTATGCAGGAGTAAAATACGAAAGTCAAACGCTTTATTATGAGTATACTGCCGACCATGGATTCAGGCAGCTTCCATCTCTACAACCGTCGCGCTCTGGATGTCGCCCTTCAGCGCATTCGAACCAGTCCGGTGGTTGTTTTGGAAGGACCGCGGACAGTGGGGAAGTCCACCCTGCTTCAGAAGATTGCCGGACACTTCTCCGCTCACATAGTCGATCTCGACGACGTCGCTGTCAGGGATCAGGTTGAATCCGATCCCCATCGCTTCCTAGGCGGTCCTCGGCCGGTTCTCATTGATGAATACCTGCGCCTTCCACCATTGCTTGGAGATATCAAGGCTCAACTGAACAGGGATGGCTCCCCCGGCCAGTTTGTGCTGACCGGGTCGGCTGACGGGCAGTCCAATCCAGAGGGTTTGGAGGCGCTGGTGGGTCGGCTGACGGGAGTGGAGATACTCCCACTCTCGCAAATCGAGATTGAGGGTCTTCCAGGCAACTTTGTCGAGGCTGCCTTTCACGAAATGGAGGAGGTCATGTCCAGGGGACGTTCTCATACCTCTCGCAGTGAGTACGTCGAAAGAGTGTTAGGCGGGGGTTTTCCCCGGGCTTTGCTCAGTCGAACCTCCGATGACCGGAATCGGGTGTTCGACTCCTATATCGGCCAGTCCCTCGATTACGGCCGATCAACCGTGTCGGACATCCGCCAGCCTGCAGACATGCGAAGGTTGTTGTTTCGCTATGGCGCCCAGACCGGACAACTGCTCAACATTGCGAAAGCAGCCCGGGACATAGGAATCACCACACGCACTGCTGAGAACTACACCCGCCTATTGGAACTGCTCTTCTTTGTCTTTCGCCTGCCCGCTTGGAAGCCTACGGATAGGGGACCGGTGTCCCGTCCAAAGCTGCATCTGGTCGACTCGGGTGTTGCAAGTCGCATTCTTAGACTGACGCCGGAACGGGCCACTGGCGCTGATCCCCTGTTTCAAACTTCGTTCGGACACTTGTTGGAAACTTTCGTGGTTGGGGAGATACGCAAAGCGATCTCCTGGCTTGACGAGTCGTTCGAGATCGGCTACCGGCGAACCCGGGGAGGGATTGAGGTCGATCTGGTGGTGGAGCGTTTCAACACCGGAACCGTGATGGGTATAGAGGTGAAGTCCGCAGCCAGGATCTCAAAGGCCGACACCAAGGGACTTATTTTCCTGCGACAGGAGCTTGGCTCACGTTTTCATGCCGGGATCGTCTTCTACATGGGTGATATGCCCTACCAACTGGCCGAAGACATCTATGCCGTCCCTATTGACAAGCTCTGGCACTACGAGCCTGCCACCCCCGGTCAACCCAGGTTCCGACAGCAGGCTCTCCTGACTGCAGACCGGGACCCACTTCATCCAGCGGTCCGGGATGCCACCGAACAGATGGTTGAGAAGCTGCAGTTGGGCAAGTCTGCTTTGTGGGAATTGGCGATTGTCCCCTCGGCCAATGTCTCCTTCCCCGATTTCTATTCGTCTGACGGTGTGGCCGGTGCTCTCAAGAATGTGACGGTACATTCACTCAGAGGGGGCATCGGTGATGGGCTCGGAGTCGGCTGGGAGGTGGAGCCGATCAATCAGTGTATGGCAATTGTGGAAAAGGGTCGGCGTGGCGTCTTGATCCATCCTCTGGGGACTATGGTGGCAGTGGCAGCCGGCACTGACAGGTTTCTGGGGCAGCCCTATCGGACGAGCCGATCTCGTTTGGCAGTCAAGAGGTGGACGGTGAGAGAGTGGGCCCTGGAGTTCGCCCGGTTTGCTTATCGCGTTCTGTTGCCTCACGGAACAGGAATGTCGTGGACATATTGGTCTGGGGGAAGGTCTCTTCGAACGAGCCATCCCCAGTTGCTGGTTCTCACCTCTGAGGTAAACAAAGGGGTTGTGGATCACCCTCCGCACCGAGGAGTACCTCTCACTGGAGATCCGGAAGTCGACGCTTACTATCTGATTTCGTCTTTCTACGAGTGGTTCGGGGTTCCGACTGCCGACCTGGCCGAGGCAATATTTGGCCGGGTCTCGGCCGAGGACATTCGTGTAAGTCAACGGTCCGGTTAGGGCGCCTGGCCGCTCCAGCATCCCTTCGGGTCCCCATCCGGTGACCCTCGGGTGAAGCCTTGCTAACCAAGCCGTATTTGAGCCGTCAGTCCGCCGTCGACCACCAGGGTCTGGCCGGTGATGAAACCGGCGTCGTCTCCGACCAGGAATGCCACCGCCCCTGCGATGTCAGCGGGCTTTCCCCGTCGACCCACGGCATGAAGGGCGGCAACCGAGGCGGCGAATTCCTCCGGGTCATCCATCTTGGCCAGCACTCTGTCCCAGGCGGCGGTGTCGATGAATCCAGGGGCTATGGCGTTCACCCGGATCCCTTTAGGTCCGAGTTCCAGCGCCAGGGTCCTGGTGAGACCGATCACTCCGGCCTTAGAAGCCGTGTAAGCGCCGTAGGCGGGGACGGTATACCAGGCCATCACCGAGGCTATGTTGACGATGCTGCCTCCTCCGGAACGCTCCATTAGATCAGCGGCCGCCTGGGCTGAAAGGGCTACGCTGCGAAGATCCACTTCCAGGCACCTGTCCCACGCGGCGACGGTCATCTCCGACAGCGGCTCGTTGTAGTCCAGTCCGGCGTTGTTGACCAGTACGTGCAGGCCATCCCACCGGCGGGCCACCGCCGCCACGATCCCGGGAAAGGCGTCGGGCTCTCCGACGTCGGATTCCAAGAAGAAGGCTTCGCCACCATCGGAGCGAATCCCGGCGGCGACCTCCTCGCCTCCCTCCACGTCGATGTCGATCACCGCCACCCGATATCCATCTGAAGCCAGCCGGAGGGCGCATCCCCGTCCGATGCCGGCGGCGCCGCCGGTTACCACAGCCACTCTGGAGCCCATCATCTGATCGGTTGTCCTTTCGATCTGGGGTCGATCACGTCTCTCAGCCCGTCGCCGAAGAGGTTGGTGGCAAACACTGTAATGGCCAGCGCCACCCCGGGGAAGAACGCCGTCCACCACGAGAGGGCCAGGAATTGGCGTCCGTCCTGGATCATGGTTCCCCACTCCGCGGTGGGTGGTGGAATACCAAGTCCCAGAAAGCTCAGCGCCGCACCGGCCAGGATGGCCCCGGCCACGTGAATGGTCATCATCACCAGGATGGGCGGGAACACGCGGTAGATGATGTGGCGGAACAGCACCCGTCGGTCGCTGGCGCCGATCGCCACGGCGGTTTGCACGAACGGCGCCTCCTTGGCCTGGATAACCTGGCCGCGGGCCATGCGGATGTAGAACGGGATTCCTGACAGACCCAAGGCCAAGGAGACGCTCCACAGCCCCGGTCCCAGCACCGCCACCACCGTCAGGGCCAAGAGGATGGGAGGGAACGCCAGGGCGAGGTCCACGAAACGGGTCATCAGCAGGTCGGCCCACCTCCCGTAGTAACCGATGATCATCCCCGCCGTGGTTCCGATGATCGATGAGATCAACATCGGCACCAATCCCATGATCAGCGAAGGTCGGGCCCCGTGGATCACCCGGCTGAACACGTCCCGCCCCAGTTGGTCGGTACCCATCCAATGGTCCCCGCTGGGGGGTAGGAGAGCGTTGACCGGGTCGGTGTCGACCGGATCGAAGGGAGCTAGCCAGTCTGCGAAAAGGGCTGCGATCAACACCAATGCGAACAGGGCGCCACCCACCACCACCGAGCGATGGGACAGGAGCCGCCTCCAGACACCAACGGTGGTCTCGGTCAGTGGAGCCGGGGCAGGAGTGGAGTCAAGCATTTATCAGGTCGTTCCCAATTTGACCCGCGGATCCAAGACTCGGTAGAAGATGTCCACGATCACGTTGATCAGCACGAAAATAGAGGCCAGGATCAGGATGGATCCCTGCAGGACCGCCAGTTCGCGTTGGAGGATGCTGTCCACCACCAGTTTCCCGACGCCCTGGCGTCCGAACAGTGTCTCTATCACCACCGAGGCGCCCAGGAGGTTCCCGGTCTGCAGACCGATCATCGTAACCACCGGCACCAGGGCATTGCGCAGGCCGTGTCGCCACGTGACCCGAGAGTCCGAGGCGCCCTTGGCGCGGGCGGTGGTGATGTAGTCCTGTTCCAGGGATTCGATCAGGCTGCTTCTCACCAGTCGGGCCAGTATGGCCGCTTCGGCCAGGCCCAGGGTGATTGCCGGAAGAAACAGGCCGTCGAACCCTCCCGAACTGAGAACCGGAAACCACCCCAGGTTGACCGCGAACAGGATTATCAACATCAGTCCCAGCCAGAACTGGGGGACGGACAGTCCCAGCACCGCGGTCCCCATGGCCGCCGTGTCGACCAGGGTGTTGCGCCGCCGGGCGGCGAGCACCCCCAAAGGGACTCCGATCACCAGCGCGACAATCATTCCGGCTGCCACCAGGATCAGAGTCGAGGGAATCTGGGCGCCGACCAGACCGATCACCGACCGGCCGGCAATCGACCGGCCCAGGTCGCCCCGTACCAGTCCCGACAGATAGTCGCCCAACTGGACGATGACCGGCCGGTTGAGTCCCAGAGCCTCTCGCATCACCTCCTGCTGTTCGGGGGAGAATCTTGCTCCAGCCGACATTTTGGCTGTCACTGCGTCACCCGGTATGAACTGCATGAGCAGGAATATCAGGGTGGCGACGCCGATTAGCACGGGGATAGTCAGGGCCAGCCGGCCGACTATGTATCTCAGCACTGCTTTTTACTCTGCCCAATCCCGAACAGGCCCTGGGCGGCAAAGGTTGGTTCCCTTTGCCGCCCAGGTGTCGGTCCGACACCAGGCCTGTCGGGTTTCGAACATTGCTACTGGCTCAGGGCTGCTCCTGCGAAGTACTTGTAGAACCCGGTGCCGTCAACCGAGAATCCACTCAAGGCGTCGGAGAACGCCGTGAAGAAGTGCAGCTCGATGATGGGGACCATGTAGGCCTGGTCCATCATGTAGCGCTGGAACTCAGAGAGGATCTCGGCGCGCTTGCCGACGTTCACCTCCACGAAGGCGGCATCCAGAAGGGCGTCCAACTGCGGGTCGTCGATGTGCCCGACGTTGATGTTGCCGGGGCCGATTGACGAGGAGTGGAAGTCCCGGCGAATGGTGGCCGGGGAGCCGAACACGTCACCCATCGATGGAAGTGCGAACTGGGTCTCGCCGGTCACGGTGTAGTAGCCGCCGCCCTCGTGGGTGACGACCTCGGCGTCGAAGCCGATCTCATTCAACTGGGCCTGCAGAAGGTCGACCCACGGGTTCCAGCTGGCATTCTCGATGATCTTGACGCTCAGCGTTTCATCACCCTTGCGGCGGACACCGTCATCGCCCAATACCCATCCGGCCTCCTCCAGCAATTCGACGGAGCGAGCCGGGTCAAGCGGGTAGTAGGTCTCCACGATCGGGTCGTACTCGGCAAAGTCGCTGGAGAGCGGCCCGAAGGCAGCCGGCGCCCGTCCGAAGAACACCGCCCGGACGATTGCGTCTTGGTCAACCGCGTGCAAGATCGCCTGGCGCACCCGGATGTCCGAGGTGGGGGAGATGTTGGGGTTGATGGCGTTGGCCTGCGGCAAGCCGGGCAGGGAGAAGCCTTCCACTGTTATTCCATCCAGCGCCTCCAGTGGGGCGATGTTCTGGAAGGGAACCAGGTCCAGGAAGTGGATCTCGCCGGTGGAGAGGGCCGCGGTGCGGGCCTGCTCGTCCGGGATGTACCGGAAGATCACCCGCTCGACGCGGGCCGGACCGGTGGTACCGTAGAAGGAGAATGCTCCCCATGTCCAGTCGGGGTTACGCACCATGGAAATGTGGCTTCCTTCCACCCATTCCTCGAAGATGAACGGACCGGTGCCGATCGGTTGTCGACCGGCATCGTCGCCCAGCGCTTCCACAGCCGCCGCGTTGGTGATTCCCGCGCCTGGAGCCGCCAGGTCGATGAGGATGTCGGGTACGGGCGCCGAGAAGATCAACTTGATGGTGTTGTCGTCTATGACCTCGGTGTCCTGGTAGTTGACGGCGAGCAGCGCGGTCTGCGATCCGGTGACGTCGCCCTTCAACCGGTCAAAGTGGGCTTTGACCACTTCCGCATTGAGGGGATCGCCGTTGTGGAAAGTGACTCCCTCTCGAAGCGTGAAGGTGATCTCGGTGGCGTCGGCACTCTGGGTCCAGTGGGTGGCCAATCCGGGATGGATCTGCATTCCCTGCCCCAGGATGACGAGCGTCTCATAGATCTGGGCGGCAACCGCCATGTCGTTGACCGAGAGAGCGGCGAAGGCGTCAAGTTGTAGGGGCTCCTGGTTGGAGCCGAAGACGATGGTTCCTCCGCCCATCAACTCCTCGATTTGCATCTGAGCTTCTTCGACCTGCATCTGAGCTTCTTCGACCTGCTTCTGCGATTCGTCGGCCTCCATTTGTGCTTCTTCGGCAGCTTGGGCTGCGTCCATGGCAGCCATTTCTGCCTCTTCAGCCGCCTTCATGGCCTCATCGAGGGCGGCTTGTGCCTCCTCCCCACCGGCTGCTGCGGCTGCCTCGGCCTCTTCCAGCGCCATTTGAGCCTCTTCGGCTTCGGCTTGGGCTGCCTCCAAGGCTGCTTGCGCTGCGTCGGCTTCGGCCTGGGCTGCTGCCGCTGCGGCCTGGGCTGCGTCGGCTTCGGCCTGGGCTGCTGCGGCTGCCTCGGCCTGGGCCGCTGCCTCGTCGGCAGCCTCGTCGGCCGCACCGTCATCGCCGCAGGCGGTGGCGATCAGCGTCAAGGCGATAATGATGCCGAGCCATGCCCGGCCCTTCAGTCTCTTCATTTTCCTCTCCTTTTATTGGGGACGCACAGCTTGAGTCCCCCGAATTATTTCTCTCAAGATACATCAACATCCATGGTCGGACAACCAGAACCAGGTTCTGATTGAGTTTGCCTCGGGAGTGTCCTTAGCCGGTCTCGGCCAGGTAATGACAGGCGCCGCTTTGGCCGCCGCCCAATGAAGTCAACTCCGGAACCTGGTCGCGGCACGGTTGGCGTCCTCCTGACAAGGCGCACCGGGTGTGGAAGGCGCATCCGGTGGGTCGTGCGGCCAGAGTTGGCGGGACTCCGGGGATCGGCTGCAGGTGTTCCAGTTCCGTGTCCAGCCTGGGAAGGCTGGTGAACAGTCCGATGGTGTAGGGATGGCGAGGCCGGTGGAAGATGGTCTCTACTGTTCCAGTCTCCACAATCCTTCCTCCATACATGACGGCTACCCTGTCCGCCACTTCGGCGATGACTCCCAGATCGTGGGTGACCAGGATCATCGAGGCGCCGGCTGCTCCACAGCCGGCGGCCAGTACCTCCAGAACCTGAGCCTGAATGGTGACGTCCAAGGCGGTGGTGGGTTCGTCGGCGATCAGGACGGAGGGCTGGTTGGCGATCGCCACGGCGATGACCACCCGCTGCCTCATGCCTCCCGACAACTCGTGGGGGAACTGCCGGTAGCGCTGGCGGGGATTGGGGATGTCCACCAGGTCCAGCAGTTCGATGGCCCTCTCCCGAGCGTCGGAGCGGGAATAGCCGTGGATTCTGAGAGCCTCGGCGATCTGGCGTCCCACCCGCATCACCGGATTCAATGAGGTCATGGGGTCCTGGAACACCATGGCGATTTCCTTGCCCCGGACTCCCTCCAACTCCTCATCCGACAGCGTCAGCAAGTCCTGGCCCCTATAGAGGACCCGGCCTCCGTCGATCCGGGCGTTGTCGGGAAGGAGCCCGACCAGGGAGGAGACCGTCACTGTCTTTCCGGATCCGGATTCCCCCACCACTCCCAGGATGTCGCCGGGGTGAAGGGCAAAGCTGACGTCTTCGATGGCGGGGAGCACCCCGGAGTGAGTCTCGAAGGAGATTGAAAGATTGCGAACCTCAAGAAGGGGCGCCGGGTCTCGAGATGAAGGGTGAGGGGCGGACATTGGCTCGGACACCGGCTATTCCGTGTCGCCCTCCGCCAGATCGGCGAGGAGCAGGCCGGATTCGCGCTCCAGCACGGAGGCGGCTTCCGAAGTGTACGCCGTTGCCCAGTTCGGTTCGTAGCCTCCCCTCTCGAACTCCTCTGCAGTGGGAACGTACCCAGTGTGGCCGTTCGAATATCCCGCCATGTGGGTGTATTCGAATGGGGAGGACTCCCTGACCCGCGCTCCTATTTCCGCAAAGGGTTCTCCCGGGAAACCCACCAGCGCTACCGAGTCAATCCTGATCCCGTGCACCGTGGTGGGCAGGTAGGCTCTCCCCTGGCCCAGCTTGGCCCAGGCGGCGCTGAGGATGGCGCGCCGGGCCCGGAACCGGGCTTCCGCGACCTGGCCTGCGGGAGCACCTGACTTCTCCAACTCCAGGAACGTCCGGGACAAGCTCTGGGCGTGGTTCTCTGCCTGGCCGGGGTCCTCGGTCGGGCGAAGGGGCATCTCGATGTTCCGTTCGGTCACTTTGATCACCGGCTCGCGGTCGGGAATAGGCTCGTCCACCCAGATCCCCAACGGCGCTCCCGATTCAACGATGCCTCCGAATCTTCGCCTGGTAGGTCGGGTGCGGATGCCGGTGAACACCTTGGCGGCTTCGGCCCCCAGCATGGTCCCCATCCGCTCGGCAGCGCCCAGGTCGCCGGTCAGAGCCTCGATGGTCATCATGTTCCCCGCGCACCCCTGCAGGTACAGGCAGGCGGCACCGGTCAGTTCTTCAACGACCCGTTTGGCCACCCCCGGAAAGTCCGGGCTGAGCAGACGGTTCTGATAGGCCAGAACGATCGGATGAGCCGCGTAGCAAACCAGCGCCGCCAAGGGGTTCTCGTCCATATCGTCGAATCGCACCACCAGCACGCGGTGGTCGGCGAAACCCTCGACATTCTGGCCCACCACCAGTTCGCCGGTTGGCGCCCGGAGTCTGCGGTTTACCGCGATCTCGCTCTCGCCCCACCCCGCGGCCAGCCGGGCTGGCCGAAGAGCAGCCTTGGCCTGATGGGTTGCGCCCAAGGTCTGCGACCAGACCGTCTCCCGGTAGCCCGCAGTCAACTCGTGGCCTCCCCGGCCCGCACGGGATCCCGTAAGGTCCGACCAAACCGGTCCGGCATGGGTGTGGGTGTAAGAGACCCTCACATTTCTGGGATCGATATCCAACACCCCGGCCACGTCACTCCGGATGCGATCGGAATCCGCCACCGTCACCTCCCCCAGGTCGTAGTCCAAAATAGCGAGGGTCTGGGTCTCGCCCTCCACCACCAGCACGGTTACGAAGAGGTCCAGGTGCACGCCCTCGGCCCGATGATGAGTCTGCGCTCCCCAGCCGGCGTGTTCAATCCCGATCGGCGGCGTGATGACTGCGCGGCCCACTCCTACTCTCATGCTGCTACTCCCATGCTGCCTCTGTCAATCGGTTGGATTACTCAAAGGGACGCAATGGCCCAGCCTTGAGAATGAGAATGAGGATACCGAGCAGCGTCTGTTCACCGCGGTGGAGGCCAGTCGAGTTTCTTGGCAGTCAGTCCTCCATCCACTTTGAGAGTCTCTCCGGTGATGAAGCTTGCCCGCGGGGAAAGCAGGAAGGTGATCGCCTCCGCCAGTTCGGCGGTGGATCCGAAGCGCAACTGGGCGTGAAGAGCGTCTGCGTCGGGCTTGGAGAGCCTGCCGCTCTCTATGGCCTCCCTGGCGAGAGGCGTGTCGATGAAGCCGGGGGCCACCGCATTGACCCGGATTCCCAGGTGGGCCCATTCGGTGGCCAGTGTCCTGGTCAGAGCGCTGATCGCCGCCTTGGCGGCGGCATACGGCGCCCGGAGCGGCCAGCCGAAGAACTCAGAGACCGAGGAAATATTGACGATTGCTCCACCCTGGTTGTCCATCATGTGCCGACCGGCGGCCTGGCACCAGTAGAAGGTCCCCGACAGGTTGGTGTCGAGGACCTTCTGCCAATCTTCGGGCGGAAAGCCGACGCTGGATCCGGCCAACTGAATCCCGGCGCAATTGACCAGGCTCCGCACCGGTGTGTTCCAGTTCTCGATCTCGTCCATTGCCCGGCGAACGCTCTCGGGCCGGGAGACGTCGCAAAGCACTTCCAGTACCCGATCGGAACCGTACCGACCGATTAGCGACTCAGCATGGCCGGGCTTGAGGTCGACCGCGGCGCACCGGGTTTGGGAGTTGTCTTCCAGGAGAGTTATCGCTACCGCCGAGCCGATGCCTCCCGCTGACCCGGTGACAATGGCCACCCCGGCGGAGTCGTTCTTCACGCTAGCCGTACCTCGGTGTTTCGGTCATTTCACGTCCCTGGCTGGATCGAGCGTCTCCCTTGTCAGGCTAGCCGACGTTATCTCAAGAGGCCGCCCTGCGGGACGAACCCGATGGCGCGGGTCCCTGTTAGGCTTCTCGGCTGATGGCGACCATCGCCTATCCCCCCATTCCGGTCTGGGATATCGGGCCTCTGCAGTTCTCTCTTCACGGGGTGTTTGCGGCGGTGGGTTTCTTCGCGGGCTTCTGGCTGGTGGTCCGCGTGTTGGAGCGGCGAGGCTTTGATCCGGCCGGTTTCCACTCCTTGGCGGTCTGGATCCTGATCGGAGGCCTTCTCGGGGCTCGCCTGCTGACCGCGCCCGCCGCCCTGTTGGACGGAGGGGGGTGGGCGGCTCTCAACCCGGTGGTCGGCAACTACTCCATCATGGGTGGATTCCTAGGAGGGATCGTGGTGGGGGTCTGGAGGATCCGCCGTGGCGGGCTTCCGCTCATGCCTTACCTGGATCTGGCTGCCTTCGGTCTGGCGATGGGGACGGTGGTGGGGAGGATCGGTGATCTCGCCATAGTCGAGCACCTGGGCAGAGCCACCACCGCCGCGTGGGGATATGAAGTCCGACCTGGCTATGACCTGGCGCCTCAGCACAACGGACTGGAGTGCACGGTGGCCGAGGCGGGTCCGGACGGGATCTGCGGCGTCTACCACCATGTCGCTCTCTACGACATGGTGGGCGCGGGGATTCTATTGGCGGTGTTGTGGCTCATCTATCGCCGAGCGCCTCTCCGGTACGGCCAGCTCTTCTCGGTCTGGGTGGTGTGGTACGGCCTGCAGAGGTTCCTGCTGGACTCTCTCCGTTTCGGGATGGGCGACGCCACCCTGGGCGGGTTCACCTGGAACCAGGTGAGCGCTCTGGGAGGAGCGGCGCTGGGAGTGGCGCTGTTCTGGTGGTTCGGCCGCCACCAGCCAAGGGTCTCCCCCGAGGGGGATGCAAGTATGGGGGCAGGTTCGATAGCTGCTCCCCAGGAGAGCCAAACCGGCGAGGACCATTTGCGACATCCCCCGGAGGTCGGGTAATATTTCCCTCCTGATGCAGGAAGAAGGATACGTTCGCTATTTCGTCTTTACCGGGCCCCGGCTCCGGAGGGCATAGCGCGGACCGACAACCGACAGGCGCCTGACCCGGAGCCCGGCTCCGGGTTTTCTTTTGCCCGGCGCCGGGTCCTGAGCGCTAACAGCAAAGAGGTAAGGCAGTGGAGAGACAAGCAACTAAGCAAAGCCGATCGAAGCCCACCGTGGTGACGGTGGGAAGCACCAGGTTCGGACGCGATCCTTTCCCGGTCATTGCCGGACCATGCGCGGTGGAGAGTGAAGATCAGATCAACACCGTGGCGGAGGCCGTGGCCGACGGTGGCGCCTCTATCCTCCGAGCCGCCACCTACCGGCAGGCCAACTCTCCATACTTCTTCCGGGGTCTGAGGCTCGAAGGGGCCAAGCTCCTGGCCGAGGCCGGCAAGCGGGTGGGTCTACCGGTTGCCATGCCGATCATGGAGGAGCGGGAACTGGAGGAGGCGGGGCACTTGGTCGACCTGCTGGAGATCCATCACGGCTCGATGCAGAACTTCGAGTTGTTGAGAGTGGCGGGTCGCTCCGGGAAGCCGGTGATGATTCGCCGGGGTCCCTCGGCCACCCTCGACGAGTTCCTGTGGTCGGTGGAGTACCTCATGGCCGAGGGGAACGATCAGATCATCCTGGTGGAGCGGGGCATCCGCACCTTCGGGACCGGTCATCGCGACACTTTGGACATCACGGCCGTCCCCCACCTGAAGGAGATCTCCCACCTCCCGGTGCTGGTGGACCCAAGCCACGCCTCGGGGGGCGCCACGCGGGTGCCGCCCTTGGCGTTGGCCGCCCAGGGAGTGGGCTCCGACGGCCTGATAGTGGAGGTCCATCCCCGGCCCGAGGCGGCCAAGACCGAGGGCCCGCGGCAGTTGAACCTGGAGGAGTTCGCCGACCTGATGGTGCAGTTGGGGATCAGCCGGCTCCGAGACCGCATCGACCTGGTCGACCGGGAGATCGTCCGGCTGCTGGCCCGCAGGCGCCAGTTGAGCCTGGAGGTGGGCCGGGCCAAGGCCGATCAGGGTTGGCCAGTGAAAGTGCCCGACCGGGAGGCCGAACTCCTGGAGGTGGTGCGCGAGGAGGCCCTCCTCACCCAACTCGATCCGGACTACGTGGAGAGACTGTTCGAGATGGTGTTGGAAAGCTCCCGCCGAGCCCAACGCGATATGCGCCGCACCGAGAGCTAAAGCTCTTTCCCGTACCACCCGGATCGGCTAGCATCTTGGCCGAGTCGGCTACGGAAATGGCCGAGGCAGGGCCCCGTCGTCCAGCGGCCTAGGACGCCGGCCTTTCAAGCCGGTAACGCGGGTTCGAATCCCGTCGGGGCTACTCTCACCCATTCGAGATAGATGTCTGTACAGCTCTACAACCGGTTTCTTGCGCTTCTGGTCCTGATGGCCCTGGCGGCTGCCGTGGCGTTGGCGTTCCGCCCGGTGCGGCGGGCGGTGGGTGGTCTGGGCCTAGACAGTTCATGGAGGTGGCCTGCCTTCCTCCTGGCCGCCGCCGCGACCGCGGGGAGCCTGGTGTTCTCGGAGGTGATCGGCTACGAGCCCTGCGAGCTGTGTTGGTACCAGCGGATAACCATGTACCCCATGGTGGTGATCTTCGGGGTGGATATCCTGGGCTCTGGAGGCGACTCGCGTACCCGCCGGTACGCGCTCCCTCTGGCGGTGGCGGGACTGGCGGTCAGTGTTTATCACTACCTGGTGCAGGTCTTTCCGGATGCCGGCGCCGGCGTGTGCGGGATGGGAGTGCCGTGTTCGGCGCGTTACGTCGAGGAATTCGGGTTCGTGTCCATCCCCTTTATGGCCGGAGCAGTGTTCGCCCTGATCGTCGCTATTCTCTTGGCTTTCGGGAAGCCGGTCTCCACGGGAGAAACAGCAGATGGCGGCTAAGAGCAGAAACAAACTGGTGATCATCCTGGGAGCGGGGGTCGCGGTGTTGGTCGCCGGGCTGGTGGCGTTCTTCACGGTGGCCGGATCCGATCCGGAGACCGCGGAGGTCACCGTCCAGGGGGACCCCGTCCCGGTGCTGGCCGGGAATGCCCCCGTCGGCCAGGACATCGCCTTCGGATGGGATGCGCCCACGGTGACGGGCTCCGACTGGAAGGGCAATCCGGTGACCATCGGTCCGGCTGACGGGCGACCCAAGGTGATCGTGTTCCTGGCTCACTGGTGTCCGCACTGTCAGGCTGAAGTCCCCCAGATACAGGCGTGGCTCAACCAGACGGGGGGAAATCCCGACGTGGATCTCTACGGGGTGGCGACATCCATTAACCGGTCCCGGCCCAACTGGCCCCCGAGCGACTGGCTGGAGAGAGAGGGGTGGACCTCACCCACCGTAATGGACCTGAACAACCGGGTGTCCACGGCCTATGGCCTGTCGGCTTTTCCCTACTGGGTGGCCGTCAACTCAGAGGGCAAGGTGGTGTACCGCGTGGCGGCGGGCATCGGGGTGGAAGGGCTTCTGACCCTCCAGCAGCTTGCAACCCAGAGCATGGCGGAACTCCAGGAGTTGGTCGGGCAGACCGGAGGTTGAACCGGGCCGGCGCCTACCGCTGGTCGTCCAGGCTGTTCACCTTGGCCAGGCGGCGCAGATAAGCCTCCTCCCGGATCAGTTGGGCCCCCAGGAAGGCTGTGACCAACTCTTCGGCGAGAGCCGGTCCTATCACCCTGCTGCCCAGACAAAGGAGGTTCATGTCGTCGTGTTCCACCGCCTGACGGGCGGAGTAGGTGTCGTGCGCGATCGAGCCCCGTATGCCCTTGACCTTGTTGGCGACGATCGAAGCGCCCGCCCCGCTTCCGCAAATCATGATTCCCCGGTCTGCCCGTCCCTCCGTGATTGCATGGGCGACCGCCAGCGTGTAGTCGGGATAGTCGACGCGTTCGTCGCTGTGGGTGCCCAGATCGAACACGGTGTGGCCCTGCTGGGCAAGGAAGCCGGTCAGATGCTGCTTCAGCGGAAATCCCGCATGGTCGGCGCCTATCGCCACCCTCATATGTTTCTCCTGTCACCGAAGACGTACCGAGAGAGGCTACCGCACGGGAGACCGAGCGTCCGGTGACCCCCGACGGGGAGTAGGCGGTGCTCCGCTTCAGGCCGTCCGGTTCGTACAATCAGGGTTGAAGTGAGCGAGATAGTCCTGGAAGGCGGGGTTCCCCTGCGGGGGTCGGTGGGAGTGCTGGGGGCCAAGAACGCCGTTTTGCAGCAGATGATCAGCACATTGATCTGTCCCGGATGGCATCGCCTCTCCAACGTGCCCGACATCGCCGACGTGCGGGCGTTGATGGAAGTGATGGAGCACCTGGGCGTGAGATGTGATCTGGCCGACAAGGAACTGGCGATGGTGGTGCCGGAACGGATGAGCGTGGAGGCGCCCCTGGAGTTGGTCCGCTCCATGAGGGCCTCCATTTTGCTGCTGGGTCCCCTGCTCACCAGGTTTGGCGAGGCCAAGGTCCCCTTGCCGGGTGGAGACGACCTGGGCGCCCGGCCGGTGGACATGCACTTGAACGGGCTGCGGCAGATGGGCGCCGAGTTGGAGTTGGTGCACGGGGTGTTGGTGGGAAGGGCTCCCCGCGGCCTGGAGGGAACCGAGGTCGAACTTCCCTTCCCTAGTGTGGGCGCCACCCAGAACCTGATGATGGCAGCGGTGATGGCCAGGGGGGACTCGGCCATCATAAACGCCGCCCGCGAGCCGGAGATCGAGGACCTTGGCGTGCAGCTGGAGAAGATGGGCGCCAGCCTCTCCGGTGTGGGGAGTCCCATTATCCGCATTGTCGGCACAAGGAATCTGCGTCCGGCGGCTCATCGGGTGATGTCCGATCGGATCGCAGCCGGCACCTATGCCATGGCGGGGGCCATCACCGGCGGCGAGGTGACCATCACGGGATGCGAGCCTGCCCACCTGCGCATGGAACTCACCAAGCTGGAAGCCGTCGGATGCGAGGTGGAGAGGGGGGAGGGGTGGTTGAGGCTGGCAGGGCCGGACCGTCCCGAGGCGGTGGACTTCGCCACTCTTCCCTACCCGGGGTTTCACACCGACCTCCATCCCCAGATGGTGGCGGTTCTCTCGGTAGCCAGGGGCACCTCGGTGATTACCGAGAATCTCTACGACGGACGGTTCCGTTATGTGGGGGAACTGGCCCGGATGGGCGCCGACATCTACACCGAGTGGCAGCACGCCATTGTGCGAGGCGTGGAGAGACTGTCGGGGTGCCCGGTCATGGCGACCGACATTAGGGCCGGCGCCGCCCTGGTGATCGCGGGACTGGTGGCCGACGGCGTCACGTCGATAGGAGGGGTGGAGCACATCGACCGCGGTTACGCCGATCTGGTCACCGATCTGAATGGGATGGGGGCCCGGATCAGGCGACAGGACATGAACAACGACGATCGAACGCGCCTATTCGGATGGTGACCTGAGGAATGATCTGTCTACGATGAGGGTTCTTAGGGTTAAGGACCAAGAGAGATGACCGAGACAATTCTGGAACTTCCCAAGCGTCAGGCAAACAGGCCGGACGGCGCCTCGTTGCCCGAGGTTGACCTGAAGCTGCTCGAGGCGGCCCTCGACTACATACGGCCGGCGGTGCAGGTGGATGGCGGAGACCTCATTTTGCTGGGTGTGGAGGAGGGGGTGGTGAACATCCAGATGGTGGGCGCCTGCGGAGGGTGCCCCTTGTCGATGATGACCCTGAAGGAGGGGATCGAGAGGATTCTCAGAGCCAAGGTGCCGGGAGTCGTCTCGGTCGAAGCCGTGGCCTAGGCTCCGATTGGGTTCGGAGTGGGCAGCTATCGCCCGGAGCTTTCCCGTCTCCTGGACGACCTGCGCACCGGGAGCAGAAGGGCGTTGGCCCGAGCGATAACCCTGGTGGAAAACCATCTTCCCACCGACCCCACGCTGGGGGAATTGTGGGAGTCGGCGGGGGGTGAGGACGGCTCGGCGAGGCTGGTGGGGATCACCGGTCCCCCGGGTGCGGGGAAGAGCACGCTGGTCTCGGAGTTGGTGGGTTGCATCAGGGAGGCCTGCCTGACGGTGGGGGTGGTGGCGGTGGACCCGGCCAGCCCGCTGACCGGCGGCGCCATGCTGGGGGACCGGATCCGCATGCAGCGGCACTTCACCGACCCGGGCGTCTTCATCCGGTCCATGTCAACCCGCGGTCATCTGGGGGGCTTGGCCAAGGCCACCCGCGCAGTCACCGAGTTGCTGTCCCTGGCCGGATTCGAGGTGGTGCTGGTAGAGACCGTGGGAGTGGGACAATCGGAGGTGGAGGTGATGCGGGTGACCCCCACCGTGGTGGTGGTGGTCAACCCCGGCCTGGGAGACTCGGTGCAGGCCGACAAGGCCGGACTGTTCGAGATAGGCGGGGTGTTCTGCGTCAACAAAGCCGATCAGGACGGGACCGATCAGGCGGTGCGCACCCTCCGTCAGATGATCTCCCTGGGGCATGGTCCCGGCCCCAGGCCGCAGGTGCTCACCACCGTCGCCACCGAGGGACGGGGCGTCCCCCAACTCTGGGAGGCCATCGTCGCCCGCGGGGACCACGCCGTCTCGATCGTCTAGCGGCTTTCCCGCCCAGGACGGGCATACCCCCTCAGCCCCGCCCGGCTACCCCCACGCCGCGGTGGTCACGGCCAGCGCCAGCGCGGTGGCCATCTGCAGTCGGGAGGTGGACTTGAGCACCCCGGTCAGGGCCGCGCCCCGGGCGGCGCCCGAGACGGCGCGGACGGGACCGATGGCGAAAGGCGCCAGTCCCAGCGTTGCCAGGGTGGCAACCGGTGTGAAACCCACGGCGGCCGAAGCGCCGACCACGGCGAAGGACACCCACACCAACACCGCATAGAAAGTCCTGGAGCGAGCCTCGCCCATCATCACCGCCAGGGTGCGCTTTCCGGCCCTTTCATCGGTCTCAATGTCTCTCAGGTTGTTGGCCACCAGGATGGCGGAGGCCAGCGTTCCCATCGGAACGGCCAGAACCCAGGCCTCGACGGTGGCGGTGGCGTCATGGACGAACCGGGTGCCCACGGTGGCCACCAGCCCGAAAAAGACGAAGACGAACAGTTCCCCCAGTCCCCGGTACCCGTAAGGCCAAGGTCCCCCGACATAGGTGAGCATGGCCAGCACCGAGAGCACTCCCACCCAGACCAACACCCATCCTGCGATCACGATGAGATAGAGTCCCGCCCCCAGGGCCACGGCGACCGCCGCCCAGGCGGCCGTCCACATCTGGCGAGAGGAGATGACTCCCTCCGACACCATCCGGCGAGGGCCTAGACGGTCCGGGGTGTCGGCGGACCGGGCCGCGTCGGAGACGTCATTGGCGAAGTTGGCGGCCACCTGGATGGCAATCCCCACGACGAGGGTCATGAAGAAGGCATCCCACCGGAACGCTCCGTCGCCTATGGCAAGCCCGGTTCCCACCGTCACCGGCGCCACCGACGCCCAGAGCGTGTGGGGCCGGGCGGCGGTCTTCCAGGCCTGGAAACGGGTGAGTTCGGGGTCCGAGGCTTTAATAGTGCCAGGGAAACTGGTCGAAGCGGGGAGGCCGTTTTTCCAAGAAGGCGTCCCGGCCCTCGGCCGCCTCGTCGGTGCCATATCCCAGCCGGGTCGCTTCCCCGGCGAAAATCTGCTGTCCCACCAGGCCGTCGTCCACCAGGTTGAAGGCGAACTTGAGCATCCGCTGGGCGGTGGGGCTCTTGGAGGTGATGGTCCGGGCCCAATCCAGGGCGATCTCCTCCAGCCGATCATGGGGGATCACGTCGTTCACCATCCCCATCTGCTTGGCTTCCTCCGCGCGGTAGTCCATGCCCAGAAAGAAAAGTTCACGGGCTCTCTTCTGGCCGATCATTCTCGTCAGGTAGGCAGACCCGTATCCGGCGTCGTAGCTGGCCACGTCGGGATCGGTCTGCTTGAAGATCGCGTGGTCGCCGCACGCCAGCGTCAGGTCGCAAACCACGTGCAGGCTGTGCCCACCGCCCACCGCCCATCCCGGCACGACCGCGATCACCACTTTGGGCATGAAGCGGATGATGCGCTGCGCCTCCAGGATGTGGAGTCTCCCCAGGCGGGCGGGATCGATGGACGGGCCATCGGCCCCATCGGCGTATTTGTACCCGTCCCTTCCCCTGATCCGCTGATCGCCTCCCGAGCAGAAAGCCCATCCCCCGTCACGGGGAGAGGGGCCGTTGCCGGTGAGCAGCACGCACCCCACCCGACTCCACTGCCGGGCGTGTTCCAGGGCGGTGATCAACTCGTCCACGGTGTGGGGCCGGAAGGCGTTGCGCACTTCCGGGCGGTCGAAGGCTATCCGCACGGCTCCCAAATCCACGGCACGGTGATACGTGATATCGGTAAATGAAAACCCAGGTACAATTTCCCAGGCAGAGGGGTCGAAGTGCTCCGAAACCACGTTCAGAACGAGGTTACCCCGGTTCCCGCCCCTCTATCAACCAGACGGAATGCTCTCTAGGACGGTCCTCTATGCGAGTGTTGTTGGCAGACACATTTCCCGAGCAGTTCCTGCCCGAAATGGAGAGACTCGGTTTCGAGTGCGAGTCTCGCCCCGAACTCAGCGGCGCGGAGCTTGCTGAGGCGCTGGGGGGAGTGCAGGTCCTGTTGGTGCGTTCCACCCCGGTCACGGCCGGAGCGATCGACGCTGCCGATGAACTGGCATGGATCATCCGGGCCGGGGCCGGCTACAACACCATCGACTGCCAGGCGGCCTCCCGGCGGGCGATCTGGGTGTCGAACGTTCCTCGCCAGAACGCGATCGCGGTGGCGGAACTGGCGATGGGGTTGATGCTGGCCGTCGACCGGCGAATCCCCGACAACGTGACGGCCATCCGCCAGAACGAGTGGCGGAAGGGCGAGTTTTCGAGGGCTCGCGGGCTCCATGGCAGGACCTTGGGCATAGTGGGAATGGGCCAAATCGGCTTTGAAGTGGCCAAACGCGCCCGGGCCTTCGGGTTGAAGCTGGTCACCGTGGAGAAGCCCAGAACGTTCGAGGCTCTCGACCGGATGAGGAAGCTGGGCGTGGGGACTGTCTCCGGACTGGAGGAACTCTTCTCCGTATCCGACATCGTCAGCCTCCATGCCCCGTCCACCCCCCAGACCACCGGCATGGTTTCGGCCGACCTGTTGGCGCGGATGAAGCCGGGCGCCTGGCTGATCAACACTGCACGCGCCGACCTGGTAGACGAGGAGGCCCTGCTGGAGGCGGTCGATCGACAGGATCTGTGGGTGGGAATCGATGTCTTCTCCGGCGAGGGCGAAGCCGCCTCGGGCGCCGGCGACTCGAAGCTGGCCAGCCATCCGCATGTGTACATCACTCACCACATCGGCGCCTCCACCCGCCAGGCCCAACACGCAATCGCAGCCGAGGTGGTGAGAATGCTGGCGGACTTCGCCCAGGGCAAGGTTCGCAACGTGGTCAATCTTGGTGCACTCTCCCCCGCGGGGACCTACCTGACCATTCGTCACATCGATCGGGTGGGAGTACTCTCCGGCGTCCTGACGTCGATCAAATCATCGGGGCTCAATGTGCAGCACATGACCAACCAGGTTTTCAGCGGAGCGGGCACCGCGGTGGCGGTGGTGCAGGTGCAGGGAGAGGTATCGGACGCCATGGTGGCGGAACTCGAGGGCCTGCCTTACATCCTGGGGGTGACCGCTTACCCGAGCGGGCCGCTGGAATGAGCGGCTGGCTGAGGCCGGTCCAGACGCGGCTGGTCTCTCCGGAGTACGCGTGGCGGGTGGTTCCGCCCGCCTATGACTTCCTGACTCCCTACGAGCGGTACCGCTGGGCCTCGGAGAACCCCGACTCGTTCTTCAACGCCTTCACCCCCGCCGACTCCTGGCCCAACAAGTCCTTCCGCCAACTGGTGTCCCAGGCGGCCGGCTACCTGGAACGTCAAATGCGAAAAGGCGTCTTCGGTCCGCCGCTGGAAGGCCTGTTCGTGTATCGGATAACCGACAGCGTCCATCAGCAGACCGGCGTGGTGGGGGATGCGCCGGTGGCTTCCGCTCCGCAAACTCTGGTGCCTCACGAGACCACTCGGAGCGACCGCGAGGAAGAGTTGTACAAGTACATGGCGGAGGTGCCGTACAGCTCCAATCCCATGGGTTTGGGGTACCCGCCCCGGGAGAAGATCAACGGCATGGTGGAAGAGATCTGTCGCACCGTCCCGGATGTGTCCGTGACTCTGGAGAACGGAGATCTTCACCAGATCTGGGTGGTCCCCCGAGACGTGGTTCCCCGGTTGCTGGATGAGTTCTCCAAGGTTCCCAAGGCCTACATAGTGGATGGCCACCATCGAGCCGCCGCCTCGGTTCGACACGCCTCCCGGTACGGCGCCGACGAGGCGCATCCGGCGGGAAGGATGCTGGTGGTCGCCTTCCCCACCGACCAGCTACGGATCCATCCCTATCACCGGTGGGTGAATGCCGAACTGTCGGCCGAGCGACTGGAAGAGGATGTGGGGGCGGTCAGGGCGCCGGTGCGCCTGCCCGCCAGGGGTGAGGCGATAGCCATTACCAGCCAGGGCTGCTGGTCGATTCGACTGTCCCACTGCGAAGATGAAATGGACGCCGTGGCCCTTCATCGCACCGTGCTGGAACCGCTGTTGGGCGTGGCGGACGAGAGAACCGATCCGCGAATGGATTTCATCCCCGACCACGAGGGCGTCAAGACGGTGGTAGACCGGGTTGCCGAGGAGGGAGGAGTCGGTTTCATGCTATCCCCGGCCACGATGGAACAGGTGATCCATGCCGCGGACAACCGACTGCCCATTCCGCCCAAGGCGACTTTCTTCGTTCCCAAGCCCCGCTCGGGCTTCTTCCTATCCCCCCGGCACGGAGGGTCCTAGGCGCCTGTCAACCGAGGGGACGGAGCGGGGTGTTCTAAAGCTGGTCCCAGAGGTCTCCGGCGGCCAGGTCTATGGCGGTCCAGGCCATTCCCACCGCGCCGTCGAAGACGGCCTGGTTGCCTTCGGGGGTGATGGTCTGGCTGGTGAAAGCCGGCTGATGGTTCCCGATGGGAGCGCAGTGGAGCGAGAGCATGGGGTGGATAGTGGGCACGATCTGGGAGACGTTCCCCATGTCGGTGGAGCCTGCTTCCGAGGGATTGATGTCGGCGCCTCTCTGCAGGGGCCGTCCCAGGGCCAGGGAGTTGGCGGCATAGAGTTCGGTGAGGAGGTCATTGCTGATCAACTCGGTGTACCCGTTGCCCATCTGCTCTATCTCCACCCGGCATCCGGTGGCCAGGGCGGCTGCCTCGAAACAGGACCTGACCCGCTCTTTCAGGACTTCGAGCCGTTCGAAGTCCTGGGACCTGACGTACCACTTCGACCGGGTGAGGGCGGGGATGATATTGGGGGCCTTTCCCCCGTCGGTGATGATCCCGTGGATCTTGTCGGTGGACAGGATGTGCTGGCGGAGGGTGGAGAGATTCACATAGGACTGGACGAACGCGTCGAGAGCGTTGATGCCCTTCTCGGGAAAGGCCGAAGCATGAGCCTCCTTCCCGTGAAAGGCCACCTCCAACTGGATGATCGCCAGGGAAGGGCCGTCGACCACGTCCCGGGGTGAGGGGTGGACCATCATGGCGGCGGCCGTGTCTTCGAACGCTCCGGCATTGATCAGATCGACCTTTCCCCCATAGATCTCTTCGGCCGGGGTGCCCAGGACGGTGAGGCGGAACCCCAGTTCCTCGGTCAGGGGTTGGAGAGCCAGGCCGGCGCCTACCGCGGCCGAGGCGATGATATTGTGTCCGCAGGCGTGGCCGATGCCGGGAAGAGCATCGTATTCGGCGCAGATCACCAACTCGGGGCCGCTCTGTCCCGACCGGGCGGCGAAGGAGGTTTCCAGGTCATACGCCGGGTATTCGACCGTGAACCCATATCCCTCCAGCACCTGGGCGAGGCGGGCCGAGGACTGGTATTCCTCGTAGGCGGTTTCGGGGTTGTCATGGAGCCAGAGGCTCAGTTCTTCCAGGCGGGGTTGTTGGCTGGTGACTCTTTGGCGGGCTTGTTCTTTCAGATCCCGATGGGCCAACTTGGACATGGGACGGAGACCTCCTCCCCGGGAATAGTCGACAGACGATCTGCGGGTTTGAGGAGACAGATTACCAAGCGCGCCTTTCCCTCTCCTGTACGGCGCTGCTTCAGGTAACCTCCGCGGCGGTGGCTGCGGAATAATGGACATATCGGAGATAGGGTTTTCCGGGCTGAAGCCGTCTGTCGACTTCGCCTTCCTGGCCGACGCCGTACAGGTGGTGGGAGGGAAGCTTTTCGCCCTGGGTGGCGGCTGGGACCAGCTTCTGGTGGGGACTCTCCCCACCCGGCACTCCTCCATGGGGATCGGCATGAGAGTCACCTTTCCGTGGGGATGGGACAAGTCCCCGGTGAAGGTGGGTGTGGACCTCCAGGACCAGGATGGGAGGAGCGTTCTCGGGCCGCGGATGCTCCAAAGAAGGATCCCCGTCAAACAACCCTCCAGGCTCCCCCCCGGATCGGTCTTCGGATACCCGATAGCCTTTACCTTCCACTCGCTGCCTTTCCAGTCGGAGGGTGACTACTCCTTCGTCATCCATCTTGACGAGGAACCCGTTCATCGACTGCGTTTCACGGTGCGCCGCCGCCGGCGCACCAGGACATGACCCGGATAGAAGCGGTCCTGTTCGACCTCGGAGGGGTGGTCTTCGAATCGCCCCTGCACACCATCTCCTCCTTCGAGGCCGACCAGGGCCTGGCGGCGGGCACGGTGGGGCGGATCGTGACGGAGGCGGGAGAAGACGGGGCCTGGGCCCGCCACGAACGGGGAGAGATCAGCGTTGAGACCTTCGAGCAGGGCCTGAGGCGGGAGGCCCGGCGGTTCGGGGTGGACCTGGATGTGGCGGGGATGATGAGGAGGATCGAAGCCGATGTGGAGATCCGTCCCCTCATGCTGGCGGCGGTGCGGCGTTTGCGGGAGGAGGGTTTCGCGGTCGCGGCTGTTACGAACAACTGGAAGAGTTTGAACGCGCCTTCCGTAGCGAACCATTTCGATGTGGTGGTCGAGTCCTGTGTGGAGGGAGTTCGCAAACCCGAACCCGAGATCTACCGCATAACGCTTGCGCGCCTGGGCGTGGCGCCCCGCCAGGCCGTGATGCTGGACGACATCGGCGTCAACCTCAAGACGGCCCTTAAGATGGGTATGACCACGATCAAAGTGACAGACCCCCTCGACGCTCTGGAAGACCTGGGGGCGTTGGTGGGGGTTTCGCTCCTCTAGGCAAGGAGGCGCCTACCAGATGACTCTCCCCCCGCTCCCTGCCCCTTATTGGGAGCAGTTTCGCGAGCCGTCGGGTTTCATGAATTCCGCAGCTATCTCTCCGGTCTCCAGGATGGTGGAGAGGAGGGTCGCCGACTATGTGGCGGACTTCGGATCGGCCACCGGGAACCTGAGCACGCTTCTGGAGGAGGGGATGATCCGGGGGCGGCGGGGACTCGCATGGCTCCTGGACGTAGACGTTCCGGGAGTCGGCGTCACACACACCACGGGGGCGGCCCTCCTGCACGTCGCCTTCGGTTTGCGGGGCGGGAACGTGGTGGTCCCCGGAGCCGAGTTCCCCACCAATCTCTATCCGTGGATCCGCGCCCGGCAAGCGGGTTTGATAGACGAAGTGCGCCGGGTCCCCTTGCCTGATCATCGTCTCACTCCCGACCACCTCCGGCCGTTCGTTGACGCCTCCACCCGGGTTGTGGCGGTTAGCCATGTCGACTTCGCCACCGGCTTTCGCGCTGACCTGGCGAAGTTACGGGAAGCCTTCCCGGAACCGCTGCTGGTGGTTGACGCCATCCAGTCGCTGGGGGCCTTCCCGGTGGACTGCCCCGCATCGGATGTGGTGGCGGCAGGCAGCCACAAGTGGATGAGGGCCGGATTCGGCGGGGCCGCCATGATGGTCTCGGACCGGGCCACGGACCGCCTGGCGCCCACCCTCACCGGATGGTTGGGGGTTGCCGATCCCCTTGACTTTCAGACTCCCCCTCCCCATCCACCTGCCACGGCGGCCGCCCGCTTTCAGATGAGCAGCGATCCGGTGATGGGAGCGGTGGCCCTGGCGGCGGCATGTGAAGTGATCCGGATGGCAGGTGTGGAGTCGATCAGCGTCCGCATCTCGGCGGCAATGGATCGACTGGAGGAGGAGTTAGAGAGAATTGGGTGCGAACTACGCCGGCCGTGGAGGGACCCGGGAGAGCGGGCGGGAATCCTCACCTTCAGGATCCCCGGCCGGGACTCGGCCCAGGTGGTGGAGACCATGAGAGAACGCGGAGTGGTGCTCGCCGACCGGGCCGGCTGGGTGAGGGCCTCCCCTCCCGCCACAACCACCGAGGAGTCGATCGGCTTGCTGTTGGAGGGGCTTGGTTCCCTCATGCTCTAGGTCCCGCGGTTGGTTCGGGTACGGATCGGCCGTAGCGAAGGGCTGCGGGGGAAATCAGAGGACCGCTGCGTCGTCCAGGTCGGCCACGCGATTGGCTATCTCTCCGTGGGACAGGTCGCTCTCGACGGTGGCCTGCTCGGCAACCCGGGCTTCGGGGACCGGATGGTTGGCCACCCAGATCACCCGCTTTGCCCCGGCCTCGGAGACCGCCTGGGCCCATTGGGTGTGGACTTCCCCGGCGTCGGCTGCAAAGGAGATCTCCCGTCCGTCGCGGCCCGCGTCGCACACCAGGACCACGGTGTGACACCGGAGGCATGCGGCGGAGACGTGTGAGGCGTCCGAGACATCACCCATAGCCACCTTGACGCCTGCCTCCTTGAGGCGCACCCCGACGGAAGGATCGGAGACGAACGCCCGCACCTCCCGGTCGGGGTCGATCAACTCTCCGATGATCGCTTCACCCACCGGGGTGTCGGCGCCCACCACCATTACCGGCATCGGATCGGCATCCCTTGTGACAGTTCTTCCGGCAGGTCATGGTCGCTGGGTGGATTATTGAAACAAGCGATTTCCGGTAGGTTAACTGTTTGAAACCGGGGGAGCGCGTGCGGTCTTCAAACCTGATAAACGACTTGGCGGCTCGTTTTCATCACGATGCCTGTGGAGTGGGGCTGATCGCTGCCCGAAACCGCCGGCCGTCCCACCGGATGACCAGGCTTGCCGTGGAGTGCCTGATCCGGCTGGACCATCGAGGCGCCAAGGTTGCCGATGGCACTGGAGACGGCGCCGGCCTGCTCACCCAGATACCGCACCGGTTGCTGTCCAGGTACCTGCGAAGCGTGGGGGTCGCTCCTCCCGATCGGCTGGGAGTGGTAATGGCCTTCCTTCCCGCCGAAGATCCCCGGGCGGGCGAGCAGGTGGTGGCAGAGGCCCTGTCGACCGAGGGCATCCCCCTCCTGGCGTGGCGTTCGGTGCCTACCGATCCCCAAGCGCTCAGCGACCGCGCTCGCAAGCTCATGCCGGTGATACGCCAGGCCCTGGTGGGAGTTCCGGACACTCTCGACTCCGAGGAGTTCGAGCGTTTGATGCTGCTGGCGAGAAAACGCATGGAAAGGGTTGGCGAGAGCCTGGCTTCCTTCTCGATACCCAGTGCCTCGGCGCGGACCGTGGTCTACAAGGGCCTCTTCACCGCGGCCCACATAGCCGACTTCTACTGGGACCTGACCGATCCCGATTACCACACCGCTTTCGCCATATTCCACCAGCGCTACTCGACCAATACCTTCCCGGCTTGGGAGATCGCCCAGCCTTTCCGGTGTCTCGCCCACAACGGGGAGATAAACACCATATCGGCCAACCGGAGTTGGATGAAGGCCCGTGAGCAAAGCGTGACTTCGACCGTCTGGGGAGAACGGACCGAGGACCTGCAGCCCTTCGTACAGCCAGGCCTTTCGGATTCGGCCAGCCTGGACAACGTATTCGAGTTGCTGCTCCGTACCGGCAGGTCCCTTCCCCATATCAAGGAGATGCTCATCCAGCCCGCCTGGGAGAGTGCGCCCACCCTCGATCCGGAGGAACAGGACTTCTATGAGTACCACGCTTCCCTGACCGAGCCGTGGGACGGCCCGGCGGCGTTGGCGGTCACCGACGGCGTGTCGCTGCTGGCGGCCATGGACCGGAATGGCCTGCGGCCCGCACGGTGGACGATCACCCCCGAGATGCTGATAGTGGCTTCGGAGGCCGGAGTGTGCCCTTCGGAGGAGGCCTGGGCTGAGCGGACCGGCCAGTTGGGACCGGGTGAGATGTTGCTCTTCGACGGTGAGACCGGTGACATACGGTTCAGCGAGCAAATCCGTCCGGAGTTGTGCCGTCTCCGGCCCTATCGGGAGTGGATGGAGCACCAGACCCTCTACATCCAGAAGCCGTTCTCCGCCGAGGCGCGGTTCGAGATAGAGCGTGAAAGGCTGTGCCGGGTGTTCGGCTACACGGCCGAGGAGCGCCGGCTGATCCTGGCGGAGATGGCGCTCGGCAAGAGCCCTCTGGGCTCGATGGGAAGCGACACCCCCCTGGCGGCCTTCTCCGGGCGGCCGCGGCGGCTTGCCCACTATTTTCACCAGCAATTCGCCCAGGTGACCAATCCTCCCATGGATCCCATCCGGGAGCAGTCGGTGATGTCGCTGCGAACCTACCTCGGAGGGAGGGGGTCCTTCCTGGAGGACCGCTACCGGCCCTACGCCAGGATGGAGCTTCTCTCTCCGGTCCTCTCCCTCGCCGAACTAGAGACGGTGGTGACATCCGGAGATCCACGTTTCTTTTCCCACTGGATTCCCAGCGTGTGGCCGGTCGTGGAAGGTCGGGAGGGAATGAAACGCCGCCTAGATCAGATTTGTGAGGAGGCGGTGGAAGCGACCGAACAGGGCGCCTCCATCATCGTGCTTTCCGACCGGGAGGTTGACGGCGCACATGCGCCGGTTCCCATGCTGCTGGCGGTGGGGGCCGTTCACCAACGTCTGATACAGAGCGGGCTGAGGGTGTCGGTCTCGATAGTCGCCGTCTCGGGTGAGGCCCGGGACTCCCACGACTTGGCCTGCCTGATCGCCTACGGCGCTTCGGCCGTGAATCCCTACCTGGCGATCCGGGAAGTCATGCACATGGCCCAGGAGGGGGTCTTGAAAGTCCACCCTGTGGAGGCCCAGGAGAACTACCGCAACGCCCTCCAGAACGGGCTCCTGAAAGTCATGTCCAAGATGGGGATCTGCACGGTCTCTGCGTACCGGGGGAGCGAGTTGTTCGAGGCCTTGGGGCTTGAACCGGAAGTGCTGGACTATGCCTTTCCCAACACTTCCAGCCGGCTGTCCGGCCGCGGTTTCGGCCACCTTGCCTGGAACACCCTCCGGTTGCATGCGCTCTACTCGGCGGGGGACGAGTTGACAGGCGGCTTCTACAAGCAACGCGGCGGGGGAGAGTTCCACGTCACCAGCCCCAAGGTGGTTCTCGCCCTGCACAGGGCGGCCCGATCCGGGAACCAGGACGACTGGGACCGCTATCTGGAGACGATCCAACAGCGGCCGGTAACCCACATCCGCGATCTGTGCACCTTCGTGGAGAGGACTCCGGTCCTGTTGTCGGAGGTCGAGCCGGCCGAGGCGATCATGCGCCGGTTCGTCACGTCGGCGATGTCGCATGGAGCCCTGTCCAAGGAAGCGCATGAAGCCTTGGCGGAGGCCATGAACCGGATCGGCGGACACTCCAACTCCGGGGAGGGAGGGGAGGGCACCGACCGCTACGGGACCCCCCGCAACTCCTCCATAAAGCAAGTGGCGAGCGGCCGGTTCGGCGTCACCCCCGGCTACCTCTACTCGGCCAGGGAGTTGCAGATCAAGATGGCACAGGGTTCCAAGCCGGGGGAGGGCGGACAGTTGCCGGGCCACAAGGTCTCTCCGGAGATCGCCCGCCTCCGTCACACCAAACCGGGAGTGACCCTCATCTCCCCACCCCCGCATCATGACATCTACTCGATCGAGGACCTGGCTCAGCTCATCTATGACCTCAAGACCTTCAAACCTTCGGCCAGAGTCTCGGTAAAGCTGGTCTCCGAACCGGGAGTGGGCACCATCGCGGCTGGAGTGGTGAAAGCCAGAGCCGATGTGATCCTCATCTCCGGGACTGAGGGAGGCACCGGAGCCTCGCCGCTCGAATCGATCAAACACGCCGGATCGCCCTGGGAGTTGGGTCTGGCCGAGGCTCATCAGACCCTGTCCGTCAACGGACTGCGGGGAGAGGTGGAACTGGAGACCGACGGAGGGCTGCGCACCGGCCGGGACGTGGTGATAGCCGCCCTGTTGGGCGCCGACCGTTTCGGGTTCGGGACCCTGCCCCTTCTGGCGCTGGGATGCAAGATGGTCCGCCAATGCCATCTCAACACCTGCCCGGTGGGAATAGCCACCCAGCGGGAGGATCTTCGGACCCGCTACGCAGGGGAGGTGGACCAGGTGGTGTCGGTTTTCCGGATGCTGGCCGAGGAGGTGAGACGCTACCTGGCGCTGCTGGGCGCCAGGTCCCTGGAGGAGGTGGTGGGCAGATCCGACCTGCTGGCGCCTGTCGATCATCCACTCGCAGCCAGCCTGGCGGAGTTATTGGTCCGATTCGACTCACACTCCCGCCACCCGGGGTATCGGCCCTTCGAGGTTTCCAAGCTGTCGCGACGGCTGGCCGCCGAGGCCGAGGAGGCGATCGAGAGCGAAGTCCCCGTCCGGCTGTCCTACCCGATCTCCAACACGGACCGCACCGTCGGCGCCCGACTGTCGGGGATGGTCACCGCCCGGTACGGTGCAGAAGGGTTGCCGGAGGGTTCGGTTTCGGTGACGCTGTCCGGCACGGCGGGGCAGAGTTTCGGCGCCTGGCTGGCTCCCGGCATCTCCCTTCGCTTGGACGGCGTCGCCAATGACTACGTGGGAAAGGGCATGGGGGGAGGGCGGATAGTGGTGGTCCCACGCCGGAACGCCGACCACCCGGAGGCTTCGCCCCAAGCCGGCGGCAATGCCGTTATGTACGGCGCCACCGGGGGCCTCCTGCTCATGTCGGGGGCGGTGGGCCAGCGATTTGCGGTGCGCAACTCCGGAGGGACGGCGGTGGTGGAGGGGTGTTCGGACCATGGGTGCGAGTACATGACGGGAGGGAGGGCGTTGATCCTGGGTCCGGTGGGCGCCAACTTCGCAGCGGGGATGACCGGCGGAGTGAGCTATGTGTGGGACCCCGAGTTCCGCCTGCACGGATATCTGGCCGACACCTCGCCGGCGGTGCGGCGGCCGACCGGCCAGGACGCCGAGGAGATCCGTCGCCTGGTGAGCCTGCATCTCCAGCACACCCACAGCCCATTGGCGGAGAGAATCCTGGGCGCCTGGTCCCGGGAGGCGCCTCGTTTCTGGGTGCTGGAGGCGGCCCGCCGGGTACCGCTGACGCCGATCCTTCCCCTGACTGCTTCGACCGCCCCTTAAAAAAGCCAACCGGGATGTGCTATTTCTGAACGGCTGTTACCATTGGGATCAACGGTCTAGCGCAATGAAGAGGTGAGTGGTGGCAACCGTTGATATCGATCTCGGCGCCTACAAGCTGGGGTGGCACGATTCGGAGGACGACTATGTCTTCAAGCCGCAGAAGGGGCTGTCAGAAGACATAATCCGGCAGATGTCGGCTATGAAAGAGGAACCGGAGTGGATGCTCTCCTTCCGGCTCCGCGCCTACAAGCGGTTCCTGGCCAGGCCTATTCCCACCTGGGGCGGGGGAGGTCTGCTCAACGACATCGACTTCGACGACATCTACTACTACGTCAAGCCCACCGAGGAGCAGGCTCACACCTGGGACATGGTGCCCGATGAGATCAAGGAGACCTATGAGAAGCTGGGTATTCCCGAGGCGGAGCGGAAGTTCCTGGCGGGGGTGACCGCCCAGTACGAGTCCGAGGTCGTGTATCACCGCAACCGGGAGGACCTCGAGGAGATGGGGGTGCTGTTCTGCGACATGGATACCGCCGTACGAGAGTATCCCGAACTGGTCAAGAAGTACTTCGGGACGGTGATCCCCCCCAACGACAACAAGTTCGCCGCCCTCAACTCGGCGGTCTGGTCGGGCGGTTCCTTCATCTATGTACCGCCGGGCGTGCACGTCGAACAGCCCCTGCAGGCCTACTTCCGGATCAACTCCGAGAACATGGGCCAGTTCGAGCGCACCTTGATCATCGTTGACGAGGGCGCCTACTGCCACTACGTGGAAGGCTGCTCAGCGCCCGTCTACACCACCGACTCCCTCCATTCGGCGGTGGTGGAGATCATTGTCCAAAGAGGCGGCCGCTGCCGCTACACCACCATCCAGAACTGGTCGAACAACGTCTACAACCTGGTCACCAAGCGGGCGGCCGCCTATGGCGACGCCACCATGGAGTGGGTGGACGGGAACATCGGCTCCAAGCTGACCATGAAATACCCGTCGGTGTGGCTGATGGAGCCGGGAGCTCACGGAGAGGTCCTGTCAATCGCCTTCGCCAACTCCGGGCAGCACCAGGACGCCGGCGCCAAGATGGTGCACGTGGCTCCCGACACCACTTCCACCATCGTCTCGAAGTCCATTTCCCGGGCCGGAGGTCGAGCCGGATACCGGGGCCTGGTGAGGGTTGAGCCTGGCGCGGAGCGGTCCAAGAGCTTCGTCCGCTGCGACGCCCTGATTCTCGATGAGGACTCCCGGTCCGACACCTATCCCTATATGGAGATCGAGGAGAACGATGCCGAGATCGGCCATGAGGCCACCGTTTCCAAGGTGGGCGAGGAGCAGTTGTTCTACCTGATGAGCCGGGGGCTGTCGGAGGATCAGGCCACATCCATGGTGGTGGCAGGGTTCATCGAACCGATCGTGAAGGAACTTCCGATGGAGTATGCGGTGGAGATGAACCGGCTCATCGAGTTGAACATGGCCGAGGCGGGCGCCATCGGCTGAGCCGTCCCGGCGCCGCCCGGATTTAGGAGGGGGGCTGTCGGCGGGTACCTTGCCCGCTGATCAAGTTGAGCACGGCCACGAACAGGGCCGCGCCGACTATCGCCCACACCACGGGGAATCCTTGGATCTCCCAGATGGTCGGCCAACCAAGGAGACCTGCCAACCACGTTCCGAGCAGAGCGCCGATCAAACCCAGGGCGATGGAGGCCCAGCACCCAGTGGAACGTCTGCCGGCCAGCCGGGCGCCGATACCCCCGGCAAGAGCGGCTATCACCACCGACAGCAGGAAACCGAACATGGGGACATACCTTAGGGAAGTACCTAATCTCGGTTGTCGGACATGTCGTGGCGCAGACTCTGGGCACGCAGGGTTTTGACCCTGGTCACCATCGGTTGGCTATTTTGGATGGCTTGGCTGATCTTCCGAGACGATCAGCCTTTCACCCTCTACGCGCTGGATGGGAATGGTCGGCCCATGGGAGACGTAACGGTCATCCAGGACGGGCAGGTGGTGGGGACCACCGATCTGGACGGGGGAGTTGAACTGGAGTGGGTCCCGGATGGCCGCCGGTACGTGCTGGTTTCGCCCGGTCACCTGCAAAAGACGGTTACGGTTGCCGGCCCGGCCCAGGAATCGATGAGAGTTCACCTCAAGCCGAGGACTCTGCGGGGGAGAGTGACAGACCTGGGACAGATTCCTGTCGAAGGAGCGCTGGTGAGGGCCGGCCCGGTCAGCACGGTCACCGACCCCGATGGGAGGTTCCTGCTGGAAGGCGTGGAACAGGGCGAGGTGCGAGTAACCCGACCTGCCTGGGTGGGCGCCCAATACGAGTGGGATGGTGGCCCGGGAGACGCGGAGGTGGTCATCGCTCCCCTGGTGGTGAAGGCCGTGCATGTATCAGGAACGGCGGCAGGGGATCGTCAGCAATGGGACGCCATGGTGAGGCTGGTGGATGAGACCGAACTGAACGGTGTGATGCTGGATCTGAAAGACGAGACGGGATCGATCTTCTACGACTCCCAGGTTGAAGTGGCCCGGGAGGTGGGCGCCGTGTATCCCCGGTACGACCTGGCCGGGATCGCCGACTCCCTGGAAAGGAGAGACATATACCTGATCGGCAGGATCGTGGCTTTCCAGGACCCGACCGCCAGCGTGAAGATCCCCACCATGGCGGTGTGGGACGCCTATAACGACGAGCCCTACCGGCAGGGCCATCAGTACTTCTTGGATCCCACCGATCCCAACGCCCGCGCTTATGCGTTGGAACTGGCGGTGGAAGCCTGTGAGTTGGGCGTGGATGAGATCCAGTTCGACTACATACGGTTCCCCGACTCACGACGTCCGTCCGCCACCTTCGACGGACCCATTGATCAGGACTCCCGGGTGGCCGCCATCACATCGTTCTTGGAGGAGGCCCGCGCCCTGCTGTGGCCGATGGGATGTGCGGTTGCAGCCGACATCTTCGGATTCTTGACGACGGTTCCCGATGACGGCGGTATCGGCCAGCAGTGGGAGAAGATCACCGAGACTCTGGACGTCGTTTCGCCCATGCTGTATCCCAGTCACTACGACAGCGGATGGTTCGGCTTTGACCAGCCCAACAACCACCCTGGCGAGGTGGTCGGCCAGGCGCTGGCGGACGCCGTTGCCCGAGTGCACACCGGGGTGGTGATCCGTCCCTGGCTGCAGGACTTCGGACACCGGGACTCCCAGGTGCGCTCCTCGATAGACGCCGCGGAAGGGTTCGATCTGGGCTGGATGCTGTGGAACCCGGTCAGCGACGTCTCGGTGGGGGCGCTGAAGACCGATGACGCCACCGGCGGCTGAAATGCGAGGCTGGGAGCCGACCTTCAGGGGAGGAGTCGGGAGATGACGATGTCGGCCGGAGAGAAACCCCTGCGTTGGGGTTTGCTCGGCACCGCCCGGATCAACGATCGCATAGTCGAGGCGGCGGGCATGTCGGGTCGTTCCGAGGTCACCGCCGTGGCCAGCCGAGACCCCGACCGCGCATCCGCCTATGCGCGGGCTGCGGGGATTCCCCACTCCTTCGGCAGCTATGACGGGATGCTTTCGTGCGGCGAGGTGGACGTCGTCTACGTGTCCCTGCCCAACTGGCTCCATGTCCCCTGGGGAGTGAGGGTGGCCGAAGCAGGCAAGCATGCTCTGATCGAGAAACCCCTGATTATCCGTCCCGGCGAGATGGAGTTGCTGGAGAGGGCCGCCGAGGCCAACGGAGTGATCATCCAGGAGGCCTCCATGATGCGCTTCCATCCCCAGACCGCCCTTCTTCGCCGGCTGGTTTCTCAAGGGGTGATCGGAGCTCCCCGCTGGGCGCAGGCGACATTCGGATTCACTTTGCTGTACTCCGACGACATCCGGTTGGACCGCAGGGGCGGGGGTTCGCTGTGGGACCTGGGCTGCTATCCGGTCACCCTGTTCCAGGCCGTGCTGCAGAGGCGGCCCGTCGAAGTCGAGGGGTTCATCCGCAGGGCCGGCCAGGCGGCGGACATGACCTTCGGCGCCCAGATCCTCTACGAAGGGGGAGTGATGGGTCAGTTCGTCACCAGCTTCGAGGCGCTCCCCTCCTGGTCGGCGGAGTTCGTCGGCTCGCGGGGTCGCCTCCGTGTCACATACCCTTGGCTCAGCCAGGTGGAGTTGGCTTCCACGGTGGAGGTGGTGACCCGGACCTCTGAAGTCGCTCCCCTCTCGGAGTCGGGAGACGACAACCGCGCCTTCGGCGACGAGGCGGGCGATCAGGTCACCAGCCACCACACCTTTGAGGGCACGAACGCCTACCTGGAGGAGGTGAAGGCCATGGAGAGAATGATTCTGGACGGAGAACCCGAGATCTTCCCGCTCCGGGAGAGTGCGGTGAACATGGCTACCATCCTGGCTCTCATCGAGTCGGCGAATGGTCGAAAGGTGGCGAAACTTCATGAGTGACAGCGGTCTGTTCGGGCATCTCACCCGGCTTCAGCACGTGAACATCCCGTCGACCGACCTGGAGAGGTCCCGGGAGTTCTATCTTGACAGGCTTGGCTTGCCGGAACTCCCCCGGCCGGCCTTCGAGTCGCAAGGGGTCTGGATCGGCGCCGGTCCCGAGAACGCCATCCACATCAGCAAGGTGGCCGCCCTGGGCCCGAACCCGAACAATCACAATGCCTTGGAGGTGGAGGACCTGGAAGGCCTCTTGGACGTGCTCGAACGGAGGGGGGTGGGTTTCCGGCGGTCCTCCCACGTACCCGAAGCCGGACGCCAGGCCTTCATCAGCGATCCGGACGGGAATGTCATCGAACTGAATCAGCCCCCCGGCTGATTACCGCCCGGATTGGACCATTTTGGGATGGTTGGCGGCAGGGTGACCCGTCCCGGACCCGAGGAGGTTCCCACCGAAGCGCCTGCCGAGGTGCTTTCCTTCAACAAGGCGCTGGAAAGGGACACCCTCCATCTCCCCAAGGTCTATGAGGTAGGGCCCGACGCGGCCCGGCAGGCGCGAGAGGAGGGTAAGTCGGTGTTCGGGCCCTTGGTTTTTTCCGAGCGAGCCTTCGACAGGAGAGTGACCGGACAGTCCGGACCGATTCGCTTCCGGGTCATACCCCCGTCGGGCCGGGCGCGGGGAGTGTTCCTTCACATCCACGGCGGGGGATGGGTCCTGGGCGGCGCCCATCATCATGACCCGATGCTGGAGCGGTTGGCCGACGCCACCGAACTGACAGTGGTCTCCACCTATTACCGGCTGGCTCCCGAACACCCCTATCCCGCCGGACCGGACGACTGCGAGGCCGCGGCTCTCTGGCTGTTCCGGAATGCCGGGGAGCACTTCGGAGCGGAATTGGTGGCGATCGGGGGCGAGTCGGCGGGGGCCCACCTGGCCGCCGTCACCTGCCTCCGCCTGAGGGAGCGTCACGGGCTGAGTCCATTCCGGGCGGCTCTCCTCACCTACGGCGCATACGACCTGCGAGGCACCCCGTCGGTGCGGGAAGCGGGTGAGGGGACGCTGATCCTCACCACCAGGGTCATCCGGTGGTTCGCCGAGCAATTCGTCGGATCACGCGACCTGTCCGATCCCGATGTCTCACCGATTCTCGCCGACCTGCACGGAATGCCTCCGGCGTTGTTCACGGTGGGAAGCATCGATCCGCTTTACGACGACTCCGTCTCCATGTGCAATCGGTGGCGCGCAGCCGGCAACCGCGCCGAACTGGAGGTTTGGCCGGAGGGCATCCACGCATTCGACTATTTCGACAACGACTACGGCCGGGCGGCCCGGGATCGGATGCACGGCTTCTTGAACCGGACTATTGGCTGACTGCCTGCTCTAGTATCCGCCAAGAGTCGCGCAATACAGGAGGACGGCAATGGATCTCTTGAGTGGAGTAAGGGCACGGAAGGTCAGCACCGAACGCTTGGAGACCTTCGTGTACCAATCGGGTCCTGAAGACGGCATTCCGGTGGTGATGATCCACGGCAACCTGTCGACCGGACGCTTCTATGAACACCTGTGGCCCCAAGCCCCCGACCGCTACAGGTTCATAGCGCCGGACATGCGCTCTTTCGGGCGGTCGGAGCCCAAGCCCATAGACGCAACCCGGGGCCTGAGGGATTGGGCCGACGACACCTACGCCCTGGTCCAAGTCCTCGGCATCGACCGGCCGGCGCACCTGGTGGGTTGGTCGACCGGAGGGTCGGCGATCGCCGCCTACGCCATGGACCGGGAAGTGGCTTCCCTCACCATGATCGATCCCGTCTCTCCGTTCGGGTTCGGCGCCTGTCACCGGGACGGCACTCCCTGCTATCCGGACTGGTCAGGCTCCGGCGGGGGGACCGGCAATCCCGATTTCACTGCCCGCCTGGCGGCCGGAGACAGGTCGACGGAGAACATGGTGTCTCCTCGCAATGTCATGAACTCGTCCTACTGGGCTCCCACCCATCGCGAGTCCCCGGAGAGAGAGGAGATCCTGCTGGATGAGGTGATGCTGTCGGTGACCGGTGACGACGGCTACCCGGGGGACTTCACGCCGTCGGAGAACTGGCCGGGAGTGGCGCCTGGCGCCCGGGGGATTCTCAACGCGCTGTCCGGCAAATACAGCGACTGGTCAGCCATCGTCGGCATCGACCCCAAACCACCCCTGCTGTGGACTCACGGCTCCGCCGACATAGTGGTCGCCGATGGTTCAGCCTGGGAGATGGGAACGCTAGGGCAAGCCGAGTTCGTGCCGGGCTGGCCGGGTGCCGAGGTGTTCCCCCCGCAGTTGATGGTGACCCAGATACGAGATGTGCTGGAGCAGTACCGGTCGGCTGGCGGACGGGTGGTCATGGAGATGTTCGAAGGCTCGGGTCACGGACCTCAATTCGACGCCGCCGAGGCCTGGTCGGAAGTCTTCTTCGACTTCCTGGCGTCCGTGGAGTAGCCGGACCTTCCCGGAGGAGACCTCCGCCCACAGGCGCCGGCCGGGACTTGTACCCTGCCTGAGAACCGACCAGGGACGATTGCCATGTCCGGACGTGACCTGACGTTGCGAGACCTTTCCGCAGCACTCATCGAGTGCAGGCGCTGTGAGCGATTGGTGTCCTGGAGAGAAAGGATGGCCACCGAGAAGAGGGCGGCCTACCGGGGGGAGACCTACTGGGGTCGGCCGGTCCCAGGATTCGGGGATCCCGAGGCGCGCTTGGTGCTGGTGGGCCTGGCGCCGGCCGCCCACGGCGCCAACCGCACCGGCCGGATGTTCACCGGCGACCGGTCGGGGGATTGGCTGTACCGGGCTCTCCATCGAGCGGGATTCGCCAATCAGGCCTCCTCGGCGGCGCGGGATGACGGGCTGAGGCTTCGGGACTGCTGGGTCACCGCCTCGGTACGGTGCGCTCCTCCCCGGAACCGCCCCCTGGCCGCCGAAACCGCCACCTGCTCGGACTGGCTGGTGAACGAGTTGCGCCTGCTCGAGGGTCTGCGGGTGCTGGTCGCTTTGGGAGGACTATCCCACACCAACCTGCTGAGGCTCGCTCCCCGGTTGGGCTGGTCGGCGCCGCGCCCCCGTCCCGCCTTCGGCCACGCGGTGGTGACTGCCCTGGAAAACGGCCCGGTCCTGGTCTCCTCCTATCACCCCAGCCAGCAGAACACCTTCACCGGTCGGCTCACGGAGGCGATGTTCGACCGGGTATTCGCGCTTGCCCGGCAGTTGCTGGAGGAGTGATCGAGTCCCTCGGGAAGGAGCCTGGGAGGCCGTGAACGCGTTTCTGCTATTCATCGGACTTCCGATAGCATTTGTCTCCGTACGCCTTGGAGTGAAGTCTTCCATGCTGAGCCTCAATTCCGACACCCTTGAGCGGTTGAACGCCGCCGTGCCTGCCTCGCTGGCCTCCCGGCGCCGGGATGCCCTCCGGGAGTACGGCCGCCTGGACATGCCCAACCCGAAGGAGGAGAACTGGAAGTACGTGACTCTGGGGTTCGACCTCGACCACATGACAATTCCCGCCACCCCGGGCGATTCCCTTCCCGAGGGCGATTTCCTGGCCGCGCTCTCTGACCGGGCCGGGTCGGCGGTCATGGTGGACGGGCATTTGATAGGGGTTGAGAACCATTCCGAGGCATGGCTGGGCTCCGCCCTGGAGGCATGGGAAGCCTATCCCCCCTCCGATCTTCTCACCCCCGACACCGATAAGTTTGCCGCGGCCGCCATAGCGTTTTCATCGGACGGGATCAGCCTCCGGATCCCTCGGAACCGGGCGGTGGAGGCCCCGTTGGTCATCGACGTGCAGTCCACCCTTCCGGACACCGTCACGTTTCCCAGCCTGGACATCCGGGCGGAGGAGAACTCCGAAGCCACGGTGGTGGTGCTCCTACGCTCTCCCGACGGGGTGGCAAGCGTTGTGGTTCCCAACCTGCAGACCACGGTGGGCGACGGCGCCCGTCTCTCGGTCACGACCGTGGGAATCATGGGAAACGAGGGAGTCACCATCATGCATCATCGCTCCCGGATCGGCAGAGACGCCACCTTCCGGGCCGGAGAGATCGGTTTGGGAGGCCGGCTTGCCCGGATAGACCTGCGCACCACCCTTGAGGGAGCGGGAGGAAGCGTCGAGGTGGTGGGGCTCTATTTCGGGGAGATGGAGCAGGTGCTTGACTACCGGCTGGTTGTCAACCATGTGGGCCGGTCGACCAGTTCGGACGTGTTCTTGAAAGGTGCGGTGGAGGACCAGGCGCAGTCCGTCTTCACCGGCCTGCTGCGAATCGAAGAGGATGCGGTCGGCACGTCCGCCTTCGAGACCAACCGCAACCTGGTGCTGTCCGACGGCGCCAAAGCCAACTCGGTGCCCAATCTGGAGATACTGTGCAACGACATCATCTGCGGCCACGGGTCGAGCGTCGGCCCGCTGGAGACCGAGCCCATGTACTACCTGATGAGCAGGGGTCTCAGCAGGGAGCGGGCCGAGCGGGTGCTGGTGCGGGGCTTTTTTGAGGAGGCGATCGACCGGCTGCCCCTCGACGATCTGGACGAGCCCGCCCGCCAGGCCGTCAACCGTCGGTTCGCCGAGGCTCAGGAAGGCGGAAGAGTCTGATGCCCTGGGTGGAGGTTGCGAACCTGGCTGACCTGCGGGAAGGAGAGGGTCACAAGATCTGCCATGGGGGCCATGTGGCAGCGGTCTTCCTGACCGAGGGGGACGTTTATGCACTGGGAGATCGGTGTAGCCACGCCGAGGCCTCCTTGTCGGAGGGGGAGGTGTTCGAAACCGAGGTGGAGTGTCCTCTTCACGGTGCGGTCTTCGACCTGACCAGCGGGGAAGCCTTGACTTTACCCGCGGTGCGCCCGGTTCCCTCCTATCCGACCAGGGTGGAAGGGGACAAAGTGCTGGTGGAGTTTCCCGATGGCCGGACGGAGGCAATCTGATGGGCCTGGCGTTGAAAGTTCGGAGACTCAAGGCCTCGGTGGGCTCGGTGAGGATCCTCAATGGCATCGACCTGGACGTGCCCTTCGGGGAGATGCATGCCCTGATGGGGCCGAACGGCTCGGGCAAGAGTACGTTGTGTCATGTCCTGTGCGGTCATCCCGACTTCACCGCTGAGGGGGAGGCCTGGGTGGACGGCCGGGAGGTCATGGGCTTGGAGGCTGACGAGCGTGCCCGTCAGGGACTGGTGCAGGCATTTCAGAGTCCGGTGGCGGTCCCCGGAGTGGACCTGGCGGAGCTCATGCGAGAGGCGGCGGAGGAGAGAGGGATAGATCCCGAGGAGGCAGACCGGCGGATAGCCGAGGCCTCCCGCCGCTTTGACATGGACCCTTTCCTGGAGAGATCCATCAATGACGATCTCTCTGGGGGAGAGAAAAAACGCTCGGAGATCTTCCAGATCTCGGTGCTCTCCCCCAAGGCAGCCCTTCTGGACGAGACCGATTCGGGGCTGGACATCGATATGGTGCGGAAGGTGGCGGCCGCGGTGGGGGAGATGCGCGGTCCCGGCATGGGAGTACTCATGATCACCCACCACTCCCGAATACTCAACTACGTGGAACCGGACCGGGTGCACGTGATGATGGGAGGTAGGATCGTCACCTCGGGCGGGCCGAACCTCGCACAGGAACTGGAGCGGGACGGTTACGAAGGGCTTCGAAAGCGACTGGGCATCGAGACGCCCTCGGCTGCCGCGCCGGCCAGACCGTCTTCGGACTTCTTCACCGATCTGCCCTTCGAGGTCTAGCCGGGCGGAGGCAGCGACCCGGTGGGTCGCACCCCGAGTTGGTCGGCGCCGAGGGCGCCCAGGGCCTCCACGGTGCGTTCCCAGGACTTGCGCAGCGTCGCTTGGAGCCGTTGATCGACGTCCGGTCCGGAGAGCCGGTCGGCCACCGGGATGACCTGCATGGCGCGGCGGTCGACCCAAGTGGGCGTGTAGGTGATGGTCCCCACCGCCAGGCCGTCCGGGCTGTCCCCGATTTCGACGTGCAGGACCGCGCCGTCCTCGCTTGACGGCGTACAGCACACCGGGTTCTGGTTGGAGAGGAAGTTCCCCAGCCCGTAGACCACCCACATGCCGTCGATCCGGTCTATCGGTTGGAGGACGTGGGCGTGATGCCCTATCAACAGGTCAACCGTTCCCAGAGCCGCGATCTCCCGGGCCAACCGTTCCTGGGAGGCAGACGGCATGCGCCGGTATTCCACCCCCCAGTGCAGGGAGACCACGACGAACTCCGCCCCTTCGGAGCGGGCCTCTTCTGCGTCGTCCCCGATGACCTCGACATCTATCAGGTTGACCCACCAAGTCTCGCCCTCGGGCAACCTGGCGCCGTTGAGCCCGTAGGTGTAGGACAGATGGGATACCTGGATCCCGTTTACGCGGTAGCGGGCATCCCTTCTCGATTCCCTGTTCACCGCCGTGCCGGTGGACGCGAGGTTGGCTTCCTGCATTGCCTGGAGGGTTCTGACGACGCCGTCGGCGCCGAAGTCGAAGGCGTGGTTGGAGGCGAGCGAGCATCCGTCCCAGCCTGCCTCCGCAATTGCCTCCACCAGTTCCAAGGGGGCTCCGAACCGTGGATAGCCGGTGACGGGACCGTCTGAAATGGTGGTTTCGAGGTGGCAGATCGCAAGATCGGCAGCCTGCAACAGCGGCGCCACATGTTCGAAGATCGGTGTGAAGTCGTACTCGGCGTCGCTATCGCGGGCGAAACCCCTGGCGAACCTGCTCACCGGCTTGTGGGGGATTATGTCGCCGGTGAACGCCAACACCGCGGCGCGAGGCGCGGTCCTATCGGGCACGGCGGCAGGCCCGGTGGCGGCATGGGGAGGGCTCGAGGTGGCGGATCCAGGGGCGTCGCCGAGAATACCGGGAGGCTCCCGTTCCTCACCCGACAGCGCACCGGGCGACGAGAGGACAACCACCAGCGCGGCCAGGGAGATCCCTCTGAGAGGACGGAACAACTCTGCTTTAGGCATCATGCCACCCTTTGGAAGAGCCTTGCGCGTTGATCGCAGTGCCCGTAGGTTCGATCATACGGGAGGTCGTAGATCAATGTGCCGGAGGGTCGGGAAAGTCTTCAGGGGGCAGGCCTGGAGAGGGCGGGGGCCCCGCAATGTGATGGGTAGCCTCATCGATCGGAGATACCCTAAGAGTGACAGTGAGATGTGAAATCGGAAGAGCGGAGCGCCGTAGGCGCATGGCTTGGGAGGGGCGGTGATGGAGTACCGGACCGAGAGGGACTCCATGGGGGAGGTGCTGGTGCCGACCCATGCCTACTACGGAGCTTCCACCCAGCGGGCGGTGGAGAACTTCCCGATCTCAGGTGCGGGGTTCGAGCGACGGTTCATCTGGGCCCTCGGTTTGATCAAGGGGGCGGTGGCCGAGGCGGCCGGGAGGGCGGGGCACCTCGACGGCCGGATCGCCGAGGCGGTGGGCAGAGCCGCCTCGGAAGTGATGGAGGGCCGCTGGGATGAGCACTTTCCGGTTGACGTCTTCCAGACCGGTTCGGGTACCTCCACCAACACCAACGCCAATGAGGTGATAGCCAAGCGCGCATCCGAGTTGCTGGGCGCCGAGTGGAGTGGGCGGCCCGTGCACCCGAATGATCACGTCAACTTCGGCCAATCGTCCAACGACGTGATCCCCACCGCCATCCACGTGGCGGCGGCCGCCGCCATCCGGGAAACGCTTCTGCCGGCCCTGGAGGCTTTGGAGAACTCCCTGTTGTCCAAGGCAGGCGAGTTCGCGGGAGTGGTGAAGTCGGGGAGGACGCATCTGATGGACGCCACCCCGGTCACCCTGGGACAGGAATTCTCGGGCTACGCGGCCGCGGTCCGCAAGGGAGTGGAGAGACTCTCGAAGATCCTGGAGGAGGTCGAGGAGTTGGCGCTGGGGGGCACGGCGGTGGGGACCGGCATCAACTGTCCGGAGGGCTTGGCGGAGGCGGCAATCGCGGTCATGGCCGAGAGATCGGGGATTCCCTTCACCGAGGCGGTCAACCACTTCGAGGCCCAAGCCGGGAAGGACGCAACCGTAAACGCCTCGGGAACCCTCAAGACGGTGGCGGTCTCGCTGTTCAAGATCGCCAACGACCTGCGCTGGCTTTCTTCGGGCCCGGTCACCGGCATAGCGGAGATCCGTCTGCCCGCGCTCCAGCCCGGCTCTTCGATCATGCCGGCCAAGGTGAACCCGGTGATACCCGAGATGGTCATGCAGGTCTCCGCGCAGGTCATCGGCAATGACGCCGCCATCACCTGGGCGGGCGCCAACGGCAATTTTGAATTGAACGTGATGATGCCGGTCATCGCCCGCAACCTCCTGGAGTCCATACGTCTTCTGGCCAGCGCCTGCCGCGTCCTCGCCGGAAAGTGCGTGGACGGGATAGAGGCGGACGCCGAGCGGGCCCGGAAGCTGGTGGAGCGCAACGTCATAGTGGTGACCGCTCTCAATCCGCACATCGGATACGACGCGGGGGCCTCGGTCGCCAAGGAGGCGTTCCGCAGTGGTCGCACCGTGCGGGAGGTGGTGTTGGAACGAGGCCTTCTCACACCCGAGGAGCTGGACAGGGTGTTGGACATCCAGAAGATGACCGAAGGGGGTCTCCCTGGCTGATCCCCGCGGTTGAGGGTTTGAGAGGAGCTCTCTATCCGGGGTCTTCGGCGGTCCCCGGCATGCCCGGTTCCCCCAGGGCCTGTTCCAGCGTGACCCACGACAGGGTGGCGCACTTTATCCTCACCGGGTAGCGTCTCACTCCCGACAGGGCCAGGAGGTCGCCGAGATCGGAGAAGCCGTTCTCACTGGAGTCGGCGGGGACATGCATGAGCTCCTGGAAGCGTCTCGACAGGCCCAGAGCCTCCGACACCGCGTTACCCGATACCGCTTCGCTCATCAGGGAAGCGCTGGACTGGCTGATCGAGCAACCCTTCCCGGTTACCGCGATCCCGCTGATCCGGTCGTCCCGCAGGCGAAGGTCGACCTTGACCTCGTCTCCGCAAAGGGGGTTTGCGCCTTCCGAGGAGACATCAGGGTCGGAGAGCGGCGCCCGGTGGCGAGGATTGCGGTAGTGATCCAGGATCACCTGGCGGTACAACTCTTGGAGAGACATCTGTGGCCTAGGTTAGAAGCCGGTCGCCGGCGATGTCGGACTAGCTCGGCCGCCGGAACGACTCGTATCCCTCCGACTCCAGCCTGGCGGTGAGTTCGGCGCCCCCGGTTTTCACCAGCTTCCCCCCCACCAGCACGTGCACGTAGTGGGGAGTGATGTAATCCAGCAGTCGCTGGAAGTGGGTGATGATCAAGAACCCCCGTTCAGGGCCGACCATCCGCTGAACTCCGTCGGAGACGGTGCGCAGCGCGTCGATGTCGAGTCCGGAGTCCGTCTCGTCCAGGATGGCCAGCTTCGGCTCGAGGATCGCCATCTGCAGGATCTCGTTTCTCTTGCGTTCGCCCCCCGAGAATCCCTCGTTGAGGTACCGGTCGGCGAAGTTTCCGGGGATTCCCAACTCCGCCATGGCGTCCATCACCTTGAGCCGCAACTCGATGATCGAGTAGTCGATCCCGGTGCGGTTGGAGAGAGCCTGACGCAGGAACTGCACCACCGGAACTCCGGGGATCTCGGTGGGATGCTGAAAGGCCATGAAGATTCCCCGGGTGGCCCGTTTGTCGGGAAGGTCTCCGGTGATGTCCTCACCTTCGAAGTAGATGGCGCCCTCGGTTATCTCCAGCCCGGGATGGCCCATCAACACCGAGGCCAATGTGGTCTTCCCCGATCCGTTCGGTCCCATCACCGCATGGATTTCATTGTTGTGGATGGTGAGGTCGATGCCGTGAAGTATCTTCGCGCCGGCAGCCTGAACATGCAGGTTTTCGACGTGCAGGAGGGGTGGGGAGGTCACGAGCCATGACACTAATGAGGAGGGGGAGAGGATAAAAACCCGTTTGATATTCAAAATCGGCGGTTCGGCGGTAATGTCATCCACCATGGCCCACTTATCCGGCAGAGAGGCGGGGGAAGCCGAACTCAACTCCCCTGACTTTCCTCCCGCCATCTTTGGTTATCACCGCAAAGCGGTCGATCAATACCTGCAGGAACTTCTCCAATCCAAACTGGCGAGTACCGAGCAGATCTCCCGATACGCGGACTCGACGGCCTCAGGCGCCCAGGTAGACCGGTACCGCGAGTTGGGAAGTGAGATTGGAGACCTCCTGAGGTCGGTCCAGGAGACGGCCGCCCGGATCAGAAGGCAGGCCGAGGAGGATGCCGCTCGCTGGCGGGGGGAGGCCACCACCGAGGTGGAGAAGAGGATTGTCGAGGCGCAGGAGGCCGCGGAGGAACTTCGGGCTTCAGCCTGGGAAGTGGCCACCGAGATGATCGCCCAACTGCAGGATGTAGAGGTCGAGACCTATCACAGCATCGAGAAACACTCACAGGAGATAATCGCAGAGGCTGAGAACGAGTCGCACCGTATCAGAGAGGACGCCCGCCGCAGAGCGGAATCGATCCGGAGCGACGCCAATGTGGAGTCATTGGAAGTGGAAGAGCGGACGCGAACGCTTTGTGACCAGATGATCGATTCCGCCCAGCAGCGGGTCTCCGCCATCCAGGAGAGGGTCCTGGCCTTGGAGCGCCATCGCGACCAGTTGCTGGAGGAGATAGGAGGTATCCGCTCCGGGGCGGCGCCCATCGGCGTGAAGCTGGTCGACCAGACCGGCGCCCTGATCTACCGGCCTGCTCCCGAGGTTGAGGAGGTCGCCCATGTGACCCCTCAACATGAGATGTCGGGATTGGTCAGGGTGATCCCCCCGGATGAATCGGAGGACACCCCTACCGCCGATCTCCCGCAGCCGCAGGAGGCGGTCTCCACGCGTGAGGGCGACACGTCTGCGGAGGCCCCCGACCCTAGCGCCCGCTCCGATGACCCGGTCGCCGGGTCCGGCCCGACGCCGGCCGGGGAGCAGGGCAAGGCGACCTCCGAGGCCGACGGGGCCGGCCCTCAGGACGCTCTCGGAGGTTTGGAGGACCTGTTTGCCTCCCTAAGGAAGGAGGCCCCCTCTGCCTCCCGGTCCTCATCGACGCCGTCGGCCGGCCGGAACGGCTCCGCCGACACAGCCCCTCCACCGGCAGAGACGCGGCGGGAAAGTCCCCTTGCGGGCGACGCGGATGCGGACGCGCTGAGAGAAGAGATGTTGCTGCCGGTAGCCAACCGGTTTCTCCGTTTGTTCAAGAGGCTCTTGGCAGAGGAGCAGAATCGGGTGCTGGAGGGCATACGGGTCGGGGACCTGCACTGGAACGCCGAGGAAGTGGACGGCCGCCTGCGACCACATCTGGAGATGTTGATGGAACAGAGCTGGCAGGCAGGTCACACCGCGGCTGAGCGGATGGTCGGGCGAGACATATCCAAGCCTGCGTTCGAAGCGGAACCTGAAAGAGGGTTTTCCCATCTCCTGGTGGCTGACGTGACCGAAGCCATCGATGTGGTGGGGCCCGCCGAGAACGTCTCCCAACGCAGTCGTGTCGGCTCTCGTGTGTTCCGGATATGGAGGACCGACACACTGGAGAACCATCTCCGGGACCTGGCATCCAGGTACTACCAGCAAGGCCTGACCCGGTCGCTGAGGGGGGCGGGAGTCCCCGAGGCAACGGTGGTCTCAGCCGGCCAAACTCGATAGGCAACTCCAGCGACCAGTCGTCGTGGTGTCTTGTTGCCTGCGCTGCGGGGTTCATCAGCACACAGCCTCCTGCGTGGGGTCAGAATAAGAGCATGGTCATCGAGGTCGAGTAGGGTCGGGATCGCGTTGATCCGAAAATCAGTCGCCGGGTTCTTGATCGTGATGGCGCTGGCCGCCTGCGCAGGTACGGGAGGACCCGAGGAGGTCACCCCACAGCAGGAGGAGGAGACACCGCCTGAGGCGGTCCCGGAGACACTCGATCTCCTGCTGGTCACCGGCTCGGACGGGAGGGTGACGGTGATCAATCCCGACGGGACCCCGGTGCGGGAACTACGGGGCCCGGTGGCCCCCGGACACCCGAGCCTGCAGCCCACTTGGGCGCCGGTCTCCGTTGACGGCCGTCGACTCGTGGCGTGGACGGAACTTGGTGATGACGGGGCTTTCAGTATCGCCCTGGGCGATGTGGACACCGGGGAGACAACCAGGTACTCGGCGCCGGTGGCGCCTTTCTACTACTACTGGAGTCCGGACGCCACGTTGTTGGCGTTCCTGGGCCAGAACGCCTTATCGCCATTGGAAATGGGTGTGCTGGACTACCGGAGGGACTCGGTGGAGATCGTCGCCACGGGCCAGCCCTTCTATTTCGACTGGCGGCCCGACTCCCGGGCGATCGTCACCCATGTGAACGAAGCACTGTCACTGTTGACTTCTACCGGTGAGGCATGGTCATCGAAGGACATTCCTATCAGACCAGGACGGTTCCAGGCCCCGGCATGGCTTTCGGGGGATCGCATCCTGTTCGTCACACCGACGTCGCAGGGTTCCGTCCGGGTGAGCCTGGGGGTGGCGCGCAACGCTCAGGACGACACCTCTGCCCCGCAACGGCTGGTATTGAGCGACGTCGAGGCCGGTTTGGTTCTCACCTTGACGGAACTCGAGGGAGCGGCCATCTTCGAGGCGGATCCCACCGGGAAGTGGGTGGCGGTCTATGAATACTCCGGCCCCCTGCGAGTGTTCGACCTCGACGGTGGGGGCGAAACGGTGGTCTCCGAGAGCCAGGTCGCCGCCTTCGAGTGGAGCCCGGTGGGAGAAAGGCTCCTGTTCATGGAGGTGGATCGCGAGGCCCGGGCTCTGAAGCCGAGAGTGTGGGACGGGAGAGACACCCTGGTTTTCCCCTCTTTCCTACCGTCTCGCGTGTGGGTCGTCCAGTATTTGCCGTTTTGGGACCAATACGCCCGGAGCCTCACCCTCTGGTCTCCCGCAGGCGATGCTTTCACCTACCCGGGGATGTCCACTCCCAACGCCGAAGACCAGATCTTCGTCCAGCATCTCGACGAGTCCCAGCCGATCACGGTGGGCAACGGCGTCTTCGCCAGTTGGTCACCGGCCCCACCGGACCGGGCGCCGCGTTCCTGATCGCCGTCGGAGCCCAAGGCGGGCGTTTTGCGGTGTGTCCTGCCATTGTGTAAGGTTGGTTTCTGTTAGTAAGGGTAGGTGCGCAGGTGCTAAAGACGCCAGATAGCAGTTCTAGAGGATAAAGAATGTTGAGAGGCTGGCGCTGGTGGTTGTTGCTGATCGCCGTAGTCGGGGTGTTGGTTGGGTGGGAAACCGGCTTCTTTCATTCCCGTGTTGTGACCCTTGAGTGGGAAGGCGAACCGGTGGAGTTCCGGGTGCTGGCTCTGAATGAACAGGGTGGAGTTGCGGTGGTTGACTTGGCAGAGGGTGTGATGCGACTGAATCGCCTGGAGCATCGCGGAATCCCAGTCCACATTGTTGATGTGGCGGAGTTCACCAGGTCGGGCGATGTGCTGGTTCACCCTTACGATGCACAAGCGCTGTACGTGGTGCCTGGTGGGGATTTCTCTGCAACAGATGCGACCATTCGCCTGCCCCGATCCGCCGAAGCCGACACTGATCCAGCTTACATCCTGGGCTACCGTGTCCAGGCCCGGGGGGATGGATCCGGAGAGAATATTTGGTTGTTGAGACGCACCGGTGGTGCCACGCTGGTAGAACTGGTCAGCAAAGAAGGCGCCCTACTGACCAAGTTCGAATTGGATGGCTCCTATTACGCGGGAAGGTCGTTGGGCAATGACCTTATTGTGATCGACCGTTACGGCCGAGATGATCTGTTGCTGAGGAGCACAGGCGCCATCGATGAGGTGACAACATGCCGAGACGACATTGAGAACGCCTATCTAAACCTACGTTTGGTGTCTGTGTTCGGACATCACACTGCTTGTCTCAGCGATGACGATAGACATCTGGTCCTCTATGACGTGACCACCGGCCAAACAGACCGGTTTACAGCTTTCGAGTCGGGCCGCTGGTCACTCAGCGTCCTGCCCAACATCCCGGGAAGCGTAGGAAACGTCGCCGGGGTTCATACGCATCAACTGTTACTCGTCAACAAGGAAGCAATCTATGCGGCCGACCTTTCAAACCACACCATGCGATGGCTGTACGACAAGCAGGAAGGCGAGTTCCTCAGGCCGTTGGGCATTGTGGACAACCTCCTAATGGTTGCCAGCGGGGTGGTTGGCCGCGGGGTCATTATCGCCATTGACCTGCGATCGGGAGAGCGCCAAACAATCGTCGAACTGCCCGAAGGGTATTTCATATATGACGCTGCCTGAACGGTCGCACACATCACCGAGGAGGGGTCATGAACACGGCCGCTCCTGTCTTTGGGAAGGACGGCTAGTCCCAGCCCAGTTGGTGCAGGCGGCGTTCGGAAAAGCCCAGGTAGTGGCCGAGTTCGTGTAAGAGGGTGCGGCGGATCTCTTCTTCGGTCTCGGGGCGGGAGAGGCCCAAGTCCAGGTGGGCCAGGCGGTACAGTCGGATCTCGTCGGGGAGTACTCCCCAGTAGTCGGCGGCCCTGTCCGGGAGGGAGACGCCGACGTACTCTCCCAGCAGTTCTTCCCGGGCGCCTTCCCTTTGGTCCTCGGGAGGGGGCGAGTCCATGGCCACGATCAGCACGTTGTCCATGAGAGAGGCGACCCACGGGGGGAGGTCCGAGAGGACCCGGTCTATCACTGCTTCGAACTCTTCGGTCCGCATGTTCGTCTGAACTACCCCGTCTGGTGGTTACTGCAGCGCAATCTACTGGCGGCGGGGGTTCGGCCTGACCGGAACAGGTCAGGCAGCCGGACCGATCAGCTGGAAGAAGATCTGCTGGTCGAACTTGACCCCGGTGATGATCGTGAAGGTCTCGCCGGCCTCGCCGGGCATGGTCATTGAGGTGGCCACCTCACCCTGGGCTTGCTGTTCGCCTTCGATGACCAGGCCGAGTCCGGGGTCGAAACGCACGGTGGAATGCACGACGCCCGGAGTGGCGCTCACCAGTAGTTGGATGTCTCCGAAAAAGCCCGGACTTTCCTGATCTTCCTGGCCTTCTTCAGAGGGCTCCTCCTCTGCGAACGCGCCGAACATCCCCAGCATCATCTCGCTCATGTCCCACTCGAACGCGTCGGTCCGGTATTCGCTCTCCACCACCAGGATCGGGCGCTCTTCGGTACCCTCCACGGCCACAACGAGATGGTCGGCGTTGGTAACTACCGAGCCGAACGGACCCTCTTGCTCGATCTGCTCCGTCCACGAGTCCCCGACGCCCAGCGGGGTATCGGGGAAAGCGGGACCGAACGGTCGGCTCAAGTGCTGGTTACCCACCGAACTGGCGGATTGGAGATTCATGCCGCCAAAGAGATCATCGAAGCCTTCACTGGAGACTTCAAGGACGTTGCCCTGTGAGTCCGTGATGACGGTTATGTCGATCGGCGTCTCGAAGCCGGGAGCTTCACCCAGTTCGGATGCGGGTATGGAGAAGCCGCCCATGGTGGCCTCGTTCTCAACCATTTGGATATCGGAGACGATCCGGATGCTGACGGTGTCCTCATCCGGGCCGGGGCTGATCGTGTAGCTGATGGCGCCGGCCAGGATGGTGTTCATCTCGATGGGGCCGGGAGGCATTCCCTCGGACGGTCCCCCCTCCAGTTCAACCTCGGCCTGTTGCTCGATGGAGATGGAGTATTCGAGTTCGCCGTCGGAAGGGTAGTTGTAGGAGAGGAGAACCGGCTCGAACCCGGGAGCTTCGGTGGTCGTGCTCTCAGGTACCGTGGTCGTTTGCGCGGCGTTGGTGGTGGTGGTTTCGGGCGCAGCCGTGGTCTGTGGGGCGGCGGTTGTAGGCGCGGCCGTGGTGGGCGGGGCAGTCGTCTCCGCCGCGGCGGGTTCAAGTTGATCGTCAGTGTCTCCCCCGCAGGCGGCCGCCAGCACCAGAGTCATCAGTGCGGCGAAGAAAACCTTCCACATGCGCTTGGGACGGATCCTCGTCACAAGCCCGAGGCTACCCCGCGAAAGCGACTCTGAGAGAGGGTTTAGCGCAGGCGGTCAGCCGAAGTAGTCAGGCTCCTGGCCTGGGATCCACTTGATATTGCACCCTATGGACGGCTTCTGGTCCTCCGCCACCTCCTGGTCGGCCCGCACGGCCTCCACGGCGGCCCGCAGGTCATCTCCGGTCACCGGAATGGAGTTCGAGGGCCGTGAGTCGTCGAATTGACCCCGGTAGACCAGTGTCCGGTCCGGTCCGAACACATAGAAGTCGGGCGTGCAGGCGGCGGTGTACGACTTCGCCACTTCCTGGGTCTCGTCGAAGAGATAGGGGAAGGCATAACCTTTTTCGCGGGCCATGGTGGCCAGCTTGTCGGGAGCGTCGCCGGGATAGTTCTCGACATCGTTGGAGCTGATGGCCACCACGGAGACGTTGGTGTCCTGGTAGTCGGACCCGAAGCTCACCAGGCCGTCCATGATGTGGACCACGAAGGGACAGTGGTTGCAGATGAACATGACCACCAGCACCTTCCCGTCGCAGTCATCGAGTGAAACGGTCTCCCCGCTCACCGTGTCGGTTAGTGAGAAACCCGGCGCGGGAGTCCCCAATGGAAGCATGGTTGACAGAGTGTTGACCACGATGCTCCTCCTCTCTTATCAAATCCTCAGGAAGCTCCAATTGTAGCCATCCCGCTAGCGTCCCTGAACATGCCCGAACTTCCTGACGTCGCCCTTTACCTGAAGGCCTTGGATCGGCGCATCGTGGGACATAGGGTGGAGGGATTCCACGTCCGGTCCATGTCGGTGCTGCGCACCTACCAGCCTCCTCACACCGAGGTGGTAGGCAGGACCGTGGTGGGACTGCGACGGATCGGAAAGCGCATTGTGTGGGAACTCGACGGGGACCAGTTGTTCCTGGTGATCCATCTGATGGTGGCCGGGCGGTTTCGCTGGCATGACCGGCCGGGTGTCAATCCACCTGCCAAAGTGGGCCTGGCGGCCTGGGACTTTCCCGGGTCGACCCTGGTGCTCACCGAGCAGGGGACGAAACGGCGCGCCGGGATATGGGTCGTGTCTGGAGAAGAGGACCTGGCGGCCCAGGACCGGGGTGGCTTGGAACCGCTCGAGATCTCCTCTGAGCAGTTCTCCGAGGCGATTCGCCGGAGAAACCACACGTTGAAGCGGGCCCTGACCAGCCCCGCCATTCTGTCGGGCATCGGCCACGCCTATTCGGACGAGATACTGTGGGAGGCCCGGCTATCTCCAGTGAAGATGACTTCCCGGCTCACCGATGAGGAATCGAGCCGCCTGCACCGGGCCGTCATCGGGGTTCTCACCTCCTGGATCGAGCGGTTGGCCGCCGAGACCGGGGACCGATGGCCCACCAGGGTCACGGCCTTCCGGCCGGAGATGGCGGTCCACGGCAAGTACGGAGCGCCCTGTCCCCGCTGCTGCGCGCCCGTGCAAAGGATCGTGTATTCCAGCAACGAGACCAACTATTGCGCGGCCTGCCAGACAGGGGGAAAGCTCCTGGCTGACCGGTCCCTGTCGCGTTTGCTCAAACAGGACTGGCCCAAGACGCTTGAGGAACTGGAGGAACTGAGAAGCGGTCCCTGAAGGAAGTAACGAAGCCGGGACAAATAGAATCTAAATGTCAGCACAAGTTGGAGGTGAAAAACTGACGGTGCCCGTCCGATTGGCGGGGGTGACCAAGAGCTACGGAAAGGCCCGGGGAGTCTTGGACCTCGATCTTGAGGTCCGGCCCGGGGAGGTCTTCGGATATCTGGGCCCCAACGGAGCGGGCAAGACCACCACCATCCGCATGCTGGTGGACCTGATCCGACCGCAACAGGGAACGGTGGAGGTGCTGGGAGGCTCGCCTCGCGATCCCGCCATAAGGCGGCGGGTCGGGTACCTGCCGGGGGAGGTGGAGTTCTATTCCCGGATGTCTGCCCGTGACTTCCTCACCTACATCGGGAATCTGCGCGGGAGGGGAGGAGATGCCATCGCGGAGAAACTCTCGGAGAGGATCGACCTCGATCTGTCCCGGCGGATCGGTGATCTCTCCAAGGGAAACCGCCAGAAACTCGGCCTGGTGCAGGCGCTCATGCATGAACCGGAACTCGTGGTGCTCGATGAGCCGACGTCCGGGCTTGATCCGTTGGTGCAGCAGGAGGTGTACCGGCTCCTGGATGAACTCAAGGCCGAAGGAGTGACCGTCTTTTTCTCATCCCATGTCCTGTCGGAGGTGGAGAGGGTCGCCGACCGGGTCGGGATCATCCGGGAAGGCCGTTTGGTGGAAGTGGAAGAACTGGAGGCCCTTCGCCAGAAGGCGGTACGCACTTTTGAGGTCGTCTTTGAAGACGCTCCACACCTCGCCGAGTTCGAGCATCTGGACGGCGTCCGCATGGCCGACGTGCATGGGAATGTCTTGCACTGCCAGGTGGTCGGCGCCATCGATGAGTTGCTAAAGGCGGTCGCCAAACACCGGGTCCGCGATCTGGTCAGTCACGGCGCCGACTTGGAGGCCCTGTTCCTGGACTACTACAGAGGAGAGGAGGACTGAGGAATGCTGAACAACGTGGCGCTGAAGACTCTGCGGGACCGCCGCCGCTCGCTTTTCTGGTGGGTGGTGGGGATATTCGGGTATTTGCTGGGCATCGGCGCCTTCTATCCCATCGTGAGGGACAACCAGGGGCAGTTCGAAGCGCTGCTTGAGACCTACCCGGACGAGCTTCTGGCGATCATAGGGGTTGGGAGCGAAGAGAACCTGTTCGACCCCATCGGGTTCATGCAGGCGGAGGCCTTCGGGTGGGTCGTCCCCCTGGTGTTTGCAATTTACGGAGTCGTCCAGGGGGCTCGAGCGGTGGCCGGGGAGGAGGAGGACGGCACCATCGACCTGGTGATGGCTACTTCACTCACGAGATTCGGCCTGGTCTGGCAGAAGTGGCTGGCCTTGGTGCTGGCCGAGCTGGTGCTGGGTCTGGTCGTGTTCGCCTCATTGGCTGTGGACAGCGTTCTATTCGGCGTCGAGATCCCTGTAGGGAACAACGCGGCCGCAGTCCTGATGGCGGTGTTGCTGGGGGTGTTCTTCGGATCGCTGGCGCTGGCCGTCGGCACCGGTACAGGTCTCAGGGGTCTGACGGTCGGAGTCGTCACCTTTGTGGCGGCCGGCACCTATCTGCTCAACTCCCTGGGCGGGTTTGTGGAGTTGCTGGATGCCATGCAACCCATCTCACCCTTCTACTACTACGACGCCTCCAACCCGCTTCGTCATGGCTTGGACGCCGAGCACGCCCTTGTCCTGGGAGGCCTGGCGGTGGTGTTCCTGGTGATTGGCTTGCTGGCTGTGCGTCGCCGGGACCTGGGAGTGGGCGGCATTCGCCTGGCTGTTCCCAACATGAGAAAGGCGGCCGGCTGAACCGGCAGGTCGAGGATCACCTCGCCAATGTTCAGACCCGGGCCAGCGCCTCCATGAGAATGCGCCGGATCTCGGCGATGGTGGCTTTGCTCTGACGGGAGGCCTGCTTGGTGAGGGTGATAGGGGGCATGACTTCCACGCTTACCGGCCCTCCGGTGATCAATGCCGACTCGGGAGGCCATATAGCGCCGGTGCCCTGAACGGCCACCGGCAGAATCGGACAGCCCGTTCGGGCAGCGACGTGGATGGCGCCGGTCTTGAAGGGAAGCATCTCTCCTGTGATGCTGCGGGTCCCCTCCGGGAAGACCACCAGGGACTTCCCTTCCGCCACCAGCGACCGGGTGCTGCGGATTATGAAAGCCAGCTCTCGGCGCCCCATCTCGCGGTCCAACGGGATCATCCCCACGCCTCGCATGGCGCTTCCCAGCAGCGGGAATTTGAACACTTCGATTTTGGACAGGAACCTGATGGGAATCGGCAGGGCGGCGGTCAGGACCATTATGTCGATGTTGGAGCGATGGTTGGCCACAACTATGTAGGGCGTCCCCTCCTCGATGTTCTCCAAGCCGTTCACCTCCATCCGCATGCCGGAGGCAACCACCCAGACTCGACCGAAACGCTTCAGTATCCATTCGGCGTAGGACTCCAGGAAACCGAACACCGACCCGATCACGATCGCCGAAGCAACGCCCACCGTGGAAAGCCCGGCGACCAGATAGGTGATCCCGCTGCGAAGGAACAGGAAGGTCTTTTTCACAGAACTTAAGGCTAAACCCTCGCAGGAGGCTGGTAGCTTGCTCGGTGTGAACAGGAGCACGTCGGAGCTCAAGGCCAGGCTCAGGGCTGAGGCCCGCGGAAAGCCTCCTCCCACCGCCGCTGAGTCCGCAAGGGTCTGCCGGCAGGTCTTGGGGTGGCTGGCGCCGAGGAGGCCCGGACCCACCCTGGTGTGGATGGCGATCCCCGGTGAACTGGACCTCGGACCGGTGGTGGCCCGGTTGCCGATGATCGAGTGGCTCACGACCCGGACCCCTCCGGCCGGTCCGCTCACGGTCCATCCCTATCACTCACCGCTGGAGCTCCATCGCTTCGGGTTCCACCAACCTGTGGCTTCGGTACCCGAAGTGGCGCCTGCCCGGATCGAGGTGGCCCTGGTGCCAGGGCTGGCGTTCGATCCCCTGGGACGGCGGCTCGGGCGTGGTAAGGGCTATTACGACCGGCTTCTGGCCGGACTCCCTGCCGATGCTCCGCGGGTGGGAGTCACGCTGGACCGGTTGATGGCCGAGACCGTGCCCGTCGATCCGCACGACGTGGCCATGACCCATCTCGTGACCGAGAACGGGGTCAGAGAGATCGCCTAGGCTCCGATCGCCTCGGCTATCCGGTCTCCTATCTCGGAGGTGGAGGCGCCCATGCGGGGTCCTGCCATGGCGCCCAACCCGAGGAGAACATCGGCAGCGGCCTTTTCCATCATGGCCGCCGCCTCCCCTTCTCCCAGGTGCTCCAGGCACAAGGCGGCGGAGAAAACCGCCGCTACCGGATTTGCCCAGCCGGTGCCCACGATGTCTGGGGCGGTCCCGTGCACCGGCTCGAAGAGGGAGGGAAACTCGCCGGTCGGATTGAGGTTGCCGCTGGCCGCCAAGCCGATTCCCCCTGCTATCGCTCCTCCCAGGTCGGTGAGGATGTCGCCGAACATATTGTCGGTCACTATCACGTCGAAGCGCTCGGGACTGTCGATCAGGTGAATGCAGGCCGCGTCCACATGCACGTAGTCGACCTCGACTTGCGGATACTCTGCCGCTACCTCGTCGGTGGTCCGCTGCCAGAGGTCGCCCGCGATGGTGAGCACGTTGGTCTTGTGGCAAAGGGTCAACCGACGGTCTCTCCTCATCGCCCGCTCGAAGGCGTACCGTACGATTCGCTCGGTTCCCGCCCGCGTGTTGACCGAGTGCTGGTTGGCAATCTCCTCTGGGGTTCCCTTGTGGAGAAACCCTCCGCTGCCCGAGTACAAGCCCTCGGTGTTCTCTCTTATCATCTCCATGTCGCACCGCTCAGGCGTGAGTCCGGCGATGGCGCTGGAGACACCCGGGTAGAGCTTGATGGGGCGGAAATTCACATACATATCGAACTCGAACCGGAGCCGCAGCAAGAGGCCTCGTTCCAGAACACCCGGAGGGACCTCCGGGGTGCCCACCGCCCCGTGAAGGATGGCGTCATGCTCGGCCAGTTCGGTCACCACCGTGTCGGGCAGGACCTCTCCCGTGGAGAGGTAACGCTTGCTTCCCAGGTCATAGTCGGTGAGGTCCACCCTGAACCCGAACTCCCGAGCAGCCGCCTCCACTGCATCCAATGCACAGGCGGTAACTTCCGGACCGATCCCGTCGCCGGGGATCACTGCCAATCGGTAGGCGTTCACAGCCAGATATATTAATCGACCGGTTCCGGATTACGGGAACTCGCAAAGTGCGACGGCTCCCCCGAGGACCGGAGCAGCGGTGTGTCCTACGGAGCCTTGCTCCGGGTCTCAGGCTTCTCCTCCTGCGTGGATGCAGGGGCCGGGGCAGGAGGCCGGGGGGTGAGGATCAAGTCGATTCCCAGCACGTCGACCAGAGCAATCAGGCTGGAAAGCCGCAAGTCAACCTCACTGTTCTCGATCAGTGAAATCTGTGCCTGCGTAAGCCCCGATCTCTCGCCCAGTTCCCGCTGACTGAGTCCTTGGCCGGTGCGGGCTTCCCGGAGGATTCTTGCTATGCGGGAGTCTCCGCGACCCATGGGAATACAAGGTAGCAGGTATTTCCCTCTCGCTGTTGGGCGAAAGGCTAAGGAGTCATCTATACAATTTTCGGCGCATCGAAGCGGGGTGGGCCCGGCTACGTTGTCACTTGGCGCCCACGGCCCGGTTCAGAGCGTCCACGAACGCCTCGGCCGAGCCCTCCACCACGTCGGTTGAGACCGCCTTTCCCGAGTAGGTGTTGTCGACGACCCTGACCACCACGTTCACCTCGGCCATGGCGTCCGCCCCCGATGTGACCGGCACAACCCGGTAGTCGACCAGCCGGGCTTCGATGCCGAAGCATTGCTTGATAGCGGAAAAAGCAGCGTGGACCATTCCGTCCCCATGTCCCGTGTACTCGGAGGCGACGCCTCCTTTCTCCAGGGTGACCACGGCGGTTGGGGTGGTGTCATGGCCCCCCGACACGCTGATGCCGGCGATTCTCACCTCGGCGTCCGTTGATTGGGACAAACCGGTGGCGGCAATAGCCCGTAGCTCGCGTTCTCCGATCTCCAACTTCCGGTCGGCCATGGCCTTGAACTTCTCGAAGGCCTGGTTGAACTCGTCTTCCTCCAGTGAGAGGTTCAGGTTTGCCAGGGCGTCGGCGAAGCCCGCCCGTCCGGAGTGCTTCCCGAGAATGATCTGGGCGCCCCTCTGCCCAATGGACTCGGCGTTCATTATCTCGTAGGTCTCCCGGTCGCGGAGCACGCCGTGCTGGTGGATACCCGACTCGTGGGCGAATGCGTTACGGCCAACCACCGCCTTGTTGAACTGCACCGGATAGCCGGTCAGCCGGGAAACCAGCCGGGAGGTGTCGAAGATCTGGGTGGTGTCGGCTCCTATTTCCACCCCGAAGACGTCCTGGCGGGTCTTGATGGCCATGATGATCTCCTCGATGGAGGTGTTGCCGGCCCGCTCCCCGATACCGTTCACCGCCCCTTCGATCTGGCGCGCTCCTGCGGAGATGGCCGACAGCGAGTTCGCCACCGCCAGCCCCAGATCGTCGTGACAGTGGACCGAGATGGTGACGTCACTCCGGTCACCTCGAACCTCTGCGTAGATGCGCTTCATCAACTCCACGAACTCGGCGGGGGTGGCGTATCCCACGGTGTCGGGGATGTTGATGGTGGTGGCGCCGGCATCTACCGCCGCCCGGCACACATCCACCAGGAACTCATGGTCGGAGCGGGTGGCGTCCTGGGGGGAGAATTCCACGTCATCGGTGTAGCGGCGCGCCCTCCGGACCCCTTCGACCGAGGCCTTCAGCACCTCCGAGGGGGTCATGCGCAGCATCCGCTCCATGTGGATAGGGGATGTGGACATGAACACGTGGATACGGGCCCGGTCGGCATGCCGGAGGGCGTCCCAAGCCTGGTCGATGTCGTCGGGGTGGGCGCGGGCCAGGCTGGCGATCACCGGTCCCTTCACCTCGACGGCTATCTGAGAGACCGCTCGGAAATCCCCGGAGGAGGAGGCCGCGAACCCGGCTTCCAGGACATCCACCCGCAGCCGGGCCAACTGGTGGGCGATCACGAGTTTTTCGTCCGGAGTCAGGGCGATGCCGGGGGCTTGCTCCCCGTCTCGCAGGGTCGTGTCGAAAATGATCAATCTGTCTGACATGGAGGCTCCTGGTTATTGGGTTGAGGGCTGAGGCCTAGAGGGTGTGAAGGCCGGGCCGGCGAAGACCGCCGCCCGGCCGAGTCAGCGCCAGACAACCCTGGGCCAGCGTTCCGTCCATTGTCAGGACCCCGGCGCGATTCACTCGGGCGCCTTGGGGTCGAGGAAGGGCATCATTTGACGAAGTTCACGTCCCACCTCTTCGATGGGATGCGACCGGTTGGCGGCCCGCTGCTCCAAAAGGTAGGGAGCCCCCTCCCGGGCCTGGGCCATCCACTCGCGGGCAAAGGCGCCGGACTGTATCTCCGCCAGCACCCTTTTCATCTCGGCGCGGCTCTCATCGGTGATGATCCGCGCGCCCCGGGTGTAGTCGCCGTACTCGGCGGTGTCGGAGACGGAGTAGCGCATCCAGGACAGCCCCCCCTCGTACAGGAGGTCCACGATCAGCTTCAACTCGTGAAGAGTCTCGAAGTAGGCGGACTCGGGCTCGTAACCCGCCTCCACCAGCGTTTCATAGGAGGCCTTGATCAACTGGGAGACGCCGCCGCACAGGATTACCTGCTCGCCGAAGAGATCGGTCTCGGTCTCCTCCCGGAAGGTGGTCTGCAGCACGCCGGCCCGGGCCCCGCCTATTCCCCAGGAATAGGACATACCCAACTCGAATGCGGACCCGGTGGCGTCCTGGTGGATGGCAAGCAGGCAGGGAACCCCGGACCCCTCCGTGTAGGTGCGCCGCACCAGATGACCGGGGCCCTTGGGCGCGACCATCAGCACATCGAGGTCGGCGGCGGGCGTTATCTCCCCGAAGTGGATGTTGAAACCGTGGGCGAACAGCAAGGCGTTGCCGGGCTCCATCCGGTCGGCGATCCGGGCGTTGTAGAAGTCCGCCATGAGTTGGTCCGGGACCAGCATCGTGACGACGTCGGCCCACTCGGCGGCGTCGGGGGGATCCATCACCGCCAGCCCGTCGTCCAGGACCTGGGTGCGCCGGGCCGAATCCGGTCGGAGGCCAACCACCACTTCCACTCCGGACTCGGACAGGTTGAGAGCGTGGGCGTGGCCCTGGCTCCCATAACCGATAACGGCTACCTTGCGGCCCTTGATTACCTCGGGATCCGCGTCCTTGTCATAGAAGATCTCGGCCATTTAAGCTCTCACCGCCTATCCCACTGCCCTCATCCGGGAGGGCTTGCTCTTGGGGGCCCGCCCGATGGCGATCCGCCCCGACTTGACCAGTTCCACCACGCCGAACGGCCGCAGAAGTTCGATGAGGTCGTTCAGCTTCGCAGGTCGACCCGTCACTTCGAAGGTGAGGCTGTTGTATCCCACGTCCACCACCGTCGCTTTGAAGATGTTGGCTACTTCAATTGCCTCCGTCCGGGCGTTACCGATGGCCGCAACCCGGATCAGCATGGTCTCTCGCTCCACGGCCTTGGACGGCTCGAGTTCGAAGATCCTGATCACATTGATCAGCTTGTGGAGCTGCTTCTTCACCTGTTCGAGCTTCTCGGACTCCACCACCACCGTTATGCGGGAGAGGCCCGGATCGATGGTTGGGCCCACGGCCAGCGAATGGATGTTGAAACCCCGGCGGGCCAGGCAGGAGGACACCCGGGCCAACACTCCCGGGCGATTCTCCACAATCAAGCTCAACGTATGGCGGGGTGGATGCGATACTGCGGTCACGGTCAGTCCGCCGGCTCCGGCCCCAGGATGACATTGTCGTTGGAGCCTCCGGCAGGCACCATCGGGAATACCATCTCATCGGGGTCGACCACCATTTCCACCACCACCGGGCGGTCGTCGATGGTCAGAGACTTCTCGAGGATGGGACCCACTTCCTCGGGCGCCTCCGCCCTCAGCCCGATGCAGCCCATTCCCTCAGCCAGTTTCACGTAGTCCACGACCTCGGAATTGAGCAGGCTTGCCGAGAGCCGTCCCCCGTAGAAGAGCTTCTGCCACTGCTTGACCATGCCGTGGGCGCCGTTGTTGAAGACAGCCACCTTGACGGGGATCCCGTGGGCGGCGGCCGTGATCAATTCCTGGAAGGTCATCTGAAAGCACCCGTCGCCGTCAACTGCGTAGACGAGTTCATCCGACATCCCTGCCTTGGCGCCGATCGCGGCGGGGACGGCGAAACCCATGGTTCCCAGGCCCCCGGAGTTGATCCAGCGGCGCGGACGATCGAAATTCCAGAATTGCGAGGCCCACATCTGGTGCTGGCCGACTCCCGCCACCAGGATGGCGTCCCCTCCGGTAACCCTGGCCAACTCATCTATCACGAACTGGGGCTTGATCGGGCCGTCCGGTTGCTGGTCGTAGGAGAGGGGGTACTTGGTCTGCCATTCCCGTATGGTTTCCCACCACTCTTGATTGGCGACCGGGGAACGGTCTCCCCAGGCCTTGATCATCTGCGTCAACACCCGGCGGGCGTCCGCCACGATCGGGATGTCCGCGGTTCGCACCTTGCCTATCTCGGCGGGATCGACATCGGCGTGGATTATCTTTGCGTCGACCGCGAAGTGATTTGGGTCGCCGGTCACCCGGTCGTCGAAGCGGACCCCGAAAGCGGCCAGGACATCGCACTTTTGCATGGAGGTGATGGCTGTGTAATTGCCATGCATCCCCGGCATTCCCAGACACAACGGATGGCTGTCGGGTATGGCGCCCCTTCCCATCAGGGTGGTCACCACCGGGATATTGGTGATCTCCGCGAACCGGGTCAATGCCTCGGAAGCTTCAGACTTGATAATGCCTCCCCCCACATAGAGCACCGGCCGCCGGCTGGCCGCCAGCATCTCGACTGCTTCCTTCACCCGCCGCGGATGGCCGTCCAAAGTGGGCTTGTAACCGGGAAGATCCAGGTCCTGGGGTGGATGCCACTCAGTCTCCTGGTTCAGCACATCCTTGGGCAGATCCACCAATACCGGGCCCGGCCGACCGGAGGAGGCGAGGTGAAAGGCTTGGTGGATGACGGTTGGGATGTCGTCGGGATCGGTGACAAAGTAGTTGTGTTTTGTGGTGGGCATGGTGATCCCGACCGTGTAGGCCTCTTGGAAGGCGTCGTTCCCGACTGCGTGGGTGGGGACCTGTCCGGTGATGGCAACCATGGGCACAGAGTCCATCAGCGCGTCTGCCAGAGGGGTAACCAGGTTGGTCGCCCCCGGTCCCGATGTGGCGACGCATACGCCCACGCGGCCGGTGGCCCATGCGTAACCGGCCGCCATATGGCCGGCGCCTTGTTCGTGGCGTGCCAGGATGTGGCGGATAGGGCTGGAATAAAGAGGGTCGTAAGCGGGGAGGATTGCCCCACCCGGAATGCCGAATATCAGATCTACGCCCTCGTGCTCCAGCGAGGAGATAACCGATTGCGATCCGGTGATTGTTGTCATGGTGGTTGGCTTTCGTGAGGCTAACAAAGAGAAATCCCTCCTTTTGGGGGAGGGATTCAGCGCACACGCGGTTTATGCGCGTACGCTATTCGAGTACCAGCAACAGGTGGATGTTTCTCATTGATTGGACATTATGGTCTCTTGTTCGCAACCTTGCAACTCGAATAGGCGGAATTGATGTCCCGTTGCTGCCTGTAGAAGTGCAAATGGCGCCCGTGGCCGTATCTTTAAAGATGTGAAGGCAGCCCTAGATCATGAATTTTCGGCCTGAAGACTTTCGGCTTGCTTTGGAGGAGGCCCGGAGGGTGATCAAGGCTATGCGACCGGACGAGGTACCCCACAATCTCCGCCGGACACGCAGTTCTTCGTCGAGGAAGTTAACGCCTATAGAGGCCCAGGCCCTGTACCGGGAACTCGACAGAGACGCAGGCTTCCGCGAGGCCACCCTCAACGGTTGGGACGCGGGAAGACAGAACAACACCGATCCCCGCACCGCCGCCTCGGTCCTTTTTCTGGAAAGGTCTGAGAACTGGGAGCGGGAGGCTCGGGGGTACCTGACGGAGATGGAACTAGGGGAGGCCAGGGATGAGATCAAGAAGCTGAAGAAACATGAGTCCGACGCCCAGATGGAGAACCGGCTGCTCAAGACCAAGCTAGCCAGCCTGCGCCAGGTGGCTGAAGATGAAGTCCAACGACGCACAGAGGACGTGAAGCGGGATCTGAGGCGGTCCAGGGAGAGAATCACCGAGTTGGAAAAAAAGCTGGCGGCCCGGGGAAGGGATGCAGAGTACTGGGAGGGGGAAACCAATGCAGCCTGGGACCATCTGGACGAAGCGGATCGTCGTTATCAGGATTTGCGAGAGCGGTACAGTTCCAAGACCAGATCGATGACGGTCCGTTTGGATGGTCAGAGCACTGGAGAGATCGGCTTCAACCGAGACCCTCTGGAAGCGGCTCGGATGCTGGACCAGATGGTGAGCTACTGGGAGGTGGGCTCGGATTCCCGGCCTTACCGGGTCGAGTCGGACCCCAGGCTGCTGGAGCTTCCACCGGGGATGGATCCGAAGTCGGGCGGGGCGATGCGTTGGATCTATTACGAAGCTCCGAGGCTCATCCTGGTGGTGGATGGGTGGAACGTTGCTCACTACTGGAACTATCACCGGCAGATCCCCGGCAAGCCGGACCTGCGGACGATCGGGTTCGTCACCAACCAACTGGACAATCTGGCCGGGTACTCGATCGGTCGCCATCAAGTGCTCTTCTACCTGGACTCCCGTCATGTGAGCGGGCTGGACCCGGACTGGGACAACCGATTCAGGAGCGGTCGCCTCACCGGCTTCTACGTGGAGGACGCCGATGACGCCATCGCCAGGGAAGCGGCCGGTCGGGCCGGGGAGCGGGTGGCGGTGATCACCAGCGACAACGGTCTGGCGGAACGTTGCCGGGCGCAGGGCGCGGTCATTCTTGGTTCGGAGGCGTTGGCGGAGTGGATGGCGAACTCCCCCGTCTGACCGCCCGTCTGACCGCCCTGGCCGCGGAGGCGGGACTGGACAGGGTCGGGGTCTGTACCGCCGATCCATTCGCCGCCACCCGGCTCACCATCGGTTCTCGCAAGTCCACGGGGATGTCGGCTCGGCTGGGTTTCACTTTCACCGATCCTGACGTCTCCACCGACATCCGCCGCTCCTTCCCCTGGGCGGAACGACTGGTGGTTGGGATACGGTCGTACCTTCCTGATGCAGGCGATCCGGGCCCGGCTCTGCCGGGGCGGGGACGGGTGGCCCGTTTCGCGGTCACCGACGCCTACCAACCCCTCCGATCGGGCCTAGAGAGATTGGCTGTCGAACTGGGGGAGGCCGGGTTCCGCTCCGAGGTGCTGGTTGACGATTCCCGCCTGGTGGACCGGGCGGCGGCGGTGAGAGCCGGGGTGGGGTGGTGGGGGAAGAGCACCATGGTCCTGTCGCCGGGAGTGGGACCCTGGTTTCTGATCGGATCGGTTGTAACCGACGCCCGACTGCCGGTCTCCGAGCTCATGGAGCGGAACTGCGGGAGTTGTGTGGCATGCCTTCCCGCCTGTCCAACCGGGGCCCTCGTGGCGCCCGGTGTGCTGGACGCCCGGTTGTGCCTGGCGGCGTTGGCCCAGAGTCCGGGAGTCATACCTCGGGATCTGCGCCCCTTTCTGGAAGACCGCCTCTATGGGTGTGACGAGTGCCTCACGGCCTGCCCGCCCGGTTCCCGCCTGCTGGATCGGTCTGTCTCTCCCCGAGGATCGGTTGACCTGGTGAAGCTTCTGCGGACCCCGGATCGGGAGTTGACCGGCCGGTTCGAGCACTTCTATCTACCCTCCCGCCGTCCCCGGGTGTTGCGCCGCAACGCCCTGGTGGCCCTGGGCAACACCGGGACGGCAGAACACCTCGACCTGGTCGCCGGCTATCTGGGGAGTCCCGACTGGATGCTTCGGTTGCATGCAGCATGGGCGGTCCATCGCATGGGAGTAAGGCTGTCCATTCGCCGGGCGGAGATGTTCCTCCGACACGCCGCTTCCCGGGAGAGGTCCCCGGAGGTAAGGGAGGAATTGACCCTGGCCGGGGTCGACCCGTGAGCAGCGGCAGCTTCGAAGGAGAGTTAGCGCTCAGGGCTCGCTAGTTTCTGCGGTTATGAAGGTCGATTCGCGACTGGTTCTGCTGGCTGTCCTCGCCGCAGGGGTGATCGCCCTGGGATGGACCTGGCTGACCTCCGAAGACCCTGAGGAGGTAACGCTGGAGACGGAGGCGGCCCTGGAGACGACCACCACCTCTTCGGCGTCAACCACGGTTGCGGTTGAAGAGCAGGACGCCGCTGCGGTTACCACCGCGACGACTGCTCCGGCGACCACGGTCCCCGCTACCACCACCACAACCGTTGCTCCGACGACCACCACAACCTTCCCGACCCCCGAGGTGCTGGGAGAGGTCCATCCCCGGCTTGTGGATATCGACGGCTGGTTGCAGTCGGAGGTCGAGACACTCGAGGAGTTGCGGGGCAAGGTGGTCGTGGTGGAGTTCTGGACCTTCGGCTGCTACAACTGCAAGAACCGCATCCCGTACACCCAGGAGATGTACGCGAAGTACCGCGATCAGGGTTTGGAGATCGTCGGTATCCATTCTCCCGAGTTCAAATACGAAGAGGACGTGGACAACATCAAGAAGGCCCTGGTTGACCTGGGGGTCACCTGGCCGGTGGTTCTGGACACCAGACGCAGGACCTTCTGGGAGTGGCAGGCGGGCGGCACGGCCTACTGGCCGCGTACCTACGTGCTGGACCGGGAAGGCCGGGTTCGCTTCGACCACATCGGGGAAGGCAAGTATGGCGAGTTGGACCAGACCGTGGCTTTCCTGCTCGCAGAGGAGATGTGAGCCTCTTCGCGGAGGGGATCCGCTCGAGCGTCCTGGCCTGCTCCTACTCTGTCCTGCTGGTGGGCTTGGCGCTGGTGGTGCTGAGACGGAAGGACCGCATGGGGGCGCTGGGCATGTTTGCCGGGTTCGCCATCCTGTCGGCCTGGATCAGGGCGGCGGGCATCTCCAATCTCCTGGCGGGGCGGGTGGCGACGGTACTGCTGGTGATTGGGGGACTGGCGCTGGCGCTGATGGTGAACCGCCGGCCTGCCGGCCTCGCCGGGTCGGCTCTTTTGGGAACATTCGCCGGCGCCACGTGGTTTCCATGCGTGGGAGAGGAACTGGGAACGGTGCTTACCCGGGCGCAGGATGAGCCGGGCGCGGCGCTCTGGTTGTTGGGGGTGTATCTGATCGGAGTGATGATCCCGCTGGTAGCCATCCTGGCCGTGGCTATGTACCTTCCGGTTGTCCGCAGATGGATGGACGGCCGGTGGGTGGCAATAGCGGCCAAAGCGGTGCTGGCGGCGATTGGAGTCCTGGTCTTGACCGACCACTACGACACGTTGCTCTCCACCCTTGCCCGGTGGTCGGCTACTTGGAGCGGCTATTCGGTTCTGGAATGAGGGTCTCTCCGAACCCCGGGGAGGCTCCTTGTTCAGTGGCCGGGGCTTATCATCGGCATATGTCGCTCAAGATTCAATCTCAAGACGTAACAGAGGGTCCCGCCCGCGCCGGAGCGCGCGCCATGCTGCGGGCGGTGGGCCTTTCCGATGAGGACTTCACCAAGCCGCAGGTAGGCGTGGTTTCGGCGGGGAACGAGGTCACGCCCTGCAACATCACCGGCCCGGTCCTCGCTGAGCGGGCCAAGGAGGGGGTACGCGTCGGAGGCGGCGTGGGGCTCTCATTCGCCACCATTGCGGTCTCGGACGGCATCTCGATGGGCCACGAGGGGATGCGAGCCTCCCTCGTCTCCCGGGAAGTGATCGCCGACTCGGTGGAATTGATGGTGCACGCCGAGCGATTCGACGCCCTGGTGACCATCGCCGGGTGCGACAAGTCCCTGCCGGGCATGCTTATGGCGGCGGCCCGCTCAAACCTGCCCGCGGTGTTCCTGTATGGTGGATCGAGCCTGCCCGGCCGCTACCGGGGCCGGGACATCTCCATCGTGGATGTCTTCGAGGGGATCGGGGCCGAGTCCCAGGGGCGGATCAGCGCCGAGGATCTTGATGAAATCGAACGCAACGCCTGTCCGGGCGCCGGTTCTTGCGCGGGGATGTTCACAGCCAACACCATGGCCTCGGTGGGAGAAGCGATCGGGATGTCCCTCCCCGGGTCGGCGTCGGTTCCCGCGGTCGACACCCGCCTGGGCGTCTATGCGCGCCAGAGCGGCGAGGCGGTGATGAATCTCCTCAGGGAGGGAATACGGCCCCGCCAGATCATGACCCGGCCGGCATTCGAGAACGCCATCACCACCGTGATGGCGCTGGGCGGTTCCACCAACGCGGTTCTCCATCTGATGGCTCTGGCGCATGAGGCGGGAGTGGAACTGGAACTGGAGGACTTCGACCGTATCAGCCGCCGGACTCCCCACATCGGCGACCTGAAGCCGTTCGGCAGGTATCACATGGTCGACGTCGACCATCTCGGAGGGGTTCCCGTGGTGTTGAAAGTCCTGTTCGAAGAGGGGTTGCTGCATGGCGACTGCCTGACGGCCACGGGTAAGACCATGGCGGAAAACCTCAGGTATGTGAAGGCCCCGATCGACCAGGACGTGCTGCGTCCCGCCTCCGATCCCATCGCGGCCGAGGGCGGCATCGCCATCCTGCGAGGCTCCCTGGCGCCGAAGGGAGCCGTGGTCAAGGTGGCCGGGGTGGCCCTCGAGGTTTTCGAGGGTCCGGCCCGGGTCTTCGACGGGGAACAGGGCGCCTTGGCGGCGCTCTTCTCGGGGAACATCCATCCCGGGGAGGTGCTGGTGATCCGGACCGAGGGCCCGCGCGGCGGCCCGGGCATGCGGGAGATGCTTGCCATCACCGCGGCGATCAAGGGAGCGGGATTGGGGTCGGAGGTCCTGCTGATAACGGACGGGCGTTTCTCGGGCGGCACCACCGGCCTGTGCATCGGCCACGTCGCCCCCGAGTCCGAGGTTGGAGGGCCGATCGGCCTGGTAGAGGAGGGGGACCGCATCAAAGTGGATGTGGCTGCCCGCCGACTGGATCTCCTGGTGGCCGATGACGTGCTGGAGGAGAGGAGGGCGGGGTGGAAGCCGGCCCCGGTCCGGTATCCCTCCGGCGCCCTCGCCAAGTACGCCAACCTGGTGGGCGGCGCGGAGAATGGAGCGGTCACCAACCACTTTTAGATTTGTCGTGTTGCTGGTTTCGGACATCCACGGCCGCTTTTCCGCCCTGGCGGAGGTGGCTTCCAGGGGGGAGCCCCTTCTCGTCCTGGGGGACCTGATCAACCTGGTGGATTACCGGACCGGGGAAGGCATCTTCGCCGAAGTCCTCGGCATCGACTTCGCCCGCAGAATCGCCGCCTCCCGGGGAGGTTCGCGGTTCGAGGAGATGCGGTCGCTGTGGGCGGAGAGAGTCGGTGACCGCTACGAGTGGTTCCGCGCTGCGTTGACCGTAGAGGTGAAGAAGCAGTACGGGCTGATGAGGGAGGCCCTGGAGGCATCCGATTCGTACGTGACCTACGGGAACGTCGACCGCCCGGAACTGTTACGCCAGAGCCTCCCGGAGGGATCCAGGTTCGTGGATGGGGAGGTGGTGGTGATCGAAGGCCACCGGGTGGGCTTTGCCGGTGGAGGGTTGACCACTCCCATGAATGCTTCCGGGGAGGTTTCGGACCGGGAGATGGCGGACAAGCTGGCCGGACTGGGGGAGGTGGACATTCTCTGCACCCATCTCGCCCCCGCTGTGCCGGCTCTGCACTTCGACGTGGTGACCGGAAGGTTCGAGAGGGCTTCCCGCCCGATTCTCGACTATCTGCTCGAGGTGCGTCCTCGCTACCACTTCTTCGGGGACGTCCACCAGCCACAGGCCCACCAATGGCGGGTGGGATCAACGCTGTGCCGCAATGTCGGGTATTTTCGCGCCACCCGCCGGCCGGTGAGGCTCTCGGCGGATGGAGTGGCCGACGGCCTTCGAGCGGAGATCGGATGAGCGGGGAAGGCAGACGGTTCGCAGATGGTCGGCACCTGTTGGTGACCACCATTGCAGGGTTGGCTTCTGGTCTGCCACAGTTTGCCAAGTTGGTGGCCCGGCTCTCTCGGGACCCAAGGGTCCCGGTGCGCGCCAAGCGCGTGGCGGCGGGTCTGGCCGTTTACGCGGTGGTTCCCATGGACCTGATCCCGGATGTGATCCCGGTGGTTGGGCTGGTTGATGACTTGCTGGCGGTGGTCGTGGCCTTGGCGGTGCTCATCGAGGCAGCGCCCGATGAGGTGGTGGCCGAGCACTGGGACGGAGAACCGGAGGCGCTGGGACGGATACTCCTGGGGGTGGGGCTGCTGATCGATTTCATGCCCAGGAGGGTGCGGTGGATGATCCGGTGGCTGGTGGGAGAGTGACTCCGGGGCAATGAACCTTCCCGTCTGGACGGTGCTGCCTCTCTTTCAGTCGTCTCCCCGGGAACTCACCGGGATGGTGAGAGAGTCTGAGTCGCTCGGTCTGACCGGAGTGCTAGCCACAGACCATCTGGCGGGCTGGCGCCGTCCGGACTCCGCGGTGCTGGAAGCCACCACCGCGCTGGGTATGGTGGCGGCCGCGGCCGAGCGTCGAGTCGGCTCGCTAGTGCTGCAGACGACACTGCGCTCTCCCTCCTACACGGCCAACGTGGCAGGTACTCTTGCCGCGATCTGCCGGGCGCCTCCCCTGATCGGCTTGGGGGTGGGCGACTCCAGGTCACGCGCCGAAAGTAACCGGCTGGGAATTGCCCTACCACCCTTTCCCGAACGCCTACGGCTTATGAGAGAGACCATTGCCGCGGTCCGGGCTCGGGCCCCGGGCGTCGAGATATGGGTGGGAGGTTGGAGCCGGGAGGTGCGAGAGGTGGCGGCCGAACAGGCGGATGGCTGGAACGCCTGGGGCGGCGAGCCTGCGGCATTCGAGGTTGCCGTGGACCAGATGAAGAAGATGAACCCCTCGGTAATTGTCAGTTGGGGAGGTCTCTTGGACACTGCCTGTTCGGTGGACACTCTTGGGAGAACCCTGTCAAGGAGGGTGGACGCCGGCGCACAGGCGCTGGTCGTGGCTCTCACTCCTCCGCGAGTCGCCACATTTCGCCGGTGGGCGCCTGCCATCTTTAATCACGCTGCGCTCTGAAACGGCGCCAATCGCTAGTAGCCTGCGAGTATGGAATTCCGGCGCATTCACAATCTTCCGCCTTACGTTTTCGCTCAGGTGGACCAGGCGAAGGTGGCTGCCCGCCGCGCCGGAGAGGACGTTGTGGACCTTGGCTTCGGCAACCCTGACCTGCCATCGCCTCCATTCGTGGTGGACAAGTTGACCGAGGCGGCCAACAAGGGTAAGAACCACCGCTACTCCTCGTCGCGCGGGCTGCCGAACCTCCGCCAGGCCATCGCTGATCGGTACCAACGACGCTTCGGAGTCTCAATCGACTCGGAGACGCAGGTGGTCGCCACGATCGGCGCCAAGGAAGGACTGTCCCACCTGCTGTGGACCCTGGTCGACTCGGGGGACACCACGGTGGTGCCGGAACCCTCCTATCCCATCCACATCTACGCGCCGATTCTGGCCGGCTCCGACATTGCCCGCCTTCCGGTGGTCTCGGAGTCGGAGTACTTCGAAAGGCTGGAGGTGCTCTATCGCTCGTCCTGGCCGAAGCCGAGGGTGATCATCGTCTCCTTCCCGCACAATCCCACCACGACCTGCATCGAACTGTCCTTCTTCGAGCGTTTGGTGGCGTTCGCCCATCAGCACGGCGCGTTCATCGTCCATGACTTCGCGTACGCCGACATGCACTATGACGGCTATCGGCCGCCCTCGCTCCTGCAGGTGGAGGGCGCCGCGGAGGTGGGGGTGGAGTTGTACAGCATGACCAAGGGCCATTCCATGGCGGGTTGGCGGATGGGATTCGTACTGGGCAACGCTGCTGCGGTGGCGGCCCTGACCAAGCTCAAGTCCTATCTCGACTACGGGACCTTCCAGCCCATCCAGATCGCAACCATCGTCGCCCTCAATTCCGGGGACGACTATGTCGATGGGGTAAGAGCGATCTACGGGGATCGGCGCGATGCCCTGGTGGATGGCCTGAACAACTCCGGCTGGAAGGTGCTGAAGCCCCAGGGCACGATGTTCGTTTGGGCGCCCATCCCGGAGCCCTACGTGGACATGGGGTCGGTGGAGTTTGCCCTGCACCTCCTGCGGGAGGCAAAGGTGGCGGTCAGTCCCGGAATCGGATTCGGCCCCAGCGGCGACCGGCACATCCGTTTCGCCTTGGTCGAGAACCGCCAGAGGATCGGCCAGGCGGTCACCAGTTTGCGCCGGACGCTCGAGCTTCTCTGATCTGTGCCTTTTCCCGACGGAACCGCCGACTTTCGCTCCGACACCGTTACCAGACCCACCCCGGAGATGCGGCGGGCCATGGCGGAGGCGATGGTGGGCGATGACGTCTACCGCGACGATCCCACGGTCAACGCTTTGGAGGAAGAGGCGGCTTCCATCGTCGGCCAGGAGGCGGCGGTGCTCACTCCCACGGGGACGATGGGGAACCAACTTGGCATAATGCTCCAGACCCGGCGGGGAGAGGACGTGCTCTGCGACGCCGGGACGCACCTGCGCAACGTTGAGGCGGGGGCGGGCGCCGCCCTGTCGGGCGTGGCCTTTCGAACGATGGACGTGGACGCCGGGCGGATCACCCCCGCGGACATCGACCGGTCGATGCAGTTGGCGGGCAGCCTCTTCCCACGTATCGGACTGATGGTGTGGGAGAACACTCACAACATGTCGGGGGGAAGGGTGATCCCCGCCGACGTGATGGCGGAGGGCAATCGTGCGGCCCGCCGGCACGGCCTCTCCATCCACCTCGACGGGGCGAGGGTGTTCAACGCGGCGGTGGCCTCCGGACTTCCGCCGGCCCGGTTCGCCGAAGGGGTGGACACGGTGCAGTTTTGCTTCTCCAAGGGGCTGGGGGCTCCGGTGGGGTCCATTCTGTGCGGTTCGGCCGACCTGGTGGCCGAAGCGCGTTACCTCCGAAAGAGGCTGGGAGGGGCCATGAGACAGGCCGGCATCATTGCAGCGCCGGCCCGGATCGCCCTCCGTGACTGGCCCCGTCTCTCTGCCGACCATGAACTGGCGTCGCGGATGGCGCGCGGGCTGGCCGACCGTCATCCGGGAGCGGTGGATCCCGAGATCACCGAGACGAACATGGTGCGGGTAGAGGTGGGAAAACTGTCGGGAGGATGGGCGCCGGTCCGCGCCCGGTTGAAGGAGTCGGGGGTGGTGGTAAGGGATCCTTTGGCCGGGACCGTGCGGCTGGTGACCCATCGCGATGTGGACGACGCCGACGTGGAGCGGTTGCTGGCGGCTTTCAGCCCGGATTGACCGGGTAACCGTAGCTTTCCCCGCAGGGTCATACCTCAGCACCAGTGAATTACGCAGTCCTCTTTCCCGGCCAGGGCAGCCAGTTCGTGGGAATGGGCGCCGATCTGTTCGAGGCTAGGCCCGATCTTCTGGGTGACCGCGTGGACGAATTGTTGGGTTGGTCCCTACGCGATCTCTGCCTTGCGGGACCCGAGGCGCTGCTGGTCCGCACCGAGCGGGCCCAGCCCGCCCTGTTCTGTCTCTCCTATGCCCTGTGGGCCGAACTGTCGGACCGGCTTCCCCGCCTCCCGATCGCCGCCGCCGGCCACTCCCTGGGCGAGTACACAGCCCTGGCCGCGGCGGGGGTGTTCGGGTTCGAAGAGACGCTGTCCGTGGTGTCGGCAAGGGGCCGGGCAATGGCCGAGGCCGCCGACGCCGAGGACTCGGGAATGATGGCGCTGATGGGCGTGGACGATGCTGCTGCGGAAGAGGTGGCCGAGGCCCGCCGACTGGAGGGAGGGCGGTTGGTGGTGGCCAATCTGAACGCTCCGGGTCAGGTGGTGATGGCTGGAGGGGCCTCCGACCTCGATTGGCTCGAGTCTCGGGGTCGCAGCCTTGGAATTCGCAGGATGGTCCGACTGCCGGTGGCCGGAGCCTTTCACTCCGGGTTCATGGCGCCGGCAGCCCGCAAGGTGGAGGAGGCCCTGGTCGGCCTCAGGTCGCATCCTGCCCGCTTCCCGGTTTACGCCAATGTGAGCGGCGAACCGATGGATGGCGCCCGCATCGCCGAGACCCTGGTCACCCAGGTTTCCTCTCCGGTCAGGTTCGCAGAGAGCCTCACAGCCATGGCTCGGCGGGGAGTCGAGGTCTTCGTGCATGTCGGCCCGGGCAAGGTGACCGCCGGCCTGGCCAGGCGCACGGTTCCCTCGGCGACGGTGCTGACCGTAAATGATGTCGCCGGAGCGGCCAAGGTGGCGGAATCCATATCTAGCATGGAGTTTTCGCGAGGAGAGTGAGCATGACCAGGGCTGCAATTACCGGTTGGGGAAAGTGCGTTCCCCCAACCGTGCTGAGCAACGCCGACCTGGAACGGATGATCGACACCTCCGATGAGTGGATAACGGTTCGCTCCGGGATCAAGGAGAGGCGGATCAGCCATGTGGAGCCGTCCGAGATGGCCGCGGTGGCGTCCGAACATGCCCTGGCGGCCGCCGGCCGGGACATTGGGGAGATCGATCTGATCATTGTCGCCTCCTGCACTTCTGACTCCGTGATTCCGGCCACAGCGGCTCATGTGCACCGTTTGCTGGGCGCTCCGGTCCCCACCGCGGCCTTCGACCTCAACGCCAACTGCTCGGGTTTCGTCTATTCGTTGATCAACGCCGCCAAGATGATTGAGTCAGGCATGCACTCGCGGGTGCTGGTCGCCGCCACCGAACGACTCAGCGCCCTGCTCGACTTCACCGACCGGTCGACCGCGGTGCTGTTCGGCGACGCCGCCGGAGCGGTGGTCGTGGAGCCGACCGAGGAAGATCACGGTCTGCTGTCGGGTTTCGTGCAGATGGACTCTTCCGCCCTGGGATACCTGGAGGTGTCCAACGACGGGCTTAGCGGGATGCCGGCCCGCGCCCTGGAGGCCGCCCATGGCGGGATCACCATGAACGGTCGTGAGGTGTTCCGCCGGGCGGTGGTGGCGATGGGGGACCTGTCGGTGAGGGCGGTTGCCGAGGCCGGCCTGGGACTGGAGGAAGTGGACCTGCTCATACCTCACCAGGCCAACATGAGAATCATCGACGCTACCGCCAAACGGCTGAAACTCCCTTCCGAGAAGGTCTACACCAACATCCATGCCTACGGGAACACCTCGGCGGCGACCATCCCGGTGGCGTTGGTGGAGGCCTTGGAACAGGGGTACATCTCCGCCGGCGCCAACGTGGTGTTCGCCGCGTTCGGGGGTGGGCTGACCGCCGGGGCGGCCGTGCTCCGCTGGGGGGAGCGGACCGATCCCCTGGGGCGGAGCGAAGCCTCTCTTGCTCCAACCGACCGAGGCCTCATGGATTTGCTGGAGGCCAATTTCCGGGTGTACGGGTATCCGGAGAAAATGAGATGAGCCGGGTCGCCCTGGTCACGGGAGGATCACGGGGGATCGGCCGAGCGGTCTGCATGGAGATGGCCGGACAAGGCTGTCGGGTGGCGGTCAACTATGCCCGACGCTCCGATGCAGCCGCCGAGGTGGTGCAGGCCATCCGGGGGGCCGGGGGAGAAGCCGTGGCGATCGGCGCCGACGTGTCGGATGCCGACCAGGTGAACCGGATGTTCGAGGAGGCCAAGCAGGCCCTGGGCCCGGTGGAGATCCTGGTCAACAACGCCGGGATCACCAGGGATGGGCTATTGGCGCGCATGAGTCCCGACCAGTTCGATGAGGTTCTGGCGGTCAATCTCCGGTCTGCCTATCTATGCACGAAGGCGGCCCTTCGGGGGATGCTCCGCGCCCGGTGGGGGAGGGTGATATGCATAAGTTCCGTGGCGGGGGTGAGCGGCAACCCCGGTCAGGCCAATTACGCCGCCTCGAAGGCGGGGCTGATCGGATTCGCCAAGTCGGTGGCGCGTGAGGTCGGCTCCCGAGGCATCACGGTCAATGTGGTGGCGCCGGGATTCATAGCCACCGACCTGACCGCCCCACTGGGGGCCAAGGCGGCGGAGGCCACCGCCTCCGGAGCGGCTCTGGGCAGGGTGGGAGACCCTGCCGAGGTGGCTAATGTGGTGGGTTTCCTGGGGTCTGAAGCCGCCTCGTACGTGACCGGCCAGGTCTGGCAGGTGGACGGGGGCTTGGCGCTCTGAGAGGAGTTTCGTACTCTATTGCGTTGGAAAGGTAACCCACACCCCACCGGCGCCGTCCAATAGGTCGGCTGGAACAAGTCTGGTAGCCGAAACGAAAGAAGGGAAGCTATGAGCGCGGACATCGACGGCAGGCTAAAGAAGATTCTGGTGGAGGAATTGGACCTCGAAGAGGACAAGCTGCACCCGGACGCCAATTTCGAGGAAGACCTGGATGTCGATTCGCTCGGCGTTGTGGAGTTGCTGATGGCGCTGGAGGACGAGTTCGGCGTGGAAATTCCGGACGAGGAAGCCGAAGAGATCACCACCGTGGGCGAGGCGGCCGCGCTGATACGAACCAAACTGGGCAGCTGATCCTATCGGACCGTATGGCGGTCGCGACGGCTGATTGCCCGGAGCGGTGGAGGGCGGAAGGCAGGACGCTTCGCTCCTGGTCGATGCACCCTGACGTCTACCAACTCAATGCGTAGCATGGCCGTCTGGGGTCTCCCCCGGTACTGAGAACGCCCGACTCCGGATCGCGGCGGGTGACGGTGGCACCCACCCCGCACACCTCGGCTCTCACCACTCTGTGGCCCATCTGCTCCAGGGTCGCGGCCGTCCCGCCTGGAATCTCGGCCTCCAGAGAGAGCCTGCCGGGGTAGTAGTTGTGGGGGTAGAAGGAGTCGGGGACGCTGTCGGTGGCGAACCGCGGCGCCTCCATGGCTTCCTGGGGGTTCATGCCGAAGATGAACGTGTTCAGCATCAGTTGGAGGTTGGCTTGGGTCTGGTGGTCTCCACCCGGACAGCCGAAGGTCATCTGGGGGATCCCGTCCTTGACGGCTATGTAATTGACCAGAGTGGTCCTGGGCCGCTTACCAGGCTCGATTACGTTCGGGTGCCCCGCCGACAGGTTGAACACTTCGGAACGGGTGCTGAGGGCGCATCCCAACTCCGGGAAGAACACCGACTTCTCGAAGGAGCCGCCACTGGGCGTGGCGCACGCCATGTTTCCGGCCTGATCGATCGCTGCGACGTGGGTGGTCCCCCCCGCCTGGCCGGGTTTGCCGCCAGGCCCCCCTAAGGGGAAGCCGTCGGACACCGGCCTCTCGATCGGGACCGCTCCACCCCAGGGGTCCCCCGGAGGCGGCAACTCGGGGACCGCCCGGCCGGGGTCGATCATGGCGGCCCGAGCCGCCGCGTAGTCCTTGGACAGGAGTTCGGCAATCGGGACGTCGGCGAAGTCGGGATCCCCGTAAAAGGTCTGGCGGTCCGCCATGGACAGCTTTAGAGCCTCGATGATGGTGTGGATGTAGGCCGGGGTATTGTGGCCCATGGCTCGCAGGTCGAAGTTTTCGAGCATGTTCAGCGTCTGGAGGAGAATGCCGGCCTGCGACCAAGTCCTCTGCCCGCAGATCTCATAGCCTGAGAACGTGGTACGGAGCGGCTCTTCGAACTGCGACCGGTAGGCGGCGAGATCCTCGTAGGCCAGGACCCCGCCGACGCTCTCCGAAGCATCGGCGATAAGCCTGGCGATTCCCCCGCTGTAGAACTCGTCGATCCCGGCCCGCAGTCCATCCGACCGGGAGCCCGCGGACGATGCCTCGGCGGCCGCCAACGATCTGAGTGTGGCGGCCAGGCCCGGCTGGAAGAACAGTGACCCCTCCTCCGGCAGCTTTCCGTCTTCATAGAAGACCTCCAACCCGCCGGGGGGAAAGAGCCGGAACTGGCGGATGGTGGGTTCCAGTCCCAGGAAGTCGATCATCTGCCGGTAGTGGGGTATCCCGTCCTCGGCGTATTGGATGGCCGGAACTATCACCTCGCTGAGGCTCTTGGTTCCGTACCTGGCGAGCATCGAGATGGTGGCGTGCACGACGCCGGGCACGGTGAACGACAGGGGCGCTAGCGGACCGGGGCCGGTGGGGACGTCGTCAAGTCCTTGTGAGCGGTAGAAATCGGCCGTCGCCCTGCCCGGGGCCACCCCCTGGCCGCTCAGAGCCTTGAGGTCCCCGGAACGGGCGTCGTAGAGCATGAAGACGCTCTCTGCGGCGAGGGAGCAGGCGGCGGTCGGTTCGACCACCACTCCCGCGAAGACCCCTGCCGCCACCGCGTCGAAGGCGTTCCCTCCCGACACCATCATGCGCATCCCCGCCATCGATGTCAGGTAGTGGTTGCTCGAGATTATCCCGCGGGTCCCGGAGATGACCGGACGGCTCGTCCGCGGCCGCGGAAGTGATCCGCCGGAGGATGGCTTGTCGGTCTTGTGGTCGGGCATTCTGTCGGCTCGGTCTTGGGGGCGGGTCTATGGCCCGGAATGCCTGTGGCGCCGGGATCTGCGTTTCTCCCGTCTCGGAGAATAACCCGCCGCGGAGCCGGCGTTGAGACCTCGCAACGAGGGCCCCGGGATGCGACGGCTGTCCCGGCCTGCTTTCAGGTAGCCGGCCCAGGGGGCCGGAATGGTCTCTACCCACCGGGTACCATCGATCCCGGCATGAACCGGAAGCTCGAGAACTTCATGGCGGCTGTGGACCTCTTCGACGCGGTTTGCCGGAAAGTGCCGGCTGACGCCTGGGACAACGACTCCCCATGCGAGGGTTGGACGGCGCGTGACGTAGTGGCGCATCAGTGCGAGGTGCTGGACGCCTTGGCTCACATCGCCCGGACGGGGGAGTGGGCCAGGCCGGGGAAGCCCGATCCTCCCGGGGATCCCGTGGCCCGGTGGGAGGAGACCAGGGGTCCCCTGGTGGCGACGCTTGGTCAACCGGGTGTGCTGGAACGGGAGGACAAGTACTGGTTCGGCCGGATGGACATGGCCACGTTCGTGTCCTACGTCCAATGGGATCCTTTGACTCACGCTTGGGACATCGGGACCGCAACCGGCGTGGAGGTGAAGCTACCCCCTGAGTTGTGCCGGATCAGCCACGACCTGATCGGCGGGAGAGCCGAGATGTTCCGCAAGACCGGGCGGATCGGACCTCCGGTCCAGGTCCCCGAGGACGCCTCGATCGTCGATCGTTACCTGGCGCTGGTGGGAAGACAGCCCTGAGCTAACCAACGAGCATCTGGGCGATCAGCCCGCCCACCACCGCCACCCCGAACACGTACAGACCGAATGCGGCCAGAATTCCCTTGCCGGCCAGTTTGCTCAGGATTACGAATTCGGGGATGTTGAACCCGGCGCCGGCGATGGTGAGGGCGACTATGGCGCCTATCCCGATTCCCGCCGACCGGAGGGCGTCGGCGATGGGCACGAATATCTCGGTGCTGATATAGAAGAAAGTCCCGACCGCGGCCGCGGCGAGGATGGCGCCGTCGCCGGCCAGCACCGGGATGCGGGCGACGGTCTCCGCAGGAAGGAAGACGGCAATCGCCAGGCCGATCCCCACCCCGACCACCAGCAGGGGCAACATGGTTCGGAGCAATGCCCGGGAAGCCTTCCAGGCCGGACGCCACTCGAGACCGATGCCCGCCCAGGGCCTCGAGTGTTCGGCCGATCCCGCGGCAACCGGAAGCGGTTTCATGAAGCGTTCCAGGTTCACCCTTTCCGCCACTAGCGCCAGGGCGAGAGCGGCCGCAAATGCCACTCCCAGGTAGATGAGGGCGGCTTTCCACCCCACGATGATCAGCAACGCTCCGAAGAGAATGGGATCGAGCACCGGCGCCGCCACGACGAAGGCCACGTACCCGGAGGCTGTTACGCCCGCCTGCCGGAAGGCCACCAGAACCGGGATCGCTCGAATATGTGCAGAATGGTGTGATGAACCCCACCGCTATGCCCCTAAGGGCAGCTTTCAGGGGACTGGCGCCCATCAGCGTCTTGAGACGGGTGTTTCCCAGCCTGCGCTGTAGCAGGTTCAGAGCGAAGGAAACCCCGAGGAACAGGGCCAGCAGTTCCACGAACAGCCAGATCGCGTCGCCGATCATCGCTCCCGCCATCGTGGCTGTGATCCGTTCTACATTTCCAAGGTGGAAGCGGCCGGGTAGGTGACCGGCTCGATCAGCGTGGGGTCGTTATTGCCCACCTTGTTTACCCTGCGGGACACCGGGTGGGTGGCCCACCCTCCGGTCTCGGGCGCCGCCAGAAGGTTCCGGGCGGCGATCCCATCGTCCAGGTCGGGATCCAGCCAGGGCTCCCAGCGGTCCGGGGGCAGGGCCACCGGCATTCGGTGATGGACAGCGGCGATGGGGCCCTCCGCCGGGCCGGTGATTATCGAGCAGGACACCAGCCATTCCCCGTCTACCGGATGGCGTCGCACGCCCCACAGGCCGGCGAACAAAACCGGCTCTCCGTCGGCGCGGAAGAACCAGTGGGGAACGTGACCCCGCGAGCGAGGAGTCCACTCGTAGAAGCCGTCGGCGGGGACCAGGCAGCGACGCCGGGTCAAACCGACCCGGAACAGGGGTTTTTCAAGCAGAGTCTCCGACCGCGCGTTGATGTGGAAGGTCTTCAGATCCGGCGCCCAATGGGGGATCAGTCCCCAGCGCATGGTCTCGAGGCGCAAGCTTCCCTTGCGGTGGCGGAATGCGTAGACAGGATCGGTGGGAGCCACGTTCCAGCTGGGAGGCAGGGGTTCGGGAACCGCCTCCTCGGCCTCGAGGTATTCGCCGTAGTAATCCGGGCCCCGGGCCTGGCCGAACCTGCCACACATCGAAACAATTGTAGAGGGCGCCTCGATAAGTGCCCGGGCCACGCCCCCCCCAGCGTCGGCTGTCCCGCCTACACCGAGCGGAAGTCGGCCTTTCGCTTCTCCCTGAAAGCCGCCACCCCCTCACCGAAGAGCGCCGACTCGCCCAGTCGCCCCTGGCTGACGGCTTCGGCGGCCAGTCCCTCGGCGAACCCCAGCGCGGTGGTCTCATAGAGGAGCCGTCGGTTGGCGCCGTAGGCGGAGGTGGGCCCGTCACAAAGCCGCTTCGCCCACTCCAAGGCTTCGGAGAGGGCCTCGCCGGAGGATGACACCTTGTTGCAGAGCCCGATCTCGAGCGCCTCCCCGGCTGCCACCTTCCTTCCGGACATGACGATCTCCATCGCCCTTCCCAGTCCCACCATCCGCGGCAGCACCCAGGCGGCGCCCGAGTCGGGAGTTAGGCCCAGATGGATGAAGGCGCTCATGAAATAGGACCCCGGGTCCATCACTCGTAGATCGCAGCACAGGGCGATACCCATTCCCGCTCCTGCGGCCGGTCCGTTGATCGCCGCCACAGTGGGAATGTCCGATTCCCACAGGGCCTCGATGAGGGGATGAAAGTGGCCGTGAAGGATGGTCTCGAGATCCCCGACCTCCTCGATTTGCCCGGTGAGTTCCATGAGATCCGCACCGGCGCAGAACGCCCGGCCCTCACCGGTGATCACCACCGCCCGGGCTTCCGCGCCCGCTCGTCGAATCGCCTTGGTGAGTTCTCCGGCCATCGACAGGGTGATGGCGTTGTAACGGGAGGGTCGGCGAAGGGTCACCACGGCTACCTCGCCGGCCAACTCGTATCCGCACTCCACTGAGGTGAACCTTTCGGATCAGGGTGTTCTCCACGGTAGCAAAGCGCGAGCCCTCCCGTTCCGGCGCGGTAGCCTCGCGGTAACCCCCTGTCCTTGTCCGGATTGTCTACGCTCATCCCTTAGATGTCTGCCAGATGCTCATTCTGCAGCCGGCTTCCCGGCCCCGGCTCTTATGTGGTTGCCGGTCCGAAAGGAGTGGGGATCTGTGACGAATGCGCAGCGACGGCCCACACGGTTGCCCAGGAGGCGCTTCGACCGCATGGCACGGACCGGCTGGTGACCGGCATCGGCCGCCTGATGACCAACGATCCATCGTGGGGGAACTTCTTCGGAATTGTCGAGAACGCGGCGGTGGCGATCCGGAAGGGCAAGGTGGCATGGGTGGGAGCCGAAGACGAACTTCCCCCTCAACTCGAAGGCCTGCCCCGTCTTGATTGCGGGGGTCGGGTGGTGGTACCGGGTTTTGTGGACGCCTTTTCCCAGGTGGCGGGCGGAACCGGGCGTCGCGGGACGCCCAACGGCGCGGCGGAGCCCGAAGCGGCGGCCGAGTGGGCGGGACGACTGCTGGCCGGAGGGGCCACCTGTCTTTCGGTGTCGGTGAGAAGCGGGGGCGATCCCCTGGAGGACCAGCAGCGCCTATCCACCGCGGCCATGCTGGGGGAGCAACTCCCTCTCAAGGTTGTGACAAGCTGGACGGTAGGGCCCGAAGCCGGTTTTCCCTCCCCCTACGATCCTGCCGCGCGCAGCATCCTGCGGGATGTCTCCCAGTATGCATCCGGCCTCTCCGTCACGGTGGGCTCGGGAGGCTTCTCCTCCGCCGATGTGAGGAAGCTGTGCGCTTCCATGGGCAGTTTGCGCAAGCGGGTCCGGCTGCACGGCCGACCCGGGATCCCCTCCGATCTGGTGCGGTCGGTCCGTCCGCTTGCGGTCCAGGACATGACGGAGTTGGACGAGTCGACCCTGGAGGCGCTGCGTTTGCAGGGAGGAGCGGTGGTGGTGTTGCCGGTGGCCAGTCTCCGGACCCGGCTGCCGATTCGCAGCCTCATGGAGTTGGGCATACCGGTGGCGTTGGGCAGCGACTGCCTGCCCGGCGAGAGGTCCGTGACCTCCATGCCCTTTCTGGCCTGGGCGGCTTCCGAGGCAGGCGAAGTCCCGATCGAGACGGCGTTGTGGTGCGCCACCTTCGGAGGTGCGCAGGCACTGGGAGACACAACCAGGGGATGGCTGGGCAGGGGCGCGATCGGAGACATGGTGATCATGGACGTCGGCCACTTCTACGAGTTGGCGTACCATCCCGACCTCCCGATGGTGTGGGAGTTGATCCGGGAGGGAGATCTGACTGCGGTGGGCCAGTCTGGATGAGCCCCCCGGCGTCTGAGACACTCCCCCTGGCGATCTCTCATCGGGGAGGAGCGGGGCTGTGGCCGGAGAACACCATGGAGGCATTCTCTCGAACTGTGGAGATGGGGTATGAGTGGATCGAGACCGACCTTCACGTGACGGCCGACGGGGTGGTGGTTTGTCATCACGATCCCACCCTGGAACGCACCACAGATGGCCGCGGCGAGGTGGCGAAGCTGGAGTGGAAGGCGTTGCAAGAACTGGACGCCGGATACACTCACCTGCCCGCCCAGGGTTTCCCTTTTAGAGGGCAGGGGATACGTATCCCGTCCCTGGAAGAGGTGGCTCGCTCTTTTCCGGATCTTCACATGGTGCTCGAACTGAAGGCCGATCACACCGAGGAGCCGCTTTTGCGCCTGATTCGCAGGACGGGAATGAGCGATAGAGTTATCGTCGCCTCTTTTTCCGACGCAAGGTTGGCGCGTGTGCGAGCACTCTCCGAAGGCGGAATAGCCACCTCCACCGGCGAGGAGGAGGTCGCCCGGTTGGTCAAGGCCGCCTGGCTGGGGCGATCGGCCCGCACCGACAATGTCGCCCTGCAGATCCCGGCTCGATCCGGCCTGGTGCCCCTTGTCACCCGGCGGACCGTCAGGGCCTACCATCGCATGGGCCTGCAGGTACATGTCTGGACTATCGACCGCCCGGGGTTGATGGAGAGGCTGTTGGACAGGGGAGTGGACGGGATCATGACCGACCGGCCCGATCTGTTGCGGGAGGTGTTCGAAAGGAGAGGGCTGTGGAGAACCTGACCCATGGCGCCTACTACGACTCCGACCAGCCTCGGAGAGTGATTGTTTCCGAGATTACGAACCTGCGCCGGTACCGGGGACTCCTGGGGCTCCTGGTTCAGCGGGATCTGACGGTGCGCTACAAACGGTCCATGCTGGGGGTGTGGTGGACTCTTCTCAATCCCCTGCTGACCGTGGCTGTCATGTGGGCGGTCTTCAGCACCATTTTCCGGTTCGAGATCCCCGGCGGCGTTCCATACGTGGTGTACGTGCTGTCGGGGGTCATGCTCATCACCTTCTTCTCCCAGGGGGTGGTTGCGTCGGGGTCGTCTATTGTGGGCTCGGCGGGGACTCTGTCCAAGGTGTACGTGCCGGCGGAGGTGTTTGCTGTGGCGCCTGCCCTGGCCGCACTGGTGAACTTCGCCATAAACATCGTGCTGCTCTTGGTGGTGCAGCTGATCGCCGGGGTGGGGATTCCGGTCACGGTCCTTCTGGCGCCGGTCCCATTGCTGTTTCTAGCCATGTTCGTGGCCGGGTTGGGGATGGTGGTTGCCTCCCTGGCGGTCGCCTACCGGGATGTATTGGACATTGTGGGGGTGTTGCTGACCCTCGCCATGTATGCCACTCCCGGCTTCTACCCGGTGACCATCATTCCTGATCGGATACTTCCGTTCATCTACATCAACCCGCTCTATTCCTACCTGGAGGTGTTCCGGGGCCTGGTCTACGGGGGAAGCTTCGCTCCAGGGTGGATGTGGGCGGTGATGGTCTTTACGTCTCTGGTCGCTCTCCTCGGGGGCGCCTGGACCTTTTCGCGGTCATGGCGAAGGCTGGCGGTGCTGGTGTGAGTTCGCCGGCTGTCGAATGTCGAGAGGTCTCCCTGGTGTATCCCCTGGTCAGGGACCGTCCCGGCACCTTCAAAGAGCAGGTGATCCGCTCTCTTCGACGAAGGATCGAAGTCGATGAACTCCACGCGATCAGGGACCTGTCCTTCCAGATCGAGTACGGGGAGGTACTGGGCGTGATCGGAGACAACGGAGCGGGCAAGTCCACGCTGATGAAGATGGTGGCCCGGGTGCTGCCCCCCACCCGGGGACGGATGATCGTCAGGGGCCTGGTGGCGCCATTGATCGAGTTGGGGGCGGGTTTCAATCCTGAGTTGACCGCAACGGAGAACGTCGTCCTGTACGGCGCCATCCTGGGCCGTTCGCCCCGGGAGATGGCCGAGCGCGCCGGGCCGATAATCGATTGGGCGGGGCTGTCGGAGTTTGCTGATGTGGCCGTCCGCACCTTCTCTTCGGGGATGCTGGCCCGGCTGGGCTTCTCGATCGTCACCGACATCGATCCCGACGTCCTCTTGGTCGACGAGATCCTCAGTGTGGGAGATCAGAGTTTCCGGGAGAAGTCTCGCCGGCGGGTGCGAAGCGTGATGGAGCGGGGAGCGGCCACGATTCTGGTCTCCCACGACATGGAGTTGGTGCAGGACCTGGCTTCCCGCGCCATCTGGCTGGACAAAGGACGCATCCGGAGAGAGGGATCCCCGGAGGAAGTGATCAAGGCTTATACGGTAGGACCGGTGTAGAAAGCGGGTGGGGCAGGTCCGGCGGCCGAGCGCCGCTTGGATCATTTGCGGCTCCGGACCGCCGGGGACTCATCCGTCATGAATCGTGTCCAGAAAGTCCCGCGCCGCTTCGGCGCAGGCCTCGGGCTCCTCCAGTTGAAGGAGGTGGGTGGCATCGGGAAGGAAATCGTAGTCGACAGTGACGATGTCGGTCAGGTCGAGCGAGGGCAGGTAGGCAGGTGGAAGAGACGGGTCGGCGCCGAGCACCTTCGTCGGTGACGCCAACTCTCCGAGGTCGACCATCCCGGAGTAGACCTCCCCGTATTCGGCAAGGCGCGCCTCGTATTCGCTGGGGCAACGCAGTTCATAATGGGCGCGGTCCGGGCTCCTGCGGAGGGTTGTCTTCGCCATCAGGTCCAAGACTCCGGGCACCACCCGGGAGAAAGCCGGAACGGATTGGAGGCGATGTGAGAACTGTTCGGTGCTGGCGAAGCGTTCTCTGCGTCTCCTGGCGGACGCCGCGTTGCGGGCGGTGGCTTCCTCCATCTTCTCATAGGTCTGGCCGGCCCTGCACAGCGGAGCGTCGAACAGGATGCGCCCCGCGAAGGCGCTCCCCTTGGTGGGAGACAACAGTGAGATCAGCGCCGAGACGGAGTGGAAGGCTCCCACCTTGGGCTTGTCCCCGAAGTAGCTGTCAATGGCCTCCATGATGAGGTCATGATCCCTGACAAGAGACGGTATGTTGTGATTTTCGATGGCTGTGACCTCATTCCAGCCATGATTCCTGAGGTCATAGACGATAAGGTCGCATTCTGCGGTCAGCAGAGACCAGAACGGGTAGTACAGGTCGGAGGCCAAACCGTTGCCATGGCATACCACCAGCCGAGGTCCCGCGGGGTTTCCGTGCCGCCGGATAACCACATTCGTACCGTCGTCCATCCGGGCGGTACGAACGGAAAGAGGTTCAGGTACCTCCCACGCTGTTTGGGTGTGAGGGGTCAACCTGCCAATGACTCTTTTTACCTCCGGGGTGTCCCGACAGAGACAATCGCGGTCGGCGGCTGTTGCCTAGAGCAGATGGGCGAACCCCGCCGGGGCATCCTCGGGGACCGGCAGCAAGGGGGCTCGACAACGTCCGGCTCGCAGCCCTACCATCTCGGCCGCCGCCTTGACTCCGGGAATCCCGTAGCGCGCCACCCCGTCATTTGCGGCCGTGAGGCGATGCTGCTTCTTCATGTCCCCCGGAGGCGTCTCCAGTGCGGCGGCTACCACCTCCAGGCCCAGGCGCGGCACGTAATTGGCAGCCGCCAATATAACGCCGTGCGCCCCGGCGGCGAGCGTCAGGGTGACCGAATGGGCCGATCCGTTGTACAGCGCGAAGTTGTCCGGAAGTCCCGCCAGCGTCCGTTGAATGCGGATGGCGTCTCCACTGGAGTCCTTCATGCCCACCACGTTGGGGTGCTGGGCCAGTTCCCATACCGCGTCCAGGGGAATCGAGTATGCGGTTACCAGCGGCACCGAATAGATAAAGACGGGCAGGGGCGATTCGTCGGCCACGTCCGTGAAGAAAGCAGTCACGAAATTGGTGCGATTGCGAGATAGCGTGGTGGGGGTCAAAACCAGGGCGGCGTCGGCCCCGCCTTGGGCCGCTTCGGCGATCTGGCGCCTGGCCTCGCGATTCGTCTCGGCGTTTATCCCGCACAGAAGGAAGGTGTCATCCCCGACGCCGTCCCGTGAGGCGGCCGTCAGTCGGCGTCGCTCTCCGGGCTCGAGGAGAGGTCCTTCGCCGGTGGATCCGGCCAGGACAAAGCCCTGGTATCCCAGTCCGCCCAACAAGGACAGGTTGTGCCGGTGAGCGTCGAGATCGATTTCCTGCTGGTCATTGAAGGGAGTGATGATGGCCGGCATGGCCCGCGGGAGTGAATTCATTGGGTTGGATGATAGCCTTCTCCGTCGCCGGTAGCCTTGGGCCGGTATCGATTCAAGGAGCAAGAGATTGAAGTTTGCCTGGTTGTGCAGCCATGAGTCCTATCAGCCCGAGGTCCTGGTCGACCAGGCGGTGCGGGCGGAGCAAGCCGGTTTCGACATGATTCTGGGGTCCGATCACTTCCATCCCTGGGTCGACGACAATTGCGCTTCGGGTTTCGTCTGGTCCTGGTTGGGAGCGGTGGCGGCTCGCACCGACGCCGAACTGGCCACTTCCGTCACCTGTCCTCTTTATCACTATCACCCTGCCCTGGTGGCGCAGGCAGCGGCGACTGTGGATCGGCTGTCCGGAGGGAAGTTCGTGCTGGGTGTGGGTACCGGTGAGAACATCAACGAGGGACCGTTGGGCTTCCGTTTCGGTGACTACCGGGAACGCATCAGGAGAATGCGGGAGGCTTTGGAGATCATGCATCGGCTGCTGGCCGGGGAGAAGCTTGACTTCTCGGGTGACTGGTACACGACCGACAAGGCCAAGCTCTATAGCCCCCCGCCCCGCAAGACACCCATCTGGATGGCTGCCGGAGGTCCGCAGTCGGCTACGTTTGCCGGAAGGCGGTCCGATGGGCTGATCACCAGTGTCAAGGACCCGGCGGACACTAAAGAGAGGGTGATCGGACCCTTTCGCGCCTCGGCAGAGAAGTGGGGACGTCCGGGAACTCTGATGACCACCCGCTGGTGTGTTCTGGCCGGGGACGAGTCGGAGGCATGGGAAGCCCTGGGCAGCATGCGAGGCCTGCGCGCGCCCGGGCGACTGCAGGCCGTCGACCCCATGGTGCTGAGGGAGCGAGCCGACTCCATGGACCGAGCGGAGATTCTCGGCAAGTACACGCTCGCCGCCACCACCGAGGACCTGATCGAGGTCTACCGGCCGCTGGTCACCGAGATAGGCGCCGACTACGTGGCCATCCAGATCGCCTCCGTCAACCCCGGCCGCACCCTGGAAATAGTGGAGAAAGAGGTCCTGCCCGAACTTCGCGCCCTCGTCACTCAGTAGTCGACCGCGAGGCAGGTCCAAGCCATCTCCTGTGACCGGGCGGCCGAATAGCTAAAATATGTGTGCCATGAATGTATTCGGAGACCGTGAGGGTTCCGGGAGAGATCGTCAGTGAGGGACCGGGAGCCTGAGGCGATGAGGGGACAAGGCGCAGAGCCGATAGCAATTGTCGGAATGGCCTGCAAATTCCCCGGAGCGGACGACCTGGACGCCTTCTGGCAGGTTCTCATAGAGGGCAGGAACACCCGTGACCGAGGGCCTTCCCGGTTCCGGTGGAGACCGTCTGGGTGATCTCTTCGGTGATCCCTCCGCCCGGAATGAGGCATGCCGATTCGGCGCGTTCGTGGACGGGATAGAGCAGTTCGACGCAGCCTTCTTCCGCATCTCCCCGGTGGAAGCCCAACTCCTGGACCCGCAGCAACGCATGATGTTGGAGGTGGGCTGGCAGGCATTGGAGGACGCCTGTATCGATCCGGAAGGGCTGAGAGGCACCCGAACAGGCGTGTACACGGGGATCAGCAATGACGAGTACCGGATGCTGGTTGTCGAGTCGGACAAGCCCGCCGAGGCGGCCGGCTCCCTGTACGCTCTGAGCGGCACCAACCTCAACGGCGCTAGCGGGCGGGTTTCTTTCGTCCTGGGCCTGGTCGGGCCTGCGAAAGCCGTCGACGCCGCCTGCGCGTCGTCCCTGGTGGCGGCTCATGACGCGGTGGCGGACCTCCAGCAGGGCAAAGCCGACCTGGCCATCGTGGGCGGGGTCCAGGCCATCTTGAACACTCGGATTTATGAGTTGCGGGCCGACGCGATGATGCTTTCCCCCGACGGGCAGTGCAAGGCATTCGATGCGTCCGCCAACGGGTATGTGCGGGGTGAAGGGTGCGGGGTAGTGATAATGAAGAGGCTGAGAGAGGCGGAGGCTGACGGGGACCGGATCTGGGCCGTCATCCGGGGCGCGGCGGTGAACCATGGTGGAGCCAGCACCGGGCTGACCGTTCCGAATACGCCGGCGCTGGAGCAGGTGATGGAGACCGCCCTGTCCGATGCGGGAGTAACGGCGTCGGAGATCGACTACCTGGAGGCGCACGGGACCGGGACCGCGGTGGGTGATCCCATCGAGATCAATGCCGTGGGGAATGTCTTCGGTCCGGGCCGCCAGGCCGACCGCCCGCTTCTCGTAGGTTCGGTGAAGACCAACATCGGCCATCTGGAGTCGGCTGCCGGAATCGCCGGGCTGATCAAGGCGGCCATGGTGGTGAAGCAGGGGGTGATCCCCAAGCATCTGCATTTCCGCAATCCCAACCCGAGCATTGACTGGGATCGACTGCCCCTTCAGGTGACCTCGACCATGATGGACTGGCCGTCCGGCACCAGGCGCCCTCGACTGGCGGGTGTGAACTCGTTCGGTATATCCGGCACCAACGCCCACCTCGTTGTGGAGGAGTATCCCTACGGGAAGGATGATCCCCCTGGAGAACCCTTGGCGGCAGACGCTCTGGGGGTCTCCCAACCCCGCCGGACCCGGCTTCTACCGTTGTCCGCCAAGTCGGAGAGCGCCTTGAGGCAACTCGCCGAGCGCTACCTGTCGTGGCTCGACGATCGGGCCCCCGAGCTTGACTCCCCGGATGCCGGCATCGACCCGGTCCTTTCGGACATGTCCTGGACGGCGGGTGTTGGGCGGAGTCACTTCGGCCTCAGGGCAGGCGTTGTGTTCGATGATGTCGGTTCCCTGCGGGAGCGTTTGGGTGGGCTCTCGCAGACAGGCGCGGGATCCGAGACGCCGAACCCGACCAAGGTTGCGTTCGTCTACACCGGGCAGGGAAGCCAGTGGGTAGGCATGGGACGGGACCTCTACGAGACCGAGCCGGTGGCAAGGGCGGTTCTCGACCGCTGTGAGCAGGCGTTCGAAGAGGTGACGGGCGCATCTTTGCTGGACGTCATGTTCGGTCGGGAGGGAGCGGAAGGAGACCTGGGCGACACGGCCTGGGAGCAGCCTGCTCTCTATGCGTTGGAGTGCGCGTTGACCGCTCTTTGGTCGAGTGTGGGGGTTCGCCCCAGCGTGGTAATGGGGCACAGCGTCGGGGAGTTGGCGGCGTCGCAGGCCGCGGGGGTGTTCAGCCTGGAGGACGGGATGCGGTTTGCCGCGGCGCGAGGGAGGTTGTTGTCGGGAACGGCGCCGGGCGCCATGGCCGCGGTCTTCGCATCCCCCGAGCGGGTGGCGGCGGCGGTCGAGGCGCAGAACGCAGAGTCAGGCGGTGTGGGGTTAAGCGTGTCCGCTGACAACGGCGCCCACCAGGTGGTCAGTGGCCCGATAGAAGAGATCGAGACCATCCTGAGGGATTTCGAATCAGAGGGCGTCCGGGCCCGCAGGCTCAATACCACCCGGGCGTTTCACAGCGGGTTGGTGGAGCCGGCCCTGGTCGGGCTGGGGGAGGTTCTGGACGGCGTGGATGTAAGGCCTCCCACCGTGACCGTGATCAGCAACCTGACAGGCGGGGCGGTGGAAGCCGGTGCGGCGCTGGACGGGACCTATTGGAAACGCCATGCCCGCCAACCCGTGGCGTTCGCAGGGGGGGTGCGGACGATGGCGGACCTGGGGGTGGACATGCTGGTGGAGATAGGCCCGCACGCGGTCCTGGGTCCGATGGCCACCCTGGCCTGGCCCCAGGCGGGGCCGGGCGGCGACGGGGCTGCGGTTCCGGTGGTGTTGTCCAGCATGCGCCGACCAACCAGGAGCGGGGCCCGGGCAGAAGCGGAGATCAGTTTTGTAGATGCGGTGGCCGAAGCGTATGAGGGGGGGCTGGAGATCTCCTTCGAAGGGTTGTTCGAAGGCGAGAATCGGCGCCGGATTCCCTTGCCGGGGTATCCGTTCCAGCGGGAACGCCACTGGTTGGATCCCCCCAAACGCCGGCGTCCGGCCGCCGGTCACCCGCTTCTGGGTGTCCGTCGCGAGTCCGCTCGGGGGGAGGTGACCTTCGAGACCGAGGTGTTCCCCACGGACCCGGCTTGGTTGGAGGACCACCGGGTGTTCGACCGGCTGGTGGCTCCGGGGGCCCTGTACGGAGCCATGGCGGCCACGGCCTCATTGGTGGAGGGCGGCGGTCAGGTGGTGATGGAGGACATGCAATTGCACAGCCCGCTGGTCTTCTCGGAGAAGGACTCGGAGGACGGGAGGGGCGCTGAGGGACGGCGGATGCAGGTCGTGCTGGAGGACTCCGAGCAAGCCGGTTCGCGACTCGTGCAGGTGTACAGCAGAGGGACCGAGAAGGAGTGGACGCTCCACGTGGAAGGGCGCCTGTTGGCGGGCGCCCCCCCGGCCGAAGCTGGGCAGAGAGTGGACCTGGAAGAACTGAAGGCCCGCCTGTCACCATCCGATGTGGCCGCCTACTACCAGGCCAAGGCCGACACCGGAATCGATCTGGGCCGGTCGTTTCGCACCTTGGAAGCGGCCTGGTCCGGTCCGGGAGAGGCGTTGGCGGAGGTCTCTCTTCCCCAAGCCCTGGGACGCAACGAGTTGGACATCCATCCCCTGGTGTTGGACGGTTGCTTCCAGGTGGTGGGCGTGGCGCGCAATATGGCGGGTGGCCCCGAGGAGGCGACTTACCTGCCCTTCGGATGGGAAGGGTTGTGGCTGGCGAGGCGGCTCCCGGACAAGGTGACATGCCATGTGCGGATGAACGAAGCCTCCCAGTCAACCGAGTCGGAGTCCGTTGAGACGCCTGAGGTGCTGAGTGGGGAGATTCGTATCTACGATCCGAACGGGGTTCTGATCGGGGGGTTGAACGGATACGCGGTGAAGCGGGCCACCCGCGCCGCTCTCCTCTCGGCGTTCGAAGGGGTGGAGGACCTTCTGTATGAGGTGGTTTGGCGTGAACGACCCCTCGAATCGGGGTTGGTGCCTGCCGACTTCTTCCCGTCCCCGGGTTCCGTGGCGGCCACCTCGGAACTGTTCCCCGATTACCTGGTGGCCGCAGGGGTTGATCCCCAAAAACGCAATGCCCTGCTGGCGGACTTGGAGAGATGGTCGCTCTCTTATGCCCTCTTCACCCTGGAGAAGTTGGGTTGGCGCCGTGTGAAGGGCCAGATCGTCGATCCCGAGGAGTTGAGACAAGCCCTGGGGGTGATCCCCGAGCACCGGCGCCTCTTCCGCCGGATGCTCGAGATGGGCGCCCGCTCCGGAGTCCTGGAGGAGCGAGACGGGGCGTTCACGGTGTTGATGGGCCCCGACGAACCCCTGCCCGCAGCACTGCCCCCCGATCCGGAGGGGTTTGCCGAGGAGATGGTCGGGCGTTATTCCCAGGGCCTGATCGAGATCGGGCTCTTCCGGCGGTCGGGCAGCGCTTTGGCCGAGGTCCTGCGGGGCGGCGCGGACCCGTTGACTCTTCTGTTCAGCAGCGGTGAGCCGACCGCCGCCGACCTGTACCTGAAAGCCCCGGTGGCCCGCGCCGCCAACGCGTTGTTGCGAGACGCGGTCCGCGCACTCCTGGCCCGCTTGCCGGAAGGCCGCCGGCTTCGAGTGATCGAAGTGGGAGCGGGCACGGGATCCGCCACTGCCTCCGTTCTACCGGAGCTTCCCGCCGGACGGTTCGATTACATGTACACGGACATCTCCGCCGGTTTCTTCGCCGAGGCGGAGGCGAGGTTCGGCGATGATGACGGGTGTATCGAGTACCGGCCGCTGGATATAGAGAAGGACCCCGTCGAGCAGGGCTTCGACCGGCATGGCTATGACCTGTTGATCGCCTCCAACGTGTTGCACGCCACTCGCTTCCTGCAGGAGACCCTGGGGCACTGCAGGACCCTGATGGCTCCCTCGGGCCAGTTGGTGGCCCTGGAGAACCTCCGCGGCCTGGGTTGGATGGACCTCACCTTCGGTCAACTGGACGGGTGGTGGAGATTCGCCGACCACTACCGTCCGCACCACGCCCTGGCCACCCCCGAGGTGTGGCGACAGGCGCTGGGGGACGCGGGTTTCGATGGAGTTGAAATCCTCGGGGTGGACGACTCCTTCACATTCGAGATGCTGGACAAGGGAGTGATCGTGGCCCAGGGGCCGGCGAGGGTGACCGAGCCTGCAGGCGTATGGGTGCTGGCCGGCGATCGGAGCGGCATGGGCGATGCCTTGGCCTCCGAGTTGGCGACCCGGAACCAGACGGTGGTGCTGGCGAGCGGGGACGCTCAGGAGAAGACCATGACGGCCGGTGACGGGCCGACGGTGGTCAAGACCGCCTTGGACATGGAGTGCCGGGAGTCGTGGCGATCGCTGATCGCGGATCTGCCCCGGGACTTGCCGCTCAACGGCATCGTGCATCTGGGGGCGCTGGACGGTCACGGAGATCGGGCAACCACCGACGAGATGGCTGCGGACGTCCGGGCCGCCGGAGCGGGCGCGCTGGCGCTGGTGCAGGGTTTGGCAGATTCCGATCTCATACCGGCCAAGGGAGTCTGGCTCGTCACCCGCGGTGCGCAGGTGCTGGAGAGGGAGCGGGGCGGAGAGCTGGCCGGGGCGACTCTCTGGGGTCTTGGCAAGGTGATGGCGCTGGAGACGCCGCACCTGCAGCCGAGGATGATAGATATCGATCCCGGCGTTCCCGGACCCATGGTCGACCTGGTAAACGAGTTGATGTATCCCGACCGGGAGAACCACATCGCCTACCGGCTCGGAAGTCGGAGAGCAGCTCGCCTGGTCCGCCCCGATGCGGTGGAGGGGCGACTGGCGTTTTCCGAGGAGCCAGGCTGGGTCCTGGCCCCGGACCGGGGAGGGATCTTCGACCGACCACGGATCAAGACCCTTGGGGTCCGGCCCCTGGAGCCGAGAGAGGTCCGAGTAGCCGTGGAAGCCGCCGGGCTCAACTTCTGGGACGTGTTCCGCTCGCTGGGCTTCATCGAGGAGGGGGATCTCGGGAGAGAGATGTGCGGATTCGTCGTCGATACGGGTTCGGGGGTCTCGACCGTCTCGGTCGGCGATCATGTGGTGGGACTGGGGTTCGGCGCGTTCGCGCCGGAGATGGTCACCCACGAGGAGTTGGTGGCCCCGGCGCCGGAGGGAGTGTCCGTCTCGGGGCTGGCCACCATCCCCAGCGCCTTCGTCTCGGCTGCTCTCTCGTACAAACTCTCCGGTCTGGAAGACGGGGACAGGGTGCTGGTTCACGCCGGCGCCGGGGGAGTCGGGCTGGCGGCTATACAGCTTGCACAAGCCCGGGGCGCCGAGGTGTTCGCCACCTGCAGCGCGCCGAAGCGCGCATATCTGCGATCGGTGGGCGTCAAGCACATATTCGACAGCCGCCAGACCATGTTCGGCGAGCAAATCCTGGAGGCCACCGGAGGGGAGGGTGTTGACGTGGTGTTGAACAGCCTCACGAGCGAGGGATTCATAGATGCCAGCCTCTCCTGTCTGGCCCGGGGCGGCCGGTTCGTCGAATTGGCCAGGAGGGACATTCTCAGCCCCGAAGAGATGGCTGAGGTGCGTCCGGACGTGTCCTATGACATCCTGGAGTTGGATGTACTGAAGAAGACCGATCCGGCGTGGGTTGGAGAGGTGCTGAGAGAGGTGATGGAGGGTCTTTCGTCAGGAGAGCTCAGACCGCTGGTCCACAGCAGGTGGCCGCTGGCCGAGGCGGGCGCCGCATTGGGATTCATGCGAGCAGCCCGCCACCTGGGGAAGATCGTCGTCACCGCCAGTCCGCTGTCGCAGGGCCAACTGCGGGGAGATCGCACCTACCTGGTTACAGGGGGCTTGGGGGGAATCGGGTGCGCGGTGGCCGATTGGCTGGCGGATCGGGGCGCCGGGGCGATCGTTCTGAACGGCCGCCGGGATCCCGACGCCGCAGCGATAGAAACCATAGAAGCGCTGCGCCGACGCGGCGTCCGGGTGGAAGTCGAACTGGCGGACGTCACCGATCCCGAGGCGGTGGACGCCATGCTGGCGCGGATCGACGCCGGCTTGCCGCCGCTGGGCGGCGTCATTCACAGTGTGGGCGTGCTGTCGGACGCTGCCCTCACCAACCAGACGTGGGGGAGCTTCGAACAGGTGCTGTGGCCCAAGATCGTGGGCGCCTGGCACTTGCACCGGGCTACTGAGGGTCGGGACCTGGACCTTTTCTGTCTCTTCTCCAGCCGAGTCGGTGTTATGGGCAATCCCGGCCAGGCCAATCATGCCGCCGCCAACGCCTTCTTGGATCAGCTTGCCGCTCATCGGCGGGCGCTCGGTCTCCCCGGCCAAGCCATAGCTTGGGGCGCATGGTCGGAAATCGGGGAAGCCGCCGAACAACGAGACCGTATCGAGCAGCGCCGAGCGGCCCTCGGAGGCCGCTGGTTTACACCGCAGCAAGGAATCCGGGCCCTCGAGAGGCTGGTGCGTCAGGACAACACCGGGTCGGTGGTGATGTCCATGGACTGGTCGGTTTTCGAGGAGGCTGTCGAGGATCGTCCTCCCTTGCTGGAGGACGTGCTGTCTTCAGACCCCGACGACGCGTCCGATGACGGCGTCTCGTCGGAGGATCTGCTGACCCTGCTGAGAAGCGCGCCGACCATAGAGCCCGAAGAAGTGTTCGTGTCCTTCCTGCAGCAGGAGGTGCAAGCGGTGCTCAGGTTGCCCAAGGCGCCCTCACCGACGGTTGGTTTCTTCGACCTGGGAATGGACTCGCTGATGGCCGTGGAGTTGCGTAACCGCCTGAACCGCGCCTTTGCCGGTGAATACGTGGCGTCCAACACCGTCGTCTTCGACTACCCGGACATTGCCGCCCTGGCAGGGCATCTGGCTTCGGAACTCGGCCAACCCGGCGAGGTCCGGTCATCGCCCGAGCAACCGGTATTCGAGGAACCCCCTGCGACCGCCGTCGACGACGATGGCATTGCGGTGGTGGGTATGGCCTGCAAATTCCCCGGAGCGGACAACCTGGAGGCATTCTGGGATCTCTTGGACGCCGGCGCTGACGCCGTCACCGACGGCCGGCGGGACGCCGGGTCATGGGATGGCGTGGTGGGGGATCCCGAGGCTGCCGATGTCGCCTACCGGAGGGGGGCCTTCGTAGACGGGATTGACCGGTTCGATTCCAGGTTCTTCCGGATCTCTCCGATCGAGGCGCAGCTGATGGATCCCCAGCAGCGGATACTGCTTGAGACCAGTTGGCTTGCCCTGGAAGACGCGGGGTTCGGTCCCGACAGTCTGAGGGGTAGCCGCACCGGGGTGTATGCGGGGGTCGGCAGCGCCGAATACCGGGACTTGATCGAGGCCGCCAACCGGGCGGACAGTTACCTGGGCACGACCGGGAGCGTAGCGGTCGGCCGAGTGGCCTTCGCGCTGGGCCTGGAAGGACCCGCGATGCCGGTTGACCTGGCGTGCGCTTCGTCGTTGGCGGCGGTCCATCAGGCCGTGGTGAGCTTGCAGCGCGGCGAGGTGGATCTGGCTCTGGCGGGAGGAGTGAATGTGGTGCTTTCTCCTTCCGTGTCCAGATTCATGATGGACATCGGTATGCTGTCGCCGACCGGGCATTGCAGTCCTTTTGACGCTTCCGCCGACGGATATGTACGAGGCGAAGGCTGCGGCATGGTCGTGTTGAAGCGATTGAGGGAGGCCGAGGCCGACGGCGACCGGATATGGGCCGTCATACGAGGGTCTGCGGTCAACCAGAACGGGGCCAGCGCCGGACTGACCGTGCCGAACGGCCCGGCCCAGGAACGGGTGATGAGGGAAGCCTTGCTGCAAGCCGGTGTGGCGGGGTCCCGGGTCGATTACCTGGAAGCGCACGCCACCGGCTCGCAGTTGGGCGATCCCATCGAGTTGAATGCAGCCGCGGCGGTATACGGCGACGGGCGGTCGGAGGAACGTCCACTGCTGGTCGGATCGGTCAAGTCCAACATCGGGCACATTGAATGGGCGGCGGGGATCGCGGCCTTTATCAAGACCGTCCTCGCCATGAACGAGGGCAGGATCCCCAGCCACCTGCACTTCCGGGATCCCAATCCGCATGTCGACTGGGACCGGATCCCGGTGCGAGTGACGTCCGAGGGAACACAGTGGCCTTCTGACTCCGGCGGACTTCCCCTGGCGGGGATCAATGCGTTCGGGCTCTCCGGGGCCAACGCCCATGTTCTGGTCGAGGGCTACCGGCCGGTGGGGAATGGCGCGATGGCCGGCGGCGGAGCCGACCCGGTGGCAGGCGGCGCCCTGGCGGTGCCCGTATCGTTCCCTCAGGGGGTTGACGGCTCTTCGACATCAGAAGAGCCCCCGGCGCGTGGCGTTCGCCTCTTGCCCCTGTCCGGGAAGTCGGCGGGGGCACTCCGGGATCTGGCGGATCGTTACCTCTCCTGGCTCGATGGCGAGGACGGCGCGCCCTCCGATGCGTACCTGGCCGATCTGGCCTGGACTGCGGGAGTGGGCCGGAGCCATTTCCCTCACCGCGCCGGGATTCTGTTCCGCAATCTCCCCGAACTGCGTCATGAACTGCGGACGGTGTCGGAGAGCTATGAGTTCCCCGATTGGGAGACGCCTGAGGGAGCGAGCAGGGTGGGATTCCTCTACCCGGGAACGGAGGGCTTTTCACGCGCAGTGGGGGAAGCGGTCTATAGCAGCGAGCCGGTGGCCCGGGCGGTGTTGGACCGCTGCGACGAGGTGATGCGCCGGCAGCGGGGGGATTCACTTCTGGACGCGATGTTCCGTCGTTCGGGAGTCGGGGATCCGGAGGACCCGGCAACGGCCTACCCGGCCGTATATGCGTTGGGATGCGCTCTGACCGCCCAGTGGGCGAGCGTGGGCATCCGTCCCAGCGTGGTGTTCGGGTGTGGCCCGGGAGCGATAGCGGCGGCTCAGGCGGCCGGGGTGTTCGGGTTGGAGGAAGGCCTGGGACTGGCGGCGGCCCTGGGCGCCCTGCGGAACTCCTCGCCTGATCATGGCGATCGGGTCGTCCTGGAGGCGGCGTTCGACGGCCTGGCGCCGGCGGCCCCATCCGTACCCCTGCTGAACGGTGTCTCCGGTCGGGTGGTGGATTCGTCGGACGACCTGGATTCCGACTACTGGCTGTCACAGGTCCAGGGTTCTCCCGATGTCCGGGGCTGGGGGGAAACCCTGGCCGGCCTCGGGGTCGATGCCATAGTGGTGGCAGGTCCCGAGTCGCGGATCGGCGAGGAGCTTCGCAGCCGCCGGCCCGGTTCTCAGGAGTCCCCGGTGGTACTCCCCACCCTGGTGCCATCAGTCAACGGGGAGGCGCCGGGATCGGGTCCAGGAATTGTCGAAGCGGTGGCAGGCGCGTATCGGGCGGGGCTGGACATTTCATTCGACGGTTTGTTCGCAGGGGAGGTCCGGCGTCGAGTGGCTCTCCCGGGCTATCCCTTCCAACGGCGGCGGCACTGGATACGGTCTCCGGGCGACGGCGCCAAGGTCCCTTAACCGGAGGCGCCGCCTGCCTGACCCCGGTCCATCCGCGGTCACGGACAAGGCTCTTTGGGCACCTCCGATTCTCTATTATGATGGGTTGTGTTTTAACGCGGTCTTCGTGACAGTGTTGAAACCGGATGTAGACCTCAAGACAGGAGAAACGCATGTCTTCCACCGAAGAGAGGATCAGGGCACTGGTCGACGAGAATCTGGAGATCGAAGGTCGCCCCCCCGGTCGCCCGCTGGATCTTGATTCGAGCCTCCGGGATTCCGGGGTGTCGTCGCTGGACTTTGTGGCGTTCGCCAAGTTGGTGGCCCAGGAGTTCGGCGTCGACGTGAGCATGGAGGAGTGCGCGAGCATCAATTCTGTGGGGGAACTCGTCGAGTTCCTGGATGCCAAGGCCGCCTGATCTCTTAACTCCAACACAGCCGACTTCGGTCGGCCCTCTACCCCGCTAGCGGTCTGATGACGACGGGTTGGCGGGGGCACCGTGGCTTGGTGGAAGACGAACTCCGCTGGTGGAGCTCATACCGCAGTTCAGGCCCGATCAAGGTGTTCCGCATTGCCTTGACCCCGGATTCGGGGCGTGAAGCAGCGGCTTGGAACCTGCTTGACACCGCGGAGCGGCAACGCTGCCGCAGGTTTCTCTACCCGGCCCCACGCCGCCAGTTCCTCCTGTGCCGGGCCGCGCTCCGGGCTGTGCTATGTGTGGCTCTGGATTGCGACAACGGAGAACTCACATTCGAGTTTTCCCGGTACGGCAAACCTATTCCCTTGGTTGGGGGCGATCGCGTCCCGATGCACTGCAACGTCAGCCACAGCGGCAGCCATGGGTTGGTGGCGCTCTCCCATCGGGGGAGGGTGGGTGTTGACGTGGAGGAGAGAAGACCCAGGAAGAACCTGGAAGAGTTGGTGGAAACGGTGTTCGGCCCGCAGGAGCGGGCCCTCCTTGCCAGGCTGGAGGGACAGAGTTGGCTGGATACGTTCCTCGCTTTCTGGACAGGCAAGGAAGCCTTGGCCAAAGCCTGGGGCATGGGCCTTCGTACGGACTTTTCGACCTTTCAGGTGCCTCCCGAGATGCTTCGAGGGGAGCGGACCGGCCTGTTCCGCTGCCCACGCATAACCAACGCCACATGGCGGCTGGAAGACATCGGGTGCGACGAGTTGGCTGCGGCAGTGGCCTATGAGGAGGATCCGGGGCCCGGAGGGGAGTTCTGACCGGCGGCGCCCCCGTTGTGGTCGAGGCATCGCCGATTATCTTTGGTTGTCTCTGGCCTTGGCCGGGGGGAGGCGTGGCGACCGCCACCGGCAACATGACGCTCACAGACACAGGTGGTGACTCTTGTCAGCCCAAGTGAACGATGGCATCAGGTACGAACCGGACGAGCGTTGCTCTCCGTGGATGGCGGGTGTGGTGGGGATGCAGGGCGTGATGACGGTGCTGGCCATCATCGTGTTGATCACGGCCATCACGGTCCTGGCTACCGGCCAGGATCCAGGCACACTGGAATGGTCGGTCTTCGCAGCTCTGATCGTCTGCGGAATTGTCTGCGCCTTGCAGACGACGAGGTGGGGACGCCTGGGAGGGGGGCACATCCTGATCACGGGCGTCACACCCAACTACATACCGGTCTCGGTCCTCGCGCTGGAGGTCGGCGGGCCGGCCACACTGGCCGGCCTGGTGGTTCTCTCCGGCCTCTTCTACCTGATAATCGCCAGGTGGCTGCCCCTGCTGCGCAAGGTCATCACGCCGGTTGTCTCCGGTACGGTGCTGATGTTGCTCGCCACCATGATCCTCCCCTTCCCGATAGATCGCCTCTCCGAAGTGCCGGAGGACGCAACCAGGGCCAGCGGCCTGGCGGTGGCGGCGGTGACGGTGGCGGCCGTAACGATCCTGTTCCTACGCGCCAAGGGGACCTGGAGACTGTGGTCCCTGCTGCTCGGGATTGCGGCCGGGTGCGCGGTTGCCGCGCCGTTCGGGCTCTACGAGTATGAAAAGGTGCTCTCCGCGCCTTGGTTCGGCATCCCCGACGGCGGGTTGCCCGGAGTGGACCTCACTCTGAGCCCCGGAGCATGGGCGTTGCTGCCCATGTTTCTCATGGTCACCCTGGTGCAGGCCATCAAGAACATTGGCGACAACATGGCGGCCCAACAGGTGTCTTACAGGAGGCGCAGGACGATCGACTTCCGCGCCATCCAGGGAGCGATTTACGCCAACGGGTTGGGAATACTGATGTCGGGCGTGGCAGGGATCCCTCCCACCGCCGCCTATTCCTCATCCACCGTCTCGCTCGTCCACGTCACCGGGGTGGCGGCTCGGCGGGTCGGGTACGCGATGGGGGCGATCCTGGTGGGATTGGCTCTGTTGCCCAAGGCGACGGCCGTTCTGGTCGCCATCCCCAATCCGGTCATGGGGGCGGTCGTGCTCTTCGTGACCGGGACCCTCTTCATGGAAGGTCTACGCACCGTCTCCCAGGCCGGTCTCAGTCTGCAGAACGTCGTGATGGTGGGACTGTCGTACGCGGTGGGGGTCGGCATGCTGCAACGCAATGTCCTGGAGGGAGTCTTGGAGAGTCCCTGGGACCTGCTATTGGGGGACGGCCTAACCCTGGGCGCGGTCACCGCAGTGGGACTGTCACTGTTCCTGAAGCTGAGCCGTGGCCGGCCCAAACGGCTCCGGACGGCTCTGGACGGATCGTCTTTCTCCCTGATCGACGGGTTTCTTCAGGACTTGGCCCGCCAAAAGGGTTGGGACGCTCCTTCAACCCGGCGGTTGTGTTCGGCGGGGGAAGAGGCCTTAGCCAGCCTGTTGGCGCCCTCCAACCGGTACCAGGACGGCAAGACGCCGCGGCTGATCCTTTTGGCCTACGCCGAAGGGGGAGCCATCGAACTGGAGTTCCTCACGGTCGTGGAAGAAGAGAACCTCCAAGACCGGTTGGCATATCTCGATGACGAGCTTCAGACCTGGGACGAGAGGGAGATCTCTTTTCGTCTCCTGCGCCACTATGCCTCTGACGTCCGGCACCAAAAGTATCACGGGATTGACATCATCACCGTGAGAGTGGAGGGTTCCTGATACCGAAGCTCCGGTTCCCCTGATCTTCGGATCGGGCGAGGTGTCAGCCTTCCAGGATGTCGTCGACGAACTCCCGCACCGCCGCGGCGCATTCCTCAGGTTCTTCGAGTTGAAGGAAGTGGGTGGCTTCGGGTAGGAAGTCATAGTCGACGGTCAGGATGTCGCTCAGATCCAGAGTGGGGAGGTAGGAGAAAGGAAGCGTGGGATCTGCGCCCATGACTTTGGTGGGAGACAGTAGCGTGTCGAAGTCAACCATCACCGAGAAGACGCCTGCGTACTCGACGATCCGGGCCTCGTATTCCTTGGGACACCTCAATTCGTAGCCCTGCCGACCTTCGCTTTCCCGCAGGGTCGTCCTGGCCATCAGGTCGAGCACGCCAGGGACGACGCGAGAGAACAACGGAACGAATCCGAGGAGGAAGGAAAAGTCCTCTATGGTGGAAAACCGCTCCGCGCGCCGCCGGGTGAGCGTAGCGGTGCGGGTGGCGGCTTCCTCCATCTGCTGGTAGCTTCTCCCCGGCTTGCAAAGGGGGGGATCGAACAGGAAGCGCCCCGCAAACGCGCTCCCCCTGGTGGGCGACAGCAGCGAGATCAGGGCCGAGATCGAATGGAATACGCCAATCGTCGGCTTGTCGCCGAAGTACTGGTCGATGGCCTCCATTGTGCGATCGTGGTCATCGACGAAGGTCGGCATGTTGTGCGTTTCGAGGGGGCTGACCTCGTTCCAACCATGGTCCCTGAGGTCGTAGACGATCAGGTCGTAATCGTCGAGCAATAGAGACCAGAACGGGTAGTAGAGATCTATGGCCAATCCATTCCCGTGGGTGAGAACCAACCTGGGTCCATCCGGGTTCCCATGACGGCGCAACGCAATCTTGGTCCCGTCTCCCATCAACGCCTGGCGTGTGGCGGAGGGTTCGGGAATCTCCCACGTGGCTTCGTGAGCAGTCAAGGTCTTAGTCAGGCGCTTCCGCGGTTCGTGAGTTTGGCCTTCACGTAATCGCGGTTCATCATGGCGATGAAGTCGATGGAGATCTGTTTGGGGCAGGCCGCTTCGCATTCTCCGTGGTTGGTGCAGGATCCGAAGAACCGCTCCATGGTGTCCACCATGCGCTCGGTCCGGGCGTACCGTTCCGCACCTCCCTGGGGGAGCAGGTTGAGGTGAGAGGCTTTAGCGGCGGTGAACAGCTGCGCGGCGGAGTTGGGACAGGCCGCCACACATGCGCCGCACCCGATGCAGGCCGCCGCGTCGAAAGCGGTCTCGGCCGTCTCCTTGGGGACCGGGGTCAGGTTGGCTTCCGGAGCGGAGCCGGTGGCGACCGTGATGAAGCCGCCCGCTTCGATGATCCGGTCGAAAGCGGATCTGTCGACCACCAGGTCGCGAATGACTTGGAATGCGGTTGCCCGCCACGGTTCGACGGTGATGGTGTCGCCGTCCCGGAAGCTCCTCATGTGGAGTTGGCAGGTGGCCGTGGCCGCCTGAGGGCCGTGCGCCCGACCGTTGATCATCACTCCGCAGGCGCCGCAAATCCCCTCCCTGCAGTCCGAATCGAAGGCGATGGGCTCCAGCCCCTCCACGGTGAGTCGTTCGTTCAACACGTCCAGCATCTCCAGGAAGGACATGTCCGAGGACACGTCGGAGACCTGGTAGGTCTCGAACCCGCCTTCGTCCGACGGGCCCGCCTGGCGCCATGCCCTCAGCGTGATGTTCATTTGTAGCTCCGGGTGGTCAGCTGCACGTTTTCGAACGCCAGAGGTTCTTCCTGCAGCGAGGGCCGTGTGGGGTCGCCAGTCCAGAACCACGCCGACACCGTCGTGAACTGCTCATCGTCGCGGACCGCTTCGCCCTGAGGGGTCTGGTGCTCCTCCCGGAAATGGCCGCCGCACGACTCTTCCCTGTGCCGGGCATCCACGCACATGGCCATCGCCAACTCGAAGAAGTCCTCCAGACGGGCGGCTTTCTCCAGCGTCTGGTTGAGGCTTTCCCCGTCACCGGGGACCCGGGCGTCATTCCGGAACTCCTCATAGAGATCCGGCAGGTAGGCCAACGCCCGGCCAAGGCCCTCCTCGCTTCGGGACATGCCGCACTCGTCCCATACCATCCTGCCCAGTTGACGGTGAAAGTCGTCGACCGTGCGGCTGCCATTCATCGAAAGCAGTCCTGAGATCCGCTCCCGGAGTTCTGCCTCGGTGCGGGCGAAGGCCTCATCCGAGGTGGGAACAGGGGCTTCATTCAGGAATTCAGCCACATAGTCGCCGATGGTGTAGGGGAGCACGAAGTACCCGTCGGCCAGTCCCTGCATGAGGGCGGATGCCCCCAACCGGTTGGCGCCGTGGTCCGAGAAGTTGGCTTCACCCAGGGCGTAAAGTCCGGGGATGGTGGTCATCAGGTTGTAGTCCACCCACAACCCGCCCATGGTGTAGTGGGGAGCGGGGTAGATCCGCATCGGGTCCTGGTAGGGATCCTCATCGGTGATCCGGTTGTACATCTCCATCAGGTTGTCGTAGCGAGCGACGATGGCTTCGCGGCCAAGCCGTGCGATCGCATCCTGAAAGTCCAGGTAAACGCCGTTCTGCCTTTCTCCCACCCCATGGCCTGCGTCGACCATGCGCTTGGCTGCCCGGGAAGCCACGTCTCTGGGGACCAGGTTCCCGAACGCCGGATAGGTCCTCTCCAGGTAGTAGTCCCGATCACTCTCGGGGATCTGTCGGGGCGGCCGATCGTCATCGGGGGAGGCGGGCACCCAGACCCGTCCGTCGTTGCGGAGCGACTCCGACATCAGGGTCAACTTGGACTGGAAGTCCTCGGCGGCCGGTATGCAGGTGGGATGGATCTGTGTGAAGCAGGGATTGGCGAAGGCTGCTCCCCGGCGATGGGCTCGCCATACCGCCGTGGCGTTGCAGGTCATTGCATTAGTGGACAGGTAATAGACATTGGAGTAACCCCCGGTGCACAGGACCACGGCATGGGCCGAGTGGGAGGTGATCTCCCCGGTGAGGAGGTCCCTCACCACTACTCCGACGGCCCGCCCCTCCTTCAGGACCACGTCCATGAACTCGGTGCGCACCCACAGCCTCACCGTGCCCAGTCCCACCTGTCGCGCCAGGGCCTGGTAGGCCCCCAGCAGCAGTTGCTGGCCGGTCTGGCCCCGGGAGTAGAAGGTCCGGGCCACCTGTGCGCCACCGAAGGAGCGGTTGTCCAGAAGCCCGCCGTACTCCCGGGCGAAGGGAACACCCTGCGCCGTTGCCTGGTCGATGATGTTGAGCGAGAGTTGCGCCAACCGGTAGACATTGGCCTCGCGGGAGCGGAAGTCCCCGCCCTTGATGGTGTCGTAGAAGAGCCGGTCCACCGAATCTCCATCGTTTCGATAGTTCTTGGCGGCGTTGATGCCGCCCTGGGCGGCGATGGAGTGGGCCCGGCGGGGGGTGTCATGAAAGGTGAAGGCGTCGACCTGGTAGCCGAGTTCGGCCAATGTGGCGGCGGCCGAGGCGCCCGCCAGGCCGGTTCCGATCACGATGATCTTGAAATGCCGCTTGTTGGCGGGGTTGACCAGCTTGAGGGAGAAGCGGTGATTGTCCCACGCGTCGGCGAGGGGCCCTGGTGGGGTCTTCGCATCCAACCGGACCGTACTCATCCCACCCACCCGGTCCAGACCGCGATCGGTATGCTGACGTTGCCGATCACGATCACCGCGGAAAAGGCCTGCGCGAACCGGCGTCGCCAGCGGTTGTAGGAGGGATGGGCCAATCCCAGACTTTGGAAGAGAGACCATGCGCCGTGGTAGATGTGGATGCCCAGCAGCAGATTGGCCACGATGTACAGGACTGCTACCCCTCCCCGGGACAGGGAGGCGGCCAGGTTGGCCTCCACCGCCCCGGCCGTCCATCCCTCAGGCGCCATGGGAGTCACTCCCCAGGTCAGATCGGCGAGATGCCACAGCAGGAAGACGGCCACGATCACGCCGCTCCATCGCATGGTTCGGGAGGCGTAGCTAGCCACCGCCAGGTCGCGGGGCCCCTGATAGGCGGTGTTGGCCCGTCGATTCAGCAAGGTGAGGCTGGCCGCGGCGTGGATGTGCAGCAGGAAGGCGATCACCAACCCGGTCCGCATCAGCCAGAGGGTGACGGTCTTGGGAAGGAGCGGGTAAAGCAGTTCCCTCAGGAAGTGGGCGTAGGAGTCCAGCTGCCCTTCACCCAGATATACCTTGAGGTTGCCGATCATGTGGGCCAGCACGAACCCCAGGAGGGCGATGCCGGTGACGGCCATGACCCACTTTTTCCCGACAGCCGAGCGGTAGAACTCCATCGGCCAGGGACGGCGTCGAGAGGTTGAAACGGAGGCGGGCGTCAAGGGACTCGTTCAGGCATCGACTGCCCAAAGATTGTAAACGTTCCGGAGACAGTGCGCCGCAGCCTCCTTTCTCATTTGACAATGTCCCGCTCCCTGTCTATAGTCGCATGATTGTAATTACATCGATGTAACGACCAGGCGGCGGGCGGCCTGGTTTTGGAGATAAGGACGGAAGATGCGACGGAGCTTGATAGATGCGATGGCCAACGATCAGTTGGGCTGGCAGAACTATGCCAACTGCCTGGGAGCGGATACCGATTTGTTCTTTCCCGAGCGGGGGTCCTCCACCCGCAAGGCCAAGGCGATCTGTGGGGAGTGCCAGGTGAAGATCGAATGCCTGGACTTCGCGCTGGACAACGGCGAGCGGTTTGGAATCTGGGGAGGGTTGTCGGAGCGGGAGCGTCGCCGGGTGCGGCACGAGCGGTCGAGGAGGACGGCGGTAGCCTCCTGAGATCTCCCTACAATGGAGAGGTCGAGAACTAGGGAGTAATTCTGGGACTGTTCGGTTATGCCGTGCTTCTGCTGGCGTTGGCAGGCCTCATCATCTTGGTGGTTCGCCTGGTTCGTCGCGTCCGTCCCCGCTCCGCCTCCCAACCCGAGCCGGATCCCCTGGCGCCGGTCCCAAACCTTCATGACCTATCGGTTTCCGGGGATGCGATCCAGGTCACCTTCGGAGTGCCGATGGTTGAGGACGACCCGATCCTCGCCGACCTGCTGTGCTACTACGCCCTGGAGGCTGTGCGGCGCGCCCGCCAGACCCTTCCCCTGGAAGGCTTGGACAGGGTAGAGGTCTTCGTCGTCCACAAGGACCAGTCGAAACGAGTGGGGAGTGTGGACTTCGACGAGCCGGGCAAGCTTCCCGAGAACTTTCCCGTCCCCGAGATCGTGGGGCTCTCAGAGGCAACCCGAGATCCGCTGGACAGCGACTTCGTGGCGGCCGGAGCCTCGGCTACGCCGACCCCAACCTCCGAGGGGGAGGCGCTGGCGCCCCTGGCGGTGTTTCTGACCATCCCGGCCAAGGTGGAGGCTGCCCTCCGCCTCCAGGGCGTAGATCCCGGTGACATGACCGCCGGGGCGTTGGTGCGCGCCATTCTGGCCCTGCGAGGCTACACGGTGTCCCCGGGTCCGGATTCGGTAACCTTCCACGCCCGCAAGGGCGCCGCCACGGTGATGGTGAGGGAGATCCCACACCTGGCGGATGGGCATCCTGAACTCACGGAGAGCGACATGCGCCGCTTCGTCATGGACATGGCAGGCTCCCGCATGGCCCGCGGGATGCTGGTTACGGAGAAATATGGGCCTTTTTCCGTCTACGAGTGGGAACGCCGAGACCCCCGGATCCGGTTTGTCACCAGGGAGCGGCTCCAGAAAGCCATCGATGCGCTAGCCTTGGGCTAACTGCTCCGCACCCCGGCGGTGCAAGAGACCACAAAGGAGAAGACGTTGTTCGGGCTGAAACCCTTGGAACTTGGGATAATTGTTCTGATACTGCTGCTCCTGTTCGGCGCCTCCAAGCTTCCCAAGCTGGCGCGATCGTTGGGATCATCTGCCCGCGAGTTCCGCAAGGGGGTTGAAGAAGGCAAAGCCGAAGAAGCCGCCGCCATGGACGCCGACGCTGCGGCGGACGCCGCTGAGGACTCCTAGGAACAACTCAAACGGCGGACGCCGCTGGGGAGTACCCGCCGATCAGAGGCGTTGCAGCGCCTCGCCGTAGCTCTGGAATTCGCGAGGAGTCTTCAACGCGTCGGTGGAGATTATCTCCCTGACCACTCCGTTCTGGTCGAGTACGTAAGTGGACCGTGACGCCACGCCCATTTCGTCATTGAAGCACCCATACTCCCGGGCGGTCTGGCCGTGTGGCCAGAAGTCGGAGAGGATGGGGAACTCAAACCCTTGCTCATCCGCCCACTTCTTGTTGGAGAAGCGGGTGTCGCAGGTGATCACCACCACATTTGCGTCGAGACCCGAGATGTCTTCGGAGTGGTCTCGGATCTCACAGAGTTCTGCTTCACAGATGCCGGTGAAGGGGAAAGGAATGAACACCAGCAGCGTGTTGCGGTTGTTCAAATCGTCCAGGGTCACGGTGTTGCCGTCCTGATCGTGCAAAGAGAAGGAGGGAGCGGGTGCGCCGACTTCTGCAGGCATTTTGGGTTCTCCCGGGTCGGGGACAGTAGTTGCCGAAGCTTACAGGACTACCAGAGCGGATCGTTCAGCAACACCCTGGCCGCCCAACCCACGGGGTCGTAGATCTCCTCGGGGGTTGGGAATCCGTCGGGCTGCCAGATGCGCTGGGCGGCGGCAGGCCCGAAACGTTCCTCGACTTCGGCAAGGAAGACTTCCCCGGCGGCAATGGCTTCCGGAGAGGCGGTGACCATCGCTCCGGTCTGCGCGGCCGGATCCGAGAGGTCCAGGGTGCCTTCACGTTCCGAAGCGATCGTGTCGAGGTCGGGAAGCAGCCGGGCTCCCGCTTCGGCGACCAGCCACCGCGCCATTCCGCCGGTCATGCCCAGAAAAGCGCTCAGGTTCTCGCGGGCCGGCCCGGCCGCCGAGGAGTCGAAGAGGTCTGTTCCCTCGTCTTCCAGATCCAACTGGAAGATCGCCGATGGGTCGTTTCCTATCGACCCGAGTTGCTCCATCAGCGAGTCCGGCGCCAGTTTCAGCCTTGAGGCATAGTCCTCATTGAATGTGCGGAAGAGGTCCGCCACATGCGGAAGGGAGAACACCGCCCGGTGGGCCGTCTCATAGAGAGCCGCCCACATGCGCACCTGGCGCCCGTCCACGGGCAGTTGGTCGGCCAGGTCTTCTATCACCGTAGCCACCAGGAGGGTCCGGTTGGAGAGCCCGGTGGGAAGGCCGGTCTCGCAGGCTCCGATCACCCGGCCGGCCATCAGCCCCGCCATGGCCCCGAGTTGCGCGCCGGCTATGACCGGGCCCAACGGGATCAGCATCCCCCAAGGCTGGCCTGCTGCGCCCTCTCCCACCTGGGCCGCGAACGGCTCCACCACAGGGGCGAATTCCTCCACCATGGCGTCCCCCCACTCCCGGGGACCGAGCGGGATCACGGTCGAGGCGGGTGGGAAGCTGAAGGGAGCGACCTCGGAAACCTGGTACTCGGCCAATCTCACCAATTCGATGAGTTCTTCGGAGGTCCATGGATTGAGCAACTGGGCCTCTCCGGCCAGATGGCGGGAAATCTCGCGGGCCAGGTCCAGGTTCACCGGGCCGGGCTGGTTGAACATTCGCATCAACCGGGTGAAGAGATCTTCGCTCACCGCGCTGATTTTACGGCGGCTTGGGGCTAACTTCTCTGTGTATGAACACCCCTTTCCCCCGATCCCGCGTCGCGGTGGTGGAAGATGGCATCGACGTGGCTGCCTTGCTGGAGGAGGTGGGCCATCCCGAGGCGGGGGCTGTTGCCCTGTTCTTGGGGACCGTCCGCAACCACTCCCCGCGCCGGGAGGGGGTGACCCATCTCGAGTATGAGGTGTACAGGACCCGGGTGTGCGGAAAGATCACAGAAATCGTCTCGGAGGCCGCCCGACGCTGGTCGGTCATCGCCATGGCGGTGGAGCACCGCATGGGCAGGGTGGAAGTGGGAGAGGTGGCGGTGGCGGTGGCGGTCTCCAGCGCCCATCGGGCGGAGGCCTTCGCCGCGGCTCGCTACCTGATAGACGAGTTGAAGGAGAGGGCGCCCATTTGGAAGAAGGAGCATTGGGAGGGCGGCGCGGAATGGTCGCTGGGGTCCTAGGGAGCATTTGGTGACGGTCGTCATGGAGAACAGCGTGTCCCCGGCGGCGGCCGCGATGGGGACAAGGACTGTCGCCCGCCTGGTCAGAGAGCGGGCCATGAGCAGTCCCCACCTGGTAGCGCTGCGCCACAAGGACTTGGGCATATGGCAGGAAACCACTTGGAGCAGGTATTGGGAGCAGGTGTTGCTGGCGGCCCATGGCCTCTTGTCACTGGGGGTGGACCTGGCAGATCGGGTCTCCATACATTCCGAAGACCGTCCCGAGTGGGTGATCCTGGATGTGGCCACCGTGGCGATCCGAGGGATAACGGTCGGGCTCTACCCGACCAACCCTGCGGCCGAGGTCCGTTACCTACTCTCCGACTCCGGATCGCGTGTCCACCTGGCGGAGGACCAGGAACAAGCGGACAAGCTGATGGAGGTGATCGACACTCTCCCCGATCTGGAGAAGGTCATTCATGTGGAGCCGCGGGGCTTCCGCGCCTACCGGAATGATCCGCGGTTCATATTCTGGGACGAGTTCCTGGAGAGAGGCCGTCGGCATCGGGCCGAGAATCCGGGAGCAGTCGAACAGCGGATGAGGGAGGCCCGCCCCGACGATGTGATGACCCTGGTGTACACCTCGGGCACCACCGGTCCGCCCAAGGGAGCGATGCTGGACAACGCCAATGCGGAGTACTGCTTCGATGAACTGATCAACGCCGATGGCCGCATGCCGAGCAACGTGGGGCCCAATCCCTCCGACGAGATACTCACATACCTGCCTCTTTGCCATGTCGCCGAACGAATATTCTCCACCTGGACATCGGCGGTTACCGGGACGACCTTGAATTTCGCCGAGTCCATCGACACTGTGCAGGAGAATCTGCGGGAGGTGCAACCCACCCTCTTCTTCGCTGTTCCTCGCATCTGGGAAAAGCTCCATGCATCGGTGATCATCAAGAGCAGGGACGCCACGCCTCTCAAGCGGGTCTTCATGTCCTTCTGCAGTGCACTGGCCAGGGTGGTCGGACGGCAGCGGGTTGCCAACGGGGGTAGGCACACCTTGCAGAGCGGCCTTTTATTCATGCTTGGCTACCCACTGGTCTTCCGGGCGGTGCGGGAAAGGATCGGCCTGCGACGGTGTAGGTTTGCGGCAACCGGGGCGGCGCCCATCGCTCCGGAGGTTATCGAATTCTTCCATGGGCTGGGGGTGAATCTCTACGAGTTGTACGGAATGACCGAGAACGCCGGGTTTGCCACCAACAATTTCTATGGGCGGATGAAGCTGGGCACGGTGGGGGAACCCTATCCGGGAATGGGATTCCGGATTGATCCGGAGACCGGGGAAATCCAGACCAAACACCCAGGGGTCTTCCGGGGATACTGGAACAAACCGGAGGAGACCGCCGAAGCCTTCACCACCGACGGGTGGCTGCGTACGGGGGATGTGGGGGAATGGGTGGACGGCACCCACGTCAAGATCGTGGACCGGATCAAACACATAATCATTACCTCCGGCGGGAAGAACATCTCCCCCTCTGAGATCGAGAACAGCCTCAAGACCTCCCCCTTCGTGAAGGAGGCGATGGTGATCGGCGACGGGAGGAACTATCTCACCGCGCTGGTGGGCATCGAGTCCGACACAGTGGGGGACTGGGCCACCCGTCGTAACATCCCCTACACGACCTACCGGGACCTGGGATCAAAGCCTGAGGTGCTGGAGTTGATAAAGAGGGTCATCGCCCGGACGAACTCCAAGTTCGCCCGGGTGGAGAACATCCGCAAATTCCGCATGCTTCCCAAGGAACTCGACCATGAGGATGGAGAGTTGACCGCCACTCAGAAGCTCAAGAGAGAGTCAATGGAAGAAGTGTTCGGGGACTTGATAGTCGACATGTATTCCTCGAGGACCTGAATGGCGCTGATGCGGGCGACTGGGTTGCGGATGCCCTGATGGCTCGGCTTCTGACCATGGAGATCCTGGCCCAAGCTGAATACAGCAAATTGGCGGGCACCATCGTCAGCGGACTCTCCCTGGGGACCATCTACGCCCTGCTGGCCATGGGGTTCGTCATCATATTCAAAGCCACCCAGGTGGTGAACTTCGCCCACGGCGCCATGGCCACTCTCGGGGCCTTCATCACCGCCGGGGTTGCGGTGGAACTCAATTTCCCCGGTCGTTTTCTCGATTTGCCTCCTCTCCTGGGGTGGTCCATCTCGGTGTTGACCGCGTTGGCGCTCTCGGCGCTGACGGGCATCCTTCTGGAGAGGGTTTTCCTGCGTCCCATGGTGGGAGAGGAACTGTTCTCGGTGGCCATCGTCACTGTGGGGATGAACATCATCCTCATGACCATCGTCACCGACTACATCGGTCCCGATCCCCGATCCATGGCCGATCCCTGGGGGGACGCCGCTGTCGACCTGGGGTTTGTGATCATCGCCCACACCGAAATCGCTCAGTTCCTGGTGGCTGCGGCCCTAGTGGTGCTGGTAGGGGTCTTCTTTCGGAGCCGCACCGGAATCGCCATGCGGGCCACCGCGTTCGATCAGGAAGCGGCCCGCGCCCAGGGAATCAATGTCGGCGCCATCTTCGCCATTGCCTGGGCGATCGGCGCCGTATTGGCCACGGTGGGTGGGATCTTCGGATCTGTCTACCCACGGCGGATAGGGGTGTTCCCAGACACCGCGCTTCTTGTTTTCCGCGCCTTTCCCGCCATCATTCTGGGAGGGCTGGATTCCGTTACGGGAGCGGTGGTCGGAGGGCTGGCGGTGGGAGTGGCGGAGGCTGCGGCCGGCAGCTATTTGAACCACTCGTTGTTCGGGACCGGGTTCAGCGGGATCGTGCCTTATCTGGTGATGATGATCGTGCTGTTCATCCGTCCCTACGGCATCTTCGGGACCGCAGAAGTGAGGCGGGTGTGAGAGGACGTCCCCACCTCCACACCTCCTACTCCGCCGATCAGGCGCTGATGCCCACGACCACCAAGAAGGTGGCGCTGGCGATTTTTCTGGTCTTGGCGGCTCTCGCCCCCATCGCATCCAGCATCCCCATCTACCCCGACTTTCTCGGAAACAACGACTGGATGAAGCTCTTGTCGCACGTGGCCATCTTCGGAATCGGGGCCTTGGGCATCAACCTGCTAACCGGAGTGGCGGGCCAGGTCTCCCTGGGGCACGCCTTCTTCATGGGGCTCGGCGCCTATGTGGGGGTGGTCTTCGGCGCCCCCGCCGGCGATTTGTGGGGTTGGGGCCTGCCCATGTGGATCTGGCTTCCCATGGCGGGAATCATCCCGGCTGCGATCGGGCTGCTGGTTGGCCCGGCGGCGGTGCGGGTGCGGGGCCTCTATCTGGCATTCGCCACCCTGGGACTGGTGTTCATCGGCGAGTGGGCTTGGCGCAACCTCAAGTTCATTACCGGCGGGTCCTTCGCGGGACGAAGGTTTCCGGAGTTCCAGCTTCGGATGTGGAAGGAGGAGGAGCCCTTGGTTGACTTCGCCTCAGACGGAGTCTGGTTGGGATTCGAGATCAGCGAGGAGGCCAAGGTCTATCTCTTGATGCTGGGTCTCCTGGTGGTGGCGACGGTGCTGGCCAAGAACCTGCAGCGCACCAGGGCGGGTCGCGCTTTCCAGGCTATTCGCGACCGCGATATCGCCGCAGAGATAATGGGTGTGAACGAGTTCAAGTACAAACTGATGGCCTTCGGGATTTCCTCGGCATACGCCGGGGTGGCCGGCGCTCTGTTCGCATCTTTCGTCGGGAGGCAGATTCCTGAGACCTGGGACCTCTTCCTGTCGGTGGAGTTCATCGCCATCATCCTCATCGGAGGGGCGGGCACCGTCTCGGGCGCCTTGATGGGGTCGGCGTTCGTGATCCTGCTGCCCCGTTTGGTCCAGGACTTCACGGAATGGCTGAGTAACGTGATCGCAGATGGAGAGGGCTTGCTGGCCTCGGTCGCCGACGCGGTGATCTCCGTCTCCCCCGATGACTTCGGGGTCGTGAACATCCTCCCCGGAGCAGGTCCCGGACTGTCGGTATTCCAACTCAACCAGGTTTTGTTCGGTCTCCTGGTGATCCTGTTCATGATCTTCGAGCCATTGGGTCTGTACGGGATCTGGCTACGGATTCGTAATTACTGGAAAGGATGGCCGTTTACCTATTGAGTAGGTTTCTCCCCGACTTATGATGGTCTAAAGGGCAAGTCCCCAAGGGACGATGACTGAAGCGAACTATCAAGAAGGGGAAAGGATATGAAGACCCGATTCAAATGGCTGGCCATGATCATGGCGTTGAGCCTGATCGCGGCAGCATGCGGGGGAGATGACGAGGCCGAGGCTCCCGCCACCACTGCGGCTCCCGTTACCACTGCTGCTCCTGCCACCACTGCGGCTCCCGGCACCACTGCCGCTCCCGAGGAGGCCACGGAGGAGGCGACGGGAGAAACCATGGCCGAGGAAGAGCCCATGATGATTGCCACCGACAAAGGTGTGGATCTTGAAGCGGGGGTAATCAAGGTGGGAATGCTCTCTGACCTGACCGGACCCTTCGGACCTGCTGTGAACTTGCTGGTGGCGGGCGTCAACACCTTCTGGGCGGACGTCAACGCCAGAGGCGGAGTGCACGGGCTAATGGTGGAACTGCTTTACCGGGACACGGCGTATTCGGTTGACAACCATGTCCAGTTCTTCGAGGAACTCAGGGACGAAGTCGTGGCGTTCGGGCATTCCACCGGGTCGCCACACACTATTGCAATCCTTCCGGAACTGGCGGAAGATGGCATTCTGGCCATTCCGCTCACCTGGTATTCGGGCTGGTCGGATCCCGATCTGAACGCCAACCTTCTCTCCCACGGCACGTCCTACTGCATAGAGGCGATGAACATGATCGGGTATCTGTCCGATGTCTCCGGGGAAAACGGAGTCGCCGATCCCACTCTTGCGATCGCCACCTTCCCGGGCGACTACGGGCTGGACTCTGCTGCGGGCGCCAAGATAGCAGCCGAGACGCTGGGCTTGGAGATCGTCTATGACGGTTCGGGACAGATTATTCCTTCCCAGGACAACGCCCCTATCGGTAACGCCATCGCCCAGAGCGGCGCCGACATTGTGTGGGTGGCGGCCAACCCCACCACCCTCGCCGAGGTTTATGGCGCAGCCCTCGCCCAGGGGCTTGTGGCGTTGTGGTCGGGCACCGTCGCCAATTGGAGCCCCGCTTTCGTGGCCCCCGACTCCCCTATAAAGGACGCCATGACCCGGGACTTCTATGGGGCTTCCTACTTCCCGCCCTACACGGATGATTCTCCCGGTATGCAGAATCTGCGTGATCTTATGGCCCAATACGCGCCGGAGGTGCCTCCGATCGACTACGTCATCGAAGGTTTCGTCGAGGGAATGATCCTGTTCGAAGCTCTGAAGGTGGCCTATGAGAACGGCGATATGACCCAGCGCGGGGTGTTGGCCGCTGCCAAGAGCATGGAGGAGGTCGACTTCGGCGGCATCGCTCCCAACGAGAGCTACGTGGGCAGCCCCAACGAGCGTCTCCAACGCCAGACCTGGATAAATCGTCCCGATCCGGAGGGACTGGCTGCAGGCACCACCGCGATCGGAACCAGGGTGATCGAGTCCTATTACACCCACCCGATAGCTGCCGACTACGTCTTCGAAGAAGCTTGCTACAAGCTCTCCTGAGTGGTTGACTCCCAGGGCCGGTCCACCCATGTCCGGGTGGGCCGGCCCTGGGGTTGCAGTTTTCGAAGAGGATCGCTCATGCTGGAAGTGTCCAACCTGGAAGTCGTCTACAAAGATGTCGTTGTCGTGCTGCGAGGAGTCTCCCTAGAAGCTCCGGAGGGGTCGATCGTGGCGTTGTTGGGCGCCAACGGAGCCGGAAAAACGACGACGGCCCGAGCAATAACGGGTCTGCTGGACGTACATGAGGGGGAGGTCACCAAGGGATCGATCCGGTTTGCGGGCAAGGACATAACCCGGAGACTTCCCTCGGAGCGGGTGAGGATGGGGATCAGTCAGGTCATGGAAGGCCGCCGGATCTTCGCGGAGATGACGGTGGATGAGAATCTGGCAGCCGGCTCTTACATAAATCGTGATCGAAACGCCTCCCGGAGAGCCCATGACCGGGTGATGACCCTCTTCCCCACTCTCGCTGAACGGCGTTCCCAGGTGGCGGGATACATGTCGGGAGGAGAGCAGCAGGTGCTGGCCATCGCCCGGGCGCTGATGCAGTCTCCCAGACTGATGATTCTCGACGAGCCGTCTCTTGGCTTGGCGCCCCGGTTGGTGGAGTTGATCGCCGAGGTCATCGTGGAGATCAACCGGCAGGGTACGGCTGTGCTGCTGATCGAACAGAACGCCCGCATGGCCCTGTCCATCGCCGATCATGGCTATGTGATGGAGAACGGCAAGGTGGTGATGGAGGGGGCTGCCGAAAAGCTCCTGGCCGACGAGGACGTCCAGGAGTTCTATCTGGGACTCCGCGCCGGCGAGCGCAAATCGTTCCGGGAGGTCAAGCACTACAAGCGTCGCAAGCGATGGCTGTCATGAGTACCGCCACCCGCCCGTCCGCCCTCTTGGAGGTCCGGGACATAAGCCTTTCTTTCAGGGGACTGGTGGCCTTGGAGGGTGTGTCCTTCCATGTGACCGAGGGGGAATTGTTCTCGATCATCGGTCCCAACGGCGCAGGGAAGACTTCGATCTTCAACTGCATCAACCAGGTGTACAGACCTCAGGAGGGATCCATTCTCTGGAAGGGGGACTCCCTCATGGGCCTGAAACCCAACCAGACCGCCGAGCGGGGCATCGCTCGCACCTTTCAGAACATCGCGCTCTTCGCTCACATGACCGTGATGGACAACATCCTCTCCGGTCGTCACATCCGGATGAACCACGGCTGGCTGGCCGGGATGCTGTGGTGGGGTAGGGCCAAGCAGGAGGAACTGGAGAACCGTCACAAGGTGGAGGAGATAATTCACTTCCTGGAGATCGAGCGCTGGCGAAAACACCCGGTGGGGTTGCTCCCGTACGGGATCCAGAAGCGGGTGGAGTTGGGTCGGGCGCTGGCCATGGATCCCGAACTCCTGCTGCTGGACGAGCCGGTGGCGGGCATGAATCTGGAGGAGACCGAGGACATGGCCCGGTTCATCCTCGACATCCAGGACGAGTTGGGTATCACCACGATCCTGGTGGAACATGACATGAGCCTGGTGATGGACATTGCCGACCGCGTCATGGTGCTCGACTTCGGTCGAAAGATCGCGGAGGGCTTGCCCGAGGAGGTCCAGACCAACGCGGACGTGATCAGAGCCTATCTCGGCACAACCGGTGACGCCTCCATGCAGGAGTTCGGTTGAGGGCGGGTCACTGTTCCTCGCGCCCAAGGAGGGCTCCGGCATGAAGGATGAACAGGTAGTGGGCATCTACAACGCCGACGGGGGCTGGAGGGGGGAGTTGCGTTATGCCCTGGGACTGATATCGGGAGGTGAACACTGCGCCCTGTGCGACATCACTCACGGTTGGAATCCCCTAGGTCGCAGAGATTGGAAGAGAGCCTGCTCGGTCGCACCCTTCGACCTTCAATTGATCCACCGCGATCGGGCGTCACAAGCCCAAAGGGAAGCCGCGGGTACCCTGCCCGCCGTTCTGGCGGGAGCAGACGATGCCTGGCGGGTATTGGTTGACGCCGGTGAACTTGACCGCTGGAACGGCGACGCCGAAGCGTTGATTGCCCTCATCGAGAGCCGTATCTGACGACTGTGTGGGAATGGGATCGGGATCCCAGACATCTGGCCGCTCAGGGCGCGGGAGTTTGATCTCTTTCGGGGACCGCCCAGGACAGGGAGGGTATGTGTTGGAGCGCCCTGGGCCTGGGGAGCGGCATGTTCCGTACCGGGACGTCAATGATGACCGGATTCGGGTGTTCCAGCGCGCGCGGTATCAGCCGGCTCAGATCTTCGGGTCGGTCGGCCCTCATGCCGACTGCGCCGAACGATCGCGCGAAGTCGACAAAGTCCGGATTGTGCAGATCGGTTTCGTAAGTTCCGCCGAACAGCTCGTCGAGGTCGCGGGCCACATTGCCGTATGAGTCGTTCCTGAAGATGATGGTTGTCACGTTTATCCCATACCTGACCGCGGTGGACAGTTCAGACGAATTGAACAGAAACCCGCCATCCCCGACGATGCACAGCACGGGACGGTCAGGCTGCGCCACCTTGACGCCCAGGGCGGTCGGGAACGAGTATCCCAGATTGAACGAGTAACCCGAATCGATGTAGGTCTTGGGATGGTTCACCTGGAAATGGGTCCGGGCGTAGAAGCCAAACTGTGACACGTCCCAAACAACGAAAGCGTCATCGGGGATGCTGTCCTGTAGCACCTTCAGAATGGGGTACTGTGGTTCCTCGTCCTGGATGTCGTAATAGGCAATCAACCGGCGCGCGGCTATGACCGCTTCAGCAGGTGAAGGCCTGTCTCCCGCCCCGACCTGGCGAAGGAGGGGAAGGAGCGCTTCGATGGTTGCCCGTGCGTCGCCATGCAAGGGGATCGTGTTGGACTGCACACTCATCAGCTCGCGGTCGTCGACATTTATGTTGATGAGAATGGACGACTCGCCGGCTGGGTTCCCCAGAGAGAAGCGCGTGCCGATCCCGATCACGACATCGGCCGATTGCATTACCTCGTAAAGTTGGTTCATCTCGTGTCTCTCCCCTCTCGGGCTAACACATGAACCGTAAGACAGAGGATGACTGTCCGGTATGGTTCCCTTGCCACCGACGGATGTGATAACCGGGACATTGGTCGAGTCGGCCAACCTGACCAGGGCTGCTTCTGCATCGGATCGCGCCACGCCGCCGCCCGCATAGATCAGGGGGAGACGGGATTGCGCTATGGCGGAAGCCGCCTCCCGAAGTCGATCCTGGCTGGGGACCAGCGGCGACACGGGAGTGGGTCGTCGGAGAGTGACTTCCTCTCGTTCCACGCCTACATCGGGCGGGATCTCGATGAGCGCGGGACGGGGACACCCGGTGCGCATTTGCCGGAAGGCCTCGTTGACCGCATCCGGTATCTCGCTAACGGTGAGTACTGTCGTTTGCCACTTGGTGACAGGGCGCACCACCGAGGGTTGATCCGCGATCTCGTGAACAGCCCCGCGATTCTTGCCGATCTGATCTCGGGGGATCTGACCGGCGATCACCAACACGGGTGAGCAGCGGGCATAAGCGGTAGCGATCCCGGCGGCAGCGTTGTAGAGGCCTGTTCCTGGGACCACCAGCGCCACGCCGGGTTTCCCTGTTGCCCGGGCGTAGCCATCGGCCATGTATGTGGTGGCCTGCTCGTGCCGGGTGGTGATCATCCGAAGAGCGGGTTCATCACGCAGGGCTGAAACTATCCCGTACAACTGTATGCCGGGCACCCCGAACACCACTTCCACACCCTCCCGGACAAGGGACCTCACGAGGGCTTGGCCTCCGCTCATCCTTAACATGCCGCACGTATTCGCATTTGGTCCAAACCCTTCGCTTGGAGTCTTCCCGTATCAAATGATATGACGGACGACCAGAGGAGGTCTGGGTGCCACGCGAGGTGGTTTCGGGACTGCGAGCCGGAGTCCCGGGTCAGCGATCTTCAGCCAGGCGTGGGTGGCCTACCCTTCTCTGCTGCAGACTCCCGGGTCTAAGTGTCTCGGTTGGTGAGGCTCCAAGCGGCGGGAAGCAGCAGGCCGGCGGCGTATGCCTTGATCACGTCTCCCACGATGAAGGGCACCACGCCTTTCTCCAAAGCGGTGACCAAGTCGAATTGGGTCGCTGAGGCTGCCATCAGCCCGATCACGCCGAACACATAGATGATCAGACTTCCGGTCAAAAAGGCGGTGACCGCCGAGATCACCCGGCGGTCGTGGTGACGTTCGGCCAACTTTCCCACCAGGGCGGCTGCGATCACGAATCCGAACAGGTACCCGCCGGTGGCGCCGAACAGCACCTCGGTCCCCGATGTTCCGCCCGCGTAGAACGGGAAGAAGATGCCCAGCACTATGTAAAGGAATTGGCTGGCGCCCCCGGCCCACATGCCCAGGGCAGCCCCGGACAGCAGTACCGCGAAGGTCTGGCCGGTAATGGGCACCGGCGTGAATGGAAGCGTGATGCGGATCTGGGCGAAGAGAGCGGTCAGCAGGGCGAATCCCACTACCTGCGCCACCCAGACTGCTGCTGTGGGAACGGCCCGCGCCGGCCGGAGAACCCGAGCCGCCAGAACTTCGTGATGGGGGGTGAAAAACGCCATGGCCGCTCCTTTGGGTTGCCGGTTGGATCTCTGGGGTTGCTGGTATGACCGCGGTTGCTCCATCCAGGTTACCGGACCGGGGGCCCCTCCTCAGGTGGAGGAACGCACTCTCCATATGGAGAAAAAAGCATCTACGCTTGATGGAAACATTGGCTGCCCCCCACCGTTACGTGCCCCCTACCGCCCGTGCGCGGCGTCGATCATTCTGGTGGACCGCGGTCGTCCTGGCCCTCCTGACCCCCCTGGCCTGGCTGATCAACCTCCCCTATTTCGCCGCCTCGGCCGGACCTACCGATGACGCGGTTGACGCGGTGATCGTGGAGGAGGACCTGGCGGTCTTCCAGCCGGAGGGAGAATTGATCCTCCTTACCGTCAGCCTCCAGCCGGTCAATCTCTACGAGGCGGCGATCGCTCTCTTCGACCAGAGGATCGACTTGATCGAGAGGGAGTTGCTCCGTCCCGGGGGGGAGACCGACGACGAGGCCCGCCAACGGAATCTTCGCGCCATGGACAGGTCCAAGGACATAGCCATCGCGGTGGCCCTCTCCGAACTCGGCCTGGAGGAGACCCTTGCTGAAGGGGTGGAGGTGGTGGGGGTCTTCCACGAGGCGCCGGCCTCCGATGCGCTCATCGATGGCGACCTGGTCGTGGAGATGGAGGCGCAGCCGGTTCGGACCGTGGAGGACATCCGCCGCATACTGGAGGACCGCCGGCCCGGAGATCAGGTGCAGGTAACCGTCATCCGGGACGCCGAGCCGACAGTCCTCAGCTTTGCGCTGCATGAGAACCCAGAGACACCTGAACGAGCCATGGTGGGGATCACGGCATCCACCGCCTATCCGATCGAGATCGACTCGGCGAACTACGGCGGGCCGTCGGCGGGGATGATCTATACGCTGGCGATAATCGATCTACTCGAGCAGGGAGAATTGACTGACGGGAGGATTGTGGCGGGAACGGGGACCATAAGCATGGACGGAACGGTCGGGGCAATCGGGGGGATCCGCCAGAAACTGGTGGCGGCTGAGGCGGCCGGCGCGGATGTGGTGCTGGTACCTCGGGACAACTACGATGAGGCCAGCACCGCTCCAGTGGAGGTTGAGATCGTGGCGGTCGAATCCATCTCCGAAGCGGTGAGCTACCTTCGGGAAGGCAAGTCGGGGATAATAGAGGAGCAATGAACTTTTCCTTCACCACCGAACAGGAGGAACTGCGCCGCTACACGCGCCAGTGGCTGGACGAGAACTGTCCGATGGAGACCGTGCGTCAACTCATGGACACGGAGCGGGGATACGACCCGCGCCACTGGGCGGCGCTGGCCGAGATGGGGTGGTTGGGGATGGCCATTCCGGTGGAGTGGGGAGGGGCCGGGTTCACCTTCCTGGAGTTGTTCGTGGTGTTGGAGGAGCAGGGGAGGTCGCTCTTCTGCGGACCGTTCCTCTCAACGGTGGTGATGGCGGCGGGGGTGATCGAGGAAGCGGGAGACGACCGCCAGAAACAGGAATTGCTGTCCTCGATCGCCGGCGGGGACTTGATCGCCTCGGTGGCTTTCGCCGAGCCGGACGGCCGGTGGGAAGCCGAAGGGATCACCACCGAGGCCCGGTCCCGCCCGGGAGGTGGATGGACCTTGGACGGGACCAAGAGTTTCGTCCTGGACGGGCATGTCGCCGATCTGCTGGTGGTGGCGGCTCGCACCGACCGCGGAGTGTCGCTTTTCCTGGTCCCCGCCGGGACCGATGGTGTGGTCGCCCGCAGATTGGAGACCATGGACCAGACCCGCAAGCAGGCCGAGATCACCTTGAACGATGTGGAGTTGGACGCCGACGCTCTGCTGGGGAGGGAGGGGGGAGGATGGCCGGTCCTCGAGAGGATGATGGAGAGAGCGGTGGTGGCGCTCTCCGCCGAGCAGGTGGGAGGCGCTCAGGCCTGCTTGGACATGGCGGTCTCCTACGCCAAGGTCAGGAAGCAGTTCGGGCGGCCGATCGGCTCCTTCCAGGCCATCAAGCACAAGTGCGCCGACGTTCTGGCCCAGGTGGAGTCGGCTCGCTCGGCCGCCTATTACGCAGGCTGGGCGGTCAGCGAGGACAACGAAGAGCGTCCGCTGATGGCCAGTCTCGCCAAGTCGTACTGCTCAGAGGCATACTTCTTCTCCGCAGCGGAGAATATCCAGATCCATGGCGGGATCGGCTTCACCTGGGAACACAACGCCCACCTCTACTTCAAGAGGGCCAAGAGCTCCGAGTTGCTGTTCGGCGACCCCTCTTTTCACCGGGAGAAGATCGCTGGACAACTCGGCCTCTAGTCACTGCGGTTCAAGCGGTGTCAGGCTTCACCTCGGTTGCCCTCGGTGGGTTGCTCGCCGCGCTCTTCCTCGCTTTGGTGGCGATCCTGTTGTGGCAGGAGGCGAGACGGAGGGGAGCAGGCGAGGGGGTTACCTACGTGGTGTCCGACGCTGTGGGCCACATCCGGGAGAACCTGGCGTCCGAGGTATATGAACGCTTGGGGGACGCAGGGATCCAGCGCGTCATCGAATGGGAACTCTTCTATCTGCAGGGCTTGGCTCAGAAGGACCGGCGTCAACCGGTGGAGACGGTTGCGGGCGGCTCGGATTCCGCGGTGAGTTTTATATGCCAACAGATTTCCCAGCGCCACCCCGCAGGGATAACCTCTGATGACATCCGGGCGGTGCTGGCGCTTGAGGCCCACTACCTGCAGTCCATCGGCGCGGTAGGAGAGCGGGTCCAATCGGTGGCCGAGTTGTCCGGGGAGGAGTAGCAAACCCATGAGAGTCAGATGCGGCGCCTGTCGCTCCAGCGTCAACATTTCCCGCCCCGGCCGTTTCTCCTGTCCGCGGTGTGGAGCTGTCAACCAGGTCAAGGGACCCGCTGCGGGTCCGGGAGGCGTCCCCCCGTCCGGCCCCGATCCGGCCCATCACGCTCCCGGTCCCGGACCGGGAGGATTTCCGGCGCCGCCCCCCTCCGGTCCTGCCGTCCCGCCGCCGCCTCCTGCGCCTGATCCGCCATCTCCGCGGGTCTCCTGTCCGGAGTGCTCTTTTAGTTTCATCGTGGGACAGATCCAGACAGCCATCTGCCCCAACTGCCGCGCAGAGGTCTCCCTTCCCGGCTCGGGGGCCTGATGGAATTAGGGGTGTCGTTGGTGGATCCGGGCCTCTCCGCCCGACGGCTCACCGAGATAGCGGTCCGCGCGGAGCAACTCGGCTACCGTGCGGCGTGGACCAACGAGTCCACCGCGCGGGAAGCCTTCTCCACCCTGGCGGCGTGGGCATCCGCCACTTCCAGGATCCGCCTGGCCACCGGAGTGCTGCCGGTCTACGTTCGCTCGCCTGTGGCTGCGGCGATGGGCGCCGCCACTATCTCGGCCATTGCAGGCCCCGGGCGTATGGTGTTGGGAATCGGTTCCGGACATCCGGTGGCGGCGCAGCGGTTCTTCGACTTCGATCTCTCCTCCCCCCTCGATGCGGTCTCCGACTACTTGCAGATCGTCGGCGAGCTTCGACACGGGAGAAGGGTGACCCACCACGGCAGGTTCTTCTCGGTGGAGGGGGCCCGGCTGGGACTGCTTCCCTCCGGTCCCGTATGGACGGTGGTAGGGGCCATGGGGCCTCGCATGCTGGAGTTGGCCGTGCGGGAGTCGGACGGAGTGCTGCTCAACTGGTGCAGCGCGTCCCACCTCCGTAAAACCACGGGGTGGCTTCGCGGCCTCGGCCGGGGGGCTTCCTTCTTCCACGTCGCAGCCTACGTGCGGGTGGCGGTCTCCTCGGACCCGGATGAGGCGCGCCGGGCGCTGGCCGAGGAACTGGGCCACTACCTGCGGCTCGGTTTCTACCGTCGGCACGTGGAGAAGCAGGGGCTCGATCCCGATGATCTTCCAGCGGCGGCGGCGCACCTGGGGATCGCCGGAACCGCGGATGAATGCCGGGCCCAGTTGGATTCCTACCGTTCGTCGGGACTGGACGAATTGGTCGTTCGACCGGTGCCGGTGGGGAAGGAGGGTCTTGAACCGGCGGTGGAGGTGATGGCGCCGGCTTAGAGGTACAGGCGCAGGAACCAGATCACCCCTGCCACGAGAATCAGCAGGCCCACGGCGGCGGAAGCGATGATCAGGTACCGGGTGGGCATCCGCCTGATGATATGCGCCGGAGAGTTAACATTCCCCTCTATGAACAACACCCGTTTTGTCTATGAGTGAGTCCCCGTTTGACATCGTGATTCTGGGAGGAGGGCCGGGAGGCTACGCCACGGCCCTGTACGCCCGGAACTTCGGGCTCTCGGTAGCCCTGGTGGAGGAGGTACGGCCCGGTGGGACTTGCTTGTTGCGGGGTTGTATCCCGGCCAAGCAGTGGTTGCAGGTGGCCGAGGTGTTTTCAACCGTGAGGCACGCCGACGCGTTCGGAGTGTTGACGTCCGAGCCGGAACTCGACTGGTCGGCGGCCCTTGCCCGGAAGGACCGGGTGGTCAATCAGTTGGTGACCGGCCTCGCCGGTCTGCTCCGGAAACGAGGGGTGGAGGTCGTGTCCGGTCGGGGTAGCGTTTCCGGCCCGGGAAGGATCGTGCTGGAGGGAGGAGAGACGCTGGAAGGAAGAGCGGTGGTGGTGGCTACGGGATCCCACGCCAGGACCATTCCCGGTTGGGAGATCGACGGGGAGCGGATCGTCACCTCGGATCACGCGGTGGACTGGTCGTCCCGCCCCGACCGGGTGGCGATAATCGGCGGTGGCGTCATCGGCTGTGAGTTCGCCTCCCTTCTGGTGGATCTGGGCGCTGAGGTCTCGGTCTTCGAACTGGAGAAGCAACTGATCCCCGGCGGCGACGCCGATGCGTCCCGTCAGTTGCAGCGACAACTCGGCCGTAGGGGGGTGAAGTTCTACCTGAAAACGGGGGTGGGTCCCGCCGAGGTCACTGACGACGGCGTGAGGGTCCCATTCCGGGACAAGGTCCTGGAGGTGGATGTTGCGCTGGTGGCGGTTGGCAGGGGCCCCAACACTGAGGGGATAGGCCTGGAGACGGTGCGGGCGGAGGTGGAGCGAGGCTACATAAAGGTGGATCCGGTGACGATGGAGACCGCCGAACCCGGGGTGTACGCCGTCGGAGACATAGTGGCCGGCACTCCCCAACTGGCTCACGCAGCTTTCGCGGAGGGGATCGCGGCGGCCACCTACATCGCCACCGGCGAGCCTGCTCCTGTGGACTATCGAGCCATTCCCAGGGTCACCTACACCCACCCGGAGGTGGCGGAGGTGGGGATCAGCGCGGCCGACGCTCAGGCCATTGGAATGGAGGTGCAGGTCACCAAGCATCCCTTCGGCGGCGTGGGAAGGGCGCTGATCATCGGGCAGAGCCAGGGGTTGGTGAAGGTGGTTGCAGAAAAGGACGGCCCCCTGGTGGGTGCGGCCGTCGTCGGGCCCCAAGCAGGTGAGATGATCCACGAACTCATGTTCGCAGTGGGGTGGGAGGCCCTGCCCGAGGAAGCGGCAGCCTTCATCCATGCTCATCCCACCTTGTCGGAGGCGGTCGGGGAGACCCTCCTGTCGGCGACCGGCCGTAGTCTGCACTGAGAAGCAGAGACCTGGATTAGGAGTTCCCGATGACAACCACCATCTCCATGCCCCAACTGGGCGAGACAGTCACCGAGGGGACCATCCTGCGGTGGGCAAAGCAGGTGGGTGACGCCGTCTCCCAGGGCGAGGTGGTGCTGGAGATCTCCACCGACAAGGTGGACACCGAGATACCCTCGCCGGTGTCGGGAGTGATGCTGGAGATCCTGGTGTCCGAGGGGGAGACGGTGGAAGTCGGGAGGGACCTCTGCGTGGTGGGAGACCCTGAGGGTTCCGCGCATGAGAAATCCCCCGACGCCCGGGCGGCGGAGCCCCCTCCTGAATCCCCGCCCCCCGACTCCGAGGACGAGCCCCCCGCTTCCCAGGGGGAGCCGCCTCGTCTCCCGCCGTCGCCGCCAGCCGTCGGCCGGCCCGGGCCTTCACGGCGTCTTTCCCCGGTGGTTCGCCGACTGGTCCGCCAGCACGGGATCGACATAAGCCTGATAGCGGGCACCGGGGAAGGAGGGAGGGTGACCCGTCGGGATGTGGAGGCCTACCTGGAGGGCGCCGTCACGCCCGCCCCGGCGGCCCCCACCCCCGAGCCTCCCGCGGGCGCTCGGGCGCCCACGCCGCCGCCGGATGGAGAGGAGCGGGTTGACTTGAGCCGCCTCCGCGTCCGCATCGGGGAGAATATGATCCGTTCGCGGCAGACCGCCGCCCACGTGTGGACATCGGTGGAGGTGGACTTTGAACGGATAGCCGAGGTGCGCACCGCCCACAAAGGCCGCTTCAGGAGGGAAGAGGGCTTCTCTCTCACCTACCTGCCCTTCGTGTGCCGAGCCGTGATCGACGCTCTCCGGGCGTACCCGGTGGTGAACAGCTCCTTCTATCTGGAGGATCGCAAAGCCGTATACCACAGCAGGATCGACCTGGGAATCGCCGTGGACCTCGACCAGCAGGGCCTGGTGGTGGTGACCATCCGGGATGCCGACAACCTCCGCCTGGTCGGGTTGGCGCGCCGTATCCGGCATCTGTCCACTGCGGCTCGCAGCCGCCAGCTTGGCCCCGACCAGATGACCGGTTCAACCTTCACCATCACCAATCCCGGACCGTTCGATTCGTTCTTGTCGGCGCCGATCATCAACGTTCCCAACGTCGCCATTCTCTCCACCGACACGGTGACCAAACGCCCGGTGGTGGTGACCACGGCCGACGGCCGTGACGCCCTGGCCATCCGCCACATCGGTTACCTGGGATTCTCCTGGGACCATCGCGCCTTCGACGGGTCGACCGCGGTGTTGTTCCTGCAACGCATCAAGAACAATCTGGAGACATGGGACTGGGAGCAGGAACTGAAGTGACTCCCCCCGGCCGGAGTCCCTCCCTTCGCGTGCGATGGCTGGGACGGCTTCCTTATGCAGAGGCCCGGGACTTACAACGAGCCATCTGGGAACGCAGGAGCGGCGGGGTGATTGCAGACGACTATCTGTTGCTGTTGGAGCACCCTCACGTTTACACGGTGGGACGAAGAGGGGACGGTTCTCATCTGCTAATCGGTCCCGACCGGCTCTCGGAGGTTGGAGCGGAGTTCTTCCAAGTCGACCGGGGAGGGGACATAACCTATCACGGCCCCGGTCAACTGGTCGGCTATCCCCTGATGGCCATTAAACCCACTCGGATAACCGACTACGTGCGCTCCCTGGAAGGCGCGTTGGCGGCCACCCTCTCGGACCTGGGAGTCGAAGCCTGGTCCGAACCGGGGCTAACCGGGGTGTGGACCCGGCTCGGCAAGGTGGCAGCCATCGGAATACGGGTCTCCCGGCGGGTGTCAATGCACGGCTTCGCTCTCAACCTGCATCCCAGCATGGAGTACTTCGGGTACATGAATCCCTGTGGAATCACCGATCGCCCGGTTACGTCGGTGAGCGAACTGGTGGGTCGGCGCGTGTCGCTCGAGGAAGCCGTGGAGGCCTTTGTGCCCCGCTTCGCCGAGACGTTCGGGAAGACCTCGGTGGAGACTCAGAAGGCGGCCTTTGTCCGGGGTCAGGGGCGGGACGCCGACTTCGAGGTGGACAGGCTGCTCAGGGAGGGAACCTTTTCTCCCGACCGTGTGCCGGTCAGCCTCTCTGGGAGGTCGCGAAGGCTGCCGGGTGAGCCGGAGCGCCCCCCATGGATGCGGGTGACGGCCCGGATGGACGGCGAGTACCTGGAACTGAAGAAACTGATGCGATCCCTCGACCTCAACACGGTTTGTGAAGAGGCGGGATGCCCCAATATCTACGAGTGCTGGGGGATGGGGACCGCCACCCTGATGATTCTTGGCGACCGTTGCACCCGCGCCTGCGGGTTCTGTAACGTGACGACCGCCCGGCCCCTGGGGCTCGACCTCGAAGAGCCCTACCGAGCCGCCGAGGCGATCCACCGGATGGGCCTGAACCACGCGGTGATCACCTCGGTGAACCGTGACGACCTGGCGGATGGCGGCTCGGCGGTCTTCGCCGCCACTGTCAGGGAGACTCGCGCCCGGTCCCCCCACACCGACATCGAGGTGCTGATCCCCGACTTCAAGGGGGATCCGGAAGCGCTGGAGACGGTGATGGCCGAGCGTCCCGACGTGCTCAATCACAACACCGAAACCGTCGTCCGGCTGCAGCGGGAGATCCGCACCTCCGCCAACTACGGGCGCTCCCTGGCGCTCCTGGCCCGGGCCAAGCGCCTCTATGTCGAAGGACTCGTCAAATCGGGGCTGATCGTGGGGATGGGCGAGACCCGCGAAGAGGTGCTGGGGGCGCTGGCCGACCTGCGGGCGGTGGGAGTGGACATAGTTACGATCGGCCAATACCTGCGCCCCAGCCCCCGCCACCGACCGGTGCATCGCTACGTTCATCCCGACGAGTTCGAGGAATACCGCTCCTACGGCGAGGCGCTGGGCATCCCACATGTGGAATCAGGTCCGCTGGTGCGCTCCAGTTATCACGCCAAGAGCTCCAAGCAGGCTGCCACTCCTCCGTCACCGGGAAGCACTCCCGTGGTGATCGGCCCCCGGCCGGCCGCCAAGTCGTACTTTTAGCCTGGGTCCGAGCCCTAAACTTGTCGAAGCGGCGCGGGTGGGGCATTGGATATCTGTTCAAGACTGAGAGCTTGACCTTGGAAGGCATCAGGAATTCGATGGGACGACGCCCGTCCCAGCGGGTGGCGGCGTTTCTGGCCGCGGTGATCCTCCTGCTGGGAACGGTGGTTCCGGCTGTGGCGGCCGATTATCCGGGTGAGCCCTTGCGGCTGGGCAGCCGGGGCGAGTCGGTCAGGGCCTGGCAGGAGGCTCTCGGGATTCCCGCCGACGGGGTGTTCGGATCACAAACCGAGGCAGCCACCATCGCCTGGCAGAGCGAACGAGGCCTGGAGGCCGATGGGATAGTGGGCCCGGCTTCCTGGCGGGTGATGTTTCCCGGTTCGGGCACCGCCACGACCACCAGCCCGGACAGGGTGCAGTTGGTCATCGAGGGATCCGGCCATGGACATGGAGTGGGTCTCACCCAGTACGGCGCCAAGGGCATGGCTATGGAGGGCTACACGACCACCCAGATTCTTCAGCACTTCTATCAGGGCTCATCCGTCGAGAACCTTGCCGACGCCATCCCCGGTTCCTGGGTGATCAGCGAACCACTGCCCATCTGGGTGGGGATAAGGCAGAACCGGTCCGAGTTGACCTTCGCGGTGGTAACCGGTCGGGTGAGGGTCTGCTTCGACGGGGAGTACGCCTCCTATCCGGTACTCGCCGAAGGGAGGGTTCCCGGTCGCGACAACACTTTCACCGATCTGCTGGTCACCAGGTTGGTGGAACTGGGGTATCTGCGGGAAGCGGTCGGCTCCTTCACCCAGGCGGTCCGGGATGCGGTGGTCTCCTTTCAAACGTCCCAGGGCCTGGGAGCCGACGGGACGGTGGGGAGCGACACCTGGGAGGCGCTCTTGGAGGGAAGCGGCCTTCCCGACTGCGCCGGCGCCTACTACCTGGATGCGGGAGAGGACCTGGTGGTGACCGCCGCCGGGGACGGGTCCTGCAACGCCACACCGGTGGGAGCAGTGGCGGGATGCCGGTTGAGCATCCAGGACCTCTCACACTCCAACCGGGTGGGCTTGAGGGGCCTCAACTTCGGTGGAGAGATGACACAGTTCATCCACGGCAACGTGCGGGTCCGTCCCAGCGGGGGCAGGATTCACTTCTCCATGCAAATGGACATAGAGGACTATGTTGCAGGCATAGCGGAGATCCCGCCCCCGTGGCCAGACGCCGCGTTGGAGGCGCAGGCCATCGCAGCCCGATCGTACGCCATCTATGCAATGCTTCGGCGGGGATCGGAGCCTTCTCTCAGCAGTTCCCGCAAGTCGGCGTGCTGGTGCCATGTGGTGAGTGACTCCCGAGACCAGGTGTACGGAGGATGGAACAGGGAGATCCAGAGCAATGGTCGCTGGGAGTTGGTGGGAGCCCGGGCCACCGCGGGGAGGGTCCTGACCCATCCCCAGGAGGCCGTAGGGGTGGTGCAGGCCTTTTACTCGTCATCCAGCGGTGGCGCTACCGAGGACTCCTCGACGATCTGGGGGACGGCCGGGCGGCCATACCTGGTCTCGGTCCAGGATCCGTGGTCGATCGATCCCGCGGTCAATCCCAACGCCTTCTGGGCAAAGACGATCTCCCTGTCCCAACTGCTCGACATCTATGAGTTGTCCAATCGATTCGATGATGTCATCTCGGTGGACACGGTGTCCTACCCGTGGGGCAGCGCCCAGTTTCTCAATATCGCCGGGATCCGGGGAGGCGAGAGAGTCACCGAAAGGGTCTCGGCCCCCACCCTCAAGTCAGCTCTCCGCCTCAGGTCTCGGTATTTCACGATCGACTATCTGGCGGACTGGTGGGCGCCCCCGCCCGCTCCCACCAACGTGACAGCCAGCGGGGGCCGCCAGGCCACCGTGACCTGGAGTCCGGTCTCTTCCCGCTTTGCGCCCGAGCGCTACACGGTCAGCGTCGATCCGGCCCATTCCGATCCGATCACGGTGGCGGCATCCCAGACCACTGCGACGTTCACGGGCCTCCGACCAGGCGTGGCGTACAGCTTCACTGTCACTGCCGGAAACCAGATAGGCTCGAGTCCGCCGTCCGTGCCCACTCCGCCCAGTGCGCTGATCATCGAGCACCCATATCCCGGTCAGCCCCTCCGGGAGGGGAGCCGGGGAAGTGACGTGCGACTCTGGCAGGAAGCGCTGGGCGTCACCGCGGATGGGGACTTCGGACCTGGCACCGCCGCCGCCACCCGGCAGTGGCAGCAGGCCAATGGCCTCACTCCCGACGGGATAGTTGGTGAGCAATCGTGGAACAAGATGTTCTTCCAGCCCGCCCCTCCCCAACCGGCGCCTGACCCCGAGACGGGGACCGGGACGGAGCCCGACCCTGAAGTGGAACCTGAACCGGAGACGACCGACCCACAGGCTCCCAGCTACCCCGGGTTCGTCCTGCGGCTGGGCAGCCGGGGGAAGTGGGTGCGGACCTGGCAGTCTGCATTGGGTGTCCCGGCGGACGGGTATTTCGGTTCGGCCACCGCCCAGGCCACCCGGGAGTGGCAGCGGGCCAATGGCCTGTCGGTAGACGGAGTGGTTGGCATGCAAAGTTGGGAGACGATGTTCCCCGGCGCGGGGGTGGAGGCGCCGGAGCCTCCTCCCGACAAGAATGGTGACGACAGCCAGGGATCGGGCAGCACGGGTAGCGCACCAGGCGTCCCCCCCTATCCGGGTCGGCCCCTCGAACTGGGGGACAGCGGTTCGAACGTCATCATCTGGCAGCGCGCCCTGGGCATACAGGCCGACGGCTACTTCGGCTCGGCCACCCTGTCGGCTACCAAGGCCTGGCAGTACCGCAACGGTCTTACCGCTGACGGAGTGGTGGGAGCCAGTTCCTGGGTCAAGATGTTTCCCGGCGCTGAGGCGACCGAGACATCTTCGGCGGATCCGGGAGAGAACGACTTCGACGCAGAAGCTCCTCCCTACCCAGGTCGGCCTCTGCGGAGCGGGTCCCGGGGGACGCACGTGACTGTCTGGCAGCGGGCTCTGGGGATCCCCGCCGATGGGCACTTCGGTTCCCAGACCGCCCGGGCCACCCGGGAGTGGCAGCGCGCCAACGGCCTCGAGGCCGACGGGATAGTAGGGGTCAACTCATGGGTCAAGATGTTCCCGGGAGCAAGCGTGCCGGGCGGCTCGTCCTCCTCGGGGAGTTCCACCAACCGTCCCTCCTCGGTGGTCATCGAAGAGGGCGACAGTGGCGCCTTGGTGGAGAGGTGGCAGAGGGCGTTGGGTATTGAGGTGACGGGGGTGTTCGACGAGAACACCGTGACTCACACCAAGTACTGGCAGCGCACGCAGGGTATCGCCGCCGACGGCAGGGTCACCGACACCTCCTGGTCTCGCATGTTCCCCACCGAAGAGG
>JAPPFD010000024.1 GCA_028823995.1 bacterium | reverse complement strand
GCAGGGAGCCGGTGATGCCCCCGACGCGACCGGGGTCGACTCCCAGCACGTCGGCTGCGCCGGTGTCGATCACCTCGCGGTAGCCGTCTGCGTCCCACTCCCGCTCTCCCCACGCCAGCATGGTGTTCACCGCGCCGCGGAGTTTCTTGTAATTGATGTACTCACGGGGCTCGAAGGGCTCCTCCATCCACCGCAACCCGTACTCCTCCCATGTGCGGATCAGCCGGATGGCGTGTTCCAGATCCCAGGTGCAATTGACCCCGCGGTCCAGCATGATCCAGGCATCGGGACCCACCGCCTCCCGGAGCCGACGCATGAATTCGATGTCCCGATTGGCATCGTAACCCAGGCGGGCTATCCCCGCCTTGCCCAATCCGATCTTCACCCCCCGGTAACCGTCTTCCTGCACCCACCGGCCGTGTTTTTCGATCTCCTCGTCCATGGTCAGGAAGGCGTGGGTGCTGGCAATGGCCGGCAGTGACTCCCGGACGGGACCACCCAGCATCTTGAGGACGGACTGGCCCAGGTCCTTTCCCTTCAGGTCCCACAGGGCCAGGTCGATCGCCGAGAGGGCGAAGTGAGAAAGCCCGCCGCGAAATCCGTACCACCAGGCGTGTTTACGCAACTGCCTCCAGATGGCGATGTTGTCGGCCACGTCCCTCCCCACGATGAGCTCCCCCATCCCCAAGATGATCTGCTCGGTGGCCCGGCACGCCTCCGGCCACATGGTTATGGCCTCTCCCCAGCCCACGGTCCCATCGGTGGTCTCGATCCGGCAAAAGGTGAGGTGCCGGGTTGCGCCAGAGTCGTTGGGCTCGGGATAGGCGACCGAGATTGGAGTTACCTTGGATATGCGCATAACTTCTCCTGTTCCGGGACCACTCAGCCCCTACTTCTGCAAGAAAGCCCTATGAGGTAATGGTAGAGGACAGATCCCCCGGCGCTCCGGTGGGAGAGAGAGTTAATTGGCGGGGAGAATCCCCGGACCGAGGCCGGTGTCAGACCGCCCGCACTTCGAAGCCCATCCACTCCGCCATCAGTTGAAGCGTCCGGAGGTGATGGCCGGGGGTCAGCACGCTGTGGTGGGTGGCGCCGGCGTTGCAGAACCGCTGGAAGGCCTCGGGGGCCGGACCCGAGGAGAAGCGGAACATCCCGTTCGGTCCCTCGATCGCCTCGTGCCGCGAGCCGATTATCTCACCCTCACCCACCACCAGCGCCCAGCCCCCCTCGGCGCCCGCTATCGGAGACATACTGAGCAGGGTGGCCGGTCCGGTGGGCAGGGAGAACACGATCGCGGTGCCGGGGCCGCCCACCCCCATGTAGTGGTCCTCGGGCAGGAGGGTGATGGGGCGGGTCGGATCGGCCATCGAGACATCGCTCTCGCCGCCGTTGGCCAAGAGCACCCAGTCCCCTTCGAAGTCGACCCCGTAGACCTCGCAGTACAGGGAACCGCCCGCCACCGCCTTCCCGATGACCAGGGCGATGCCGGCCGGAAGGTCGCCGGTGCATGAAAGCGGCGTGCCCCCCTCGGTCAGACATGTGACTCCCAGACAGGCCGTGATCCCGACCTCGGGGTTCCAGCGGAACATGTCCCCGTGGCAGTTCACCGTCCCGCCCGCCAGATTGTTCCGCTGACATATGTCCTGAAGAGCCAGGGCCAAGCGGGCCGAGCGGTGAAGTGTCTCATCAGGAGTGCGTTCCGTCTCGAACCTGTTGCGCAGGCCGTCGGCCAGTTCCCGGACGCTTTCCTCTGACGCTCCGGCAAAAGCGGAGTTGAGTTCCTCCCGAGAAACCGGCACCATCTCCAGACCCAGCCGGCTCACCTCCTCGGGGGTGGCCTCCACGTCCAGATAGCCCCCGATCGGAGCGCCGATGGCGGCCACCCGTGAACCTCGGAGACGTTTGGCAATCGCGGCCGCCCGCACGGTCTCCGCCACCTCCGCCGCGAATTCCTCCGAATCCAACCGGCCCACCATGGTGACCATAGGCTGTCCCTCTCGGGCCATGACGTTGGTGAACATCACCAGACCCACCAGGGTGCTCCGCTGGGTTCCCTCCTCGGTGGTGTACACATCGGGTATCGAGGTCAGTTCCTGGGCGGCCACCGAGATCACCGGAACGTCCAACCCCGAGATCGCCTCCCAGCCGTAGCTGGGGGGAGCAGCCATGGCGGGAACGAAGACCACCACCTCGACTTCTTCGGCAGCGAATACCTGGTTTGCCCGGCGCCCGGCCTCCTCGGAGTCCACCACACCGGGATACACGACATCTCCTCCGGCCGAGAGGAACTCGGTGAATCGATGAGCCAAAGCCTCCCGGTCCCGGCGGAACTCGGGGGGCATCGCCTCGTCGAACAGCCCGAAATAAACGGACAGTTGTCCGATGCGCGGTGGGCGGTCTGGAGAGGGGCGGCTCATCGGTTGGCCTAACTTTAATAACAGACCACATCCCGCCGACGAAAGGAACGACCGCCATGCGGCTTTCGTGCGCCGACTATTCCTTCCCGCTACTGCCGTACGACGTGAACCTCGCCCTGATCAAGGGACTGGAATTCGATGCGGTGGACGTAGCCGTGTTCTCGGGAAACCCCAACAACTCCGCCGAGGACGTCATCGCCGACCCCACCGGCGTGGGCCGGCAGGTCAAGGCCATGACCGACGATGCCGGGCTGGTTGTGGCAGATGTCTTTCCCATCGTGATCACCGACTTCAGACCCGTGTTCGACGTGCAGTCGGCGGCGCCCAACAATCCCTCGGCCGAGGTTCGGACCAAGGCCCGGGATGACTTCCTCCGGTTCATCGAGTTCACCTTGGTGCTGGAGTCTCCGGGGCTCACCATCCTGCCGGGCTGCCCCTTCGAGGACAGTGACCCGGATCGGGACTGGGGATTGGCAACCGAGGAACTGGCCTGGCGGGTCGAGGTAGCCGAAGACGCCGGTCTGGGACTGGGATTCGAGCCCCATATCGGCTCGATCACCGAGACTCCCGAGACAACGGCGCAGTTTGTGGCGGAGGTACCGGGCTTGAAGGTCTGCCTTGACTTCGCCCATTTCGTCTACCAGGGCATCTCCCAGGAGCGCATCGAGACCCTGCTGCCCATTTCCCGGCACCACCAGGTCCGGCAAGCCGCTGACGGGGTGATGCAGGCCATCTCTTATGAGGGAACCATCGACATCAAGCGGCTGGTACGGAAGCTGATCGCGCAGGGCTACGACGGCTTCATCGCCGCTGAGTACGTATGGATGCAGAAGTGGGCCTGCGACCGCGTGGACAACCTGTGCGAGACCATCTACGTCCGCAACGAAGTCCGCGAGGCACTGGCCGACCAGGCCTCAAACTGAGCCGGATACAGTCCGGTGAAGGATTGCGCCTGTCTTCCGGGCCAGCGCCTACCGGCCGTGGCGGCGGTCGGCCATTGCTCGTACAGCGTCTTCGGGAAAGTGGTCCCAGACGATGGACAGGGCGGCGGCGGCCTTGGGGGGAAGAGTGGCGATTATGTCGTCTATCTCCTGCAGGTCGCCCTCCGACAACTCCCATTCGTCGGCGCCGGCCATCGCCTGGATGTGCCGGGGAGTCTTGGCGCCTATCAGTGTGGAGGTGACGCCGGGGGTGGCCAGCGTCCAAGCCACCGCCAACTGCACCAGGGTGCGGCCGTGGTCGCGCGCCCATCCCTCCAGTCGGTTGGAGAGGCGCGCCCACTCCGGATAGACATCCGGATGGAAACGGGGCAGATAGAACCGCTCATCGTGGGTGGGGAAGGCCCGATCAGGTGACAGCCCGTCGGCCAAGAGCCCCCGAGCCAGTGGACTGAAGGCGAATACATGCACCCCGTTGTCCCGCGACCAGGGGATGATTGACTCCCCCACCGGCAGGTGAATCCCGTCGTCCGTCCCGACCTGATCGTAGAGCGACCAGAGATTCTGGGTCGAGAACAGCTTGACCGTCGAGGAAAGCTCTTCCATCAGGGGCACGGGAAGGTTGCAAACGCCCACATTGAGGACGTCTCCGCTCTCCACCAATCGCGCCAGCGATTCCCCCACCTCCGCCATGGACGGGGCATCGTCGAAGGTGATCACCCAGTCCGGCGGGCCATGCAACTGCAGGAGATCGACTCGATCCGTCCGCAGTTTCCGGAGGCTGTTGTTCAAGGAGACGCGCATGTTCTCATAGGTGTACGGTTCGTTGGGGAAGACCTTGGTGGCCAGGAAGACCTGATCGCGCCGCCCGGCCAGGAACCGGCCCAACCTCACCTCGGAATCGAGATATCCCTCCGCGGTGTCGAAGAACGTCCAGCCGGCATCCAGCGCGGCGTCCACCGTGCCTCCGGCGGTCTCCACATCCAGATTGCCGTACCCACCCCCCAGGGGATAGCAACCCAGGGCGAGCTTCGAGAGACTCTGTTCACTCATCATCCTCCTCCTTTCGGTTCGGAGACCAAGCGGGCGTCACCGGCGACTCCGGATCGAAGAAGTAGAGACGGCTGTCCCGGTTGGGGACGATGTGCCTGTCCTCGCCGGCGCCGATCGGACGATCACCGCTCAACTTGATGACGAAGCGGCTCTCCTTTGCCGTCTCCAACTGACTCAAAACCGTGTCGTCGATGTCCTGGGCAATTTCACGTAACCCCTCGGTGACAACTGTGGGGGCGGGAACATCGACATGCACCAGGGTCTCCGACCCCAGGACCTCCGAGAACCGCACCTTCACGGGAATGCCCTGTCCCGATCCGTCTTCTGCGAAGGTGAAATGTTCGGGACGCACCCCGAGGATCACCTCCTTTCCCTGGGCATCGGAACGCGGGGGACCGGTCAACAGCTCGGAGGGCAACTCGAAGGTCTTACCTTCCCCGTACACCATGTGAACCCGGTCTCCATCCACCTGTAGCCGTCCTTGGAGCAGGTTCATGGCGGGCGATCCGATGAAGTCTGCTACGAACAGGTTGGCCGGCTCCCAGTAAAGCTCCCGGGGTGTCCCTACCTGTTGCAGCACGCCCCGCCTCAGCACCGCGATGCGGTCGGCCATGGTCATCGCTTCAACCTGGTCGTGCGTCACATAGATCATGGTCGAACCAAGCCGTTGCTGTAGTTCCCTCACTTCGGTGCGCATCTGGGTCCGCAGCTTGGCGTCGAGATTCGAGAGCGGTTCATCCAGTAGAAAGACCCGGGGATCCCGCACCATGGCGCGTCCCATCGCCACCCGTTGCCGCTGACCGCCACTTAGTTGCGCCGGCTGACGTCCCAACAGCTCACTCAAGCTCAGCACGTTGGCGGTCTCTCCCACGATCCGGTCCCGGATAGCTCTGGCCACGTGCTGGAGCCTGAGGCTGAATCCCATGTTCTCGGCCACGGTCATGTGTGGATACAGGGCGTAGTTCTGAAAGACCATTGCGATGTTGCGTTTGTCAGGGGAGATCTCGTTTACCCGTTCCCCTCCGATGTACAGGGAGCCTGCCGATATCTCTTCGAGACCGGCGATCATTCGGAGAATCGACGACTTGCCGCAACCCGACGGTCCCACCAGCACCATCAGTTCCCCCTCCTCGACGGTGAGATCGAGGCTGTCGACGGCCACCGTGCCGTCGAGGTAGACCTTCCAGACATCCTCGAGAGTTACAAAGGTCATGAAGATACCCCCATAGGCTTGTCGAAGGAGGCGACGCGCTCGTCAACCTCCCGCCGAACGTAGTTGAGACAACGGTCCCAGCGGAGAGAATCGGCCACTACCCGATCCACGGGGCGGGTATTAAGGTCAGACGCCTCGGACTGATCCATTTCCGCCAACACCACCCGATTGCCGGGGGAGTTGTAGTACTGCACCGGCAGTCCCCTGACCGCCTTGCCCCACTGGGCCCAACGGAGTCCCGGGATGCTCCGCAGAGCCGGCAGGTGCTTCCTTATGATCCAGTTGTCGAATTCCTCCTGCTGATGATCGTCCACTTCGAACCGTTGCATAAGAAGACACCCCTCCAGAGAGGGCTCAGGGTCTCCCGGCCACCGGGGACCGAGCCGGTAGACGTTTCCGGTGTAGGTACTGTCGTCCAGTTCATTGAACGAGTCGAAGAACTGGCTGCCGTCTTCTATAGCCGCCGCCAGACCGGGGTCGGACATCCAGCGTTTGAGACCGTCGAGATCCTCGGCCCAGTAGGCAGCCATCCGGTTGCCGCTCCCCTGCCAGGCCTGCGGAACGCCGGAAGTCCGGGTGGCGTAGTAACTCACCCGGCGGACTCCGGGCAACCCGACCAGGTCGACCAGGTGCTTGGTCTGCTGCCAATGATCGAACTCGGCCAGCGCATGCTGCTGGGGCCACGCTCGGGCAATGAGCACCGCGCCGAGGTGCAAGGCCATCACCGTCCTCCCAGACCGGAGAACAGAAAGCCCTGTTTGAACCGCCGCTGCGCCAGGATGAACACCACCGCCACAGGCGCCACCATCAGCACGGTGGACATCATGAACATCGCCCACTGGGGATCCCAGGTCGCCTGGTAGTTGGCGAGGATGCCCTGGGGCAGGGTCTTGCAGACCCGTGTCTGGCAGAACACCAGAGGGCCCAGAAGGTCGTTCCAGAAGTAGGCGAAGTGGAGCATTCCCAGGGCTACCAGCACCGGAACCGCCTGGGGCATCAGCACCAACCACATGGTCCTCCAGGGTCCGGCGCCATCGATCAGAGCCGCCTCATCGAACTCCCGGGGAATGGTGAGGAAGAACTGGCGCATCAGGAATATCCCGTACGGCGACCCCCCGAACCACCAGGGCAGGATCAACGCCCAGTAGGTGTCTACCAGCCCGATCCTGCTGAAAAGCAGGAACTTGGGGATGATCGTGGCAACGAAAGGCATGATCAGCATGCCCACCGTCAGCGCAAAAAGGACGTTACGGCCCGGAAAACGCATGCGCGCTAGCGCGAAGCCCGCCATGGACTCCGCCACCAGGGCTCCCAGAGTGCCGAGCCCGGCGTAGAGGATGCTGTTCTTGGCATATCCCCACAGCGGAGTCGCAGTCCCTTCCGGCGCCCGGAGCACATTCTCGAATTTGATGGGATCGGGAATGATCCCCGGTGGAAATACGAATTCCTTACCGAGTTCAGAAAACGCCAGGTAGACCATGTAGTAGACCGGAAGGATCATGACCAGAGCTATGAACACCATGCTCAGGTACCACAAGATCTTCCGTCGCTGCTGCAATCGCTGGGCCAGGTTACCGGTCGGGACCGGAGGCGACAGTCTTGCGGGCGCGGTCACCGGGTTCTTCCCTCGTAGTGGACCCACCATCGCGAGGTGCGGAAGATCAGCCCGGTTACTCCTGCAACCACTATGAACAACACCCAGGACAGCGCGGAGGCATATCCCATCTCGAAGTCTTGAAAGGCGCGGCGGTAAATCAACAGCACCCAGAAAAGGGTGCGATTGGCGGGTCCGCCGTCCGTAAGAACCCAGGCAATGTCGAACACCTGGAAGGAAAGCACGATACCGATGATGAGATTGAACAGAATCACCGGACTCAGCATCGGTAGAGTGACGTGCCAGAACCTACGAACCGCCGAGGCGCCGTCGACGGTAATCGCTTCATACAAGTGGATGGGAATCGACTGCAGTCCGGATAGGTACACCAGGAACGCCGATCCGATCGACCAGAACGTCAGCATGCCCACCAGAGGCAATGCCTGCTCGGGACTTTGAAAGAAGCCCTGCCGGGGAAGCCCGATCTCGTCAAGTATGTAGTTGATCAGGCCGAAGTCGGTGTTGAATATCCAGCCCCAAAGCACGGCCGCCGCGAACAGAGGAATTAGAGACGGAAGGAAAACCACCAGCCGGAACAGGCCCGTTCCTCGTCCCGGGCGGTTCGCCAGCATGGCAACGAACAGAGAGAGGACCACGTACATCAACAGGAAGAAGGCCGTGTAATAGAGAGTCACCTTGAGGGCCTGCACGAACTCCCCATCGGTGATCATCTTCTCGTAGTTGTCGAAACCGGTGAACTCCGCCGGGGAGATGATGTTGTAGTCGGTGAACGACAGCACGGCGGACGCGCCAATCGGTCCCAGATAGAACACCGCCAAGCCAATGATCCATGGCGCCAAAAAGCCATAGGCAACCAACGTGCTCTTCCGCCTCCAGCGCAACCTCGGTCGCTTGAATGCGGGGGACTCGCGATATGAGTCCCCCGCATCCGCTCGGACAGTTTCTGCGTTGGTTATGTCGCCACCCCGGCGAGTTAGCTAAGCCAGTGCTTCCCTGATCCTATTCGCCGCGTCCTGGGTCGCTTCCTCCGCGGTAACCTCACCGGCCCACAGCAGATCCAGCGCTGCCGCACAGGCCGTGTCCACCGCGAAACCCTGGGTGGTGAAGGGCGTCCACGTCCCAGCCTCGACCATGGCCACGGCGTCCTTCTTCCACTGCACGTCGTTGAAACCGGCCGCTTCCAGGGCGCTCCTGCGAGTCGGCGTGGCGACCTGGCTCCAGATCTCCAGGCCCCGGGTGTCGGTGATGGTCTTGGTAAAGGCCCACGCAGCTTCAGGATTCTTCGACTGGGATGAAATGGAGATGGTGCCCAACTCCAGTTTTCCGGCCCGAACGCCGTTGAAGCTCGGAAGTGTGGTGACGTCGTAGTCGAAGTCGACGGTTCCCGTGAGAGCGCCGTACCACCAGGGACCCATCAGATACATGCCGGTCTGCTGGTTCCTGAAGGCTTCCAGGTGTGTACCTCCGGCCACAACAGGACTTGGGGACTTGCCGTCGGCGATCAACTGGGCGAAGTAGCCGAGCATCTGGGGGCTGGCGCCCTGGTGGATGGTCGGCTCCAAGTTCTCGTTGAGGATGGTCCCGCCGCCCATGAAGCAGAAGGTGTCATAGTTCCACGACTCGAAGGAAACCCCGAAACGCATACCGTTGTCTATCAAGGCATCAATGGAATTGGTGAACGCCTCCTCGTTCCATTCGCCGTTTTGGAATAGCACCTGTGGATCTTCCAAACCCGCATCATTGAAGGCGTCACGGTTGTAATAGATCACGTAAGGCTCGGTGTTGTCGGGCAGACCGTACATCTTGCCGTCGACCTTGGCGCCTTCTACGGTGGTCGGGATGTAATCACCCATGTTGAGCTCTTCCGCGTCCCGGGCGATATAGTCGTCGACCTGCAGAAGAGCCTCTCCTTCGGCCGTCAACTGGGTCAGTTGGAAGTTGAGCATCCGCATGACGTCCGGCGCGTTGCCGGCCGCAAAACGCGCCAGCAGGTTGGGATACTCCTCGTAACCGTTGGCGGCCAGGGGCTCCCAGTTCACCTGCACGTTGGGGTACTTGCTGTTGAAGTAGTCGATGCGCTGTTGGATTACCTCTCCTTCAAACCCTGCGCCCCAGGCCCAGAGGGTGATCTCACCACCGACTTCATCTGCGTCAGGCGCGGCCGTGGTAGTTGGCGCTGCGGTCGTAGCAGGAGCGGCCGTAGTTGCCGGAGCGGCGGTGGTCTCCGGAGCGGCGTCTTCGCCGCATGCCGCCAGGAAGGCCGCGGCGGCAGCCGCCGTCCCACCTAACCGTATGAACTCTCGTCGGGACATTCCGGCCTGCTTGGCGCGCCGGATTATCTCCAGTTCCTTATTCAGTCTCATCTTGAGATCTTCCTTTCCTTTCCGGTTCTCTTGCTCTTACCGGAGCTAGGGATAAACCCTTGGCAACCCGGGGAACCCAGGCTGCCGAAGCTTCAGACTGCCGAAGGGATGTGCGACAGGTCTCGGACTATGAATTCCTCGCAAGCCTCACGGGTGATGTAAGGCAGTACGGAATCCCAGCGAAGCGAACTCTGCAGGATCGCGTTGTATTCGGGGCTTCTGACAAACTCCTTGGGGTCAACATCTCCCTGCAGCTCGCACCAGATCATCCGGTTGCCCTTGCCCAGATAGCGGTTCCAGGGAAAGGCGTAGTCTGCGGTGCGATCCGCCCGACAGGTCCGAATCCTCACCCATCCGTCCAACTCGGCGTAACTCGCCAGGTGGGGGCCTTCGAGCCACTCGTCGAACTCTTCGGTGTGCTCGGGGCCGACTTCGAAGCGCTCGACTACACAGCCACCGCTGCCGACCTGGTCTCTCCCGATGGCCCCCACCACCTTGGAGATGGTCATCATCGTGCCGTTGAACGGCTCCTGCTCCAGCGTCGGGTACTTCGACTCGCGTTCCAAGGTGGGCTCGTCCAGCCCTCCCGTCACCACTTCGCTTCCTATCCAGGCGTGCATGTCCGGGATGCTGGTGGCCACATATGGAATGAACCGTGTGGCCTGAGAAGCGTTGAAAGCCGCAGGAAGCCCACCTTCGGGATCGAAGTCGCGAATTATCTTGTAGCTGGATGCCCCGAGAACCGCATAGTGACGGCCGAAGTCGTCAAAATGCCAAGTAGTCCAACCGTCAAGTTCCTCCTGCAAAGGGGGCGGACAGTCGACGCGACAGACCAGAAGCGGGCGTTCGTCGGGGGGAATAACCGGTGACATTTTCACCTGCCTTCTCTAAATCCAAACACAAATTCGATCTTCTCATGACCGAAAAACTTATGTGATATGTTACATGGTGAAGGGATTCCGAGGGTCATAGGGGAAGGTTTTTTCGGCTACCTTGGACATCCCTAGTCGGGTTTTTCCGATGTGAACCGAACCGGGACTTGGATCCCTACAACCGGTTAATCCAGCTTGATCCCGTTGGCTTCCGCTTCGGCTACAGATGGAGAGACCGGCTCGGAACATCGGGTCTGGGCGGAACGAAGGGCCGCTTGGATCACCGCGATACCCAAGGCGGACGCGACCGCATCACCGTGGTTGACGGCGTCGGGATAGCCCACAGCCAGATCGCAGAAAGCGTGCACGGGCAACGTCGCCGGATAGATGGTGGCGCCTCTCATCAGGGGAAAGGAATAGTCGTCTCCGTCCTCCCGGACCACCTCTATCCGGTCCCGCTCCAGGTCGACTATGGCTACTCCCTCGGTTCCGAACACTCGTACTTCCATGTGATGCCGCTGGGAGGTGGGCACGCCCGCCCCACCCGAAACCGAGATCAAAGGACCCTGCCGGGTGGTGGTCAGGAAGGCGTCGTAAAGGTCACTTCCCGCCGGCCCCGGAGACACCGCTCCCATCACCTCGTCGGGGACCAAGCCGGTCAGCCAGAACACCAATGAATACAGATGGCTCAACTGTCCGTAGGCGTATCCGCCCTCTTCCCCCACCCAGGTGGAAGGTTCCGGTGGGCTCTCCGCGCCGGGGATGGAGTCCTCCTCGCCGGAGAACAGTCCCCGCGCCGGAGAGGCCATCTGAGCGACGACATGCTCCAAGCGGCCGATCCGACCCTCTCTGATCCACTGGCGAGCCGCCGCGGCTTGGGGAAGGAACTGCCATCCGTGTGGCACCAGGAGTACAACTTCCCGCTCCTCGGCCCGCCTCACCATGTCGAAGGCATCGGCGGCGGTGATCGCCAACGGCTTCTCACACATGACGTGCAAACCCCGGTCCAAGGCGGCCATGGCATGCTGGTGGTGAAAACTGTGCGGCGAGCAAACCACCACCGCATCCAGTTCGTCCCACGGCAGGAGTTCATGATCCTCTGTCGCAATGGGCACGCCGAACCGCTCCGCCACCTGCTCCACCTCGACCGCTCCCTTCCGGCACACAGCCCGCACTTCCACATCGGAGCGGGAACTCAGCACCGGAAGATGATTCTCCACCGCCCACCAACCGGCGCCGATCACCGCCACCCTCAGAGGCGCACGGTCAGGAGGGTCTTCTCTCTCTGTCATGATCCCAAGAGGCTAGGACGGCTTGGGACCGGGCCGTTCAGATTTCGGTAGGGTAAATCTCGCTGCCAACCGGGGTCGCCTGCTGTGCAAAACCGATCTTCTCCTTCCCAACACCCACGTCCACCGCGATTGGCGGTGTTACCGGACCTGGTTTGGAACCCGCCGGACCCCGAGCCTCAATCCGGAAAGGCCCTGGTGATCTCGGGGAGCAAGATCGAAGGAGTGGCGGACGCCAGGACCCTGCCGGGTGACATGGACCGGGTGGCCTTTCCGGGATGCACCCTCATGCCGGGTCTGATCGACGCCCACGTTCACATGGCCTCGTGGATGGCTCCTGCTCTCCTGGCCACCGGGGTGACCACGGTGCGGGACATCGGCAACGACCTTGACTGGATACTGGGTCTGCGAAGTCGGCTTGCCGCCGATCCCCGGCCCGCTCCCCGGATTCGCTGCTGCGGCCCGGTGCTGGACGGCCGCCATGTCAACTGGCCGCTGATCGGAGAGCGCCACGAGGACCCGGCGGCCGTGGCTGCGAAGGTGGAGAGACTTGCCGAGGCCGGGGTTGACGAGATCAAGCTCTACGTTCACCTGGACCTGGAACAGGTCGAGGCGGCAGTGGCGGCGGGGAGGCGAGCCGGGGTGCCGGTGGTGGCCCACCTGGGAGAAGTGAACGCGCTGGAAGCCGCCCGGGCGGGGGTGGCCGAACTTCAGCACCTGAGCGGGATCATCCATCCCTTCGACGGCTCCCATCTGGTGGATCTCCAAGAAGTGACCGATGCGCTGATCGAAGCCGACACGGCGCTGTGCCCCACCGTGGTCGTTTGGGACCGCCTGGCCCGCCTCAGCCAGTTTGTCTCCCGGCCCGATCCGCGGCTTCGGTGGGTTCCCGAGGAGATCAGGCAGAGCTGGGAGGCCTTTCCTCACCGCCATGATCCGGAAGGATCCCGAGGCCGGATGGCGGCCGTGGCAGAGATCCAAAGGGCGATCCCGGCGTTCTATCGGGCCGGCGTCCCCATCGTCGCCGGAACCGACGCGCCCTGGCCTTACCTGATCCCCGGATTCAGCCTCCACGATGAACTGGCGATGTTGACGACTTCGGGGCTCACGCCGGCGCAGGTCCTCACCGCTGCCACCCGGGAGGCAAGCCGCAGGCTGGGCGTCGACCGTCTGACCGGGACTCTCGAAGAAGGGAAGGCGGCAGACCTCCTCCTGACGGAGGGAAACCCCCTCTCGGAGATCGATCACATCGGCCGGGTGCGAGAGGTCTTCAGGGCAGGACAACCTGTCGATGTCGCCGCCCTGGAACCCGGGGAGTTCCATGCTGGAGACCCCGTCAACGCCAGCCTCGTCGCCTATGCCGAAGGCGTCTCACGGCCAATTGGAGCGCATCAATGCTAGCTCCTCCCGAATAAGGCGGGGTCAGGCCGGGTTAGGATACTTTTTTGACCGGGAACCGCTTGTATACCGCCATACGGTGGTCCATGTCATACCGGTTTGGCGAATAGCGATTTCGTCACCATCTGAATAAAGAGAAAGGTTGAGAATGTCACGCAAGCTGATAGTTGGAATTGCGGTCATCGCTCTGTTGGTGGCTGCCTGCGGGGAAGACGAGGAGGCGGCTCCCGCCACCACCGCTGCCCCCGCAACGACAGCCGCCCCCGTGGAAGAGGCGCCGGAAGAAGCCCCGGAAGAAGAACCCGAGGAACCCAGCGGTCCTTACGAGGCCATGATCCGCCCGGCCGAGCAGCCCTGGAAGATCGGTTACGGTGACGGCCTGTCCGGTATCCCGTTCACCGACAGCGTCACAGACAACATCAACGCCATAGCCGCCGAGATGGGCGTGGAGATCGTCTACTGCGACAACGCCTACGACCAGGAGCGGACCGTGGAGTGCTCCAACCTGCTGGTCACCCAACAGGTCGACGGAGTGATCTTCGCCAACTGGATCGCCGGCACCGAAGAACTCATCGCCGGGATCTTCCACGACGCCGGAATCCCCTGCGTCTCCTACGACGGACCCCACCCCGGATGCGTGGCGTTCGGCCCCGACAACTACGAGGCTGGTGTTGCCGCCGGCCAATTCCTGGCCCAGTACGCCATCGACCAGGGATGGGACCCCGCGGAAACCGAACTCCTGCTGGTCTGGACCCCGGACGTTCCGGTCCACAAGGCCCGCGCTGACGGCGCCACCGACGGCGTGCGACAGTCGTTCGACATTCCGGATGAGAACATCCATGACATCCCCACCGAGGGTCTGACCGACACCTTGCCCAACGTGACTACCTGGGCGACCGGCAATCCCGACGCCAAGCACGTGCTCTGCTTCGGACACAGCGACCAACCGGGCGTGGACTGCGCGTTGGCCCTCGAGCAAAGCGGCTTCCTGGGCAACGCGGCGGCCGCCAGCCTGGGCGCCTCCGACGAGGCACTGGTGGACCTGAGGGGCCGCTCTGACGATGAGTCGGCGTTCAAGGCCACCATCAGCTACTTCCCCGAGCGCTACGGCCAGTACCTGGTGCCCGCCATCGTGGACCTGATCGAGGGCAAGACCGTTCCAGAACGGCTCATCCCCTCAGTCTCGCCGGTGACCAGGGACAACGTCGAGCAGTTGTACCCGGGAGGCGAGTTGGACGAGGCAGCCATGGCCGACGAGGACGAATACGAAGCCGTGATTCGGGAAGCTTCCGGAGCGTTCAGGATCGGTTACGGCGACGGCCTGTCGGGTATTCCGTTCACCGACAGCGTCACCGACAACATCAACGCGGTCGCCGCCGAGATGGGCGTGGAGATCGTCTACTGCGACAACGCCTACGACCAGGAGCGGACCGTGGAGTGCTCCAACCTGCTGGTCACCCAACAGGTCGACGGAGTGATCTTCGCCAACTGGATCGCCGGCACCGAAGAACTCATCGCCGGGATCTTCCACGACGCCGGCATCCCCTGCGTCTCCTACGACGGACCCCACCCCGGATGCGTGGCATTCGGCCCCGACAACTACAACGCCGCTCTGGAAGCGGGGCGGTACCTGGCCGCCTTCGCCCAGGAGCAGGGTTGGGCAGCCGAGGACACCCATTTGCTGTTGGTGTGGACGCCGGACGTTCCCGTCCACAAGGCCCGGGCCGACGGCGCCAGAGACGGCGTCAGGGAGAGCTTCGCCATCCCGGACGAGAACATCCACGACATCCCCACCGAGGGTCTGACCGACACGCTCCCCAACGTGACCACCTGGGCGACCGCCAACCCCGGCGCGCAGCACGTGCTCTGCTTCGGACACAGCGACCAGCCCGGCGTGGACTGCGCCCTGGCCTTGGAGCAGAGTGGCTACCTCGGTCACGCGGCCGCCGCCAGCCTGGGCGCCTCCGACGAGGCACTGGTGGACCTGCGGCAGCGCTCCGACAACGAGTCGGTGTTCAAGGCCACCATCAGCTACTTCCCCGAGCGCTACGGCACCTACCTGGTGCCCGCCATCGTGGACCTGATCGAGGGCAAGACCGTTCCCGAACGGCTCATCCCCTCCGTCTCGCCGGTGACCAGAGACAACGTCTTCGACCTCTACCCGGGGTAGAAGCGAAAACGAAATAGGATTGTGCCCGGTGGCCCGCCGCCATGGCGACCACCGGGCACATCCACAACCGCATGGACAACGAGATATGGGTAAACCGAGCAAACCGCCGCTGATGCGTTTGTCGAATGTCTCCAAGGCGTTCGGTCAAGTGAAAGCTCTGGTGGATGTGAGTCTGGACCTGCATGCAGGAGAAGTCGTGGGTCTGCTGGGTGACAACGGAGCCGGAAAGTCCACGCTGATCAAGATCCTGTCGGGAAACTATCACGCCGACGAGGGTTCTTTCGAATACCAGGGGCGGCCGGTAACCATCAACCGCCCAGCCGACGCCCAAGCTCTGGGAATCGCCACCGTCTATCAGGACCTGGCGCTGGTGGAAACCAGATCTGTGGCTCACAACATCTATTTGGGACGGGAACCTCGCCGCTTCGGGTACTTCATGGACCGCCGCAAGATGGAACGCGACGCCAACGTGATGCTTGAGGAACTGAACATCCGGTTGGCGTCTCAGAAGACCGATGTCGAGTTGCTGTCGGGTGGACAGAGGCAAGCCGTTGCTCTGTCAAGGGCAATCGCCATGGGAGGCAACATCCTTCTTCTGGACGAACCCACGGCCGCCCTGGGAGTGGAACAGACCCAGCAAGTTCACCACCTGATCACCAGCATGCGCCGGCAGGACAAAGCGGTCGTGGTGATCACCCACGACTTGAGCGACATCTTGGACATAACCGATCGCATCGCGGTGCTCCGCCAAGGCAAGCTCTGGGCCTACGCCCCCTCGTCAGAGACGACCACCAACCAGATCATCGGGTGGATAACCGGAGTTGCCCCACCTCATGTCCGGAACGGAGCGGTCGAGATGAACAATGGTTCCGACCAATGATCTCGGCTCTAAAGAGGCAGGACAACTGGACACTGATCGGACTGTTCATCACACTGCTGATGCTCATTGCCCTTTTCAGTTGGCAGTCCGAGTTCTTCTTCACAACCCGCAACTTCATCAACATCGGGCAGGCCATTTCCATCCGAGGCCTCATCGCCATCGGTTTGACGGTGGTGATGATCGCCGGAGGTCTGGATCTTTCCATGGCCGCCGTGGCTGCTGTGGCCGGCATGGTCACGGCGAGCCTGATCACCCTGGAGGTCAACAGCGTCCTGGTCGGCGTGCTGGGCATAGCCGCCGCCGGCGTCCTGGGGTCCTTCAACGCCTTGCTGATTGTCAAGTTCCGGATCAACCCGATCATCGCCACACTGGGAACTCTGCTCTTCTACCGGGGCCTGGCGTTCGTGTCCACCGGGGGCGACAACATCGTGATCGGCGTCAACGCTTGGAGCGAACTGGGTAGGGGGTCCTGGCTTGGGGCTCCGATAACCGTTTGGCTGTTCCTGGCGGTGGTGGTGTTGGGAATGTGCTTCATGCGGTTCACGGTGGCCGGCAACCACCTTTACGCCATAGGCGGCAACAGCGAGGCATGTCGCAACGTCGGCATCAGGGTCGACCGGTTGCGAGGCTGGACTTACGTGGCCCAGGCCTGCCTAGCGGGGTTGGCGGGCCTCATGCTCACCTCCCAGAGCGGGACAGCCCTGCCAAGTGCCCTTAACGGCGCCGAACTGGACATCATCGCCGCGGTGTTGCTGGGTGGCATCGCCCTGAGCGGAGGCCGGGGAGGCCTCTTGGGGACCCTTTTGGGACTGTTGATAATCGGGGTCGTCCAGAACGGACTGATTCTCCTCCAGGTGCAGATCTACTGGCAGTCGGTGGTGCGCGGCGCGATACTGATCATCGCCGTGACCCTGGACAGCCTGCGGAGGGGCGGGGGTTACCGCTAGCCAGGACCGGGTCGGCGGACGCAACCGCTGTGCCGCCTATTTGCAGCAGAAAGGGGTTCCCAGCGACGGGAGCCCCCTTCCGTGCGTTTGAGAGGATTCGCCGGCTACAGGTTGTCGTAGATCGCCGTCTCGAAGTCCATGAAGCCGCCCACCGAAGTGGCGTCGGCAAACGGGAAGATCTGGGTGGCCCAGAAGCCCCCCACTCCGTTCTGACGATCGATCCAGTAGTAGAGGTTGGCCAAGCCAGCCCAGGCCAGGGCGCCCGCCGGCCGCCCCGTGGGAGCGTCCTCATCGTTGATCATGAAGGTCAGCGCCCATGACTTGGGCATACCGGGGAAGAACTCCGCATAGTTGGTCAGAGACGGGTCCACAGCGGGGAGACCTTTTATCTTCATCTCTCCCAAGCCGTTCTGCGCAGCCATCTCAACGGTTTCCTTGCCGAGAACCTGCCCGCCGGGACCCATGCCGTCGTTCAGCCACATTCGGATGAACTTGATGTAGTCCTCCACGGTCGAGTACAAGCCGTGACCGGCCATGTGCACCTCGGGATCCGGCGGCAACTCGAAGTCGAGAGGAGTCAACTCCCCGTCGTCGCCCCGGTGATGTATCAACGCCATCCGACTCCGCATCTCATCGCTCAGGTCGAAAGAGGTGGAATTCATTCCGAGGGGATCGAATATCCGCTCCTGCATCACCTCGCCCAGGCGCTGGCCGGTGATCCCTTCAACCACCTGGCCGGCCCAGTCGATATTGGTTCCGTACTCCCACTCGTCTCCCGGATCGAAGAGAAGGGGAGTCATGAGCGACTCCTTGGATGACGTGACCGGGCTGACCTGGCCGTGGTCCTCGGCCAACCGGTTGTACGTCTCATTGAAGAAGAAGTAGGACAGGCCGGCGGTGTGGAGGAGCAGCATCCTGGTGGTCACATCACGCTTCGGCGGACGGAGCATGGGGTCTCCGTCGTCGTCAAACCCGTCCAGCACCTGCAGTTCCCCGATGTCGGGCGCGTAGTTCTTGGCCGGGGCGTCGAGGTCGAGTTTACCATCCTCGACCAACTGCAGGCAGGCGGTGCCTGCGATGGCCTTGGTCGTCGAGAAGATCGCGCATATGGTGTCGGTGGTCATCGCTGCGCCGTTGCCCAGGGACCGCATCCCGCGCGCTCCTTCGTAGATGTTCCCCTCGCGGTTGGTTGCCAGGGCGACCACGCCGGGGACCCGCGGGCTGCCTGACACCACGCCATCCAGGACCGCGTCCGCCGCGGCTGTCAAATTGCTGCTCATTCTCACTCCTTTCAGCAGCCTTCCTTCGAATGCTAAGGAACCCTCGGCGCAGACGGCCTGCCAGCGCCGGTTAACTTGGCGAGGGATCCTAAACTGAGGCCCGTTCCCCGCCAACCACTGAAGGACCCCCATGTCAACCACCGTTGTCGCCTCCGCTCTCTGTGATGAAACGTTGGCGCGACTGGAAGAACTCGGCACTCCCCAGAATCGCAAGGTCTACCCCCGGCACGGCGTCAAAGGGCCACTCTTCGGGGTCAGCTACGCCAACCTGAGGAAACTCGCCAAACGCCTGGCTCCTGATCACCGGTTGGCTGTCGAGTTGTGGTCCTCGGGGAACCACGACGCCCGGGTGTTGGCCGCCATGGTGGACGATCCCTCCCGGATATCGGAGCAGACCCTCCGGGACCGCCTTGCCGATGTTGACAATTACGTCCTGGCCGACGCCCTTGCTTCATTGGTGGGTCGCACCGGTCTCCGAGATGAGGTGGCGGGAGATTGGACTACCGACCCCGAAGATGAGTGGACGGGAACGGTCGGCTGGTCGTTGGTGGCCGCACAGGCGCTGGATGGCGAACGCCATCTGTCTGAGGAATACTTCACCGAGAGGCTTTCCTACATAGAGCGGAACATCGGGGTGGCGGCCAACCGGGTCCGGCACTCCATGAACGGGGCCCTGATTGCCATCGGGTGTCGGAGCCGGGAGTTGCGGAAGGCAGCAGAGCAGGCCGCCGTCCGGATCGGCAAGGTGAAGGTCGATCACGGTCAGACCTCCTGCAAGACGCCGGACGCCCTGCCCTACCTTGCCAGAGTCTGGAGCCGCAAGACAAAGGGTCGTTCCTCCTGAACGGCGATTGAGAGATCATCCCACCTTCCGGGCTGTCCCGTGAGTATTGTTTGGCCGGAAGGACGACCAGGCCCAGATTGCGATCAGTGTTTACTCCCCGGCGAAGCCCCGTGAGACTGGTGGCCGCGTTGGCGGTGATCGTGGCTGGCGCATCGTGCGGGGATGATCCGGCCCCTGAGATTCCCACCACCCTGGCGCCGATCACATCTACATCCACCACCCGGTTGGCCACCACCACTCTCCCACCGCCCGAAACCACCCTGGCGGAGACAACCACGACGTCAACCACCCTGATCTCTTTGGCCGAGGAATCGATGAACTATCTCGAGGTGCTGTTGGCGGTCGAGGTCAACATCGGCAAACTGGTCGCGGACGTGCAGGCCTTGAACGAGAACTGGGACAACCGGTCCGAATCCGGGGTTTCCTACGGGGAAACTGATGCAGGCATGGAGGCTGCCGCGCAGCGCGCCCAGGAGCTACGGGACGCCTTCGAGGGCATACAGCCATCCTCGCAAGGCAACATCCCCCTCGAACATCAGACCGCGGCCGCTGCGGTGGTCCTTATGGCGGACACAGCTGCAGAGATGCTCGACGGCTTGCGATCCACAGACACAGGCCAGTCCCGCCGATCAGCGCTGGTGGGGTTCCTAACCGCCTATGAAATCTTCGGGGAAGCCGTAACGCGAGTGGCCGAGATCATCGGTGATGAAGCAATCGCGGCCCTCGAGAGCAGCAGGACCGCGAACACCGTCCCAACGATCCGGGAAGGCGCCACCACCACCACGGACGCGGCCACCACCACGGACGCGGCCACCACCACCACTACCGCACCGGCCACCGACACTGATCCGGAGAATCCCGGCAACACCAAGAATTGCAGTGACTTCGCCACCCAGGCAGAAGCCCAGGAGTGGTTCGACACCTATTTCCCCTTGTACGGCGACGTAGCCCTGATGGACACGAACAACAACGGGATAGCCTGTGAACTTCTGCCGTAGGGGAGCCTGACGCTCAGGCGAGGGCCTACCGGCCCAGGCCGGTGAGCCGGGCGGCCGACGGATCCAGGAGAACCGTTACCCTGGAGTGCCGCCGGATCGCCGAGGCCGGAACCGCCGAGGTGATCGGCCCTTCCAGCGCCGCCCGAACAGCCTCGGCCTTGGAAGGTCCCGTCGCCAATACCAAGAGATGGGCGGCCTGGCTGATCGTGGCTATGCCCTGGGTCATAGCAAGGGCCGGTACCTGGTCGGGGCCGTCGAAGTACCGGGCGTTGTCGGCCCTGGTGGCCGCCGCCAGTCGTACCACCCGGGTACGGGACTCGAAGGAGGACCCTGGCTCGTTGAACGCCAGATGGCCGTTGCGCCCCACCCCGAGAATCTGCAGTCCCACTCCCGCCCGGGTCACCAGCCGGTCGTAGCGATCGCACTCCAGCTCAGGGTCGGCAGCCCGACAATCCGGGGCGTACAGGTTTTCAGGTTCGATGTCCACATGCCCCGAGAACTCGGTTTCGATGAGGTTGCCATAGCACTGGGGATGCTCCGGACCGAGACCGATGTAATCGTCGAGCAGGAAGGACCGCACCCCGCTGAAGCTCAGCTGCTCCCGGCGGTGGCGACGGATCAGTTCCCGGTAAAGAGGGCGCACGGACGCCCCGGTGGCCAGCCCCAGCACCGGATCTCGGGTGTAACCGAGGTATTCCTGGACCACGTCGGCGGTCCTGCGCGCCAAACCGGCCGGATCTCCCTCCACGATCACCTCCACTGAGTTCACTCGCATCGCTTTAGGGGGCAGGCGCCCGCGCGCGCCGCTGGAAACGGGTCAAGTCCCGCCGTCGGTGGTCTTGGCTCCCGTAATGAACGCCACGAGATCGTCCTTGGTGACCTGGTCGACTCTCACCTCGGCTGCTTTGCGGCCCCGGCGCAAGACCACCGCGTCGTCGCAGACCTGGGTGACACGGTCCATGTTGTGGGTGATGAGCAGCACTGCGACATCCGCCTCCCGGAGCGCCACGATCAGATCGAGCACCCTTTGTGCTTGCTCGACTCCCAGGGCGGCGGCCGGCTCGTCCAGGAGAACGATCTTCTGGCCCCACGCCACCGCTCTCCCGATGGCGATGGCCTGGCGCTGGCCCCCCGAGAGGAGGCCCACCGGCTTTCGCAGTGAGGGAATGGAGATCCCGAGACGGGCCAGGGTGGCCTGGCACTCACGGGACATCCTCTTCTTGTGCAGGAGGCCTATGCGGGACCCGAAAGACCCGCCCCGGGTGTATTCGCGGTTGAGAAAGAGGTTCTCCACCACATTGAGACTGTCGATCAGCGAGAGGTTCTGGTGAACGGTCTCCACGCCCAGGGTCCGAGCTACGTCCGGAGAGGAGATGCGATGCGTGACGCCGTCTATGCTCACCGTGCCAGAGTCGGGCTGGTACACCCCGGCTATGCATTTGACCAGCGTGGACTTTCCGGCGCCATTGTCACCGAGAAGCGCCGTCACCCGGCCGCGATGGACATCCAGCGAGACGTCCTCGAGGGCCTGCACCGCGCGAAACGCCTTGGACATCTTCCGCACCGAGAGCGCCGGCGCAGTCATCGGCCACCCCAGTCGGCCGGTGCGCCCTCGACGTTCCACACACCCGCCACCACCGGGTTCCCGGCGCCGACTCCCTTCACTCCCACCACCGACGCCCTCGTCACGAAGGCCTGGATACGAAAGCCGGCGATCACGGTGTCGCCTTCTCGCAGCCTTCGACCCTCCGGCGGATGGAGCCGGGCATAGTAATCGATGCCGGCCGGATCCGGCATGTCGATGGGGACCGGTTCCAAGCCGACGTCCTCGGGACTCCTGGCCGCCAACACCCTGGTTTGATACGGATCGAATACGGGGTCCACATAGAGGCCCCCGCCGAAGCAGAGCGGCACGTCCTGGTGCAGGTGGGCGACTTCGGTCAGGTAGAGGACGGCGGGCTTTTCGGGAAGCTCCGCCACCGCATGCAGGGGCGTGGTGCCGGTCAGGCCGTGCCCCGGCTCCACCTGGGTGGCGCCGATCTCCGCCAGGAGCTCTAGCACCGCGGTGGAAGTGGTGCCGGGGGCATTCACCTCTATCGGAAAGCCGGTCCCCAAATGTCCGAGGGCGATCTCCACGCCGCGAGCCAGAGTCTCCACATTGGGAGTGGGCTTCACATTTCTCCCCTCCGGGTTATACAGCAGGGCGGGAAAGGTGGTGAGCCCGGCGAACTCCAGCCCGTCGAGGCGGTTGACGAACTCGATCGCATCCGACAAGTCGTCGAGATGGAAACCCCCCTCGTGTCCCGGATAGAACACATCTCGTCGATCCCACACCCTCAGAAGGACCTGCTGCGTGCGGTCGCCTCCAGACACGGCCCGGGAGGCCTCACGCGCTTTGTTCCGCGAAAATATCGTCCAATACTCCGGCTCAAGGCGCGCCGCCTCGCCCGCCTCGGCTCTCGGCACCTGAACAAGGTGCCCCAGATTGCCCAGCCGGTGGCCGTAGGCGACGATGGGCCTCGCACATGCCATATCCACCGCCACATAGCCGTCCGCGCCCCCGTCGGTGATCGCCCGCAGCGCCCCCGGGGCTCGTCCAACCTGTTTGCTCATCGCGTACACCTTCAAGCCCCGACGGTGCGCCTCGGCCGCCATGTGGCGGGTATTCGCCCCCAGGGCGTCGAGGTCCAGCACGTAGCTGTTGGCAGGAATCAGGTTGTCCTGATGGAGTTGGACCGACGCCTCCAGAAAGGCCTGGTTCCTGGCGATCAGGGAACTAAGGAACATCGTCACCCACACTTTCCGACGGCGTCCGCATGCTGAGCGCCACCGCCACGATGATGATGAGACCCCGGGCGATCAACTGGTCCGCCACCTCGAGGCCCATGAGTATCAATCCATTGTTGAGCATCGCCATGATCAGGGCCCCCGTCACCGCGCCGGCGATGGAGGCGCGGCCGCCGAACAGATTCGTCCCGCCGATCACCACCGCGGCGATGACGGTGAGCAGGTCATTCTCCCCCAGATCGTGACGGCCGATGGCCAACCGGCCGGCCAGCAACACCCCGGCGAAGGACGCCGCCACCGAGCTGACCATCAGGGCGCTTATCCTGATCCGGTCGGTATTGAGACCGGCCGCCTTGGCCGACGCCCGGTTTGCCCCCGTGGCGAGAACATGCCTCCCCCAACGCAGGTGATGCAGCGCGAAGTGCCCGATGGCAAAGGCGATCGCCGTCCAGATGACCAGCGATGAGATGGGACCCAGCGACCCGGCGCCGAACAGCGCGGAGAAGGCGTCGTTCCTGATCGGCATGGACTGCAGGTTGTTCATGTTGCGGGCGATGCCGCTGATGATTCCCAGCGTCCCCAGGGTCACCAGGAAGGAGGGAATCCGCACCTTGACCGTGATCAGGCCGTTCACCAGCCCGATCGCCGCCCCCACCCCCACCGCGGCCATGGCTCCGAGAAAGAACCCGTGATCGCCGACCACCGCCGCTGCTACCAGCGACGAGAGCGCCACGGTAGATCCGATCGAGAGATCTATCTCGGCCGACGCCAGCGCGAACGCCATGCCCACGGCCATCACTGCGATCGGAGCGGCCTGACGCCCGATGTTGAGAAGGTTCGACCAGCTCAGGAAGCCGTCATCCCACAGCATCAGAGCGAAGACCGCAAGAATCGAGACGAAGGCCAAATAGACCACGTACTGTCGATACCCGCCGTCTTCGCTCCGGCGAGCCCATGCCCGCCTCAACCGGGCGCCGGCGCGGACATGGACTCTCATCTCTGGGGATTATTTCCTTGTTCGATCAGCTATTCAGGGAGGTTATCCGCCCAGTGCTTGCATGACTTCTGCTGGTGGGTCGGTGGCGAGTGATCGCCGGTAGGCGTCCACGATGTTGTCCGCGGTGACCTTGATGGCCGGCACCACTGTGAACGGAGGGGCGTCCTTGCCCAACAGCCCGTAAGCGCCTTCCAGCGCCATGGTCCGTCCAAGCTCATAGGCCTCATCCGCCGCGATACCCACGATGTTCCCGCCTTCCACCAGGTCCAGCGAGACATTCGTGTCCAGATCCAGGGTCACCACCGCTACATCCGAAGCGCCCGCCGCCCGCAAAGCAGCCAACACCCCGTCAGCCGGACCAGCCGACCACGGCGCATAGATCCCATCCAGATCAGGATTCCGGGTCAACAACGCCGAAGCGATCTCCTCAGCAGCAGCCGGATCAGCCAACCCCTGCTCAGAGACAATCTCAATACCCGGATAACGCTCCGCTATCCAAGTCTTGAACGCCTGATCACGCTGGTTCGTCACGTAATAGGCAGCGTCATGGAAGATGAAACCCACCTTCCCCGAGCCACCCAACGCATCAGCCAACAGATCAGCAGCCGCCATACCCATCGCAGCCAGATCATCGGTCACCACCCCCACATAGTCAACACCATGCACATAACCCTCGGGCACATTGCTCAAGAACACCAACTGCACACCGGCATCAACCGCAGGACGGAACGCCTCCGCGCCCGACACCGGATCGATCACCAAACTGACAATGATGTCAGGATCCTGCGCCAACACAGTCTCCACATCATTGGCCTGCTGAGCAGCATCGAACTGCGCATTGGTCTCAGCGATCACCTCAACACCCAACTCCGCGAAAGCATCCCGAGCGCCCTGGCTCACCGCATCAGTGAACGCACCCGCCGTATGCCACAACAAAGCCGCCGTGTACCCCCCAGACTGCACCTCCGCAATCTCATCACCACTCAAACCAATCTCACCCGACGGAGTAGCCTCCTCACCACCCGGCCCCTGAGTAACCGGCGCCACGGGTTCAGTTGGAGCTTGTGTCGTAGCAGGCGCCTGGGTAGTGGTGGCTGCGGCTGATGCCTGGGTAGTGGTGGTTTCCTCCTCGGCGTCGCCGCAAGCCGCCGCAACCAGGCTGAGCACTGCCACCAGACCGGTGACGAGCCACAGGGCGGACGTATTGCGTCTGAGGTTCATGGTTCTTTTTCTCATGGTTCCTCCTTTTCTGTTGCTTCCTCGATCCCGCACCACGCCGCAATGAAGTACGCCAGGGTCCGGGTTACTGAGACGAATTGATCGATCGGCAATCGCTCGAAAGGCGTGTGACAGGTGGCGATGTCACCTGCCGCAAAGTAGACACCCGGAATGCCGGCTGCCCGGAGAAGCGGCTTCTCCGACCAGTAAGGAGCCCCCTCGATCCGGGCCGAGTGCCCGGTGGTCCGCTGGATGGCGGCCGCCAACTGGGTGACCGCGGGGTGATCGGCCGGGACCTCATCCGGCGTGCCTCCGACAGGATGGTCCCTCGGCGCGGAGAAGGCCACATCTCCAGTGACCCCGTATTGCTCGGAGACCCTCTCTGTGACGTCTCTAAGCGCCACGGCCGCTCCGTCCAGGTCGTCACCGGGCAGCAGCTTCTGGATGAGGGACAACTGGAATTTCCCGGGGACCGCGATGTTGCCCCCCGACTCCACCCTGGTGACAAGGAGAAACCGCTTACCCAGCAGGGGATGAGCCTCGCCCGCGCCCAGCGTGTCGTTGTAGCTCCACAAGGCGCTCAACAGAGCGTGTCCGGCCGCCAGCGCGTCCACCCCGAGTTCCGGTGTGCCGAAGTAGGCCGACCTTCCCGCCAGGGTGATGTCGGCGATCAGGAATCCCATCTGTGCCGTATAGATGGCGCCGGTGGTGGGCTCGGTGTAAATCGCAAAGTCAGGCGCTTTCCCGCCACCTCTCGCCGAATCCCTCATTGCGGCCCGCATTCCCACAGAGAGCCCGCTCCCCGGTTGACCGGACTCCTCGTCGCAGACGAACAATCCGGTCAGCGATCCCGCCAGCCGGTGCCCCGCCCGACGGACGGCGCGGACGGCTTCGATGATGGAACAGATCCCTCCCTTCTGGTCAGTCACACCCCGCGCCCAGATCTCCCCGTCGAGCAAGTGCGCCCTGAACGGATCGGCGCGATCGGTGCCCGCCCACTCCTGGGTCCAGTCATCTGCATGGACCGTGTCGAGGTGCCCCGCCAGCACCAAAGACCGGCCTCCACCATCGGGGTCCCCGGCGTGGGCATGGACATTGGGCCGACCCGGTTCTACCTCGAGCAGACTGACTTCGTTCCATCCACCTTCCTCAAGCCGGTCCCTCACCCACTCTGCGAACGCCGCTTCATCGGGAGTGACGCTTGGAATCCTCACCGCCTCCCGGGCCAGGTTGACCAGGGCGCCCTCATCGACGGAGGCTGCCACGGAGGCGGCGTGTTCGGTCATCCCTCATTCCTCCGCGCCAGTCGCTTCGCCACCAGTGAACCGCGAACCTCGGCGAGAGCGGTGGAGATCGCGCCCAGAAACGCCGCCCGGCCCCCCAAGGTGGAGGGCGCCATCTCGGGTATGACGGTCAGATAGCGGCCGATCCGGGCCCGGACCGCATCCACGAAAATGGGGTTCGAACCCACCCCGCCGCCGAACACCACCAAGGTTGGATCATTCACCCAGCAGAAGTAGGAGGTGGCGAAGGCAACTGCGTCAGCGGCGATGTCGAGAGCAGTGGTGGCCGCCTGGTCGCCTCGCGAAGCGGCGGCGAATATGGCCGGGACATCGGCGTCTCCTTCCAGGCCGGTGCGCCATCCCGCCTCCACCGAACGGTGAAACAGCTTTCTGATGGCAGGCGCCGATGCCACGTCCTCCAGGGTGAGAGCGTGGAACACCTCCCCGCCCACCCGCGGCAGCTTGACCGATCCGATCTCCCCCGCCGCTCCGTGGGCGCCCCGGTACAGGGCGCCTTCCATCACCATCCCCATACCGATTCCGGTGCCGATGGAGATGGCGGCGAAATGCTTGGTTCCCTTACCCGCCATCTCGTTCGCCTCCCCGACCGTGGCGAGGTTCACGTCGTTCTCTATGGTCACCTCGACGCCGAGCCGGTCCGACAGTTCCGCCCTGATCGGCAAGTCAACGAACCCGGGGAGGTTGGGGGCCATCTCCACCCGGTCGTGGGTGGGTCGATAGACGCCGGGCACTCCCATGCAGGCTGCTTCCAGCCTCGACCCCCGCTCGCCGAGGCCTTCCAGCAGGCGCCGCGTTGCGGTCACCACTGCGTTCACCGCCGCCACCGCGTCGGCCGGAGTCTCGATTTGCTCGGCGGCTATCACATCTCCCAACAGGTCCGCTACGCCGATGATGGTCTTGGTAGCGCCCATATCGACCCCCACCACAAGCGCGGCGTCTGGCACCAATTCATAGGAAGCAGCCGGCCGGCCGATCCGACCCTGGGACGGCTGAGCAGAGGGGTTGCACCTCACCACACCGGCGGCTTCGAGATCCTGAACCAGCGTGTTCACGGTGGGCTTCGAGAGTCCGGTCCGGCGGGCGATCTCGGCGCGGGAGATGGGATTGGTCCCGGCTTCCACGAACCGGTCGAACACCACCTGGCCGTTACGCAGCCGAACCATCCCGGACCCCGACTCCTCAAGCATCTCCGGATGTCTCCTCCGTTTCCATTCGCCGGTTCCCTGCACTCGCTGCAACTGGCTTCCGCCTGGTCTGGAAGGGAGTGTAAGTGCGCTCGACCCTATTTGTCAAACACTTTTACTAAATGGGCGCTCTCCGGGTTGCCTGCGACGCTGTCGGCTGATGCCCCGTAGTTTCCTGAGGCTTGGGCTGTCATCGTGCGCTTGGTCTCAGAATGCTCCGCATCCTGTAGTGAGTATCCAAGACCAAGTGAGAAGATCATGCCGACTTCCAACGGCGTGGCTTGTGAGCGTCTACCGTCGAGACGGGCGTACCTCAGCGCGCGGGTGACGCCTTTCCGGGGTCACCGCTGTGTATATTCGACTTGGTGGAATCAACCCGTCGATCAGCGTTACGGCCTGCCTGAGAAGACGATGCCGTTGTTTTCTTCTTTCCGAAATGTGCCGAACATACGTAGAGCCGCTGTCCTGCCAGTGGTCCTCTCCATGGGACTCCTGGGCGGCTCGTCCTGCTTTCTCGTATCGGATGAAGCTCAACCTGCCAGTTCCACAACCGGGGCTACCGTCGACACCACCGCTCCCCTGGTAACCACCACCCAGGCGCCCACCACCACTACCACCCTGGAACCCACCACCACTACCACCACCCAGGCGCCAACCACCACTACCACCACCCAGGCGCCCACCACCACTACGACTTTCCCTGTCGAGGTAGTGCGAAACTACCTCAAACAACTGATCACCGCCGAGGAGGGGATCGCTCTTCTGGTTGTGGAGATCGTCGAGGTCAGCAATGCCTGGGACAGTCGCGCCGAAACCAACGTCGATTACACCGACACCGAAGCTGCCATGGAAGGAGTAGTGGAGAGACTGGGAGCGGCGGGGGCAGATTTCAATCTGATCCAGGCTCCACCCACCGATGGATACCCGGACAAACACCTGGATGTCTCGTACGCAGTGAGCCAGATCACCGGCGCCGCCACGGAGATGCTGGCAGGTTTGCAGTCGACCGACACAGGGGAACAGCGCCAAGCGGCGCAGGTGGGCTTGAACGCGGCGTGGGGGGTTTTTCTGGAGGGCGTCGACGCCGTGATTGCCGAGTACATCGGAGATGAAGAGATAGCGGCCCTAATCGTGAGCCGAGAGATGCGGCTTCCAGACCCCCCATGGCCGGATGCCTCAACCTCCACCGATCCCAGCGGCTGAACGAATAACGGTTCCGGGCCACAGGGAACCTGTGCTGGGTCCGAGTGGCTCCCTTCCCGTGAAGGCCCGCCTGTCGTCGTGCGTCCCAGAACGCGCCTAGCATCTGCGGCACAGACCCAGGACCAAAGGAGAAGATCATGGCGACATCCGGACGCGGCGGGCGTGTTCTGGTCGGACTGGCCCTGGTGATCATCGGAGGGGCCTTCCTGGTCGGAAACCTCACCGACTGGGAGATCCCCTGGGCAAGCTGGTGGCCAGCGATCATCATCGCCGCGGGTCTCTGGAACCTCCGGCCGAAGTCCTGGCTCACGGGACTGTTCATCACTGCTCTCGGCGTGTTCTTCCTCCTGAGCACTTTGGACGTCTGGGATTACTCCATCGGGGACATCTGGCGGTTCTGGCCGATCGTCCTGATCCTGGTAGGGGCAAGAATCCTCTTCTGGCGTAAGAAGAAGCGCTCCAAGCGTGATCCACAATACGTCAGCGACGAATCCGTTCCCGGCGAGGTGAACATCACCTCCGTTTTCGGATCTGCCAGCCGTAAAGTCATCGACCGGAACGTATCGGGTGGTCAGATAGTTTCGATATTCGGCTCCACGAAGATAAATATGGCCGATGCAGGCCTCGCAGATGGTGGGGCAACCCTGGACGTGTCAGCGGTGTTCGGCGGCGCCGAGTTCCGCGTCCCGGAGGACTGGAACGTCGACATACAGACCACGAACATCCTGGGCGGAGTGGAAGACAAGCGGGCCAGGCCTCCGGCTGGCGCTTCCGGCGATCGCCTCACGCTTACCGGCGTGTGCCTGTTCGGCGGTATCGAAGTGGAGTCCTGAGCCTGAGGCTGCCTCAGCCAGGCTGAACTCCCCCACGAATCGGCTTACCACCACCCCGCACGCCCGGGGCGGAGGGAGATCGACCCCCGTTCTCACCCATCGACAATGCCCGCAGCAACCCAACAGGACGTGACAGAGCCCAGAATCACGAAAGTGTCGCCTCGGACCACCAGAACCCCGATCTGGTTGGCTGGTAGCGATTCTGGTGAAGGACTGGAAGGGCGGCGCCCGGTATCTCTATCCCACCATCTCTGAGTCATCCACGGTTGCCGCTCGGCCAACCCAGCAGGTCGCGGTCTTACACAGGAACGAGGACGGCTAGGCTCGTGTCGAGCCGAAGTCGACACACGCCTCACAGATTGATTGCGGCACCAAACCCCACCGTATCAAGTAATTGAACACAAAGCAGCCGGCGCAGAAACCCAGGCATGCTTCCAGAGAGGCGAACACAGTCAGCACCACAAGCACCGCACTGGCCGCTTCAGGAGACCCTGCTAGGAAGTGCAACACCAGCGCGGCCGTCGAGAAGCCAAGTCCCACGGCCTGAGCAAACCGCTTGGGAGGGCCGGGCACCGGCTGCGGCTCGGAGATGCGAGGCGCAATCAGTCTCGTCGCCAGTTGTCCCATTGGGCTCAAGGTAGGGCCGGTGGCGACCCTGGCCAGGAAACCGTAGGCGAGGACGAACATCAGCCAGGCTTGACCGGTGACAACGGTCGTGAGGGATAATGCGGCTACCATCCCCGCCACAACCCTGGCGGCCACCTCGTTAACCGGATTCGGAAAGCTGAATACGGACCGAACGTGAGGTAGCAGCCAAACGCGGAACTGTCTCAAAGCTCTCGCAGTCACTGTCTTCCTGGTGATATCGAAGGCTCATTCATACTACTGGTGCTTTCAGGCGCCTGCCTCGTCCTTGCTGCTATCAGCCAAGCAGGATCTCTGCGGGGTTATACCCAGTTTGCGGAGGAAGGCGCCGTTGTCGGGCTCCCGGCCCAAGAATGCCCGGAGCGTCTCGATGGCGTCGCGGGAGCCTCCCACCTCCAGCACTTCTCGGCGGTAGTCCATCCCCACCGCCGGATTGGCGATGCCCTCTTCCTCGAAGCGCCGCCACATGTCGTCACCAAAGACTTCCGACCATAGGTACCCGTAGTAGCCCGCGTCGTAACCACCCATGAGGTGACCGAAACTGGCCGGCGAAAAGGTCCCCTTCTGCAGGGGAAACAGCGACACCTCATTGCAACGTTCCAGTATCTCGTCAATATCCTTCTCCGGTTCGGTGCCGTGCAGGGCCATATCCAGCAGACCGAAGCTCGCCTGGCGAAGCTTGGAGATGGCGATGTTGAGCAGCTTGGCGGCGGTCAGCTTTTCCAAGAGCTCCTCGGGGAGAGGCTCACCGCTCAGGTGATGGAATGCGAACCGGGCCAGAATCTCGGGTCGCCAGGTCCAGTTCTCCATGATCTGGCTCGCCGCCTCCACGAAGTCCCACTCTGTGCTTGTTCCGGAGAAACGGCCGGATTCGGCGCGGGTGAGGACCTGATGGAGTATGTGGCCGAATTCATGGAACAGGGTCAGCACTTCCGAGTGCTGCAGAAGTGCGGGGGTTCCCTTAGAAGGCGGTGTGAAGTTGGCAACTATCGCCGAGCGGGGTTTCTGATAGGACCCGTCCCCCCGGCGACGCCCCTTCACCAAGGTGAAGGCGGCCGCGTGGCTGAACTTCCCCTCCCTGGGAAAGAGGTCCATGTGGAAGTTGGAGATGTGCTCTCCGGACGCTTCGTCGAAGACGGCGTAGGTGATCACATCCTCGTGCCACACGGGTGCCTCCACCCGTTGGTATTCCACGCCGAACATCTCTCCGGTCAGATCCAGCATCCCCTCCAGCACCCGGTCAAGCGGGAAGTAGCCAGCCACTTCCATCTGGTCAACCCCGTACTCGGTGCGGCGGATCCGATTGTCGTAGTACCGCCAATCCCAAGACTGCACAGGGCCTTGCTCGCCGTCCGATCCCAATATCTCCGCTATGCGGGCAACCTCCCGGCGCCCCGCTTCCTGGAGCGGTTCCAGCAACAGGTTATAGAAGCCCTCTACCGTCTCCGGAGTCTTGGCCATCCGTTCGGACAGTCGGTGGTGTGCCCAGGAGGGCTCGCCGAACAGCGTGGCGATCTCCAACCGGATGTCTATCGCCTCCTCGAGGATCGGCCGATTGCTCTCCACCGCCCGATTGCTGAACTTCTTCGCCAAGAGTTGGCGCAGGTCTCTTCGACTGGCGTTCTCCATGAACGGGACTACGTGGGGATAGGCCATCGTCACCCGGAGCTTTCCCTCCTCCGCCGCGCGGGGCAACGAGTCGATGTAGCTATCCGGGAGGCCGTCCAAGTCCTCTCGGGTCACCTCCAAGGCATCTTCGTACTCGGCTATGTTCTGGGCGAAGGCCACCCCCAGCTCGATCATTCGGGCGGACAACTCTTTCACGCGAGCCTGGGAGTCGGCAGGTAGGTGGTGTCCCGCCTTCTTGAGGTCACGGCCCACGAACTCGAGGTAGCGGGCGCGCTCTCCGGTGAGCGTCCCGGCCTGCTCGGTGGACCGGAACGCCTCCACCGCTTGATAAAGCCCGGGGTCGAAGGTCATGTCGGTATGCCACTTGGAGATTCTCTCCGAACAGGCGTGCCCCGCCACCCTCACTTCGGGGTCGGTGTGCACGTAACCCATGAATCCGGCCTCGCCAAAAGCCCGAGAAAGGACCTCCTCCACCGCTTCCAGCGGAGCCAGGGTGTTTCCGTAGGTCCGGGGTGAGCCGGCGCCCAACACTTCCGACCGCAACCGTTCCGCTTCGTCAATGGCGCGCGACGCGATCTCCTCTATGACCGGAACGGTGATCGCCGTGTAATCGAATATCTCATCTGCGTGATTGCCCATAACCTCTCCAAGTATCGTTCAGCCGACCGCTCTGGCCAGCACTTTCCCAAACTGGTCATGAACCGACCCGTTGGTGGCTATCACCAGGGATCCGTCCAAGGGAACCTTCCCTCCGTCGAGGCCGGTTACCTTTCCCCCTGCCTCCTCGACCATGAGAATCCCGGCCGCCATGTCCCAGACCGCCAGTCCCTGCTCCCAAAAGGCGTCGAATCGACCCACCGCCACATAGCAGAGGTCCAACGCCGCCGAACCCCGCCGCCGAACTCCTTGGCACTCCGCCAGCACCGCCCCGACCAATGCTGCATATTCGTGGGACCGCTCTCTCCGGTCGTAGGGAAACCCGGTTCCCACCAGGGCCTGGGTCAGGACAGCTTGGGAGCTGACCGATATCGGCTGCGAGTCGAGCCAGGCTCCCTCTCCGCGGACCGCGGTGAACTCCTCGCCGTGTATTGCTTCGATGACCACTCCAACCAGTGGAGCCCCATCTTCCCAGAGGGCCACGGAGACGCTCACCGGCGCCAATCCGTGTATGAAGTTCACCGTCCCATCCAGGGGATCGATTATCCACGCCCGACCTGTCGGCGGCAGGACTCCGCCCTCCTCCTCTCCCACTATGTCGTCGGAGGGCCGGTGCGTAATGAGCATCCGCCGGATCTCGGCCTCCACCCGTCGGTCCACTTCGGTAACCGGGTCCACCTCTCCCTTGAACTCGACCTCGGCGCTCTTCCCCAAGGCCTCTCTCAACAGCGTGGCGGCCCGGCGAGCCGCGGTCACGGCCAAGGTCAGATCGCTTGAACCGCGGCCACCGTATTTCACCCGGCACAGAATACCTCCACCGAGTATGAGGTAGCCTCTCGGGTAGGTGGACCCACTGATACGACGCGTCGCCCCGGTTCTGCTCTCGGCTCTCGCCGGCGCGGCCCTGTCTCTGGCCTTCCCGCCTCGCGGCTGGTGGTGGATGACCCTTCCTGCAATTGCACTGTTCCTCCTGCAGACCCGGCGTTGCGAGGGCGTATTCAGCGCCGTGCTGGCCGGCTTGGCTTTCGGCCTTTCCTTCTTCGGGTTCCTGATGCCCTGGCTCTCCGAACTTGGCCTCATTGCCTTCATCCCGCCGGTGATCGTGCTCTCTGTGTTTCCGGCTCTTTACGCGGTGCTGATGGTTCGGAGCGTCTCCTTGCCTCCGTCCCGCTGGTGGGTCCGGGCTGTGGGGGGTTGGGCTCTCATGGAGTGGGCCAGGGTGCGATGGCCCCTGGGCGGACTGGAGTGGGGGATGTCCGGGTATGCCTTGAGCGAGTGGGCGCCGCCCAGGAGCGCGGCCCGCTGGATCGGCGCCTCCGGCTGGACCGTGTTGGTTGTGGCCGCGGCCGCCGCCCTGACACTCCTAGCCCTTCGTCAGACCCGCCGCGGGCCATCTCTTCGCGTCGCTGGGGTGGTGACCCTCCTGCTGGGTCTTCTGTTGATCGGGGGGTCGCTCTGGCCTCCACACACCGAGGGGGAGGTAGTCCGGGTTGCGGTGGTGCAGGGCAACAACCCGTGTCCGGGAGAGCACTGTCCCAACGAGCGGTACCAGATCTACCAGAACCACCTCCGGTTGACCCGTACCCTGCAGCCTGGAAGCGTCGACCTCGTGATCTGGCCGGAGGGCTCCACCGGTTCATGGACGGCAGACCCGATCAACGCTCCGGAGGTTGGAGAGGCCATGGGCGCAGAGGCGGCCCGCATCGGGGCGGTGCTGCTGGCGGGGGGCGATCGGCCCCTCAACGACACACACTGGGTAAACGCCAACGTCGTGTTCGACCAGACGGGGAAGATCGTCAGCGAGTACCACAAACAGCACCCGGTTCCCTATGGTGAGTACATCCCCGCCCGCTCGGTGTTCAAGTGGGTGGAGAACCTCCATGCGGACCTGCCCAGCCGCGACATGCTGCGGGGAGAGGGCCCGGTCCTGTGGGATCTGGGCTTCGGCCGGTTCGGTTCGGTGATCTCCTTCGAGGGGTCGTTCGCCCGCTACGGCAGAGAGAACGCCCGGGAAGGCGCCGGATTGCTGATCCTGGCCACCAGCCAGGAGAGCTATCCCTATTCCGTGGCTTCCGACCAGTTCATCGGCATTACGCGCATGCGGGCCGCAGAACTGGGCATGCCCCTGATCCACACTGCCGTGACCGGCCGATCCACACTCATCTCGCCCACCGGGGAGACCGGTCTCCGCACAGCCCTGGCGCAAGAGGCTCTCCTGATCGGGGAAGTGCGGACCCGGGCGCCCGGCCAGGGGCCCACTCTTTACGTTCGACTTGGAGACTGGGTGCAAATCCTGGCGATTGCATCTCTGGCGTGGGAAATACTGCACGGGATGTATCGCCGCCGCTATCCCAGTCGCCGCCGCCTTCCCCGGTAAGCCGCCGGGGAGGCCGCCCCGGTCGGAACCCGCAAGATCGGGCGTGGACCGGGTAGCGCTGGGACGGGTCAGATCATCTACCATGTTCATATCGGACTGTCACCGGCATAAGGAATAGACCCCCGTCCTCCCTATATTCGGGGGCAATTCCCAGATCGACGAAGGAGCGCAGCATGGCGGAAACCCTGGAGAACCTGCTGATCGAGGAGAGGACCTTTGCTCCCTCCGCCGAATTCGCCGCCCAGGCCAACGCCCGCAGGGGCGTCCACGCCGGAGCGGAAGAGGACTGGCTGGAGTTCTGGCGAACCCAGGCCACCGAGCGGATCGACTGGTTCACCGAGCCCACGCGCCTGCTCAACGACGACAACCCTCCCTTCTTCAAGTGGTTCGAGGACGGGGAGCTGAATCTCTCCTACAACTGTCTCGACCGCCACCTGGCGGAGCACGGCGACCAGGTCGCCTATCACTGGATCGGCGAGCCGGGAGACACGCTCACCATCACTTATCGGGACCTCTACACCCAGGTCTGCCGGTTTGCGAACGCCCTGGCGGGTCTGGGGGTCCAGAAGGGCGACCGGGTGGCCATCTACATGGGGATGATCCCCGAACTGCCGGTGGCCATGCTGGCCTGCGCCCGGATCGGCGCGGTTCACTCGGTGGTGTTCGGCGGGTTCTCCTCCGACTCCCTAGCAGATCGGATCCTTGACGCCGACGCGCGGGTCGTTATAACCCAGGACGGATCCTGGAGGGGCGGCGGCGTGGTGCCGCTCAAGGAAAACACCGACATGGCCCTGGAGCGTTGTCCTGATGTGGCCTCGGTGGTGGTGGTGCGCAGGACCGAGACCCCGGTGACGATGGCGGAGGGGAGAGACCACTGGTGGCACGACGTGACCGAGGGACAGCCCGACGAATTCGAACCGGCGCGCCTCGGGGCGGAACATCCCCTCTACATCCTTTACACATCGGGCACCACCGGACGTCCCAAGGGGATCGTTCACACCCAGGCGGGGTATCTCACCTCAGTGATGACCACCCACTCCTACGTCTTCGATCTGAAGCCGGACGACGACATCTATTGGTGCGCGGCGGACATCGGGTGGGTGACCGGACACTCCTACATCGTTTACGGGCCCCTTGGCAACCGGGCCACCAGCGTCATGTACGAGGGAGCGCCCAACCATCCCGACCTCGACCGGCTGTGGTCGATCGCGGCCGAGTACGGGGTGACCATCTTCTACACCGCCCCCACCGCCATCCGTTCCTTCATGAAGTGGGGAGACGAGTTCCCGGCTCGACACGACCTGTCGGCGCTGAGGGTGCTGGGCACGGTGGGGGAGCCGATCAACCCCGAAGCATGGATGTGGTACCACGAGAACATCGGCGGCGAGCGCTGTCCCATCGTCGACACCTGGTGGCAGACCGAGACCGGCGCCATCATGATCACTCCCCTGCCGGGGGCGGTCACCACCAAGCCCGGTTCAGCCACCTTCCCCTTCCCGGGCATCTCTGCAGACGTGGTGGACGACGACGGAAACCCGGTTCCCTTGGGCGGGGGCGGTTACCTGGTGATCAACCGACCCTGGCCGTCCATGGCGCGCACCATCTACGGCGACCCCCAGCGCTATATCGACACCTACTGGTCCCGATTCCCGGGCCGGTACTTTCCCGGGGACGGCTGCAAGCGGGACGATGACGGCTATTACTGGCTGCTGGGCCGGGTGGACGACATCATGTTGGTCTCGGGACACAACATCTCCACCACCGAGGTCGAATCGGCTCTCGTCTCCCACCAGGCCGTGGCCGAGGCAGCGGTGGTGGGCCGCAAGGACGAGATCACCGGACAGGCCATCGCCGCCTTCGTGACCCTCAGGGGGACCCGCCGCGGTGACAGCGTACTGCTGGAGGAGTTGCGGAACCACGTGAGGAAGGTGATCGGCCCGATAGCTCGGCCCAAGTCGATCGTCTTCACCGACGACCTGCCCAAGACCCGGTCAGGGAAGATCATGCGCAGGTTGCTACAGGACATCTCCGAACAGCGGCAGCTGGGGGACGTCACGACCCTGGCCAATGCGGACGTAGTGGCGGAGATCGCCGAAAAAGCGGCGGCGGGAAGCGACGAGTAGCACTTTCGGATAAAGCTGAGGGCGGCCCCGGGTGGATCGGGGCCGCCCTCTCGCTGTCTGAGTTGGAACGGTTCAGGCGTTCTCGGGAAGAACCCTTCCCCGGACCCTCGGGTAGCGGATGGGGGCGTGGTTGTAGCAGTACTCGCGACGGTTGTAGCGGTTCAGCTTCACGCTGCACCCTTGGTGGATGCAAACCCGCCCGGTCGGATAGGCTTTGGGGGCCCGTTTCTTCCCACGGACCATGTAACCCTTGATCGGCTCGCTCATCTCCTCCCCTCTCTGGTAGTCGGCTTACGTCTCACTCCGCCTCCTAGCTTTACAAAATGTACAGTCTACAGCGTCTGGGATGATATACCACTCAGGGTTTCTTTCCCGGGCACCATGAGGACAACCTGCCAAAGGTGTGATAAAAACCCCATAAAACCCGCCTCCCCTACCGACGCCGCAACGCACTCCGAGGGTGTGAAAAAACGGGGAGGCGGAGGGTTGCTTTTGTCGCACCGGTGATTCATGTTGGTTAGGAGCCAAGCACTGAGACGGTCCGTTCCGGCGTCGTTCGGGCCCCATCGAGATCAAACCCAGATTTGCTCGACAGCCCTGCTCCGGGCTGTCCGGGCTTGTCGGACGCTGGATAGGTGGTGGTGGGGGAGGGAAGCCCAAGGGGGCCTTGTTTTTCGCGGGTTCAAGACACGGTCGTTAAAAACCCGTAACGGTTCGGCTTGTTTTGTGCCTTGGCGGAAAGCCTAGAACGAATCCACTACTGACCGGTTTGTTAGTGTTTGTTTTACCACCTTTATGGTATGTAGAGGTGTTTTGTCACACCCCCTGGGGCATACTGTTTGTTATGAACACGACAACAGTGGACCGGAAGGTGGCCAACCGGGCGAGGGTGTTGGGACCCTCTTTGTCGGTGGGTGAAGCAACGGTGACCGAACTTCGGGATCGGGTGCAGTCCACCATCCGTGGAGAGAACCAACTGGCGGGGATCCGCGCCGAGGCCCTGGCCGAACTGAGCCGCCGGGCGGGGACCGAGATCACCGAGACCGAGCTGCGGGAGAGGGGCAAGAAGCACCGCCGGCGGGCCCGTTCTGAGGTGGAGACCGCTCGGGAACTGGAGAAGCTTCCGGAGACGTCGAAGGGCCTGCGGGACGGGGATATCCCATATGAGAACGCGCGGATCCTTGCCAGGGCCAGCCAGCGGGGCACCATAGACGAGAAAGAACTGTTGAACGACGCCCGTGCTCAGTCTCCTGACAAATTCGCGGCTACGGTCCGCAAACACGAAAGACAACGTTCCCAGGATGACGGTGTTTCGAGGTTGGAGCATCAGCGGTCACAGCGGTATGCCAAGATCCGAACCGCTCTGGAGGACGGGATGACCGTGCTGTACGGGCGGTTCGACCCGATCACCGGAGCGCGGATCGAGACAGCGTTGTCCAAGAAGATGAACGAACTATGGCAGGAAGAAGACCCTCAGAACCGGGCCACGCCAGGGCAGAGAATGGCTGACGCCCTTGCTTTGTTGCTTACTCGTCCGGGAGGGAAGAAAGGCGGGCCATCCCAGGACGTGAGGCTCTTGGTGATCGCCGACTTCGACGTGGTGAACCAGCAACTGGGCCATGCTCGCTTGGAGAACGGGACTCCTATCCCCGCCTCCGAACTGCGACGGCTGGCCTGCGACGCGCAAATCCTGCCCGCTATCTTCCGGGGACCGTCGGTGCCTATGGACCTAGGCATGGCACGACGTAAGGCCAGTCCCTCCCAACGCGCAGCTCTCATCGCCCGCGACCGGGCATGCATCGGATGTGGCGCCAAAGCCGCCTGGTGTCAATCCCACCACATCATCCACTGGCAAAACGGAGGCCCCACCAACCTCGACAACATGTGTTTGCTCTGTTCCCGGTGCCACCACAACGTCCACGACCGGGACTGGCAAGTTGAACAAACCCCCACCGGCGCCTACCGGCTACGCCCACCACCCCCCGGCCGGACACGCCCACCCCACTCGAAACACCAACCCCGTCAACGCCGCAGAGCGCTACACCCGGCTAAACAAAGAGAATAGGCCGCGTCTCTCCCCCGCATTTTGGAAGCGGACAAGAACCACCCGGTGGGGCGATTAGTGACTGAGTATCTGGCTCAGGAACATCTTGGTGCGGGGATGGCGGGGGTTGGCGAAGAACTCCGAGGGGGGGCCCTCTTCGACTATCTGGCCCTCGTCGAACAGCACGATGCGGTTTGCCACTTCCCGGGCGAAACCCATTTCGTGGGTGACGGCCACGATGGTCATCCCGGTCCCGGCTAGCTCCTGCATCACCTCCAACACCTCTTTGATCATCTCCGGATCGAGAGCCGACGTGGGCTCGTCGAACAGCATGATCTTGGGATCCATGGCCAGGGAACGGGCGATGGCCACCCGCTGCTGCTGGCCGCCCGACAACTGGCCGGGATACTTGGCGGCCTGTTCCGGGATCCCCACCCGCTCCAAGAGAGCCATGGCGCGCTGCTCGGCGTCCGACCTAGAACGCTTGCGAACCCAAACCTGTGCCAGGGTGATGTTCTGCATGACGGTGAGGTGCGGAAACAGGTTGAACTGCTGGAAGACCATCCCCACCTCCGACCGGATCCGCTCGATGTTGCGCACATCGGAGGTGAGTTCGATCCCGGCCACCACGATCCGGCCCTCCTGGTGCTGCTCCAGGCGATTGATGCAGCGGATGAATGTCGACTTACCCGAGCCCGACGGACCGATCACCACCACCACCTCCCCTTCCTCGACGGAGGTGGTGACTCCTCGCAGGGCCTGGAAGTCCCCGAACCACTTCTTCACGTTCTCACAAACGATGATCGGGTTGGCTGCTCCGTTTTCCATCTATTTCTCCCTTTCGATTACCGGGTGCCCACGCCCAATCGTTTCTCCAGTCGCAGGCTGGCCCGACTGAAGCTAAAAGCAAAAATCCAATACACCAAGGCCGCCAGGAGCAGGTTCTCCAGGATGCTCCCCAAGGAATCGGGCTGGTTGGGCACGATATCGCGCGCCACCCGCAAGAAGTCTGCCAGCCCGATGATGGCCACCAGGGACGTGTCTTTGAAAAGGGCGATGGCCTGACCGACCAACGCCGGAATAACCACCCGCAGGGCCTGCGGAAGAGTGATGAGCATGGTCATCTGGGCCGTGGTCATGCCCAACGCCCGGGATGCCTCGGTTTGACCCTTCGAGACAGCTTGGAGCCCTCCCCTGACGTTCTCGGCGAGGTAGGCCGCAGAGAAAGCGGTGATCGCCAAGAGCGCCTTGGCCTCGCCGGCGAAGTCGAGTCCCGGCGGCAGGAACCGGGGAATCACCTTGTCACCGAAGAACAGCACGGTAATGAGGGGAACGCCCCTCACCACCTCTATGTAGACAATGGAGAGAATCCTGAAGATCGGCATGGACGAGGTGCGCCCCAGCGCCAGCATCACCCCCAGGGGGAAGGAAAGCGCCGTGCCCCCCACTGCCAGCAGGATGGTGAGGTTGATCCCGCCCAGGAAGTGCCCACGGGTAGCGAGATCGGTCGATCCGATGCCCGCCAGGAAGAGGTACAGAGTGCACACCCCACCCGCCAGCCACGTCCAGTAGAAGGCTCTTCGCGCCCTGGGACTGGCAGCAAACGTGGGTGTGGCCAACGAAAAGAGCGTCAGCAGCAGAAACAGAACCCGAATAGCCATCGGCCATTGGATGACCCAGGAATAGATCGCGACCGCGCCCAGAAGGAAGTTCACCCCGGCCGCCTGCTCCCGTCCCGCCCGGCTCACGATCCAGATCACCGCAGGCCCAGCCGCGATCAGGAGGCCTGCCCACGGCAGCCAGGACGTCACTTCTTCCCAGACCAGGGAGGGGTTGCGCTGAATGTGCAGGTAGATAACGGGGAAGGACAGCACCCACAGAATGGTGACCACCCTCTTCATCAACCGGTCCGACAGCCACTGCCCCACCAGTTTCCCGACCCAGTGAAACGCCGCCACCACCAACGCCGTGATCGTCAGGGGCCAGGTGGTACCGGACTCGAGCGGCATGTACCAGACCAAGCCCACCAGCAGGGCGCCCACGATGGCCAACACCCTCGCCACCGAGACCTCTCTTTCCTCCCGCACCAGACGCATGGCCCCCACTCCCACTCCGAAAAGCGCCACCCCTCCGAATACCAGAACCGTCTGGGTGGCGCTGCCGGCGGGAGACCACAATGAGAGCACCCCCACCACCAACGCAGTAGCCCCTATCGCTCTCACAGCAGCCACCACCTTGATCACCGAAACCTGTCCCCTCATCCCCCATGATGCGGTGGAGAATCCCGCCAGGGCGGCGACGATCCACAACGACAACCACATGTTGAACAGGTCCTCCCGGGGGTAGGCCTCCACCACGTAGTTGGCGGCGTTGGGCGGCATCACCTCCCATCGGCGATCCGGGCTGAACACGAAACGCAGTACCGCCAGGATCAGCAGCAACAGGCCCGCAGTCAGCACTGCCGTCAGGGTTCCGTTGAACACCGAGTTGAAGAGGTTCTTGCGCACCCAGTCCAGCCACCCGATCCGAGAGACCTTGGGAGGAGGCTCCGGCGGCAGGGGAAGATCGAAGGATTCGGCGCTCATCTACCTCTCCACCAGTTGGGTACGCCGGTTGTAGTAGTTGATCAGCACCGAAATCAGCAGGCTGATGCTCAGATAGAAGGCCATCCAGATCAGGATCACCTGGATGGTGTCCCCGGTCTGGTTGAACATGGTCTGTCCCACCTGGACCATCTCCGGGAAGGCCACCGCTATCCCGAGGGAGGTGTTCTTCGAGAGGTTCAGGTACTGGTTGCCCAGCGGCGGGAGTATCACCCGGAAGGCCTGGGGCAGGATCACCATGCGCAGGAGTTGTCCCCGCCGCAGGCCCAGGGCATAACCGGCTTCGCTCTGACCCTTTGGCACCGACAGTATCCCCCCGCGCACGATCTCGGCGATGAACGATGCGGTGTAGAGAGTCACCCCCATCCAGATCCCGAAGAAGGAGGGAGTCATGGTCAAACCGGTGCTGGCGATCTGCGGAAAACGGCCCGGCACGTCGACCGAGGGAGTGCCTATGGCCAACGGCGCCCCGGACCGGAGGAATTCGAACTTCTGATCGCAGAACTCCAGCAAGTACTGAACCACGTTGGTCCCCACCTCGGTTGCGGCCGGAAGCAGCATCAGAACAGCCGCGCCCCCCGCGCCCAGCGCTCCGGCCAGGATCATCCGGAAGTAGTCGTCATCGGTGAGCTTGGCCAGTCCCGCCGGACTTCGCCGGGACTCAAGGAAGCGATGAATCCACCGCCATCCCAGATATAGAGAGACCAGCGCAAGGAGGACCTGGTAGACCACCACCGGGATGGCTCCCACCGAAGCCCCCAACAACATGAACAACCACCCGATGGCGCCGGCCAGAGGATGGGCGAACCAGCCCACCACCGCCCATGCCAAGAAGACCAATAATGCCCAGGTAAGGGGACGGGTGTCCTCTCCCAACTCCTCGGCTCTTCGCATCCGGGTGCGATAGGCCCACCGGGCGGTCAGCAGACCAACCACCAGAAACGCCCCCCACTGCCAGAAGGTCTCCTGGGGGAAGGGCCAAGCGAAGGACACCCCTTTGCGACTTACCAGGAGGACTCCGGGAATGGGCCCCGAACTGTCTTCCTCCAGGACGGGAAAGAGGGTCGAGGCAAGGAAGAACCAGAACACGACCTGCACCAGGACCGGGATGTTGCGAAGGGTCTCCACGAACACCGTAGCCAGTCTCGACGCCAGCCAGTTGGAGGAAAGCCTGGCGATTCCGACCATTGCCCCCACCACGGTGGCGGCCACGATCCCGGACAGGGCAACGCGCAGCATGTTGACCGCCCCGGTGTAAAACGCCTCCATCCCGGTGCTCGGCTTGATGAAGATGCCTTCGCCCAGTTGGATGCCGGGGGGATCCGTCAGGAGATCCCAGTCGAGCGACAGCCCCTGAGCTCTCATGTTGGCCATCGCCTCGCCGACCAACACCGATCCCAAAGCAAGCACGCCGAACAGCACGCCGATCTGCGCGGCCCACTTGAGAAAGGTGGCATTCCGCCAGAGCGGCGGTCGCGTCGGTGAGGCAAGGCTGGGTCGGTTCGCCAATATGTCTCTTTACTTCGAGTTAGGACCAAGCATCCATCGGCTGGCCTTGAGTCTAGGTTTGGAGACCCGGGGTCCAACGGTTTGGAGACCCGGAACCACCTGGATTCTCTTGGAGGTCTACGACCCCTCGCCGGAGAGTTCCGCGCGGAGTTGGGCGATCTGGGCGGTCACGCTCCCGTGGCTCCCGCCCCCGGGAGTCGCTCTCCGGTTCACCGAGATGACCGGGTCCAGGAGGTCCAGATCGGAAGGCTCAAAGGAGGGATGGGCATCCGCAAGGTCGGAAAAAGAGAGGGACGAGAATTCCCGGCTCTCCGCCGCCAGCCGTGCCGCTATCGCTCCGGTGACCCGGTGCGCTTCCCGGAAGGGCACTCCTCTCCCCACCAGCGCCTCGGCCAGATCCAGGGCTGCGGTCTCCGGAGCGGGCGGAGGGGGATGAAACCGGGCGGAAGCTATCAGCCCCGCAAGAGCGGAGGTGGCGCCGGCCAGGTCGTCATCAACCCGGAAGAGGTGCTCTTTGTCTTCCTGCAGGTCGCGGTTGTAAGACATGGGCAGGCCCTTCTCCAATGCCAGCATGGCGGTGAGCGATCCGATCGCACTGGCCGCCTTGCCCCGCGCCAACTCGGCGACGTCGGGATTCTTCTTCTGCGGCAGGGCCGAGGACCCGGTGGCGAACTCATCCGCCAGGGTGACCCAACCGAACTCCCGCGTGGACCACAACACCACGTCCTCTCCCAGTCGGGAAAGAGACACCAGGGCGCGGGCGCAACACCACACGTACTCGGCGGCCCGGTCCCGGGACCCTACCGCGTCCAGCGAGTTGGCAAAGGCGGCGGACATGCCGAGCAGCGATGCGGTCCTCTCCGGCGACAAGGGCAGCGACGAACCCGCCGACGCTCCCGCGCCGAGCGGAGAACAGTCCAGCCGGTCGGCCAGGTCCAGAAAGCGACGCCGGTCCCGCGCCGCCATCTGTCCGTAAGCCAGGAGGTGGTGGGCGAATAGGGTCGGTTGAGCCTGCTGGAGATGGGTGTAGGAGGGGACCACCACCTCCGGACCCAACCGTTCCGCGGCGGCCACCAGGACCAACGCCAGCCGAGCCAGTCCATCGGCGTGACCCAGCGCTTCCCGCCGCATGTAGAGAATGAGGTCCAGGGCTACCTGATCGTTGCGGGACCGGCCGGTGTGAAGCTTGCCCCCCACCGGGCCGACCAGTTCTATCAGACGACGCTCCACCGCCGAGTGAACGTCCTCGTCGTCGTCGCTGAATGCGAACGCGCCCGATCCCGCCTCCTCGGACAGGGTCTGGAGGCCGGCGGTGATTGCCTCCGTCTCCTGCTTGGACAGTATCCCGACTTCTCCCAGCATGGCCACATGGGCCATGGAACCCTCGATGTCGTCCTCCAGGAGGCGGCGGTCGGCCACCGAGACGGTGAAGTTCCACATTGCCGATGCGGGGACGCCTCCCAGCCTCCCTTCCCAGAGGGTCATTCTGTTATCCCTCCCCGGAGCCTGTAGGCGGGCGGACTCGCAGCGAGTTGATCCTTATGAAACCGCCGGCGTCCGCTTGGTCGTAGACCTTGTCCTCCTCGAAGGTGGCCCGGTCGGGGTCGTAGAGGCTGAAGGGGGCCCGGCGGCCCAAGACCGTCACCGTGCCCTTGAAAAGCGAGAGCCGCGCCTCGCCGGTCACCGACTCGGCCATCTCGTCGAAGAGTGTCTGCAAGGCATAGCGCTCCGGAGCGAACCAGAACCCGTTGTAGACCATTTCCGAATACCGCGGCGCCAACTCATCCCGGAGATGGGCCACCTGCCGGTCCAGGGTGATGGACTCCACCGCCCGCAGGGCGTGAAACAGAATCGTCCCACCGGGAGTCTCGTACACGCCCCGGCTCTTTATCCCGACGAAGCGGTTCTCCACCATGTCGACCCTGCCCACCCCGTGGCGACCACCGAGCCGGTTGAGTTCCTCCAACATGGCAACCGGCTCCAAGCGCTCTCCGTTCACCGCCACCGGGTTTCCCTTCTCGATGGAAAGGACTATCTCCTCGGGTTCTTCAGGGCCCAGGCGGGGATCGGTGGTAATAGTGAACATGTCCTCGGGCGGGGAAGCCCAGGGATCCTCCAGTATTCCTCCCTCATAGGAGACATGCAGCAGGTTGGCGTCGGTTGAATAAGGCTTCTCGGGAGAGACCGGAACGGGAATGCCCCGCTTGCGGGCGTACTCCACAAGATCGGCCCGCCCCTTCAAATCCCACTCCCGCCAGGGGGCGATTACCTCTATGTCCGGTTCCAGAGCGTAGGCGGAAAGCTCGAAACGGACCTGATCGTTACCCTTGCCGGTTGCGCCGTGCGAAATGGCGTCCGCCCCGAAGCGTCGGGCCACTTCAATCATTCCCTGGGTGATTATCGGCCGGGCCAGAGAGGTGCCGAGCAGGTAATACCCCTCATACAGGGCGCCCGCCCGGAAGGCGGGGAACACGGCTTCGGTTACGAATTCCCGGCGCAGGTCGGAGACCACCGCCTCCACCGCCCCGGTGTCGAGCGCCTTCTGGCGAGCTTCGGCCACTTCCTCACCCTGGCCGACATCAGCCGTGAAAGTAATGACGTCTGCGTCGTAGACCTCTCGGAGCCACGCCAGGATCACCGAGGTGTCCAGGCCTCCTGAGTAAGCAAGAACCACCTTTGTCATGTCATCTCTCCGATCTGCTCCAGTCGCTCCTTCACGCCCCGGCCGCCGGACGGTCGAGCCGCCACCACCAGGATGGTGTCGTCACCCGCCAGGGTTCCCAGAACGTTGCCGACCTCCCCCGTCTCCAGGGAAGCGTCCAGAGCCGAGGCCACCACCGAGGCGGCGCCCGGAAAGGTCCTCATCACCACCAGGTTGGCGGAGGCTTCTATCGACAGCGTGTAGGAGTTGATCACCCTTCCCAGCCTGCGCTCCGGGTCTACGGGATCTTCTGCTTCGTTGTTGCGCGAGTTCAGCCGGTAGCGGCCCTCCTGGTTCTTCACCACGCCGAGGTACCGCAGGTCCCGTGACACGGTGGATTGGCTGACCACAAACCCCTCCTCGGCCAGGCCCCTTGCCAACTCCGCCTGCTCCCTGGCCCCTCCCCGGGCAAGCAGGCCGCGCAGTGCCCGCCTCCGGGCGCCGGCAGAACTCACCTCAACTCTCCGCGGCGATCGAAGCCGACAGGGCCTCGCCGAACCGGGAAATCGCCTCGGCGGTCTCCTCGGGGGTGATGGTGAGCGGTGGTGCGAACCGCACTGCATCGGGTCGTACGTTGTTGACCACCAGCCCGAGTTCCAATGCCCGCTGGGTGGTCTCCGCCGCCCACTCTCCTTCCAGGACGGCTGCCAGCAGCAGTCCCCGACCCCGTACTTCCATCACGCCGTCCAGGGCTCCCAGGCCCTCTGCGAACTGGCGGGAGCGCGCCCGGCAGTTGGCCAGCAAATCGCGCTCGGCGATCTCGTCGAGGACCGCCAGGGCCGCCGCGCATGGAACCGGGCCACCCCCGAAGGTGGTGCCGTGGTCGCCGGGACCGAAAGCGGTAGCCACCTCCTCACGCGCCATGCAGGCGCCGATCGCCAGACCGTTGGCCAGAGCCTTGGCCACCGTGGCGATGTCCGGCTCGAAACCCAGGCCCTGCCAGGAAAACATGTGGCCCGTCCGCCCCATGCCTGCCTGGACGTCGTCGATTATCAACAGGACTCCCCTCCGGTCGCACATCTCCCGGACCTCCTGGAGGAAGTCGGCGGGCAGGGGAATCACTCCTCCCTCTCCCTGGGTGGTCTCGATCATCACCGCCGCGGTGCGGTCCGACAGAGCACGGTCAAGCGCGGCGATATCTGCGGGAGGAACCTGAAAGAACCCGGGCGGGAGGGGCTCGAAGGTCTCCTGTTTGGAGGGTTGGCCGGTGGCGGCCAGGGTGGCCAGGGTGCGTCCGTGGAAAGAGTCCAGGAGAGAGATCACTTCGTAGCGGTGGGCGCCGTGCTTCTTCTGGGCGTACCTCCGCGCCAGCTTGATGGCGGTCTCATTGACGGTGGCCCCGCAGTTGGCGAAGAACACCCGGTCCAGCCCGGAGAGAGCGGACAGCCGTCCGGCCAGGCTCACCATCGGCTCGGTGTAGAAGATGTTGGAGACGTGAACCAGTTCCGACATCTGGGCGCGGGCGGCCTCCGCCACCCTGGGGTTGGCGTGTCCGACCGCTACCACTGCCAAGCCGGTGAGACAGTCCAGGTAAGACCGACCCTCCCGGTCGAACAGCCAGACTCCCTGCCCTCGGGTGAACACCACCGGCGTCCGACCGTAGGCCGGGATGAGCTTGCGGTCGGCCTTCTCGATCCAGGCCGTGACTTCTGGGTTCACTGTTCTTCTCCTTCGTGATGGATGACCATGGTCCCTATCCCCTCGGGGGTGAACATCTCCAGCAGGAGAGCGTGCTGGATTCGACCGTCCAGGACATGCGCCTGGGAGACGCCGCCCTTCATGGCTTCCACCACCGCCCGCAACTTGGGAAGCATCCCTCCCCGGAACCGGTCGACCATCATCACCAACTCCGGCAGGGTCATCTTGGAGATGAGCGTGGAGGCGTCGGCGGGATTGCGATACACCCCCTCCACATTCGTGAGGAACACCAACTTCTGCGCTCCCAGAGCGGCGGCTAGGGCGCCCGCCACGGTATCGGCGTTCAGGTTGTAGACCTCGCCGTCCAAACCCAGGCCCAACGGCGCCACCACCGGCGTCATCCCGCCATCCACCAGGAATTCAATCAGAGCCGGATTCACCTCGACCAGATCGCCAACCCTTCCCAGGCGGCTGTCCAGGCGGCGACAGCGGAACAGGCCCGCGTCCACGCCGTTCAAGCCCACCGCGTGGGCGCCACTGGTCTCCAGAAGGCGAGCGATCTCCCCGTTGACCTCCCCTCCCAACACCCTCCGGACCAACTCCATGGTGCGCGAATTGGTCACTCTCAGCCCGTCCACCCAGGTGGGCGCGATCCCCTCCCTCTTCATCGCTGCGGTGATCTGCGGCCCGCCTCCGTGAACCACCACCATCTTGATCCCCACCTGGGAGAGGAGAGCCACGTCCTTGGCGAAGGACTGAGCGAAATTCGGGTCATCCATCGCCGAGCCACCGTACTTAACCACCACGACGGTCCCCGAGAATCGACGGATGTAGGGCAAGGCTTCCATGAGGATGGCCGCCTTCCCCATCGAAGAGGCGATGCGAGGCTTGAGGCGGGTGGGGGGACTGTGGCCGGTGGTCATGACGGCTCCCCGTTGAAGATGACGTATCCGGGGGTGAGGTCGCTGGTGAGAATCCGGGCGGTTCCCGGCCCATCCCCTACCGCCACGTCGATCTCGAAGTCTCCCGCCAAAAGCGGCTCGACCGCGGACAGATCCACGCCGGTGTGGGTCCCTCCCCTTGCCACCGGCGTTCCCTGGTAGGTGATGTCTATCCGGGAGGCGTCCAGGGGCTCGCCACAGGCGCCGAGGGCGGCCACCAGCCGTCCCCAGTTGGGGTCTCCCCCGTAAAAGGAACAGCGCACCAGGTCGGAGTCGGCTATCGCCATCCCCATCCGACGAGCGGAGCCGTCATCGGGGGCGCCGCTCACCAGGATGGTCACCACGCGAGTGCAATCCTCTGCGTCCGCCACGATGTCACGGGCCAGCTGCGCGCACACCTTTCGTACCCCTTTAGTCAACTCCTCCGGAGACGGCTCGATCCCCGAACGGCCGGAAGCCATGAGAATCACCGTGTCGTTGGTGGATTCGCATCCATCGATGTTGATGCTGTTGAAGGTCTCCTCCACCGCCTCGGAGAGCACCGCCCTCAGCCGTTGGGCCGAAGAAACGGCGTCGGTGGTGATCACCGCCAGCATGGTGGCCATGCTGGGGCGGATCATCGCCGCCCCTTTGGCCATGCCTCCGACCCGGAATCCCCCGGGACCGGAGACCGCCGCCTCCTTGATGAAGGTGTCGGTAGTCATGAGCCCGGCCGCGGCGTCCTTTCCCGCCGTTGGGCTTGAAGCCGCCCGGGCGACGAGAAGCTGCATGGCGGGAAGGATCTTGTCCATTGGCAACTGGGGACCGATCGGTCCGGTGGAGCAGACCAGCACCTCAGTGACTTCGCACCCCACCTCCCCGGCGACCGCGGCGGCCATGTCGTAGGCGGCCCGGTCGCCGAGTTCCCCGGTGGCTGCGTTGGCACAACCGGAGTTGAGCGTCACGCCCCGGATCGCTCCCCTCGAGACCTCCATGTGACGACGGGAGAGCCGCACCGGCGCGGCGGCCGCACTGTTCTGGGTGAACACCGCCGCGGCCGGCACCGGCTCTTCGGCGATCACCACACTCAGGTCCGGAGCGCCGGAGGGCTTGATCCCCGCCGCCACGCCCGATGCCCGAAATCCCCTGGGGAAGGTGACGCTCATGGCATCCACCCGGTGGTGTCCAGGCCGGTTGCCTCCTCCAGGCCGAATACCAGGTTGGCGGCCTGAACGGCCTGCCCGGCGGCCCCCTTCAAAAGATTGTCCAGGGCAGCCTGGGCGATGACCATCCCGGTGTGAGAATCGAAGAAGGCCGTGACCAGCGCGCGGTTTGATCCCGCCACCCATCGTGTCTGGGGGGGATGATCGACAACGTCCACCAACCGACGGCCCTCGTACGCTTTTCCGAGCATTCCCAGAAGGTCCTCCCGGTCTCCCGGGGGATCGGCGGCAGGCATGGTCACCGTGGCCAGCAGTCCCCGCTGGATGGGAAGCAGATGGGGGGTGAACGTGACCCGGACAGCAACCCCGGCCATCTCCATGCCCATCTCGATCTCGGGCCGGTGCCGGTGGGCCGCAACCTTGTAGGCCTGTGCTCCTTCCGCCACCTGTCCGAACATCAAGTCTGATCGGACTGACCTGCCCGCCCCCGAGATGCCTGACAGGCAGTCGGCCACCACCGGGCCCGAGGTCAACCCGCCCGCCAGCAGCGGGACGGATGCAAGCATCACGGCGGTCGGATAACAGCCCGGCAGGGCGACCCTCCGGGCCCCTTCCAAGCTGAACAACTCCGGCAGGCCGTACCGCCACTCGCCGAGGCGCTCGGGAGCCGGATGGGGAGCGCCATAGGCATTCTCATAGCGCTCCTGTGTGTCGAACCGGTAGTCAGACCCCAGGTCGAACACGGCTGTGCCTCTCTCCGCCAACTCGTGCCCCAACTCATAGGACGCCCCGTGGGGCAGGGCCAGGAACGCCGCATCCACCGAGGGAATGTTCTCGACAGTCGTGGAGGACAGCCGCCGATCGCCCTCGGAGAGGTGAGGATGCACCTCTCCCAGCGGGGCGCCGGCCCGGCTGTGGGCGCCCATCCACACCAGGTCGAAGGCCGGGTGGGCATCCAGCAGTCGGATCAGCTCCCCCCCGGCATACCCGGAGGCGCCGATCACCGCCGCCGTCAGTGTCATTTGAACTCAGTCTCTTGCATCGGGACAACTATATACGAATATGCGCATATCGCCAAAGCCGGTTACGGGCTCCGGGAATTCTCCTCGTGCCCGAGCGGATACAGGTCTCGTTCAGGCATGGGCGGCGGCAACGGATCGTAGAGCCAGGATTCCACCAGTTCCCGCCCCGGGGCGCCCCCGGTTTGCTCCACCAGCGACAGGAAGTCGGCAGTTGTTGCGTTTCCATAGCGATGGGTGTCGTGCCAGGTCCTGAGCAGCGCGAAGAAGGATGCGTCGCCCAGGTGGTCACGGAGAGCCACCAGCGTGAGCGCTCCCCTTCCATACACCGAATAGTTGAAGAGGTCATCGTCGGGAGGCAGGCCGGGGGGATAGAACTGGCGGACCGCCATGGCGGTCGCCCTCTCGATGGCGTCGGTGGTGTCGCCCGACAGGAAGAACTCCCCGGAGAACAGCCGGTAATTGTTGGCCACCTCCCGGTCGTAGTCGGTCACCCCCAGGATTTCCTCCGTCCAGAGCCACTCCGACAGGGTGGCGGGGCCCTCGTTGAGCCAGATGTCGCTCCAGTCCGCCACCGACAACGAGTTGCCGAACCACTGATGGGCGAGTTCGTGCACCACGACCGTCTCCTGCACCGTGGAGAGATCGTAGGTGGGGAGGGTCTGGTGCTCCAGGGCCAGTGGCAATCCGGCGTCAACCACCATGGCGCCCAGGGATTCGAATGGATAGGGCCCGAACAGCCCCGACAGGAATTCCAGCATGCGATGCTGGTCGGTGAAGGGGTCGAGCAACTCGGTGTCCAGGTCCTCGGGATACCAGGTGGTGATCTCCAGGCCCAGGGGGTCGGGCTCGGAACGGGACGCAAACTGCCCGATACCAAGGGGGATCAGGTAGGGGGCCACCGGGTGTTCCATCGACCACCGGAAGACTGTGTACTGCTCCTCCTCCCTCACCTCCTCCAGGGTTCCACCCGAAACAACCGTCCACCCCACGGGGACCTCCACCTCGACGGTTACCAGCGCCTTGTCCAGGGGATGGTCATTGAAAGGCGCCAAGGCGGCAGAGCCGTCCGGCTCGTTCATCATGAAGAAGATCTCCTCATCAATGGACCAGCGACCGCCGGAGGTAAACCCCTGAATGGCCCGGGCCGGCCGGGAGGCCACGGCCCCCTGGTAGGAGACGACCACCGTCATCCGCTCGCCCTCGCCGAGCGCCTGGGATGGCACGACGATCAACTCTTCGGAGACTTGCTCGTAGTCCGCCGGTGCGCTGTTGACTGTCACCGCCTCGGTCTCCATACCGAAGAAGTCCAGGCTGAACAGGTCGAGATCTTCGGTGGCCACGGCCGCGATGGTGGAGGACCCCGAAAGCCGGCCCGTCTCCGGGTCGAAGCGGAACTCGATCAGGTAGCTCTCCACGTCATAACCGGAGGCGCCGAGGGTCGGGTACAGGCTGTCGCCGATCCCCTCCCGTCCCAACGCCTGCAGACGCTCCCACAGAGTGGGCTCCGGCGGAATGGTGGTGGTAGTAGTAGTTGTGGGAGCGGTGGTGGTGGGCGACGTCGTCGTGGTCGGAGACGAGGTGGTGGTAGTCGTTGTTCCGGCTGAAGTGGTGGGAGCGGTGGTGGTGGGCGGGGCTGTGGTGGTGATCGCGCCGGTTGTCGAGGTGGTGATGGCAGGGGTCTCGCCATCGACTCGGCCCGCGGTGTCCGGAGGGGCGACTGCAGGGCCGTCATCGCAGGAGGCGACAAACACCAAGCCTCCCAGCAGGGCCCCGACCGCGATCAGTCTCTTCATGCCGGAGGAGGGGGCCCCGGGTCCTCCCAGCCCTGGTCTTTCGCCCACTCACGGGCGATCGTCAGCGCCTCGTGCTCTGAATAGGGGCCATCCTCTATGCGCTTCTCCAGGAGGACTTTCATGATCTCGCCCACTTTCGGACCCGGGGGAATCCCCAGGTAGGACATGATCCGGTAACCGTTCACCGGCGGCCGGAGACGCTCCAGGTCTTCCTTCTCCTTGAGTTCGGCGATACGCTGCTCCAGTTGATCGATCCGACTCTGGATAGCGGCGGCTCGTCGCCGGTTGACGGTGGTCACGTCGCAACGAACCAACTCGTTCAGATCCTCCAGGAGCGGCCCGGCATCCCGCACATAGCGACGCACCGCCGAATCCGACCAACCCATCCTCAGGGTGTGGGGGCGCAGATGCAACTCGACCAACCGGGTCACGTCGTCGATGACCGCCCGTCGATACCTCAGTTCCTCCAGTCGGCGACGGGCCAGTCGAGCGCCCACCACCTCGTGATGGTGAAAACTGACCCCCTTGGATCCGTAAATGCGGGTGTCGGGCTTGCCTATGTCGTGGAGCAGGCAAGCCAGCCGCAACACCAGTCGCGGTGAGGCCTTCTCCACCACCGCCAAGCTGTGGGCCAAAACGTCCTTGTGACGGTGGCGAGGATCCTGTTCCATCTCCAGGGAGGAAAGCTCGGGCAGGAAGTGCTCGGCCAACCCGGACCTCACCAGACCCAGCAGGGCGTCACGGGGATGCGGGGCGGTGAGCAGCTTGCTGAGTTCGTCCCTGATCCTCTCGGCCGACACTATCTGAAGGCGGCCCGCCATCTCGGCCACGGCCTGCAGGGTGGGCGCGGCAGGTTGGAACTCCAGCGTCGCCCAGAAACGAAAGAGGCGAAGCATCCGCAGCGGATCGTCGGCGAAGGTCTTCTCCGGGGAGGTGGGTGTGGTCAGGACCCGCCGGGCAAGATCGGCAAGTCCTCCGAACGGATCGACCATCTGGGCGTCAGGAACCTTGATCGCCAAAGCGTTCACGGTGAAGTCCCTCCGCTCGAGGTCCTCTTCGATGGTGTTGGAGAAAGAGACCTCCGGATGCCGGCTGTCGGTGCGATACACATCCCTCCGGAAGGTGGTTATCTCAAGGGTGTTTCCGTCCCTTATGCCCGCCACTGTCCCGAAGGCCTCGCCGGTGGTGTAAACCTTTTCGGCCCAGCCTTCAAGAATCGCCTTGATCTGCGGTGGGCGGGCGTCGGTAGCGAAGTCGTATTCGCTGCCCGAGCCAGGATTGGCGTGGGCCAGGAAAGCATCCCTCACCGTGCCTCCCACCAGGTAGAGCTGGTGGCCGAACTCCGCGAAGCGGCGACCCAGCAGACCGGGGATCTGCCCGGCGGCCAACAACCACGTCAGTCTTTCGGGGATCACCGGCTCAATGTTGGTAGGCATCGATCCGCAATTGCTCAGAGTTTTGGCCCTTCACCCCGAAACCCGGTCATGGATGTCCACCAGTCTCTCCAGTGCGCGGTGGCCGCTGGCGGGGGACATCTGGGTGGGAGTCGAACTCTCATAGGGCCTGCCGGCCACTCCCAGGAGCATTGCCTGGGTGGACCCCGCAATGGCATCCAGGTCATAGCCGCCTTCAAGGAAGACCAGGATCCGGTTGGAAGCAACGACTTCCAACAACTGTTCAGCCATGAAGTGGTAGTCGCCTTCAGTCAATCGCAGACCTGCCAGAGGGTCCAGGTGATGGGCGTCGAACCCGCAACTCACGAGAATCCAATCGGGGGCATATCGGCGCAGGCGTGGGATCACCATCTCCCGGAAGAGCCTCCTATACACGTCACCGCCCGTCCCGGCCGGCAGCGCCGCATTGATGGTGTATCCCTTCCCCGGTCCCGCACCCACCCGGTCGAAAGCCCCTGTGCCGGGGTAGTAGGGCCACTGATGGGCGCTGATGTAGAACACATCGGGATCGTGTTCGAACTCGGCATCCGTTCCGTTGCCGTGATGCACATCCCAATCGATGATCGCCACCCGGCGCCCCCGGCCCTGGAGATACCGGGCGGTTATCGCGGCGTTGTTGAACAGACAGAATCCCATCGCCCGATCTCGAAGCGCATGGTGACCGGGGGGGCGCACCGCCAAAAGGGCCACCGAATCCGTTTCTCCCTCGAGAAGCCGGACCGCCTGCGGTCCCGATCCCGCCGCGCGAACAGCCGCTTCCCACGAATCGGGACCTGCCGCCGTGTCAGGATCGAACCGGCCCCCTCCAGCCGCGATCACGTCACGGACACCGGAGATGTAAGCGGAAGTATGGGCCAGTCCCAGGAGGTGGTCATCGGCTTCCGGCGGTTCCACCCGTTCGATCTCGAGGCCCGAGGCAACCACTCCCCGTTCGACGGCCCCCAGCCGGGCCGGTCGTTCCGGGTGATGGGGTCCGGCCTGGTGCCGGTAGAAAGCGGGATGGGTCAGGTAGAGAACTCTCACGATCGCATCAGATAGTCTGGCGCGACGGCCCTCCCCTTTGGAACCTTCGGGTCGATAATCTTCGAGTAGAACCGATGCCGCCCCCCCTACCCGAACGTTATCGCCTCGAGGTTCGCCTGGGCAGAATCGAGGGCGTCGAAGAGTGGCTGGCCACCGACACGGTGTTGGACCGGCCCGTACAACTGCGGGTGCTCGGCCCGGAGACGGCCCCTTCTCTGCGGGAGGAGTACCTCCAAGCCGTGCGTCTCTCGACAGTGGCCGCTCATCCCAACCTGCTTTCCGTTTACGATGCGGGCTCGGTCCAGGGGGGAGTCTTCGCCGCCTACGAGTGGACCGGAGGGGCGGCCCTGTCACACCGGTTGGCGGCCGGGGCCAAACCGAGCCCTGCCGAGTTCCAACCGAACGCCGCCGGCCTGGCCGGGGCGCTGGCCACCCTGCACGAGGCGGGAATCGTCCACGCCCGGATCAGTCCCGACACGATCTATTACTCGGTGGACCATCCAGCCAAACTGGGAGGAGTAGGGCCGCCCAACGAGGAAAGCACCTTCACCAGCGATGTGGTGCAACTGGTCGACACCCTGGAGCAATGGGCGATCGGCAAGACATCGCGCGGTCTGCCCCTCTCGGAATTGGTGGATGGCATTGCCCCCGCCATTGATGACATACTCGCCGACGCCGACGCCGGGCATCTGACCTCGTCGGAGTTGGCGGGCCTCCTGGCGGCGGCGCCCGCCACCATAGCCTCCTCCTCCCGGGCGGCCGGCGCTTCCCGGGTCGGGGCATGGCTGACCACTGCCCTGATAGTGACTGCGGTGGGGCTGGTTGGTATGGGCACCCTGCTGTCAGCCGGTTCTGTTTCACCTCCACCTCCCCAGGAATCAACCACCACCCTCACCCTCACCCCGCAAACGCCCACCGTCACCGACGCCGCCCCTCCATCAACCATCCCCTCTCCGGAGCCGGTTGTCCCTCCCGCTCCGGTACTCGCCCCGACGCCGTCCACTCTGTTGGACGTCCCGGTCGTGTTTACTCTCGACCCCTACGGGGGCGGAGGGGAAATGGACCACCGCCTGGGGTTCCTGGTGGATGGAGACCGTGACACCACCTGGCGTACCGAGCGTTATTACGATCCGCTTTCGCTGATCAAAGCGGGCGTCGGGCTGGTGATGACGCCTCCTGCCGGCGCGCGACAACTCGAACTATGGGGCATCACCCCTGGAACCGTGTACACCTTGTCCTGGGCGGAGTCACCCAACGCTTCCCTGAGTGAATGGAGTCCGGTGGCCACCGGACAAACCACTTCCGGCGCTTTCTTTCTCACCTTGCCTCATCAGCCGGACGGCTCTTGGCTGCTGTGGTTCACCGAGCTGCCATATGTGGGTCCCGAGAACTATTCAACTTCGATCGCCGAAGTCCGCTTCTGGGGATGATTAACGTTAGTAACGTTGGCTAATATTTGGCAACAATGGACTGGGGGGGCTCGGCTGCTTGATTAGCGCACGAGCCGACGGCGAACCTCGCTAGCCTCTTTGTCGCTGTGCAATTCGAAGACCTGCCCACTCGATTCGCTGATGCACTCGAAGCGGCGGCCAGTCGGGTGCGGGCCATGACCGCCGATCGAATGGAGGGTTGGCTCCGCACAGCCATGTTCCTCGGGATTGCAGCTGTGATCGGCGCTACCGGCCTGGTCTTCCTGCTGATCACCGCCCACCGAGCTCTGTCGATCGGCTTGGGTGCGGCAGGCTCGCTGGCCACCCTGGGGGGACTATTTCTTGTCGCCGGGCTGTTTATATGGAACAGGGGATCAACCCATCCACGAGGTCGAGAATGAACGACATTCACAACGTGCTGATTATCGGAGGCGGGCCGGCCGGTTACACCGCCGCGCTGTACGCCGCCCGCGCCGAGTTGGCCCCGTTGGTGCTGGAAGGCAGCACGCCCGGCGGCCAACTGATGATCACCACCGACGTGGAGAACTACCCTGGCTTTCCCGAGGGGGTGCTGGGTCCCGAGATCATGGAGAAGTTCCGAGCCCAGGCTGAACGGTTCGGCGCCCAACTTCTCACCGAAGACGCCACCGCCGTCGACTTCTCCACCACGCCCCTCCAAGTAGTCACCAATGGCAAGGTCCACCTATCCCACACCGTGATCATCGCCACCGGAGCCAGCGCCAAGTGGCTGGGCGTGCCGGGCGAAGAGCGGCTCACCGGACGGGGAGTCTCGGCCTGCGCAACCTGTGACGGCTTCTTCTTCAAGGACAAGGACCTGTTGGTGGTGGGCGGCGGCGACTCCGCAATGGAGGAGTCCCTATTCCTCACCAAGTTCGCTTCCTCGGTTACGATTGCCCACCGCCGTGACGAATTCCGCGCCTCCGCCATAATGGCGCGGCGCGCTCTGGCGAACCCCAAGATCGGGGTGGCGTGGAACACCGTTGTCGAAGAGATCCACGGCGAGCAACAGGTGACCGCCGTCACTCTGGTCGACACTGTCAGTGGAGAAGCCAGACAGCAGTCGATCAACGGCGTGTTCGTGGCGATCGGTCATCGACCCAACACCGAGTTGTTCTCCGAGTGGGTAACCTTGGACGAGCGCGGCTATATCACTCTCGCCAATGCAGGCGGCACGGCCACTTCTGTGCCGGGAGTCTTCGCTGCTGGTGATGTGGCTGACCCGATATATCGTCAGGCCGTCACCGCGGCGGGGACCGGGTGCCAGGCCGCTCTGGACGCTGATCATTATCTTCAAAACACCGTCGGGCTGTAGTCGGCCCGGTCAAGAAAGGATTAACAACCGATGGCGGACAACCTTCTCACTATCACCGACCAGAATTTCCAGGACGTCATCTCGGGCGACCGGCCCGTGCTGGTCGACTTCTGGGCCGAGTGGTGCGGTCCCTGCCGATTGATCGCTCCCCACCTCGAGGCGCTCGCCACAGACCATCCCGACCAGTTGGCTGTCGCCAAGCTGAACATAGACGAGAACCCTCAATCTCCCGCCAGCTACGGCGTGATGAGTATCCCCACCCTCATCTTGTTCAAGAATGGGGAAGAAGTGCAGCGTATAGTGGGTGCGCGTCCCAAGGAGTGGCTCTACAAGAACATAAAAGAGCATCTCTGACCCTGGCGGCTGGGGTTGCCGCCTGCCCAGGCGGTTCCTTTCTATCCTGATGAAACAAGGGCAGTATTCTGCGATCACCAGGTAACCGATGCGCCGCTATCAGCTAGGCAATTCCGGAGAGGGCGTCAGGGAGATACAGGAACGTCTCTCGGCGCTTGGTCACAGTTGCGACCGGGACCGGCCCGGCGAATTTGGAGAAGCCACTCTGGCAGCGGTAAAGGCGTTCCAGCGGACCCGAAGCCTGCCCACCACCGGGGTGGTGGGACAGGAATCCTGGAGGGCGCTGTACGAAGCCGGTTACCGACTGGGCGACCGCCTGCTCTTTCTGCGGCGGCCCATGCTGCGCGGGGACGACGTCGCTGAACTACAGAGTCGGCTGGATGCTTTGGGGTTCGACACCGGCAAGCCCGACGGCATTTTCGGCCCGCAGACGGAGCGGGGCTTGCGGGACTTCCAGTTCAACCGGGGTCTGGCGATCGATGGAATCTCCGGACCTGAGGTGATAACCGAATTGCGATTGGTGGCGCGCGGCGAGTTGCGGGCCGGTCGAGTGACCCTCCGGGAGCGGGAGTGGCTCCGGTCGCGGCCCTCCACCCTGGTCGGCGCCCGAATCTATTTCGACCCGGCCTGTCGCACCCAGGAGGAGGCCTCTGTGAGTTGGGAGGCGGCCACCGCGGCATCGATAGCGCTTCAGCAGGGGGGCGGGACGCCGATCCTCTCCCGTGGTGTGGACAGCACCTTCCCGGAGCGGGTGCGGGCACGGAGAGCCAATCGCATGGGGGCGGACCTGATCATCTCCTTTCAGCTCTCGGGCCGCCCAACCGGGGCAATCAGCTACTTCGCCACCTCGCAGAGCCACAGCGTCGCCGGCAAATTGATCGCTTCCTGCCTGGCCAAGGCTATGGAGTTGGAGGTGGTTGGCCAGGCCACGGCCATCCTCAAGGACACGCGGTCGCCGGCGGTGGTGATCGCCGTTCCCGACCTGGGCGCCACTACTGGAGAGGCCGCGGTGCTGGGTCTCAAACTGTTCTTCGAGACCTCGATCTCCTGATCCCCCCTCCATAGACGGCGTTTGGGGTAAATTACACTGTTGTAATTCTCTGTTACCTGCAATCCATGCGTTCGGCCCTGCCGCCGTTGTGTTTCACGTGAAACATCCTCTGAGCTTGCCCTCCGCAGCCGCGATCCCGCTTTCTCGGGGATGTTTCACGTGAAACCGTGACCCAAATGGCCGGCCAGCACGGACTGGACACCGTCCGGAGAGCTGCCCACTGGGCGGGAATCACCCTAGCCGCCCGCCAACTGGGTCTTCTGGAGGACCTTGCCGACTGGCTGGTGGCAGAGGCAATCCCGGCGGGAGGCCTGGGACCGGCAGAAGGATCGGTGGTGTATTCCCGACATATCGCCGATTCTCTCCTATTCGCGGCCCCCTGGCGCTCTCGACAAGGCTCGCCACCCACCGTCCTTGACATAGGATCCGGTGTGGGACTTCCTGGCCTGCCTCTGTCGATTTGTTGGCCCTCCAGCAACGTGACCCTACTTGGAGCGGTCGGTCCGGCGCGCCGACCTGGCCCGGCGTGCGGTGCGTCTCCTGGGTTTGGAGAACGTGGAAGTGGCCTCGACACAGACGCGGCAATGGAAGACCGCCGCCGAACTGCTGGTCTGCCGCGCGGTAAGTTCCCCCGACCGCCTGAAAGGGGACCTGCACCGGCTGCTCTCCCCCACAGGAGTAGCCGTGATCGGCGGTTCGCATCGCTCGCCGCCCGTCTTTCAGGGGTTCTCAACGTTGCGGGTGCCCTCCAATATCCTTGGAAACCCGGTTTGGCTCCTTATCATGGAAAAAACATGACCTCTGCCTTGATCGCCATCACCAACCAAAAGGGCGGCGTAGGCAAGACCACTACGTCAGTCAACCTCGGCGCCGCCTTGGCCGGCTTGGGCGAATCCGTACTAGTCCTGGACCTGGACCCACAATCCAACGCCACCTCGGGGTTGGGCCTCAACCATGAAGAGGTTGCTGTTTCCATTTATGACGTCCTGCTCAAAGACACGCCGGTCGAGGACGCAATCGAGCCAACCACGGTAAGAAACCTCTATCTCCTACCATCTACCCGTCATCTTGTGGATGCCAACATAGAACTGGTCCCCATGATGGCCAGAGAACAAAGACTGCGTAACTGTTTGAGGGCGATCGACGGTCACTATTCCTATGTCTTGATCGACTGTCCCCCTTCCTTGGGCCTTCTGACGGTGAATGCCCTGACTGCCGCTCAATATGTCATGATTCCGATGCAGTGCGAGCAATACGCCCTCGACGGCCTGGTGGAGTTGAGTCGCACCATCGAGATGGTTCGCTCCGCTCTCAACCCCTCCCTAGAACTCCTCGGGGTTCTCTTGACCATGATGGACGGCAGGACACGTCTTTCCAGAGAGGTATCCGAACAGGTGAAGGACCACTTCGGCGACCGGGTCTTTCGCAGTTACATCCCTCGAAGGGTTCGGCTGGCCGAAGCGGCGTCCTATGGGGAGCCCATCGACATCTTCGATCACATGAACCGGGGCGCCATCGCCTACAGGAGACTGGCGGAGGAACTCCGTGACCGTCTCAAAACAAAGGGGGCATTGCAACCATGACCAGCCGTCGAGGAGGACTTGGCCGGGGCTTGAGCGCCCTGATTCCAACCGGCGAGCCAGCCTCCGTTTCACCTTACAGGGAGATCCCCATCAACCAGATCCGTCCCAACCCCGCCCAGCCCCGCTCGCATCATGACGAGGAGACGCTAAGGGGCTTGGCCCGCTCCATCATAGAGGTAGGCGTGCTACAACCCGTTGTGGTTCAGGAGAGCGATGACGGCTACACCCTCATCTCCGGAGAGCGTCGCTGGCGGGCCGCACAACTGGCAGGCCTTCAGAGTATCCCTGCCATGCTCCGACAGGCCGATGAGACCGGCGCTCTCACACAGGCGCTCATCGAGAACCTCCAACGAGAGGATTTGACTCCGTTGGAGGAGGCCTCCGCCTACCGGGACCTTATCGACCAACACGGTCTCACCCAGCAGGAGGTAGCCCACCGGGTAGGCAAAGGGCGGGCCACCGTGGCCAACAGCATCCGGCTCCTCCGCCTGCCGCCGCCCATTCTCGAGCTACTGGAGACTCGACAGCTCACCGCCGGGCATGCGCGAGCGCTTCTCTCGGTATCCGACCCCAAGTACGCCGCTCACATCGCCAAACGGGCGGTGGCGGAGGGATGGACGGTTCGCCAGGTAGAGGAAGCGGTCAATGCGCGGGCACCCCGCAAACGGACCTCGCGCGCCACCAAGACCCCCCGGCCTGCCCAAATCGTCGAATTGGAGACGAGGCTCACCGACCAGCTGGGTCTCCCTGTCGCCATCAGCTACGGGAACCAAAAGGGGAGCGTGAAGGTCGGGTTCAACTCGATTGACGATTTACAACGAGTCTTCGCCAAGCTGATCGCCCCCTGACCTCGGGGCGTAACCCAACCGCCTCCACTCGCAGCCGAGCGCGGCTTTAGCTGGCGCCATCCTCCACATAAGCTATTACTACATAACGTTGTGGCGCTTCGCCCTCGGAGAAAGAACGTACATTATCATGTTTGCCTACCGTATCATGAATAACCTTGCGGTCAGCAGCATTCATTGGCTCGAGCATCAGTTCCCCCCCTTCGGCGTTCACCTGCTCGATCAGGCCTGCCGCGTAGATAGCCAGAGCCTCCCGCCGGCGCATCCCGTACCCAGCGACATCCACCCGGAGTCGGGCCGATCCGCTGGTCTTACGCTTGATGACCGACTTGGCCACAGTGTGGAGAGCCTCGATGCCGCTGCCCCGCGGACCCACCAGAGGCTCCGTCTCTTCACCCTTGACCTCCAAGGTAACCAGATCGTCAGCCAGCGTGGTCTCCACCTCCCCATCCATTTCCACCGCCTCCAATAGGCCCACCACAAAGCTCTTGGCCACCTCAGCCTGCTCATCCACGGAGGCAGAAGCCTTTTTCTTGGCAGGTTGCCCGCGCCCTCCGGCCGGCTTCTTGGCCTGCCTCCTCTGGGAACCACGCCCCGGGGCCTGCTTCTGCCGCTTGGGTCTACTGTCCTGCTGGCGTCCCGATTTGGATTTCTCGCCCCGTCCCCCTCGACCCCGGCGACGCTTCGCCGGCTTGCGCTTGGCGCGCACGATGGCGTCCTGTCGGCCAACTCCCAGGAATCCCCGGGTCGGCTCCTGCAGTATCTCCCATTCCACACGGTTCCGGTCCTTGAGGCCTAGCTCTTCCAAGGCGGCCTGCTCGGCCAACTCCACCGTTCGGGCTCGTATTTCTATCAGTTCCATTATCAGTTCCTCCTCTTCCTCCTCCTCGATTTCCTGGCCGAATGGGAGTGTGGCTGGGCAGAGGACGGGGAATCTCCCTCGCCCGGCTTCTCCTCCGAACCCAGCCCTGGGGGCGGTTCCGGCCGACCGTCCATCCAATTGATAGCGATTTGCTGGCTCAGGCGAACCAGGTTGGAAGTTGTCCAATAAAGCAACAGTCCCGCGGGAAAGTTCCACGAGATGAAGCCCAGGAAGAGCGGCATGATGCGGGTGAACATCTGCATTTGCCGCCTCTGCCGGTCCCCCGCCACCGAGACCTGGTCGCGCTGGGTGTACCACTGCTGAATGTATTGGATGGTGATCATCAGAATCATGGTGCCCAGGTAGGGGAGCGCCGCCACCAGTCCTGTGGTGGTCGCCTGGGCGGGACTCAACGCCAGGTCCATGCCGACGAAGATGGCCTCCTCTGCCCGGATGGCCTCCCACAAAGCGCTCCCGGGAGGGACAGGGGAAAAGTCGGTGTGCAGACCGGTGGGATCATTCAACACCCGAAAGATGGCAAACAGGATGGGGGACTGGACCAGCAGCGGGCCCAAACACCCGAGCGGTGAAGCCCCGTGCTCACGTTGCAACTCGGTCATCCGACGCTGCATCTCCTCGCGTTGATCCCGGTAATCCCGGCGGATGCGCTGCAACTCGGGCTGGATCTGCATCATCGCCCGGCTGGATCGGGTCTGTTTCAAGGTGAGAGGAAACAGCAAGGTGTTGATCACCACCGTCACCAGGATGATTGCTATGCCGAAGCTGGGAATGAAGTCGTATGAGATGGCAAAAGACCAACCCAGCCCCTCCTTGATCCAATCCCATAGGGTCCACCAAGGGTCTAGCACGTCTCCACACCTCCGGCCGGGACCGGCACCGGATCGTACCCGCTCGATCCGAAGGGTTGACAGCGCAACAATCGACGCCCCGTCAAGAAGACCCCCTTACTAACGCCAAACCTCTCGATGGCTGTCCTGGCGTAGGCCGAACAGGTGGGAAGGTAACGGCAACGGCGCCCGAAGGCCGGGCTTATCCGCTCCTGATAGAGCCTTAGCGCGCCTAACAACACCCTTGCGGCCCGACCGCCTGTCTTCTGCTCAGCTTGTGCTCTCATTTTTCAATCACCGTTTCCAGTGCGGCTCTCAGCCACTTCACCAACGTTCGGAAGGGGACCTCCGCCACTTGCCGGGTGGCCACGATCACATAATCACGGCCCGGAGGCGGACCGACTTCCGCCAAAGCGGCGCGTAGACGTCGCTTTGCACGATTGCGGACCACGGCCGTTCCAACCCTGCGACCGGCCACCAGGCCAATCCCTGTCCGATCTGTGGTGTTCGGCACCGAGATGACGCTTAGGCCGCCCACCCGGCATCGCTTGCCTCGCGAGAATACCAAGCGAAAATGCCTGGAAGTTCGCAGCGACTGGTAAGGCGGGCCTATCTTCAGGCAGCCAGCCGCCTGCGACCCTTGTGTCTCCGGGACCGAATTACGGCCCGGCCCCCGCGGGTGCGCATCCGATGACGAAATCCGTGCCGCCGCTTGCGACGGCGAACCTTGGGTTGATAGGTCCTCTTCATTTACCGAACCTGCAGACTGTCGACAGCCTTGACAAGGCTATCGCAGGAGCCCGCGGAAGTCAAGACGATACGGTCCCGCTTTAGGTAGAGAGGACCGGAACAGAGAAGCGTTTCGCGGAATCGGGCCGAAAAACTCCCGACGACCCAGGTAATTACATCGGTGTCATTATTTGTTTGTGACCCCGGCGCCAAGGCTCGTCGAGGACTGGGTTCCTCCTAGTCTCACGATGACCGCCCAAGAACATGTCCCACGCCCGGAAGGCAGTCCTGCCATGACGAGACATCTCACGCTGGCGGAGGCCGGCAGACGCATCCGGCCTGCCGACCGAGACGCCATGCTGCGGGCACGATCGCGGCAGTCGACTCTAACCAAGCCGGAAGGAGCTCTCGGTCTTCTGGAGGACATCTCGATCCGACTGGCCGGCATGTTCGGCGACGAACGCCCCTCGATAGACGGCAAGACGGTGATTGTGGCGGCCGCCGATCACGGTGTTACCGCCCAGGGCGTCACCGGGTATCCGCAGGAGGTGACCTCGCAGATGGCTCTCAACTTCCTCTCGGGTGGAGCCGCCGTGAGTGTTATGGCCAACCTGTTGGGAGTGCGCCAGATCGTGGTGGACGCCGGGATAGCAGGCCCGGCGTTGCCGCGCCACCCCGACCTGCGCTCCATTCGCGTGGGGAGAGGCACCGGGGACATAAGCCTGGGCCCTGCCATGTCACGCGACCAGGCGATCCGCTGCGTGGAAACGGGCATCAGACTGGCGGTCGAAGTGGCGACCAGGGAAGGCCCCCACCTGATAGCAACCGGCGATATGGGAATTGGAAACACGACCTCCTCAAGCGCGGTGACCGCCGCAATCACCGGGCGTCCACCAGAGGAGACCACCGGTGCGGGGACGGGACGCACCCCCACCGAACTCCTCCACAAGACCGGCGTGGTCCGTCGGGCCCTGCAGGTAAACGATCCTGATCCCTCCGATCCGTTGGACGTGCTCGCCAAGGTCGGCGGGTTCGAGATCGGTGTGCTGGTCGGCGTCATTTTGGGCGGCGCCGTCATGCGCTGTGCCGTACTGCTGGATGGATTCATCTCCGGGGCTTCCGCTCTATTGGCCCAAGGCCTGTGCGGGGCCGCGCGGGATTACATGATTGCCTCCCACCGGTCGGCCGAGCAGGGCCATGAAGCGGTGTTGTCTCACCTAGGCTTGGAGCCCCTGCTGGACTTCAATATGCGTCTGGGAGAAGGAACCGGAGCGGTGCTCGCCATCCCGATTGTGGAGGCGGCCGCTGCCTGTCTGTCCCGAATGGCCACCTTCGACCAGGCCGGGGTCTCCAACCTCCCAGATGGCAGGCAATCGTGAAAGGACTTCGCTCAGCATTGGGCTTCCTGACAATCTTTCCCGTCGGTTCCGGCCACAGAGCCGACACCCCGGGGCTCGCTACGGCCCGTGGCTGGTTCCCTGCCGTCGGGGTGCTGCTTGGCATTGGCCTGGCAGCCATCGATCTCCTGTTGCGTTGGGTCCACACGGCGGGATCCGCCGCCGGCGTTGACGCCCAGGTGCCCGGTAGCATCCTCAGCGGCGTAATCCTGGTGGTGGCCCTGGTCGCCATGACTCGCGCTCTCCACCTGGATGGGTTCATGGACACCTGTGACGCCCTCCTGGGTGGTTCCAGCCCGGAGCGCCGCCGCCGGATTCTCAAGGATCCGGCGGTGGGAGCCTTCGCAGTGGCGGGGGTGGTGTGTTTGCTGCTCCTCAAGGTCGCGGCCGTCTCGGCCCTGCCGGACCAAGTCCGTCCGTGGATTCTGATCCTGGTGCCCTGCATCTCCCGAGGAGGGATGCTGTTGGTAATGGAGACGTTTCCTTACGTCGGGGGAGATGGTCTGGGTGCTGCATTCCTCAAGCGGCCGGGCAGGTGGCAGTTGATCTTCGGTACCACCCTCGCGTTGCTGGCCGGCATGGCGCTGGCGGGACCGTGGAGTCTTCTCCTACTTGCCCTGGCCGTTCTCACGGCCTGGTCGATAGGAGACTTTGCCACCAGGCTGTTGGGAGGCGTAACCGGCGACATCTATGGAGCCGTCAACGAAACCGTGGAGGCCGTCACCTTCCTTTGCGCGGCCCTGCTGACCATAGGGGTGCCCAATGTGCTGATCCCGCTGTGGTACCCGTGAAGGGGGACATAACTTTCATCCTGGGTGGGGCCCGTTCGGGTAAGAGCACCGCCGCCGAGCGGTTGGCCCGCAGCGGCGACCGCGTGCTGTTCGTCGCCACCGCCGAGGCCCTGGACGAAGAGATGCAAAAGCGCATCCGAATCCACCGCCAAGGCCGGCCCAACGCCTGGGACACCCTGGAGGAGCCCCGCGCCCTTGTCTCGGCCCTGCAACCGCGGCTCGCCCACTACGACGTTTTTCTAATCGACTGCATGACCATGTGGGTAAGCAATCTGTTGTTGGCGATGGACGGCCATCCCGACCCCGAACGCCGCGTGGTGGAGGAGACCCGGCGACTCCTCGATCTGATGCAGGACTCCGACGCCGCCTGGATTGTGGTCAGCAACGAGGTGGGCATGGGCATCGTTCCGGCCTCGCCTCTCGGAAGGGTGTTCCGCGACGCCCTGGGACGGGCCAACCAGATGATCGCCGACCGGTCCAGCCGGGTACTCCTGATGGTGGCGGGGTTGTCCTTCGAAGCGCCGCTCTCCTCCGAGTGACAAACCGGGTCGACGGGCCTGGTAAGGACCCCTTGAGGTCAGCCGCGCCAGTTCACCCTCTTTCGACAAGCCCTTGACGCTTTGTAAAAAGCAGTGAAAACAACCTGTTTTGTGGCAAAAAAGATTCCGGAGATCGCGAATAAAACCCACCGGTAATTACATAGGTGTTGTTCAGCAGGTAAACCCGCATCTCCACCTAAGGCCACCCCGGGATGTCCGCAAGCCTTTTCCCAGGTCAACAAGGGTATCTGGCTTGACATTGACTGAAGTGTGACCTCTCGGCGACACCCGGACCCACAGTCTTACACTTGCCCTACCGATGGATTCCCCCACCGAGTCGGATCCAACCGGTTGTCCCCGCAAACCCCCTAAGCCGCCCCCGCCCCCCCCCCCAACCAAAAGCCTGTGGCTCGGCACTCGGAGCTGCCCGTAGCATCGGCCGATTCCCAGGCTTCGGAGATTCGCCTGCCTTGAACCCGTCCCCCACCCGTTTCGACCATGACGTCTTCCGTAAAGTCCTCACCGCCAGTACCTCAACCGACAACTGGTCCCGCTGGTTCAAGGACCTCCACGTCTCCCCGAATACCTCCGAGATTGTCGTCGAGGCTCCCAGCCGATTCGTGGCGAACCAGGTTAAAACCCGGTTTCTCCGGGAGGTGGAGGATGCTGCCCGCAGCGCAGGCGCCGGGGCGTCTCCTGTCGGCGTGCGCGTCACCGTCACCAAGACCGACGTTGTTCGGGCCTCCAACGGCCGGGTCTCCGTCGCCCCGGACCGGCCCGCGGAGAAGCCGCCTGAGTCCTCGGCCAAGCGTCACCCCTCCAACTTCCAACGGTTCGCTACCTTTGAAGTGGGTCCGTCCAACCTATTCGCCCACGCGGCCGCCTGGGCCGTCGCCGAGAACCCGGGCATTTACAACCCCTTGTTCATCTACGGCGCATCCGGAGTCGGCAAGAGCCATCTGCTGTACGCGATTGCAAATCATGCGAGAAAACGTCATCCCTCGCTCGTGGTCCGCTACTGCACTTCCGAGGCCTTCGTGCAGAGTTTCATCCGATGCGTCGGCAGCAGGCAAATGAATGACTTCCGCCGTCAATTCCGCCAAGTGGACATACTCCTCTTGGACGACTTCCAGTTCTTGGAGGGCAAAGAGCAGACCTTGGAGGAGTTCTTTTGGACCTTCAACAGCCTTCACCAGGACGGTAAGCAGATTGTGCTCAGCTGTGATCGCCCGCCCCGAGACCTGACAGCCATGGAGGACCGCATAAGAAGCCGAGTAACCGGAGGTCTGCTGGCGGATGTTGCGCCACCCTGTCTGGAAACCCGTCTGGCAATCCTACGCCGCCTGAACGCCGCCTACTCCCAACCCTTCCCCTCCGACGTCCTCGCGATGGTCGCGGAACGGATCACCGACAACATCCGGGACCTGCAGGGTGCGCTGCGCAGGCTGTCTGCCTACTCCAGACTTGTAAACCAGCCCATGACCCCTCAGAGCGCGTCGGAACTTCTCGCCCCTCTCTCGGAATTCTCACAATCCGCTCCCACGCCTGAGCAGATCATCGCTGCCTGCGCGAAGGCCTTCGAGACCTCAGTGGCTGAGATCCTCGATCGCAATCGCCGTCCGGTCCCGTCCGCCGCCCGTCGAGTCGCCATGTACCTGACCCGCGAACTCACCGATCTCTCCTACCCCCGCATCGGCAAGGCGTTCGGCCGTGACCATTCCACCGTAATCTCCGCTTACCGTGGCACCCTGTCCCAAATGTCAACCAACAAGCCATTTGCCGAGCGGGTATCAGCTATCCACAGTTCCCTCCACACCTCCTAGATGGTTCTCCACCGATCGCCGATCCGTACCAAGCTCCACTGGGGAGAGCCGCCAGCGCCGGTATACAAACAAACCTGTAATACACCCAGGTCGATTGAGAATTCCCTTGGCTGTCCACAGACAACACCTACTAACAACACAACGAGTAGTTTTAAACTACGAATTCAAAAGAAAGGGGACTCTCTGTGAAGATCCGAGCTAACCGGGAACAGCTGGCCGACGCCTTGGGCCGCGCCCAGAGAGCGGTCGGCTCGCGCAGCTCTCTCCCGGTATTGCAAGGGCTCTTGTGCGAAGCCTCCGACGGGAAGCTGGCGGTGACTGGTACCGATCTCGAGGTAACGGTACGAAGTGAGATCGAAGCCGACGTGGAGGAATGGGGCAAGGCAGTCGTTCCGGGAAGATTGTTCACCCAGGCGGTACGGCGGATGCCACCGGGCGTGGTGACGTTACGAGCAGGAGACCAGTCTGAACTCGAGATCTCCGGAGAAAGTCCTCAGCCGGTTTACACGCTCAGGCAGCTCTCGGAGGACTTTCCAAAACTCGGATCGGCAGGCAGTGGCGGGATCGAGGTCGAAGGGGAGGGCCTGACCACGGCTATCAGACAGGTTGCGCCGGCCGCTTCGACAGATCTCGGACGGGCCGTGTTGACCGGGGTCTTGATGGAGTCCACTTCCGAACGGCTACGCCTGGTGGCCACCGACTCCTACCGGCTGGCCCTCAGAGACCTGCCCGCCATCGGACTGGAGGCCACCGGGTTACTTCCGGCGCGGGGATTGCGGGAGTTGCCCAACACGGTGGGGGCCAGCAAAGTGAACGTGGGGTTTACCGAACGTGAGGGGGTCTTCAACTCCACGGCCGGAACCCTCCGGTTGCGCATGATCGAGGGCAACTTCCCCAAGTACGAGACACTTCTGCCCAGTGAGTATCCAAACCAACTCGTGTGTGACCGGGAGTCTTTGTTGGAGACGATTCGCCGCATGGAGTTGGTCGCCGAGGACCACTATCCCATCAGGCTCACCATCACCGAGGGGGGAGCGGAGGTGAACGTCATACGGCAGGACGTGGGGCGCGCCACCGACCATGTGGAAGGGGAGTTCCAGGGAGAGAGCACCAGCTTGACCGTGGCTTTCAACTCGAGGTATCTGGCTGACGGGGTGGTGGCTGCCGGCGCCGAGAAGGTCCGGCTGCGCATAATCGACGGTATGAAACCCAGCGTGATAGACGACCCGGACCGAAAAGAGTTCCTCTACCTTTTGATGCCGGTCAACGTGTAGATGGCGCTGGCCTGGCTGGCGTTGGCGGGGTTTCGCTCCTACCCGGAGTTACGTTGGATGCCGTCGGCGGGGGTAAATCTCGTGGTCGGCGGAAACGGAGTAGGCAAGACCAACCTGCTGGAGGCGGTGGGGATGTTGTTCACGGGCGCCTCCTTCCGAGGAGCGCCTGATCGGGCGCTGGTCGCGGTCGGCAGGGATGCGGCGGCAGTCAGGGGAGGGACCGATGACGCCGCGCCGCACACCATCGAACTGGTCGTGCACCGGACGGAGCGACGACGACTGCTGCTCAACGGGTCTCGCCCCGCCCGGGTGAGCGATTTGGCAGGGGCCGGGAGGGTGCTGGTGTTCATCCCCGAGCATCTCGAGTTGGTGAAGGGCGGTCCCGCCCGGCGGCGGGATTGGCTGGACGAGACCGCGGGTTTGCTGTGGCCCCTGGCCCGGGCTGACCAGGCTGAATACCAGAAGACCCTGCGTCACCGCAACGCCTTCTTGAAGACGGGGGACAGAGAGGATCGCGTGACGCTGGAAGTTTGGGACCACCGGCTTGCAACCTCTGGGGCAAGGGTGATGGCAGCCCGGGCCCGGGCCTTCCGCCAGGTGGCGAATCCAGTGAGGCAAGCCGTGTCGGCCATTGCCGGAATGGCCGAGCAGATCTCAATCGACTATCGGTCCGACTGGGGGGGCAGGCTTGACCCGACCGTGGCTGCGACCGAGTGGGAGCGATGTCTGCAGCAAGCGTTGGAGGGACGCCGCAACCGCGATTTTCTGGTCGGCTCCACCACGGTAGGCCTTCACCGGGATGAGCCCATCCTGACCTTGAACCACCACGATGCGCGCCTCTATGCCAGCCAGGGTGAACAGCGGACACTGGCCTTGGCGCTCCGCCTGGGCGTCTTCGAGGCCGTGGAGGAGGCCGCCGGTTCTCCGCCCATCCTGGTGCTGGATGATGTGTTCAGCGAACTGGACCGGGAGCGGGCCGAGGCGCTGGTGGAGTGGCTACCCGCCACCCAGATCTTCATCTCGGCGGTGGAAGAGGAGAAAACGCCGATCCGAGGGGATGTGTGGCGGGTTAGGCCGGGGTCCCTCCAGTGAGCCGTTCACCTTCGAACCCGGTCCCCGCGGGGCATCATGTGGAGGAGACCCTGGCAAAGATGGGGATCCCCACGGTTGCGGCCAATCTGCGGATTCGCCGCGAGTGGCAGGACCTCGTCCCGAGACAATGGCGTGACAAGGCCAGGCCCATGGTCTTGGAGGAAGGATGCCTGGTGGTGGAGGTTCCCTCGCGGATGGACGCAGCCCTGCTTCGGTACGGAACCGCCGCTCTGACCGAGCAGGTGAACGCCGGGCTGGGCTCGCGGGTGGTGACAAGTGTGAAAATAACCACACCGCGCGTTTGAGTGGGTAAAACCCCAGGTCAAAGGCCAAATGAAGACGCAAAACCGGGTAAGATAATGCAGAGATTGTCACACGGTCCTGCTAAAATTGTTCAGTGTGGCCAGGGGTCGCCCACCCACCTCGTCGGGCGACCCGGCGCCGCCGGTTCGCAAAAGAAGGCATCGAGCAGACAGTGACTATCACAGAGCGTTACTCCGCGAAGGACATCGTCGTCCTAGAGGGCCTGGAAGCGGTACGGCGCCGGCCCAGCATGTACATCGGATCGACCGGTCCGAGAGGGCTTCACCACCTGGTATGGGAGGTGGTGGACAACGCCATCGACGAGGCCATGGCCGGACATTGCACGTTGATCGACGTGACCCTGCAGAAGGACGGGTCGGTACGGGTCTCCGACAACGGAAGAGGTATCCCGGTGGGCCTCCACACCCAGACGAGGATGTCGGCTCTCACCACCGTGCTCACCGTGCTGCACGCCGGGGGCAAGTTCGAGAAGGGGTCCTATCAGGTATCCGGCGGTCTGCACGGGGTGGGCGTGTCGGTGGTCAACGCCCTCTCGGAGCGCCTCGACGCCGAGGTCCGGCGGGAGGGCCGGATATGGACCCAGAGTTTCGAGAAAGGCTTGCCGATGGGAAAGGTGGAGAAGGGGCGGAAGGTGGCCCGTACGGGCACCACCATCACCTTCCTCCCGGACACCGAGATCTTCCCGGAAACGCGGACCTTCTCCCGGGCCACGGTGGCCTCCCGCCTGCGAGAGTTGGCCTATCTGAACCGCAACCTCCGGATCCGGTTGACCGATGCGCGGGAGAGTCCTGCCCATACCGAGGCCTTCCAGTACAAGGGGGGGATCCGAGATTTCGTTGCTCATCTGAACCGCAAGAACGATGTCGTGAACGCCCGTCAGATCGTGGTGGAAGATCAGGACGAGGATGCCGAAATGGAGTTGGCCCTGCAGTGGACCACGGGCTACCAGGAGAACGTGCTCTCGTTCGTCAACAACATCAGGACCGCCGAGGGGGGGACCCACGAGGAGGGATTCCGTCGAGCCCTGACCAAGGTCGCCAACGAGTTCGGCAGGGCCAAGAACCTCATCAAGGAGAGGGAGTCCAACCTGACCGGCGAGGACGCCCGGGAAGGGCTGACCGCGGTCCTGTCGGTGAGGGTGAAGAACCCTCAGTTCGAGGGACAGACCAAGACCAAGCTGGGTAACACCGAGATCCGCTCCTACGTGGAGAAGGCTCTCAACAAAGCCCTACCGGAGTGGTTGGAGAAGCACTCGCCCGAGGCCCGGGCGATCATCACCAAGGCGCTCGGAGCGGCCAAGGCCCGGGAAGCGGCCCGCAAGGCCCGGGAGTTGACCCGGCGCAAGTCACTCCTCGAATCCACCAGCCTGCCGGGCAAGCTGGTGGACTGCTCCAGCCGGGATCCCTCCGAGAGCGAGCTGTTCATCGTGGAGGGAAACTCGGCGGCCGGACCGGCCAAGCAGGCCCGCGACTCCCGGATCCAAGCCATCCTTCCCATTCGGGGGAAGATCCTCAACGTGGAGCGGGCCCGATTGGGGAAGGCCCTCATGAACAAGGAGGTGCGGTCGATCATCACCGCGGTGGGGACCGGCATCGGAGAGGAATTCGACATCGAGAAGTGCCGCTACCACAAGATCGTGCTGCTCACCGACGCCGACGTGGACGGCTCCCACATCCGCACCCTGCTGCTGACTCTGTTCTTCCGCAACATGCGCGGACTGCTGGAGACCGGCTACATCTACATCGCCCAGCCCCCGCTCTACCGGGTCAAGCGGGGCGCCAGGGTGATCTACCTGAAGAACGACGCCGAGTTGGAGGCACTGCGGCAAAAGCACCCCAGGATCAACCCCACCCGCTTCAAGGGCCTGGGAGAGATGAACCCCGATGAGTTGTGGGACACCACCATGAACCCCGGGACGCGCACCCTCCTGAAGGTGCAGACCAACAACCTGGCCGCGGTGATGGAGGAGAATGAATTGTTCCGGACCCTGATGGGCGATGACGTCCCAGCCCGGCGGGAGTACATCCGAACTCACGCCTCGGACATCCGCTTTCTCGACGTATGACCGAGGAGACGCCTCCCCTGAATCCCACCCTCTACATGGGCCCGGAGATCGGCCTGACCGAGGAGATGTCCCAGTCCTTCATGGACTACGCCATGTCGGTGATAGTCGCCCGAGCCTTGCCCGACGTGCGGGACGGGTTGAAGCCGGTGCAGCGGAGGATCATCTACTCCATGAGCCAGGCCAACCTGGTCCCGAATGGCCGGCACCGCAAGTGCGCCACGGTGGTGGGAGACGTGATGGCCCGCTTCCATCCCCACGGCGACCAGGCGATCTACGACGCCCTGGTGCGCCTGGGCCAGGATTTCAGCCTGGGCCACCCCCTGGTGGACCCGCAGGGTAACTTCGGCAGCGTCGAGGACCCGCCGGGCCAGATGCGCTACACCGAGTGCCGGCTGTCGGAGATCGCCATGTCGATGCTGGAGGGCATCGACGAGGACACGGTGGACTTCGTGGAGAACTACGACGGTGAACATCGCGAGCCGGTGGTGCTCCCCTCGCGCTACCCCAATCTCCTGGTAAACGGAGCTCAGGGAATCGCGGTGGGGATGGCCACCAACATCCCTCCCCACAACCTGGGCGAGGTGATAGACGCCTGCATTTATCTATTGGACAATCCGGATTGTCCGTCTGCCGACCTCCTGAAGTACGTCAGGGGGCCGGACTTCCCTTCCGGGGGAGAGATCGTGGCCGACGACGCCGTGAAGCAGGCTCTGATCACCGGCCGGGGCTCGGTCAAGGTGAGAGCGGTTGCTGAGCCCACCGAGATCCGGCCGGGGCGCACGGCCATAGTGGTAACCGAGCTTCCATACCAGGTCTCCCAGGACCGGGTGTTGAAGAAGATCGCCGACCTGGTGAACCAGAAGGAGATCGCAGGGATCGCCGATCTCCGCAACGAGTCCTCGTCGCGGGTGGGCACCCGGTTGGTCATTGAGTTGAAGAGGGGCGCCGTCCCCGAGGTGATCCAGAACCAGCTCTACAAGCGGACTCAACTCCAGAGCAACTTCGGGGTGAACATGGTGGCGCTGGTGGACGGCGTTCCCCGCACGATGGGCATCGCGGAGGCCCTCGGTCACTATCTCGACCAGCAGATGGAGGTGGTGGAGCGGAGGACCCGGTTCCGGCTCGATAAGGCCTCGGCTCGCGCCCACATCCTGGAGGGCCTGTGCATCGCGGTGGACAATATCACCGAGGTAATAGCGGTGATTCGCTCCTCGGCAAACACCCCCGAGGCGCGTTCTCGCCTGGCAGACCGGTTCGAACTCTCCGAGATCCAGGCCAACGCCATCCTGGAGATGCCGCTCAGGCGCCTCACAGCCCTGGAGTCCGAGAAGCTGGCCGCAGAACTCGCCCGGCTTCTGGAGGTGATAGCCGACCTGGAGGATATCCTGGCCAAGCCCCCCCGCCGATGGGCAATCATCCGCGACACCCTCAAGGAGGTCCGACAGAAGCATGCCGTGACCCGCCGCAGCAGGCTGATAGATGAACTGGGCGAGATGTCGATCGAGGACCTGATCGCCGACGAGGAGTTGATCATCACCGTTTCGCGGAGCGGGTATGTGAAGTCTGTGGACGCCAAGTCCTATCGCACGCAGGGACGGGGCGGTCGGGGCGTGAAAGCCGCCGGGCTGGCCGAGGACGATGTCATCTCGCACCTGGTGCACACCACTGCCCACTCCTACCTACTGTTTTTCACCAATCGGGGAGTGGTTCACCGGTTGCGGGCCCACGAGATACCCCGCCAATCACGAACCGGCAAGGGGGTGCTGGCCCATGCCGTGCTGCCCATCGAGCCGGAGGAGCGGATCGAAGCGATCATCGACACCCGCGACTATGAGACGGTCAAATACCTGGTGATGGTCACCCGCCAGGGGATGGTGAAGAAAACCGAGCTCAAGGCCTATGAGTCACAGTACAAGACCCTTCGGGCCATCAACCTCTCGCCAGGGGACGAATTGGTGGCGGTGCGGAGCACCAACGGGGACAACGACCTGTTGCTGTTCACCGAGAAGGGGCAGGGCCTCCGCTTTCACGAGAGTGGCATTCGTGCACTGGGAAGAGCCACCCGCGGAGTAATAGGGATCCGTTTGCTGGAGAAGGACCGCGTGGTGGGGGCCTGCTCGGATATGGAGGGCGACGAGGTGCTGCTGGTCACTTCCAAGGGGTTCGCCAAGCGCACCAAGATGAGCCTGTTTCCGCTGCGCAACAGAAGAGGCCAGGGTGTCATCGCCATCAAGCTGTCCAGGGCAAGGGGGGTGCTGGTAGGCGCCCGGGCGGTGGGCCCAGAGACAGAGGTGATGCTTATCTCCTCGCGGGGAATCGCCATCCGCACCGAGGTTTCCTCGGTGAGCACTCAGGGTCGTTACGCCACGGGGGTGAAGGCGATGCAGGTGGGAGAGGACGAGACCCTGTCGGCGTTTGAGATCGTTCCCACCGAGAACGGGGACGGCTGACCGGACGGCGGCGGTACCAGCGGCGCGCCGGTAGTCTCTAGATGGTGTTGGACGCGCAGCCCACCCACTCGGTTCACCGGGTCCGCAGAATCATCCGTCGGGTGGATCCGTGGACGGTGCTGAAGGTTTCTTTCATCGTCTACCTGGTGGCGGCCTTCGGGTTCATGCTGGCCTCCGTGATGTTCTGGGAGGTGGTTGAGAGATCGGGCATTCCCCAGAAGATCACCGACTTCCTTATCCAGATCACCCTGCTGGATGAGGGCGAGGCGCCGTTCTCGAACACCGAGCAGTTCATCCGCCTCTCGGCGATTCTGGCAGTGGCATGGGCGGTGCTGTCCAGCGGGCTCACCACCCTGGGGGCCATCATGTACAACCTGGTGGCCGACGTGGTAGGGGGAGTGGAGGTGGTGCTGCTGGAGGAGAACGTGGTTCCGGTGCTGGTAGCCGCCCCTCCCTCCGAAGCGGTCCGGGTCGAGCCGTTCTCCCCTACCGAGCAATCCGGTCCCGCCGGCCCCGATCAGCCCACCATGCTGGTGGAGTCGGAGTAGCTCCACGCCTGATGGGGTGGGGATGACTTCCCCCTAATCCGGCGGGGAAGCCTCAAAGGAGGCCGCTGGTGTCCTCCACGTCTTCCTCTCTCATCAGCATGGCCGGCAGGATGGCCAGAAGGGAAAGGAATCCCGTGATCATGAAGAGGTTCTGGAACACGGTGACGCCCGCTCCTATCAATACGGCCTCTGTCTCCTCGAAGGTTGGTCCCAGGGCCACGTCGCCGGTGAGACTGTAAAAGCGTTCTATGCCCCAGGCGGAGAGCGCCGCCAGCCCCAGCGCCATCCCCACCATCCGGGACGCCGTGACCAAGGAGGCCGCCGCGCCCCAATAGTGGCTCGGAGCAGCGCTGAGGGCGCTGACCCCGATGGGCGGGATGACCAACCCGAACCCGAAACCCGCCATGACCAGGGGCATTGTCAGCCGGAGTTCTTCCACCTGGGCCTCCCAGCCACTCATGATCAACAAGCCCGCTCCCATGAACGCCAGGCCGACGATGCACACCGATCTCACTCCGGCCCACCGCAGGATGTAACCTCCCACCACCGCCCCCACGGGAATGGCTGCCGTCAGACGCAGTAATTGGAGGACGCTGTCCAAGGCTCCTTTCTCCATAACGGTGGCCGCCATAAGCGGCACTGCTACCAAGGCGATGATCAGGGCCACACCAACCAGGAACTGGGTGGTGTTGGAGGAGAGGAACGCCCTGGACCTGTACAGGAAGGGCGCCAGAAGAGGCTGGACGGACCGTGTCTCCACCAATACCAATGCGATCACCAGGAGCGCTCCCACGGCTACCAGGAGATACGGGACTACGGACTCTCCCGAGAAGATGGCGCGCTGGGACAGCCCGGCGGTTAGAAATATCAGGGACGCCCCGAGCACAAGCGCCCCGAAGTAGTCCATCTTGGCGGCGGGATTGGGACGATTCGGCAAGATGGCCATGATCCCGATGAGAATGAAGCTCTGGGGTATGTCCAGCCAGAATATCCACCGCCAGCCGAGCAACTCGATGATGGCTCCTCCGTAGAGCGGGCCCAAGACCGACCCGGCTTCGGCCGCCGCGGCCACCAGTCCTATGGCAACCCCTCTTCTCTGCGGCGACACCGCAGCCACCGCCATCGCCAGACCGATGGGTACGGTGGCGCCTCCCCCTATGGCCTGGACGACCCTGGCTGAGACGATCCATTCGAAGTTCGGCGCCAGCGCCACGAACAACGAGCCTATGGCGAACAGCACCAGGGCCGCCTGAAACATCTTTATCCGGCCGTGGACATCGGACAGGCGCCCGCCCAGCGGCATGGCCACCGTGTAGGCGACCAGGTACGCGGTTACGATCCACGACGCCCTGTCCAGGTCGGTGAGGGGGATCTCCAAGTCCACCATGACGCCTGGCAAGGCGGCCACCACAACAGTCTGATCCAGGGCGGTCGAAAACACCCCCAGGCAGATGATCGCCAGTACACCCGACTCGGAGGATGCGATGGATGTGAAGCGCTGCCTAACGCCCTTCACTGCCCGGATCCGAGGTCCGGGAGTTGGATGTCGACGGCGACGTCGATGCCTTCGATTACCAGGAGACGGACGGTTTCGGGTGCGTCGTCGTTGTAGATCTGACCGGCGATCCGTATTTGTTTCAGGGCGTGGTCGGTTTCGCCGATCCACAGATTCAGGCTCACCGCATGACCCGGGTCGACGGACGAGATGAGGTCCGACAACTGCTCGGATGACAGGGTTCCATCAACGCGAATGGTCTGGGAGCCGTCCAGAGACTCCTTACCGGCGACAACCGCTCCGTCCTTGATGGTGTTGAGCAGATCGCGTAAGGTGAAGCCCAAGCCCGCGAAATTGAAAGGCACCTGGTCCACGGGCAGGGGATTCCACGGCGCGTCTGCGGAGAGTTTGATGTAGGCCTCCTCTCCGACCGCCATCATCTCAATCTCCACGAACCCGAATCCCGGAGCCTCCACATCCACCACCATCCTGAAGCTATCGGGCGCCTCCGTCTCGGTTTCCATCCTCTTGAAGGTGGTCCCGAAGAATTTGGCGCCGGACTCCAGTTCATCGACCATGCTGAACTTTGCTGTCGACATGCCGGCCATCACCTCTCCCGCGCCGGTGAGCAGGGCGTTCAAATCGACGTCTGGCGCCGGTTCGGGTTCAGGCTCCGCTCCGCAGGCAGCCACCAAAACCAGTAGAGCCAGCATCGAAACGGTGACCGACAACCCAGGGCGACGCGACTTGGACTGGTTCATCTCCTTGACTCGACCATCCAGCCGCGATACGGCGATCTCATGTGGATGGGGCCTGGTGCGTGCCGGCAACCTCACACGCGTTGGCCATGGCGCCAAAGGCCTGTTCCTGCGCACATCTCCAGTGTAACCTGCCCGTTGCCCGCCACCAGTGGCATCCCACTCCGAACATCGCTTACCAACCTAGGGCCTTGTGGAATCCCAAACGGAAGGGGCGCCAGCGGGGACGGCGCTAGCGTCGCGATGCAGTCCTCGTGGGAAACGTTGACATCGAAAACTCGGACAGGCCACCGGTGCGGTGGGCCCACCTGGATTTGAACCAGGGACCTCATCCTTATCAGGGATGCGCTCTAACCAACCTGAGCTATGAGCCCGGAAAAGCTAAATCCTAACCCTGTTGATTTCGGGCAGGGACCGGTTTTGGTCCCCGAACCCTGGTTCTCCCCAGGCAGCAGTTGCAGGTCCCAAAGGGGCCGCCCGCAAACTATCGTTCGGAGTGACCGGTCCGGGATGGCAGGAATACAGGCGTAGAGTTGAGATGATGAGGCAGGCAGGGGCGGTTGTGGTTGGCGCCGGGATCGCGGGCGTGGCGACCTGCTACGACTTGGCGGTGGTCCGGGGTGTGGAGAAAGTGATCGTCGTTGACCCCCGTCCGCCCCTTTCCCTCACATCCGACAAGTCGTCGGAGTGTTATCGGAACTTCTTCCCCAACAAGCCGATGGTCGATTTGACCAACCGCTCCATCGACATCCTGGAGACCATGAAGGACAGCTCGGACGACTTCTTCAACATGTCACGGAGGGGATACCTCTTCGTGACCGGTGATCCCGGGCAACTGGCGTCTCTTACCAGCGCAGCAAAAGCGAGTTCGGGGTATGGGGCGGGCCCGGTTCGAATCGCAGGGACGGCGGTTGACGTCGAGGAGGAGACGGGTTTTGATGTCTACGAGACTTCCGAGGCCCTCCTGGCCCGGTTCCCGTACCTGAGCGACAAAGCCCTGGGCGCGCTGCACGTTCGCCGGGGTGGCTGGTTCAGCGCCCAGCAATTGGGCGTCTGGATGCTGGACCAGGCCAGGGCCCATGGAGCAGAGGTTGTGGTCGACGAGGTAGTGGACATCAAAACCCTCAGGGGGACCGTTGCAGGGGTGTTGTTGAGATCGGGCTCCCAGATCTCGGTCCCGGCTGTCGTCAACGCCGCCGGGCCCATGTCCAAGCAACTGGCTCGCCTGGTGGGGGTTGAGCTGCCGTTACACGCATCTCTTCACCACAAGGTCTCGTTCAGAGACCACCTCGGGGCGTTTCCCCGTGAGGCTCCGATGCTCCTGTGGACGGACCCGGTGAATATCGACTGGAGTGAATCAGAGAAGTCCGACTTGGCCGCGGAAGGGTTCCATGAGCTGCTGGGGGAGATAACCACCCCGGTGTTTGGTCGGCCCGAAGGGGGCATGGATTCGCCCTTCTTCGAGGCTCTCTGGAACTACCGGCCACAGGTTCGAGACGAGCCGACCTGGCCGGCCCCCCGGCCGGACTTCATGTTTCCCGAGGCGGTGTTGCGAGGAATGGCGGCCATGCTTCCTTCCCTGGCCCGCTATCGCGACCAACTGCCCTACTCGGTGGTGGACGGGGCATACGTCATGAAGACCCCGGAGAACCTCCCCCTGATCGGACCGGCGGGTCCGGAGGGGTTTTATCTGGTGACGGGAATGTCGGGGTACGGGGTCATGATTTGCACCGCAGCCGCCGAGTTGGTCGGCTGCCACTTGCTGGGAGGTGACCTCCCCGGGTATGCGGACAAGTTTCTTCTCAGCCGCTATGAAGATCCGGATTACATGGCGACGCTGGACCTGGTGGACACGGGGGAACTGGCCAAGCAGGGAGCGAAAAGCCGATGAAACAGGGACACGTGTAGAGGGCTGGAAGGGCGGCATGACCAACTCCAGTCTCAAGATCGACCGGGCCCAATGTGTCATCACGGTGGATGATCGGAGAAGAGTCATCCGAGACGGCTCGGTGGTGATCCGGAATGGTCATATAAGCCACGTCGGCAAGGCCGACGAACTCCGCCACATCGGCGCGGACCGGGTAATCGACGCCACCGACAAGGTGGTGACGCCCGGATTCGTGAACGGTCACATGCACATCAGCTACGCACACTCTGTCCGGGGCGTCTTCCCCGACGATGTTCCAGACCGGTTGAGGCACGTCTTTGCCATGCAATCGGTGATGACCGAGGAGGAGGAGTACCTCACCACGTTGCTTGGCTTGGCGGAGACGCTAGGAACCGGAACCACCGCCCTTGTGGATCCAGGCACGACCAAATTCCCTGAGGCGTGCCTGGAGGCCTACAAACAGGCGGGATGCCGGGTGATAATCGGGGAACAGGTCCAGGACCGGGAGAACCGACTGCACCTTCCCGTCTATGACACCGCCGAGGCGCTTGATCGTACGGAGGCGTCCATCAACGCACTGGACGGACGCCTGTCAGGACTGGTTCGGGCTTGGGCGATGCCGTTCTCGCTGGAGTTCTGCAGCCCGGAGTTGCTGATAGGCGCCAAGAGGATCGCCGACCGCTACGGGACCGCCCTGACGCTCCATCACACCGGCAGCGCCGGAGCCCCGGGTACCGCGCCGACCGAACGCCTGGCGGAGCTTGGCGTACTCGGTCCCAACCTGCTGCTCTCCCATTGCATGGACCTGACTGAGCGAGAGATCGAGCTGATCGCCGAATCCGGGGCGGCGGTTGTGGTCTGTCCCAGCACGGTGATGAAAGCCGGAGGCAACACGGGGAGGGGAGGACGACTCCCCGAGTTGTTGGACGCCGGCGTCCCGGTGTCGCTGGGAACCGACTCCGTTAACAGCTCCAACTTCTCAGACATGGTGCGGTGTGTGAACATCGCGGCAACCGTCTACAAGGACGTCCGGGGAGACAGCAGCCTGATACCGGCCGAGACAGCACTCGAGTTGGCGACCCGGACCGGCGCCGCCGCGCTGGGATTCGCCGATTCACTGGGCGCCATAGAGGTGGGAAGGAAGGGAGACCTGGTGCTGTTCGACACCCGTCGTCCGGAGTGGCGAGCCCTGGCGAACCCAGTCCGGAACCTTGTCTATTCCGCGACGGGCGACTCGGTGGAGACGGTGATCGTTGATGGCCGGGTGGTGGTCGAGGAGGGTCGGCCGCGCTTTGCGGGTGATTTGTGGGAGTTGATTCAAAAGGTCGAGAAGATCGGCGAGCGGGTCCGGGCCGTCACCGGTGTCGGGTTCCCCTCCCGGTGGCCGGTCATCTAGGGGATGCCCGGCGTCGCCGAACGGTCGGACTCGAATACTCAAAGCCCTTGTGCCTGGACTGGCAAAGCGCGTTATCCTCCGCCCCGTAAGGGGACGTAGCTCAGCCTGGAAGAGCGCCTGCTTTGCAAGCAGGAGGTCGTGGGTTCAAGTCCCATCGTCTCCACCATCCTAGGGTTTGTCTGTTTTCCTTTCACGAGGGTTCTAGCTGTTTCCTGTGGTTTCATGCAGTTACTGTGTCCCCAGCTAGACAGCCACTTTCCCACGTAGAGCGTGGAGGGAATGGCGATTCCGTGAGGGTTCTTGACCTTCCCTTTGGTTGCTGGTAGGTTCAATGTATAGTGGGATACGATGTGGGACAAATAAGTTGAATTCCCTAAAACCAAGGCGCCACGAGAGGCAGGTGATGGCGAAACTAAACGCCCAACGAGTCCGGTCGCTGAAAGAACCCGGCAAATACGGCGATCAACACGGTCTGATGTTGCGGGTCACACCAACCGGATCGAAACAATGGATCTGGCGAGGGACCATACGCGGTAGACGCCGCGATCTCGGTCTCGGCGGATATCCATACGTTACCCTCCGGGAAGCCCGAACCAAAGCGTTCGAATATCGAAGGATCGCCCGCCAAGGCGGCGATCCCACCATGGCCCGGTCCAAGGTGCCGACATTCCGGGAAGCCACCGAGAAGGTCATTCAGTTGCATGCTCCCAAGTGGAAGCCTGGTGGCCTGTCTGAGAAGCACTGGCGCTCCACTCTGGAGGCGTATGCCTTTCCCCTTCTGGGGGATGTGGCTGTCAACCAGATCACGGGTGGGGATGTGATGGCCTGTCTCGGTCCGATCTGGAACCACAAAGAGGAAACCGCACGGCGGGTTCTGCAGCGAATCTCGGCTGTCATGCGCTGGGCCGTGGCCCAGGGATTCAGAGAGGACAATCCGGCGGACCGGAGAATCAAAGCAGCCCTGGGCAGCAACACCGCCAAGACCCAACATTTCAAAGCCCTTCACCACAGCCAGGTCGCCCAGGCATTAGCCACCATTCGGGCCACCAACGCGTGGAAATCCACAATCCTATGTTTCGAGTATCTGACGCTGTGTGCCGTCCGAAGCGGCGAAGCCAGACAAGCAACCTGGGAAGAGATCGACCTTCCCACGGCAACCTGGATCATTCCCGCAACTCGTACCAAGACCAGCAAACCCCACCGCGTGCCCCTCAGCACACCAGCCCTCGCCGTCCTCGAAAAGGCCAGGGAGCAAACCGGCGGCGTCGGGCTGATCTTCCCCTCACCGACAGGAAAACCAATCTCCAACGCCACCATGAGCAAACTCTGCAAACAGAACAACATCGGATGCGTCCCCCACGGAATGAGATCATCGTTTCGGGACTGGTGCGGAGAAACCGGCATCACCCGCGAACTCGCCGAAGCAGCACTAGCACACACGGTCAAAGGCGTCGAAGGAGCCTACGCCCGAAGCGACCTCCTAGACAGACGCCGAAAGCTCATGGAACAGTGGGGTCGCTACCTAAAACCCTGACAGGTTCCGCGTTGTCCAGTTCCGCCCCACCGTGGCCCGTGATCGTCAACACCTGCGTGACAACCTGGCATCTTGCCCATGGAGCTAAACACCGATACTGTTTCGGTGGCGGCCACGCGGCTGGAGAAGGCTGTTTGTCCGCTCAGCGGCCGAACCGACACTCGGCTACAACCAAAGATCGTCGACTCGGAGGCGAAGCCGTGCCTAGAGGCAAAGGTAGGGGAGAGGTCAGGACGCAAGGGGTCGGAGGGAGGTGCGAGATCCCATCAAGGAGGTACCAAGTGCACTCGAACTCCGCCGCAGGAGCGGAGTGGCTCTTGGCATGGTTCTCTTGACGGCGTTTTGGCTGTGGGACACCTCGACCACACGTTTGCACTAAAGGTGTGCCCACACCCGATTTCGCGTGGGCAGCCACCACCAACCCGCTACTGCGCGGGCTGACATGAGGAGGGTTCGGGCAAGCGTTCGTTTTTTCCTTAGCAGGACTCTCCCGAGAAATCGCCGTCGGCGAACGGCTGCGAACGCTTGCCATTGTTGGGTAGGTGTTTCCCCAGGTCAAACCCCAAACGAACGCTTTGCGAACGCTTAAACGAACGTTTCACGAACGCTCCTTTTCGAATGTCTTCCATAGCGGAGGACACGCCACCACTGCAAACGGTCAATGTCCATCATCGGTGACGGCAACAGCGACCCAACAGCAAGAAGTCAGGGTGGGCCTTCAACCCTTCTCCTAAGCGACTGCCAGCAAATAGCCGACACCATCCGCAGAATCTCATTAGCCCGCCCGCAACTCACGGTTCTCACGACGCAACACCTTGCAGCTCCGCCAGTTGATCAGTGGTCAGACCCGACCGAACACCCTTGATTTCTCTCTTAGCCGGTGTGCAGAGGGGTTGGTCTTTGGACGGTTCTGCCTATGACGGCCGTGTCGGATTATGCCTTCCACTGCCCATAGGCGACTCCCCTGACGTGCGGTTCGCGTGCGAGCATCTTCCCCAGTTCTGCGATTCTCTTGATGTTCCAACCCAAGGCGGCGCAAACGGCGGTGTCCCAGCGGCGACGGACATCGGTGTAGCCGTCGCGGAACTGCGGAACCACCACACTGCGGGTAGCTTCCCAGCATTCGGCGAGGGTGGCGCGGATGCGCGGGTTGTCAAGGTCGGGGATGGGCACTTCACGCCAGGTAGCTGGGTTGTAGAACGGGAAGCTCAGCTTCTTGCCCGGGTGTCGCAGGATCAGTAGCCGGCCTGGGGTGGAGTTGAGGAACACGGCGGCGGCTTTCGCCTGCTCCGCATTCAGTCCCGTGACTGGCATCCAGCCCTGCCCGACGTACCGTTCGTCGGACGCGACCGCGGTGAGCCTGGCGGTCGAAGGGTCTTGTCCCATCGACACGAGCAGATGCCCGGCCTTCTCCAGGATCGGCGGAACGCCCGGCTTTTTCCATTCCCAGTACTCATCGGGGGCGGCTTCGATGCGCTGCTGCCCGTCCGCGCCTTTGGACGCCAGGATCGGGAAGGCTTGGCCGCTGGTGCTCCGCTTGCTGTAGTCGCCGCGCATGGCCTGTCCGGTGGCTGTCACTGTGACCTGCCCTCGACTGTTGGGCCTGCCGTCCTTGCGGTATTCGGTGTAAAGCGTCTGTAGCGTCGCGTGCACAGCTAGACCGTCGCTCTGCGGTATCCGACGCTGAGCGTCGGGCCGTTTGTGCACTTCTCTCTCGTGAGCCCCAGAAGATGACAGGGGCATCAGTGCCTTGTGCTCAACGAACCGTGCGGCTGCATCCGCGAGTTCCGGCGACCGCCACACCGCAGAGGTCCAGTCGCCAGCTTGGATGCGTTCGGCGGGCCATTGGGAGACTTCACCCCATCCGTCGGGTAGCAGCCCTCTCTCGCAGCCGTCGAGCCCGACGAAGAGCTGATCTGTTTCGGCTTCGTCGGCGGGTAGCCTGTCGAGAGAGATGATCCGGGTCGGGGGGGGTGTTTCTATCTTTTTTGCAAATCGGTTTGGGGGTGTTGGGGGTTG
>JAPPFD010000015.1 GCA_028823995.1 bacterium | reverse complement strand
AGTACATCATGATCGAGAGGCCGTCCACTATCCACCCCAACTCGAAGACCAGCCCCCCGCCCACCGCTGCGATCTCGAGGCTCCGTTCGTACAGGACCCCGGAATCGCCCATGTTCAGCAGCAGCAGGACCGACGACCAGACGAAGTTGAAGGCCATCGCGCCGATCGCCACCTCGGCGCCCTGGTATCTCATCCGCTTCCCGAACAGAACGATCACCACGAAGGCCAGCATGGGCCCGATCAGCATCAGGCCGGCCCATTCCGACCAGATCCCGCCGGTGGTCGCCGCGGCGGCGGCGCCTTCCGCGGCCAGATAGAGGTTTGTGCTCACACCCATTGTCACCAGCGCATCAGGTTCAACTCGTCCACGTTGGCCGAGCGCCGGTTACGGAATATCAGGAGGATGATGGCCAGGCCGATCCCCACCTCGGCGGCGGCGATGGTGATGATGAACACCGCCAGTATCTGCCCCAGCGCCTCGGCCGTCTGCCAGAAGGCCTCCAGGGCAACCAGGTTGATGTTCACCGCGGCCAGCATCAGCTCGACGGACAGCAGCACCATCACCGCGTTGCGGCGCACCAGGAGCCCGTACACCCCCATGCAGAACAGCAGCGCCGCCAGGATGAGGAACTGGTTGAGGATCACCTGGACTCCCGCTCCCTCTCCTCGGCGGGACTGAGATCCCGGCGGGCGATGGTTATGCCTCCCACCAAGGCGGCCAGCAGCACGAAGCCCACCACCTCGAAGGGGAACACGAACCGGCCCAGGAGCCCCTCGGCGAGCACCTCAGTGGGGGTGCCGGCGGTGATCCGGTCCAGGGCCGTGTCCCCCCACTGGGAGAGGAGGCCCCACGCCAGCAGGGCGAACAGGCCGGCCGAGACCAGCACGGCGGGCGCCCGGCGCTGGTGGTCGACCTCGGCCTCGTCGCGGCCGGTGGGGGCGCGGGTGATCATGATCCCGAACAGGAACAGCACGATCACAGCCCCTATGTAGACGAGGACCAGCACCCAGGCCAGGAACTCGGCGGCCAGCAGCAGAAAGATGGCGGCGGTCCCGGCCAGGGCGGCCACCAGGAACAGGGCGGCGTGGACCACGTTCGGGGAGGTGACCACTCTAAGGCCCGAGATGGTCGTGGCCAGCGCCACCGCCAAAAAGACCCAGTTGAGCGGCTCTGCCGCCCAGTCCTCGAATCCCATCTACCTCTCCAGGGCCGGGGCGGGGGGCACGGTGTCCAGCCAGTCGAAGAGGCGGTCCTGGTCATGGAGCATCGCCCCCATCTCGGTCTCGGAGTACTCGTAGTCAGGGCTCCAGAACAGGGCGTCGAAGGGGCAGACCTCCACGCAGATCCCGCAGTACATGCACAGGGCGTAGTCGATGTCGAAGCGGTCGAGGGTGGCCCGCACCCGGGGGCGCCCTCCGGGCCGCGACGGCGGACGCTCCTCCTTGTGACCCTCGATGTAGATGCACCAGTCGGGGCACTGACGGGCGCACAGCATGCACACCGTGCAGGCCTCGGGCTCGAGGGCGATCACTCCCCTCGCCCGGGGGACGGGGGTCTCCTTCACCTTGGGGTAGTTGACGGTGACCGGGCGGGTGAAGAGAGTTCGGAGGGTTACCTTCAGTCCCTTCACGAGCCCGAAGCCGGGAACGGAGAGCTTCATCAGTTTCATCTAAAGCACCACCTTCAGGACGCCTGTGACAATGATGTTGGCCAGGGAGATGGGGACCAGCCATTTCCAGGCCAGCGTCTGGAGCTGGTCCTCCCGGAAGCGGGGGAAGGTCCAGCGAACCCAGATGCTGACGAATATGAAGAGGGCAATCTTTCCCAGGAGCACCAGGGGCCCCACGAACTGGAGTATCGAATCGGGGACTCCGGGCACCCAGTAGCCGCCTAGGAACAGGGTGGCGGCAATCGCCGAGAGCGTGAACATGTTGGCGAACTCGGCCAGGAAGAAGAACAGGAACCGGAAGCCCGAGTACTCAGTCAGATACCCCATCACCAGCTCCGACTCGGCGATGGGCATGTCGAAGGGGATCCGGGACAACTCGGCCAGACTGGCGATGAAGAAGACCCCCAGGCCCACGGCCTGCACGATCACAAAGGGCATCCCCAGGCTCCATCCTGCCTCGGAGAACCACGAGATCTGCGCCTGGACGATCCCGTCGAGGCTCATGGTGCCCGCCAGGATCACCACCCCGACCACCGCCAGCACCAGCGGCAGCTCATACGCGATCAACTGCCCGGCGGCCCGCAGCCCCCCCATCAGGGAGTACTTGTTGCCCGACGACCACCCGGCCATCAGCACCCCGATGGTGCCGACCGAGGAGATGGCCAGGGCGTAAAAGATGCCCAGGTCGAGGTTCTGGGGAGTCAGGCCCGGCCCGAAGGGGATCACCACGAACAACCCCACAGTGCCCACCATCACCAGCACCGGGGCCATCTTGAACACCGGGCGGTCGGCGTTGTCGGGGACCAGGTCCTCTTTCTGGAAGAACTTCACGCCGTCGGCGATGAGCTGTGCCCACCCGAAGCGGCCACCCGCGAAGTAGGGCCCGATCCGGCTCTGCATGTGAGCCGAGATCTTCATCTCCGCATAGCCGATCGCCATCCCCATCACCGGGATGATGGTGGCCACCACCAACAGCCAGATCGCCAAGGCCAGCCAGGGACTCACGAGCGCCGACCCCTCTCGGGGTCCAAAAGCTCGGCCGTCCCCCGAAGCTGGGAAACTTTTCCGGCAGTCGGCGAGAAAACCCTCCTGCCGGGGTTGAAAGTGTCACCGCCCCGATCCACACTGATGACAGTCACAAACACCTCCCGGACCGGGCAGACGTCCCCGGCCCCGGGACCGGTCAGACCTCGAACTCGGCAGCCGGCCCCCAACCCGGCACCGGCCACCCGCGTTCGACCCACGGAAAGGCGGTGGCGGGGGAGGGCCCAAGGGCCGCGAGAGGCGAGGCGATTTTCGCGAGATAGCGGGTGGGAAATCGGCGTGCGGGGGGTCTGGGAGGGTTTCATCGGTCCACGTCCCCCAGGACGAAGTCCAGCGATCCCAGGATGGCGATTATGTCGGGTACCAGCGTCCCCTCCAGCACCCAGGGCAGGATGGAGATGTTGGAAAAGGAGGCGGAGCGGATCTTGAGCCGGTAGGGACCCAGGCCCCCGTCGGAGACCACGTAGTACCCCATCTCCCCCTTGGGGTTCTCGGCCCGCACGTAGATCTCGCCGGCCGGCACCTTGATGATGCGGGGCACCTTGGCCTGCAGCGGTCCCGACGGAATGGAGTCGACGGCCTGGCGGATGATGGAGGCCGACTGGCGTATCTCCTCGAGGCGGATCCACCAGCGGTCCCAGCAGTCGCCGTTCTCCCCGGTGGGGATCTCGAAGTCGAACAGGTGGTAGGGCAGGTAGTCGGAGACCTTGCGCAGGTCGAACGGCACCCCCGAGGCCCGGAGGATGGGGCCGGACACCCCGTAGGAGATGGCCACCTCCGGCGGGATGACCCCGATGTCCTTGGTGCGGGCCAGGACGATCTCGTTGCCCGCCACCAGGTCCTCCAGTTGGTCGGCCGTCGACAGCACCCGGTCCATGGCGTCTCGAGTTTCCGACAGGAAACCGGCGGGCAGGTCCTGGATGGTCTTTCGGGTCACCGGCCCCGCTCCCACGGCCGGCTTCACACCGCCGATCCGGTTGAAGTTGGGATGGAACCTCCCGCCGGTGACCGACTCGATCAGGTCGAGCACCCGTTCGCGGTCCCGCAGGGCGAAGAACAGCGGGGTGGCCGCCCCCAACTCCAGAGGGTAGGAGGCCTGAAAGATCAGGTGTGAGGAGATGCGGGCCATCTCGGTGAGGATCAGGCGGATGAACTGGGCCCGGTCGGGTGGCTCCACCCCCATCAGCCGCTCGGCCGCCACCATGAAGGGAATCTCGTTGGCATAGCCCGACACCCAGTCGATCCGGTTGATCAGGGCGGTGATCTGCGGGTAGTTCCGCACCTCGGACAGCTTCTCGTAGCCCCGGTGCATGTAACCGATCACCGGCTGCACGTCGAACGCCCTCTCCCCGTCGACCTTGGCCACCAGGCGCAGCACCCCGTGCGTCGAGGGATGCTGGGGACCGATGTTGAGAGTCATGTCGGGGGTCTCCAGTTCGACCGAGACCGCCGCTCCCGAGAGGTGGCGGACCATGTCGGGCGCCATGGTCATCTCAGCCGCCCTCCATGACTTCGGGCATGTCCTCGACGTCCACCTCTCCCGGCCAGGGCTTCACCTCCCGGCTGAGCAGGGGGAAGGACTTGAGCAGGGGATGGCCCACGAAACCGTTGGGAAGGTAGAGGTTCTCGGGCCGGGGATGGCCCGCGAAGGTGATTCCGAACATCTCCCGGCACTCCCGCTCGTGCCAGTCCGCCCCCGGGAACACGTCTATCAGGCTGTCGATGCTGGGATCGGTCGCCTCCAGGTCGGTGGAGAACACCACCAACTCCCCGGCGGTCACGTCCGAGAGCGCGCACAGGAGCTCGAACCGCTCGGTCACCTCCGCCGACAGGGCGTCGCCGACCTGGGGATCGTTGGCCCAGTGCACGGCCGAGAGCCAGGAGAAAAAGGACAGCCCCAGATCGTCCCGGGCGACCCGCAGCGCCTCGGCCCACCGGTCGGCCGCCACCCCAACCTTGGCGGTCTCCAGGGCCTCCAGCACCACCCCGCCCACCGCCTCGGCGGCCCGGGCGGCCAGGGAGGCGTCCTCCTCCGAGCCCTCGGCGTCTGCCATCTCCACCTCAGACGGGCTGGCGGTCACGCTGGTTCCACTTCTCTTTGATGTCCTCGTTCTTGATCTTCTCCTGCAGGAGAATGATCCCGTCCAACAACGCCTCGGGCCGCGGGGGGCAGCCCGGCACGTACACGTCCACCGGGATGATCTGATCGACCCCCTTGGTGACCGAGTAGGAGTCCCAGTAGGGGCCTCCGCAGTTGGAGCACGACCCCATCGAGATCACGTACTTGGGCTCGGGCATCTGCTCATACAGCCGCTTTACCGCCGGCGCCATCTTGTCGGTGACCGTCCCGGCCACGACCATGAGGTCGGCCTGCCGGGGCGAGGCGGGAAGGGGGATGATGCCGAAGCGCATGAAGTCGTAGCGGGGCCCCGACGCCGCCATCATCTCTATGGCGCAGCAGGCCAGCCCGAACTGGAACATCCACAGCGAGTAGCGCCGCGACCAGTTGAGCAGCCAGCTGACCGGCTTGATGGGGACCCCGAACCGCTGGATCACTCCCACCGCAGGACTCCCTTCTTGATGGCGTAGAACAGGCCCTCCACCAGGGTGAGCATGAAGATGATGATCGCCACCAGGCCGAACACCCCCAGGTCCTCGGCCAGGATCGCCCAGGGGAAGATGAAGGCCGCCTCCACGTCGAAGATCACGAACAGGAGGCCGAACACGTAGTAGCGCACGTAGGTCTGGCTCCACCCCTCCCCCACCGGGTCGACCCCGCACTCGTAGGTGAGTCTCTTGGCGGCGGTCGGCTTGTGGGGTCTCAGGATCGAGGCGACGCCCAGCATGACCAGCACCAACACCACCCCCAGAAGGGCAAAGGCAGCCACGAACAGATAGTTCTCGAAATAAGAGGTCATGCGCGAAAACTTGAAGCAGGCACCCGTTTGTCAGTATAGAAACCCAAACCTCCCCCCAAGACCATCCCCCGCGCGCCCCGCCCATCCCCGGGCGCCGGGCGTGGGCAAGCCGACAGGCCCTTTCCCGCGGCGGCGCGACTCCGAGTTACGGACGCTCCGGAGAGGACGGAATTCATCTAGGATTGCCAACCATGAGGAAACCCAACATCGTCCTGATCATGGCCGACCAGTTGGCGCCTCATTTCCTGCCCAGCTACGGCCACCGGGTGGTGGTCGCGCCCCACATCTCCCGCATGGCCGACGAGGGGGTCACCTTCGACTGGGCCTACACCAACTCTCCTCTGTGCGGGCCGTCGCGCTATGTGATGATGACCTCCTGCCTTCCGGCGCGGATCGGCGCCTGGGACAACGCCGCCGAGTGGTCCGTGGAGATACCCACCTTCGCTCACTACCTGGCCGACCGCGGCTATCTGACCTGCCTGTCGGGCAAGATGCACTTCATCGGCCCGGACCAGTTGCACGGTTTCGAGGAGCGGCTGACCACCGACACCTACCCGGCCGACTTCGTGTGGCATCCCCGCTGGGACCAGCCCTATGAGAGACAGGACTGGTTCCACACCATGAAGGTGGTGATCGAAGCGGGGAGCACCCTGGCGGCGGTGAACATCGACTACGACGACGAGGTGACCTTCCGGGCCCAGCGGTGGATCTACGACCGGGCGCGGTCCAGCGAGCGGCCCTTCATGCTCACCGTCTCCTTCATCCAACCCCACGACCCCTACCTGGCCCGGCCGGAGACCTGGAACCTGTACGCCGACGACGACATCGACATGCCGGTCACCACCTACGAGCAGGCGCCCCGGGACCCTCACAGCGACCGGCTCCGGTGGTCGATCGGAGCCTCCGACATCGTCCTCACCGAACAGCAGATCCGGGCGGCCCGCCGGGCCTACTACGCGTCGGTCTCGGACTTCGACCGGCGGGTGGGCCTGGTCCGACAGGCCCTCGAGGAGACGGGCATGGCCGACGACACCATCGTGATCATCACCTCCGACCACGGGGACATGCTCGGAGAGCGGGGAATGTGGTTCAAGATGAGCTTTCTGGAGCGGTCGGTGCGGGTGCCGCTGATCTTCTGGTGCCCTGACCGCCTCAAGCCCCGCAGGGTGACCGAGGCCGTCTCGCTGGTGGACCTGGGACCCACACTGGTGGGGCTGGCCACCGACGGCGCGGACATCGACTATCCCACCCAACTGGACGGAAGGACCCTCCTCCCCCATCTGTACGGCGACCGCGGGCACGACGAGGTGATCGGCGAGTACTACGCGGAGGGCGCGCTCAACCCGATGTTCATGGTGCAGCGGGAAGGCGCCAAGTACGTGGTGTCCGAGGGCGATCCCGACCAGGTGTTCGACGTGAAGGCCGATCCAGAGGAACTCTCCAACCTGGCCGGCGCCGAGGCTACGCTGGCCGCGGTCAAAGAGGAGATCTCGGAGAGGTGGGACAGCGCGCAGCTCACCGACCAGGTCCTGGAGAGCCAGCGCCGCAGGGCCTTCGTGAGCCGGGTGATGCGGACCCAGGGGATTAGCTGGGACTTCACTCCCAGGTTCGGCGGCGAAGACCAATATATCCGCAGCCACCTGCCGATCGGGGTCCTGGAGGAACAGTCCCGCTTCCCCCGCTACACGCCCCCGGACTCCCGCTGACCCGTATCCGCTTTCCGGAAATGGATGGCCACGACTTCCTGATCATCGGGGGAGGGTCCGCCGGGTGCGCCCTCGCCAACCGGCTCAGCGCCGACCCCTCCAACCGGGTGCTGGTGCTCGAAGCGGGACGTCCCGACTACCGCTGGGACGTGTTCATCCACATGCCGGCCGCGCTGACCTACCCGATCGGGTCGAGGTTCTACGACTGGAAGTACGAGTCGGAGCCCGAGCCCCACATGGGGGGCCGGAGGGTCTATCACGCTCGGGGAAAGGTGCTGGGCGGATCGAGTTCCATCAACGGGATGATCTTCCAGCGCGGCAACCCCATGGACTATGAGAAGTGGGCGGTCGAACCGGGGATGGAGCGCTGGGACTACGCCCACTGCCTTCCCTACTTCAAGCGCCTGGAGACCACCCTGGCCGGCGCCGACGAGTACCGAGGAGGGGAGGGGCCGCTGATCCTCGAACGGGGCCCCGCCGAAAACCCACTGTTCGGAGCGTTCTTCAAAGCCGGGGAACAGGCGGGGATCCCCACCAGCGCCGATGTGAACGGCTACCGCCAGGAGGGCTTCGCCGCCTTCGACGCCAACCGCCACCGGGGACGGCGCCTGAGCGCCTCGCGGGCCTACCTGCATCCGGTGATGGAACGTCCCAACCTGTCGCTCGTCACCCGGGCGCACATCACCCGGATCCTCTTCGAGGGGCGCAGGGCCACAGGAGTCGAGTACCGCAAGGGCCGGCGGATCCGGCGGGCCGAGGCAGCCGAGGTGATCCTGTGCGGCGGGGCCATCAACTCACCGCAGACGCTGATGCTCTCGGGCGTCGGGCCGGCCAGCCACCTCGAGTCCCTCGGCATAGAGGTGGTGGCGGACCTGGCGGGGGTGGGGCAGAACCTGCAGGACCACCTGGAGGTCTACATCCAGCACGCCTCCAAGCAACCGGTGTCCCTACAGCCCTATCTGGCCAGGTGGCGGATGCCCTGGATCGGGCTGCAGTGGCTGTTCCGCACCGGCCCGGCCACCAGCAATCACTTCGAGGGCGGCGCCTTCGTGCGCAGCAACGACCAGGTGGGCTATCCCAACCTGATGCTCCACTTCCTGCCGGTGGCGATCCGCTACGACGGGTCGGTCCCCGCCCGGGGTCACGGCTACCAGGTACATGTCGGCCCGATGTTCTCCGACGTGCGGGGCGCCATCACGCTCCGCTCGGCCGATCCCTTCGACAAACCGGCACTGCGGTTCAATTACCTCTCCACTCCCGACGACCGCCGCGAGTGGGTGGAGGCGGTCCGCACCGTCCGCAGAATCCTCAGCCAGCCGGCCTTCGAACCCTTTGACGCCGGGGAACTCTCGCCGGGACCCGGGGTGCAGACCGACCGGGAGATCCTCGACTGGGTGCGGAGGGACGCCGAGACCGCCCTCCATCCCTCCTGCACGGCCAAGATGGGGACCGACGAGATGGCGGTGGTGTCGCCTGACACCCTCCGAGTGCACGGCGTCGACGGACTGCGGGTGGTGGACGCCTCGGTGATGCCCACCATCACCAACGGGAACATCTACGCGCCGGTGATGATGATCGCCGAGAAGGCCGCCGACGCCATCTTGGGCAACACCCCCCTGCCGCCCGAAGAAGTGGCCTGGTACCGCCACGGGTGAAGTCCGCACCCCACCCGTAGCTGAACTGCGCCTGCCCAACCGGGTAGCGTGATGTCCCAATGGAGCGGATAGGACCTGCCTACGCGGGCAACAACCTGGTCAACCTGGTGGCGGAGTTGGAACGCCGTCTGACCGGGCACTCCCCAACCAGGGGACTCCGTTCCGACCTCGCCGCGCTAATTCCGGACGCCCGCAATTACCTTCTGATGGTCTTCGACGGGTTGGGGGCCGGCCAACTGGCCCATGCCGAAGCCTCCGCCTTGGCGGAGTCCCGCCGGGCGGTCCTGGAAGCGCCCTTTCCGACAACCACCACCGTGGGCCTCTCGTCGATATGCACCGGACTCACTCCCCTCCAGCACGGGGTGATCGGATACCGGCAGTGGATGCCCGACATCCAGAAGGTGGTGAGCCTGCTGCGCTGGACGGACCTCTCGGGACAGCACGTCCGCTACGACACCGCTTCCTTCCTGCCCGCTCCCAACCTGTGGGAGAGGCTGTCGGGCCGCCAGGCCCGGGGGATGGTCGTCCAGCCGGCCGCCTTCTTCGACACGCCTCTCACCAGGATGCTGTACCGCGGAGCGGAGATGCGGGGCTACTTCTCGCCTTCGGAGGTCGACCCTGCCTACCTCTTCACCGGATCGAAGGGGACCCTGGCGATGGTTTATTACCACGCGGTGGATGTCGCGGCTCACGAAGCCGGGCAGCCGTCGGAGCCTTACCGTCAGGCGATGGCAGGCGCAGACCGGCTCTGGACGCGGCTGGCAGACCGGCTGCCTCCCGACACGGTGATGGTGGGCGCATCCGACCATGGCCATTGCGACATCCCCGATACGGGAAAGTTCATCCTGGAGAAGACCGACACCGAGGGCCTGCGCTGGTGGGGCGACAGCCGGGCGCTCATGCTCAGCGGGGAATCCGAGCGGATCGACGCCCTGGCGGAGAAAACCGGCAGCAGAGTGATCGCCGCCCACGTGCTGCGGACCTGGCTGGGCCGGGGGCGACCCCACCCCGACCTCAAGTCCCGGATGCCCGACGCCCTGTTGCTCGCCAGGTACGACACAGGGATCTTCCCCAGGGGCATGGACACCCGAAAGACCGGCCACCACGGCGGCCTGACCCCGGCCGAAACTCAGATTCCATTGCTGATTCAGCCATGAGAACAACTGATGGAATCCGACCCGGTGCTCTCAATAGCTGTCACAGGGACGTTGATACATTTCGGAGATGACTTTTCCGGGACCTGATCTTCTGGGCCGAGGGGTGGTGGTAGGCGAGGGAAGCCCCTCGCCCCTCCAAACCGCCCGGCGGGTTCTGATCGACAGATCGGTGCTGGTCGGCCCGCAGGCCCTGGAAGAAACCGTGGAACGCCTGCACAGGCTTTGGGTGGAGCGGCGGTCGGTGACGGTGGAGTTGGGTGTGGAAGCCTCCGAGTTGCAGCGACCGGTGGCCGAGGATAGGGCGCCGTGGATGCTCGGGCCCGGCTATGTCCCCCTGCTGGAGAGGCTCCACTTCCTGGTGTGGGCCAACAACTGGGACGGGCGTCGGGGCGATCCCATCTGGTGGTGGAGCAGGAAGGCCGAGCGCCTGGGAGCGCGGATCGGCGGGCGGGCCGACGTCGTCACGCCACAGGGAGAGCATGCCTGGGTGGACGGAGGCCCCCGGTCGCCCCTGGACGTCCCGGTCATCCATGCCCAGACGGTTGAAGCCGGGCGGCTCGCGCTCCAGCCTCCCGCCACCGTGTCCGGGGCCGACCTGGCCGGGGACCAGCGGGAGGCCGTGGAGCACCGGGCCGGCCCGGTCAGGGTGATCGCTCCGGCCGGATCGGGAAAGACCCGCACGCTCGGCGCCCGCCTTCTTCACCTCATCGATGATCGACGCGTCGAGCCGCGGTTCGTGACGGCGGTGGCCTACAACAACCGGGCCGCCCGGGAGATGCGGGAACGCCTGCAGCGGGAGGACCTGCACATCCGCACCATCCACTCTCTGGGTTGGGCGATCATCCGCGAGGTCAGGCCCGACGCCACCCTGCTGACCGAGCGGGAAGTCCGGTCCAGGCTGGGAGCCTTCATCCCCAAACAGCCCCGGCCCAACACCGACGTCACCGGACCCTACCTGGAAGGCCTGGCCGAGATCATGATCGCGCTCCGGGACCCGGATGAGGTCGAAGGGAGCCGAACCGACATCGAGGGTCTGGCTCGGATCTTCCCCATGTACCGAGCCCTGCTTGCCCGGAGAAACGAGGTCGACTACAACGAGCAGATCTACGGGGCCATCGAACTGCTGCTGGCCGACCCGGAACTCCGGAAGCGCTGGCAGCGGCGTTGCCGGCATCTGCTGGTGGACGAGTTCCAGGACCTGACGCCGGCCTACCTCCTCCTGCTGCGACTGCTGGCCTCACCGGAGATGAGTGTGTTCGGAGTCGGCGACGACGACCAGACCATCTACGGGTATGCCGGCGCCGATCCGAGGTTCCTCATCGAGTTCGGCGGGTACTTTCCAGGAGCGGGCGCCAGCGCCCTCACCGTCAACTACCGCTGCCCCACCGGGGTGGTCACCGCCGCCTCCCGGCTGCTCTCCCACAACCGGATCAGGGTCCCCAAGACCATTGAGGCCTTCGGAGACTCCGCCAAGGGGGGATTTCGGGTCATCACCCCCGAACGGCGGCAGATGGCGGTGGAGCCGGCAGCCATCGTCGGAAAGTGGGTCGAGGAGGGCGCGTCGCCCGAGGACATCGCGGTCCTGGCCCGGGTCAATTCGGCGCTGCTCCCGATGCTGGCGGCGCTAGGGCGGGCCGGGATCCCCTTCCGTTCGCAACTCGACGCGGGCCTCCTGGAACGGACCACCATGCGAGCCGCTCTGGCATGGATACGGCTTGCTCTGGCCCCCGACTCCATGAGCCGGCGGGATCTCCTGGAGGCGGTGCGGCGGCCCGCCCGGCGGATCAACCGGCTGGCCTCCGAGTTGATTCCGGAGGGCCACACGTCGATCCGGGAACTCGCCGGCCTGGGACGGGGACTCGACGAACGAAAGGCGGCCACCTGGCGCAGGTTTGTCGAAGCGATTGAGGACGGAGCGCAGGTGGCCGCCCGAGGCAACTCCGGGCTTCTCCTCGATTACCTCTCAGGCGAGGTGGGACTGGGCAGGGTCGCCCATTCCCTGGACTCCAAGCGGGGCAGGGCCGACCGGTCCACACACACCGACGACCTGGTGGCCCTGCGTCGCACGGCCGCTGTGTACGAGGACCTGCCGACCTTCGAGACGGAACTGCGACGCCTGCTGGACCGGGGGCCGTCTCCACCGGCGGGAGTGACGGCGACCTCCGTCCACCGGGTGAAGGGACTGGAGTGGGACCGGGTGATCGTGTTCGGGGTCGACCGGGGACTGATGCCGCATGTGCTGGCCGAAGACGTGGAAGAGGAGCGTCGGGTGCTCCATGTGGCGATCACCCGATGCCGCCGGGAGGTGGTGGTCGTGGCCGAGCGGGGAAGGGAGTCGCCCTTCATCCGGGAACTCAACCGGAATTACCGACCGGCGCCGGTGGGGATTCCCACCCTCCGAACCGCCCCGCACCCCGGAGGGCCGGTGGCGCTTGAACCCGAGCCCCGAGGCGATGGTCCGGAGTCCCCGGCGCCGGGATCCGCCGGAGTCGACGAGCCATACGACGCCGCCCTCTACGAAGCGTTGAGGGAGTGGCGACTCGAGGCGGCCCGAGACAGCGGTGTGGCCGCCTTCGTCGTCTTCCCCAACCGGACCCTGGAGGAGATCGCCCGACGCCGACCCCGCTCGGAGGCAGAACTCCTGGCAGTACGGGGAGTCGGCCCCAGCAAACTCGCCCGATACGGAGGCGACGTCCTCGCCATTGTCGCTTCCGCCGGGACCGACAAAACGGACCGGGCGGATGATCCTCCGATCACACCACCGCAGCCGGGGCCCGACGCAACCACGCCGGACCCGCCCCGGCGCCCATCCTCGGAAGACTCCGCCCTGTTGGATGCGCTGCGGGAGTGGCGTGCTGCGGCGGCCCGCCGGGAACAGGTGCCCGCCTACGTCATTTCGAGGAACGAGACGCTGGAAGAGATCTCCCGTCTCCGGCCGAGGACCGAGGCCGAACTGCTCGGGGTGCGCGGCATGGGCCCCGCAAGGCTCGCCAGGTACGGACGGGACATCCTCGAGTTGGTCGAATCCAACCCGCCGGCCTGAAAGCCGGTCCCCCCGACGGGGAGATTCCCGCCGCCTGTCTCGACTTCGGCGATCCCGACCCCTTACCGGGGCGCGGTCGGGCAATGTCACCCGCCGACACCCCTAGCCTTAACTGGCGGAGACCTGCACGAAAGGACCGGGCAATGCGCGACTACAACGCTTGGAACAAGGAAGTCATCGAAGAATTCCGCGCCAACGGAGGATGGGCCGGCGGGCACCTGGAGGGAATGCCTCTGCTGATCCTTTTCAACCACGGCGCCAGGACCGGCGCCCTGCGGGTCAACCCGCTCGCCTACCAGAAGGTGGAGGGCGGCTATGCCATCTTCGGCTCAAAGGGCGGATCGCCCACCCATCCCTCCTGGTACCACAACCTGATGGCCAACCCCAACGTCGAGATCGAGCTTGGCACCGAGACCTTCATGGTCCGGGCCCGGCTGGCCGAAGGAGAGGAACGGGAGCGTATCTGGTCCCAGCAGAAGCTCGACTTCCCGCAGTTCGCCGACTACGAGAAGAAGACCTCCCGCCAGATCCCGGTGCTGGTTCTCGAACCCGTCTAAACGTTCCTGTAGCGGCGGGGATGCGGCCTCTCGTAGGTTTTGCCGCAGGCTGTGAAAAAAGGTGCGGTGGGGAGTGTGACATCTGTCCCATGGCCATTCCATACTGATACCAGCCATACACCTAGACCGTCCGCCCAGGCGCCGCCCGGACGCGTCGAGGGATCAAAGCGACCGGATCAACAAGCCTGTCCCAGGCCGGACAGAGCTGTTCGACCCATGGAAAGGCGGTGGCGGGGGAGGGCACAATGTGAGGGTTTCGTA
>JAPPFD010000027.1 GCA_028823995.1 bacterium | reverse complement strand
GCTCACCCCAATCGAATACGAAAACACCTACAACAACCGAACCGTCACACCACTGGATCCAAGTGAGCTGACTCCGTAAAACCGGGGGACCATCATCTCCGGGAAACTCGGGGCGGTTCAATTTGCAACGAGCGAAAGGGCAACTTGCCGCACGTGCATAGGTGGCGACGTCCCGATATGCTACCCCTAGGGGTGGCCACGACACCGACGGGATCCAGGCTGATGGTTCCAAGCGTGGCCGAGGAGTGCGTCTCGGACGACGGGCTTGCTCCCACCAAAAGGCAGTGCAGTGGTGGTCACCAGAACAGCCTTCTTGATACTCGCCACTTTGACGACGGCCTGGTGGGTTGAGTCCTTCTGGCAGGGAAGGTGAAATCAACCATTGACGGATTGTATAGTCCAGGGGCTGTTGAGAGGATAGATTCGTAGCCCAGGAAATGCCGACCAGACAGAACCGTTCTCGTGATCGATCCCAGATCCTCTGCTCACAGACCTGCAAGAGGCTGAAGAAATGAGGGTGTTTGTGTCGTCGGTCGTGAAATGCTACAAGGACTATCGGAGGGCAGCCAAGGTCGCTATTGAGTGTTTGGCGTTCGAGCCCGTTGTGATGGATGTTACCTATCACAGTTCACCGGAGTCTCCCCGGGTGGCCTGTCTTGACCAGGTGGAAAAGAGCGATGTGGTCGTGTTGTTGATGGGTGCTCGGTATGGGGGTGTGCTGAGGTCTGGTAAATCGGCGACTCACGAGGAGTGGGAGCACGCCCGCAACATCAATAGCAGGGTGCTGGTCTTTGTGGAGGAGGTAGACAGCCGAGAACCTGACCAGGCAGCCTTCTTGAAGCAAGTTGGCGATTGGGTTGAGGGTCACTACTGGACAAAGTATTCCACGGATCAAGAGCTAATACCGTTGATCGTGAGGGCATTGAGGGAATTGGAGATGTCTGATGCCAGTTTGGGTCAGGATCCCGCGGAGTGTCTTCCTCCGAATTGCCGAGAACGGATTGACATGCTGCGGAAGGTGTCTGCCCCTACGGCAGATCGTCTTCTCGGTTGGCTATCTGATCCTGGGTCTCGGAGGCCGGGGTACCTATGTCGTTTGATTGACGATCCCCCTAGTTGGCTGGTCGATGCGGATGCCCTCGCGTGGGAAATACTCAGCGACTTTATGGAGGCGCATGATCTTTCAGATTCGAGCGTGCCTCGGCAGATGGCAATCGAGCTTGGTACGCCGAGAAGATTCTCGTATTTGATTGACCAATCTTTGTCCCTGTCTGAGGATGGCGACCGGGAAGGCGCGGAGGCGCTCCTGACGAAGGTGCCCGACAGTCACCCCCTGTTGCCCGCAGCGCGGGCACGACTAGCGGGCGATGCCCAAGACGTGGTGGAGGTAATTCGGACAGCACAATTACACAAAGACGAGGATGCTGATCTGGCACTACACAGCGCCGTGATGTTGGTGTGGGCTTTTGGGGCCCTTGAAAGGTTTGACTTGGCCGTGGAGGTGTTGAGGGAGGTAAATCAACGGTTCCCTGATCGAGCTTGGCTGTTGTTCTATCAAGCGCAGTACACCTATAACGCGGCTGTGGTGCAGGGTGGGTTCGATTCGCCTATCGGTCAAGGTCTCTTAGCGGAATCAGCGGAACTTGCGCTCCGATCCCGAGACTGTTTTCGGGTCTGGAATGGGCCGTCGCAACGCGCTGTTGCCTTCGCAACGAAGCTGTTCGGCCTTCTGGAAGATCCTTGGGGGGTGATCAATGTGGCCTCACCAGCTCCAATGGGTGAAGCGACCACATTAGAGGCGGAGGATCCTGTTGTAAAGAGGAACCTCGCCGAAGCCAAACTGTTTTTGGGTCATTACGAAGATGCAGACACTCTGGACCTCGAAGGGATTGATCCGTCCGAGAGGGCACGAATCCAGGGAATGAAGGCGCTTAGCCTTGGCGACGAGGCAGCCGTTTGCCTATTGAAAAAGGCCTTAGCTCTGGCCAAAGACAACGCGTCGCGCCAAAAGGCCATGCGAGGGTTGGCCATGGCGGGTCAGATCGATGAAGAGGGCTTGAGGAAGGTCACTGAGGCTGATGCTGCTCTGTTCCGAGGTTTAGCATCGGTCAACCGCGGCAACATGGCAGAAGCCATCAGGGTCTTGTCTCCGTATCGGCTTGAGTCCCTCTTTCACGCCCATTGTTTGGCAGAGGCGGAGTATCGGGTCGGCAACCCAGGGGAAGCCGTGAAAACGCTGGTCGATGCCGCTGAGCAATTCGAGTCCATGTTGCTGTACTCGGAGGCCACCGAGTTTCTGATAGGGCAGGGCGAATTTGAGAAGGCAGAAGACCTGGCCGCGGAAACGCTGGCTCGTGGTCCGTCACCGATGGTTCGCCACTCCCTGATGATCATGTTGGTCAAGATCGCCCGCCAACTGCGGAACTGGCAGAAGATGGAGGCATACGCGCGAACCATGTCTAGCAGTTTCCCGCAAGACACTTGGGCGGCTCAGATGGTGGTCTACGCCCTCCACCACCAGGGCAGGGACCAGCACGCGTGGGGTTATCTGGTCGGAAACGACCTGCAGCCTTTCGATGAGAACACCGCCCTGCTGGCAGTAAAGGTGTATCGCCTAGCGGATGCTCCCGACCAGGCCGAACGACTGCTGCAAATAGCTAACACATTTGGCGATTCCGAACAAGTACTCGGATATGCCCTCACCACGCTAATGCTAAAGAGAGACCAGATTCGGCTGGATGATCGGCAAACCACCCTCCTACAAGAGCTAATTGAAGAGTTTGTCCAGCGCTACCCGGAGAGCGACATACTGCAAAGGCACACCGCTCCCCAGCCCGAAGAGCTATTCAAGAAAGTGGGTTTGACGACAGACGCGTTGAAGTCGGAGTTCGAGCGTAGCGAGTATCTGCTTCAGAGGGTGAGCTATGGGCACTGGCCCTTTGGTGCGATCCTGTGGGAGCGGCCTGATCTGACCTATGCATCGGTGCTGTTCACGATGGAGGGGGGTTGGCTGACAGCGATATCAACCGATAGCGACGAACGGGAGACCGAACGGTTAGCGGCCAGACAGGCGATCAACGGTAGCGTTGCCGTCGATACCAGTGTGGCGGTGGTGGGCACAAACGCTGAACTTGACATCAGACGCTTAGGGGGGCATTCGAAAGCGTGTTGGTGGCAGATGAATTGATAGCCGATGCTCGGATCACCGTTGCAAGTGTTCGGCAAGGTCCCGATGGAGTGGTCACCTATGATTCTGGACTCGGTCGGAACATTCACACCGAGATTGGCGAGGATCAGAAACGGGCAGCAACCGAACGGGCTCAGGCCTTGTTGGACATATTGCTCGCCTGGCAGGTTGTCAGAAGTGGGCCTCTCCGGGCGCCGGAGGGTACAGGTGAGAACGAACGGCATTTCAGGCCATGGGATGCCTCTATCAGGGTCGCGCACTCCACCGGATCTGCCCTATGGTGCGATGACATCGCTCTTCGGAGGGGATCCGCATCCATGGGAATCCCAACATTTGGAACTTGGGCCCTTTACGAAGTCCTGTATTCGGTGCCACAGGGGGACTGGCTACCAACTCCAAGGGAACTGAAGATACGGTTCCTGCGATCACGGATCGCCGATGTACCCGTTTCCTTTGAAGAACTCACGCCAACAGGGGACAGCGACGACAACCCGCACATGGCCATCGAACTATTCCTGCGACGTTCCTATGTGTGGAGCCGGACCCCCATCAAAACCCGCGATTGGTATCTGAAACAGATACAAGCCTTGATGTCGAGTCGGAACCGTCAGCGGATTCCGAGGCTGTTCTACCAGGCATGTTACGGATGGGGAACCGCTGCTTCTAGTTCAGACCACAAGCCGGTGATAGGTGATCTCCTTGCAAGGACACTACTAGCGGCTAAAGACGCTGAGATCACGCCGGCGATGGTCGCGGCTGCCAAATACGCAGCCAACGAACTCGCGGAACCGGACCCAATACCAGAAGCACTTCTCAGAATCGCAGAGTCATATCCCGACATCGGCACCCTTACCGAAGAAACGCTGATAGGGCTGTTTTCGCAAGAAAGCCCTCCGCCCCATGAATAGCGCGGGGTAACAGTTGGGAAGCAACCCCCTCGGTTCAGTCGCCGCATTGACCACTACCGGTCTGACTGACGGCTCTTCTGACTCGAGTGAGGAGTGATGATGGTCAGTAGCCGCCAGTACGGTTAGCCGCCGTATAGGAGTGCTCTGATTCGTCGCTTCGGAGCAGTGGTTGGCTCGCCCTACCGCTCGGATGGGAGGGGGAATCCGTGACCCTTTCGCAATCGGTAGAGCGTTGACTGGGATACTCGCAACATGGCGAGCACCTCGTCTTGTTCGAGCAGTTCGGTGCTCATCGGGCGGTGACCTTGAACGGAGGGGTGGGGCTAAGGATCGCCCACGCGACACCGTGAATGCCGATGAGGTGACTGGTTGCTCTCAGGCTGGCCAGTGTGTCGGGGTTAGGCTCGCCCCAGTAGGCGGCGGCGTCCTCTAGGGCGGTGAGCCGCACCACGGGTCCTCCGAAGCCACCTTGTATCTCGAAGTTCACTGGTATGAATTCCTTAGCGAGGGCCCGGGCGATGGTAGAGCGTCCCTTACCAAACACGAGAGCGGCAGCCTCGGGGGTGAGCAGTTCAAACCCCCTCTCTCGGGCTTGGGCGCGTCCCCTCTCGGTGCGGTATTCCTCGGCGAGGCGATAGGCTGAGTCGTCGTGGTTGGCGTCGAGCCCAGCATTGATGTATTCCTGAATGTTCATGGGGGATTCCTTCCCCTGGCTACTCCCTATGTTAGAGGGTAACCTCTAACTATCCAAGCATTTGCCTACGCATCCACCACCTCCCGCCGAGCCGCCGGGAGGCCGCTTCTCTGGTACGCCTGTTCGACTTGGTTCCCGACAGCATGGCCATGGCTCATCTCAGCAACCTCTCGGGGCAGGCCGGACTCGGCCCCCTAACATCGGACGCTGGCGCGCATCCCGTGCGGCCTGCGCGAGATCCCGACCATAGTCGATCACCGAAATCCCACCCTGGGTTGGTGGTTTTAGGCTAGTGGAAATACGATGATCGCCATCAATAACCACGGCGTCGCCTCTTAGTCCATCTGCGGTTGTATTTCGGTCGTCTTCCCCTTGTCCTTCCCTTGTGCCGCCGTTGAGTTTTGCTCCGCTGGCCCTTGGACCGCCGCTTCCGTTTGCGATTCCTGCCCTTGTGGGATTTGCTTGGTTTCTTTCGCTTCCGTTTTCTCTGCTTTTTCTTGGGCAGTGCGGCATCCACGATGTCAGGGCCCGCTTGGTTCCATAGCCACCTGATAAAGAGGACCGCAAGACCCAGAGTTATACGAAAGAGCCAGATTGAGGTGATCATGAGGCCGGCTGCAGCCCAACCTCTGCGGTCGGAGCCGCGCCAATGCTCCCATGTCAACGCAGACCCCAATAGAAGGAGCCCAACACTCCACAAGAACGGCGCCCCCGCCGCGAAGAACCGGTAGATGCTCTCCCAGCCGTACCCGGCGTTCTTCCACCAGATTATCTCCACGATTCCGCCCGACACACTCAAGGCAAGACCCAAGACAGCAAGCAGCGGCCTACGATTGATCCCGTCAGGCGTTGGGGCAGTAGTTGGAACGTTGGTGGGCGTCTCCGCGGGTACTTCTACGTTGTTGTTATCACTAGGGTTCTGTGCCTCGACCCTCATGTGCCTTTGGCTTCAAGGACTTTTGAGGGTGTGTTGTCCTCCTGCGAATCCGGGGGGATGGGCAGGGGCTTTGGGGTTGTGATGGCTTGGAAGATTCCTTCGAGGAGGCCGTCGAACACGATTCGTTGGAAGTCTGGTTCGTTGAGGCATCGTTTGACTATGGTGTCGTTGTCGGCCATTCGTTTGATCATCATTCTTGTCAGTTGGGGGCGAATGCCGAGGCTGAACTTCTCGAACGTGTTCGCTAGGGCTGTTTCGCGTATTTTGTCTTGGTCAATGGCGTCTTCTTGTACCTGTCGGAGGAACAGGCGTTCTCCTTCGCCGAAGTCCGCCCCGAGTTGTTCGTTGAGACGGCTGATGATTTCCGACAATGACGCCTTTTCTTCCTCGGGGTCGCCGGTGCCCACCACCGTGGGGCCTTTCACATAGCCCTCGTCGTCTTTGGCGCCAAGTTGAATAGCCGCCGAGGAAACCAGCTGCAGCCGGTAGTACTCCAACTCGACGGCATCGCCCAAGCGGATGGCTTCTCGGTTGCGGTTCGGTCGGAGACGGGGAAACAGTGCCCGTCCGAACGCGGAGAACATTTCCAGTTCCGCGTCGGCGTAGGGAATGATCTGACTGAGGAAGGCGTACAGCTTCAGGAACGCTCCGAGGCGGTCCAAGAACGCGGTCTGCCGGTCGTCTTCGAGTGTCTTGTAGCGGTCGGTGGGGGCTTGTAGTTGCGCTTCCAAACGGGCATGGTCCGTGGGGTGTTTCTGGTCTGGTGGGAGGTAGAACACTTCGGCGAATCCTTGGACTTCGCTTTGGTGGTAGACCTGCATTTCGTCCAGTTCGTGTTTGAGAGCGTCGAGTTGGTAGGGGTCGGATTCGACCAGCAGTTGGGTTTGGTCATAGTACGGGGCGAACGCCTGGCGGATTGTTTCGGGGTCGTTGACGAAATCCAGAACAAACGGTGGTTCCTTCCCCGCTGCTACCCGGTTGAGCCGGGAAAGGGTCTGCACGGCCTGCACCCCGTCGAGGCGTTTGTCAACATACATGGCCTGCAACAGCGGCTGATCGAACCCGGTCTGATACTTCTCAGCGACCAGCAGAATCTGATAGTCGGGCGTGTCGAAACGCGACGGCAGCGCTGTTTCGGAGATCGGTTTTCCCGTCATCCGGTCTATGTTCATCCCCGGTTCGGTGAACTCCACACCAGTGTCGGGATCTTTCACGGTGCCGCTGAACGCCACCAATGGATGCACGTCGGTGTAGCCCTGCTCGGAAATGTAACGCTGGAAGGCTTGCATGTACCGCACTGCGTGGAGGCGGGACGACGCGACCACCATCGCTTTGGCCTTGCCACCGACCAAAAACCGCACGTGGTTGCGGAAATGCTCGATGATGACCTGGGTTTTCTGTTCGATGTTGTAAGAGTGCAGCGTCATGAACCTTCGCAGCGCAGCGGCAGTGCGGCGTTTGGGAAGGTTCTTGTCTTCCTCCGCCTGTTTTACCAACTTGTAGAACGTCTTGTAGTCCGTGTAGTTGCTGAGCACGTCGAGGATGAACCCCTCCTCTATCGCCTGGCGCATGCTGTACACATGGAACGGTTCGGGCTGGCCGCTGGGTCCTGGACGTCCGAACAGGTCAATGGTTTTGGCTTTCGGTGTGGCGGTGAAAGCAAAAAACGATAGGTTGGGTTGGGGACCTCGCGACTCGACCATCACGTTGAGGCCGTCTTCCCAACTGCTGGGCTCCTCCTCGGTGTCGGTGGCTTGTGAGCGTGCCCCGAGAACCGCCTTCAATTCCCGGGCGCTTTCACCGGTTTGGCTGGAGTGGGCTTCGTCCACGATCACCGCGTAGCGCCTACCGGCGATCTTCTGCTGCAGTTGGGCAGCTAGGCGCCGGTCGGCCTGGGTTGGGGCGTCAAGCGACTCGGCACCAACCACCGACAACAGGCCCCGCATGACAAACGGGAACTTCTGCAAAGTGGTAATGACAATCTTTGTTCTATCCGCGAGAGCTCGGGCCAGTTGTTTGGAGTCCTCGTCGATCGCCTGCACCACACCTTGGGCGTGTTCGATTTGGTAAATGGCGTCCTGTAACTGGCTGTCAAGTACCCTGCGGTCGCTGATCACGATCACACCGTCGAACACTTTCTCGTCGGAACCGGTGTGCAGGCTTGCCAGGCGGTGAGACAGCCAGGAAATGCTGTTCGTTTTGCCGCTGCCCGCCGAATGCTGCACCAGGTAGTTGCGCCCAGGCCCTTCAACCCGTGCCGCGCTCACCAGTCCGTTCACCGCTCCCAACTGGTGATAGCGAGGAAAAATCAGAGTCTCCCGTTGCTTTATCCTCGCTTTGTCGCCTTCGTACACCTTTTCGTCGCGGCGTTCCAAGAACACATACGACCCGAGGATGTCAAGAAAACTGTCCCGTTGGAGGACCTCCTCCCAAAAATAGCCGGTGCGATAACCAGAACCATGCGGCGGGTTGCCAGCGCCGCATCCTATCGAACCCGGATGGCTGCCGCGGTTAAAAGGAAGAAACCGGGTCTTCTCCCCAGCCAGCCGGGTCGTCATGTGTACCTCGTTGGGATCGGCAGCGAAATGCACCAGCGCACGTTTACAGAACCGGAACAGCGGAGCCTTGGGGTCACGGTCCCGCTGATACTGACCGACCGCGTCCTGCCACGTCTGACCGGTCATCGGGTTCTTCAACTCGCAGGTAGCCACCGGAACACCATTGAGAGCGAACACCAAATCAACCGTATGACCCTTCCCAGGATGACAGGGAACCTGCCGGGTCACGGACAGGTCGTTACGTTCGAACAGAGCAATAGCATCGAGACTGAGCCCATGCGCAGGTCGGAAAGCAGCCAAACGAAACGTCTTCCCATGGAAACGAAAACCGTGCCGCAACACAGCAAGAGTCCCCTTCTGGTCGAGTTCCCTCACCAAACGCCTCACAATGGCATCCTCAAAATCGCTGTAAAACCGAGCGGTCTGCTCCCACAAGTCCGGCTGGGCATCCCTCATAAACGCAACAGCCCGAGCCGGAAACAACCCCAACCCCACATCCCACTCGCCAACCCTCCCCCCAACCCACCCACCATCCAACAGCATCCCCTCCACCGTCGACTCGAACGCCCCCTCGCTGACTTGACTTATCACGCCCCATCACCTCCAATCCCGGTCGCCGCCACCTCGCGCACATCGATCTTGCCCGTCACAGCGGCAGTAACAAGCGCCGTCCGATAATCCAACAACCGCTCAACCGCCGTCTCCACCCGAGAACACAGAACATTGACACGCTCCGTCTCCCGATCAAGAAACGCCGCTATGGCCCACTGCTCATCAGCAGGAGGGAGAGGCACCTGCGCTTCACAGATGGCGGCTCTTGGCAATCCATACCGGGTCACACCCGAAGCCGACACCTGAAGCTGCCGGTTGACGGCCACCGATTGCATCAAACGGAACAGAAAACCAGGATTCATCAGCCCCCTAGGACGGATGATGCCAAGGTGATACCCGCACACGAAGTCTTCCGCTGATTCCTCAATCAGAGCAGAGACACCGATGTCACGCCAATCCTCAGAGTCTTTCGTGATCACCACATCCCCCCTTCTCAACCGGAACCCCTCGACCTCCCTCTTTGTCGCCGTCGCATTCATGAATTCCCCATCAGTGGCTCTTACACGGTCCTGGTAGTAGACATCCGTGTAGTTGCAAAGCCTGACACGCAACTCCCCATCCACGCTCTTTTTGTCCACACTGCTTGTTCTGTAAGACGCAATGTGACTCAAGCGCTTCACCTCCCATTCCGCTGGGATCTCGCCCAGCCATTCAATTCCCGAGTCCCGGTACCGGGGCGAGTGGTTCAGGCCTGCTTCACGAGCGGCATGAGGCGGGAGACCTCGGGTTACTGTGCGGGTGATCAACGCCGTCCGGTACTCCTCGAGCCGCTCGATTAGCTGCCGGTTCTTCTCTATTACAGCATCGATCTTGCCGGTTTCGTGGTCAAGGAACTCAGAGATGGCGTGTTGTTCGTCTATGGGTGGTAGAGGAACGGGCATGCGGGCATAGCGGGAGGCGCTGACATTCTTGATAGTTGCTTGTATTGCCACGGTTTGAAGCCAACCGGCGTAAGAAGCGGAACCAGAGTAATAGGAGACATGTTTTGGCAAGACCTGTGTCTGGTCTACCCGAGCACGAATCAGATACCCAGCATACGCGCAGGGACCCCATGAGTGGTCGTAGAGAAAAGTCCGCCCTACTGAACCACTTCGGGCAAACAGTAGATCGCCCGGCTTGAGCATATAGGGCTCTGCGATCTCGAAAGGAAGTGAACGGAAGGTCTCGCTTCGCAGTCGCCCTTCATCGTCAATGTCCGTAATCCGGATGAATCGAGGATGGTCGGGACTATTGTATTTGGCCTCTTCGTTAGCACTGTACTTAAGCGGCTCGCTGAGTAGTTGTCGGAAAGACCGAAGCTTCCAATGTCCTGGGATGTCACCCAGCCATTCCACATCCGAGTCTCGGTATTGGGGATACGGGCGGATCATGCGGTGATCTGGCTGAGGAGTTCGGCGATTTCGGTTTCTAGGGTTTGTAGGTCGGTTTTGATCTCGCCTAGGGGTCTGGGCGGTTCGTAAACGTAGAAGTGCTTGTTGAGGGGGATTTCGTAGCCGGTCTTGGTCTTGGCGTGATCTACCCAGGCATCTGGTATGTGCGATAGGACTTCCCGTGTCATGTATTCGTTGATGTCGTCGCCTAGTGGTACGTTTTCGGTGTCCCGTAGCCGGGCGTCCGGTTCGGGTTTGCCTTGGCGGTCGCGGCATGTTGCGGCTTGTGGGTCTGGTTCGCTTAGTGCGGCGAGGATGGCTTTGCGTTCCGGGGCGGACAATTTCATCCCGACGTTGGTGGCTTGCTCAGCGAGGGTGGCGAGGAACGCGTCACGCTCACGTGTCAGCGCACCGTTTGTGGTTTGTGAGAGGGATTTGAGCAGGTGGCGGATTTGGTCCTGTCGGGCTTGGCCGGCTGCGATTTGTGCGTCGCGGGCCGGGCCGGAGCGTTTCTTGCTTTTGGCGAGGTTCTTGAACGGTGTTTGGTCCTCGATCTGGGCGATGCGGTCGGGGGTGGCGGCGAAGTTGAGACGTAGGGGCTGTTCGACTGTGATCTTGTAGTAAGGGAGGACAAACACGAACAGACGCTACCCCTTATCGTGTCCCACCGTCAGAGGGGAAACAAGTGATCGTACATGAACTCGGCCAGTGCCGACTCTTCGGTATCGCCCTTCGCGCTTGCGGCATAATCCAACACCATCTGATAGGCATCTTCCTTACCGCATACAAGTTCAAACCCGTTAGCTCGGACAAACTGGCGCGCGGTTCCCCATCCGGTGCGTTTGTTGCCGTCGAAGAAAGGATGGATGAACACGATGCTCGCTGTGTAGCAAGCTGCAGCCCGAGCTATGTTGCCCCATCGCTCATAGAACCAAAGCCGTTGCGGCCTTGAAATCGCCTGTTCTAGGAGACCTTGGCTGCGGATCCCTCTTCTGCCCCCGTGCCTGTCAATAGCCAGATCGTGCAGTTCGACAATCACACGCAAAGGAATCCATATCGGTTCATCACCCTCCCAAGCGTCGCTCAAGTCTCTTGTCTGCTAGGCATCAGCGAGTCTCTGCAGGAGCTCACTGTCTTCCTCAAGGATTTCATCAGTCCACCGGCGGTATTCGTCAAAACTAGGAGGAGTGCTGCGCAACGGAAGACGATTGTCTGCCCTGTATTGCCACTCCTCTTCCGGTGTTCTGCCGTTTGAGCACACCAGATTCGAGTCCCTTGCCGCCTCTGATCGCATGATTCACAATGGTAACAGAAGCAAATGACCCAGACAACCGACTACATGTACAAGATGGTGGCAAGCTAATGGAACAGAGACGGTACAGGGGACAATGGCAAGAATCCCGGGGATATCAGAACGAAATGGATGCAAAGTGTCCCAAGCTCGCCACGGTAGGGCAGAATGGCTAGGGAAGTGCCTGCCGTGAAGCGTTCTTGTTTGTGGGCTAGGTCGACCACACGTTTGCACTAAAGCGTGCCCACCGCAGATTTCGGGTGGGCAGGCCCCAGCCGTTCGAGGCCCCGCAGGCTGACCTGTAGTCGGCCCAGGTGGCTTCAAACCAAAGCGTTCGCCTGCTTGCTCATCCGATTCTCCACGAGGGACGCTCCACGGCGAACGGCTGCGAACGCTTGACCATTTCACTCGGTGTTTCCCCAGGTCAGACCCTAAACGAACGGTTTGCGAACGTTTCAACGAACGTTTAACAAACGGTCGGAATAGACGATGTTGGAGAGTTTGAAAACAGAATACATCATGCACTGAATGTACCCAGGTGTGGCAGGTCGCTGTCCATCTTGAACCTGGTCCGCCGACGGTTGGGATGCCTGAGGTTACGCATTCCTCGAAGCCGGGGCATCTACCGGAGCTGTCCTTCCGGGACGGCCCGGTGCCTAAGAACGGAACCCGCCTCTGCTGGAATCCCAGACCAGGGTACTTGTGTCCTGCATGCGCCGGAGCAGACACTTATCGTCAGGGTTGTCCGACTCTGACAGCTGCTTGATGGCTATCTGAGCGATTTCGACGAGATCGGGCCGCAGCCTGGGTGATGCTGGCACCTGGTATACGACTTCGTGGCTCACTTTGACCAGCAGGTCAATCCACGCGGCGACCAGATCGCCATCTCGAGAAGCTGCCCAACGGTTGAGGTCATCCAGCATTCCGTCGTAGTGGAGGATCCGGGGGGTGGCTATGGACCAGTGTTGGTGTTCCAGCCGCATTTTCAGCCTAAAACAGTCGCTCTTGCCCGACGCCCTCCCTGATACAGCAACAAATCGCATCCCAGATCTCGTGCATAGTCCACAGACTCGTTGGCGGGACCTGCTCAGATCCTTCAATCAGGATGTACCGCCAGGAAACGAGCCCGGCCGTTTGCTGATCGCCGCTGCGGTTGATATGAGCAATGAACCGTGTAGCAGTTGCCATGTCGTCGGAGATGTAGTCGTGAAGGCTCCGGTGTTCCCGATAGTGCAGCTCGATGTGTTCCCGGTCGTCGTCGGTTAGTTCGCTGTAGAGCTTCTCCAAGTTGTGTCCGTACTCCCTCGACGCGAGCCTTTCCAGCGTGAAGCGGTCACTGAACCGGATGAGAAGGAGCATCTTCAACGCCTGCTCGATACCGTTGTAGAGCGCCGTAACGAGAGGCCACCCTTGCACAGCCTCGTACTCGCCGGACAGATCTCCCTTTATCGGGTTGTTGATAATCAGGTCGCGTGTGGCCCGGCGCGCTGCATCCATATAAAACCGGCGGGAAAAGGTAACAGCCATCAGCAGGAAAGAACCCATAGTCACCATCCCCTCGCCGTGCGGAGTTGTTTCCGCTTTGGAGGATCCTCAGGGAATGTCCCCACCTCGGTGGAGCCCGGCCATTTGAATTTGTGGTGTGACGATCCCAAAGACGGAGGGTCTTCATGCCCCTCGACATTCACCGGGTTCCGCCGCCAGGTGCTGGACCTGCTGGGTTGGTGGCGGTCCGAATTCAGCTTTGTGTTCGGGTGCTTTACCCCGCCAAGACACCCCGGCAGCCCCCCTTTAACGGTGTTCAGAAGTTATGGTTCTTCAGGCTTTGTAGAAACTGGCGACGGGCAGCCATGGAGGTCAGGAGCGCGGCTGCCGCGTCAGTTTCGGAACATTTGAGCAGCTTGGCGACCTTCCGGATGTGAGCGTCGTGGCGGTGGGTGATGCGCACCGACCAGCGCACCGTTCTCTTCTCAGACGGTGCTCGGCGGAGGTGCTGGTAAGTTACGGGTTGACCGATGGCATAGGTCAAAACTCCTCGTATGGTTTCTGAGCGGCCTAGCCCTTGCCGAGAGGCTGTGGAGTCCAAGAGCGAGGCCTGCATGGGAGTGATCCGTAAGGTTCGGTGAACCATCCCCGGCCTACTGTCCTGATTTTGGAACGCCGGCTGGGGACTGTCGAGCACACCGTGTTCCCTAAGGGCCTCGCGGACGATCCGCCGAGCAACCGCCGCCGGAGAGATCCCCCACTGCTCGGACAATGCCACTAGACCAGCCGCATAGGACGGGTTGAAAACCACCCGAAGACCTCGCGGCTGCTTATGTTCCAACAACACCTGCGGTAGCCTCACCCGCAAGGTCCGGTTCACGATAAACAGGGACAGACCACCCGCAAGGAGAGCGGTCAGGAAGAGATGTATTGTGTTTCATGCCCGCCACCATGCAACAACACCTGACAAGAGCGTTCGCAAACCGTTCGTCTAAACGTTCGCAGCGTTCGTTTGGGGCCTGACCTGGGGAAACACCGAACCCAAACCGGAAACGTTCGCTAGGAGCATCCCCCTCTGAGGAGCCGAAAAAGAGCATGCAACGAACGTTTCATGAAAGATACCCACAGCCCCCCTTAAGCCAGCCCGCGCCGCCCCGATTTGCTGGTGGCTGCCCACCCGAAATCGGCTGTGGGCACTGTTTAGTGCAAACGTGTGGTTGAGTTGGCCCACAACCAAGAACGCTTCATGATATCCATCCCGCTCTTCGATAAACGCGGTGTGGTTTAGGCTGGATCGGGTCACACGGCAGCGTCGCCGGGTCCGGATAGGGCACCAGGCAGTTACGGCGCCGGTCTGACCCGCCACCTCATCAGCATCGGTGTTCAGGTAGTGGAAGTGAACCGTGATGGTCACCACTGTCCCCACATGAGTGGCATCGCAGCGGTGGCCAACCGAAAATCGAGCTTGAAGGGCACACCGAGTCATGGCCACAAGAAGAACAGGCCGCAATAACCCCCGAACGGTATAATGCTTGGAAAAGAGTGAACGACATGGAAAGCACCCATGGAATCCAGCCCCACCACCGAAACGGATACCGAGCATCTGACATTGGCGGACTTCAACGCCAGCATAGGAGCAAACCCTGATCCGACTGGAGACTTCGCATCGGGCCGGACCCGTGTCTTCTTGGATACTGACGAATTCCTCGCTTATCTTGATCACTGCCACCAATCGGCATTAGAGGAGTAGCCCGCAAGGCAGATGCCGACCTTTGAGGTGTCAGAAGCCTTTCGGAGAGACGTTGCATCTCTAACCCCAGCACAGTACGCCCGATTTCAAGTCTCTGTACGCAGATTCATCGAGGACCTGCTGGCAATGGAAGCAGGTGAACAGGTCGGGTTCCGGCCAGGACTGAGAGTGAAGAGGGTATGGGGGACAAGCGGGCTCTATGAGATGACATGGTCACCCGACGGCCGCGCTACCTTCTCGTGGGGAGAACCCATCATCAGGGGCGCCAAGCATGTCGAGTGGGTCCGCTGTGGGGATCACAGCATTCTCTAACAAATCGGTTATCCACCCCTTTGACTCTCCGAACCGCGGCCCTACCGCCTCATCTGGCCCACCGCCTTCTCTTCGAAGACGAATACCGTTGCCTCGGTCCGGTTAGCGTCAGAGTTGTACTGCTCGACGCCGACCAGGAGATCCCACATGGGCACACCTACTCGGTATGGTTACCACTCTTGACCTGCGCCTAGGGAGGGCCTTCGAGGGGTCTCCAAAGTGATATTGCGCCGCTCGGGGCCGCTATCGGCCCTTCTCAATTGTTTCTTATACGTTCCACTCGCAAACAGAACTGAGCCACCTTCACCCGTTTGTTGTAGCCCTCCCTCAGAAGACCATGGGGCAGGTCTGGCTTCTCCCCTCCTTGTCGCCGTCAACGTGAGAAGACTAGGCTGCCAGGACTGTTCACCGGCAAGCACCGGATGCTTCCATTGTGTCCAGCCCTTCGGCCACTTTGTCTCGATGCACCGCCCTATGGCGCTCCCGGGTGCTGCCCGAGAAGGTCCTGAGGTGATGACCGGAACGCGGGCAGGATTGTCCGTCATTTATCCTGCAGCTACAGCCCATGCAAGGACTGCTCCGATCCGCTGCTACACGCGGCGCATGGTTTCCGCCCGGTTAGTTGGCCACCACCCCTGACCTGCGGCTAAACAGGGTATCCGAAAGTGTGTCACACTTTGACGTGAGGCGTTTCACCCATATCGGGGACGTTGGGCTGGCTTCCAAACCTTTTAGGAAGCTATAGCTAGCAACCGTGCACCGGCCTCTGTTGCGAGATAAGAGAAGCTCTGCGGTGCTCGGAATCGGTCGACGCTTTGTTGCAGTTTTGACAGTGGTATCTGGGCGGGTAGACGCGTCGGGTGCGACAGCCGCAGCGCCACGCCGGCATCTGTGCCGGTGAAGTAGTTTTGGTACTCTCGATTACTGAGGGCGGTATCAGCGCCGAATCGTCGCCACAGTTCTTGCAACGGCAGTCGAAGCACCTTATACACAACGCATTGGCCGACGAGCGATCGCGTGGGTGTGGAGGCGTAGATAAGAGCCCGCGTTGGAACGGTTATCCGGGGCTCGACTCGGCGTAGTTCGACCGTTTTTTTTCCCGACAGGATCGCTTCCGCGAATCGTGGCTTCAGGGAGAGGACAAGCATTCGGTGGGGGTCGCAGGAGTCGTAAGCTATTCGGAGTTCGGTCATTGAGAGTCCATCCCCTCTCGATAAAATGCTTCGACGTCTGCCTCGCTAACTTGACGCGATGTTTGAAAATACCCATTTCGGGTCATGGGTTGATGTAACTCTCGTGCCCGTGCTATTGGTACCGGGGCAGAGAATATTTCTGTGCGGCTGAATAGGAGAGCTGTGGCAACGGGTTGGCTGCCCTTACGTGGTGATGTTGCTTGCGCTTGGACCTGGTTTAGCGTTAGGATGCCTTTGCGTCCGTACCGCTGGTAGAGCAGCTTGGGGTTGGCGGTGTGAATCCCGTCCAGCCATGACATTGCCCGCATGCCCGCTTCCCTTCCGCCGCCGCTGACCCACCACAGGATGCGAGCAGGTTCCTCTAATGAACCTCGACGCCCCCGGTAATAGACATTTTCGAGCGCCATTGTGACTGATGCTGGGGGGCTGAAGAGTTGCCGTTGTGCCTCCTCATATCCCAGGAGCACCTTAGCGAATTCTGGCCTGACTGGCACCACATATGACGGCACTAGTCCCGTAAACACTTTGCATGGCCAGTACTTGTCTTCGAATTGGCTGATGAGAGTCGGAGAGAGGTCCGTTGCCGTCAGTTCGCTAGGTAGTGGATTGTTGGGACCGCTAATCGTTGTTCTGACTTCGGCCGCCCAGGGCCCGTCTGTGCGTTCAAAGCTTTCGTCCTGGAGCGCACGAGCCGTGATGTGATCAATGCGGTCCATGATTTCAACGCGCCCACCACCTCTGCTAGCCATGGTGTCGCGCAAGAAATGGATAACTTGCCGCATGGTTGAGTACGGATCCCGGCTGTGGGAGCGTCGCAAGACGGTCACCTGCAAGGCGCCTTCCACGAGCACGTACCCGGCAAGTGCCAAACCGGTTCCGTCCTCGGTTGTCAGTTGAATCCAGTGAGCCAGGATTCTGGCCCTGCCCACGGTTGAAGAGAGTTGGTGCCTCAGGTCCGCTGGATGTTGATTCACATACCGGCAGTAGCGGTTAAGAGCACTGCGGGGTGGAATTCTATGTATCTGTTCGATCCTCAGCTGGGAGTTCGCTATGAACTTTGGCTGGTAGTCATCCTCCGCGTTCAGGCGCATGATCAGATCGGCAGGTTCGAGTATTACCAAACCAAACGCGCTCTCAATATCTTCGGTTGTCTTGACTAGACCCTGGTCACGGGTGATTAGGTAACGTGCTCCTCCCGTTATAGCTTGTGCCACGATCTGCATGTCAGCAACGTCCCGTTCGGCTACTGAGCCGAGGGTTAGTAACTTTTCAAAGATCGCTTCCCAGTCGCCATGTGGAGGGTCGATTATTCTGAATCTGCTGGCCTCGGGCCGAAGATCAGGAAACAGGCCATCGGATCCGGAGACTTGATCGAGAGTCTTTGCTGTGACGGCTAGTTCCACGAGACCATCGACCCAGTCGCTTTCCAGCGCTAGTGAAGCAGGGAAGTCGCGTTCTTCCGCGATGTCCCGGAATACGTCGGTGTCTATTACAGCAAGAACACGGGTCTCTGCGGCCGCTGGCCATTCGAATAGCGACCGGTCGGCTATGGGCCGCCACCAGTCGGTCAGCAAATGCTGACTCCTTCCCGGTCGCTCTCCTAGAGCTACGAAGCCGAGTTTTGGCCAGACGTGGTGGGCATCGAAGTCTTGTCTGCATCGGAGGCGGATGCCGGGAGAGTTCGGGTGCCTCTTCACGAGTCCTGCGACCAAGGCCTTTGCAACACCCTGTCCTTGATAGTCCTCTCCGACACAGAGGTGAGTGAGGGTGATTTCGCCCGTGCGCCTGCGTCTTCGGAAGAGTATGTACCCCCGTACTGTGCCTTCGGCCACAAATGCCAGCACTTGAGCGGATGCGGCCGCTTCTCGGAATACTTGGTACGGCAGAAACCCGAGGGTCCCTCGGTGACTGTTGCCCAACTCGACGACCTGGATATACAAATCTGAGTCGGGGTCAATCTCTTGAATTCGTCCTGTGCCTTCCTTGGTTCTTCGGCTTCTCATGTTGAGCGTCTGCTGACCTTGATCGTTCACGGTGCATGATATGCGAAAAGTTGATGTCTCCGGGAGAACTCCTACGTTCGGCACCGTTGGGAGGGGTGGCAGTTGCTGGCCGGAGGATGTATTAAGGGTTGTGATCGGTACGGTGGTGTTCAGGAGTGCCGACCTTACCCAGTCTGGTTTGGATCAGGGTACCCAGATAAACTGCTGGCTTCGGGGATTGTCCCAAGATCGCTGGCCCCAGGACCGGGAGGTCCATAGCCCCAGGACCGGGAGGTCCATTTTGCGGCATGTTCACCATCAGAACAACCGACAGCAGCAGTTGGGTGTAGCCCGATCACTCCATGCTCCAAGGGTATCAAAACGGTAGAGATCAACACCCGGGGCTCACCTCCGACAGCAACCGGTCCCGATGTGGGCCCAGGGCCCTTGATCCCGTCGGGTACGGGCTGGTGGGTCACGAGACATCTCGGTTTCTGAGTACGGCTTTTGCTAAGGCACCCACTGGGTACTGTTGGAAGAAACGGGCGACTAGCGTTCTTGCAAGTGTCCGACATGGTAAAACACTCGGCTGTGGATCCTCGTTTCCACCCGATGCATTGGCGTTTCCAGGAGCTCTTGATGGAGCATGGCGCTTTGAGGGGAGGCGATCCGCAAGACATAGGCGCATGGGCCTTGAGGGTTTATCAGACGGTGAAGGAACTCCTTGACCCCGAGCACGACATTGTGGCCGCTGCAGAAACGATGAGGCATGATCTCAGAGCACTGGATTTCTTGCCACCGGGTTTTAGGAGGCAGCGGGAAATCGACTTCCGTTTGTCGGGACCTATCAGAGCACAGGGTTACGGCGCGGTTATGGCTGCCGCTATCGCGGAGAGGGGCGATCCCGCTGTCTTGAGGGTGGTGGATTTGCATCCATGGGTCGCTGAACCGGCCGAACCCCTCTTTGACGATGGCCATTGGTTTAGTGCAGTCAGCGCCGCGGCTGACAATCTCCGCTCCCAGTGGAAACTGGCGCTTAAGGTCAAGAGCACCAAAGACTTGGACTTGCCCAGCGTGTTCAGCCCATCCGATCCCAAGCCCGGCAAGCCTCGGATGCGGTTCACCGGTTATGACCGAGAGCGAGATGAAGATGAATGGAAGAACGCACACGAGGGAGCGATGCACTTCGCTCGGGGATGCATGAAGCGGATCCGGAACCTTTACAAGTACCAGACTACCGAGCAGACGATCTCGTCTGGTTTGGCGTTGGAGACCCTAGCCACGTTGAGTCGGTTGGCGCGCTGGATCACAGATGCCAAGGTGGTGCGATGCGACAATGCGGCGGGGAGATAGGACCCGGCCGTCTCCCCAGCATTTCATGCCCTACTCACCCCAGTATTCAGGGGTACTCCATCCGGACCGATGTACCCTCCCTATCAGGTTAAGAGCGGACAGAGCAGTCGGTCACGCCAAGATTTGGTACTGTAAGTAGTATCAGAACCTTTTATTTGGCTCTGACCTGGGATGATGTCGAGATCATAGCGGAGGCGGACGGGAATCGAACCCGCCGGGGGTCTTTTGACCCCCCACCGGTTTTGAAGACCGGGGAGCCCACCAGGCGCTCGCTCGCCTCCGATTGGAAGGGTACCGGAGACAGGCTGGTACCGTGATGGGTATGGCCTCCCATCTGCAGGACACGGCTCCCGTTATCAGGGTTACCGGACTGGTTGAGAGTCCTGGCGAGTGGGCCATGGAGGATCTGGCCGGGTTGTCGGGGCAGGTTGGCGAGGGGGAGATACCCGGACGCGGAGTCTCGGCCGGGGCGCTCCTGGATGCGTCGGGTCCTCAGGGTGGCTTTGTGTCGGTGGAGAGCGATGACGGGGCTTACCGGGCTTCCATACCTCTGGAGGAACTGTCCTCCAAGGGAGTGGTGGTGTACGGGTTTGGTGACGACCGTCTTCCTCCCGAGAGAGGCGGTCCCTTCCGGATACTGGTTCCGGAGGGTCGCACCCTGTGCTGGAATGTCAAGGGAGTGGGGGAGATGCGGGTCACCGCCGAACCGGAGCCCGACAGCGTGCCTGCCAATCCCACCCACTAGGGGTGGGTTGCACGCCAATATCCCCTCGGGGTCGTATTCTTAGTGGTTGATGAGTCAGCGCACTTCCCAGCGTTCGGCGGCCGGTCCTACTTTCGGGGAGATACTCGAGAGTTTCCGTCGTCGGCGCGGTCTCAATAGGAGGCAACTCGCCCGCCAGCTTGGGGTTACCCAGGCACAGGTCAAGGATTGGGAGCGAGGGGTGGAGATTCCCATCCATCCTGGGTTGCTTCGATCTCTCGAGGTGGTTTTGGAGATGCCCGAGGGCCTCTTGTCCCGGGCCGCCGGATTCGGAGTGCCGGAGCCGGAGACTCCGAGGATGACGATTCGTCAGTCGCTGGACAGCCTGTCCGAGGCCCGAGACGAGCCGTCCGAACACCCCCTGGATCTCGAACCCGAGGCGCCGGTCGCTGCGCCGCAGCGGGTGGCCTCGCAGGGTTCGCCCGATGGGAGTGCGGTGGCGTTCTCCTACCGGTACAACGCTCCCGAGGAGCGATGGGTGTACCGGATCCGGTTGTTGCTGACCGCCGCGGGAGTGGCGCTGATGGGGCTGTTGCTGTTGTGGGCGTCGCGCCGGGTGTGGGCGGAACTGGGGGTCCTTTGGGACGCGGTCTTCGGGTCATGAATCCACCTGGCCGATGAGCGGTCCGCACCGGGTGGTGCTCCATCCCTGTCACCCTTGGGGCGTGCGGGACAGCCTGGCCAAGGTCCCGGGAGTGGAGGTGATCTCTCCGCCGGACTTGGAAGGCTTGACCGAAAGCCTTGCGGATCCCCGGTCGGAGATTCTGGTCAGCTTCATCTGGACCGACGAGTGCCTTGCGCTCGGTCTGCGCTGGATACAGTCGATCTCCTCGGGTTGCGACAGCTACCCCTGGGAGAAGTTGGAGGAGGCCGGCATCCGCCTGACCTCGGGCCGGGGCGCCAACGCTCCGGCGGTGGCGGAGCACGCCTTCGCGATGTTGTTGGCCATGACCCGGCGGGTGGGAAAGTCGGTGCGCTACGGGGACCGGGGGATCTGGAGGCAGGCGATGTGTCACGAACTGACCGGCTCCACGCTGGGGATACTGGGTCTGGGGGCGGTGGGTGAGGAGATAGCCTGGCGGGCCAAGGCCTGGGGGATGGAGGTGATCGGCACCAAGCGACACCCCGACTCCTACGAGGGGTCGGCCTCCGAGGTATATGGCCCCGAGGGCACCGTCGAGGTCTTCCGGAGAGCGGACGCGGTGATCAACGCGCTCCCCTTTGGCCGTGGAGCGCCGCCGCAGGTGGGGGCAGAAGAACTCGAGGCCCTGGGGGACGGGTGGTTCGTGAACGTGGGCCGAGGTTCGACAGTGGACACCGAGGCGCTGTTGGAGGCTCTTGACTCGGGCGAACTCCGCGGGGCGGGCCTGGACGTCACCTATCCCGAGCCCCCCGGAGAGGACTCACCCCTGTGGAGCCATCACAAGGTGGTGCTCACTCCCCACCTTGGGGGCTTTTCACCCCAGTACGCCGATCGGCTGGCCGAGATCTTCGCGGTCAACCTTCAAGCCTTCCGCGGAGAGGGCGAGTGGGTCAATGTGGTGGTGTGAAGCGTCACCCCTCGGAGCGCTTTGGGTGAATAGCTCCGACCCGCAGAAATACCCTTTCATATGAGCAAGATCAGCCATCAGGAGGGGATAGTGCTTCGCAGCTACCCCTTCGGGGAGGCTGACCGGGTCGTGGTGCTGCTCAGTCCCGAGAGGGGGAAGCTTCGCACCGTGGCTCGGGGGGTCCGCAAGGTAAGGAGCCGCCTCCGGGGCCGCCTGGAGCCCTTCTGCCGGGTGGAGTTGGTTTTGCACCGGGGCCGGGAACTGGATCTGATCACCTCGGTCACGGTGGTGTCGGCCTATCCGGAGTTGCGGACCGACCTGGATCGCCTGCTGGCCGCCTCGACAATGGTGAACGCGGCGGACGGCGTGGCTCAACAGGAACAGAGTTCACAGATACTGTTCGACCTGCTGGCCGAGAGCCTGGAGGTGCTGTCGTCCACAGAGGACATCCCCGGTTTGACCACCGCCTTCCTGCTGCGCCTGGCGGAGGTGGTGGGGGTGGCGCCAGCCCTGGAGTGGTGCGCCTCCTGCGGGGGGACCGACGGCCTCGCCAGGTTCAATTTCGCGGGTGGAGGGGTGACGTGTGAGAGATGTCACACCCAGGGCTCGGTGCGGCTCGTGGGGGGAGTGACCCAGCACCTCCGCGACCTGGCCCGGGCCGATCTGGGTGATCTGCCCGCGACCACCGTCGACTTGTCGACCCAAGCCATGAGCGTGGTCTGCAGGTTCCTCGAGGTGCATCTCGACCGGAGTTTTCGCTCGTTGGCCGCGCCCTCATGAGCTTCGCCCCTCCCCGCCACGTGGGCGTGATTATGGACGGGAACGGGCGCTGGGCAGCCAAGCGCGGCCTCCCCCGGGTGGCCGGGCACGCCGCTGGGGAGAAGGCTGTCCTGGACGTGCTGGAGGGGGCCCTGGAGGCGGGGATCGAGTGGTTCACCCTGTTCCTGTTCTCCACCGAGAACTGGCAGCGTTCGGCCGAAGAGGTCTCCTTTCTGATGAAGTTCTGCGACGACCTGCTGGCGCGCCGCGGGCATGAGCTGGTGGAGCGGGGAGCGCGCCTGCACGTGGCGGGGGACCTCTCGGATCCCCGGATACCCGACAGCGTCCGCCGGCGGATCTCCGAGACCCTTTCCCTCACCGCTCACAACACCAGGCTGAACCTGGTGATCGCCTTCAACTACGGGTCCCGCCGGGAGATAGCCGACGCGGCGCGCGCCCTGGCGGCCGACGCGGCGGCGGGCCGGATCCAGCCCGGTGAGGTGGACGAGACCGCCCTGGCGGCCCGGTTGGGAGTCCCCGAGATGCCCGACGCCGACCTGATCATCCGCACTTCCGGGGAGAGCCGGCTGTCCAACTTCCTCCTCTGGCAGGCGGCGTATGCGGAGTTGTACTTCACCGAGGTGCTGTGGCCTGATTTCGACCGCACCCACCTGGCCGAGGCGATCGCTGACTACCAACGGCGGGAGCGGCGTTTTGGCCGGGTTCGGGAATCAATAGAGCCATCCGGCGGGTAGCCTTGCGCTTGTCCTCATGACCAGCCTGGAAACCATTGTCAACCTGTCCCGCCGACGGGGGTTCGCTTTTCCCTCCTCCGAGATCTATGGGGGCCTCCGCTCCGCGTACGACTACGGCCCGCTGGGGGTGGAACTGCTCAGAAACGTGAAGAACGAGTGGTGGCGCTCGATGGTGGGCGCCCGCCGGGACGTGGTGGGAATCGACTCGGCCGTCATCCAGTCACGCCGGGTGTGGCAGGCCTCCGGGCACGAGGCGGTTTTCACCGATCCGCTGGTGGAGTGCCGGGGCTGCCATCAGCGCTTCCGCCAGGACCGCCTTCCCCGCCCCGACCAGTGCCCGGGGTGCGGCAGGAGCGGCACCTTCACCGAGCCCCGGCACTTCAACCTGATGCTTCGCACCCACATGGGGCCGGTGGAGACCGACGACAACCTCGTCTACCTGCGACCCGAGACCGCCCAGGGCATCTTCATCAACTTCGCCAACGTGCTCCGGGTCTCCCGCCAGAAGCTCCCCTTCGGGGTGGCGCAGGTCGGAAAGTCCTTCCGCAACGAGATCACCCCCGGCCAGTTCGTCTTCCGGACCCGGGAGTTCGAGCAGATGGAGATGGAGTGGTTCTGCGATCCCTCCGAGGCGGCGCAGTGGTTCGAGTACTGGGTGGACGCCCGGCGGCGCTGGTACCTGGACCTGGGGATGAACCCCGACAACCTGCGGATCCGTCCCCACGGCGACGACGAGTTGTCGCACTACTCGGTGGAGACGGTCGACGTGGAGTACCGGTTCTCGTGGGGGTGGGACGAGTTGGAGGGGATCGCCAACCGGACCGACTTCGACCTCAGACAGCACACCGAGCACTCCGGGGAGGACCTGAGCTATTTCGACCCTGCCACCGGCACCCGGGTGGTCCCCTACGTGATAGAGCCGGCCGCGGGCGCCACCCGCACCACCTTTGCCTTCCTGATAGACGCCTACCGGACCGAACAGGTCCGGGGCTCCGAACGGGTGGTGCTGGGGCTCGATGCGCGCCTGGCGCCCTACAAGGCGGCGGTTCTTCCTCTCTCCCGGAAGCCGGCGTTGGTGGAGCCGGCCTCGCGGATCGCCGACGACCTGAGCAGGAGGATGTCGGTGGAGTTCGACATAACCCAGTCGATAGGGCGCCGTTACCGCCGGCAGGACGAGATCGGCACGCCGCTGTGCGTCACCTATGACTTCGACTCGCTGGATGACCAGTCGGTGACGGTCCGCCACCGCGACACCATGCACCAGGACCGGGTGAGCGCCGACCGGTTGTACCCCTACCTGGTGGAGCACCTGGGACTGTGAGCCGCAAAGCCCTGGTCGGCGCGCTGGCGGTGGTCGCCGCCGCGTTGGCGGGGGTGATCTGGTTCTACGTGGCCGGGAACGTGGGCGACCCCACCCCGGTGACCGCTCCCCCTATCACAGCCGAGCCAGCGGCCGCAACCGAGACGACCGAGACGACCGAGGAGGCTCCCGCCACCACGGCGGCGCCTGCAGACGACGGGGAGGGCGGCGATGGCGAGGCCGAGGCTCCTCCCACTCAACCCGCCCCCGAGCCGTCCGGGGCCGAGGACGCCGAGGAGGCCCCCGAAGAGGAGGCAATCGAGGAGCCCATCGAGTCGGCGGATGTGGTGGAACTGGAGTTGTCGGAGGGCACCGAGGCGCGCTTTTCGATCTATGAGGACCTCCGGGGCGAGCCGTTCACGGTGGTGGGGGTTACCACCGAGGTGGTGGGGAGGGTGAGGGTGGACGTCTCCGACCTGTCGCGCTCGCAGATGGGGGAGATCCTCATCAACGCCCGGACCTTTGCCACCGACTCCGGCAACCGGGACCGGGCCATCCGGGGCCCGATCCTGGCCGCCGAGCAGTACGAGTTCATCACCTTCAGCCCCACCGGGATCACCGGTCTGTCGGGCGCGGCGGAGGCAGGAGGCGAATACAGCTTCTCGGTGGCGGGCGACCTGACGGTGCGAGACATCACCCGGGCGGTCACCTTCACGGTCGTCGCCCGGTGGGACGCCGACGAGCGGTTGGTGGGGCTGGCCTCGACCACGGTGCTGCGCTCGGACTTCGGTCTGAACATTCCTTCGGTCCCCTTCGTGGCCAATGTGGGGGACGAGATCGGACTGGAACTGGCCTTCACCGCGGCGCCGGCCGGGCTAGGATGACAGCCCATGGTTAGGGGGGATGACGACCGGGAGCGGGTCCGAGCGGCGGTCAACCTGGTGGAGCAGTTCGCGGCCATCACCAAGGTGAAGCGGTCGGGCCGGAGCTTTACCGCACTCTGCCCGTTTCACCAGGAGAAGACGCCCTCTCTCTCCATCGACCCGGCGAGGGGACTGTTCTACTGCTTCGGCTGCCACAAGGGCGGGGACGTGTTCACCCTGGTGCAGGAGACCCAGGGCCTCTCCTTTCCCGACGCCCTTCAGGCCCTGGCCAGACAGGCCGGCATCGTCTTAACCCACCGGCCGGGAGACGGGAAGAGGGCCGCCGAGCGCGAGCGCCTGGTGGACGTGATGCGCCGGGCGGTCGACTTCTACACCCGAAGGCTTCTTTCCGCCGCCGATGCGGGCCCCGCCCGCGCCTACCTGCGGTCCCGGGGCTATGACCGGGCGCTCATCGAGAAGTTCGGCCTGGGCTTCTCGCCCGCCGAAGAGCCGTCTCTGGGGACCGAACTGCGATCGGCGGGGGTGTCCAACTCGGTGATGGAGCGGGCCGGATTGGCGGTGCGGCGCGGATGGGACAGGGGTCCCGGCGACGACGGGGTCCGGGACCGCTTCTGGGGACGCATCATGTTTCCCATCCACGACCTGCGGGGGGATCCGGTGGGATTCGGCGCCCGGCTGATGAGCGGCGACGGGCCGAAGTACCTCAACTCGCCGGAGACGCCCCTCTATCGCAAATCGAGGCTTCTCTACGGCCTCCACCTGGCCCGCAGGGAGATCAGCCGGTCCGATCGGGCGGTGGTGGTGGAGGGGTACACCGACGTGATCGCCATGCACCAGGCCGGGATGGAGTCGGCGGTCGCCACCTGCGGGACCGCCCTGGGAGAGGACCACCTCGAGGTGCTGAGCCGCCTGGGACAGCGGATCGTCCTGGCCTTCGACGCCGACCGGGCGGGCTCCGACGCGGTGCTGAGAGGCGAGCGGGTGAGCCGCCGGAGCGGGCGCCGTCTTGACCTGCGGGTGGCCGAGTTGCCCGACGGGAAGGACCCGGCCGACCTGTTGCAGGAGTCCCGCTTGGAGGAGGTCCGCCAGGCCGTGGACGACTCCCGTCCGGCTCTCCAGTACCGCATGGAGAGGCGGCTGGCGGGAGTGGATCTCACCGACCCGGAGTCCCGCGCCCGGGCGGTGAACGAGTTGGGTCCGCTCCTGGCCGCGGTGGCCGACCAGGCCACCAGGGCCGAGTACGAACGGACCCTGTCGCGAATGACCGGTGCAGGCCTCTCCGAGATCCAGGCCGTGGTGCGCCGCGGAGCAAGGGGAGCGGGGAGAACGGGCAGAGCCGGGAGAACGGGCAGAACGGGGACGAGGCGGCCGGACACTTCCGCGGCTTCGGCGCCCCGGGTCAGGGACCGGCATGCTCACAGGGGATCGGCCGTGGAGCGTGAGCTTCTCAAGGCGGTGCTGGCCAACCACCCGGCGCTCCGGGAACTGGAGGTGGACAGCACCCTGTTCGGCCAGGACCTCTACCGTCAGGCATTCCAGCAGGTGGAAGCCGACTGGCGGGTCACTCCGATCGGCCAGCCCACGCCGATCGCATGGAGGGAGGAGGGCCCTTCCGATCCATCGGAGCAGGAGCGCTCTCCCGGTGAGGTGGACCGGGAGTTGCTGGCGATCTCAGCCGAAGGTTCGGAGCCCGGCGACCCGAGGCCGCTGGTCATCCGGTGCCGGGGAGCGGCGCTGCGCCGGGAGATGGACGCCATCGGAGCGCGGATGCGGTCGCTGGCCGCCGACGATCCCCAACGCCCCCGGCTCCTCGCACAGGTGGTGGAACTGGAGCGCCGGCGCCAGGAGTTGACCGGAGACCTGCGATGAGCCCGAAGGGAGGGGGCTTCGAGGCCTGGATGGGGACCATCCTTCGCCGTGGCCGCCAGCGGGGGTTCCTGACCGTTTCCGAACTGATGGCCGATCTCGACGAGTTCGACGAGGAGTCGCAGGAAGAGGAGGGAAGATGGATCAACCTGATGAACCGGCTTTCGCAGGAGGGCATCCGGGTCGTGGAGGAGGTGGAGGATGTGGGGGGAAGGCGAGACCGGCCGGGGTCCTCTCCGGCCGAGGCCCCGGGCGACCCGGTTACCCAGTACCTGAGGGAGATCGGGCGCTACGCGCTGCTCACCCCCGAACAGGAGGTGGAGTTGGCCGTGCAGATCGAGAGCGGCGTCCGGGCGGGGGAGAAACTGGCAGAAAAGGGGCTGTCGGCCGGGGAGCGACGCGATCTCAAGAAGCGGGTTGAGCAGGGGGAGAGGGCGTACAACAGCATGGTCGAGTCCAACCTGCGGCTGGTGGTGTCCATCGCCCGCAAGACCTTCGGTTCCATGAACGGAGCGCTCCTGCTGGATCTGATCCAGGAGGGGAACCTCGGGCTCATGAAAGCCGCCCAGCGTTTCGACCACCGCAAGGGCTTTCGGTTCTCCACCTACGCGGTCTGGTGGATCAGACAACCCATGATCAAGATGTTCTCAGAGCAGTCCCGGCTGATCAGGGTCCCCGCCTACCTGGCCGCTCTGATACCGCCGCTCAACGACGCCCGCCGGGAACTCACTCAGAAACATGGACGGCCGCCCACCACCGCCGAGTTGGCCGCCCGCTTGGAGGTCGGGCCGGAGGTGGTGGAGCGGATGGTGAGGCTGTCACAGCGTCCCATCTCCCTGCAGGACCCGGTGGGATCCGAAGACGACGGCACCACGGTGGGCGATCTGGTGGAGGACCTCAACGCCAAGGACCCGTTGGACGCCGCCACCCTGGCTTTCCTGCAGAGGTACCTGGCCCATGTGCTGAAGAACCTGAGAGACCGGGAACAGGAGATCCTGAGGCTCAGGTTCGGGCTGGAGGACGGGCGGGTGTGGACGCTGGGGGAACTCTCCCGCCAGTTCCGGGTGACCAAGGAGCGCATCCGACAGATGGAGCGCAAGGCGCTCTCCAAGATCCGCCACCATCGGTTCACCATCGGGCTCGACGAGTTCCTGGATTAGGTTCCGGCTCTCAGCGGATCCGGCAGGCGTCCTCGCCTTGCCGGGCGATGTCCGGGCCCGATGGACTAAGAGAAAAGGCCGCTGACCAGTTCGGCGAGGACTGTCAGGCCGATGGCCCCTCCCACCCATTTCATCCACCGAATGTCAATGCGGATCTCTGTCACGTCACCGCGGAGCACTGCCAGGTCGCCTTTCACGTCTTCCTTTAATGCCAGCAGGTCTTCCTTGGTCGCCAGCGGCTCCAAAGCCATGGCCAGAGCATTTGTCTGGGGCTTGGTGAATCCCGCCTCCCGGAGGGCCGATCGTTGGCTGGCTTTCGTCATACCACCTCCCATGTCAGATTCCTTCATGTGAAGGATAGGCGGACCATCCCTGCCAACTGTGCCCGAAAGGGGTGTTCCGGGTGAGGTCCGGTCCTCACCCGGCGGGGCGGGACAGGGTGCGTCTTCGGATCCAGGACAAGGTCGCCAGGGCCGCGACGGTCATCACGGCCGCCAGGAAGTTGAACAGTATGTCGATGGGGTCGAACACCCGGCTGGGAATGAACACCTGGAGGTATTCGTCGACGGTTCCCACCAGGGTGGTCGTCAGGATGGCGAGGAGGCCGGGTGAGGGCATGCGTCGACCCCCGTTCCTCCGTTCCCAGAGCGCCTCGCGTATGAAGGTGGCCAGCACGCTGTATTCGATGAGATGAGTTCGCTCGGCCAGCGTCATCCGGGCGAACAGCATGAAATAGACCACGGCAATCCCCAGCAGGACCCCGATCTCGACGCCTCGCGGCCGGATCTGAAGGCCGTAGGCCAGCACGGTCAACGCCAGGAGGCCCATCACGAAGAAGAACAGGAAGACGTCGAGTGGATCGCCCTCGCTGGTCCGCCGGGCCAGGGTCCCCGTCAGGCCAAGGGTCGAGTAGATAGCTACCGCCGCCGCCAAGGCCCAGAGCCACAGGCGACGTTCCCGGGCCGTCACGAACAGGGCCATCACGCGTCAACATAGCATCGGGACGCCCCGAGAGCCCCCACCCCTCCCTCCGTGAAGGAACCGAAGTCCCGCCGCCTGCGGGAATGGATCTACCTCCTGCGGGGAGGCAGGGTCAGGTGACCTCGTTCAGCCTCCCGGTGGCGCAGTCGTACACGAAGCCGCGAACGTCGCCCTTGTTGGGAACGAACGGGCTTGCCTGGATCCGCGCCATCGACTGTCTCACGTCATCGTCAAGGTCACCGAAAGCCTCCAGCGCGAAGGCCGGCCGCAGGCCGGTGTCGGCCGTGATGGCGTCCTTCACGTCGTCGTCGCGGAAGGTCAGCATCCCGCAGTCGGTGTGGTGAATGAGCATGATCGCCGTCGTGCCCAGCAGGCGTTGGGAGATGGTCAAAGAGCGGATGGCGTCGTCGGTGACCACGCCACCGGCGTTCCGGATGACGTGAGCATCGCCTTCGGCGATCCCCAGCAGGCTGTGTGTGTCCAGGCGTGCGTCCATGCACGCAACCACGGCCAGGCCCAGCCCGGGGGGCAGGGGCAGTTCGCCCTTGTCGAAGCTCTCCGCATAGCCGGCGTTGTTTGCGAGCAGATCGTCGATAACGGTCATCGAGTTCCTCCTTGTGGCTCTCTGTCCGGGTTCGTCCCCGGACCGGCGGTCAACTCTAATGGAAGTCCCCCGCCGTTTCCTTAACGGCAATGGGGGTAGTGGCTATTCCGCAATTCCTAGCGGATCCAGTAGGCGTCCTCGCCGTGCTGGGCGATGTCCAGGCCGATGATCTCATCCTCGCGGGCGGCGCGCAGGCCGATGGTCCTGTCCAGGACCTTGGCCAGGATCCAGGTGGCGACAAAGCTGAAGGCGATCACGGCCACCACCCCCACCAACTGCTTGCCGAAGAAGCCGGCGCCTCCGTAGATGAGGCCGTCGAATTCGCCGTACGCCGTCGAGGAGAACACCCCGGTGAGCACCGAGCCGATCACCCCACCCACCATGTGGATCCCCACCACGTCCAGGGAGTCGTCGTAACCGAACCTCTCCTTGAGCCCCACCACCAGCGAGCAGATGTACCCGCCGGCCGCGCCGATGACGATCGCCGCCGAGGGGCTGACGAACCCGGCGGCCGGAGTGATAGCCACCAGTCCCGCCACCGCTCCGGAGACCAGGCCCAGCAGGGTGGGCCTGCGATGGCGGGTCCAGTCGGAGACCATCCACCCGAAGGCCCCGAGGGAAGCGCCCACCTGGGTGTTGAGCAGGGCGGTGATGGCCGCTCCGTCGGCGGCCAGGGCCGACCCGGCATTGAACCCGAACCATCCGAACCACAGGATCCCGGTACCGATCAGGGTGAGGGGAAGGGAGTGCGGGGGGTGTTCGGTTCCAAAGTCCTGCCGGGGTCCCAGCACCCTGATCAGCGCCAGGGCGGCCACTCCGGAGTTGACGTGGATGACCAGACCCCCGGCGAAGTCGCGCGCTCCGAAGGAATACAGCAAGCCGTCGCCGGCGAATCCCCAGTGGGCCACCACGGGATAGATCAGGAGGGACCAGAGCGCCGCGAAGATCACCCACGAGGAGAATTTCATCCTCCCTGCCACGGCGCCGGCTATCAGAGCGGGAGTGATGATGGCGAACATCATCTGGAAGACCGAGAAAAGCGTCTCCTCGTCACCGAGTTCGGCCAGGCCCACCTTGTCCAGGTTGCCGATGATGCCCAGATCGCCGGCCGTGACGCCGAAGGCCAGCGAGTACCCGACCACCACCCAGATGATGGTGGCGATGGGGATGGTGACCACGTTCATCATCAGCATGTTCACTACGTTCTTGGAGTTCACCATGCCGCCGTAGAAGAGGGCAAGCCCAGGCACCATGAACAGCACGAGGGCGGAAGCGGTGACCATCCAAGCGATATTGCCAGCGTCCAAATTCAGATCCTTCCTTCCAGATGTGGGCCACCCGGTCCGCCGGGGTCATAGCTCTATAACCAGTTGATGATAAAGCTCCGGCGCCCGGCGAGCCGGTTCCTCGCGCCTTTTCGGCGTTGGGGATCTAAGTGGGGAACGACGGGCAGGGAGCCGAACCCGGCCGCAGGTCCGCTCCGGGACTAGCCGCCGCCCAACTCCTCGATCAGCTTGGGCATCACCTTGTGGACGTCCCCCACGATTCCCAGGTCGGCGATGGTGAAGATGGGAGCGTCGGGGTCCTTGTTGATGGCGATGATGGTCTTGGCGTCCTTCATGCCCACCAGGTGCTGCATGGCGCCTGAGATTCCGCAGGCGATGTAAACATCGGGCTTGACGGTCTTGCCGGTCTGTCCCACCTGCTTGGCGTAAGGCACCCATCCGGCGTCCACGATGGCCCGGGTGGCGCCGGTGGCCGCACCCAGCGGGGCGGCAAGGGATTCGATCAGCGAGTAGTGCTCGGCTGCTCCCAGCCCTCGTCCTCCCGAGACGATCACGGCCGCCTCCTCCAGGTCGGGTCCCTGCCGCTCCCGGGCGTGTCGCTCGGTCACCAGAGCACCCGCTCCTCCCACGTCGGGAAGCTCGATCGGGACCACCTCGGGGGGCGGCCCGCCGACCGGCTCGGCCGGGAAAGACTTGGGGCGGACGATCGCCAGGTGGGGGCTGGGCGCCCGAAAGGCGGCCACCGCGATCTCGGCGCCTCCCGAGATCTCGTGGCGGGTGGTTGCGGTCCCATCGGGCTCGAGGTTCACATCCACCGCGTTGGACAGGACCGGCAGTCCCAGCCGGACCGCCAGTCGGCCGGCCACATCCCTGTCGGTGTAGGCCTGTCCGAAGAGGATCATTCCGGGGGCCTGCTCTCCGGCCCGGGCGGCGATGGCCGCCGCCACCGGCGCAGCCGCCAGTGAGTCCCCGTGGTCGAAGTGGAGCACCGTCGCCGCTCCGTGATCTCCCAGGGTCTCCCAGGCCTGGGCCGATCCGGCGCCTGCGTAGAGAACGGTGGGCTCTCCGAGACTCCGCGCCTTGGCCAGAAGTTCCAGTCCCAGGGTGGATGGCGCTCCGTCCGTCTCTTCGCAGAAGACCCAGATCTCGGCCATGGCTAGACGACCTTCGCTTCCTGGAGCTTCTCCAGGATGAGAAGATGCCCCTCGCCCTCATCCTCCGCCACCACTCCGGCGGCCCGTTCCGGCGCGGGGACCACCGAAACCACCTCCTGGCCGACCGAGACTTCCACTCCCAGGTCGGCGACTTCCAGGGTCTCGGTGGGCTTCTGCTTGGCCTGCATTATCCCTCTGAAAGTGGGATAGCGGGGCTCCACCACCCCGGCGGTCACCGAGACCAGGGCGGGAAGGTCTGCTGTGACCACGTCGTAGCCGGCGCTGGTCTGGCGGTTGATGGTGACCCGGTCGCCGGAGACCTCCACTCCGGTGGCGTAGGTGAGGGCCGCCACTCCCAGCAGCTCGGCCATCATCTGGGGCACCACTCCCGAGTACCCGTCGGTGGACTCGGGGCCACAAATGACCAGGTCGAACCCGGTGCGTTCGGTCGCCGCCGCCAGAACCCGGGCGGTGGTCAGGGCGTCGGCGCCCGCCAGGGTCTCGTCCTCGATCATCACTGCCCGGTCGGCGCCCATCGCCAGTGCCTGGCGGATGCCCTGGGCGCGGCCCACCGGACCCATCGAGACCAGGGTGACCGTTCCCTCGTTGGCCTCGGCCAACCTGAGGCCCATCTCCACGCCGTAGCGGTCGGTGTCGTCGAGGATCTGGTCCTCGGTGCGGACCAGCAGATGGGTATCCGGATCAAATCGGGAGGGGTTGGCCGGGTCGGGAATCTGCTTGACGCACACCAGTATCCGCATGGGCGCCCTCAAGGTTACTAGCCCCGGAGCATCCTAAATCCGGGGGAGGAGGGCGGTGAGCAGTCGGCTGAAGTCCTCTTTCACCAGCTCCGCGGTGGCCGCTACGTCCTCGTGGGTGAGTCGGTGGTCGGCGATCCCGGCGGCCAGGTTGGTCACCACGGAGAGGCCGATCACCTGCCGCTCCAGGTGGCGGGCGCAGATGACCTCCGGCACTGTGGACATGCCCACCAGGTCGGCGCCCAGGCGGCGGGCCATCTCCACCTCGGCGGGCGTCTCGAAAGTCGGGCCCAGGAACCAGGCGTACACCCCCTCCGAGATGTCGATGCCCTGTTCGGCGGCGACTTCTGCGACCAACCGTCGCAGTCGGGGGGTGTAGGTGTCGGACATGTCGGGAAACCGGGTCCCCAGCCGCGGGTCGTTGGGACCCACCAGTGGATTGATGCCGGCCAGGTTGATGTGGTCGGAGATCGCCACTATCGATCCGGCGGTCATACCGTCGCCGCACCCTCCGGCGGCGTTGGTCACCACCAGGGTGTGGCATCCGGCCACGAGCGACGCCCGGACCGCAAAGGTCAGCACGTCGGGGCTGTAGCCCTCGTAGGCGTGGACCCTCCCGGAGAGAAGTATCACCCGGTTGGGTCCGAACGAGGCCGAGTAGAGGGTGCCCGCGTGGCCTCTGACGGCCGGGACCGGAAAGCCGGGGATCCTGGGGTAGGGAACCGCCACGGCCTCCTCCAGGTGTTCGGGGAAGTCTCCGGAAGCGGACCCGAGGACCACCACCACGTCGTGGCGGGGATGGCCCGTGGCTTCGGCTATGGCCTCTGCGGCGGCCTCCAGCCTCTCGTACAGGTCGTTCTTCGACATTCTCAATCCATCTCGCTGCTTCGGATTCTCTCGCCTATTAAAGGCGCGGTGTCCGGCGGTTGCTCGTCGATCGACCATGCTCCCGCCAAGAAGCCCCGCACCGCCTCCCATCGGTTCTCCTCCTCGTAGGCCACCTCGGCCAGGGTCTGGCCCTTCTCCACACGATCACCCGGCTTGGCCAGGACCCTGATTCCCACTCCCGGGTCGATCGAGTCCTCCTTGCGTTCCCGTCCCGCCCCCAGGCGGGTGGCGGCGATGCCCACAGTCAGGGCCTGACATGCCGAGACCCAGCCCGACTCCTGCGCCCGCACCTCGGCGCGGCGGGCGGCCGCCGGCAGGAGGGAAGGGTCATCCACCACCGCCGGGTCCCCTCCCTGGGCCTGCACCACCTTGCGGAACATCTCCAGGGCCTCCCCGGATCGCACCGCTCGGGTCAGCATCCGGCGGGCGGCTGCTTCATCGGAGGCCCCTCCCGCCAGGAGCAACATCTCCGACCCCAGGGCCAGGGTCACCTCCCACAGGTCCTCGGGCCCCTCGCCGCGAAGGGTCTGGATCGACTCGGCGATCTCGCAGGCGTTGCCCACCTCTCTCCCCAGGGGTGACTCCATGCTGGTCAGAAAGGCGGTGGTCGCCACCCCGTGCGCCGCTCCCAGGCCGACCATGGTGGCGGCCAGTTCCCGGGCCTGGGCCGGGTTAGGCATGAACGCCCCGGCGCCGGTCTTGACGTCCAGTACCAGGCCATCGAGGTCTTCGGCCAGTTTCTTGGACATGATCGAGGAGGCGATCAGTGGAAGGGAGGGGACCGTGCCGGTGGCGTCACGCAGCGCATAGAGTTTGGCGTCGGCCGGGGCCAGGTTCTCCGACTGTCCTCCGTAGACCATGCCGTGGGTCCGGAGCACCTCCATGAAACGGTCGGAGCTCAGGGAAGTGCTCAGCCCCGGGATGGACTCCAGCTTGTCCCGGGTCCCGCCGGTGTGACCCAGACCGCGTCCGGTCAGGGTAGGAGCGAGAACTCCGCAGGCCCTGACCATGGGCAGGAGCGGGATGGTCACCTTGTCTCCCACCCCTCCGGTGGAGTGCTTGTCCACCTTGGGGCCCTGCAAGCCCGACAGGTCCAGGGTCTCGCCGGAGTGCAGCATGGCGTCGGTCCACGTCGAGAGTTCTCCCGCGTCGAGACCTCGCAGGTACACGGCCATGGCCATGGCCGCCATCTGGTAGTCGGTCACCTCGCCGGAGGTGAAAGCGGAGATAAGCCACCTAATCTGGTCGGGGGACAGCGTCCCCCCGTCCCTCTTGCGTTCGATCAGTTCGACGGCCGTGAACTTCACGCTACCTCCTTCCAAAAAGAGGTTCCCTCTCCGGTCGGAGGCAGTCCGAAGCCCTCGGCGATGGTCACGGCCACATCCGAGTAGCGTCCCCGGATCCCCAGGTCGACCCCGGCGGCGTTGCGGCCCGCTACCAGCAGGGGAACCATCTCACGGGTGTGATCGGTGGAGTCGCCGGTGGGATCGGTGCCGTGGTCGGCCGTGATGAACAGCAGGTCATTTCCTCCCAGGGTCTCTGCCAGGGCGGGGATCCAGGAATCGATTCCCTCCAGGGCGGCCGCGTAGCCGTGGGGGTCCTGGCGGTGGCCGTACCGCATGTCCAGGTCCACAAGATTGGTGAAGATCAGCCCGGGCCTTCCCTCGGACTTCATGGCGGAGAGAGCCTCCACGGTCTTCCCGAGCCCGTCGGCGTCGCCTTCGGTGTGCTGGGACCGGGTGAGTCCCTGTGCGCAGAAGAGGTCCTCGGTCTTACCGATGCCCCATACGGTCATCCCGGCCTCCGACACCTGGTCCAGCAGGGTGGAGGAAGGGGGGAGCATCGAGAAGTCCTTTCGGTCGTAGGTGCGACGGAAGTTACCCGGTTCTCCCACGAAGGGCCGGGCAATCACCCTTCCGATCCGGTACGCATCGCAGTGGCGTCGGGCGATCTCGCACAGCCGGTACAGTTCGGCCACGCTCAGCACGTCGGCGTGGCAGGCGATCTGGAACACCGAGTCGCCGGAGGTGTAGAGGATGGGCCGGCCGGTGGCCAGGTGCCTCTCGCCCAACTCCGCGATGATGGTGGTGCCCGACGCGGCCATGTTGCCCAGGAACTTCCTTCCGAACTCGGCCTCTATGGGGTCGGTCAACTCGGGAGGGAACCCGTCCGGGAACAGGCCGAATGGGCGGGTGACCCAAAGCCCGGCGATCTCCCAGTGCCCGGTGGTGGAGTCCTTTCCCGCCGACGCCGGGGCCATACGCCCGAAGGCCATTGAGGGGTGGGTCGCGGCCGGAACGCCTTCGAGGCCGGGATGGAGGTTCCCGAGTCCTGCCGCGCCGAGATTGGGAAGCGTCAGTCCGCCAACCGCCCGGGCCACGTTGCCCAGGGTGTCCGCGCCGGAGTCTCCGTACCGGTGGGCGTCGGGGGCCTCGCCCGCGCCGCAGGAGTCGAGCACCATCACCACCGCACGCTCCAGAGGATGGGGACTCACGAACCGCCCCTCACTCCGGAGACCACGCGTCCGTCCTCCACGGTCACGCCCTCGGCCCTCAGCTTCTCGGCCTGCCTACCCGCGTCGGGCGCCACCAGCCGGCCGTCGGCCCTTATCACCCGCCACCACGGCGCCGGTTCGGCGGTGGCTCTCAGCAGGTTTCCCACCGCCCGGGCGGCGCCTCGGTACCCGGCGGCGGCGGCGAGTTCCCCGTAGCTGATCACCTCTCCCTCCGGAAGGCCGTCGAGCACCTCCAGGACCGCCTCCTCGAAGTCCGGGACCCTCTGCACAGGCCCCTCAGTGGGGGGTGCCGAACAGCCGATCTCCCATGTCGCCCAGGCCGGGGAGGATGTACTTGCGGGGATCCAACTCCCGGTCGTGGCCGGCGGTGAAGACTCTGGTGTCGGGATGGCGTTCCGCCATGGCCTCGACACCCTCGGGAGAGGTGACCACGCACACGCAGGCGATGTCGCCGGCTCCCTCCGCCTTGACCAGGTCGACGGCCGCCGCCAGGGAGCCGCCGGTGGCCAGCATGGGCTCGAGCACCAGCACCCGGGCGCCGGACACGGGCGGGAGCTTGTTGTAGTAGCCGACCGGCCGGGCGGTCTCCTCGTCCCGCTGCAACCCGATGTAGCCGATGCTGGACTCGCCCAGGAGGTCCAGGGCTCCCTCCACCATCCCCAGCCCGGCCCGGAGGACCGGCACCAGCACGGTGGGCTTGGCGAGCCGGCCGCCGACGAACCCGCCCTCCATGGGGGTCTCGATCTCGGTGGGCAGCAGGGGCAGGTCGGCGGTCGCCTCCGCCACCAGCAGCCAGGAAAGCCTCCGGGTCATCTCCCGGTACTCGCTGGGACCGGTGCGCCGGTCGCGGATCACGGTGAGGTAGTGAACCACCAGGGGGTGTCGGACCACGGTGAGATTCGGGTGGGTCATGGCGGTTCTCCCTTCATGGAACCTCTGTCAGCCATGGGAGAAGAGGATGGGTTGTGGGGGAGGGGGTTTGGTTCAGAGGCGGACGACCGGGCAGGTGAGCGTGCGGGTGATGCCCTGGATCATCTGGATTTCGGAGACCACCAGCCGCCCCAGTTGGTCCACGCCGTCGGCTTCCACCTTGACGACCACGTCGTAGGGACCGGTGACGTTCTCCGCCTCCCGCACCCCGGCGATTGCCCTCACGTTGCGGGACACCTGCTCGGCCTTTCCGACTTCGGTCTGGATCAAAATGTATGCGACAGCCACGTTTCCTCCTTGGAGATCAGTATCCGTCCTGGCCCATTCGAATGCTGTGGGCGAAGGAGCGGTCTCCCTCCTGATCGGTTTCGAATACGATCCGCTGCCCCTGGCGGAGAAAGCGGAAGATGGAGCCTTCCAGGGAACCCGGTCGCAGGAGAACTGTGCTTCGGTCGTCGTCGCAAACGATCACTCCGACCCCCGTCTCGGGATCGTAGGTCTTGACGACTCCCTGCACCTCAGACCTTTTCCACCTTTCCTGCCTTGATACAAGAAGTGCAGACCCGGGCCCGGCGCGTGTTTGACCCCCGGCGCACCCTGATCCGCTGTATGTTGGGACGCCACCGACGGTTATTTCGCTTATGAGAGAAGGTCACGGTCTTGCCGAAGGACGGTTTGCGCCCGCAGACCTCGCATTGGTACGCCATGGATTTCCTCCGACCCACAAGAATAGCAAACCACAGATGAGATGGCGAACCAGACGGTAGAGACGGGTTCTCCCGCGGCGGAGCGAGGGTCATCCCGGCAGGACTCCCTGACCTCCGGGCCGGGCCGGAGTCTGGCCTACCTCCAGGACGTGAGTGTGGAGCGGGTCCGAAACATCGGACCCCGGCTGGCCGGGATGCTGGCCAAGAGCGGAGTCCGCTCGGTGGCCGACCTGCTCCAGCACTTCCCCCACCGCTATCTGGACCGCTCCCTGGTGGTTCCGATCCCCGAACTTCCCATCGACGGGGAGGCCACCCTCATAGCCGAGGTGGTGAGGACCTACCGGCCCCGCGTCTCGGGCCGCAGGGGACCGAGGGAGATGCTGAAGGTGACGGTCCAGGACTCCCACCTCGGCGGATCGGGGACGGATCAGGGCCTGGGCGGGATACAGCGGATGGAGATCACCTTCTTCAACCAACCGTTCAGAGGCCGCCAACTCCTCCCGGGGACGGTGGCCGCCTTCTCGGGGAAGGTGACCACCTTTCGAGGCCGTCCCCAGATGACCAATCCCGACGTGGAGCTGATCTCGTCCGACGAGGAGAGCTTCGAGGGCAGAGTGGTGCCGGTCCACTCGGCGGTGGGGGAGATGACCCCGGTTCGCATCCGCTCGGCGGTGGGCAACGCCCTGCGGAGAGCCAGGCCGATTCTCGATCCCGTTCCCGAATCGGTACTGAAGGCGGGGGAATTCATGGATCGGGATCAGGCTTTTGCGAACATCCACTTTCCCACGAGCATGGATCACGCCCGGGAGGCCCGGAGGAGGCTGGTGTTCGACGAACTGTTCCGCATCCAGGTGGCTCTGGCCCTCACCCGCCACCGGCTGGTGGAAGAACAGGAGGGGATCTCCCAGCAGCTGGAGTGTCAACTGGTCACCGACTTCCTGGACGGCCTTCCCTATGACCTGACCGGCGCGCAGAAGAGGGTGCTGGGAGAGATAGGGGAGGACTTGGAGAGCAGCCGTCCCATGCACCGGCTGCTCCAGGGGGAGGTGGGGTCCGGCAAGACGGTGGTGGCGCTCGCCGCCCTTCTGGCCGCGGTGGGATCGGGAAACCAGGGGGCGATCATGGCGCCTACCGAGGTGCTTTCCGAGCAGCTCTACCTGGTGCTCCGGGAGATGCTCAGCCAGGCGGGGCTCTCGCCGCCCGTGGCGCGTCCCCAGGTGGGGGGCCATCACATCGGATCACTGTTCCAGGCGGCCGGGGGCGTCACCGTGCGGGTGGCGCTCCTGACCTCGTCGCGGGCGGCCGCCAACTACCTGGACAACCCCGGCCGTTCCCGGGTGAGGGAGGATGTGGCGGCGGGTGAAGCCCAGATAGTGGTCGGCACCCACTCTCTCATACAGGAGGGGATACGGTTCCGGCGGCTGGGCGTGGTGGTGGTGGACGAACAGCATCGCTTCGGGGTCTCCCAGCGGAGCACCCTCAAGCACAAGGGAGCCGATCGCCAGCCGGACCTCCTGATCATGACCGCCACCCCCATTCCCCGCACCTTGTCGATGACCCTCTATGGAGACCTGGTCCTCTCGACCATCGACGAGATGCCACCGGGACGTTCCCCCGTGAAGACCAGGGTGATCGAGAAGACCGCCGACGGGATGTCCACCGCCTACCGGGCCATCCGGACGGAGGTGGCCAAGGGACGCCAGGCGTTCGTGATCTGCCCGCTGATCGAGGACAGCGAAAAGCTGGAGGTGCAGTCGGTCACCTCCCAGTACCGGGAGATCACATCGGTCCTCCCCGACCTGACGATCGATCTGATGCACGGACAGCTCTCGAGCGCCGACAAGGAAGCGGTCATGGCGAGGTTCCGCTCCGGGGAGACCGACGTGCTGGTGAGCACCACCGTCATAGAGGTGGGGATCGACATCCCCAACGCCACGGTGATGGTCATAACCGACGCCCAGCGGTTCGGTCTCTCCCAACTCCACCAGTTGCGGGGCCGGGTGGGGCGGGGCCGGCATCCCGGCCGCTGTCTCCTGGTGGCCGACTCCACCACACCCGACTCGGCCCGGCGCATGAAGGCGATGGCCCGCACCAACGAGGGCCTGGAACTGGCCAGAGAGGACCTCGAGATCAGGGGTCAGGGGGCGGTGTTCGGCGCCCGCCAGTCGGGAATGGGGGACCTCAAGCTGGCCGACATACTCCGTGACCTCTCGGCCATGAGGCGCGCCAAGAAGGCCGCCGACGACCTGGTCCGCAGCGATCCGTACCTGCGACGGCAGCCCCTGCTGGCCGAGGAGATCGCAGAGGTCCTGGGTGACGACGTGCAATGGCTGTTCGACTCATGATGAGGGTGATCGGCGGGCGGTACCGGGGGCGTCGGCTCAGCGCCCCCCGGGGTCGGGGCACCCGGCCTCCCACCGGACGGGTGCGGGAGTCGATCTTCTCGGCGCTGGGGGAGCGGGCCAGGGGAGCCGACGTCCTGGACCTCTACGCGGGTTCGGGGAGTTTCGGGATCGAGGCGCTGAGCAGGGGCGGCAGATCGGCGGTGTTCGTGGAGAGGTGGCGGCCGGCGGTGGCCGCGCTACGCGCCAACCTGGACGCCGTCGGGGCCGGGGAAGCCGCCGAGGTGGTCGCCTCCAGCGTGGAGAGCTACCTGGCCCACCCCGGGGAGGGGCGGCGGTTCAATATAGTCTTCGCCGACCCGCCCTGGGATATATCATCGAAGGATGTGGCCGGGGTGCTTGAGAAGGTGTCGGGCCTGATGAGCCGTGGAGCGGTAGCAGTCGTCACCCGAAGGGCGAACGACGACGTTCCGGCGGCCGCAGGGCTCGACGTCGAGGACCGGCGCCGACACGGCGACACCGAAATAATTAGATATCTCAAGGAGTAGAGGTTGACGGTAGCTCTCTGTCCGGGGAGTTTCGATCCGCCCACCAGCGGGCACGTGGATGTGATACGCCGGTGCGCCCGGTTGTTCGACCGGGTGGTGGTTGGGGTGGTGGCCAACCCTTCCAAGCGGTCTTTCTTCACCTTGGAGGAACGGGTAGGTTTCCTGCAGAACGCCCTTTGTGACCTTCCGCAGGTGGTGGTACGCCACTACCAGGGCCTTCTGGTGGACTTCGCCCGCCAGGAGGGAGCGGCGGTGCTGATCAAGGGCCTGAGGGCGGTGAGTGACTTCGACACCGAGTTGCAGATGGCCCAGATGAACCAGACGGTGGGGGGAATCGAGACCATGTTCATGCCCACCCGTCCGGAGTGGAGCTTCCTCTCGTCCTCGCTGATCCGGGAGGTGGCCGCACTGGGAGGGTCGGTGCAGGGACTGGTCCCCGACGATGTCGCCAAAGCTATGAAGGAGCGTTTTTCATGACCGATGAGCAGACCCCTTTCAGCCAACCGTCGGAGGTCGTTCCGGTTCGCTCCTCGGTGGGTCACCTGCTCGGACTGGTGGAGGAAATGATCGACGAGGTCCGTCAGGCCCGTTCCCTCCCGCTCTCCCAGAACGCCCTGGTCGACCGGGAGAAGATGCTGTCCCGCCTCGAGACCCTGCTGAGAGGCCTTCCCGAAGAGTTGCGGGCCGCCCGCTGGATGGTCCGTGAGAGGGAGACTTTCATGCGCCGCGCCAACGAACAGGGCGAGGAGATCATCAACCGGGCGCGTTCGGAGTCCAAGCGCCTGGTCAGCCAGAGCCACATCCTCGAGGAGGCGGTCGCCGAGGCCAATTCGCTGGTCCGCAGGGCAGAGGGCGAAGCGCGGAGGACCCGGTTGGAAGCCGAGGACATGGCCGACGCGGTCCTGGAATCCCTCGAGACCCTCATCGGGGACCTGGCGGCGAGGGTGAGCGCCACCCGAACCGTCCTCCACCGTTCCCGGCCCGCGGATCCGGCCCCGCCCATCTGATGGGATCCGCGGTGCAGGTTCAGGTGTCGCACCTTCTCGGGGCCCCGGGACGGACCGACCGGCGCCAGTGGGACGTGCCCCTGGCGGTGGAGATGCCCGTGGTCAGAGCCGGAGGCGCCCGGGCCGACCTGGTCTTGGAGGGGAGTGACGACGGGATCAGGGTGAGCGGAACGGTGGCGGTGGATGCCCAGGTGAGTTGCTACCGGTGCCTGGAGGAATGGGAGGAGGAGCGGGTCGTTCCCGTGGACCGGACGGTGAGACGCCTTCCGGACTCCGACGGGTACCGCATAACCGAGGACGGATGGCTCCGCCTGGATGGGATTGTCGTCGACGAGGTGGTACTCTCTTTGCCGACTGCACCTCTGTGCGAGAATGACTGTCGCGGGATTTGCTCCGGATGCGGCGTCCATTTGAACACGGAAGCATGTAAATGTGTTGTCGAGGACCGGACGTCCCCGTTTTCGGTCCTGGCCAACTTCCTATAGGAGAGTCCAGGAGAGTCGCCCCATGGCTGTTCCCAAGAAAAAAAGTTCCAAGATGCGCACCAGGCAGAGAAAGGCGGCCTGGAAGGTCCGCCCGCCCACTCTCTCCCGCTGCCCGCAGTGTCAAGCTCCCCGGCTGCCTCATCGGGCGTGCCGGGAGTGCGGTAGCTATCGAGGACGTGAAATAGTCGAAGTCGAGTAGTGCCCACCATCGCCCTGGATGCAGGCGGGGGTGACTTCGCTCCCCGGGAGACGGTGGCTGGAGCGGTAGCGGCGGCCGCCCAGGGCATCGACGTGCTATTGGTGGGGGATCGCCCCGCCCTGCAAAAGGAGTTGGAAGGCCACGAGGCGGAGTTGCCCATCGTGCACGCTCCTGCGGTGGTGGGAATGGGGGACTTCCCCATTAAGGCCATCCGGGAGGTGCCGGACTCGTCGGTGGTGGTGTGCGGGAACCTGGTCTCCTCGGGAGAGGCCGACGGGTTCGTCTCGGCAGGATCCACCGGAGCTTCCCTGGCGGTGGCCGCGGTGGGTATCGGCCGGTTGCCGGGGGTGTCGAGGCCGGCGATCGCCAGCCTCCTGACCATTCCGTGGAATCCGACGGTGCTGTGCGACGCGGGCGCCAACCTGGTGGTGCGGCCCAGCCAGTTGGTGGAGTTCGCGGTGATGGGATCGGTGGTGGCCGAGACCACCGCCGGCGTCGAGAATCCCCGGGTGGGACTGCTCAACAACGGCTCTGAGGACTCCAAGGGCAGGGAGATGGAGAGAGAGGGGCTTGCCCTCCTGCGGGAGTCCCCCGTGAATTTCGTGGGGAATGTCGAGGGGAGCGACTTCGCCACGGGGAAGGTGGATGTGATCGTTACCGACGGTTTCACCGGGAATGTCTTCTTGAAGACGGTGGAGGCCTCGGTGGTGATGTCCGCCAAGGCATTCTTCTCGATGCTGGCGGAGAGCGAGCCCGAGGCCGAGGAGAAGGTGCGACCACGGTTCTCGGCCCAGGGGCGGAAGCTGATGGACGACCGTCACGCCGGCGCTCACCTGGTTGGCGCCAAGGGGATCGCGGTCATAGCGCACGGGCACGCCCGCAGCGCGGCCATCACCAAGGCGCTGCAGATGGCCAACGAGGGTTCGAGGTACCGGCTTCCTGAGCGGATCGGGGAGAGATTCCTCTGCCGTTGAACCATCTGCAAAGGCGTCTGGGTTATAGGTTCTCATCGCCTGAGCTGTTGCTAAACGCCCTCACTCACAGTTCCTACGCCAACGAGATGAACACCCCCGACAACGAGCGGCTGGAGTTTCTGGGCGACACCGTCCTGCAGATGGTGGTCACCCGGCACATCTTCGGGGAATACCCCTTTCTCAAGGAGGGTCAGATGACTCGGGTGCGGGCGGCGGTGGTGAGAAAGGAGTCGCTGGCACAGGTCGCGGAGGTCCTCGAGTTGGGGGAGGCTCTCCGGCTGGGCAAAGGCCAGGACCAGTCGGGCGGTCGTCGCAAGGTGAGCATCCTGGCCGACGCCATGGAGGCCGTGATCGGAGCGGTGTACCAGGACGGCGGATGGAAACCGGCCGAGGGGTTGGTGATGACCCACTGGCGGTCGATGATCGATGCCCAGGCGGCCACGCCCGACGCCCTGGACGCCAAGACCCAACTCCAGGAGTTGTTGGCCGCAGATGGAAAGGCGCCCGAATACCGGATCTGGGGGGAGGGTCCCGCTCATGCTCCCCGGTTCAAGGCCGAGGTGTGGGTGGAGGGAGAGACGTGCGGAGTCGGCGAGGGGTCCTCCAAGCGCCAGGCCGAGCAACAGGCGGCGAGGCGCGCCGTCGAGGCCCTGTACTCCGATGCGGCCCCTGCCCGCCCCCAACCGACGCCCGCGATCGCGGAGGCGACGACCGGAGATGAGCCACGGGAGGCCGCTCCGTGGTGGCGGTGGCGGAGAGGGCGCCGAAAGCGCTCCTGATCTGAGCGAAGAATGCCCGAACTGCCGGAAGTGGAGACGGTGCGCAGGGCCATCCGGCCCGAACTCGAGGGCCGCAGGGTGGCTTCCGCCCGGATCTGTCATCCCCGCGCCGCCCGCCGTCACGCCCGTTGCACCGACGTGGAGGACCGACTGGTGGGACGGCGCGTCCGTCGGGTGGGTCGGCACGGAAAGTTCCTGCTGATCGGGATGGATGCCGGTCTCACCTGGGTGATGCATCTGGGGATGTCGGGGCGGATCCGACTGTGCGAACCCGGTGATCCGAAGGAAGTCCACACCCGCTTCTGGGCGGAGATGGAACGGGGCCCGTCATTGCGCATGATCGATCCGAGGACCTTCGGGTTCGTGGCGGTGTACACCCCCGAGGAGTTGGAGGGTTCCACCCTGGCTCGCCTGGGCGCCGACGCCTGGGATGACCTCCCCTCCGCCGGCTGGCTGTTCGACGCGATGAGGTCGCGGACCATTCCCATCAAGAGCCTGCTACTGGACCAGCGCTTCGTGGCGGGTCTGGGGAACATCTACTCCGATGAAGTGCTTCACCGGGCGGGGGTCCACCCCTCCCGCCGGTCGGCAGGGCTGTCGGAGGAGGAGGTGGACCGGATCCGCTCGGAGGTGCGCCCGGTCCTGGCGGCGGGGATCAGCCGGGGAGGCACCAGCCTGGATGACCTGGCCTACCTGCTGCCGGATGGCCGGGCCGGGGGGTTCCTCGAGTATCTGCGGGTGTACGGCCGGGAAGGCCTGCCCTGTCGTTCCTGCGAGTCCCCGATCCGGAGGATGGTGATCAACGCCCGGTCCTCGTTCTTCTGCCCGGAGTGCCAGGCAGTCCCCTGAAGGGCCGCTAAAGGAAACAAACCACCGAAAAGGGGCCCGAATCCATTAATTTGGGGTTTTGGATGTTCCTTAAGTCCATATCTCTTGCCGGGTTCAAGTCCTTCGCCAAGCGGACCACCCTCGAGTTCGGCCCGGGTGTGACGGTGATCGTCGGCCCGAACGGCTCGGGAAAGTCCAACATCGTGGATGCGGTGGCCTGGGCCACGGGGCGCCAGTCGACCCGGACGCTTCGCGCCGACCGCTCCGACGACCTGCTCTTCGGCGGGACGGCCACCCTGCCGGCGTCGTCCCGGGCCGAGGTCACGCTGGTGTTCGACAACACCTCGGGTCTCCTGCCGATCGACCGTCCGGAGGTGTCGGTCACCCGCCGTCATTACCGCTCGGGCGAGTCCGAGTTCGAGATCAACCGCGTCTCGTGCCGGCTGGTGGACATCACCGAACTGCTGGCCGAGGCGGGTATCTGGAAAAGCCAGTACGCATTGGTGGGCCAGGGACAGATCGAGCGGGTGCTGAATGCCTCTCCGTCCGAACACCGCAAAGTCCTGGAGGAGGCGGCGGGAGTGGGCAAGCACCTGTGGCGCCGGGACAAGGCGGTCCGGCGTCTGGAGTCCACCGGCACGGACCTGGATCGCATTGGGGATCTGATCGCTGAGAAGCAGCGCAGGATGCGCCCCTTGCGTCGCCAGGCCGAGGCGCTGGGGCGGTATCAGCACCTGTCGGGCGAGATCAGAGGGTTGCGCACCTATCTGGAGGGAAAGCGGCTCCGGGAACTCGACGAGCAACTGGCTACCGCCGTGTCAGGCCGCAGGGCGTGGGACGAGAAGCGTTCGGAGGCGGCGGCGGACCGTGAGCGGGGCCTGCTGGCGTTGTCGGAGATCGAAGCGTCACTCGAGGACCTCCGCTCCGATCCGGCGGACGGGGCGCTGCGGGACTGGGAGATGGCCACCGAGCGGATGCGTCGCCTGTCGGAAGTGGCGGCCCTGCAGACCGAAGCCCGCCGCCGCCGCCGCCAGGTGGAGGCGCTGGGCCGATCGCTGGCCGAGGAGCGTCTCTCCTTGGAGCAGGGAATGGAGAGGGTTGACGACCGGATAGCGTCCTGCGAGCAGGCCGTCGACAGGGCCCGTTCCGCCGAGGCCCGGCTGGCCGGGGAGGAGCGGAGGCTGGCGGTACTGAGGGGTGCGGGGGCGGAGGCGGAACTGGGGGGACTGGAGAATGAGCTGGCTGCATTGGAGGCCGCCGGGGAGAGGGACCGGGGTGAACTGGAAGGGGTGGAGTCCCGACTCTCCGAGTTGGAGGCCACCGCGCAGGGCCTGGATTCGGGGATGGAGGAGGCGGAGCAGGCGCTGGCCGAGGCGGAGGCTGTGTACCGCGCCGATGGGGAAGAGATGGAGATTACCGCCCGGCGGGCCCGGGAGACGCGGTTGCGGTTGCGGGAGGCGGAGGAGCGGTCGGCGGAGGCCCGCGCGGCCATGGCCGAGGCGGCGGGCAGGCTGGAGGCTGCCCGGGAGGCCCTGAAGGCCGGGGACCCGGCCCGGAGAAGCCAGGTGGAGGCTTTGAGCGGATGGACGGGATGGGTCTCCCAACTTCTCTCCGTGCCCCGTGAGTTGGCCGCGGCGGTGGAGGCGGCGCTGGAGAGATGGGCGGAGGCGGCGGTCTTCGAGGGACCCGTGGGGCTCGGGAACGCGGTGGACAGGTTGGGTGAGGCAGAGGGCGCCGGCGGGTCCGTCTCGATGGTCAGCCTGCGCTTTCCCGGGCTGCTGGAGAGCCCTGCCCGTTCGGCAGCCTCGTCAGGGAGCAGGTTTGTGCCGCTCCTGGACCTACTGGGAGAGGACGGCCCATCCGTTTTGACTATGCGACTGTTGGGCGATGTGGTCCTGGTGGAAGACTGGCGAACCGGGTGGGAAGTGGTGGGGAGCCATCCTCACCTTCGAGCGGTTACCCGCCGGGGAGACCTGATAACCGCCCGGGGAATCCGCCTCTGCGGCGGGGTCCGCCTGCCTGACCTGGCGGCGGCCTCGGCTGAAGCGGAGGTGGCTACCGGATCCTGTGAGGACCTCCAGGAGAAGGCGCGGCGACTGGGCGCCGAGGCGCGTTTGGAGGAGGAAGCCCATGAAGAGGCCACCGCCCGGTGGAGCGAACGTCGCGGGGCGTTGCTGGAGTCCCAGCAGAGGGTGGATCGGCTCGTGTCGCAGTGGACGGAACTGCAGGGGGAGGAGCGCCGCCTGAAAGAACGGCGGGACTCCCTCAGGGATGCAGAGGCGGCTCGGCGGACCCGCATGGCCGAGTTGGAGGAGCGGATCACCCGGCTGCGCGGCCGACAAGTGGACGCCGCGGGGGAGGCGCGGAGACTGGCCGAGCGACTGGAGCGGGCCTCTGAGGATCGGGTGGCGGCCGGGGAGGAGTACCGGTCCCGAATCACCGAACTCAGCCGCCTCAGGGAAGAGAGACGGCTGGGACAGGCCCGGTACGAGAAGGTCGTGATGGAGTTGACGAAGGTCTCCTACCTGCCCGAGGAGTCCTCCCCCGACTACTCCGAGGAGGTGGCGGAGTTGGCTGCCTCGGCGCTCGGGTTGATGTCCGCCCGGCGGGAGGCGCTGGTCTCGGTCGACCGGGCGTCAAAGGAGAGGTCCCGGGAGTTGGCGGAGGAAGCGGGGCGGATCCGGGAAGCCATCGGGCAGGCCGATGCAACCGAGCGCCGCGCCACCGTGGAGTTGGAGTGGCTGATTGCCGAGGTCTCCCGGCTGGAGTCCCGCCGCCTGTCGGTGACCGAGAGCCTCCGGATGGTGGGCGCCGATCCGACGGAGGCGGTCACCGCGCCGGTCCCCGAGACCGATGACCCCGAGGGGACACTGCGGTCCCTGGTGGCCGAACTGGAGCGGGCGGGGCCCATAAACCACTACGCCGCCTTGGACCTGTCGGAACTGGAGTCGGAGGTCTCGGAGTTGTCATCCCAGCGCGACGACATCGTCGAATCCGGAGAACGCCTGGGCAGGGTCATCTCGGAGTTGGAGAGGGAGGCGACCGATCGCTACCTGGCCACCTTCCGGGAGACGGCCACCGCCTTCGAACGGTCTTTCGGGCAGGTCTTCCCGGGCGGGCGGGGCCGGCTTCGCCTGGTGGACTCCGCCGATCCGCTCGGTTCGGGGGTGGAGATCCGGGCCCAGCCTTCGGGAAAACGGGTGTCGAGGCTCAGCCTTCTGTCGGGAGGGGAGCGGGCCCTGGGGGCCATGGCCTTCCTGTTTGCGATGATGAAGACCCGCCCATCTCCCTTCTACCTGCTGGATGAAGTGGACGCCACCCTCGACTCGGCCAACCTGCACCGGGTGCTGGGGATGGTCCGGGAACTCAGTTCGGAAGCACAGATCCTGGTCATAACCCATCAGCCCCAGACCACCGAGTCCGCCGACTTGCTCTACGGGGTGACCATGCCCCCCGGAGGGGCCACCCGGGTGGTCTCGATGCGCATGGACCGGGGCAGTATCGGTTTGCCGGGTTTGCACACTCCCGCCAAGTCAGCCTGACTTATCGAGGCTTGCCGAGAGAGCTGTATCTGAGTTCGCTCGGTGGACAGTGAGGCGGGTAGCCGACCCCTTTGAGCGCTCTTGACGCATTCCCCGAGCAGGCCCCGGGGCTGCTGTCGATCGGTCACTCGATTCATGCTTTCGATGATCCAGCGACGCTGCTCCTAAGGACCTGACCAGCCTCGTCAACTACCAAAAAGCCCTCCCGACAACTTGACCGAATCTCCACGATGCGGGGGGAACCCCAGGAATGGAGGTCCGGGAACAGGTGATCCGAAAGTACCGAATGTGATCCTGGGCCGGGCCGGGGGCTCCGGTGAGGAGTACACAAAAGCAGGAGTGGACACGGCCCCCCGGTCAGGCGCCGCAAACAACCTCGATGTAGTCGGCGATCTCCCTGAAGGTCACCACACCGAGGGCGCGCCGCGTCTCGTTGATGAGCACCAGGTAGCGATGACCCAGCTTCGCCATGATGCTGAGGGCCTCGCTGATCGGCGTATCGGGGGCTGCGGCGGCGATCTCCTCGGTCATCCAGTCCCGTACCGGCCGGTCGGCCAGATCCTCCACCCGACAGGCGACCTTCCAGAATATGTCGTGCTCGGTCAACTCGCCGATCACCGCACCCCGGTGGTTGACGACCGACACCAGCCCGGTTTGGGCTGACACCATTGCCTCGATGGCAACGGACAGGGAGTCCTCGGGAGTGACCAGCAGCGGTTCGTGGGCGGACAGGCCGGTGAGGTCTACAAAGTGCAGATTGTGCTCCGGTGACAGGTCGGGGCCGAGGTCCCTCTGGGACTCCAGGAACCCCGCCGCCATCCGGATGAGGTCGTAGTGGTTGACGAAGCCGAGGAGGTCGCCGTCTTCGCTGGTAACCGGGAGGTTGCGGAACCGACGGGCGTTCATAAGGCGCAACGCGTCGATGGCCGAGGCGCCGTGGTCGATCACCATCGGGTCCGCCGTCATGAAGTGATCCACCGGAGCGTCCCACACATCGGGGGACCGTACCACATGGTTGGTGACGTCCCGCTCGGTAAAGATACCGGCGAGCCTGCCTCCGTCGGTGATCACCGCGCACCCCGTGCGCTGGGCGGCCATGGCGGCCACCACGTTGCGAACTCTCCTGCCGCTTCCGACTACGACGTGCGACGACAGCTTCAAGCGCGACAGAGGCATGCTTTCGAAGTGCTGCACGATGGTGCTGCTCGTCACGTTTCTCCTCTGGTCCGGAAACCTTCTTTGGCCGGTTTCACCGATGTGTTTGGTGGGGTGCGGGGGTGTTGATGTGGCGAAGCGCCTTACTGACCTGGGAGAATAACAGCGTCCGATACAGGTTCATCCTGTCCAAGGGCTCATTCTGGGGTGGGTTGCGAACGAACGACATCCGGGGTTGGGAAGGGTCGGGGTGGGGGAATGGGCGGCCTTCCGCGGGTGTCGGGGAAGTGATGAGCATTAAAATGGCCGAGAGTGGCATGGCTGATGCGCTGGTGGAGAAGGCGTCGCTCTTCCCTCCCCGAACAGAGAGCTGTCGCGGATCCGACCGTCTCCGCTCTGGCGAAGACCCGGCATGCCCTGATGGCTGCCCTGAGGTCCGCCGGAGTCGGCGAACGGCTCGACGCCGCCTTCTGGGCCGGGTGGGAGGAGGCCCTGGTGGCGTCCGATCTGGGCGTGGAGATCTCGGCGGAACTGGTCTCCGCGGTCCGGAGCCGACAGCCCGCCGACCGGGCGGGGGCCCGGGCGCTGCTGGCCGAGGAGATGGTCGCGTTGTTGGGGGACCCGGACCGGAACCTGGCATGGTCCGGCAACGGGTCTCCCCGGGTGGTGATGGTGGTGGGGGTGAACGGAGCGGGCAAGACCACGACCTCAGCAAAGCTGGCCCACTGGCTGACATCGCAGGGCAGGGACTGTCTGCTGGGCGCGGCGGATACCCATCGTCCGGCCGCCCAACGCCAGTTGGCGACCTGGGCGGAGCGGATGGGGGTGGAGATCGTGGGGGGCGAGGACGGCGCCGATCCGGCCGCCGTCGCCCGGGATGCCTGGACGGCGGCGAAGAGCAGGGGCCATCAGGTGGTGATCATCGACACCGCCGGCCGGTTGCACTCCAAGACGCACCTGATGAGCCAACTGGAGAAGATGAAACGGGTGCTCACCAAGGTGGCCGGAAGGGTGGATGAGGTGCTCCTGGTGCTTGACGCCTCCACCGGACAGAACGGGGTCGTCCAGGCCCGGGAGTTCTGCGAGCGGGTGGGGGTGACCGGAGTGGTGCTCACCAAGTTGGACGGGACCGCCCGGGGCGGGGTGGCGGTGGCCGTGGAGCGGCGACTGGGGATGCCGGTCAAGCTGGTCGGGACCGGAGAGGGGTTGTCGGACCTGGCGGCGTTCGACGCTCAGGTTTTCGTGCGGGCGCTGCTGGAGGACGAACCCCGATGACCGACCATGACTCCCTGGTGGACAGGGCGCGCCGGGCGGCCCGTAACTCCTACTCGCCCTACTCGGGGTTCCGGGTGGGAGCGGCCCTAGTGACCGGCGACGGGTCGGTCTTCTCGGGCGCCAACGTGGAGAACGCCGCCTACCCGGTCTCCAACTGCGCTGAGGCGACCGCGGTCAACACCGCGGCCGCGGCGGGCGCCAGGCGGGTACGCACGGTGGCCGTGGCCTGCGTCGACGCCGACTCCATCGCCAACGCCTACCCGTGCGGGCGGTGCCGGCAGGTGATGAACGAGTTCGGAGTGGAGACGGTGCTGGTTGCAATCGCCGACGGCCCCTATAGGGTCCATGACCTCTCGGAACTCCTGCCCTACGGGTTTTCCGGCGACTTTCTCCGGGGCGGGGAAGAGGCCCCGGGCGGGAGTTGAAAGGACGCCGGGGGAGTAGACTTTTCCGGGTGACCGCGCCCGAACGGGGTGGCCACCCTCACCCGCAAAGGACCCCACATGATTGATATGCGTCCCCTTTCCGAGGTGGATCCCGCCACCGCCGGTTTGATCCGCCGTGACGTGGAGAGACAGAACAGCCACATTCACCTGATCGCCTCGGAGAACTTCGCGTCGCCGGCGGTGATGGCCGCATCAGGCTCCATCTTCACCAACAAGTACGCAGAGGGCTATCCGGGCCGCCGCTACTACGAAGGCTGCGCGGTGGTCGACGAGATCGAGACCCTGGCCATAGAGCGGGCCAAGTCGCTGTTCGGGGCGGCCAGCGCCAACGTTCAGCCCCATTCGGGGGCCCAGGCCAACATGAGTGTCTACTTCTCGCTGCTGAGCCCGGGCGACACCGTGCTGGGTATGCGGCTCGACCAGGGGGGACACCTCACCCACGGGTCGCCGGTCAACTTCTCGGGCCTGTACTACGACTTCGCGGCCTACGGCGTAGACCCCGGCACCGAACTGGTCGACATGGACCAGGTGAGGGCGCTGGCGCGCGAGCACCGTCCCAAGATCCTGCTGGCGGGCTATTCGGCCTATTCCCGACGTCTCGACTACGAGGCATTCCGGGAGATCGCCGACGAGGTGGAGGCCGTTTTCATGGTGGACGCCGCGCACTTCATCGGATTGGTGGCCGGGAAGGCCTTCCCCAACCCGGTCCCCTTCGCCGACATCGTCACCGGCACCACCCACAAGGCCCTGCGAGGGCCCCGCGGCGGCTTGGCGCTGGCCAGGGAGGAATACGCCCCCGCCATCAACAAGGCGGTGTTCCCCAACACCCAGGGCGGACCGCTCATCAACCAGGTGGCTGCCAAGGCGGTCTGCTTCCTGGAGGCGTCGACGGCCGAGTTTCAAGCGTATGCAGCCCAGGTGGTGGCCAATGCCTCGGCGATGGCCGCTGCGGTGCAGGAGGGCGGTGCCCGGGTGGTCTCGGGCGGCACCGACAACCACCTGTTCCTGATCGATCTGCGCTCGGTGTCCGAAGACCTCACCGGACGGGCCGGCGCCCGGCTGCTGGACGAGCTGGGAATCACCCTCAATTTCAACACCATCCCCTTCGATCCCCGGCCTCCGTGGCGGGCGTCGGGACTCCGGATCGGGACCCCCGCCATGACCTCCCAGGGCATGACCGAGCCCGAGGCCCGGCAGGTGGGATCGCTGATCGTGGAAGCGCTCAGAGGACGCGACGACGAGTCCGTTCGGGCCGACGTCGCCGGCAGGGTGGCGGAGTTGGCCGCCTCCTTCACTCCCTACCCCGCCGATTTTCGAGGATACGGCGGGACGGGATAACCTTTGGGTAGTTCATCGATACCGGAGGAGCGGGTTTGGACGTAGAAGCCTTGATAGGCCGCCGCTTGGCGCGGCGGGCTGTTTGGTTGGCGCCCCTGACCGGGGTGGTTTCCTGGGCGCTGTGGACTCCCCTGGCCGGCCTCTGGGCGGCGATGGGATCCCTGGTCGCCGCCGGCTCCTTTGCGCTCACCGGCTGGGCCCTGTCGAGGGCGGCCCGCCGCTCCTATCTCACCCTGGGGGCGGTCGCCTTCGGGGGATTCGTGGTGCGCCTGGCGATCATCACCCTCCTGGTCTGGGCGGCGGTGAGCATCTGGGACGCCCACCTGTACGGGATCTTCCTGGGAGTGGGCACGGCATGGCTTTTGGCCCTGACTTCCGAGGCGCGCAGGCAGGTGGCCACCGGATGACCGTTCCCATCCTGGCGCAAATCGTGGAGGTGCCGAGCAACGTCAACCACCTCTTCGACTGGCCGGCGGTCCTGCCCTTCGGGATCAATCGGGTGGTGTTGCTGATGTTCCTGGCCACCCTGGTCACCTTCCTCTTCCTCTATCTTCCGTTCCGCCAACCCCGGGTGGTCCCCTCCAAGATGGGCGTGGTGGTGGAGACCCTGGTCAACTTCGTCCGAAACGGCATCGCCCGCGACATCATCGGGCCCGAGTCGGCCAAATACGAGTGGCTGCTGATCCCCATGTTCTTCTGGCTGCTGTTTCTCAATCTCTTCGAGATAACCCCCCTGATCCACTTCCCGGTGACCTCCCGAATGGCGATTCCCGCCTTCCTGGCCGGACTGGTGTGGGTCACCTTTGTGTTCGTGGGACTGAAGAAGCACGGACTGAGCTACATAAAGAACTCGGTGATCCCCCCGGGAGTGCCCAAGCCGCTCCTGGTGCTGGTGATTCCCATCGACTTCCTCTCCACCTTCGTGATCCGTCCCATCAGCCTGGCCGTGCGGCTCTTCGCCAACATGATCGCCGGGCACATCATGCTCGCCGTGTTCTTCCTGACCACCGCCTCCTACTTCGTGTTTGAGCCCAAGATTGTGGCATTCGCCATACCCCTGGCGTTCGCGATCGTGATCACCGCCTTCGAGATATTCGTGGCGGTGCTGCAGGCCTACATTTTTACTTTGTTGACTGCTGTCTACATAGAAAGCTCCATCAATGTGGAGCATTGACCCGAGCTCCGAGAAAAGGAGAGGAAACTTTGCAAGCTGATGCTGCTGCACTGATAGGTGCGGGACTTGCCTACGGCCTGGCCGCCATCGGGCCGGGTGTGGGAATTGGAATAGTGGTGGGCAATGCCGTCCAGGCAATGGTCCGTCAGCCGGAGATGGCCGGGCAGGTGAGAACCACCATGTTCCTGGGGATCGCGTTCACCGAGGCGCTGGCCCTCTTCGGGCTGTTGCTCTTCTTCATCCTGTTCGGCGCCGCTTGAGAATGTCGCCGGACGTCCTGATTCTGGCTGCCGAGGAGGAGAAGTCAGGCCTGTTCCTGATTCTCCCCGACGTATCCGAATTGATATGGGGTGCGGTGAGCTTTGTCGTCATCGTCTTCCTGGTGTGGAAACTCGCCATGCCGGCGCTGGACCGCGCCCTGGGGGACCGCCAGAAGGCGGTGGTCTCCCAACTGGAGGAGGCCGAGGATGCCAAGGGAGCGGCGGAGCGCCTGCGCGATGACTACCAGCGCCGCCTGGACGAGGGAGTCGAGAGGGCGGACCAGATGATGGAAGCCGCCCGGTCGGACGCCGAGAGCCTGCGCCAGGAGATCATCGACCGCGCCGAGGCCGAGGCTGCCCAGATAACCGAACGGGCCCGGGCCGAGGCGGAGTCGGAACGCACCCGGGTGCTGGAAGAGGCGCGCCAGGAGATCACCTCCCTCTCCCTGGATATCGCCGAGAAGGTGGTGGGAACCCAGATCGACGCCTCCGGGCACCAGGATCTGGTGGAACGCTACATCCGAGAACTGGAGAGAGAAACGGCCGAATGAGCGAAGTCACGGAGGGATACGCGGACGCCCTGTTCGGGTTGGCTGTCGCCGAGGGACAGCTTGAGCGGGTGGAGGGCGATCTCTACGCCCTGGCCCGGGCGGTGGAAGGCTCCCCGGAGTTGACCGACGCGCTCTCCGATCCCCGGGTTCCCCGAGACCGCCTGGACACGCTGGTCTCCGAACTCCTGGTCGATCGGGCCTCGCCGGTGACCGGGGAGGCCGTGGCCCTTCTGATCCGCATGGGGAGGCTGGCCGACCTGGTGGAGATCGCCGACCGTCTGGCGGAGAAGGCGGCCCTGTCCCGGGGCCGGCAGATCGCCGAAGTGCGCTCGGCCGTTCCCCTGGGCGCCGAGACCGTCGGGCGCCTGGAGGGAGTGCTCTCGGGCGTGGTGGGGCATCCGGTCGAGGTGCGGGTGGTGATCGACCCCGACGTGCTGGGGGGACTCGTGGCCCGGGTGGGAGACCTGGTGGTGGACGGGACGGTCCGGTCCCGGATGAGCCAGGTACGCGCATTGCTGGCTGAAGTTTGAATACCTAAGGAGTAGTCAATGGCAGAGATGACCATCACCGCCCACGACATAACCGAGGCGCTCAGAAAGAGCCTGGAGGACTGGAGTCCCTCAATCTCCCGGGAGACAGTGGGTTATGTCTCTTCCATAGCCGACGGTGTGGCCAAGGTGAAGGGCCTTCCCCTGGCCATGTCCTCGGAACTGCTGGAATTCGAGGGAGGGTTGCTGGGAGTGGTGCTGGACCTGGACGAGGACTCCATCGGCGTGGTGATGATGGGAGATTCGAACCACGTGGAGGAGGGCGATCCGGTGCGCCAGACCAGCCGGGTGCTGGAGATCGGGGTGGGAGACGACCTGCTGGGGCGGGTGATCGATCCGCTGGGCAATCCCATCGACGGTAAGGGGCCGATCACCACCACCGCGCGCAGGCGCCTGGAGGTGCAGGCTCCCACGGTGGTGCAGCGCCGGCCCGTTCACGAGCCGCTGCAGACCGGGATCAAGGCGATCGACGCCATGACCCCGGTGGGACGCGGGCAGCGGGAACTGATCATCGGTGACCGCCAGACCGGAAAGACGGCCCTGGTGGTGGACACCATCATCAACCAGAAGGCCGAAGGGGTCAAGTGCGTCTACGTGGCGATAGGGCAGAAGGCCTCCACGGTGGCCGAGGTGGTGGCCTCCCTCACCGAGCACGGCGCCATGGACTACACGGTGGTGGTGAACGCCTCTGCAGCCGCGCCGCCGGCTCTCCAGATGTACGCGCCCTACGCGGGGTCGGCCATCGGCCAGTACTGGATGTACAACGGCGAGCACTCCCTGGTGATCTTCGACGACCTCTCCAAGCAGGCGGTGGCCTACCGGGAGATCGCCCTGCTGCTGCGCCGTCCTCCCGGCCGGGAGGCCTATCCCGGCGACGTTTTCTACCTGCACAGCCGGCTCCTGGAGCGCTGCGCCAAGCTGTCCGACGAGTTGGGCGGGGGGTCGATGACCGGCCTCCCCATCGTGGAGACCAAGGCGGGGGATGTCTCGGCCTTCATTCCCACCAACGTGATCTCCATCACCGACGGCCAGATCTACCTGGAGACCGACCTCTTCTACTCGGGGGTCCGCCCGGCCATCAACGCCGGCATCTCGGTCTCTCGGGTGGGGGGCGCCGCCCAGGTGAGCGCCATGAAGAAGGTGGCGGGTCCCATCCGGATCAACCTGGCCCAGTACCGGGAGTTGGAGGCTTTCGCCCAGTTCGGGTCGGAACTCGACTCCACTTCGCAGGCCCAGTTGGAGCGAGGCGCCCGGGTGGTCGAGGTGCTCAAGCAGCCCCAGTTCCGTCCATTCGCGGTGGAGGAGCAGGTGGTCTCTTTGTACGCGGTGACCAACGGGTACATGGACGAGACGCCGGTTTCGGAGATCACCCGGTTCGAGGAGGAACTGACCGAGCACATGCGGCGGCGGCACGGCCACCTCCTGCGTTCCATCGTCGAAACCGGTTCGCTTCCCGACATCGAGACTCTCAACTCGGCCCTGAAGGAATTCGCGGAGAGATTCCGCTCAGGAGACTGAGAGACCGGCTGTGGCTTCCGCGGAACTGCGCATCATCCGGCGGCGGATCGCCAGCGTGTCCGCCACCCGGAAGATCACCCGGGCGATGGAGTTGATCGCGGCTTCCCGGATAGTCAAGGCCCAGCAGAGGGTGATGCAGTCCCGGCCCTATGTGTCCAGCCTGATCGAGGTGATCAGCAACGTTGGACGGGACGCCGGGGGAACGGGGCATCTCCTCTCGGAGGTCCGCGACGTCTCCACGGTGGGGATCGTGGTCATCACCTCCGACCGGGGCCTGGCCGGCGCCTACAACTCCAACCTGATCCGCATGGCCGAGCGAGCGATCGGCCATCACACCCTCGAGGGTCGGGACACCCGGCTGTTCGTGATCGGCAAGAAGGCGCAGAGTTACCTCCGTTTCCGCGGGTACCGGATCGATCAGACCTTCCTGGGAATGACCGACAGGCCCAACTACGGGCACGCCCGGGCGGTGGCCAACCTGGTGATCGAGTCCTATGTCTCCGGAGAGGTCGACGCGGTGGAGGTGTTCTACACCGACTACCGATCGGTGCTCTACCAGATACCCACCCGCGTGGAGTTGCTGCCCGTCCAGCCTCCCACCGACGCGGACGCCCCGGAGGGGCGCTCGGTGTCCTACAGCTACGAGCCCTCCGCCGAGGAGATCCTCAGCAGAATTCTTCCCCGCTACGTCGAGGCGGCCATCTTCGGTTTTCTGCTGGAGAGTTCGGCCTCCGAGCACGCCTCGCGGCAGCGGGCGATGAAGGCGGCCACCGACAACGCCGCCGAACTTACCAAAGTGTTGACCAGGGTGGCCAATCAGGCCCGACAGGCCGAGATCACCACCGAGATATCGGAGATCGTGGGCGGCGCCGAGGCGCTCATGGCCTCCGAACGCTGAAAGGAGCCGACAACGTGGCAGATGCATTGAGCGCGGGGAGGGTGGTGCGAGTTACCGGCCCGGTGGTGGACGCGGAGTTTCCCCCCGGGGAGTTGCCCGAGATTCTGCACGCACTGGAGATCGACTACGAGGTCGACGGGGACCGCCAGACGGTGGTGTGCGAGACCGCCCAGCACTTGGGCGACTCCAAGGTGCGGGCGATCGCCATGCGCTCCACCGACGGGCTGGTGAGGGGGACCGAGGTCCGCAACACCGGTGGGCCGATCACGGTCCCGGTGGGACCGCAGACCCTGGGACACATCTTCAACGTCTGGGGGGACCCGCTGGACGTGCCGAGCGACTCCCTGGATCTGGACGAGTACTGGCCGATTCACCGTCCCCCGCCTCCCTTCGAGGAGGTGGAGCCGCAGAACACCATCTTCGAGACCGGCATCAAGGTCATCGACCTGCTGGAGCCCTACATCCAGGGCGGGAAGGTCGGGATGTTCGGCGGTGCGGGGACCGGGAAGACGGTGATCATCCAGGAGATGATCAACCGGGTGGCCACCCAGCACGGCGGCGTTTCGGTGTTCGCGGGCGTGGGGGAGCGGACCCGCGAGGGGAACGACCTGTTTCAGGAGATGACCGAGTCGGGAGTGATCAACAACGCCACCCTGGTATTCGGGCAGATGGACGAGCCTCCCGGAGTGCGCCTGCGGGTGGCGCTGGCCGCGCTGTCGATAGCCGAGTACTTCCGCGACGAGATGCGCCAGGACGTGTTGCTGTTCATCGACAACATCTTCCGCTTCTCCCAGGCGGGATCGGAGGTCTCCACCCTCTTGGGCCGGATGCCCTCGGCGGTGGGATACCAGCCGACCCTTTCCGACGAGATGGGCCTCCTCCAAGAGCGGATCACTTCGCTGCAGGGCAAGTCGATCACCTCGCTGCAGGCCATCTACGTACCCGCCGACGACCTGACCGACCCGGCGCCGCACACCGCCTTCGCCCACCTGGACGCCACCACCGTGCTTTCCCGGAAGCTGGTCGAGTTGGGGATCTACCCGGCAATCGACCCGCTCGACTCCACCAGCCGGGTGCTCGACGCCCAGTACGTGGGGGAGGAGCATTATCGCGTCGCCACCCAGACACAGCAGATCCTCCAGCGCTACAAGGACCTCCAGGACATCATCGCCATCCTCGGGATCGACGAGTTGGCCGAGGAGGACAAACTGGTGGTCTCCCGGGCGCGGCGCATCGAGCGTTTCCTCTCCCAGCCGTTCTTCGTGGCCGAGCAGTTCACCGGGATTCCCGGCAAGTGGGTCGATCTGACCGAGACGGTCTCGGACTTCGACCGGATCATCGGAGGCGAAGTGGACCACCTTCCCGAGCAGGCCTTCTACATGGTCGGCAACCTCGAGGAGGCGGAGGCCAAGGCCAGGGAGCTTTCCGTCTAGCCGTGGCCCGGCCCTTCAATGTCGACGTGGTCTCTCCGGAAGGGACCCTCTGGTCGGGCGACGCCGAGTTCGTGGTGGCCCGCACCACCGAGGGCGAGATCGGGATCCTGGCCGGGCACGAGCCGCTGATGGCCGCCCTGTCGGCCGGCCCGGTGCTCATCGACCACGACGGCGATCAACGGACCACCATCGCCGTCCACGGGGGGTTCATGCAGGTCGTGGAGAACCGCGTGACCCTCCTCACCGACCGGGCCCGGATCACCGCCGGCGACCGCGCCGAGGCCGCACAGGAGGCGCTGAAACTCGCCGAAGGCGACCCTCTCGAGTTCGAAGAATAGGACAGCCGGATCGCCGGGCGGGACCCATCTCTAAGAGATTTCCTGTTAGTGTGCTTTGCTGGTGTGTTGCTGCTTTCGGCTTGCAGCGGGAGTGTTGACGGCCCTGTAATCGAAGGTAACGTCACCGGTGACGGCTTAGATGCTGAGGTGTTCGGGATCGTGATTATCGAGGGGGACTGTATCTATCTGCACGATCCCCAAATTGAAAGTCGCTATCCGGTTGTGTGGCCACACGGGACTTCCTGGAATCCTGCCGAGTCGGCGATCAACCTACCCGACGGAACACCTGTGCACGACGGGGACAAGGTTTATGGCGGCGGTGGATACCACAAAGAGAACCTAGACACCTACACCGTCTCTGAAGGAGTAGCACGGGCATTGAGTTGTGTGGACAACAAGTACGGCGAGATCGCTGTGTTCAACTCAGACAGTGAAATCGAGATAACCCAACGCTGAGATCTCCATGTGTCGCTCTTCATAAGATCGGGAGCCGTTCACCGGGACGAACTGACAGGCGGTGTGATGTTGACTTTCCCGCTCCTGCCCGGAGAATGACACGACGGGGGCGCGCCTGCCGGCGGCTGCTGTCGCCGGTGCTGTGGTCTATCTCATAGAATGCGGAAACCATGACGGAAATCCATGCGCTGGAGCCGGTCGGCTTACGGGACCTTTGGCCTCATGAGGCTTACGACTTCACTCCATGGCTGGCCGAGAATCTGTCCCTATTAGGGGCAGAATTGAACCTGGTGCTGGAAAGGGAAGGAGAGGAAGTGCATCTGCCCGGCGCCGGGAAGGTCGACATTCTCGCAAGGCAGGCCACTACCCACGCCAGGGTGGTGATCGAGAACCAGTTGGGGTCATCTGACGATTCCCACTGCCTCCGTTTGCTGGGATATGCCGCCAACGCGGAGGCCAACATTCTGGTGTGGGTGGCGCGGGACTTCAGCGATTACCACCGGAGCATCCTGTCGTGGCTGAACGAAAGCGACAACATCGCGGTGTACGCGGTGGAGGTCAGGGCCTACCTGGTCGACGGCCGCAAAGTAGTCGACTTCAACCTGGTGGTCGAACCGCCACAGGCGGGAACAACCTCCGCCCCTCGCAGAAAGACGGTCAGTACATACTATGCCGAGTTCTATCGCCCTGTGGTCGAGTACCTTCGCCGCCGGGGGTTGGAACCAGTGGGCCGGGGCGGTTTCCGGGGTCGATACCGGTCGTTCCAGACCGGATATCGAGGCATCTACTACTCATCGGGGTTTTCCGAGGGACGGGCGACCGCTTCCCTGGGACTCTACGGGACCGACAAACAGGACATCTTTGACGCCTTCACCCAACACCGAGCAGAGATCGACAAGGAGCTGAACGGCGAAACAGAGTGGCACGAGGAAGAGGGCCAATACTGGGTTTGGGTTCAGGCGGAAGAAGCAATCGACGACCCGATGTCCATCCCCGACACGGTTGGACAGTGGATCACCGAGAATCTCCTCAACTTGAGAGGAGTGGTGCAACCGTATCTGGACCAAGTGATGGCCGAAATTGGCACTCCCACCGATGACGCAGAGGAGCCACGATGAGTGAGTTCCACTATTGGGCGGTGGGCAACCTTACCGGAAACCGCAATAGGGGACTGTTCGCCGAGTGGATGGTTGGAGAGGCCCTAGGCGTCATCAAAGACGGCGATGCCAGGGTTGAGTGGGATGGGTTCGATCTACGGTATGGGGATGCGAATATCGAAGTCAAGGCCTCCGGTTTCAGCCAGTCTTGGAATCCCAGCGGCAGGTCAACCCCGAGGTTCGACATCGCCCCCCGCAAATGGCTGTGGACCCCAGGGATGGACACATGGGAACGTCTCCACCCACCCCGTCGCCCTGCTGACGTATATGTGTTCTGCCTCCACAAAGCCGTACCGGCGACCAACGAAAACGTCCAGGATCGGGACTGCTGGGCCTTCTGGGTAATCCCGACACGGAAACTCGACGACGAACTCGGTGACCAGAAAGGCCTGGGGGTATCAACCCTGGACCGTCTTACAACCTGCGTGAAGTGGTCAGAGATACGGTCGTCTGTCCAAGCAGCCCTCTAGACGAGGCCGCCAACCCAGCAGACAAGGGCCAACAGACCCACCCTCAGCGTGGGCAAGGCTGCCCACCCCCTGGAGGGAGGGATGAGGACGGGATGTATGGTGTTTCATGCCACCGCCACACAACAACGCCCAGCCGAAACACGTTCGCAATGCGTTCGTTTCGGGTCTGACCTGAGCAAACACCGACTCCAAAACGGGCAACCGTTCACAACCTGTTCGCCGCGAACCTCACCCCTGAGGAGCCCGACGAGCAAGCAACAAGCGATTCGGCAGAGAACATCGAACCGACCCCAAACCAGCAGGCCTCCGTCCCTAATCGTTGGTGGCTGCCCACGGTAATTCTCGTGTGGGCACTGGCTAGTGCAAACGTGTGGTCGACCTCCCCCACACCGACTTAGCACTTCAGATCTCCCGGCCGGGGACAGTTGGCGGACAACTGGTCAGGGAACCAGGCAGACCCTTCCCATCACCTTGCGTTTCGCTACGTAATCCATGGCCGCCGGAGCCTGCTCGAAGGAGAAGACCCGGTCCACGTGGGGACGGATCAGGCCCTGCTCGCACCACTCCTTGAGCCGGACGAGATTGGCTCGGTTTTCCACGGGATAACGTACCACGAAGTCTCCCCAGAACACTCCCACCGCCGAGGCCGACTTCAGGAGGGCCAGGTTGAGCGGGAGGCTGGGGATCTTCCCGGCCGCGAAGCCCACCACCAGCAGGCGCCCGTTCCAGCGCAACGAGCGGAAGCAGGTTTCGGTGGCCGAACCGCCGACCGGGTCGTAGACCACATCGGCGCCCTGGCCGTCGGTGAAGTCTCGGATGGCCGCCCGGAGGTCTTCGCGGTCGTAGCGGATGGCGACGTCCGCCCCGCGCTCGAGGACGAACTCCGCTTTCTTCTCCGAAGACACCGCCGCCGCCACCCGGCACCCGAGGAGCTTGGCGATCTCGACGGCCGCGATCCCGACTCCTCCGGCCGCTCCCAGCACCACCACCGTCTCTCCCTCGGAGACCGCGGCGCGGTCGACCAGGGCATGGTAGGAAGTCCCGTAGGCGGTCATGAAGGACGCCGCCTCGGCATCGGTCAGATTGTCGGGCGCCGGCGCGGTGACTGAGACGTCGGCCACCACCTTCTCGGCAAAACACCCTATCCCGGCAAACAGCACCACCCGGTCTCCCACGCTCGCCGAGTCCACGCCGGGGCCCACCTCGGTGACTGTTCCCGCTCCCTCGAAACCGGGGATGAAAGGGAGGTCCGGTTTTATCTGATACAGGCCCGACACCACCAGGATGTCGGCGAAGTTGACTCCTGATGCTCCCAGAGCGATTTTGACCTGCCCGGATCCGGGTGTCGGCTCGGGGACATCGGTGGCCACCAATCCGGCCGGTCCACTCCAATCTTTGCAGACAACTGCTCTCACGGGTTGATAGGTTACCTGACGGGAGAAACGCGGCTCCCATCACCTCCGATTCCGTAACGCACCGGGGCGCGGAGCGTCTTGCAACATAGAGCGGGTTGGAAGGAACATGGAAGGAACATGGACAGACCGGACTTTTCCGGAGTAGTTCTCAGAGCTATAGCCAAATCTTATCGGGACGAGATGGGTCCCGCCCGTGCCGAGCAATTGGCCTCACGGGCGATAGCCCGGGCAGGGGAACGCTCCCGAAGCCGTCAGCGGATAGGAGTGCTGGCGTCGAGTGTGGCGCTGGCGGTGTCCCTGGTTGTGGCGGGAGTGGCGGTGCTGACCGGCGGTTCGGATTCCGTGGCTCCGTTGGACTCGGAGTCCGCCACGGTGGCGTCCGGTACTGCAGGCGGCGATGGGGTGAACGTTCCGACCCTCACCAGGGAGGGGCTGATGGAGGCCCTCGACCTGATCGACCAGCAGCGGGAACTGGAGGCCGCCGAGATGGTGGTCACGGCCCTCTCTTACATAGCTGAGTCCATTGCGAGCGCCGATGTGGTTCCGTCCGAAGACATCATCGAGGCCTTGGCTCCACCCGAGCCACCTCCTGAAGGAGCGCAGACTCCCACCCCTTCCGGCTCGGTTTCGGGAGACGCCTCACCTGAAGAGGACATTTACGCATACGGTCCCCAGCCATCGGGGCAGGAGGAGTCTTCGGGCGGCCCGGTGTACGAGACGCCTGAGTCCCACCCGGGGGAACAGGTGGCCGAGGCCGGTACTCCCCTGAATGTGACCGCCGATCCCGCGGTCATCGAAGAGTTGGGCCAGATGCTGAAGATCGAGGTGGAGGAGTTGCTGGGTGTGCTGGATGTCACCGATTCGGATCCGGAGGCGATCAACGAAGCGGTTGAGGAAGTGGAGAAGGCCGTGGCGCCGATCCTCGAATATCATTCTCAGGACGAACCGACGATTCTTGTCCCCAACAGCGGTGATGAAGAGGAAGAATGACACGGATCCCGGCTGACAGGCGGGAACGGCATCGGTACCTGAACAGACGTCCCCTCTTCCAAATTACCCGATCCTGAAGCCTCAAAGCTATACCGTGGGCTGAAATGGCGTCCGCGGACTCCTCCCAATGGCCTCCCTCGCTGTCCGAGGCGACTGCCGCGCGCGACGGCGACCAGGCGGCCCTTGCCTCCATCCTGACCAAGGGGCTGCCCCGGCTGGTCTCCTTCTTCCGGGGCCAGGGTCTGGCGTTGGCCGACGCCGAGGACGTGGCGAGCGACGTCTGCGAGTCCCTGGTCCGCTCCATCGGGCGCCTGCGATCTCCCCAGGCCTTCGAGGCCTGGTTCTGGAGAATCGCCCGCTCCAAGTTCCACGACCACCTGCGGCGACGCCACCGGCCCCTCCCGGCTCCCGACCTGGAGACCACCCGGGTGCTGCCCGAGGAGCACGCCGTGGACCAGGAGGACTTCCGACGGGTGCGGCTCGCCTTCGCGCGCCTCGGCCCGAGGGACCGTGAGCTACTTTGGTTGCGGGAGGTGGAGGGTCTCTCCCATGCGGAGATCGGGGGCAGGATATTCAAGCGCGAGGGGTCGGTGAGGGTGGCGATGCTCCGGGCTCGCCGCCGGTTCGAAAAGTTCTTGACAGAAGAGCAGGAGAGGTCGCACCCCGCCGAGTCCTATCAGGCTCCGGCCGTGCTGTTCATGGCCGCCAGCGACTCCGACTGTTCCCAGATGGCCGCCGCCTTGCTGCGCGCCATGGCGGCCGGCCCGGTGAGGGTGTTCAATGGGGGTTCGTCTCCGGCTCCGCGGGTGGACCCGAGGACGGTGGCGGTCCTAGCCGAACGGGGAATAGACATCGCCGAGGCCCACCCCGTGCGGTTGAGCGCCGCCATGATCGAAGCGGCGGAGGTGGTGGTGGACCTTGGCGAGGAGAACCCTCCGGTCATTGCCGGCAAGCGTCTCCTGCGGTGGCAGGTGGGGTCGCCGGAGGGGAAGGGCCTCGAGGAAATGAGAAGAGCGCGGGACGAAATCGAGCGGCAGGTGTGGGAATTGATGATCAACTTGAACATCGAGCCGCGAAAATTATGAAATAGGGGGTTACCGATTTAGGGTTTTGGTGGCATAGTTAAAGAAAGACGCCTGTTTCTTCTAGAAACACGCACTGGACAAGCGAGAGAAACTCGGCTTTGGTATCACGATCAACCCTGAAGAAGTCCGGCACGGACGGTAGAACGGAACGGCGGGTGCGCATCACCGACCAGATAACGGACGAGCGCGGTCGGCTCACCTCCGATCTGGTTGCCCAGTACCTGTCGGCTATCAGTGAGACCGACCTGTTGGACGCCCAACAGGAGGTGGAGTTGGCGCAGCTGATGGAGGCGGGTCGGCAGGCAGAGACCAAGCTGGAAGAAGGCGAGTACGAGACCTCTTCCGGCAAGAGGAGCCTGGAGAGGCAGAAGCGGCGGGGGGCGGCGGCGAAGAACCAGTTCGTGCAGGCCAACCTGCGGCTGGTGGTGCACAACGCCCGTCGCTACCAAGGGGTGAGGGGCATTGACTTCCTGGACCTGGTGCAGGAGGGAAACCTGGGTTTGATCCGGGCGGTGGAGAAGTTCGACTGGCGCAAGGGATTCAAGTTCTCCACCTACGCCACCTGGTGGATAAAGCAGGCCATCACCCGCGCCATCGCCGACAAGTCCCGCACCGTCAGGATCCCCGCCCACCTTCACGACACCTTGGCCAAGGTGCGGCTGGCACAGGGAATCCTGAAGGGAAAGCTCGGGCGTCTGCCCAATCCCGATGAGATTTCCCGGGAGACGGGCATCCGCATAGACCATGTGGAGCAGGCCCTGGTGCTGTCCGACACCGTATCCCTCGAGGAGCCGGTGGGAGAGGACGGAGCGCAGCGGGGCGATTTCATCGAGGACGGCGACGCCGATGATCCCGAGGCGATCGCCGAGGCCACCAGCGTGGCGATCGCCATGCGCAACTCCATCAAGAAGCTTCCCGAGCGGGAGCGAAAGATCATGGAACTGCGGTACGGCTTGGAGGACGGGATCCCCAAGGGACTGGATGAGATCGGCAGCCACTTCCAACTGACCCGGGAGCGGATCCGCCAGCTGGAGAAGCTGGCGCTGTGCAGGTTGCGGCATCCTTCCTACGGGATCCGCCAGCAGGACCTGATCTAGGAATCCCCGGGAGGCGCAGGACCGCCTTCTAAGGTAGGGGAGGGCAAGCGACTGTTTGTCTCCAGCTTGTGACGGGCCATTGAGGTTTAAATGTGAGACCGCTTTGTTAGGGAAAGGTTCCCGACTACGGTCCGCGACCGGAATTCTCCTGATGGCGGGAGTGATGCTCCTGATGGCCGCTCCGGCTATCGGCCAGTCCTCGGAGACGGTCGGCACCAGGCTGCGCCACCAGAACGAGGACGGGGAGCGGGTGCCGGTGGAGGGAGTGGTCATCTCGGTCACCACCACCGACGGTTCCGAGGTCGGAGAGGGCGCCACCGACTCCGAGGGGGTCTTCTCGGTGCCGGTGTCCGGACCCGGCGTGTACCTGGTGACGATCGACGTCAACACCCTTCCGGCCGGGATCCGGTTGAGGGAGCCGGACCGCACCACGGTCGAGGTGGAGGTGTTGGAGTCCCGGGACGGAAGGGCGATCTTCTCCCTGATCAGCGGGGATGCAGAGCCCATGGAGGAGAGCGGCGGGGTCTCGGTGCGGAGGGTGGCGCAACTCACCACCGAGGGGGTGAAGCTGGGTCTGTTCCTGGGCATGGCCGCCATCGGCCTCTCCCTGGTATTCGGCACCACCGGGCTGGTCAACTTCGCCCACGGGGAGATGGTCACATGGGGAATGCTCTCCGCGTACTTCTTCAACTACTTCGGATTGGCGGGGGTCTTCGGGTTCATGGCCGGGTGGTGGCCGCCGCTCGGAGAGGGGGTCAACCTCATCTTCGCGGCGATTCTGGCGGTGATAGTCGGCGGGGCCACCGGTTATCTCATGGACCGATGGGTCCTCCGTCCCCTGCGGACCCGGGGCGTCAGCCTCATCGCGCAGATGGTGGTGACCATCGGGCTCTCCATTCTGGCTCGATACATGTTCCTCTTCGTCTTCGGGGGGAACCTCAGGTTCTTCAGGGACTACTCCGCTCAGAGCGCCCTGCAGATCTGGATCATCGAGATAACCCCCAAGGACCTGATCACCGTGATCCTGTCGGTCCTGATCCTGATCGGGGTGGGGTTCTTCCTTCAGCGGACTCAAACCGGAAAGGCCATGCGGGCCGTGGCGGACAACCGGGACCTGGCCGAGTCGTCGGGCATCAACGTGCAGCGGGTCATCCGAATCGTGTGGATAGGAGCGGGCGCGCTGGCCGGGCTGGGAGGGGTGTTTATCGGGCTGGCCGAGCAGTTGAGCTGGCTGATCGGCTTCCGGATGTTGCTCCTGATCTTCGCCGGGGTGGTGCTGGGGGGACTGGGCACCGCCTACGGCGCCCTCCTGGGATGTCTGCTGGTGGGCATAGGCATCCAGCTCTCCACCCTGTTCATCCCGGTTGAACTGAAGAACATCGGCGCCCTAGTGGTGCTGGCTCTGGTGCTGGTGGTGCGCCCCCAGGGCATTCTCGGCAGGAGGGAGAGGTTCGGATAGCCATGGCTCTGGCGGCGATCGACTGGGGTTTCATCCTGATCCAGACGGTGGAGACATCGCTGGGCCTGGAGGCGGCGGTGTACGCACTGGCGGCGGTGGGGCTCAACGTCCACTTCGGCTACGCGGGGTTGCTCAACTTCGGACAGGTCGGATTCGTGGCCATGGGCGCCTACGGGATGGGACTGTCGGTCACCCTGTGGAGTCTGAATCCCTTCCTGGCATTGCTGGTGGGAATGGGCTTCGCAACCGTGTTCGCGCTCATTCTCGGGGTCCCCACCCTGCGCCTCCGGGGTGATTACCTTGCGATTGTCACCATCGCCGCGGCGGAGATCGTCCGCCTCCTGGCCCGTTCCACCACCCTGGGGGAGATCACCCGCGGGGCCGAGGGGCTTCACGGCTTCATCGGGCCCTTCCGGGAACTGAATCCCTTCGATCCGGGCGCCGAGTACGGGATCGGCCCCGTCCAGTTCCCCGGCAACCAGTTCTTTGCCATCGTGGTGGGCTGGGCGGTGACCGCGGTGGCGCTGGTGGTCATCTGGCAGTTGATGCGCAGTCCCTGGGGACGGGTGGTCAAGGCCATCCGCGAGGACGAGGACGCCGCCCGGGCGCTCGGCAAGAACGCCTACTGGTACAAGTTGCAGGCTCTCATCCTGGGCGGGGTGATCGGCGGGCTGGCCGGCATGGTGCAGGCGTTGGGGAAGGCCACGATCCAGCCCGACTCCTTCGTGCCAGCCTACACCTTCTTCTTCTGGACGGTGCTGATCCTGGGCGGCGTGGGGCGGATCTGGTCTCCGGTGGTGGGCGCCATGATCTTCTGGGCGATGCTCACCTTCTTCCAGGGAACCCTCACCGCCATGGTGAACGAGGGGTTGATTCCCACCGCCCTGATGGACACCAGCCAGGTCAGCCAGATCAGATTCATGCTGGTGGGGGTGGGCTTGGCCTTGCTGATGGTCTTCCGGCCGCAGGGCATCTTCGGATCGCGAGAGGAGATGATCCTGGATGTCAGGTAGCAATCTGGCCTCGCGTCTGTGGGATAGGATCCGGCGCCGCGACGACTTCGAGCCCGACTTGGGATGGGTGCTGGACGATTCCCGCAGGAAGTGGATGGCGGAGCACACTTCGGGGGTGACCAAGCCCGATCCCGCCCTGGTGATCAAGAACTTGCGCCGGACCTTCGGCGGCCTCACCGCGGTGGATGTGGACCATCTGGAGATCCAGCGGGGAGTCATAACCGCCCTGATAGGTCCCAACGGAGCCGGCAAGACGACTCTCTTCAACCTGCTAACCGGCTTTGACCGCCCCGATTCGGGGTCGGTGCTATTCGACGGCCGGGACATCGAACGGATGCGCTCACATGTGCGGGCCCGGAAGGGATTGGTGCGCACCTTCCAACTCACCAAGGCGCTCACCAAGCTCTCGGTGTTGGAGAACATGAAGTTGGGCGCCAAGGGCCAGGTCGGGGAGGGATTCGCCCGTTCGCTGGTCCCTCCGTTATGGCGGGTCCAGGAGCGGGCCATCGAAAAGCGGGCCATGGAACTCTTGGAGAGGTTCTCCCTGGCTCACATGGCGTCGGAATACGCCGGCACCCTCTCGGGCGGCCAGCGAAAACTCCTGGAGATGGCCCGGGCACTGATGTCCCGGCCGGCGGTGGTGATGCTGGACGAGCCGGTCGCCGGGGTCAACCCGGCCCTCACCCAATCCCTGCTGGAGCATGTCAGGGAGCTGCCCATCGAGGGCATGACCGTGATCTTCGTGGAGCATGACATGGACGTGGTCTGGGACATCTCCGACTGGGTCGTGGTAATGGCGGAGGGAAGGGTGATCGCCGAGGGCCTGGCGGAGGACATCGGAAAAAACCGGGCCGTGATCGACGCCTATCTCGGTTCCGGGCAAGGGATCGAGAACCCCGAGGAGGAAGCCCCATGAGCCGGTCTCCGGCATCTGAGCGGCCGCTCGTGGAGTTGCGTCAACTGGTGGCTGGTTACCTACCCGGGGTTGACATCCTCCGAGAGGTCGACCTTGTGCTGTATCCGGGTGAGATGATCGGGATAATCGGCCCGAACGGAGCGGGCAAGTCAACTCTGTTGAAGGCCCTGTTCGGGTTGCTGGAGGTGCGCTCGGGAGACGTGATCTACAAGGGGGAGTCCATCACCGGGCTGAGAGCCCATGAGTTGGTGGCCAGGGGGGTGGGCTATGTGCCTCAACTGGACAATGTCTTCTCTGCGCTGACGGTGATGGAGAACCTGGAGATGGGGGTGTACCTGGAGCCGGACAAGGCCCCCGAGCGCATGAAGAGGGTGGTCGAGTTGTTCCCGAGATTGGGGGAGCGTCTCGGCCAGCGAGCCGGGCTCCTCTCGGGCGGTGAGCGCCAGATGCTGGCCATGGGAAGGGCCCTGATGATGGACCCCGAAGTGCTGCTGCTGGACGAGCCGTCGGCAGGCCTCTCCCCGATGCTGCAGGACCAGGTCTTCTCCCGGGCCAGGGACATCAACCGCTCCGGGGTGGCGGTGATCATGGTCGAGCAGAACGCTCGGCGCTGTCTTCAGATCTGTCATCGGGGGTACGTGCTGGACCACGGTCGCAACGCCTACACCGGAACCGGACAGAGCCTGCTGGGAGACCCGAAGGTGATCGAACTCTATCTGGGGACCCTGGCCCGCGGAGACTGACAAGAGAAGGGGAGCCGGCGGCGCCGGCCCCCCAACTCGGTAGTCGTTTGCTTATTCGCCCTACCCGCCGGCGAAGACGTATTCGTCGAGTGTCGAGTCGGGGCGGTCGCCGCCGCTGTAGGTGGCGATGCGGAAGCTGGCCGCAGCCGGCTCGCCCGCATCGACGAACTCGTATGGTCCGCCCACGCCGTCGTAGTCGGGATCACCACCACCCTCGATAATGTCCTTGCACTCGGCGAAGCTGGTGCACTTGGTTCCCCCACGGGTCACGTCATTGATCTGCGCCCCGATGTCCACCGGGTTGTCGGAGTTGGCCACCAGCGCAGCCAACGCCACGATCACGATCGCGTCATAGGTCTCCGCGCCATAGGCGAATACACCGTCGAGGCCACCCTCGTAGGCGTTGTCCAACCGGTCGGTGAAGTCCGTGATAGCCGTCAGGTCCACGGAAGGCTCGGTGCCGCGCATGCCGCTGATGATCGAAGGATCGGAGAGCTCCGAGCCGATACCGCCTATGTTCCCGTCAACACCGTAAACGTTGGTGGCGGAAGTGGCGCCTATGCCCCGCTCGTGCATCGTGACCAGGATGGTGGCCGACTCCTGGAAGCCGATCACCACGATCGCGTCAGGGCTGGCTCCCGCCAACTGATCCACCTCCGCGTCGAAGTTGTCGGTGCCGGGAGCGTAGGCGATGAACGGGTCAACCGCTCCGCCCAGGCTCTCGAAGTTCTCGCGGAAGGAGTCGGCCAGGCCCTGTCCATAGGACTCCTGCCGGAAGATCACGCCGGCGATCTCGTTGCCCTCCGAGGCCACCAGGTCTGCCAGGACCTTGCCCTGCAGCAGGTCGGATGGAGCGGTACGAAAGTAGAGGCCGTTGTCGTCATAGGTTGTGAAGTCCGGAGAGGTGTTGGCCGGGGAGAAGTGGATCACGTTGTTGCCGGTGATCTTGTCGATCACCAGCTTGGAGACAGCCGAACTGGCCGCACCGATGATGGCATCCACATCCAACGCCAGCAGCCTGTCAACCTCCGGATTGGCGATGTCCTGGTTGGTGTCGCCCGAATCGCCCTCGTGCAACACCACGTTGGTGCCCAACACACCACCGGCAGCGTTGATGTCCTCAACCGCCAACCGGGCGCCGGCGACTTCCGGCGGACCCAAGAAAGCCAAGTCACCGGTGACCGGCAACAACGTACCAATTACCAACTGGCCTTCCACACCGTCGCTCGGCGCTTCCTCGACGGGAGCCTGGGTGGTCGTGGGCGCCTGGGTGGTCGTGACCGCAGCCTCCTCGCCCTCGTCATCCCCACAGGAGGTCGCTACCAGGACCATCACAGAAATAATGGCGACCAGCCTGATAAAACGCTTGGTCCTATGCATCAATGTGCCCTTTCCTTCTTCAGACGGAATGTTCTCTAGAAGTCCTTGACCGACGGCTAGGTCTACGGGAGCGGCCGGATTTCCCTTCGCGATGCAGATTCTAGAAGGTCGGGCAGCCGGAATCTTGTAAAGCGGAGAGTCCTCCTCTCGCCGCCGCTAGCGGATGACCGCCACCACCGCTCCGGTTGCCACCGAGTCCCCGGGTTCGATGCGGAGTTCCACCACGTTGCCCTCTCGGCCGGCCGCAACCGCGTTCTCCATCTTCATGGCCTCCAGCACGCAGATGGTGTCGTCGGCGTCCACCTGGTCTCCGACCTTGACGTTCACCTTCACGATGGTGCCCTGCATGGGAGCGGTGACCGCCCCGTCGGAGGCGGCGGCCGGTCCCTTGGCGGGTTTGGGAGGACGGCGCCGCACCTTGGCCGCCCGGTCCTCCTGGCCGACGTCCGGCTCCCAGTAGGAGACCACGAACCGGCGCCCGCTTATCTCCACCGTCATGTCCTGGCGGACCGTCCCTTCCTCCTCGGGAAGGGACTCGGCGACCTCCGGGTCGGTGCGAGAGAGATCGATCTCGCTCTCCAGCCAGGCGGTGTGATGGCGGGCGGAGATGAAGTCGGGGTGGTCCAGCACCGCTTTGTGCACCGGGATGGTGGTGGGAACGCCCGTGATCTCGTACTCTTCCAGGGCCCGTTTCGCCCGGCTGATGGCCTGGGTGCGGGTGGGCGCCCACACCACCAGCTTGGCCAGCAGGTTGTCGTAGAAGCGAGGGATGGTGACGCCGGCCCTCACCCAACCGTCCACCCGCACACCCGGGCCGGCGGGCTCCCGGTAGCTGACGATCCTCCCCGGGGTGGGTACGTAGTTGCGATAGGGGTCCTCGGCATTGATCCGCATCTCGATGGCGTGGCCGTCCGCCCGCAGGCCTATGGCCGAAGTCGGGCTTCCGGCTGCGATTCGCAGTTGTTCCCGCACCAGGTCCACGCCGGTGACCATCTCGGTGACGGTGTGCTCCACCTGCAGCCGGGTGTTCATCTCCAGGAAGTAGAAGGAACCCTCCGAGTCGACCAGGAACTCCACGGTTCCGGCGCTGCGATACTCACACGCCCGGGCAATCCTCAGGGCGGCCTCGCCCAGTTCCCGGCTCTGGGAGAGATTCAAGATCGCCGACGGGGCCTCCTCCACCAGCTTCTGGTGTCTCCGTTGAACCGAGCAGTCCCGTTCTCCCAGATAGACGAAGTTGTGATGGTTGTCCACCAGGATCTGCGCCTCTATGTGGTGGACGTCGGTCAGCTTCTTCTCGACGTACACCTCGGGGCTGCCGAAGAAGGCGTCGGCCTCTCGCCGGGCTGAGGCCAGCGCCTCCTCTATCTCGGAGGGATGGTCCACCGTGCGCATGCCGCGCCCCCCGCCGGCCCGGGACGCCTTGATCAACACCGGGTATCCCAGCCGGTCGGCCACCGCCTTGATCTCGTCGGGGTCCTGCAGGGGAGACTCGGTTCCCGGCACCACCGGCACTCCCGCCTCGGTGGCGATCCGCCGTGACGCTACCTTGTCGCCCATGGCGGCGATGGCCGAAGGAGGAGGACCCACCCAGATCAGGCCCGCGTCGGTGACCGCCTGGGCGAAGGCGGCGTTCTCGGACAGGAACCCGTAGCCCGGATGGACCGCCTCGGCTCCCGTCTCGGCGGCCACCCCCAGGATCCTTTCGATGTTCAGGTAGGACTCTCCGGCCGGGGCGGGTCCGATGTTCCAGGACTGGTCGGCCAGGTGGGCGTGATAGGCATCCCGGTCGGGCTCGGAGTAGACGGCGACGGTGCGCAACCCCGCTTCGCGGGCCGTGCGAATGATCCTGACCGCAATCTCGCCGCGGTTGGCGATCAGAACCGACTTCACAGGGGTATGTTCCCGTGCTTCTTGCTGGGCAGGCTCTCCCGCTTGGTGCGGAGCATCTCCAGGGCGGAAATGAGATGGGCGCGGGTCTCGCGCGGCTCGATCACCGCGTCCACCAGGCCGAGTTCGGCCGCCTTGTAGGGGTTGTTGAACTCTTCCTCGTACTCCAGAACCAACTCATCCCGGCGCTGCTCGGGGTCCTCGGCGGCGGCGATCTCCCGCCGGAAGATCACGTTCACGGCTCCCGACGCGCCCATCACCGCGATCTCGGCGGAAGGCCAGGCAAAGACGGTGTCGGCCCGGATCCCGCGGGCGTTCATCACCAGGTAGGCGCCCCCATAGGCCTTGCGGGTGATCACCGAGACCCTGGGAACGGTGGCCTCGCAATAGGCGTACAGCAGCTTGGCGCCATGGCGGATGATCCCGCCGTGCTCCTGGTCCACCCCGGGGAGGAAGCCGGGAACGTCCACGAAGGTGACCAGGGGGATGTTGAAGGCGTCGCAGAAGCGGACGAAGCGGGCGCCCTTCTCGGCGGCGTCGATGTCGAGAGTGCCGGCCAGCACGGAGGGTTGGTTCGCCACCACGCCCACGGTGTGACCGTCCAGGCGGCCCAGGCCCACCAGTATGTTGCGCGCCCAGTGCTCATGCACCTGGAAGTAGTCGCCGTCGTCGAGGACCGTCTCGATCAGGGTGGTCATGTCATAGGGCTGGTTGGAGGAGTCGGGAATGATCTGGTCCAGCAGGTCGTCGGTGCGGGTGGGCGAGTCGGTGGGAGTGAAGTAGGTGGGGAGTTCCAGGTTGTTCTGGGGCAGGAACGAGAGCAGGTACCGGACGCCGTCGAGGGCCGCCACGTCCTCGGAGAAGACGAAGTGCACCACGCCCGAGGTGGAGGCATGCACCATCGCTCCTCCCAGTTCCTCGAAGGTGACCTCCTCCCCGGTGACCGCCTTGATCACGTCGGGGCCGGTGATGAAGAGGTGGCTGGTCTCGGTCACCTGTATCACGAAGTCGGTCAGGGCGGGGGAGTAGACGGCGCCGCCCGCGCACGGCCCCATGATCACCGAGATCTGGGGGATCACGCCGGAGGCGCGGACGTTGCGCTCGAAGATCCTCCCGTAGCCGTCCAGGGACCCCACCCCCTCCTGGATGCGGGCGCCTCCCGAGTCCTTCAGCCCGATCAGGGGCGCTCCGGCTCGCATCGCCATGTCCATTATCTTGCAGATCTTGTCGGCCACTGCCCGGCCCAGGCTTCCCCCGAAGGTGGTGAAGTCCTCGGCGAACACGAACACGGTCCTCCCATCGATCTTCCCCCAGCCGGTCACCACCGCGTCGCCGAGCGGACGGCGGTTCTCCACCCCGAAGCCGCGCGCCGAGTGCCGGACGAAGGAGTCGACCTCACTGAATGTGTCCTGATCCAGTAAGTGGGCGATCCGCTCGCGAGCGGTGAGCTTGCCGCGTTCGTGCTGGCGGTCGACCGCTCTCCGGTCGAGCGCCCCCGCCTGACTTCGCATCTTGCGCAAGTGTTCGATTCGTTCTTCGGTTCCCACCCTGGCTACACCTCTTCGATAGGCTCTGTGATATTGGACTTGGGGAATAGCTCTTTGGCTACACCGTATTCTTTGATCCGACTTTCTTCTACGGGCTCCACACAGGACGACGCCCGCCGAGCTTATCGGGGAAGACCCGTGGTCGTGGTATCGGACCGTCAGGAATATGGTAGGGGAAGGAGGGATCGGACCTGGATCAGCGCTCCTGGAGCCGTTGCCGTTTCGGTTGCCTGTGAGCCGCGGTGGCCGGTGAGTCGCTGGGGGCTGCTGTCGCTGCTGGCGGGCTTGCAGGCGGCCGACGCCCTGGGTGGAGAAGTCTCCCTGAAGTGGCCCAATGACCTGCTGGTGGGGGATGAGAAAGTGGGTGGCGTGCTGGTGGAGGGCAGCGGCGGGGTGGCGGTGGCCGGATGCGGGATCAACCTGTGGTGGCCCGAGTCTCCCCGGGGGATGACCGGCCTGAACGAGCATCCCCCTTCCTCATCCAGGCGGGAGGAGTTTGCCCACGCCTGGGCGGGAGGGTTTCTGGAAGCCGCCCTCGATCCGGGGGGAGGGGCGTTCTCGCTCGACGACTACCGGCGCCGATGCGTGACGCTCGGCCAATGGGTCACCTGGGGTCCGGAAGGCGTGGGAAGGGCGGTCGGCATCAATTCCGAGGGGGAACTGGTCGTCGAGAACGCCGACGGACGAAGGAGCCTGCGCTCGGAGGAGGTGGCCCACATCCGGGCCGCTCTCGGGGAGGTCTAGCCCAAGTCCAAGGTCTGGGGTGCGGGAAGGTGGGACGTGAAGAACCCGGCGAGGCGCTCCAAGGCGTCCATGGCGGCGCTCTCGTCGTAGTTGGGGTGGTTCTCGTCGACGAACCCGTGCCCGACCCCCTCGTAGAGCAGCCAGGCGCCGGCGGGGTTCCGGTCCTGGGCGTTGTCCACCGTACCGGGATCGATCAGGTCGTCGTCGGCGGCGTAGATGCCCAGCACCGCTCCTCCCAGTCGCCCCAGTTGCCCGGCGGTCGGGTAGCGCCTCTGCTCGTCTCCGGTCAACGGCCCGTACAGCACAGCCACCGGGCCCACCCAGCTTCGCAGGGCGCCGGCCAGGAGCGCCAACCGCCCTCCCGCCTCGATGCCCAGCACTCCCAGCGGCTCGTTGAGCGCCCAGTTGAGGTCGTCATCGCTCAGAAAGCGGCGGGTCTCGTCGAGTTGGGCCAGAAGGTCTGTGTCGCCCATCCCGTGGTGGGCGCCGTTGGACGAGGCGGGCTCGAGGTTGAGGGCGAGGGCCACCATTCCCCTTCGGGCCAGGAACCGGGACACGCTCTTGACGTGGGAGGAGACTTCGCCGGGGCCGCTGGTGATCAGCACCACGGGAAACCGGCCCACCGCGTCGGGCCGGGCCATGTAGTCGGACCGGTAGGAGCTCCCTGCCGGGGTGGAGTAGGTACCGTACATCACCGCGTAGGTTCCCTCGTGGGGGAGTACCGCCAAAGCTGACCCTCCTGGGTTGGTGTTACCTTCGCAAGAGGGTAGCGTCCCCGGGTCGGCTAATTTCACAACATCATCGAGTGTCTGAGAAGTTCGGAACGGAGCGGGCCGTGACCCGGCGGGCGGTTGTCACGGGCGGGGCGGGTTTCATCGGCTCCCGCCTCTGCGAGGTCCTGGTGCGCGCCGGTTGGAGGGTGGCGTCACTCGACGACTGCTCCACCGGTTCCCCGGCCAACCTGGAGTGGGGTCGCTCCCTGGGAGTCGAGGCGCTGGACGTGGACATAACCGCCCCGGAACTGGCCGCCGCCATGGCCGAGGCACGACCCCAGGTGGTGTTCCATCTGGCGGCGATGTCGTCGGTGACGCTCTGCGGCCGGGACCCCGAGCGATGCCTGGCGGTGAACGCGGAGGGGACCGCCCGGGTGTGGGAGGCTGCGAGTCGGTGTGGGGCGGAGAAGATGGTGAACGTCTCGTCCCTGGCTGTCCACGGGGCCTCGGACGACGCCTACGGGCGGAGCAAGAGGGCCGCCGAGACGTTCCTGGCCCGCCAGGCGTCCTCGGCGGCGATGCGCCTCACCACCCTGCGTCCCGCCAACGTCTACGGACCCCGCCAGCACGGGGACGGCGAGTCGGCGGTGGTGGCCACCTGGCTGGCAGCGATGGCGCGGGGAGAGCCGTTGTTCCTGGACGGCGACGGCAACCAGAGCAGGGACTTCCTCTACGTGGACGACGCCGTGGCGGCGATGGCGCTGGCCGCCGACCGGGCCGACGGGCACACGCTGGAGTTGGGAATGGGAGTGGAGACCTCCCTGGTGTCTCTTCTGGGCACGATGAGCGCGACGACGGGATGGCGGGGCCGCCCCGTCCGGCGTCCGGCGCGGCCGGGAGACCTCAGGCGGTCGGTGGTCGATCCTCGTCCCGCGAGGGATCGGCTCGGCTGGCAGGCCCGGACCGGGCTGGAGGACGGCATTCGCCTCACCTGGGAGTGGGTGACCGGCCGCTAGACCCGGGGATTCTTCCTACCGGAACAAATCCTCGGGGGCGGGCCGTATCAGTTCGGTGGCCGAGCCTTCCTCGGCCGGGAGCGACAGGCCTCGCACGATCGCCACCGGGATGCCGCCTACCTTTCCCTTGGCCAGATCGGCCGCGGCGGCGATCTCGTCGGCCACTGCGACCTCGGTCACCTCGAGCACCCGGTCATGATCGTCCGGGGTGCCTCTCAGGTCGCGGATGGGCTTGAATCCCGCCACCCCGATCGCCACATCGGTCAGGCCGCGTCTAAAAGGGCGGCCGAAGGTGTCGGTGATCACCACCGCCACCTCCACACCGAACCGCTGGATCAGCCGGGAGCGGATCCTCCGGGCGGAACGGTCCGGGTCCACGGGGAGCAGCACGGCCCGGCCGGGACCCACGTTCGAGCGGTCCACACCGGCGTTTGCGCAGATGAAGCCGTGCCGGGTCTCGGTTATGACCAGGTCCCCCCGGCGGCGGAGGACGGCTGCCGACTCCGACTCCACCAGGTGGCGATGGCTGTGGGGACCGTCGTCCTCCAACTCCACCATCCTGCCCTCGGCCTTGGAGACCACCTTGTGGGTCACCACCACCACATCCCCCGACTGTAGGCCGAGGCCGGATTCGGTCAAGAGGTCCCCGATCAGGAGGGCGAGGTCGTCTCCCTCGGATATCTCGGGAAGCCCCCTTACCGGGTGGATGCTGATCGTCACAGCGCAGCCATGATCTCGGCGGCCAGCCGCGCGGAGGCGGCCGGATCGGCTATTCGAGTGTCGGTCGCCCAGGCCCCGAGGCCCATGTCGGAGAGGAATCCCACGTCGCCTGCGTCCCCGATGTCCACCACCAGGCCCGAGAGCAGACCTCGGTAGGCCTCGACCACGCCCCGGTTTCCCGGCGGCAGGCCCAGGCTGTCCATCACATCGGCGGCCGGACCCTTCAGGGCCTTTCCTCCGAACAACGGGCTGACCGCGATCACCGTGTCGGCGGCCTCCAGGGCGGAGCGGATGCCGGGCACGGCCAGGATCGGCCAGATCGAGAGGGGAGGGTTGGAGGGGGCGATGATCACCGCTTGGGCTGCGCCGATAGCCTCGATCACCCCGGGAGCGGGCCGGGCGGCCTCCGCCCCGTCGAAGCGGATCCGGGTAATCCGGTCCCGGTGTTGTCTGCGGACGAAGTAGTCCTGGAAGTCCAGCCATTCCCCCCCGACGGTCCGCAGCTTGGTGCGGAGGGGCTGATCGGTGGCGGGGAGGAGCCTCATCCCGAGTCCGAAGGCGCCGGCGATCTCCTCGGTGATCAGGCTCAACGGCCTTCCCTCCCCGATTCGCATGGTCCGGAAGAGGTTGGTCGCCAGATCTCGGTCGCCCAATCGGAATGTGGTGTCGATCGGGAACCCGGAGAGAGACTCCATCACCTGCCAGGTCTCGTCGACCAGCCCCCAGCCCTGGGGCCCTTCCGCCTCGGCGAGGGTGTAGACCACCGTGTCCAGGTCGGGGGCGACGTACACCCCGTACACCCAGTCGTCGTCCCCGGTGTTTACCACCACCGTCGTCTCCCATTCCTCCAGCCGGGAAAACCCCCGCGCCAGTCGCGCTCCTCCCACCCCTCCGGAAAGGAGCAGCACTCCGGGCTTTTCGTCAAGCGTTCTCATAGGCGGTCTGCATTCCTAGGATTGCGTTTGTTGATGACGGGCACAGCCTCCTCTTCGGATTCCATCGTACGCCCAACCCGGACTCCCAGCATTGCGGTTGTGCTCATGGCCGAGGGCGACCCCCTTGAGCCACCGGTTGACAGGGGGGCGGAAAAGGACTGGATCACCCGGCTAATAGTGGTGGGCAAAGACCCAGGCGCCAAACGGGAGGCGGAACGACTGGGGGCCCTCCACCGCGACACCCTGGACGCGGTGGCGAGGGCGCTGCCCGCCGACATCGAGTACATCTGGATCCTGGCGGGCCGGGCGCAGCCGGAGCCGGGGGCTCTGACCGCCCTGGTGCAGGTGGCGGTGCACCATCAGGTGGCGCTGGTGGGGTCGAAGATTCTCTCCTCCGAGGACTCGGAGCAACTCCTGTCGGTGGGAAGCGCCACCGATCTGTTCGGAGTGACTTTCACGGGCCTGGACGATTCCGAACTCGACTTCGCCCAATACGACGTGGTCCGGGAGGTCTCCAACCTGTCGTCGGTCTCCCTTCTGATGCGTCGCCGGCTCCTGGCCGTGCTGGGCGGGTTCGACGAGTCGCTGCCGCCTGTCTCCGCCGGCCTGGACCTTTGCCAGCGCGTGCGGCTCGCCGGAGGACGGGTGGTGGTGGCCCCCTCTTCACGGGTCCGGTACCCCTCCCGGATGTTTCCCCGCTTCGCGGGCTGGAGGGAGCGGGCGGGACGGATGCGGGCCATGTTCAAGGCGTACCGTCTGATGACCCTGGCCTGGGCCATTCCGCTGGATGTGTTGCTGAATCTCGGTGAGGGGCTGTTCAGCCTGGTCCTGGGAAGACCGGGGCGCCTGGCCGGCTTCCTGACCGCCGTGGGTTGGAACATCTGGAGGTTCCCGTCAGCGGTCTCGGGCCGGATCAAGGCGCAGAAGTTCCGAGCGGTCGGGGATGAGGACATTTTCCGGTATCAGATGTCAGGCTCGGTGACTCTTCGGGAGGTGGGATCGGAGATCGGGCGGAGAATCGGGGACTTCGGCCCCGAGGAGAAGTCGTGGGCGGTGGTCCTGACGTCCCGTCTTCGAAGGGGGGCGCCCCTGGCGGCCCTGCTCTCGTTTCTCTATGTGGCGGCCGCGTCCCGGAACCTGTGGCTGGTCGGGTTGCCCTCGGTCGGGTTCAGCTTTCCTCCCGGGGACGACCCGGCGGGGGTGCTCTCGGCCTACGCGGGGGGATGGAGCGACGCCGGATTGGGAACCTCCCTCCCTCCCCATCCCGCGGCCACTCTGGCGGCGTTCGCCGACTGGCTGACCCTGGGGTGGTCGGGCTCCCAGGTCCTGGTGACCGGTATCGCCCTCCTGGCCGGCCTGCTGGGATCGGCCCGGCTGTTTCGCAGCATGGGAGTGGCGTCCGCAGGCTCTCATGCGGGGGCGGCCGTCTACCTGCTGGGGTCCGCCACCGCCTCGGTGCTTGCACATGGCTACTGGCCTTTGGTGGTCGCCCTGGGGGCCCTCCCGTGGTCGGTGTCGGCTGCGGCGCGGCCCTGGCCCGACGGGTGGCGGGCGCGGATCGGGGACCTGGCCGCCGTCTCCCTCGCCTGCGCGCTGCTGGCGGCCTCCGCACCGGTGGCGGCGGCGGCGCCGTTGGCGATTGTCCTCTTGGGCTGCGCGGCGGGCGTCGGCTGGTCATGGTGGTCGATCCCCCGGGCACTGTTGGGGGCGGCGGTGGGTGTGTCGGCGGTGGGGACCTATCTGTGGGCATACGACCTGGACATCTGGTCGCACGGTCCGTCGCTGGCCTGGGAGGCGGATTGGGTCTACTGGGGCGGGGTGGCCGTCGCCGGCCTGCTGGCCGTGGTGTTCGGCGGGGCCCGCCCGCGGGGGGCGACAGGGGTGGGCCTGGCATTGAGCGGGGCGGGTCTGTGGGTGGGGCACCTCCCGGAATGGGAACTGGCCCTGGCCGGTGCGCTCCTCGCCGCGGCGGGCGCCGGGACGATCGTGGCGGCCTCGGTGGGGGCGGGGGTGAGGGAGGGGAAGGAACGGGTTCGCGTGGGAGGTTTGCTGGCGCTCGTTGCGGGGGTGGTGGTGTTGGGCTCTTCTCTCCCCACCTTGGAGGGTGGACGGGCGGGAATGGCGGAGGACCTGTGGAGCGACCGTCTCGAGTTCGCCTCCAGTCTGGCCGACCCGGGGGACGGGAGTCGCCTCCTCCTGATCGGAGCGGAAGGATCCCTGCCGGGGATGGAGAGAGAGGGAGAGGGGTTCGCCTATCGGCTGATGAAGGCCGGACCTCCCACCCTGGAACAGGCCTGGCTCGCCCCTCCGGGCGTGGGCGACCAGGCTTTGGAGGAGGTGGTCAGGCTTCTGTCGGAGTCGCGTCCGCTGCGGCCCGGGGAACTCCTGGCTCCCTTCGGAGTGAGGTGGGTGGTGGCTTCCCAGGACACGGGCTTCTCCCGGTACCTCTCGGGTCAGGTCGACGTGCGGATCCTCTCTGAGTCGGCGGAGGCGGTGGTGTATGAGAACCTGGTGGCTCTCCCCCGGTCCGACGGGCCGTATGTGGGCGCCTGGGACTCAGTGGCTCCCGACCGCGTGGAGGGCCTCGAGTTTCAGGGGAGGATCCGCATCGGGGACAACGCCCATCCCGGCTGGGGTCCAAATTGGGCGCAGCACTCGTGGTGGAACACCATCTCCGGCTCCGAGGGGGCGGGGAGCTTCACTCCGGATCCGGTGGAGCGGAGGTTGGGTTGGTGGGGTGGGGGCCTTCTGATCGCGCTGGCGGGCCTGGTCTGGTGGGGGAGGGGGGCGTCCCGATGAGAGGAGTGGCGGTCGGGATGGTCGGTCTGGTGTTGGGAGTGCTGACCTGGGCGATTTCGGCGGCGTCCTCCCCGGGCGCGGTCCAGGCGCCGAGCGAGGAGACCCGAGCGGGATCCGACCACCTGGTCTGCCCGCTGGCTGATTTCGTCCGCTCGGAAACGGAGGTCTCCCTGAAGGCCGCCCGGCCAGGGCCCGTCCCTCTCTGGGCGGTCGCCGAGGGCGCATGGTCGCCCCTCGGCGGGGCTGAGTTGGATGACAGGGGGATGTGGACGGGCGCGGCGCCGGTCGGAAGCAGCGTCTTCCTGGCCGAAACCGGCGCCGGACCGTCCGGAGCCGGGATCGCCAACGCCGCTCCGGAGGCCCTCTCCGCCTGGACGTGCGGGGAGTCCTCCGACCGGTTGGCGGCGCTGGGCGGCGCCACCCTCTCCGACGATCGTCTGGACCTGATCCTCTACAACCCCTACGTGCTGGACTCGGTTGTGCGGGTCGTCGTCACCAGCGAACTGGGAGAGGACACCCCTTCGTCCCTCCGGGAGATCTATGTGCCGGCCGGCAAGACGGTGGAGATGACCCTGGATGAGCCGTTGCGGCTTCGCCGGTCGCTGGCGGTGCTGGCGGAGTCCTCTCCCGGACGTATCGCTCTCCTGCTGCGGCAGACCGGGAAAGGTGAGACCGCCATGACCGAAGGGGTGACTCCCCACACCGACTGGTGGCTGCCGGTTCCCGATCTCGGGCAGGCGGAAACCTACCTGACCATCGCTTCGCCTTCCGGATCGCCTTTTACCTACCGGGTGGACCTGATGACCGAATCCGGACCGCTGCCCGCCTTCTTGGAGGAGGACTTCCTGCCCGGCCAACTGGTCTCCATTCCCCTGTCAGCCCTCCCCGGAGGGGTGACAGGGATCGGGGTGGTGGGCACGGTCCCGCTGGCCGCCGGGTTGCGCATCGAGGGAGAGGGTCTTCTGGCCATAAGTCCCGGGGTCCGGGAGACTGCCAAGAGTTGGTTCCTTCCCGCCGCCGGAGATGGCGCCGGGAGAGACACCAGGGCCTGGATTATGAATCCCTCGGGACTGGAGGCGAGAGCGTCGGTCTCGGCGGGGAACTACTCCTTCACCATTACGGTTCCGCCCGAATCGGTTCGCTCTTTCGAACTGGGCAAGTTGAGAGCATCGACGGAGGGTATTGCCGGCTACCTGGTCGAAGCCCAGGAGGAGGTCGCGGTGCTGATGACCACCCAGCTTCAGGGGGGAGCCGCCTCGATTGCGGTCGGCGCGCCGGTAGGTTGATGACCGCGAGGCTCCCTCTTTACACTGACGACCTCTCCGGGCTGGATGGCTGGGATCGGGCCGTCCGGCGGTGGGAGGAGCGAGGCCTGGTGGACAGGCTGTGGGCCTCGGACCCGTCCGTTTGGGGAACGGCGGCTGCCACCGCGGGAGATTGGCTCGGATGGCTGGATCTTCCCTACGCCATGGGTGATCGGCTACCGGACATGGTCCGTCTGGCCGAGGAGGCGGCTTCCGAGGAGGTGGCGGACGTCGTGCTGCTGGGCATGGGAGGTTCCAGCCTGGCGCCCGAGGTGTTCGGTGCGGTGTTCGGCTCCGGGCCGGGCCGTCCCCGTCTCACCGTGCTGGATTCCACTCACCCCGAGACGGTGACGTCACTTCGCTCCCGGATCGATCCGTCCAGCACCCTGTTCCTGGTCTCGTCGAAGTCGGGCACCACGGTGGAGACCCTGTCGTTCTACAGGTTCTTTTGGGAACAGTGCTCCGGGGAAGGCGCCCGGTTCGTGGCGATCACCGACCGGGGCACTCCGCTGGACCGCCTGGCGAGAGAGCGCGGGTTCCGGGCGGTGTTCAACGCCCCTGCCGACGTGGGAGGACGGTTCTCGGCCCTCAGCGCCTTCGGACTGGTTCCCGCCGCTCTCATCGGAGTCGACATCCCGTCCCTGCTGGAGAGGGCCCGGGAAGCGGCGGACCGCGGCAGGCTTGGCGCCGCCGAGAACCCGGCGGTGGGCCTGGGCTTGGCCGTGGGTGCGGCCGCGGCGGCCGGGATGGACAAGCTGACTCTGCACACCACCGACAGCCTGGCGGCGTTTCCCGCTTGGATGGAACAACTGGTGGCCGAGAGCCTCGGAAAGAACGGGGTGGGGATAGTCCCGGTGGCGGGGGAGTCGATCCTGCCCGCAGGTCTCTACGGCTCCGACCGCGTCTTCCTGGTGTGGGAGTCCGACGGCGGGCCTCAGGTCGGTCTGCCCTGCGGCGTGAGCGGAGCGCGGATCGAGGTTTCGGACCGCCTGGACCTGGGCGCTGAGATCATCCGGGCGGAGTTGGCGGTGGCCGCGGCGGGTGAAGTGCTGGGAGTGAATCCCTTCGATCAGCCCGATGTTGAAGAGGCCAAGCGGCTGGCGTCGGAGGCGATGGGCCGCGACGCGGCTACGGCCGGGACCGACCTGGCGCCGGCGCAGTCAACCGGGGCGAGGGCATCGATCCGCAGGATGGTGGAGGAGTTGGGACCGGGTGACTACCTGGGTATCCACGCCTATCTTCCCCCGGGAGCCGACATCGAGGAGAAGATCGGCGAGGTCCGTCGGCTGATCACCGGGATCAGCGGCGTGGCCACCACCTTCGGTTACGGTCCCCGGTTTCTTCACTCCACCGGACAGGTCCACAAGGGAGGTCCCCCGGGCGGGGTCTTTCTGCAGATTGTGGACGATCCCGGCCCGGAGGTGCAGGTTCCCGAGACCGGGTTCGGCTTCTCCAGGCTGATCGCGGCGCAGGCGGAGGGCGACTACCTGGCGCTGCGGGGAGCGGGTCGCAGAGTGCTGCGGGTTACGTTGGGATCGGACCGGTCCGGTGGCCTGGAGGCGATCGCCGAAAGCCTGGTTTGACCCTCGGGAGAAAACCGGAAGAAAACGCGAAACGAATTTGTTTTAATAGTGTCTTATAATTACGGACAGGCCGAGGATGAGAAACCGAGGCCGGAAGACAAGGAGCTGATTTTGAGGCATTACACAGCAAAGGGGATGGGCCCCGCATCTGTGGATGCTTGGTCTATCCCACAATGCCACTACGTAGCGCCTGCGAAGGCGAAGCGTGGTGCGACACATCACCCAAGAAAAGGTGCGGACCGTTAGGCGATGAATTGACCGACCAAAACCCCCATTGTCAGCGGAGCCGCCAGAAAGGCGGCTCTTTTGTTTGGAGACCAAAATGGAACTGAACACACGAATAGATGTCTTGAGGGAGATCCTGGAGCGCAGCGGCGTCTGCTACGGCAGCGGCGACACTTCCAGTTTCTTCACCAACGAAAGTGAAGCTGTGCGGGTTGCCCAGTTGATCTGTGGAACCTGTCCGGTGGAAGCTCGGGCTGCCTGCCTCGAGTACGCCCTGTCCACCAACATGGAGTACGGCGTGTGGGGAGGCATCCTCTTCTGGGATGGCCAGGCCTTCTACCGCAAGAGGCCCCCGGGGCGTCCCCGGGCCGACGAGGCCTCCCTGCCCGTGGAAGCCTCCAAGGAGGACCTGTGGGCGCTGGTGGAGGAACTGTCCCCGATGAGGAAGACCGCCTAAGCCTCAGGTCGTAATATGGAGTAGGCGGCCGGGCGTTTAGCTCAGATGGGAGAGCGCTTCCCTTACAAGGAAGAGGTCGGCGGTTCGATTCCGTCAACGCCCACCACCCTGTTTCCCCAGGTCACAGGCCTGCCGTCAAAACCGCTGTCACTTATAGTGTCACCGACAGCTTTTTTGCGTGTCACCCATGATGTTCCTTCTGGTGTCACCAACAGCATCAGCCTAGGTTACACCAAACCTCTCCTTGCAGAGGAGTTATATGACCGGCAGGCCTCCTCCCGACGGAAACCAACACCCCCCACCCCCTTATTCTGAGGCGAAACCAACCCCACCAACCGAGGCTTACCTCCCAACCGTCACAGGACGACATCCTTCCCACGACCCCTCTTTGCGCCAACCAGCAGGCGTCCGCAGCCAGGCTCCTGCCGCGACCAGCCGCCGCTTGCAGCCAGATCAATGCTCACCTCCGGGCCGCCACCGGCACACCGTACACGCCTGGTGGATTCCGGTTGGCCGACTCGGGATGCCACGGGTACCCGGGGTTGGCTCCTGACCCTCAAGGAGTTGTGCGCCACACCGCGACACCGGGAACACGATTTCAGGCCATGAGGAGGCCCTGCGGGGGTCGTTATAATCAGGACTGCCTCAATAGCAAGCTGAGGCATTTACCAGCGGCTTGGGGGCCGCCTCCAGTTTGGCGGCCCCCGGGCCGTTATTTCGGCGGATCAGAAATGATCCAGATGTAACACCAAGGCGAGGGTATCGTCTTGAAAGCTGTCCGGGAAACCGCGCACCATTCGTAGGGCTGCGGGGTTCCCAACAGGACAAGGAAAGATTGCAATCTACTTGAGGAGGTAAGCGGGCAGTGAGGGAATTACAAGACCCACCTGCTCCATCCCGAAGGGAGTTATCCACAGGTCCTTTTGCAGGGTTCGCATGCCCTCACTCCAAGACCGCCGAGACATAGGCTGCGTCCAGTCCCGCTCGATCGTGCGATAAAGAGAACGAGCACCGTACTGATATTTGCGCATCCACAATCCGGTTTTGCCGTCCACGATGTAACGGCGGAGAAGGATCCACGTGAGTTGCACCGCGGGGCTGTAACGCTTGTCGAGAATCTCCGGATGGATACGAAACCAGCCGTCCTCATCCACTGCGGGAGGCACATGGCGGAGAAGGGCCCTCGCCTTGGTAATGGTTTGTGTCCCACGGCCGAGCTGCCATGACAACTCGATCGGCTCCGGAAGCGGCTTAGGAAGGAAAAGGATGGCGAAAGCCGTGGCGATGGGGGAGAGGCCACCCGGGCCCTCCAGAAGATAATCGGCACGGTTGTTAGCGATCCGCTCGATACGCCCCGGGGCCGGCCCAGGTTGTGGAGCGTGTTTGGGAAACAAGATCATCGGGAACGGCCCCGCATCATGACGCACCGCGCACAGGTGACCCTCTCCGGGTTGTCCGTGACTGCGCCAGGCTGGTACTGGCCACACAGCGCCTGACGTCCGCTGGTGTGCGCATGCCATTTGACCGTGGCATCGCGATACCGCCAACAACAGTCACCACAAACCCCCCTGGAGCGCACAGGAACCCCATACTCCCGGTTAGCCCGCTCCGCCTCGGCAGGATCGGAGGGCGCTATCCACGGAGTGAACGACTCGATGTCCGATATCGAGTAGACCGAACCACAACGGTCACAGGTCGCCTCGTCGGATTTCCCACTGACGATGCGCAAATGTCGCACGCCGAAGAACGATACCAGACGAAAGAAAAGGCGGGACGTTTTTGGATGTGCGACATCTGCGACGTCCCGCCACGTGGAATAATACGGGGGGGTGTTTCTATCTTTTTTGCAAATCGGTTTGGGGGTGTTGGGGGTTGTA
>JAPPFD010000025.1 GCA_028823995.1 bacterium | reverse complement strand
GGCGATCAGCCCCAAGCATCACACACAGGGCCTACCAAACAAGGTAAGGGGGGGCGGTCGTGGGGCGTAGAGTCCCGTTATCCGAGGCCGAGGAGTCGCTCGGGGTTGGTCTTGACCAACTTGCGGACGTCCTTGGCCGACATGCCCAAATCCAGAAGCGAAGCGATGAACCCACGCATGCCCTCTACCGGATCCGGGAGGGTGTAACCGCCGAAGTCCGTGGCCAGGATGCAATGGTCCGCTCCGATCTCCCGGATTTGTTCGGCAGCCCCCCTGACGCTCCCCTTGGTCCCGCCAGCCATGTCCTCATCGGCCGCATATTCCAACTCGACGTAGTAGTGGGTCTTCGGGATCGACGTGGTGTGGGTGTAGGCCCCCAGGGTGTATTCGATGAACGCACCCCTTCCAGCCATATACCGGAGTTGGTCGGTTGAGGCAACCGAGGTTACGGCCGTGGCGACCAACACGTTGCCGATCCCGTAGTCACAGGCAAGGTCGACCAAGCGAACGGCTTCATCGGGCGAAACGTGCCCGGTGTTCAGGAAGATGTGAGGATTGGCCGATATGAGTTCCAGGATCTCCTCCAAATCACTCCCCACGGGACCCCCTACAGGTATGCGGATCGCCCGATCCACCTCCTCTGTCTTGAAGTCTGGGTACAGGTCCTTCAGGGGTGTGAACTGTCCGTCGACTATTCGCCCCTCACTGGAGGCCTGAAAGTGGGTGGAGTGGGCCCCGAAGCTGACGAACCTAGCGCCATCACCGTATCCGATGGCGGTCTTGACAGCACGAGGATTCAGGCCGCCATACGCAGTATTGAGGATTAGCCCTCCGTAAACCTTGAAGTCGGGAACGGCCCGGTTCACGATCCAGGCAACCCCGTTGCTCATCTGGAACACATCCATGAGCACAATTGCCTGCATACCGGCGTCCCGCGCCTGTATGGCAGCCTCAATGGGATCAAGCCTTCTCGGACTGCTGGGCAGGTGCGGCGTGGCGTGGACGTGGATGTCAATGGCGCCCTGGAGAAGCTCCATTGATAGTTCGAAGGAACGGCCTTCCGGCAGCATCATGCGGCTCTTACCCACCGTCGGTCGGGGAAACGTCATCACGAGCCAGCCCCCATCCGCCTTGGCTGAACTGGCCCGTCAAGGCTCATGGTACCCATGGGTCACAAGGCAGGCGCCGGCGAACTTCCGGCCGAACATCCAATCCCCGGAAAGGCACTGCTCAGTCGAGGGCCGCTATCGGATAAAGAGGACCGCCCTCATTTCCTCTGTTCGGTGGTGAGTCGTTGCCTGCGGGGTTGCTGGCGCCGATAGCTCGGGCGGGTAGGGCGTGTCCGTTTGGTGGGTGGGGGGCGTAGTCGGTAGGCGCCGGTAGGGGTTTGTTCGACTTGCCAGTCCCGGTCGTGGACGTTGTGGTGGCATCGGGAGCAGAGCAGGCACATGTTGTCCAGGTTGGTGGGGCCTCCGTCCTGCCAGTGGATGATGTGATGCGACTGACACCACGCTGCCTTGGCGCCGCACCCTATGCAGGCCCGGTCTCGGGCTATGAGAGCGGCGCGTTGGGTAGGGCTGGCCTTCCGACGGGCCATGCCCAGGTCCATCGGCACCGACGGCCCGCGGAAGACGGCGGGGAGGACCTGCGCATCACAGGCCAACCGTCGCAGTTCCCCCGCCGGGATGGGAGTGCCGTTCTCAAGGCGAGCATTCCCCAGTCGTTGGGTCACCACGTCATAGTCGGCGATCACCAACAGTTTCACGTCCTGGGAGGCTCCGTCTTTGTCCCCTCCCGGTCGGGTGAGCAACAGAGCGAGGGCGTCGGCCATTCTCTGGACGGCCGTCGCCCGGTTCTGTGGGTCTTCTTCCTGCCAGAGTTCATTCATCTTCCTCGACAACGCCGTCTCGATCCGAGCACCGGTGATCGGGTCGAACCGCCCATAGAGAACAGTCATACCGTCGGTTTGGTCGGTGCGGATCCTGGCGAACCTCCGCGACCGTTGATGCTCCAACTTCGACACCCCGTCATCTGCGGAGCGTCGCAGCTCGTGCCTGCGGACCGTGACTCCGAACCTGTCCGGAGACTGGCTGCGGGCATCATCCAACAACTCTCTTTCGTCTATCGTGCCCCGCTGGTTGGCGTGGGCCAGTATCCGCGCGTTGTCATAAGAGATGTCCCCCTCCCGCAGGCCCTTCAACGTCTCCGGTAGCTTTTCGAGTTCCCGAGCGGTCTCTATTTCCGAACGTGCCCGCCGACGGGCCTTCTTGCCGCTCTCCCGCAACTCCTTCTCGGTCAGCTCGATACCCGCCCGACGCTGCAACTCGGCCAAGGCCTCGGCGCGGATCCCCGCCAGCTGGTTCTCCCCCCGGATCGTGGACTGCACCCGATCCCGAAGTTCTGTCACCGTAGCCTCACCTACCGACAAAGAGGGTCCCAACACCCTCACCCCGTTGGCAGCCAGCCGATCCACACTAGTCGTGTTCATAACAAACAGCATGCCCCAAGGCGTGTGACAAAACACCCCCACATAACACGAAGCTGGCAAAACAAACACTCACAAATACCTAGCCGGCAGCCAGTGATCCCCGCGAGGGATCCGCTGAACGGCCTCAGGGCCTATTGCGGACGGTACGCCGGAGGAAGCACTCTGTCGGTGGGGATCGGAAAGGATTGATCCACGCCCAGCCGGTGGGGAGCCTGCCACATCGCCAATCCGCGGTAATGTGTCCGAATGTGACAGTGGACACGCCTCGATCCCGACCGGTCGTTGTGGACGGGTGCGCTCCGTTGCTGTCGAAGCCCGGCGCCTGGGAGGGATGGGTGGTAGGTGGGGTGGACCTGGCCGTTCCGACCGTCGCCACCCACGAGAACCCGGGGGAGGGCCTCAAGCGGGTGGGGGAGTGGAGGCGCTGGCTGGCGGAAGAAGACGGGGTCTTCCACGTTGCCTCGCCCACCGACCTCGACCGGCTGGGGGAAGGGCGGCTGGGCGTGGCGTTTCACTTCCAGAACACCACCCCGCTGGGCGGGGACCTGGCTCTTGTGGAGGCCTACCGGGACCTCGGCGTGCGAATGATCCAGCTCACCTACAACGATCGCAACGCGGTGGGAGGCGGATGCATGGACCCCACCGACGGCGGCCTCTCCGCATTTGGGAGGGAACTGATCGGGGAGATGAACGAACTGGGCATCGTGGTGGACCTCTCCCACACGGGGGATCGCACCACCCTGGAAGCGATCGAGGCCTCTTCCGTGCCCACGGTGTTCTCCCACTCCAACGTCAGGAGGCTTTTCGACCATCCCCGCAACATCACCGACCGCCAGATCCGGGCGGTTGCCGAGCGAGGGGGACTGGTGGGGGTGAACGCCGTGGCGTCCTTCCTCCGCACCGATGGCAAGGGCGCCAATCTCTCGGACCTTCTGGACCACATCGACTATCTGGTGGAGATGGTCGGCCCCCAGCAGGTGTGTCTGGGACTCGACTTCTGGTCGGGGCCCGAGGTGGACTTCGAGGAGTGGAACCGCAACGGGCGGTGGAGCGCCGACGACCTCTCGGAGTATGTCGACTGGCCCCACCACATCGCCGGACCGGGCCACTTCCCCCGCCTCCGCCAAGGCCTGGCCGCACGCGGGCATTCCACCGGGGACATTTCTGCGATCATGGGTGACAACTGGGCGCGGCTCTTCCGCCTACTCTGGACCTGAGAGCGCCCTACAGGGTTTGCCGAGCCGCTTCCACCCTCTCGATCAGGTACCCGCCCATCCTCTCCAAGACTCTGGTGGTCTCGTTGGCCGCCAACCTCGCCAGAGCCTGGCTCGCTACCGCGGCATGCTCGAGAGCCACACCCAGCGCCCGGTCCACATAGCCACCTTCATTCACCAGGCCTATGACTTCTTCCACCGCCTCTTCGGGGTAGGGGGGTCGCCGCCCCAGCAACTCGGTGATCCGGTGGCCTTCGGCTCCGCTGGCGGCCATGAGCACCGGAAGGGTGAAGGTCCCCTCCCGGATGTCGGCGCCCGCCGGCTTCCCCAGCAGGTCGGTGGTGGCCACCAGATCCAGGGCGTCGTCGGCGATCTGGAAGACCCGTCCCAGTTCGAAGGCCCACAGGGTAAGGGTCTCGACAACGTCCGCCGGGGCGTCGCCGGCTCTCGCTCCCACATAGGCCGAGGTGCGGATGAGGCTGGCGGTCTTCTGGTCGATTAGCTTCCGGTAAACGGGGAGGTCGTGACCGAGCTGGCCGATCAACCGGAACTCCAGTGTCTGTCCCTCCACCAACTCGGTGTAGGTGATGGCCAGCATGCGCACCGACTCGATGTCCAGATAGGTGGCCGCCACCTCCGAGCCCCGGGAAATCAGGAAGTCCCCGGCCAGCACAGCCAGGGTGTTGTTCCAGTTGGCGTTCACCGACGGCGCGCCCCTCCGGGTGTCGGACTCGTCGATCACATCGTCGTGGTAGAGGCTTCCCACGTGGATCAACTCGACGGCCGCGGCCGCCTCCACCGCTCTCCGGTCGTCGGCGGGCCCCAGGGTGGAGGCTAGGAGCGCCAGCAGGGGACGAAGGCGTTTTCCCCCGGCCCGGAGCAGGTGCTGGGAGATCTCCGTCGTGTACTGGTTCTCGGAGGAACTGAGCTCCAGCAGACGGCCTTCCACCTGCTCGAGGCGGGTCCAGATGTGGGGAATATCAATCAGATGTCGCAGGTCGTCCATGGGAAGAAAGGAAATAAAAAGGAGTCGTACCCGTCTTATACTCCGAAGGAAGACAACAATGGGTTTCTGTAGTTGCTATAGACTAGGAACCCCGGAGGCACCCGGGATTCAGGCGTAGTCAGGAGAGTATTTTGTTCGAGCGATTCACCGACCGGGCCCGCCGGGTGGTCGTCATGGCGCAGGAAGAAGCGCGCAAGATGAACCACAAATACATCGGCACGGAGCACCTCCTGTTGGGTCTTCTCGCCGAGGGAGAGGGCGTAGCCGCCAAGTCCCTCGGGAGCCTGGGGATCGACTTGAACAGCACCCGGGAGACGGTGATCGAGACGGTGGGAGTGGGCCAGCAGGCCCCCACCGGCCACATTCCCTTCACGCCCCGGGCCAAGAAGGTGCTGGAACTCGCCCTTCGGGAGGCTCTCCAGTTGGGGCACAACTACATCGGCACCGAGCACATACTCCTGGGCTTGATCCGGGAGGGCGAGGGCGTCGCTGCCCAGGTACTCGGCCAGGCCGAGGCCGGGCTGCAGAAGATACGCCAGACCGTGCTGACGGAACTCTCCGGCTCCGGAGGGGAGGGAGGCAGGGCAAAGGGCCAGTCCTCACCCCAGGCGGCCCGGACCGGCGCCGGCCGGGAGAGCCACCGGTCGGGATCTAGCATCCTCGACCAGTTCGGCCGCAACCTGACCCAGGCTGCCCGAGGTAAGGAACTCGACCCGGTCATCGGTCGGTCAAGGGAGATCGACCGCATGATGCAGATCCTGGCGCGCCGCACGAAGAACAACCCGGTGCTGATCGGAGAGCCCGGGGTGGGCAAGAGCGCCATCGTGGAGGGACTGGCTCAACGTATCGTGGCCGGAGAGGTGCCCCGGTCGCTCAGCAACCAGACGCTCTACACCATCGACCTAGGCGCGATGGTGGCCGGCACCAGGTACCGGGGGGACTTCGAGGAGCGGATGAAGAAGGTGCTGAAAGAGATCAAAAAGCGCGGCAACGTCATCATCTTCCTGGACGAGATCCACACGGTGGTGGGCGCCGGCGCCGCGGAAGGGGCGATAGACGCCGCCTCCATTCTCAAACCCATGCTGGCCCGCGGCGAGCTTCAGACCATCGGCGCCACCACCCTGGAGGAGTACCGCAAGCACTTCGAACGCGATTCGGCGCTGGCCCGGCGCTTCCAACCGGTCCAGGTGGACGAGCCGAGTGTCGCCGATGCGGTTGAGATCCTCATGGGGCTCAAGGACCGGTACGAGAACTTCCACCAGGTGGTGTTCACCGACGAGGCCATCGTCACCGCGGTCCACCTGGCCGACCGGTACGTCTCTGACCGCTTCCTGCCCGACAAGGCGATCGACCTGATGGACGAGGCCGGAAGCCGCAAGAAGCTGTACAGCATGTCCCCGCTTCCCGAGGTCGAGGAGTTGAACATAAAGCTCTCCGACGTCCGCCTGAAGAAGAAGGACGCCATCGAGTCCGACGACTTCGAGGCGGCCGCCGAGTTGCGGGACCAGGAGAGGGCCATACTGAAAGAGATGGACAAGGCGATCGGCAAGGGTGGGGCGGTCTCGGCCACCTCGGTAATCGACGAGGAGGAGATCGCCGAGGTGCTGGCCCAGTGGACGGGAATCCCGGTTCATCGCCTCACGGAGGAGGAGACCGCCCGGCTGGTGAACATGGAGGAAGAACTTCACCGGCGGATCGTCGCCCAGAACGACGCCATTGCGGCGGTCAGCCGGGCGATCCGGCGCACGCGGGCCGGGCTGAAGGACCCCAAACGGCCCGCAGGGTCGTTCATCTTCCTCGGTCCGTCGGGAGTGGGGAAAACCGAAACCGCCAAGGCCCTCACCGAGTTCCTGTTCGGCAACGAGAACTCGCTGATCCAGATCGACATGTCCGAATACATGGAGAAGCACACCGTCAGCCGGCTGATCGGGTCCCCTCCCGGGTACGTGGGTTATGACGAGGGCGGCCAGTTGACCGAGGCAGTCCGGCGGCGCCCGTTCTCGGTGGTGCTCTTCGACGAGATAGAGAAGGCTCACCCCGACGTTTTCAACATCCTGCTGCAAATACTGGAGGACGGAAGGCTCACCGACTCTCATGGCAAGTCGGTGGACTTCAAGAACGTGGTCATCATCATGACCTCCAACCTCGGCACCAAGGAACTCCGGAAGAAGTCGGTCGGGTTCCACAGCGAGTCGAGCGAGGTCAGCTACGAGCACATGCGCGCCAGGCTGTTCGACGAGATGAAACGTCATTTCCGCCCCGAATTCCTGAACCGAATCGATGAGATCATCGTCTTCCGGGAACTCACTTCCGAAGAGATCAAACAGATCATCGACCTGTTGCTGGAGAGAGTCAAGGAACAGCTTCGGGCCCAGCGCCTGGAACTGGTGGTCACCGACTCCGCCAAGGGCTACCTGGCCAAGGTGGGATACGATCCCGAACTGGGCGCCCGGCCCCTGCGGAGGGCGATCCAGCGCCATGTCGAGGACCCTCTCTCCGAGAAGGTGCTGATGGGAGAATTCTCGGCCGGCACAACCATCCTGGTGAGCCTGGATGAGGAGAGCGAGGAACTGGTGCTCGAAGGATTCGACGTCTCCGACGACCGTTCCGAGGTGGAGGCGGCTTCCTCGGGCTGAGCCCCGCCCTTCCGGCCTAGTAGTCCAGAGTGACCGTCCGGTGATGTTCGCCCATCCGGGAGGCATCCGCACCGAAGACGGCCTCCGACCATAGGAAATAATCGAGTCGCGGTCCGGTGACGGACACCCCTTCAGCCCTGAGGGCTTCCACAAGCAGGTGGCAGGCGTAGACCGTAGCCCACCGAATCGCCGCCTCCTCGGGCGAGTGACGGGGTATCTCGGTGCGGGAGTCCACCGCCCGGGACAACCGCGGCGAGTAACGAAGCACCCCGAGGTGGCGAAGGAAGCGGGGAAGCATGTAGTCGGGATACACGGGGAAGGAGTCCAGCCCCACCCAGGGCCTGGATGACCGGGAGGCCATGAGCGACGACGCCAGGTGGGCCAGTTTCCTGAAACGGAGACGGCGACCACCCACGGTTGCTTCGTCCTCGTAACCGGGGATGGTTGTGGCCAACAACTCCACCACCCCGGGCCCGTCCCACCCGGCCTCTTCCACCAGGTGGAGGGCGCCGCCGGCCCACCGTTCCCTCACGGCCGTGGCCACCCGGGCGATCCGGTCGCCCCGCTCGGGCACCATCTGCAACACGCCCCGGCCCGCGAAGAGCCAGCCGGCCTGTGTGCAGTCCAACTCCGAGAAGGAGCGGAGATCCGGGCGGGTACGGGGTCCGATCCACCGGGTGATGGCCCCGAACAGGGCCGGGGCGTCGGTGAGGCGCCGACCCGCGTAACTGATGGACCACATCCGGCAATCCGGAGGCGGCCAGAGGCAAGCCAGAACCGAGACCGACAGGACCGCGTAGTCGAACCAGGGTCCGTCACGGAGGCCGGGAGGCGGTCCGGGGTAGTCGAAGCGGGGCGTGGGAAAGGAGCGGCCGCGCCACTGCCTGACCAAGGCGGCCACGGCTTCGGGGGAGACCTCTACTCCCCACCCGGCCGGCGGTGGCCCCGAACGGAGGTCGGCGAGGAGCGGTCCTCCTTCCGGGGGATTGTGGTCCCCGCTCGGGCCGGTATTCTCAGTGGGGAGGGGAGGCATGTTCTGAATACGTCAACAATCTAAGAAGGAGCCCTTTATGAGAAAGAGAATATTCAGCCTGTCCATCCTGGCGGCCCTGTCGCTTCTGGTGGCCGGTTGCGGAGGTGGCGACGACACCACGGTGTACCTGGTGTTCGACATCGGAGGCCGGGGAGACCAGTCGTTCAACGACTCCGCCGCCGCAGGTTTGGACCGGGCCACCGAAGAGTTGGGGATTGCCGCCAGCGAGCTCGAGCCCACCGCTGGTGGGGAGAACCGGGACGAGTTGCTCAACCTGGCCGCCGAGGACGGCGCCCAGTTGGTCTTCGGCGTGGGCTTTCTGTTCGCCGACGCCATCGCAGCCGCGGCCCAGACACACGACGAGACCAACTTCGGCCTGATCGACGGTTTCGTCCCCGACCTGACTGCCGACAGCAACCTGGTGTCACTGGGCTTTGCCGAGCACGAAGGCTCCTTCCTGGTGGGAGCGGCCGCCGCTCTGAAGACCCGGACCGGCAAGGTGGGCTTCATCGGTGGCGTGGAGATCGACCTCATCAAGAGGTTCGAGGCGGGGTTCGCGGCCGGCGTAAAGCACATTGATCCCGGAATCGAGATTGATGTCAAGTACATCACCCAGCCCCCTGACTTTGCAGGGTTCACCGATCCGGCCAAGGGCAAGGAGATCGGCGCCGCCATGTATCAGGCGGGCGCCGACGTCGTGTACCACGCGGCGGGAAGTTCGGGAGGCGGACTCTTCCAGGCCGCCAAGGAGCAGAGCGAGAGCACCGGCAGCCATGTGTGGGCGATCGGAGTGGACTCCGACCAGTACCTGACCGCCGGAGCCGAATTCCAGCCCTACATCCTCACGTCCATGTTGAAGAGAGTGGACGTCGCAGTGTTTGAGACCATCTCCACTCTGGTCGATGACAGCTTCGAGGGCGGTTATCGCACATTCGACCTGTCCGTCGACGGGGTTGGATACGCCACCAGCGGAGGACACGTCGCTGACATAGCCGACCAACTCGACGACCTGAAGGACCAGGTCATCTCTGGCGCCATCAGCGTTCCCCAAGCACCGTAAAAGAGAAACACCTTCAACCGAGACGGGGCGTCCGCAGGGATGCCCCGTCTTTCTCTGTCCGTCGCAAATGGGCACAGGACGCCGCATTCGATCTCCCCGGAGGGCATGGATGGAAAACCCCCGCCTGAGCTCTAAGGCGCCCGATCCGCTGGTAGTGTCAGGCCGGTGAGCCTTGCGATAGAGTTGGTGGGAATCACCAAGCGGTACCCGGGGGTTATAGCCAACGACCGGATCAACCTGGCTGTGCGAGAAGGCGAGATTCACGCGGTGGTGGGGGAGAACGGCGCAGGCAAGTCCACCTTGATGAAGATTCTCTACGGGATGATTCCACCCGACGAGGGAGAGATCCGGATTCGGGGGGAGGCAACCACCATGTCCTCGGCCCGGGACGCCATCGAGGCGGGAATCGGGATGGTGCACCAGCATTTCATGCTCGCCGAACAGATGACCGTGCTGGAAAACGTGATCCTAGGCGCCGAGCCCCGGCAGGGCCTGAAGATCAACTTTGAAGAGGCCAGACGGCGCATCGTGGAAATCAGCGGTGAGGGTGCGCTCGATGCCGATCAGATGGTGGAGGAACTGTCTGTAGGGGAAAAGCAGCGGGTGGAGATCGCCAAGGTCCTTTTCAGGGGAGCCCAGATTCTCATTCTGGACGAGCCGACCGCAGTGTTGGTCCCCCAGGAGGTAGAGGAGTTGTTCGTGTCACTGCGAGAACTGAGGAAGAGGGGAGTGACCATCATATTCATCTCCCACAAACTCGACGAGGTCCTGGAGATCGCCGACTCGATAACCGTCATCCGGGCGGGCCGGACGGTTGCCACCGCCGATCCGCGTCAGATCTCTACCCGGGAATTGGCTGAACTCATGGTCGGAGCCGAACTGCCCACCGCCGAGACGCGCCAATCCACCGTCACTGATCAGGTCCTTCTGCAGGCAGAGGGAGTCGGCACGCTCTCTGAAGACGGGGACCGGTGGGTGATCGAGGACATCAGCTTGCGGATTCACCGTGGACAGGTGTTGGGGATAGCCGGGGTGGAGGGCAACGGGCAACGGGAATTGGTTGACATCCTCATGGGTCTGCGGCCCGCCGACTCCGGGAGGGTGCTTCTCGGCGGGGAGGACATCACCGGCATGTCAACCCTGCGCCGCCGGGAAGCGGGCATCGGGCTGATTCCGGCGGATCGGCACGGCAGGGGCTTGTTACTGGTTTCACCTCTGTGGGAGAACGCCATGCTGGGCTATCAGAGTCAACCGCCGTTCACCCGGGGATGGCTGGTGGACGGCGTTGGGGCCCGCCGGAGGACGGAAGACGTGGTGGACCAGTTCGATGTCCGCACCCCGGGAGTGGAAGTCAAGATTCACGCCCTTTCGGGTGGCAACCAGCAAAAGCTCCTGGTCGGGAAGGAAATGCTGGCCACTCCCCAGGTTCTTCTGGCCTCCCACCCCACTCGCGGGATCGATGTCGGCGCCCAGGCCGCGGTGTGGGAGAGCATTCGGGCGGCCCGTGCCGAAGGGCTGGGAGTGCTTCTGATCTCCGCCGACCTCGACGAGTTGATCGGTCTGTCCGATACCCTGATGGTGATCCTGCGGGGAAGGCTGGTCGCCACCCTCGATCCCGGCCAGGTCACGCCGGCCGAGCTGGGGTCCTACATGACCGGAGCATCGCAATGAGAGCCAACCGGCGCTTGGTCTATGCGGTGGTCTCCTCCGGTCTCGCCATCGTTTTCGCCTTACTCGTCTCCGCCGTGATCCTGGCAGTCTCGGGGAATAACCCCTTTGAAGCCTACGGACAGATGTTCGAGTACGGAGTGCGGGTCGACTCGCTCGCCTCGGCGGTGAACCGGGCGGTGCCCCTCTATTTCTCGGCCATGGCGGTGGCACTGGGATTCAAGATGGGACTGTTCAACATCGGGGTGGAGGGACAGTACCGCATTGCGGTGCTGATCGCTGCCGCGGTGGGCGCAGCCATCGCTCTTCCCGGTCCGCTGCACGTGCTGGCGATCATTCTCACGGCCATGGCGGTGGGCGCGGCGTGGTCGGGTTTCGCCGGATACCTGAAAGTGAAGCGGGGGGTCCACGAAGTTATCTCAACCATCATGCTGAACTATGTCGCCACCGGGATGGGCGCCTTCTTGCTGGCCAACTGGCTTCGCCAGGAGAATCCCCCCGGCGACCTGGTGATCAAGACTCCCGAGATCCCCGAATCGGGCAGGCTCCCGTCCCTGAACCAGGTGCTCGAGTGGGTCGGTCTGGACCCGGGCCGCGTGAATCTGTACGGGATGGCGGTTTTGGCGGTGGTGGCCGGATTCGGATTTCATGTGCTGATCAATCACACTCGTTTCGGGTTCGAGTTGCGCGCATCCGGGGCCAGTGCAGGTGCGGCTCGGACCGCCGGCATTGATCCCGGCCGGATGGTCGTGCTGACCATGGTGATCAGCGGAGCTATAGCCGGCCTGGTGGGAATGGCCCATCTGCTGGGGTTCTTTCACCGCTACACCATCGATTTTCCCACCATGCTGGGCTTCACCGGTATAGCGGTGGCGCTGCTGGGCCGCAACCACCCGGCGGGAATGGCGGCGGGGGCGCTGCTGTTCGGCTGGTTCGACCGGGCTACCCAGATACTCGACCTCCGAGGAATCCCGAAAGAGATCGTCTTCATTCTCCAAGGCGTGATCCTCCTGTCGGTGGTGGTGGCCTACGCGGTGGTGGAAGTGCGGATCAGGGCGGCTGAGAGCCGGGCGGTTACCGGTGCACTCCGACCGGGCGCCGAGGAGGAATCATGACCAGCCTCCTGTCTCCCCGACAGCGTATGATGCGGGCCAACCGCTGGCTGTGGCTGGCCCTGGCAGTGGTGGCCGCCCTGGCGGTCACCCGAACGCTGGCCGACACGCCGGATCTGACTTCCAGCGGCACTTTCGGCGCCGCGCTTCGACTGGGAACTCCGATCTTTCTGGCCGGCTTGGGCGGGGTCTACGCCGAACGGGTGGGAGTGGTCAACATAGGCCTGGAGGGAATGATGATTCTCGGCACGTGGTTCGGCGCCTGGGCAGGATGGCTGTGGGGACCGTGGATCGGGCTGGCGGTCGGGGTGCTGGCCGGGGCGCTGGGCGGCTTGCTGCACGCTCTCGCCACTGTCACCTTCAACGTCGACCACATCGTCTCGGGGGTGGCGATCAACATCCTGGCGTTCGGGGGGATGAGATTCCTGTCGGTGGTCACCTACGGCGCTGAGACCGGCGGAGGAGCAACCCAATCGCCGCCCATCTCGGACGTGATCGGCAAGGCCTCACTGCCGGTGCTGTCGGGAGGGGAGATCCTCGGATGGGAGAGTCCCGACCTGTTGGGGACGCTGGAGTCCCAGCGGTGGTTCTTCATCTCCGATCTAGCCGGGCTGGCAAAAGGGATGACCGTTGATGTCTCCTGGGCAGTGATAGTGGCGGTGGCTCTGGTTCCAGCAACCTGGTGGTTCCTGTGGAGGACCCCGCTAGGGCTGCGGATGCGATCGGTGGGCGAGCACCCGGTGGCGGCCGAGTCCCTGGGAGTGAACGTCTACCGGATGAAGTATCTGGGCGTGATGATGTCAGGCGGCATGGCCGGACTGGGCGGCGCCATCCTGGTGACCGAGTTCGCCCGGATCTACCGGGAGGGCCAGACCGGCGGAAGAGGGTTCATCGGGCTGGCCTCGATGATCATGGGCAACTGGCGCCCCGGAGGCGCCGCCGCGGCCGGCGGTCTGTTCGGATTCACCTTCGCCCTTGAGTTGCGGGACGAGCCGGCCGTCCATGCTCTGCTGCTGATGATCGCCCTGGCCGGGGTCGCCTCCGGTGTTTGGATGGGATACCGACGCCGTTGGGCGCCCGCCGTGTGGCTGGTGGGAACCGGGGTAGCGGCACTGGCTGTGTTCCTGGCCACCGACTCCATTCCCCGAGAATTCGTGTTCATCGCTCCCTATGTCACCACCCTGGTAGTGATGTCCCTGGCCTCCCAGCACCTGCGGATGCCGGCCGCCGACGGACGCCCCTACCGGCGGGGCCAGCAACTTTGACAGCGGGATTCGATCCCTACCATCCCGACTTCATCTCCAATCCCTATCCCGTCTATGCCCGGCTGAGGCAACGACATCCGGTCTTCTACGACCAACACTGGAACCTCACATTCTTCAGCCGACACGCCGACGTCTACCAGATTCTCCGGGATCGCCGCTTCGGACGGGACATCCGCCACGCGCCGGCAGCCGCCGCCCGGGTCGATCCCCAGGTTTACCAGCGGATCTACCCACCCCGATACCCGGTGTGGACCCGGATGATCAGGGACTCCTTCATCGATCTCGAGCCGCCAAGACACACCCGTATCCGCCGGCTCGTCCAGTGGGCCTTCAGTCGTCGTGCCTCACAGAGTTATCGCAAGAGGATGGAAGCCGAGGCGCACCGGCGGCTGGACGCGGTGGCCGGGGAGGGACGGATGGAAGCCATCTCCGAGTATGCCACCCCCATACCGCTGGTGATGATCGGAGAACTGATGGGAGTGCCTCCGGTCGATCAACCTCGTCTGGTGGAGTGGTCGCATCTGATCGTCAGACTTTTCGACCAGGGCTGCACGCCTGCCGAGGGGGAGGAGGCCGAGCGGGCCGTCATCAACTTCTGCGCCTACATGAAGGAGTTGATCGCCGAGCACCGGGGCCGGGACGCAGATAACCTCCTGTCACACCTGATCCGTTCCGAGCATGAGGGGGACGTCCTCAGTGAGGAGGAATTGATCTCCACCGCGATCCTGGTCCTGAACGCCGGACACGAGGCGACGGTTCAGGCGATCGGCAACGGGCTCATGGCGCTGGCGGCCCATCCCGACCAATGGCGGCGATGGCGATCCGATCCCGGGATGAGCGGGACGGCGGTGGAGGAGTTGCTCCGATACGACACACCGCTCCAGATGTTCGAGCGGTGGGTGACCGAGGACCTCGAATGGGGCGGGTTGCCGTTGGAGGGAGGATCGAAGGTGGGACTGCTGCTCGGCTCGGCCAATCACGACGAGGATGTGTTCTCCCAACCCGACCGCCTCGACCTGGGACGCACCCCCAACCCCCATGTCTCATTCGGCGGCGGCGTGCACTACTGCGTGGGGGTGGCCCTCGCCCGGGAAGAGTTGAAAGTCGCCTTCGACGTCCTGCTGGACCGGGTGCGCTCGTTCGAGGTGGAGGATGGCGCCGGACAGCGCGTCCCCAGCCTGGTGTTCAGGGGGGTGCCGACGCTTCCTCTCGGCCTGGAGTTCGTCTAGGAGACGGCCGTGGTGGTCGTTTCCGAACTGAGGGGCGCCGCCGGATAGCCGATCACGTTGATGCCTTCCACCGCCAACTCCTTGTAGACCGTGCCGTTGCGGACTTCCGCGTCATACACCGTGGTTATGGTCAGGGTGAGTTGATTGGTCCGCATCACCGCCAGGTCGATGATCTGGGACCCGAGGCGGTCCACCAGGTTCAAGGGAATGGCCACGCCGCTGTCGCTTCCCGCCTCCATGGTCCTCACCCTGAAGTTTTGGTAGAAGCGGTCCTCGTCACTGACGTTGACCCACTCCAGGCGGCGGATGGTGATGGGCTGCTCGAAGACCAGGCTGATGGTGACCTGCGTGCCCGGGGTGATGTCTGTCCACCTTATCTGCCACTCGCCGGTCTTTCCGTTTATCAGGTTGTCACAGGAGTAGATGGCCCCCAGTCCCTCCGGGGAGCACACCACGCTCAACACCCCCTGGGTGGTGGGGATCGGTGGGGGAGCAGTGGTGGTGGTGGTCTCCTCAACCGCCACGGTATCTTCGGTAGCCTCTCCGTCCTCTTCGGAACCGCCGGTGAAGAGGTTGAAGAGCAGGGCGAACACCGCTACCGCGAAAATCGTCGTCCCCGTGGCGATGACCGCTCTCACCCGGGCATTCGTCCCGATGGTGGGACGGGGAGCAAGGGGCATGTCCGCTTGGTTGAGTCTTATGTGGCACTGCTCGCAACTCTGTCGGGAAGGAGGGTTGAGGTGGCCGCACAAGGAGCAGGACACCATGTTGTGGGTGGGTGGGTAAGTGACCGAGGAGTCGTCCGGGGCGGGGTCTTCAATCGTTGTTGAGGGGATCGGCCTTTCAAGGAGAGCGCCGCACGAGGAGCAAAAGTCCGCGTCTCCGACATCAGCGCCGCATCGACCACAGATCTGTCTCATAGCCAGCCTATTTTGGCACAATCCCCGAGGGGGACGGTTGATTTCATTTGTGGAGCCAGGGTACCCCGGCCGGTCTCTTCGGTATGCACTGTCAGCAGTGATGATACATGGCGGAGCGCGGCAGCCTTTTTGCTAGCCTCAAAGTTGTGGTGGGAGACCGAACAACCCAAGAGGTGGTGGCGAGACTATTCTCGCATCGTCCTATCCGGGACGGGTTGGAAAGGATACTCCAGGCCAGGGAGGGAGCCCTGATCGTGCTCGGCTCGAACCTCGACCTGCAAGATATCAGCGTCGACGGCCTGCAAATAGCGTCTGACGGCTTTGACGCCGCCCGTCTGTCGGAAGTGGCGAAGATGGACGGAGCGATAATCCTCGACAACTCGTGGAAAAGCATCCTCACCGCCAACGCCCATCTCTCCCCTCCGATGGATCTCCCCACCACCGAATCCGGTTCCCGGCATCGCACCGCCCAGCGGACCGCCTATGTGACCGGCCTGCCGGTTGTCACCGTGAGCAAGGACCGGGCGGTGGTAACCCTCTATTTCAATTCCGAGCAGGCGGATCTCACCCCCCGGTGGACAATCGGCCGGCGGATCCTTCACCATCTTCAGATTCTCGTGGTGATGCGTAAGCGGTTCGATGAAGCCGAGGAACACCTGCTTCGGATGGAGTTGCTGGGACTGGTGACCCGAAGGGACGTGGCGCACATGCTGAGGCTGGGTGAGTTGGTGGTCAGGGCTGCATCCGGCATCGAGGCCATGGTGGTCGACTCCGCCCAGGACCCGGATACCACCGCCGCTGTGGTGGCGGATCGAGTATTCGAAGTGGAGAGACTGCTGCAACTGACCTTGAGGGACTACCTGGATGACGAAGGGGATGAAGCTCGAGGGGCGCTGGCCGGCGTGCTGGGACACCAACTCGCCCACACCTGGCTGGTGGAGACAGAGATCGGACTGTCCGACCTGGAAGGAGAGCTTGTCCCGCGGGGGCACCGGCTTCTGTACAGGACCGGCGTCGTCACCAAGCGGATCAGGGGAATCCTCCTGGAGGAGTTCCCCGACGCCCCGGCTCTGCTGCATGCGCCTCTGGAACGCTTGATGGAGGTGAGGGGAGTAGGCCCCAAGACAGCCACCCGGTTGAGGCATTACTTCGATCGGCTGCTGGCCGCGGTTCACCCTATAGGACAACGCGTGCTCACAGACCGCCCGAAATCGTATAATCGTCTTCCATGACCCGGGGAGTTCCGACATCTGCGAAAAAGCCTGCCGAGAGCGGTAAGCGGGGAGCCAGGACCAAGAGCGAAACGGCGGGAATCGCTGCCGCTCCTCCCGTTCCCGCACCGGCTCGCAGGAGGAAGGTCAAGTCTCCGCCGAGACATGCCCGGAGTGGCGCCGGCGCTTCGTCAACACCGGAGCAGGCGCCGAAGTACAAGAAGGGCGATTACGTGGTCCACATCCAGCACGGCGTGGCGCACATCTCCGACATCCAAACCAAGAGCGACTTCGGGGAGACACAGGAATACTTTATCTTGAACTTCCCCACCGAGGAGATGGTGATCAGTGTCCCCACCAACAAGACCCTCTACACGATCCGGCCCCTGATCAACAAGACGGAGGCCGCGCGGGTGGTACAGAAGCTCAAGGAGGACCCACAGGAGTCGGGGGCCAACTGGAGCCGGTGGTACAAAGTGCTTCAGGAGAAGATGTACTCGGGAGACATCTTTCAAGTGGCGGAAGTTGTCAGGGACCTCAACTACTCCAACCAGACCAAGGGCATCTCTCCTGCCCTCAAGAAGATGCTCAATCGGGCGCGGGACGCATTGATCACCGAGGTCCGTTTCTCTCTGGGCCTGGACGCTACGGCGGCCGAGAACAAAATCAACCGTGCGTTGCCTACTTTCGAGCCCATCGCTCGTAAGAAGTGACCGGATCGCGCCAGGATTGGCGAGTGGGATGGGGATTGGATGTCCACCGGTTGGGTGGAGAGCCCCCCATTCTGCTGGCCGGAGTGGAGGTTGACCGTGAGAGGGGGGTGATAGCCACCTCGGATGGAGATGTGGTGGCCCATGCCGTGGCCGACGCACTGTTGGGCGCTTCGGCTCTGGGAGACCTGGGCACGTTCTTCCCGTCATCGGATCCACGGTGGGAAAACGCCGACAGCATGGGCTTGCTTCGCCGGGTGGTGGAGATGGCGGCGAGCATGAAGTGGCAGCCGTCGTTCTGCGACGTGACCGCTGTCTCCGAATCGGTACGGGTCGCTCCCTATCGCCAGGACGTCCGGGCAGCACTGGCGGGCGCCCTGGGTTTGAGTGTCGGGCAGGTCTCGGTCAAGGCCACCACCACCGATGGATTGGGATGGGTGGGTCGCGACCGGGGAATTGCGGCGGTGGCCGCGGTGACGGTGGTCAGGTAAGGACCGCGCCGACCTCCACGTCCGCGTCGAAGGAGCTTTCCTCTAAAATCGGCGGTGGTGTGATGATCTACAACACCCTTGACAGGGTGACAACGCCACTGGAGCCGGTTGACCCCCCGAGAATCGGGATGTATGTCTGCGGCCCTACGGTCCAATCTCCCCCCCATGTGGGGCACGGGCGTTCCGCCGTGGTCTTCGATGTGGTGCGTCGCTATCTGACATGGAAGGGCTGGGATGTCCGGTTCGTGCGGAACATCACCGACGTGGACGACAAGATAATCGCCATCGCCCGGCAGGAGGGAGTCCCTCCCGGAGAGCATGCGGTCCGGATCACGGGGGAGTTCGACCGCGGCTACCGGGACCTGGGAGTGGAAGCTCCCGACATAGAGCCAAAGGCGACCGAACACATCCCCGACATGATCGCTTTGATCAACCGGCTCATCCGGAAGGGTCTCGCCTACGCCCGCGGGGGAGACGTCTACTTCGTGGTGCGGTCCCTCTCCGGATACGGGAAACTCTCCGGTCAGGGCCTCGATGACCTCATGGCAGGAGCCCGGGTGGAGGTTTCCGAGCAGAAGGACGATCCCCTGGACTTCGCTCTCTGGAAGGAGGCCAAACACGGTGAGCCTTGGTGGGATTCGCCCTGGGGCCCGGGCCGCCCCGGATGGCACATCGAGTGCTCCGCCATGGCTGCGCGGTACCTGGGGGAGACCTTCGACATCCACGGCGGGGGCAACGACTTGATCTTTCCGCACCACGAAAACGAGATAGCCCAGTCCGAAGGGGCAAACGGGACGCCGTTCGCCCGGATCTGGATGCACAACGGCATGCTCAACCTGAGTGGGGAGAAGATGTCAAAGTCCACCGGTCATCTGGTCGACCTGAACGAGGCGAACCAGCGATTCGGTGGATTGGCGGTCCGGCTGTTCTACCTCCAGGCGCATTACCGCTCGCCACAGGAGTTTTCCAACGAACTTCTGGAGGACGCTCAGACCGCCCTTGCTCGTCTTCACCGTCTACTGGAGAAGACCGCCGATGTGAAGAAGCCACCCCATTCGGAGACCATCGCCGGCTTCGAGGATGCCATGGACGACGACTTCGCCACTCCCCGGGCGCTCGGCTGGCTGTTCGGCGCGGTACGGGAGGCCAACCGCGAGTTGGAGCTCACCGGTTCCGCCGGAGCCCATGCCGCGGCTGCCTGGGAGATGGCCCGGGTCCTGGGACTGGACGACCTCTCCGGCTTCTCCCTCCACTCCCAGACTCGAGAACTCGACGAACTCCGGGCTTCGGTGGAACAGATCGCCTCCCGGGAAGGCGCCGACGCGGCGGGAGACACCGCCGAAATTGTGGGGAGCCTGCTTGCAAAACGCTCTGCGGCGCGTTCGGAAGGCGATTACGCGTCGGCCGATCGAATCAGGGACGACTTGGCCGCCCTGGGGATCGTGTTGGAGGATTCCCGAGATGGCACTCGCTGGCTACGGCGCTAGGGTCGAGGGAGTCCCGGCGGTCGAGGCTGCCCTCGAAGCGGGCCGGGTGCGGAAGCTTCGAGTCGAAAGCCGCTCCGCCTCCGGTCCCCGCGTGGCCGAACTGCTGGAGTCGGCGCGGGGCGGGGGAGTGGAGATAGAGATGGTGAGCAGCCTGGCGGGCATGGCGATCACCTCTTCCCCGCAGGGGGTGCTGGCCGAATGCCGTCCGCTTCGGGCAGTGACGCTCACCCAACTGGCCGACGAGGCGGCGCCCGCCGCCCTGGTGGTGGTCGATCGCATCTCCGATCCCCGCAACCTGGGGGCGATCGCCCGCAGTGCGGTGGCGGCGGGAACCCCCCGGCTGGTTATTCCCCGGCGGAGGGGATCGCCTCTCACTCCCACAGCCTTCAAGGCGGCCGCGGGGGCCTTGGAACGGACGCGCGTCTGCATGGTCTCCTCCATAGCGGAGACGCTCAGCCAACTCTCCCGCATGGGTGTCTGGACAGTCGGCCTGGCGGCCGACGCTCCGACGTCTCTTCTCGGATTGGAGTTGCTGGGAGAGCCCGCCGCCCTGGTGGTCGGGGCCGAGCACCGGGGCCTGTCGAGGCTGGTGGCGCAACGGGTGGACCTGCTGGCCTCCATCCCCATGGTGGGAGATGCCGAGAGCCTGAACGCCTCGGTCGCGGCCGGGTTGGCGCTCTTCGAACTGGCCCGCGTCCGCGGCTACCTTCCGAAACCATGAGCCGGGTCTGGCCTCTAAATGGTACGATCCCGATCTCAACCAGCTGGCGTAGCTCAGACGGCCAGAGCAGCTGATTTGTAATCAGCAGGTCGTGGGTTCGAGTCCCACCGCCAGCTCCCACAGCTCCCTTCCTAAATGTCCCAACTTAGCCCCAAACTGCGATAACCTACTGTTGGGATGTCGAATCTTGTGGCCCCGTACACCAAACTCGGAGAGGTGCCGGAACTGTTGATCGTCGGACCTGTGTCGGCAGGTCGCCGATGAGGGGCCGCCACGCCGCGGGAGGATGGTCACCCTTCTGGCGCGACATAATCCTGAGGACCGTCCTCGCCCTGTTGCTGGTTGCGATGGTCATTTTCATATGGTGGCTCTTCTCCGAGGATGACCTGTTCACGGAAGCTGTTCCGACAACCTCGGTCCCCGAGACCACCGCCACCACGGAAGCTGTGACCCCGGGGACCGAGCCCGAGGTGGGCGCCACTACCACCAGCCGTCCCGCTACGACCGAGGCCACGGAAGCCGACACCACCACCTCCACCACTGCGGCGGTCACCACCACCTCCACCACCACAACCACCGTCCCTCCGCCTCTCGACCCGGCCCAGTTGGTGGTACGGGTTCTCAACGCCAACGGCGTCCAGGGGGTGGCCGGCAGGTTGTCCGGCCGCTTGGAGGAGGCCGGGTATGGCGTAACCTCACCGGACAATCATGCTCAACGCCTGGACGTGTCACGGGTGTGGTACCGGGACGACCTCTCCAGGGAGGCTGCGCTCCTCAGGGAGGAACTGGTTCCCGACGCGCTGGTAGAGGCGATCCCGCTGGAGCAGGAAGGGATCGACATCGTGGTGGTCTTGGGACGCTCTTTCGAGGAGTGACCCAGACGGAGCACCTCCTGGTACAAAAGAGAGGAGCTTGGGGGCTCATCGGCGCGGTCCTGGCCATCCTCGCGGTGGGGGTTGCGATCCGGCTCCTGTCGCCGGCCATCCTGCTGGACGTCGGCGCCCTGTGGCCGATCGGGGCCGCTCTACTCGCCCTGGGATGGGTGACGCGGAGGATCTGGCCGACCACCCGACTTGCTCACGCCCCGGTTACCCCGCTGGTGATTTTCACCTGGCTGGTGTTCTCTGTCTCCCTCCACTTCACAGATGTCGGGTCTCTCCCGTCCCGCAGCGCCGACCTGAAGGGCCCGCCGGTGGATCAAGTGGGTTTCTCGACACTTGCAGTGCAGATGAGAGAAGGACGTTTGACGGTTTTGACGGGGAGCGGTCCCTCCGCTTACCAGGTGGAGATGACCCGACGGGGAGGGGGCGCCGGAATCCCTCTGGCGGTTGAGAGTACCGGAGACCAGGGGGGAGAGATAACCATCATTGATGTCAGAGACCCCCTTCCCTTCGACCTCGACCTGCCGGTGCAGGACAACGCCTGGTTACGGTCCTCCGGATGGAGTGTGGGCCTGCATCCCGATCCGACCTGGAACCTGACGTTGGCAGCCCCCGAGATCTCCCTGGATCTTCGCAACATTCGCCTGGCGGGCCTGGCGGTGGCCGGGGAAGGCGCCATCAAGGTAGCAGGGGCATCGACACCCACCAGAATGGTCCTGAGCGGTTCTTTCACCATCGAGGTGCCCGCCGGGGTTGCGGTCGAGGTGCTGGGAGCGGCCGTCGTGCCCGAGGAGTGGACGGTCGACGGGGATACGGCTTGGTTCGGGGAGCGGGGCGCAGGGTGGGACATCACCGTCATGGAGGAAGGCTCGGCCCAGATAATCACCGCCTCAGGCTAGGGGTTCCCGACTCACGCCTGCGGTATAGTGCCTCCGATGGCGATACCCGACTTCACCCTCGAAGACCAGGCCTGCGAACCGTGGAGACTCGGCAGCCACCTCGACGCAGGGGTGCTCCTGGTGTTCCTCCGCGGGGACTGGTGACCCTACTGCAACGGCCAGTTGGCCAGCCTGGCGCACCGGCATCAGGAGATCCTGGCTGCCGGGTTCCGTACCGCGGCGATTGATGTCGACTCGCCCTCCCGGCATGCGGCAATGGTGGAGAAGCTGAAACTACCCTTCCCGATGCTCTCGGACCCCGACCGATCACGCGCAATTGTCCCATACGGGTTGGCCGACCACCAGGACCCCCGCCGGGTGGCCCTGCCCGCCCTGGTCGCGGCATTGCCCGGAGGAGAAGAGGTGTACCGGTTCGTGGCGCGGGACTACGCCGATCGCCTGCCCGAGGACGTTCTGGTGGGAGTGCTCGCCTCTCACGGGCTTCCGCCCACAACCCAGCCGCCGCCCAAGCCCGGTCAACCCGAGCCCGGACCGCGGGCCGTGCCTCTCCGGGCCTTGGTCCCATACTTCCGGGGAGGTCACTACGCGGCGCTGTCCCTGGGCATGCGCCACCGCCGGCTGGGAGAGGAGTTCCGGGATGACGCCAAGGCCTTCGTCGCGGAGATGGAACGCTTTGCGGACGCCGTCAAGGCCGTCCGGGACCGTTAGCCCCCTCCGGCCCACCTCCCGGCCGTCGGGTACTGCCGCCCACCACAACTAATCTTGAGGCCACCTATGCCGACCATTTCCGACGGAACACGCCTGAACCGGGTCGTGCTGACGATCTGGGGAACGATCGGTGCTTTGACCCTCGCCGGTTTCATGTGGTGGATCGCCGACAAGATAAAGATCATCTGGTTGCCGGTGGTGTTCGCCATCGGCATCGTGGTGATCCTGAACCCGCTGGTGACCTTCCTCCAGCGCCTCCGGTTGCCCCGCGTTCTGGGCGCCACGGTTGCCTATCTGCTCTCGGTGGTGGTGCTGATCGGCCTGGGGTCGGCTCTGAGCGTTCCGGTGGTCCAGCAGGCCGAGGAGTTCGCCGACCGTGTCCCCGAGATATACGAAGCGGTGTACGAACAGGTGGACTCGATCGCCGACAACCTGGGACTGGCGCTCAGCCTGCCCGAAAGCACCGAACAGATAAGCGATTGGCTCTCGGATCGAGAAAATCTGGGCGCCCTGGGGGGCCTGGCGGATGCCCTGGGCGACGACCTGGGAGACACCCTGTGGCGCCTGGCGGGCGGAGTGGCGGAAGCCCTGGTGGTGATCCTCCTGGCTCCGGTGCTGGCCTTCTACCTGCTGACCGACCTGCCGCGGCTCCGCGCTCTCCTCCTGAGCCTCACCCCTCATCGCCACCGGGAGGAGGTCGTCTACCTGCTGGGGGCCGTCACCTCCACCATCAGCCGCTTCGCGCGCGGACAGTTCCTGGTGGCCTCCATCGTGGCGGTTTTGGGGAGTTTCGTGATGTGGGTCCTCAATCTTCCCTTCTGGTTGATCGTGGGAGTTCTCTCCGGGGTGCTGAACCTCATCCCCTTCGCCGGTCCGGTGGCGGGCGCCACCCTGGCTTTTCTGGTCTCCCTCCTGGTGGGAAAGCCCCTCACCGGCCTGGTCGCCATCCTGCTGTTCACCGCCATCCAGCAGTTCGACAACCATGTGGTCACACCGATGGTCCAAAGGACCCGGGTGAAGCTTTCGGCATTCACCATCGTGGTGGCCCTGGTGGTGGGCGCCTCGGTGGGAGGCTTCCTGGGGGTGCTGATCGCAGTGCCGGTGGTAGGGCTCTTCCGGCTCCTGGCCGGTCACATGTGGCGTACCCGAGTCCTGGGCGAGGACTGGCACCAGGCCCGGGAGTCGATCATCACAGAGATCCGGCCTCCCGTTCTGTTCTTCTGGCCCAAACCTCAGGAAACCGACCCCCCGTCGGAAACCGAGGCCGAGGGCGAGCAGGATTCCCCGGTCAGATCCGGTCCATAGTCCTCTTCACGAAACGGCGGTCCAAGGCGAAGGGAGAGTCGCCAATCCGGGCTGTGATGAGATCGGCCAGGATGCGTCCGGCCGCGGGGGAGCACATGATCCCGTGACCCGAATAACCCGTGTTGACCCAGAACCCCTTCACCGGGGTCTCCCCTATCAAGGGCCGGTGATCGGGGGTCAGCATGTACTGCCCGGAGTGCACCATCCAGCGCAGTTCTCCCCGGCGCCATGCCTCTCCCCAGAAGGGGCTGATCCGAGCCGCCGACTCGGGTTGGGAAGGGTCGAGCACCGCGAACACCATGTCGGAGTCGGGAGGGACGTCTTCGGTCGGATCCCTCCCCGGACCGACCGGCGAGGCATCCAGGAGAAAGGCGCCCGAGTATGCGGGACGCCAGTGGACGCCGGTGTCGTCGTCGATGGTCATGGGGGCGTCCGGGGGTACCCGGGCCAGGTCGGGCACCACGATCTTGTGGCGCGGCTTGACCACCAGCGGCAGGTCCACGCCCACCATCTCGGCCAGCTTCCCCGAGAAGGGTCCGGCGGCGTTCACCACCTGGTCGGCCCGGATTGATCCCTGATTGGTTTCCAGCCGAAAGCCTCCGGCGGCCAGGGCCTCCACCGAAGAGACGCGACATGAGGTGTGCAGCGGGGCCTGCGACGCCGCCAGCAATCCCAACGTCAGCGCGCGTGGATCGATGAATCCATCGTCGGCTCGGTAGCGGACCTGCACCACGTCACCGCTCAGGTAGGGGAACCTGCGGCGTGCCTCGGCGCCGTCGAGAAGCTCTATGTCGGTCTGGCCCCAGGAGTGCTGGAGAGACACCAGCCGCCGCTGGGCCTCGGCGCCGTCATCGGAGGTGGTCGCCCACAGATAGCCGGGCTGGCGTATGGCCAGGGGGTCGGAATCCTCTCCGGTGACCTCGGTGAAATTGAGGATCAGATCCACCGACTCCCGTACCAACTCCATCTCCTCCCGATTGTCGAATTGCAGGCGGAATGCTCCCGTCGAGGCCGGAGTGGTGAGGGAGGCGGCGGCCGGCCGGGCCTCGAGAACCACCGGGCGCAGGCCGGCCCGGGAAGCCCAGAAGGCGGTGGAAGCGCCCACGACGCCTGCGCCCACGATCACCAACTCCGCTCCGGTGGGAAGGGCCTTGACCATGAGCCGAAGGGTACAGGGCTAGCCTTTGGCAGCATGAGCACCGGCACCGACGAACTGGCGGCGCGCGATTCCTATCTGACCGGCGCCGAGGGAACCGTGATCGGCGTGGAGGCGGAAGGGTTGATTCTCGACCGGACCCCTTTCTACGTCCGCGGTGGAGGCCAGCCGGGCGACACCGGCGTGATTCGCTGGGACGGAGGCGAAATAGCGGTCACCGACACCTACCGGAGACGCGGCAAGGTGATCCATGTGGTCGGCGAACCTCAGATGATCGATCCCGGAACTCCCATCGAAACAGCCATCGACTGGGACCGGCGCTACACCATCATGCGCACCCACACCGCCCTTCACGCGCTGTCGGGAGTGGTGTGGCGGGACTACGGCGCCAAGGTGACCGGCGGCGACATGAAGGAGGGGACCGCCCGGATGGACTTCGAGTTGGAGGGAATCTCGCGGGAGTTCGGACGGGAGGTGGAAAGGCGCCTCAACCAGGAACTGGTCAAGGGATATCCCGCCGAGGTGCTGTGGATGGCCCGGGCCGAGGCGCTGGCCGACCCCGACCTGATCCGCACCAAGGTCAACCTCATACCCGCGTGGATCGAAGAGATCAGGGTGATCGACATCGTAGGACTGGACCGCCAGGCCGATGGAGGGACCCATGTCCGCTCCACCCTGGAGGTCGGCCTGGTGAGAGTGACGAAGACCGAGAGCAAAGGCCGCGCCAACAAGCGCATGCGAATCGCCCTTGTCTAGCCAGACCGATGTTTGACCTGGCCATCCTGGCGGCCGCCGCGCTCCTGGCTTTCCGGGGCTGGCGCAAGGGTCTGCTTCGGCAGGTGGCCGGCTTTGTCGCCCTGATTCTCAGCCTGCTGTTGGTTGTGCGACTGGCCCCGGGTTGGGCGACGTTGGTGGAGGAGTGGCTGGGCATTCCCTACGGCGGTGCGCTGGCCCTAGTGGGACTGGCCCTGTTCGTCGGTGTGGGAATCGTGGTGTGGGCGGCGTTGCAGGCCCTGACCCGGATGATGAGGTTCCCCGGGCTCAGCACCCTGGACCGCGCAGCAGGCGCCGCCCTGGGCCTGGTGTGGTTGGTTGGGTGGGTGATGGCCCTGGTCTGGTTCGCCTCCTTCCTTCCGCTTCCCAACACCCTTACCGACATGCTCTCGGAATCTCGCGCAGTGGGGCGGATAACCGAACCCGACAACCTGCCTCGCCGGCTCCTCGACTCGGTCACCCAGGACCGATGGGAGGAGATGCTGATCAAACTCGGGGAGATCACCGGCAGGGTCGACAACCTCCTCACAGACCTCCTGGGGGAGAGCGCGCCGCAGCCTTGACCGGCGCCCGCATGGAGAAGGCGATCGTGGAGGCGTTCTCCGCCCACCGCGACCCCGCCCGGGCGGAGGGTATGAGCGCCTACATGAAACACCGTTTTCCCTTCATGGGAATCTCCTCGCCGGAACGCCGCCGGTTGGCACAGGTTGCCTTGGCGGGACTTCCCCCGCCGACCGACGACGACCTCCTGGAATTCGCCCGGGCGTGCTGGGAGCGCCCCGAAAGGGAGTACCAGTACGCCGCCATCGACCAGTTGCGAAAGGCGACCAAACGCCTCGGAGAGGAGTTCCTGACCGAACTGCGCTGGATGATCGTCACCAAGCCCTGGTGGGACTCATGCGATCCCCTGTCCGGCACGGTGGTGGGAGGGATCGTCAAGCGGTTCCCCGGGTCGGCCTCGGTGATGGAGGAATGGATCGCCGACGAAGACCTGTGGCTTCGCCGCGCCGCCCTCCTACACCAGCTCAAGTGGAAGGAGGACTGCGACCAGGAGCGACTCTTCCGGTTCTGCCGACAGACCATGGAGGAGAAGGACTTCTTCATCCGGAAGGCGATCGGATGGGCGCTTCGCCAGCACGCCCGGGTGGCGCCGGCCGAGGTGAGCCGCTATCTAACTGCGAACCGGGGGCGCCTCTCGGGACTCTCATTCCGTGAGGCCGCCAAGCATCTCCGGTTGACCTGAGCCGATGGGCACCGAGGGACCGGGCGGCGCCGACTGGGACGACGTCTATGTCGGCGACGGCACCGACACCGAACCCTTCGATCACCAACTACTTGCCGAGGCGCTGGGCCTTCCGCCTGGAAGGGTCCTCGACCTGGGATGCGGCGCCGGAGGCAATCTCATCGGGTTGGCGCAGCGGGGTTGGACGGCAACCGGTGTGGACTCATCCTCCAGAGCTATCCGATCGGCTCGGATCGCCGCAGACAACGCTCAGGTCACGGCCAGGTTCCTTGAGGGTGACATGTTGACGTGGAGGCCCGAAGGACCATACGACTTGGTGGTCATTTCCTACTCCCTTCCTCCCCGGGGGTCCGCCCGGGACGCCCTCCTGGCCATGGCCGGCCGATCCCTGGCGCCGGGGGGCACGCTGATAGTGGGGGAGTGGGACGCGACAGGGGCCGTCGGCGGCGATCCCGACCACTTCGCCACCCTGGCCGAGTTGACCGCCGCGCTGTCCGACCTTGAGATCGTGCGGGCCGAATCCGTCGACGCCGATCCCCGCATCTTGGCGCAGGAGGATGTGAGAGCCGGAGCCTGGCGGGCGGTGAAGGTGGTGGCTCGCCGTCCTTAGGGACGGGGAATGCCTCGTGGGGCCCGACTCGCCCACCAAGCCGCAATCAGGGCCCCGACCATGTTGGCGATCAGGTCCTGCATGTTGTTGGCGTAGTCGCCCACCTTTACCCCTTCGATGATCAGATAAGAGAGGTATTCACCTATCTCGATCACGGTCCCGATGGCGTGGGCTCCCAGGAAGGTTATGACCGCCGCCGGCCATCCGCCGAAGGCCCTGAACATCAGGGTTGTCGCCTCCCAGACAGCCAGACCGGCGGCTCCCAGTCCCACGACGTGCAGAAGATGGTCGTAACCCAGGAACCCGAGCCAGGTGGACTCATACAGAAGAGATCCGTCGATGACGACGTTTCCGCCCGCCATGTGGGCGAAGCCGGAGATGGACAGCAGCACCAGCACTTCGGTGGAGAAGCGAACCCGGCGACCGAACACCAACACCACGCCGACCGCGAACAGCATCCACATCAGGTAGGGGACCACCAGCCGGGCGCCAGTGCTGAAGCCGTAGATGGTCCACGCCGCCACATAGACCCCCGTCACCCCCGCGATCCACGGATGTCGGCTGATTGTGTCAGTGACCCGCGATCCGCTCGGATTCATAGCGCCCTCGGCAGGATTCGAACCTGCGACCTACTGCTTAGGAGGCAGTCGCTCTATCCACTGAGCTACAAGGGCGGGGCTGGCGCGAATTGTGACGCGTAATTCGGCGCGTAATCGTTCGTTGTTGGTTGTGGTTGTGGTGCGGGGTTGTTTCTGTAGGGTAGCGGGGGGCTGTGGGGCTGTGGGGTGCCGGTTTGGTGGGCTGGTGGGGGTGCCGGTCCGGGGTTTCGCCGTTCGGGGCGCGCCTGGTTCGGAGTGGGGTTGGTTGGTTCCGGGTTAGGCTGCTTTGGCGTGCCGAACTCGGGCATGGGGACATGTTGCGGCACAACAGTGGGCGGAGGTGGCTGTTACATCATCCACGCCGGTATCCGCGGATCGGGGAGCGGTACCGTTCTCGCTGCCCTCCCTGTCTGTGACCTTGGCATCACTCCCGCAAGCAGCTGACAGCAGCGCTACCGACACCAGAACACAGACGAAATGCCTGCGTTTGTTCACACCGGTAGACCTTCTCCTGGTCTCCAGCAAACTGAATAGTTGTTGTTACTATTACTACACCTATGACTCGGCTGCGTTTTGCCGTTCTTGTGGTGGGGGTCGCGTTGGCCACTTTGTCGGGTTCGCTGCCGGCCGCTGGTGCTGTTGGGAAGGAGCGGGATGGTGGGTTGTCGGCTGTGATCGCATCGGGAGGGTTCTCGGACGGGGAAGAGGCGGGGGGTCATCTCGGGGCTGTCAACTCATTGGCGGCTGATGGTGTGTTCGAGGGGACGGAATGTGGGCCGAATAAGTTCTGTCCGAGGGATCCGTTGGAGCGTTGGGTAATGGCTGTGTGGCTTGTGCGTGTCTTGGATGGTGCTGACCCGCCCCCGATAGAGGCATCGCGGTTCGCGGATGTGGACGCGTCGCAGTGGTGGGCACCCTACGTGGAGCGTCTGGCAGACCTCCGTATAACCAAGGGATGCTCCTTAGAGCCAGCCCGTTTCTGTCCTACTGAGACGGTTACCCGTGCTCAGATGGCTTCGTTTCTGGTTCGTGCTTTCGATCTGCTTGGCGGCCGTTCAGGCCGGTTCACCGATACCGGGGAGAGCGTCCACGAAGCCGACATCGATGCTTTGGCGGCGGCCGGCGTAACGGCGGGATGCTCAACGAGGGGTCCTCGTCGTTACTGTCCAGGTCAGGACACCACCCGGGCCCAGATGGCTACGTTCATCACCCGTGCTCTCGCGCTCAACCCCCGACCGGAGCATGTGGTGCGGGTGCTGTACGCAGTGCCGGCTGACCGCGAGCTTCGTCCTGCCGATCGCGACGTTCTCTGCCGAGCGATCGAGCATGTTCAGGCCTGGTATCACCAGCAACTCGGAGGGGTGACGTTCTCGCTGCACGATCCAATAGTGGAGGACTGTCGGTTGAGCCAATCCGAGGACTTCTACGCACGGGGCCACGCCTGGCAGAAAGTGGTAGAAGGGGTGCAGGATTGCGCTCCTGTCGGGGGATGGGCCGCCGGTGGAACCCATGACGCCCCGGGGTCTACCACTACCTGGGTTATCTACGCGGATGTGGAGGAAGCATGCGACGAATACCATCAGCTCGGTGAGAGTGGTCATGAACTCGGAAGGGGAGGCTGGGGTCTCACCATCATGGGTCGCCAGGAAGGCGTATTTGACTCGGGCCCTTACCACTACTGCGGTGAGGGACCATACCAGCGGACACGTGGGGGCGTGATCGGCGGGATAGCCCACGAACTCACCCACGCGCTGGGGGTGATTAATCACCCGCCTGGATGCGACGAGGGCCTGCCTTCCTGCGATCACTGGGCGTTGATGCATCTCGGCTATCTGGTCTATCCGGATACGTATCTGCGTGACGACGAGAAGGCCATCCTCCGCGGCTCTCCGTTCATCACACCGCGCCGAACACCGCTCCCGCCCTTGGTCGACATACCCTCAGCCATTCGGGGAACAATCGTGGACCCCGACGGTCGACCGCTGGAAGGAGTGGGTCTGTGGGCTTGGCAGAGCGACAACACAGATAACAGCCGTTGGGGTGTAACCGGATCGGACGGCACGTTTGTCATACGCGTGGCCGACGGCCCGTACCGCTTAGACGTATACGCCGCCTCTGGTGGTACCTGTGCCGGGTACTACAACGGCGAAGGCATCACAACCAACTACCAAGAAGCCGCGATAGTCACCGTCGAGGGAACAGACACCGAGGGCATAACGATACGGCTGCCTGCACCGCCCCAAGACCTTCCGACCGCCCAATGCTGAACCCAACGAAAATGCAGAATGAAAGCCCCGTGGCGTTGTCGGCATAGCTCCGCGGAGTCACACCTTTGACAGCCGATCGTTGCGAGTCTGCTTGACCAGGACCTGTCGGTAACCCGGGCCCGTCCCGTCACCACAGCCTTGTCCATGATCAGAGCATCCTTGGTCACTTTCGCCCACTCCAGTACTTTCGCGTCTTCCTCCACCCAGCAACGCCCTCACTGCGAGAGGTTGTAAGGGCTGGAGACCAGGCCCCCGAGGTCGCCTTTGCGTATGACCACGGTGCCCTGTTTGGAGTGGAAGAACTCCTTCAGGGCTTCCAGCCTGTACAGGCCTTTGCTCCCTGGTAGAAGTCCTAATCCGAGAAGGGAAGCGGCAGGCGGTGTCTGGACCCCAGGAACGGCGGCAATTCAGGAGGAGAAGCGCTCCTCCAAGACAGTAATCATCTCCGAGGGTGTTACTTCCCGATCGGCGGCCAGAACGAGGAGGTGATAGAGAAGGTCAGCCATCTCCTCTGCTACCCGGCGATTGTCCGCTTCCCCCGTTGCGTGATCTTTCGCCGCCATCAGCACCTCGGTTGCTTCCTCCATCAACTTCCGACCGGCCAGGTCCACCCCGCCATCCAGAAGCCGGGTGGTGTAAGACCCGGCCGGTCGCTCCGCAGCGCGGGACGCGATCACGCCCCAGAGTTGCTCCAGCCACCCGAATCCCTCTCCTGGAGGCGAGTCGTCGAAGCAGGTGGTGGTGTGGCGGTGACAGGCCGGACCGGCCGGGCGGGCGGTGATCAAGAGCGTGTCGGCGTCGCAGTCCGCCCTGATGGTCACCACCTCCAGGGTGGCGCCGCTGGTGGCGCCCTTGAACCAGAGTTCCTGGCGGGACCGGGACCAGAAGTGGGCGTAGCCGCTATCCAGCGTTGCGGCGTACGACTCCCGGTTCAGGTAGGCCACCATCAGCACCTGGCCCGTCCGGGCGTCCTGCACCACCCCCGGTATCAGCCCGTCGGCGCCCCATTTGAGATCACCGGCCCGGGGTGGAGACACGCCGCTCACACCAGGCGCACCGGCACGCCCGCCCGGGCCATGGCGCGCTTTACCTCGGAGATCTCGATCTCCTTTCGGTGGAAAATGGAAGCGGCCAGCACCGCCTCGGCGCCGGCCTCCAGGCATGCCTCCACACAGTGCTGGGTGGTGCCGGCCCCGCCCGAGGCTATCACCGGCACCTCCACGGCCGCGGTGACCGCGGCGGTCAACTCCAGGTCGTAGCCGTCCTTGGTCCCATCCCGGTCCATGGAGGTGAGGAGGATCTCACCGGCGCCCAGTTCGACTCCCCGCCGGGCCCACTCCACCGCATCCCAGCCGACGGGCTCTCTGCCGCCCACGACCACCACTTCGAATCCTCCCTCGGGGCGACGCCGGGCATCGATGGCCAGCACCACGCACTGGCGCCCGAACCGGCGGCGGCACTCCCGGAGGAGTTCCGGGCGACGGACCGCGGCGGTGTTGATGCTCACCTTGTCGGCCCCGGCCCGCAGGGCCGACTTCATGTCCTCGGGGGAGCGGATTCCCCCACCCACCGTGAGAGGGATGAACACCTCAGAGGCGGTGCGTCTCACCACATCCCACATGGTGTCGCGGTTCTCCGGAGCGGCGGCGATATCCAGGTAGCAGATCTCGTCCGCGCCCTCGGACGCATACCGGCTCGCCAACTCGATCGGGTCCCCCTCATCGGTGAGGTTGACGAAGTTGACTCCCTTCACCACCCGGCCGTCCGCCACGTCCAGGCAGGGAATGATCCTCTTGCGCAGCATCAGCGGGACTCCGATCCGGTCCGGCATTCGGCCAGGAAGTTGGAGAGCACCCGAAGGCCGTTGGCGCCGGACCGCTCGGGATGGAACTGGACCCCCACCCGACGCCCGTCCCTGACCGCCACGCAGAACCGGGGGCCATAGCTGGCCTCGCCGATGACCAGGCCCGAGTCGGCGGGCGCCGGCGCGTAGGAGTGCACGAAGTAAAAGGTGGGGTGCTCAGGAAGTCCCTCCCACAAAGGGTCTTCGGCACCGATCAGCAGATCGTTCCACCCGATGTGGGGAAGGCGGGGAGTCTCCTGCAACCGCTCCACACGGCCGGGCATCAGCCCCAGACAGGCGCTGTCGTCCTCCGAACTGGCCTCGAAGAACAGTTGCAGACCCACACAGATCCCCAGGAGGGGGCCCGTCCAGTCGACCAGGGAGTCGACGAAGCCTGCCTGCTCAAGCCGTTCCATGGCGGCGCCGGGGGTCCCCACCCCGGGAAGCACCACGCCGTCTGCGCCATCGAGTTGGTGAGGCCCGGCGGCCAGCACCGTCTCCGCACCCACCCTCTCCAGTCCCTGAGTGATGGAGACCAGGTTTCCCGCGCCATGGTCGACCACGGCGATTCTCGTCAAGTGGCGCCCTTGGTGGAGGCCACACCCATCCGTCTGGGATCGCGCGCCACCGCTTGGCGCAGGGCGCGGGCCAGAGCCTTGACGGCAGCCTCAGCCTGGTGGTGGTCGTTGCGGCCTATAGAGCTCAAGTGGAGGGTGATACCTGCGGTCCGCGCCAGGGCCTCGATCGCATGGGGGAGGTTCTGGGTGGTCAGGTTTCCGATGGTCGGGTTGCGGAGAGGGAGGTCCACCACCGCGTAGGGACGGCCGCCCACATCCACCGCCGCGCTGCCCAGGGCCTCGTCCATGGGAACCGCCGCCTCGCCAAAACGGTTGATGCCTGCCCGATCCCCCAATGCCTCGGCAATGGCCGATCCGAGCACCAGGGCGGTGTCCTCCACGGTGTGGTGATCGTCCACTTCCAGGTCGCCCCGGGTGGTGATGGTCAGGTCGAACAGCGCGTGGTGGGCCAGGGAGGTGAGGAGGTGATCGAAGAAGCCCACTCCGGTGGAGACCCGGGCCTGTCCGGATCCGTCCAGATCGAGGGTGACTTCCACCGAGGTCTCGCGGGTCTCCCTGCTCAGGTGTGCGGTTCTCGTCATGCTGCTCCTTCCGTGCTGAACCGTAGCTCTGCGGCGCGGCGGTGGGCGGTGAAGCCTTCCACATCGGCCAGTCGGGTGATGATGGGAAGAATATCGGCCAGGCCTTCGCGGGTCAGGCGTTGCTCCTGGCGCCAGGAACCGAAGTCCTCCACCGACAGCGGACCGTAACAGGCGGCCAGGCCTCCGGTGGGAAGCACGTGATTGGCGCCGGTCGCATAATCGCCGGCCGACTCCGCCGACCACCGGCCGACGTAGACGGAACCGGCGGCGGTGACCGCCTTGGCGTGCGTCTCGGTGTCGGAGGTGAGTAGGGAGACGTGCTCGGCCGCGTATCGATTGGTGAAGGAAAGAGCCTGGGTCATGTCGGGAGCGATCACCGTCATGCCGTGGTTGGAAAGAGCCTCGGCCAGGATGTCCCGGCGATCGAGGGAGGCCAGCTGCTCCTCGAGCGCCTCCTCCACCCGGGAGGGGAGGGTCGGGTCGGTGGTGACCAGGACCGCGGGGGAGTCCGGTCCGTGCTCGGCCTGGCAGAGTAGGTCGGCGGCGACCAGCGCCGGATCGGCCGAGTCGTCGGCTAGCACCAGTACTTCCGAGGGACCGGCCGGGAGGTCTATGCCGCAATCCCCGAACACCGCCAACTTGGCCGCCGTCACCCATTGGCTGCCCGGTCCGACGATCTTCTCCACCCGCTTGACGAGTCCGGTCCCGTAGGCGAGGGTTGCGACGGCGCCCGCGCCTCCCATGGCCCACACCTCGTCGGCGCCCGCCACCCAGCACGCCGCCAGGGTCGCCCGGTTGACGTTCCCGTCGGCGCCGGCCGGAGTGGCGACCACCACCTCCCTCACCCCGGCCACCTTGGCCGGGACCACCGTCATCAGGACGGTGGAGGGGTAGGCGGCCTTTCCGCCGGGAACGTAGGCGCCCACCCGCCCGAGGGGGGACCAGCGCCGGGTGATGGCGATGCCCGGAACATCCTCGCGGTGCATGTCCGAGGGGATCTGGGGACGGTGGAAAGCCGCGATGCGATCCCTGGCTTCCTCCAGGGCGGCGGTTACGTCAGGCATCTCATCGGCGGCCCGCTCCAGCGTTTCCCGTAACACCGGGAAGTATCCCCCTCCATGGCGGGCGGCCACACGTTCCATGGCCCGATCTCCCTCGCTGCGGACCTCCTCGCAGATTGCCCCCGCGATCCTTCGCACCTCGGGGTCGGGCACCGCGCTGCGGCGGCACAGTCCGGCCTGCTCGGCCTCGGTGAGTTCTTCCAGCAGCACCTGGCGCAGGCGGGGTTGAGAGACGGCAGTCACGGGATGAGTTGTCCTATGTCGAGCACGAGGATTCCCTTGCCGCCCGCATCTTCGAGTCGGGGAAGGAGGTCCCAGAGGTCCGAGGCGTCCACCACCGAGTGCATTGCCACCATCTCCGAGTCGTCCAACGGGACGATGGTGGGAGCCGACAGACCGGGTATCAACCGGCTGATCTCGGCCGTGTTGTCGGCGGAGGTGTTGAGCAGCAGATAACGCTTGCGGCGGCCGGCGGTAACCGCCCGTATGGCGGTCACCAACTGGCGGACAAGCCGGCGGTCTCTCACCTCGGGTAGTCCGGCCAGCACCGCCTGGGACTCGAGGAGAACGCCGATGTCCCGCAATCCGTTGAGCCTGAGGGTGGACCCTGTCGAGACCAGGTCGACCACCGCGTCGGCGAGGGCGATCTTGGTGGCCGCCTCCACCGATCCCTTGAGGGCCACGACCGAGGCGGGGATGCCGCGATCGGCCAGGAACCGGGCGGTGGTTCGGGGATGGGAGGTGGCGACCCGGAGCCCCCTCAGGTCATCCAGGGAGTCGATGGAAGAGGCGTTGGGCACCGCGGCCGCCAGGCGACAGAACCCGAAGTCCAGTTTGACCAGCGGCACCAGGGCGGCGTCCGGATCGGACTCCTCCATGAGATCCAGTCCGGTTATCCCGACATCGGCCACCCCCTCGATCAGCATCCCCGGTATGTCCTCGGTGCGGACCAGCACCAGGTCCACCTCCACGTTCCGGACCCGCAGGGAGAGAGCCCGGTCGGTCACCTCGAAGGACATCCCGGCGCTCTTGAGAAGGCGGAGGGAAGGCTCTCGGAGACGCCCTTTGTTAGGGACTGCCAGGGTGAGTGCGCTCTTGTTCATCAGGTCGATTCCGTTTCAGGCGGGGTTTTCATCCGGGAGAGCGCCAGACGATAACCGCCGGTGCCGTGACGCAACCACTGGTTTATGCGGGTTATGGTGGCGGTGGCGGCGCCGGTGACCTCTGAGATCTGCCGGTAGGAGAGGCCCCGGTCCAGTTGGCGGACGACCGCCCATCGCTGACTCAGATCCGAGATCTCCTTGCGGGTGCAGAGATCCCGGAAGAAGATGGCGGCTTCGTCCACCGTCTCCAGGGTCAGCACCGCGGAGAAGAGCGCCCGGGTGTCCTGGTTGCGCCATGATCTGTCGACCGTCATATAATGTCCATGGTTGACGTTAGTGTGCTATCATAATAGTGTATTAGCACATTAGCGCAAACTCGGTTTCCCGAATCCCAGAAGGGCGCTCTCAGATGCAGATAATCCCAGCCGTGGACATACTGGAGGGGAGGGTGGTCAGGTTGCTCCACGGCAACTACCAAAAGGTGACCCGCTATTCGGACGATCCGGTAGAGGTGGCGGGCGGGTGGATGGAACAGGGCGCCGAGTTGGTGCATGTGGTGGACCTTTCCGGCGCCAAGACGGGCGATCCCGACCGGCGGATCTGGAAGGAGATGAGCCAGGCGCGAATTCCGTTCCAGGTGGGCGGGGGCATCCGCACCGCCGACGCGGCCCGGGCCGCGCTGGCGGCGGGGGCCCGCAGGGTGGTCATGGGAACCGCGGCAGTGTGGAACCCGGCCGCCCTGGGGCAAGTGGGGGAGGTGGAGCGGGTGGTGGCGGCCCTCGACGTGCGAGCCGGCCGGGCACGAGGGGCTGGGTGGCTGGACGAAGGGCGCTCGGTCCCCCAGGCACTGAGAGGACTGCGGGAAGCGGGAGTGGTGAGGCTGCTGGTGACCGGCATCGAGCGGGACGGGGCCATGACGGGGCCGGACCTCGACCTGCTGGCACGGGTGGGAGATCTCTCGGACATGGCGGTGATCGCCTCGGGGGGAGTGGGCGCTCTCTCCGACCTGAGGGCGGTGGCGGCCTTGGGATGCGAGGCCGCCATTGTGGGAAGGGCGCTGTATGAGGGACGGTTCACCCTGCGGGAAGCGATTGCAGCCACTGCTTGATCCACCTCGGGGTCCCATGATTGAGAACCACCGATCCGCCAGGTGATCAAACCCGTCGGCGCGACTCAGAAGACGGGACGGTCAGCCTTCCGACCGTTGGCGGCGGGCCTCGAACAGCAGCACGGCCGCCGCCGATCCGGCGTTGAGGGAGTCGACGGTCCCCGACATGGGGATGGACACCTTGCGGTCGGCGCCCTCCAGCCAGAGGTCCGACAGGCCGTACTGTTCGGTGCCGATCACCACCGCCACCCTGCCCGAGAGATCGGTCTTCCAGCAGGGCTCCGAGGCAGCAGGGCTGGTGGCTATCACCCGGAGGTCTTCCCGGCGGAGCCACTCCAGCGCCTCACGACCCTCCGCCACGGCCAGCGGCACGGTGAACAGTGACCCCAGCGAGGCGCGTACCACGTTGGGATTGAAGACATCGGTCGTCGGGTCGGCCACCACCACGGCATCCGCTCCAGCCGCCTCGGCCGTGCGGAGCATGGCGCCCAGGTTTCCGGGCTTCTCCACCGACTCCACGACCAGGACGAGGGGCGCTGCTCCCAGCCGGAGCCCGGAGAGCGGAAGGGGAGGCTGGCGGAGCACCGCCAGGAGTCCTTCAGGGCGGTCGCGGTAGGCGACCTTCCGGAACGCGGCTTCCGACATCTCCACCACTTCGGCCGCTTGCGCGGCCTCCGAGAGGAGTTTCTCCTCGTTGTCACCCAGATAGAGAGGCGGGCAGCAGTACACCGCCTCCAAGTGGCGTTTCCAGGCCAGCGCCCTTCGCAACTCCCTGTACCCCTCCACCAGGAACGTCGCCTTCCGCTCCCGCTCCCGCCGGGTGCGAAGGCGCACCAGCGCCTTGACCCGGGGATTCTGCGGGGAGGAGATGAAGGTGCGGAGCAGAGAGGTCTGGGACATTACACGGTCCTCCCATGGACCCTGGGCCTGCTCCGGTGGCAGATCGTCCAGACAGCCTTGAATGTCGGCATCAGACAAACCGCTCCGGGGCGACCACCGCGGCGTCGAACCCGTGGTCCACCAGCCGGGTGGGGACCTCCGAATCCAGAACCAGGGATGCGGTCAACTCGCCGGCGGCCGGAGAAGTCTGGATCCCGGTCCCTCCCTGGCCCACCAGCCAGAAGAAGCCCTCCGCCCGGGGATCGAAGCCGATCACCATCTCCCGGTCCGGAGCAAAGGTCCTCAGCCCCGTCCACGAGGAGCGAACCGATCGAATCCCCAAAGTGGTCGCATGATTGATGCGCTCGATCGCCAAGGCGATGTCGAGCGGTTCGGGGCGGGCGTCGCAGGGAGGGGAGGGGTTCTCCTCCGACAGGGAACAGAGCAGTTGGATGCCGTCCGGCTTGAAGTACCACCCCATCTCGATGCCGGCCACCAGGGGCCATGACTTGTACTCCTCAGACCCGGGAGCCATGAAGACGGTGCGGCGCATGGGAGTGATGCCCATCGGTCCCAGGCCCGCCATCCGGGCGACCTCATCCCCCCACGCCCCGGCCGCATTCACTACCACCTGGGCTGTCAGGGTCTCGTCCCCCGCCCTCATTTTCCATCCACCTGCGGTCCTCTCCATCGCCTTGACGGGTGAGGAGACCCGGATTTCCGCGCCGCAGCGCCGGGCCCCCCGCACGAAGGCCTGGTGGACCGCCGCCACGTCTATGTCGGCGGCTCCGGGCTCCCAGATCGCGCCGGTCACCATCTCGGGCTTGAGCGCCGGACAGATCTGACGCGCCTTCTCGGCGTCCAGCAACTCCACCCACGCCCCCTGCTCCCTTGCATCGGCTTCCCACTGCTCGAGCCCTCCGATCTGGTCCTCCCCGCCCACCAGCATCCCGCCCCGCGGGGACAGGAACGGAAAGTCGGCCAGCCCCGGGGGAGGTTCGTCGAGGAAGGCGCGGCTGGCAGAGGTCAGGGGACGGATCCCCTGCGATCCGTAGGACTCGAACAGGAGGGCGGCCGAGCGTCCGGTGGTGTGATAAGCAAGCGTCGGCTCGGCCTCCAGCAGCACCACCTCGGCCCGCTCCGCCAGGTAGAAAGCGGCGGCGGCGCCGGCTATACCTCCCCCTATGACCGCAACCCGGAGAGGCGTCACGGTGCGTCCCTCAGAGATAGAGTCCGGTTGGCGGCCGGTCTTCGGGCTCGGGACGGCCCGCCATCAGCTTGGCGCGCTGGGCGGCCCGGGCCTGGGCCATCATCTGCCTGGTAACCAGGCTGGCCTGGATGCCCTGGAACAGCCCCTCCAGCCACCCGATCAACTGGGCCTGGGCGATGCGCACCTCCGACGAGGTGGGCGGGTCATCTCCCAGCAGCGGCTCGAACATGCGGTCGAACTCGGTCAGCAACTCCTTGCTGAGCACATCCCGGAGCTCATCGAGCGAGCGGTCATGGATCTTCGAGATAAGTTCCCTCCCCGCCTCGTCGGGCGTGGCGGCCCGCACCTCCTCGAGAATCGAGCGGGTCATGGTGGCGATCCTGATCAGCTTGCCGGGCTCGGTGACCTCCTGGTCGGAGCCCGACTCTTCGGCGTCCCCGTCGACCTGCCCGCCTTCCACCAGATCGGGACGGAGGGTTTGATCAGACCGCATAGTCGGAGAGGATAATGGCTAGACCGGCACCTCGGCGCCGTTCAGAACCCATGCCTCCCTGCTCAACAGGAACTCCGCCACCCGGGCGACTTCGTCGGGAGTCGGCCAAAGGTTGTGATCGGCGTCGGGCATGGCCTCCCGGGACACCGGGGTGTCGATGACCGACGGCGCCAGCACCGAAACCGAGACCTCGGTCTTCACCAACTCGGCGGCCAGGCTGCGGCCCAGCGCAACCACTCCCGCCTTGGCGATGTTGAAGGCGGCCTGGTCGCGAGGTGCGTCGAAGGCGGCCCGGCTGGCGGTCAACACCACCCGGGCCCAGTCAGCTCTGCGAAGATAGGGGAGGGCGGCCCGGACCATCGTGAAGGTGGAGCGGAGGTTGGCGTCCAGCATCCTCTCGAGGCGCAGGTCCGAAGTCTGCTCGACCGTTGTTCCCCCGGCCCAGCTTCCGGCCACGCAGGCCAGTCCGGAGATCGTTCCCCATCGGGTTTCCACCTCCGCCAGGAACCTCTCCACGGCCCGAGCGTCGGTTACGTCGACCCGGCGCAGGATGATCCGGGGGTGATAGGTGCCGAAGCGGTCCTCGAAGCGCTCGGCCTCAACCGGTCTGAGGTAGGTCAGCGCCAGGTGGAGTTGTTCGTCGCTCAACAGCCTATTGGTGAGCGCCTGTCCCAGCCAACTGGTGCCACCGGTAATCGCCACCGTTCTCATTGGCCCCGATTCTGGCAGGTCGGCTCCGGTAAGCGAGGTCATTAGTCCCATCTTCGCCCAAAAGGCGGCACGGGCGTCGAGGTCGGTCTACTCTCGTTATTCGATGGCCATCCTGGGAATCACCGGTCTGTCGAACACGGGAAAGACCTCGCTGTTCGCGGCTCTCACCGCCCGCCCGGAAGGCATTGCGTCCTTTCCCTTCTCAACCACCGAGACGCGGGTGGGCGTCACCCGCATCGTCGACCCGATCCTCCGGGAACTGGGCCGCCTGGAGGGTTCGGCTCGGATCACTCAGGCGACCCTCGAGGTGACCGACGGCCCTCCCCTCCAGGAGCCGGGAGGCGACCTGGACACCCGTACGGTGGGAATGCTGCGCCAGGCGGACTGCATAGCGGTCGTGCTCCGGGCCTTCACCGACCCCTCCGTGCCGGACGGGGGGTCGGGAACCGATCCCTCCTCCCAGGCCGAGGAGGTGCTGTTGGCCATGGCCATAAGCGATGCCCAGATGTTCGAGGGATCGATTCCCCGGCTTCGCAATCAAGCCACCTCCCGCCCCGAGCGACGGGAGGCCTTCAAGACCGTGTCGCGGGCGTCCGCCATATGCGGCGACGGAGGCCTCCTGCGACAGGCGCGGTGGTCTGACCTCGAACTGAAGGCCCTGGCGGATTTCGCGCCCCTCACCCTCAAACCGGTCATCTGGGTGGTCAACGTCGAGGAAGAAATGGAACAGAGGAGGGGAACGTCAAACCCGGTGGAGGGGGTGGTCCCCGCCGGTGACCCGGTGGCGCCCATGACGCTGCGGCTCGAAGCGGAGGCCGCCATGCTGGACGCCCGGGACCGGGCCGAGATGCTGGAAGCCTTCGGGCTCGTCAGGGGAGCGGCCGCCACCATCTCCGAAGCCGTGCTGGACACCCTGGCAATGTGCATCTTCTACACCTCCAACTTCAGGGAGACAAGGGCCTGGCTCACTCCGTTGGGGTCGCATGCCCGCCGGGCGGCCGGCAAAGTCCACTCCGACATGGAGAGAGGATTCATCCGGGCCGAGGTGGGGAACGCCCGAGCGGTGATCGACGCGGGAGGCTGGGATGCGGCCCGCGCCGAGGGCGTGGTCCGGGTGGAGGGGCGAGACTATCCCGTGCGGTCGCGCGACGTCCTGCAGGTCAGGTTCTCGGTGTGAAATCTGTATTGTTATCAGAGCGAATGACCCTCATAGTCGCGGCAGATCAACCGGGCGCCTCAAGCCTGCTGGATGAGCACCAGGTCTTCCTCTTCCTGGTGCAGTTGACACTGCTGGTTGGCGCCGCCCGCTTCCTGGGCGGAGTGGCCAACAAGCTCGGCCAGCCTCCGGTGGTGGGCCAGCTCCTGGGCGGGGTGGTGATCGGCCCGAGCGTGCTGGGCCAGTTCTACCCGGACACCTACGATTGGATCTTCTCCGACTCCACCGTGGGCTCGGTCCTGTACGGGGTGGCATGGCTGGCGGTGATCATGGTGCTGGTGGTGATCGGATACGAGACCGACCTGGGAATCATCTCCCGTCTCCGCCGCGCTGCCCTGAACGTCTCCACCGGGGCTCTGTTCGTCCCCCTGGTGGCGGTGGGGCTGGTGGCGCTCCTTACCCCGTCCTCCTTCGTGGGAACTGCCGGGCGCGGCCTGTACGCGGCCTTCATGGCTCTGGCCCTGTCGGTGGCCGCCCTTCCGGTGGTGGCGAAGATCCTCCTGGACCTGGGCATGCTGCGACGCAACTTCGGCCAGGTGACCCTCGCGGTGAGCATGACCATGGACTCGGTGGGATGGCTGATTCTGGCCGGATTGGCCGGCATCGCCCAGGAAGGGTTCGAACCCGCCCAGTTGCTCACGGCTCTGGGCGGCCTGGTGGTGTTCGTGGTCCTGGCGGCCACGGTCGGCAGGTGGCTGCTCAATCAGGCGATGCGCCTGGCTCTGCGGGGGGGATCGAATCTGGAGGCGGCCCTCACTGTGGGTCTGGTGGCGGCGATCGCCGGGGGCGCGATCACCCACGCCCTAGGTCTCGAGGCCATCCTGGGAGCGTTCATCGTCGGCATCATCCTCGCCACGCTCCGGTACCAGATGGTGGAGGTCCGCCATGTCCTGGAGACCATCACCGACTCCTTCTTCGCTCCGGTGTTCTTCGCCTTCAGCGGGCTGCGGGTGGACATCTCCCTCTTGGCCTCGCCCAGCGCCATCATCTGGACGGTGGCGCTCATCGTCCTGGCGGTGGCGGCCAAGATGTTCGGCACCCTGGTCGGCGCCCGCCGGGCCGGCCTGACCGTCAAGGAGTCCTTGGCTCTCGGGTCGGGCCTGTCCGCCCTGGGCGCCATGGGAATCGTGGTGGCCCTGGTGGGTCTCAGCCTGGGGGTGCTGTCGGACACCGGTTACACGGTGATCGTGCTGGCCGCCATCGTCACCTCGCTCCTGGCGCCGGTCCTGTTGAAGGTCTCGGTCCGGGGAATGGAAGCCGAAGGAGAGGAAAAGGCCCGCCTCGAGTCGGAGGCTATCCGGTCACAGGCCCAAATCCTGGGTTCACAGCGCATCCTTCTTCCCACCCGGGGCGGCGCCAACAGCGTCTTCGCCGCCAGACAGATCGGCCGTCTGTTCAGGGACGCGGAGGTGACGGTTCTGGAGGTCAGCCGATCCTCGGGAGGATGGTGGAAGCGCCTGATCGGCAAGGAGGTCGAAGCGCAGACCGGCCCGGAGGCGGCGATCAGGGCCTTGGAAGGCGAGGAGCATCGCCTGATCAGAAGGCGGGAGCGTGATCCTGCGGACGCCATCCTCAAGGAAGCGGATCTCGGATATGACCTGGTCGTGCTGGGGGCTCCGGAGCACACCGGGGAGACGGAAGTGTTCTCGACCGTCATCGACCGCGTACTGGCCCGCCTGGAGCTTCCCACCCTGATTTTCCGATACCCCGAGCCTCCCGACGGGCTCCCGGGCGGCCCCATCCCCGAAGTGCGGAGGGTGCTGCTGTCGGTTGAAGCGAATCCTGCCTCCCGCGCCGCCGCGGAGGTTGCATACTCTCTGGCCGCCCACAATGACGGAATGGTCTTCGCACTGCACCTGATCAACGAGACCGCCGACGGTCCCTACTACTTCGACATGAGGGCCAGCGCCCAGAACTTCATGGCCGGCCGCGATCTGGTGGAGGAGTCGGTGGAATACGGAGAGCGCCTGGGAGCCAGGGTCCATGCCGACGTCCGGCCGGTGGCCCAGCCCGAGGGAGAACTCACCAATACCGCTAACTCGGAGAACTGGGACCTGCTGGTGGTGGGCGCCGCCAACCGGCCCCTCACCAACCGGCCGTTCTTCGGCTACGGGATGTCCTTCGTCCTCAAGAATGTCACCATCCCGCTGGTGATAGTGGCCGTCCCGTCCTCCTCTCACCGCACCGCGCCCCGCTAACCGCCCGTGCGGGAATTCCTGGTCGAACTGCTCGATGGATGGGGGGTGGCCGACCCGGTGGCGGTGGCATTGATCTCGGCGCTTCCGGTACTCGAACTGAGGGGAGGCATCCCCTTCGGGAGGCTCGTGCTGGAGATGGGGTCTCTTCCCACCTGGATCTGGGCGGTGGCCGGCAACCTTGCGCCGCTGCCGGTGGTCTTCTGGCTGCTGGGCGTGGTCGACAACTACTGCACGCCCCACCGCCTGGCCTGGCTCCGCCGGTTCCTGGACCGTCTCTACGCCCACACCCGTCGCCGCCACAGCGCCCGGTTCGTCCGACTGCGAGACCTGGCGCTCTTAGTGGTGGTCGCCATCCCCCTGCCGCTCACCGGAGGGTGGAGCGGGGTACTGGCCACCTACGTTTTCGGTGTCCCCCTCCGCCGAGCCACCTGGCTGATCGCCACGGGGGTGGCGGTGGCCGGCACCGCCGTGCTGGCTCTGGTGGATGCGGGCCTCCTGATCTGGAGCTGACATCGCCTTGAAGGGTCCCGGTTTGGAGCGCCTGGCCTAGGGTCACCCGGCAAGGAGGAAACCCGCCAGCGGGTCGGCTACAGTTAGGACCGAAGCCCAGCTATCCCGAGAAAGCAGCAATTCGTGTCCTCGATCACATTTGAAAGCGTCGGAAAGGTCTATCCGGGAGGGACCCGGGCGATAACCGATGTCAGCCTCGACGTCGCGGATGGGGAATTCGTAGTGCTGGTCGGCCCTTCGGGGTGCGGCAAGTCGACTCTCCTGCGGATGGTGGCCGGTTTGGAGGAGGTCACCGAGGGGGTCCTGAGGATCGGCGAGAAGGTGGTGAACGACGTGTCGCCCAAGGACCGCGACATCGCCATGGTCTTCCAGAATTACGCCCTCTATCCCCACATGAGCGTGTTCGACAACATGGCGTTCGGCTTGAAGATGCGCCGCATGCCCCGCGACGAGATCCGCCGTAGGGTGGACGAGGCCGCGGCCATCCTGGAGATCTCGGAACTGATGGACAGAAAGCCCAAGTCACTGTCGGGAGGGCAGAGACAACGGGTGGCGATGGGCAGAGCGATCGTTCGGGAGCCGGTCGCCTTCCTCATGGATGAGCCCCTCTCCAACCTCGACGCCAAGCTCCGGGTCCAGATGCGTTCGGAACTGGGACTGCTCCACAACCGGCTGAAGACCACCACCCTCTACGTAACCCACGATCAGGTGGAGGCGATGACCATGGGGGACCGGGTGGCGGTGCTCCGCAAAGCCGGTGAGCAGCAGACCAACCTCCAGCAGATCGACACTCCCCGGGTCCTCTACGACCATCCGGCCAACCTGTTCGTGGCGGGATTCATCGGGTCACCCTCCATGAATTTCGTCTACGGGACCATCACGACCAACGGCGCCGGGGGCTCCCTCTCGTTCGCGGACGAAGAGGTTCCCCTGAGCATGGAGGTGCTCTCCAACCACCCCCGTCTGGCCTCCCACGCCGGGACGCAGGTGGTGGTGGGAATCAGGCCCGAGGCGTTCGAGATCTCATCGGCGGCTTCCGGGGCCGACGGCATGGCCACCATCAGCGTGGGTGCAGACCTGGTGGAGCAGTTGGGATCCGAGGCCTACGTCCATTTCACAAAGCCCGCGCCGCCGGTCATCACCCCCGACATCCGCGAACTCCTCGAGGACGAGGGAAGCGACGTCTCCTCGCTGGGGGACAGCACCAAATTCGTCGCCCGGGTCAATCCCGACTTCGCGCCCCGCGGGGGAGAGCGCATCCGGTTGGTCGTGGATGTCTCCAAACTGCACTTCTTCGACAGCGACACGGGGATGGCCCTCAACTGACTCGATGCAGTTGAGATGAGGGGCTAGCCGTCCAGAACGCTCCAATCAGAGCGCCCCGCACGTGCTTTTTCAACGTTGACAAAGCTCAGCAAGATAAAGCCCACCGCGAAAAAGGAGATCAGCGAAAGCACCGCCGGGCGGCTGGAACCCGTGACTTCGCGGAACGTGGCAAAGATGATCGGCCCCCAGATGGCGGAGAACTTGGTGAACACCGAGAAGAACCCGAAGAACTCGGCGGAGGCTTGCTGGGGGATCATGGATCCATAGAGGCTGCGACTGAGCGCCTGAGTGCCTCCCTGAACCACCCCGATCACCATCCCCACAGCCAGCAGCGGGTAGTTCCCACCCACCGGCAGGTAGTAAGCGGCTATCAGCACTCCGATCCATACGACCAGAGCGGAGGCAACCGACCGTTTGGGCCCGATCCATTCGGAGAGCCGGCCGAACAGGAGGGCTCCGAAGAAGGCCGTGAATTGCACCACCAGCACAACGAGCGCGATGAAGGCGGTGCTTATCTCCAGGGTCTCGGAGGCATAGATGGCGGAGATGTTGAAGACCGTCTGCACCCCGTCGATGTAGAACATGTACGCCACCACGAACAGCAACAGGTGTCGGTGGCGCGACAACCTGGTGACGGTCACCCAGGTGCGTCTGAACCCCAGACGAACATAGGCCAGGGACCGACTCTCGCCTTGCCGGAGGGGCATCTCCTGGGCGGTTCCCACCTCCCTCAAACGCCGCAGTGCATACCAGGAGAAACCCGCCCACCACAATCCCGACCCGCCGATTCCGATCCGGGCAGCAAGGGCCTCATCGACTCCGAAGGTGTCCGCGTAGAAGATGAACATCATGGCGAAGAGCAGATAGATCCCCCCTCCTATGTACCCGAGGGCGTAACCCTTGGAGCTCACTCGGTCGATGGTGTCGTCGGTGGTGATGAGCGGCAGGATGCCGTCGTAGAACACGTTGCCGGCCGCCAGTCCGAAGTGGGAAATCAAGAACATGATCATGGCCAGGAGAACGTCGCCGGTGGAGACAAAGGCGAAGCAGGTGGCGAACAGCGCCCCCCCGTAGGCGAATGCCCTCAAGAAAGTCAGCCTCCGGGCGCTGTAGTCTGCTATGGCTCCCAACACGGGAGTGATCAGAAACAGCACCAGGGAAATCAGCCCGACCATGTATCCCCACAGGGACTCGGCGCTCAACCCCATCCATCCTTCTTCGGGGACGATGTACGATCCGAAATAGGAAGGCAGGATCCCGACTATCACCACAACGAAGGCCGAATTGGCCCAGTCGTACATCGCCCAACCGAGAATGGTGCGCTGATCGTTTCGCATCTGTCTCAAGACACTAACGCCCGCCCTCGGTCGGCCCGGTCGGCTGAGGCGCATCCCGGGGCCGTCCGGGCGCCGGCCTCTTGGGAGGAATGCCTCCTGGCCTGCTAATCTCCGCTCGGCCCTGTCCCGGTGGCCGGGCATTACTTGTATGTGTCTTTACCACCCCTCTCGGTTCTCCGGAGCACCATGGCCTTCCTGCTGGCGGGACTGAGTTCCCTCATATACGGGGTGTGCGACTTCTCCGGAGGGCTGGCCACCCGCCGGGCCCATGTGCTGGCGGTGACCCTCTGGGCCAACGTTGTGGGGCTGGTCATCGCCATCCTGGTGGCCGTGATCGATCACCTGGTAGCGGCCGCCTCGGTTACCCCCGCCGATCTGGCCTGGGGATTGACCAGCGGAGTGGCCGGAGTGACCGGACTGGCCCTCTATTTTCAGGGAATGGCCAGGGGTCAGATGGCGGTGGTGGCCCCGGTGTCGGCCGTCACCCTGGCCCTGGTCCCTTTCCTGTTCGGAGTGGCTACGGGAGAACGCTATCCGGTGGCGGCCTGGCTGGGCGTCCTGGTCGCCTTGCCCGCCCTGTGGCTCACCGTCCAGACCCGGTCGTCACAGAACCGTCCCGGGAAGGCCCTCTACGGCGTGGCCGCCGGGGTGACGTTTTCGCTGTTCCTGGTAGCCCTCGCCCAGACGTCGGCCGAGTCGGGGCTGTGGCCCCTGGTGGCCATGCGAGTAGGAGGACTGGCTCTGTTGACGGTCCTGGTGTACACCCGGGTCCTGTTCACCCGGAGCACCCGGCCCGGCCTTCCCCCGGAGGCGCGTTTGCCGACCCTCATCGCAGGGGGCGACATCCTGGCCAACCTGGCATACCTGTTGGCGGTGAGGATCGGGCCGTTCGGGCTGGTCACGGTGGTCTCCACCTTCTACCCGGTGGTGATAGCCCTGCTGGCCCGGGTGGTGGAGAAGGAACGCATCTCGGCATACCGACTCCTGGGACTGGCGCTCACGGTCGTCTCGTTGGTGCTGATAACCCGGTGAGCATGATCGGGAATCCGGCGTAGATGGCGTTCCTGCTGGCCGTCCTGACCTCCATCTTTTACGGGGTGTTCGACTTCGCGGGGGGTATGGCCACCCGCCGGGGCCCGGTGCTGGCGGTTGCGGCATGGGCCAACATGGCGGGCCTGGGGCTAGCCTTCTGCATCGCTGCGGTCCATCATCTGGTGGTGGGGGCCAACCTGACCCCTGCCGACTTCTCATGGGGGTTGGTCAGCGGGGTGGCGGGGGTGGCCGGTGTGGTCTTCTACTTCCTAGGGCTGGCGAGAGGCAGGATGGCGGTGGTGGCGCCCGTCTCGGCGGTCACCCTGGCGCTGGTCCCCTTTCTCTTCGGGGTGGCGCTGGGAGAGCGTCATTCCCTGGTGTCCTGGCTGGGCGTCATGGTTGCCATTCCCGCCCTGTGGCTCACCGTCCAGGAGAGGAGCCGGGGAGGCCGCCCGGCGATGGCGCTCTTCGGGTTCGCCGCCGGACTGACCTTCTCGGTGTTCTTCATCGGAGTGGCCCAGATCTCCTCGGAGGCCGGATTGTGGCCCCTGGTCAGCATCAAGCTGGGAGGGCTGGCGTCGGTGGCGGTTCTGATGCGCCTCCGGCGGGTCCCGTTCTCCCTGTCACCGGAGGCTCGGGTGCTGGCGCTGGTTGCGGGAGGCGCCGTCCTGGCCAACCTCACCTACCTGCTGGCCGTCCAGATCGGCCCGTTCGGACTGGTGGCGGTCGCCTCCTCCTTCTATCCGGTGGTGGTCGCCATCCTGGGCCGGATCGTCGACAAACAGAGGATCTCGCCGCACCGCATGATGGGACTGGCGCTCTCGGTCGTCGCCCTCACCCTGATAGTTCTCTGAACGGGCCGCTTTCAGCGCAGCACCAGGCGGGCGCCCAGCACCAGGAACATGATCCCCAGGAGCTTGCTCAAAGAGAGTTCCCGGACCGATGCTCCCATCCACCCGAAGTGGTCGATGATCGTTCCGCCGGTCAACTGGGCGGTGACCAGGAGCATCGAGCCGGCCAGAACCCCCACCCGGGCGACCGTGAAGGCGATGCTGCCGATGATGAGGATCCCGGCGATCCCGGCCAGGAACAGATAGGGGGGAACCCTTTGCCACTCGGCCAGCGAGGGACCCCTGGCGGCCAGCAACACCAGAGCCATGGCCGCGGCGCCGATCACGAAATTGGCGGCGGTCCCTGCCACCATCCCCACCCTCTGCTCCAGGGCCCCCATCATCTGGCTCTGGACGGCGGCCACCGCCCCTCCCAGCAACCCAATGACAACTACCGCAGCCGCGCCCACCATCGGTGAGGTTAACCGAAGGTTCACGGTCGAAAGGTCTTTGTCACCCGCTTATCTCCCCTCCTGACGCACGGACCGTCTTACAATGTGTAATGCCAGTGAAACGACGCGGGAGAGTCTCGCAGGTCGAGACGCCGAAGGGGCAAGAACCTCCCAAGAATCTCTCAGGCAAAAGGGACCGCGTCGAATAGGCAGAGCTGAAGAGGGCGGACCAGGGCCGCCGCCGAAGGAGCAACCTCCGCCGGGCGGAGCGAAACTCTCAGGCAACCGGGACAGCGGGGAGGCCGAAGCCGACCGCGTCCCAATGGAGTTCCCATGACCCCCCGCCAACCCCTCGACTTCTCCTCCCGGCACATCGGTCCCCGCCCCGATGACATCACGGCGATGCTCGAGACGGTGGGCGTCGACTCTATCGACCGGTTGATGGCCGAGACGGTCCCCGCCTCTATCCGGATGCGCGATTCCCTGGATCTGCCGGCCGCCCTCACAGAGCCCGCCGCCCTCCGGAGCCTGGGGGAGATCGCCTCCCGCAACCGGGCGATGACTTCCATGATCGGAATGGGCTATTACAACGTCCATGTCCCCTCGGTGATACTCCGGACGGTGCTGGAGAACCCCGCCTGGTACACCGCCTACACGCCCTATCAGCCGGAGATCTCCCAGGGCCGGCTGGAGGCGCTCCTCAACTTCCAGACCATGGTCTCCGACCTGACCGGCATGCAGATCTCCAACTGCTCCCTGCTCGACGAGGGCACCGCCGCCGCCGAGGCGATGACCATGGCGCGCCGAATCTCCCGTCGCCGCCGCGCCCTGCGCTTCTGGGTGGACGTCGACGCCTTCCCCCAGACCATCGAGGTTATCCGCGCCCGGGCCCGCTGGATGGACATCGACGTGGCGGTGGCCCACCCCGACGACATGGACTTCCTCGACGGGGAGTCCTTCGGACTGATGCTCCAGTATCCGGGAGGCGGCGGTGAGGTGAGGGACCTGATCCCCACCGTGGAAGAGGCCCGAGCCGCGGGAATGGTGGTGGTGGTCGCCACCGACCTTCTGGCGCTCACCCTGCTTTCCCCGCCCGGGGAGTGGGGGGCGGACATCGCGGTGGGGTCCTCACAGCGTTTCGGCGTGCCCATGATGTTCGGCGGTCCCCACGCCGGCTTCATCGCCACCCTAGAACGACACGTCCGGTCCCTTCCCGGACGGCTGGCGGGAATGTCGAAGGACTCGAACGGGGACCCCGCCCTCCGACTGGCTCTCCAGACCCGCGAACAGCACATCCGGCGCCAGCGCGCCACCTCCAACATCTGCACGGCTCAGGTTCTCCTGGCGGTCATGGCCTCCTTCTACGGGTGCTGGCACGGACCGGAAGGGCTGAAGGGGATCGCCCGCCGGGTCAACACTCTCACCTCCCGGGTGGCGGCCGGGCTCCGCTCGGCGGGATGGGGAGTGGAGAACGCCGCATGGTTCGACACGCTGTCGGTCAGGGCGGGAAGAGCAGCCGACCTGGTGATGGACCGAGCGCTGGCGGCCGGGATCAACCTGAGACGCATCGACTCCGAGAGGGTGGGGATCTCCCTGGACGAGACCACCGACGAAGAGACAGCGTCCCGGGCGCTCTCAGCCTTCGCGGCGACCCTTCCCGAAGAGGGCGTCGAGCCCTCCTTCCCGCAGCGACTCTCCCGGCGGAGCGAGTTCATGACTCATCCGGTCTTCAACACCTACCACTCCGAGCACGAGATGCTCCGCTACATCCGGCGTCTCTCCGACCGGGACCTGGCTCTGGACCGCACCATGATCCCCCTGGGGTCCTGCACGATGAAACTGAACCCCGCCTCGTCGATGATCCCGGTCACCTGGCCGGAGTTCTCCGACATCCATCCCTTCGCCCCCATCGACCAGGCCGAGGGCTATCTGCAACTCTTCTCCGACCTGGAGGACTGGCTGACCGAGATCACCGGCTACGCGGCGGTGTCGCTGCAGCCCAATGCCGGCTCCCAGGGGGAGTTGGCCGGGCTGGCGGCGATCCGCGCCTACCACCAGGACCGGGGGGAGGACCACCGGCGGGTGTGCCTCATTCCCTCCTCGGCGCACGGGACCAACGCCGCCTCGGCTGTGATGGCCGGCATGCGTATCGTGGTGGTGGACTGCGATGACCAGGGGAACATCGACCTGGTGGACCTGAAGGAGAAGTTGGTCCGCCACGGCGACCAGTTGGCCGCCATCATGATCACCTATCCCTCCACCCATGGCGTGTTCGAGGAGAGCGTCAGCCAGGTGTGCGAGATGGTCCACTCCTCCGGGGGCCAGGTGTACGTGGACGGGGCCAATCTGAACGCCCTGGTCGGACTGGCCCAGCCGGGCAGGTTCGGCGCCGACGTCTCACACCTCAACCTCCACAAGACCTTTACCATCCCGCACGGGGGAGGGGGGCCGGGCGTGGGACCGGTGGCGGTCGGGGCCCACCTGGCGCCATACCTTCCCAACCACCCCCTGCAGAGCGCCGCCGGCCCATCCACCGGGATCGGCCCGATATCCGCTGCACCGTGGGGGTCGGCGGGGATCCTGCCCATCCCGTGGATGTACATGAGAATGATGGGCCCGGACGGGCTGGCCCGGGCAACCGAGATCGCCATCCTGGCCGCCAACTACCTGACCACCCGGTTGTCAGGCGACTACCGTGTCCTGTATGTGGGCGACCAGGGCAGGGTGGCGCACGAGGTGATCGTCGACCTCAGAGAGTTCGGGGACTCGGCCGGGGTGAGCGCCGAGGACGTGGCCAAGCGCCTGACCGACTACGGGTTCCATGCTCCCACCCTCAGCTTCCCGGTGCCCGGCACGCTCATGATCGAGCCCACCGAGTCGGAGCCGTTGGCGGAACTCGACCGGTTCTGCGACGCCATGCTGTCCATCCGCGAGGAGATTCGGCGGATCGAGACCGGCGATTGGCCCCGCGACGACAACCCCCTACACCACGCCCCCCACACCTCCCGGGTGGTGACGGCCGACGCCTGGGACCACGCCTATCCCCGCTCGGTGGCCGCATATCCGGGGGCGGGCCAGGCCCGGGACAAGTACTGGTCGCCGGTGGGCCGGGTGGACAACGTGGAGGGCGACCGCAATCTCCAGTGCTCCTGCCCGCCCATCGAGTCCTATATGGAAGATTGAGGGCATCATGGACCGTGTTCCCCGACGACTCGCCGCTCCCGCCATCCATCCCAGCGCGTTCGTAGCCTCCACCGCTCGCATCTTCGGCGACGTGGTGATCGAAGCCGAGGCGGTGGTGATGTTCGGGGTGGTGATCCGGGCGGAGACGGAGCGGATAGTTGTGGGGGAGGAGACCAACATCCAGGACAACTCCGTGCTCCACACCGATCGCGGGTATCCGACCATCCTGGGCCGGCGGATCAGCATCGGCCACGCGGCGGTGATCCACGGCGCGGTGGTCGGGGACCGGTGCCTGGTGGGGATGGGCGCCATCGCGTTGAACGGAGCGGTGATGGGGGAGGGCTCTTGGCTGGCGGCCGGGTCGGTTCTTCCCGAGGGGAAGGAGATACCGCCCTGGACGATCGCAGTGGGGACTCCCGCCCGACCCCTCCGGGAACTCCGGCCCCAGGAGATCGAGCGGGCCGAGTTGGGCGTGGAGGAGTACCTGACCCTGGGCACCACCTACCGGCGCCTGGAGGGTTGAGGCCCGCCCGACCCGGACGATTTCAGCTATCCGGAGGCGACAGCGCCCGGGGACGCGGGCGCCGCGCCCTCAACCCCGGCTAACCGACGGCCAGTTCCCGCACCTCGAAGTCGCCGCCGCCGTGTTGGTCAAGCTGGTCGGGCCGACCCGCCAGGATGGGAAAGGTCCCGAAATGCATGGGGATCACCGTCTCGACCCCTAGCAACCGGGCTGCCTTGGCCGCCGCGCGGGGTCCCATAGTGAAGTGTCCACCGATCGGAAGGCATGCAATGTTCGGTTCCCACAACTCGCCGATCAGGCCCATGTCCCCGAACACGTCGGTGTCTCCCGCGTGGTAGATGGTGGGTCCGTCCGGGAAGTTGAGTACCCAACCTCCCGGTGAACCGCCGGTGGGCATTCTCTCGTCCCCGTAGATGCCCGAGGAGTGGACGGCGTGAACGAAAGTAGCCTCCACACCACCCGGCGCGGTGACCGTCCCTCCCTTGTTGAGACCGATCGTCTGCTCGTCTCCCAGGCCCTGCCACATCAACCAGTTCTTGATCTCGAAGATGGAGAAGACTGCGGCCCCGGCAGATCCCGCTATGTCCACCACGTCGCCGATGTGATCGGCGTGACCGTGGGTGATGAAGACCGCGTCGACCTGTTCCGGACTCGCCTCCTCGGGCGGACAGAGGGGATTGCCGTTCAGGAAAGGGTCGATCAAAAGAGTGGTCCCGTCACCCAGCCGGAATCGGAATGCAGCGTGTCCGAGCCAGGTGATCTCCAAACCGTCGTGTTGCATGTTTCTCCTTAGGTCCGGTCACCTCAACGATAGGCCGGGTCGGGATTTCTCGGGGCCTCCGGCGACGCCGGCCTGCGGGCCGCCCGCCCTCAGCGGAAGGACATCTCCCGTCGGAACTTCTTCCAGTCAGACATCTTCACCGACCACAGCGCATCGGTGATGATCTGCAGCACACCCTGGGCCGCCAGGAGCCAGGCCGCCCACGAGGGGAAGTCGGCGGCCAGGACCAGTCCCAGCAGCACGAACGGAACGACCTTGGTAACCAACGCCCCGGAGGCGTGCATCCAGGCCCGGGAACGGGGACCGGTCCGCAGATAGGTGTCGTAGTCCACCTTCACTCCTGGCTGAGGCCTCCTGGCGGACCCCACGAACCAATGGGTGAACCGCATGCCCGCCAACCGTCCCACCGCCAGATGGCCCAGGCCGTGGGTGGTGGTCACCAGCACCCCGCCCCCGCCCCCTAGCATCACCAACCCGTTCCAGGGATCGGGAAGGCCATACGACCAGACCACCAGAACCACCCCCGCCAGGGTGCCCAACGCCATGAGCGCGGTGCCGACCCCGGCGCCCACCGAGAAGGCGGCCCATCCGAGGAAGGCGCGGCGGTCGATCTCGGCGATCCGGGGGGCGAACCGATCGACGAGATCCGGGTCCCGCTTGGCGGCGCCCACCGCCTTCCAGAATCCGGTGCCGGCCAACCCCTCTCCTCCTTCAACGGCTTTCTCCGCGGCGGAAAGAGCCCTCTGTATCTGCTCGGTCTCCATACCCATGACCCTATCACGGATGCGTGAGCGTGCCCGAGGCCGAGGGGTTGGAGAGCAGCCTGCTGCCCGAGGAGTGCCCGCCCAGCGGACCGGTATTGCCAAAGTAAGATGCTTCGGTATGTCTTCGGAGCCCCGGCGATTTGGCTGTTGAACTGGATCTGATAACCGGGGTGCTGCTGGTGCTGGCCGGTTTCGCAACCGCCTTCATAAACGTGATGGCCGGCGGGGGATCGGCGGTGAGCCTGATGGTCCTTCTCCCCTTGCTGGGACCCGTCGAGGCCAACGCCACCAATCGGGTAGCCATACTGTTCGCCAACATCCTGGGAACTTCCAACTTCGCCCGCAAGAAACTGGTTCCCTGGAGGATGTCCTCCGGCCTGATCGTCCCCGCCTTGATCGGAACCGGGGCGGGGGCCTGGGTCGCCACCGAAGTCTCCCCCGAGACGATTCGCACGGCACTCGGAGTGGTCCTGATCGGGGTTGCGCTCTCGGTGCTGCTCAAACCGTCCGCCTGGCTGTCCGAACAGGTGGAGCCGCGCCTCGGTAGGTGGGGGAGGGCGGCGGCGTTCCTGGCGATCGGCTTCTATGGTGGGTTCATTCAGGTGGGAGTCGGGTTCCTGCTGATCAGCGGGTTGGTGTTGGGATGCGGGCTCGATTTGGTCAAGGGCAGCGCCGCCAAGATGTTCCTGATCGCCGTCTTCACCGCCCTGGCGGTGCTGATCTTCGTCTGGGCCGACCAGATCAACTGGACGGTGGGCCTGGTGATGGCCATCGGCAACTCCATCGGCGCCTACCTCGGCACCCGTCTCGCCATGGAAAAGGGCGCCAGGCTGATCCGCTGGCTCCTGGCGATCGCCTCGGTGGCGGTGGCGATACGCATGCTGTTCTTCTAGTAAGCCATCACCTGACACACAGGTAATCTCTCTGGCAATGATCACCCCCGTGCTCCTCTCCGGAGGGGTCGGCTCCCGTCTGTGGCCGATCTCCACCCCGGAGTCCCCCAAACAACTCCTGCGGATCTCCGGCGACGAATCCCTTCTTCAGGCCGCCGCCCGCCGGGTGATGGGGATGGAGGAAGCCTCCGCTCCGGTGATGGTCACCAGCCGCTCCCTGGGGCGCCGGTTGATCGAGCATCTTGAGGAGATCGGCTGTGCTCCCGCCGCGGTGCTGACCGAGCCGGTGGGCCGGAACACCGCGCCGGCCGCGATGGCCGCCGCCCTCTGGGCCGGTCCCGAGGATCTCCTGTTGGGGCTTCCCACCGATCACTTGGTCGCCGACGTCGAGGCCTTCCGAGCCGCCATTCGGGAGGGAGTCTCCGCCGCGGAGCAGGGAGAGTTGGTCATCTTCGGAATCCCGCCCACACACCCCCATCCCGGACTGGGGTACATGGAGGTGGGCTCCGGCCCGGGGGTGAAACGGGTCCGCCGGTTCACCGAGAAGCCTGGCGTCGAGACCGCCAGCCAGATGGTGGAGTCGGGCGACTACCTGTGGAACGGCGGGATGTTCCTCGCCCGGGCGGCAGTCCTGCGAGAGGCGATCGCTCGCCTGCTCCCCGGGGTGGCCGAGACTGTGGCCGAGGCGTTCTCCACCGCTGTGCGCGCCGAGGACGGAACAATCGAGCTGGGGGACCGTTTCGAGGCGGCGCCGTCGGTCTCGGTGGCCAAGGGGCTGTGGGAGCGGGCCGAGCGGGTCCTGGCGGTCCGGATGGACGCCGGGTGGTCGGACATCGGGTCTTGGGAGGCCCTGGGAGAGGCGCTGGGGCGAGACGACCTGGGGAATGTGGTGAGGGGAACAGCAACGGTGGAGGCAAGCGAAGGGGTGCAGGTCCATTCGGAGGGAGCCAGGACTGCCGTGGTAGGAGTCTCGGATGTGGTGGTGGCGGTCGCCAACGGAAGGGTGCTGGTCGCCAGCCGGGAGATGTGGGAGAAGGCCGGTGAGACGATTGAGCGGCTCGAGAGCCTCTTCTGACCGGGCGGCGACGACGCGGAGACGCCGGATCGCCGTCCTTGCGCTCTTCGTCGGGGTTGTGGCGGCCTGCTCCTCCCCACCCCCCGAGACCGCCACCGGACCGGAGTTGTACAGCGAGTTGTGCTCCTCCTGCCACGGGGTCGGCCTGGAAGGAGACGTAGGGCCTCCCCTGGGGGTGGGCTCCCCGAGCGCCACCCTGCCCGATTCCTATCTGGTCACCTCCATCCGCCGCGGGATCGGAACGATGCCTTCCTTCAATCACTTGAGCGACGATCAGGTGAGCCGGTTGATCACCTTCCTCCGGGACGTCCAGTCCGGACCATGACCCCTCCACCGGACCGAGTGTTCACAGACGGCCCCCTGGCCGGCCTGGAGGCCTGGGCGGTGGCTATTCCGATGGGGCTTCGCTACCGGCGACTCACCGAGCGTCGGGCGGTGCTCCTCCGGGGCCCGGCCGGGTGGGGGGAGTTCTCGCCCTTCGAGGAGTACGGCGACCAGGTGGCGGCCCGCTGGCTGGCATCCGCCCTCGAGTCGGCCCTCGACCCCCTTCCGCCGCCGGTGCGAGACCGGATACCCGTGAACGTCACCGTCCCTCCCGTCCCCGCCCCCCAGGCCGCAGCGCTGGTGCGGGACTCCGGATGCGAGACCGCCAAGGTGAAGGTGGCCGAATCCGGACAGGACTTCTCCGATGACCTGTCCAGGGTGGCCGCGGTGAGAGAGGCCCTGGGGGAGGAGGGGTCCCTGCGGGTGGACGTCAACGGCGCCTGGGAGGTGGACGAGGCCGAGGAGCGCCTCCGCCACCTGGAGGAATTCGATCTCCAGTACGCCGAGCAGCCCTGCGCCACCCTCTCCGAACTCGCCGAGTTGCGCCGGAGGACCGGTGTGCCGATCGCAGCCGACGAGTCCATACGCTCCGGCGCCTCACCGGAACAGATCGCATCCTCGGGAGCCGCCGACATCCTGGTGATGAAAGTCCAGCCGATGGGAGGCGTCCGCCGAATGCTGGAGTGGGCTTCCCGGACGGGACTGGCGGTGGTCCCCTCCTCGGCGCTGGAGACCTCGGTGGGACTCGCCGCCGGGTTGGCCGCCGCCGCATCCCTGCCGGAACTCCCCTATGCCTGCGGGCTGGCCACCTCCTCGCTCCTGGCAGGAGACGTGGTCCGCCGCCCGCTCGCCCCTGATGGGGGAGAGATACACCTTCGCCGCCCGGAGCCCGCACCCGAGTTGTTGGAGAGATGGCGCCCCCCCGGCGATGTAGCCTCTTTCATGATCGACCGCACCGAGAGGTCCGCCGCCTTGCTGCGTTACCTATGAAGCCGTCCCACCCCAACCCTTCAGTGGCTCTGGCTGAAGTTGTGGTGGATGAACTGGTCAGGGGAGGGGTGACCCGCTTCGCGGTGTCTCCGGGGTCCCGGTCGGCCGCTCTGGCCAGGGCTGCGCAGGAGCATCCCGGGGCCGAGGTGGCGGTCCTCATCGATGAACGCTCGGCGGCGTACTTCGCGATGGGCGCCTCCCGGGCGAGCGGAATCCCGGCCGCGGTTATCACCACCTCGGGCACCGCGGTGGCCAACCTCTTTCCCGGAGTGGTGGAAGCCGACGCCTCCGGTGTTCCTCTCATCCTGCTCACCGCCGACCGTCCTCCCGAACTCCGGGAGACCGGCGCCAACCAGACCATCGACCAGTTGAAGCTGTTCGGAGAGTCGGTCAGGTGGTTCTGGGAGGCGGGGCCGGCCGAGGACCGTCCGGAGTCGAACGCCTATTGGAGGGCGTCGACAGCCCGGGCGGTGGCCGAGGCCCGGGGGTGGGGAGGCCGTCCGGGGCCAGTACATCTCAACCTGAGCTTTAGAGAGCCCACCGCCCCGGTCTCCGATGACGGGCGTTCGAGAGCAGAACCCTTCGGCTCGGCCACCGAGGGGCGTTCGGACGGGAGACCTTGGATCGCTGCTCGACGAGCTCCGGAAGCAGACCTCTCCTTCGCAGACGAGGTCCAACAGGCGCGGCGAGGGGTGGTCGTGGTAGGGGAAGGCGCGGAGGGTTCTGGAACATTCGCCCGACTGGCCGAGCAACTGGGGTGGCCCCTGGTGGCGGAGGCGCTGTCCGGCGCCCGGCGCCCGCCGGCGATCTCCTCCTATCACCACTTCCTCGCAGGCTTCCCGGCGGTCCTGAAGCCCGATGTGGCGCTTTGCTTCGGCAAGACCGGGCTCAGTCCCAGTCTGGCGGCTCTGCTCTCAGACCCGTCCATCACCCAGGTGGTGGCAGGCGCTCCCGGACATTGGGCCGATCCGGACCGGGCGGTCATGCACATGACGACGGGCTCGGCCCAGGCTGTCGCCCGAGCCCTTCTGGAACGGGTGGGCAAGGGGAGCGGAGACCCCGAGTGGCTGGGGATGTGGCGGGAGGCCGAAGCCGCATGCCGGCCGGTGATCGATGACATCCTGGACCGCGACGATCTTCCCTCCGAGCCCCGGGCAGCACGCGACCTCGCCGCATTGTCGCTCGACACCCTGGTGGTGGGATCCTCCCTGCCGATCAGGGAGGTGGAGATGTTCGCCCACACCACACCCGCCAGAGTGATCGGTAATCGGGGAGCATCCGGTATCGACGGGCTGGTGTCCACTGCTCTGGGAGCGGCCTGGGCCCGGCCGGACCGGGTGGCCTGTCTCAGCGGAGACCTGGCGGTTCTTCACGATTCCAACGGTTTCCTGGTGGACGAGCGTCCGTCATGCGTGCTGGTAGTGGTCAACAACGACGGGGGCGGGATCTTCAACCTCCTGCCCCATGTGCGGCATCCGCACTTCGAGAAGCTGTTCGGAACTCCCCACGGGCGGGACTTCGGAGCCCTGGCCGCGTTCCACGAACTCGGGTACCGTCGCATCGAGCGAGCCTCGGAACTGGCCCCGGCGGTGGAGTCCGGATTGGCGGAAGGCGGCGTCTGGCTGGTGGAGGTGCGCACCCACCGCCAGGAAACCGAACGCCTCCACCGGCGCATCGCACAGGAGACCGCCCGCCGCCTCACGTCAGTCCTCGGCTAGAAGGGCCTCCTCTGTCCGCACCCGGACAGATGCAGGCTAGGCGCGGAGATCAAGGGCGTTTGTCATCGTCCGGAGCTTGAGGCGCGTCTCGGCCAGTTCCTCTTCCGGTAGTGACCCGGCCACGATTCCGGCCCCCGCGTAGAGCCGAGCCCCCGTCTCGTTGAGTTGAGCGCAACGGAGGGCGATGGCCCACTCCCCGTCGCCGGCCGCGTCGAACCACCCCACCGGACCGGCATATCGTCCCCGGTCGATCCTCTCCAGCCCGGCGATGGCCTCCATGGCGTCCCGGCGCGGCGCCCCGCCCACCGCCGCGGTGGGATGGAGGCGGTGCACCACTTCCAAGCTCGACAGCCCTTCAGCCAACAGGCCCGTGAAGCGAGTGGAGAGATGACGCAGATTGACCAGTTCCCGGAGGGTCGGCTCGGTGTTTCGGTCCAGCCGCGCGCAAACCTCCCCGAGAGATCCCTCCACCGACCGGGCAGTGAGTTCGTGCTCCCGGAGGTCCTTCTCCGATTCAAGGAGACGGAGAGCCAGTTGTTCGTCACGAGCGGGGTCGGGGTGGCGCGGAGCGGTGCCGGCCAGAGCGACCGACTCGACCTCTCTGCCCGACTGTCTCAGCAGGAGTTCGGGACTGGCGCCCACCAGGCCGTCCACCAGGAAGGTGAAGCACTCCGGGAAGGAACGATGCAGCCTCCGGAGGAGCCGGCGCACCCCGAAGGGGGACTTGCTCCACACCTCGACGTCCCGGGCCAGCACCACCTTCTGCAGGCGGCCCGCCTCGATCAGCCGCAGCGCCCCGGCCACAGACTCCATCCACTCCCAGTCCGGATGGGATGCACCCACGTAACGGGGCCGGTCGGGCGTCCCGGCTCGGGGTGCGGACCCTGTGGCATACCGCGGGAACCGGGTATCTCCTACCGTGGTGACCCAGGAGCGGCCTGCGCTGCGACCCACCACCACCGCCGGGACCGCCACCACCGAACCCGACGCCTCCGGATCGAAGGTGAAGGAGGCGAATCCCACCGGCCCGCTCCCCAACTCTGACACCCGGTCGTCGACCTCCGTTCCGGCCAGCCAGTCCCGCCACGCGTTCCGGGCCTTGAGAAAGCGTCCTTCCCCCACGCCCGGATCGAAGCGCCAGGCCTCGCCGTAGCCCTCCAGGGAGAAGTCCCCGATCATCCAGGCGAAGGACGGGGAGCCGAGCCGCTCGGTCGGAAGTTCGCTGGCTTCTACGGGAACAGAGCGAACCAGGCGACTCACAGGACGGTTGGTTTCTCCAACGCGGCCCGGGCGGTCTGCAGAAGCATCCGCCGAAAGTGCCCCGCCACCAGCTCGCCGGCCGCGCTCATCATGGTCTGGTAAGCCTCGACCAGCTGTTCTGCAGCCTCGTGATCGGACCCGGCGGTGAACTCCACCGAATCTCGCACGAACCGTACGAACACCTCCACCGTCCGCTCCGCCACGGGACGCATGGCCTCGTCCATCTGGGTGGCCAGCGCCATCAACTCGTCGAGAGGCACTCCGCTTTCCAGGAGCAACTTGCCGGCCCGCAGTGCGGTGGCGTCCTCGCTGCTGTACAGCCTGGTGGGGGAGACGCTCTCGGGGATGAGGATTCCCAGCCTCTCCAGCGCCTCCAGGACAGTGACGGGGAGCCCCGACGCCGCCGACAGCCCCTCCAAATCCAGCGTCCCCGACCCAGCACCGCCTTCCTGCAGGGCCTTATAGATTGCACGGTCCCAGGGGTCTAGTCGGCCGGACACGATCTCAGCACCGATCGAGTTTCAGGCAGCCTGCTCCAGATGTCTTCTGACCTGGTTCTTCAACGTGGCCACGATCGCACCCATTCCCCGCAGGCGGAGCGGCGAGACCACTTCCTCCAGGCCCACGCCGTAATAGAAGTCCTCGGGCAGATCCAGCACCGCCTGGGCGGATTCGCCGTCCAGTCCCACGGCCAGTAACCCGGCGTACCCGCGGATGGTGGGAGACTGGGGAGGCGCGTCGAAGAAGATCCTCACCGTCTGGTCGTCCTCCAGGCGGGTGGCCAGGAAAAAGGGGGTTTGACACTCGACCACTCGCTCCAACTGGTCCTTCATCTCACCGTGGTACTCCGCCGGGAGAGGCGGAAGCGTGCGGGAGAAGTCCAGCAGCGCATGCCCGCGTATCGACCGGGGAGTGTTCTTCAGCAGGGTGAGCGTCCGCTCCAGGCGGGCGGGAAGGGCCATGATCCGAGGAATCATAACACCGCCCGGGACGGGAATACTCACAGTACCCGTAGGGTTAAAGCCTAAGTAGCAAGACCGACCCTATCTTTCCCTGCACCCCCTACCCGGAGAAAAGAGCATGTCTGACACCGCACCCAACCCCAAGTTTTCCGCCTACGCCCATCCCGGAATGCTGGTCACCACCGAGTGGCTGGCCGAGCATCTGGACGATGCGAGCGTCATACCGGTGGAGTCGAACGAGGATCCCCTCCTCTACGACACCGGACACATCCCGGGAGCGGTGAACCTCGACTGGCACCTCGACCTCAACCACCCGTTGATCAGGGACTACCTGGGGAGCGACGGCTTTTCCTCGGTGATGGGAAGCAAGGGGATCTCCCCCGACTCCACCCTGGTCTTCTACGGGGACAACTTCAACTGGTGGGCGACCTACGCGCTGTGGGTGGTCTCGCTGTTCGGTCATCGCGACGTGCGGATCCTGGACGGCGGGCGCATGAAGTGGGAGGAAGAAGGCCGTGCGCTCACCACCGCCCCCACCCAGCGGGCCGCTGTCGACTACCCGGCGGTCGACCGGGACGACTCCCAGATCCGCGCCTTCCTCCCCTTGGTTCTCGATCACTCCAAGGCCGGAAACCCGTTGGTCGACGTCCGCTCTCCCGAGGAGTTCCGCGGCGAGCGTCTCCACATGCCCGGGTACCCGAACGAGGGAGCCACCCGGGGCGGGCACATCCCGGCGGCCAACAACGTGCCCTGGAAGCGGGCCGCCAACGACGATGGCACCTTCAAGGACGCCGATGAACTGAGAGCCATCTACGAGAGCGAGATCGGCTTGTCGTCGGGCGACGATGTGATCACCTACTGCCGGATCGGGGAGAGGTCCAGCCACACCTGGTTCGTCCTCACCCATCTCCTGGGATTCGAGAACGTCCGCAACTACGACGGGTCCTGGACCGAGTACGGCAACACGGTGGGCGTACCCATCGAAAAGCCCTGAAAGGGCCCGACACCTCTTGACGATCGACCGGGAGGTCATCCTCCCGGTCGATCTCTACACCTAGACTGGGAGGCCGTGCCGCTGGAAGGTCGGTCCCCGCACTCTGACAAGCCTCCTCCCTGGCTCAATCGTTGGCTGATCACCGCCTGCGCGACCCTGCTGGGAGTGGCGGCGGTGGTCTGGGTGATCGTGCAGTTGGCCACCCTGCTGCTGATGGTTTTCATCGCCCTCTTCCTGGCGGTGGCGCTCGGCCCCGCGGTGGACTGGCTGGAGAGGAGGAGATGGAACCGCCGCTGGGCGACCGCGGTGGTCTTCCTGGCGGCCTTCTCGCTGATCCTCCTGTTCCTGGCCACCCTGCTGCCGCTCTTCATCAACCAGACCGCCGCCATCGCGGTCAACCTGCCCGACTACCTGTCCACCATAGAGGGTTGGCTGGAAAGGTTCATCGACGTCGACCTCCTGGACGTCCAGATCCGCGCTCAACTGGAGGACCTGGGATCGCTCCTCCAGAAATACGGGGGACAGGTCGCCGGGGGAGTGCTGGCGGTGGGAAGCACCCTGGCGACCGTGGTCTTCCAAGGGGTGACGATCCTGCTCTTTGCCTTCTACATGGTGGCCGAGGCGCCCAAGATGCTGCGCCTGGTGCTGTCGCTATTCCCGGCCCAGCGCCAGCGCCTGCTGCTGAGGATCTGGGAGGTGTCGATAGAGAAGACCGGAGGGTATGTCTATTCGCGGCTGATCCTGGCGGTGGTGTCGGCTGTGATCACAGCCACGGTGCTTGCCTTCCTATCGGTGCCCTATCCGGTGGCGCTGGGAATCTGGGTGGGAGTGCTGTCGCAGTTCATACCGGTGATCGGAACCTACATCGGGGGAGCGCTGCCCGTGCTGATCGCACTCTTGGAGAACCCGATCACCGCGCTGTGGGTGCTGCTGTTCATCGTCGCCTACCAGCAGGTCGAGAACCTGGTGATCTCTCCCCGGGTCACCTCCCGCACCATGGCCATCCATCCGGCGGTCTCGGTGGGAGCGGTGGTCGCCGGCGGATCCCTTCTGGGGGCGTTGGGGGCGGTGCTGGCCCTGCCGGTGGCCGCCATCGTGCAATCTTTGATCTCCACTTCCCGCCACCGGCACGAACTGGTGGTGGAACTGGAAGAAAACCACCACCCCGAGAAGTAGGGCCACCATCGGACAGCCGGACCTATCTCCCGCCTCCCGCGATCGGGGACCCCTGGCGGGAGTGGCGGTCGTCGAGTTGGCCGGGCTGGGACCGGGCCCGTTCGCAGGCATGGTCCTGGCCGACCTCGGCGCCGACGTGACCCTGATCGAGCGACCGAGCGGCGGCGTCGACTACGCGGCGGGCCAAGCCATTCTGAATCGCGGCAAGCGCTCGATCGCGGTCGATCTCAAGACACCTCAAGGCGCCGAAGTCGCTCTCGGGCTGGCCGAGGAGGCCGACATACTCATCGAGGGATTCCGACCCGGGGTGGCCGAGCGCCTCGGGGTGGGTCCCGACGCCTGCCTGGGGCGAAACCCGCGGCTGGTCTACGGGCGGATCACCGGCTGGGGACAGGAGGGACCCCTGTCGCACACGGCCGGACACGACATCAATTACATCGCCATCGCAGGAGCCCTGCATCCGATCGGCCCTCCGGAGCGGCCCTCGGTCCCCCTGAACCTGATCGCCGACTACGGCGGGGGAGGGATGCTGCTGGTCACGGGGGTGCTGGCCGCGCTGGTGTCGGCCCGCACCACCGGTGAGGGACAGGTCGTCGACGCCGCCATGGTGGACGGGACCGCCCTTCTTACCGCCATCATGCACGCCGGGTTGGCGGGCGGTTGGTGGCAGACGCAGCGCCGGTCCAACTTCCTGGACGGCGCGGCGCCCTTCTATGACGTCTACGAGACCTCGGACGGCCGGCACGTGGCGGTGGGCTGTCTCGAGGAGAAGTTCCTCGAGGAGATGTGCTCCCGACTGGGCGTGGACCGCCGCGGCCTGCCCCACCGGTTCGACCCGAGTGGATGGCCGGAACTCCGCCGGCGCCTGGCGGAGATCTTTCGCACCAAGACCCGCGACGAGTGGGCGGAGCAGTTCGCCGATGGCGACGCCTGCGTGTCGCCGGTGCTCAGTCTGACCGAGGCCACCCGCCACCCTCACACCCGGGCGCGGTCGACTTTCGTAGAGGTGGGAGGGTGGACCCAGCCCGCCCCGGCGCCGCGGTTCTCCGAAACCGTCGCCGGACCCCCGTCTCCGGCGCCTACCCGTGGAGAACACACCAACGAGATCCTGGCTGACCTCGGGCTTTCACCCGCGCAGATAGATAAACTTCGGGACGAAGGCGTTGTTGTTTGACTGATAAAGGATGACCGAGAAAATGAATGACCGAGACCTGCAATCCGAGCGCCGCCGGATCGACGAGGCCGTGGAGGGTCTTACCCTTGTGGACCTTCTCGACCGCGCGGCGGCCAACCATCCCGAGCGCCCCGCTGCCCGGTGGCAAGGCGGGGACGGGGAGTGGGCAAGCCTGACCTGGGAGGAGATGCGGGCCGTCTCCCATCAAGCCGCCGCAGGCTTGCAGACCCTGGGAGTGGGGAAGGGCGACTTCGTGGGCATCATGGCGGGCGTCCGTCCCGAGCACGCCATCGCCGACCTGGGGATCGTCCACACCGGAGCGGTCCCCATCACCTTCTATGACACCCTCGCCCCTCCCCAGATCGCCTACATCGGCCACCAGGCCGGAGTGAAGGTGGCCATCCTGGAGAACCGGGAGGTGCTGGAGCGCTGGGAGGCGGTCCGGGCACAGCTTCCCCGGCTGGAGCATGTCGTCCTCCTGGATGCCTCGGAAGACGACCTCCCCGACGGCGTCACCTCCTGGGAGGCGCTCCTGGCCCGGGGCGCCGAACACCTGGCCTCCGATCCCGACACGGTGACCAGTTCCGCCGCGGAGGTGACGCCCTCCGATCTGGCCACCCTGATCTACACCTCGGGCACCACCGGCCACCCCAAGGGGGTGATGATCACCCACCGCAACGTGGCCTGGACCGCCGAGTGCATCTTCTCGACCCTGGACATGCCCGACCATGTCAGAACCCTTGCCTACCTTCCCTTCGCCCACATCGCCACGCGGGCCGGCACCCACTACATACCCATCTACGCGGCCGGGGAGATCTACTACTGCCCCGACCTCACCCAGGTGGCCGACTATGCGCGGGCCTGCCGCCCCCAGGCCTTCCTGGGCGTGCCGCGGGTCTGGGAGAAGTTCCAGGCTCGGCTGCTCGAGGCCCTGGAGGCCGATCCGAAGCGCCGCGACCTGGTGATGAAGGCCATCGCCAACGGCAAGGCCGTGGTGGAGGGCCGGGTGTCGGGGAAGAAAGCCTCCCTGGGCAGCCGGATCAAGCACGCCCTGTTCGACCGGATCATCTTCTCCAAGATCAGGGCGCGCCTCGGGATGGACGAACTGCAGTTGGCGGTGACCGCCGCCGCGCCCATCAGCCGGGACCTCCTGGTCTTCTTCCACGCCTTGGGGGTGCCGCTCTACGAGGTGTACGGGATGAGCGAGAACACCGGCCCGTCCACCTGCACGACCCCCGACAACCCCGCCCTGGGAACGGTGGGCAGGCCCTTCATGGGAGTGGAGGTGGAGACCGTCGAAGACGGCGAGATCCGGGTGAGGGGAGGAGTGGTGACCGCCGGCTATTACCGCATGCCCCAGGAGACCGCCAGCACCTTCTCCGAGGACGGATGGCTCTACTCGGGGGACCTGGGGGAGTGGGACGACGCCGGGAACCTGAAGGTGGTGGGGAGGAAGAAGGAGATCATCATCACCTCGTCCGGGAAGAACGTGGCGCCCGCCACCCTGGAGACCGCCCTCTCCAGCCACCCCCTGGTGGCCGGCGTGTGCATGGTGGGGGACAACCGCCCGTACCTGACCATGCTGGTATCCCTCGACCCCCAGGAGACGCCCGCCTGGGCCGACCAGAGGGGGATAGCCGTCGACGACTGGGCGGGTCTCACCTCCCATCCCGAGGTGGTGGCGGAGATAACCTCCACCGTGGAGACGGCCAACCGCATGGTGGCCCGCGCCGAGCAGGTCAAGAAGACCGCCATCGTCCCGGACATCTGGGACCCCGATTCCGGCGAGATCACCCCCACCATGAAGGTCAGGCGGCATGTGGTCCTCGACCAGTACTCCGACCTGATCGACGATCTCTACCAGGACGCGACCACCTAAACCCGCAACCGAGACAGGAGGCCCGGCTTTGTCCGACATCACATTCGACCAAAAGGTGGCCATCGTCACGGGGGCGGGGGGCGGCCTGGGCCGCAGCTACGCCCTGGAGCTTGCCCGCCGCGGCGCCCGGGTGGTGGTGAACGACCTGGGAGGAGCCATCGACGGCACCGGAGGTTCCAACCGCCCAGCCGACCTGGTGGTCCGAGAGATCACCGACCGAGGCGGGGAGGCGGTGGCCAACTACGACTCGGTCGCCACCCCCGAGAGCGGAGCGGCGATCGTCCAGACCGCCCTCGACGCCTACGGAACGGTGGACGTGGTGATCAACAACGCCGGGATCCTCCGCGACCGAAGCTTCGGCAACCTCACCATCGAGGAGTTGCAAGCCGTGATGGAGGTACACCTCCTCGGCGCCTTCTACGTCTCGCTTCCGGCCTTTCCGGTCATGAAGGAGGCGGGGTACGGGCGTTTCGTGTTCACCTCCTCCAACGCCGGGATCTTCGGCAATTTCGGACAGACCAACTACGGGGCGGCCAAGGCCGGGCTGGTGGGGTTCTCCAACGTGCTGGCCATCGAAGGGGCCAAGTACAACATCAAGTCCAACGTGATCGCGCCGGTGGCCCGCACCCGTCTCACCGAGGAACTCCTGGGACCTCTCACCGAGTTGCTCGACCCCGACCAGGTCACCCCCATGGTGGTGTACCTGTGCTCGGAGGCCAACCAGTTCACCCATGAGATCTTCACCGCCGGAGGCGGCCGCTACGGACGCATCTTCGTCGGCACCAACCAGGGGTGGTTCTCGGGGATGAAAGTTGTGCCCTCGGTGGAGGAGGTCCGCGATCATCTCGATGAGATCCGGGACATCACCGAGTACGAGATCCCGATGAGCTCCACCGAGGAGATCATGCTGATCGCCAAGGCGATGGGAGGCTGACAATGCCCATCGACGTCGAAGCCGCGCTGGCGTCCGAACTCCCGGTCCTCAACTTCGTATGGGACGAGGACCGGGTGATCCTCTACCAACTCGGACTGGGAGCGGGATGCCCTCCCACCGATCCCCGGGAGCTGTCCTACACCTACGAAGGCAACCTGGCGGTGCTGCCCTCCTTCGGGACGATCGCCGCCTCCGCGTCGATGCTCTCCATAACCTCCGCCCGCGGCGTGGACATCAACTGGGCGCTGATGCTCCACGGGGAGCAGGACCTGGAACTGGAGCGGCCGATACCGCGGAGCGGTGAAGTCGTCAGCCGGCCCCACATCGCCCACATCTACGACAAGGGACGGGCGGCCCTGATGGTGGTGGAAGTGACCTCCACCGACCGCCGGACCGGGGAGTTGCTGTTCACCAACCGCTCCTCTCTCTTCATCCGCGGCGAAGGGGGATGGGGAGGAGACCCCGGGCCCAAGGCCTCCAACCAGGCGCCCGCCCGGGAGCCGGACCACGTCGTCAGGTCACCCACCCTCCCTCAGCAGGCTCTGCTGTACCGCCTGTCGGGGGACAAGAACCCCCTGCACGCCGACCCGGCCTTCGCCGCCCTGGGAGGATTCGACCGCCCAATCCTTCACGGTCTGTGCACCTACGGCATAGTCTGCAAGGCCGCGGTGGACGCGGTGCTCGGAGGAGACCCGGGACGAGCCCGGCGCTACCAGGCCCGGTTCGCCGGCGTGGTGTTCCCCGGAGAGACCGTGGTGACCCGCATGTGGGTCGAAGAGGACAAGGTCCTCCTCGAAGCGTCGGTGGAGGAACGGGACGCCACTGTCCTATCCAACGCCGCCCTGTGGGTGTCCTGAAGGAAGGGCTCGAGATGACAGAGGCCGCAGTCCGAGACTCTATAGAAGACCGGGTTGACCGGCTCCTGTCGAGCCATCCCCCCGCCGAGACCAGGCCGGAGAAGTTCTGGGGCGCGCAGTTCGACCTGGGGCTGGCCTGGCCGTCCTTCCCGGAGGGAATGGGAGGGATGGGCGCGTCGCCCGGCCAAGCCGCCCAGGCCACCGCAGCGTTGGCGGAGGCGGGCGCCCCTACCGACAACGTCGGCCGCAACCTGATCGGCTACGGGATGGGCGCTCCCACGGTGGCGGTCCACGGGACCCCCGAACAGCGGGACCGCTGGCTCCGCAAGCTGTTCACCGCCGAGGAGATCTGGTGCCAGTTGTTCAGCGAGCCGGGGGCGGGGTCGGACGCCGCCGGCATAGGGACCCGGGCCGTCCGCGACGGCGAGGAGTGGGTGGTGAACGGCCAGAAGGTGTGGACCACCTTCGGGCACACCGCCAAGTGGGGGATGCTCACCGCCCGCACCAACCCGGGAGTCCCCAAACACCGGGGCATCACCTACTTCATAATCGACATGGACCAGCCCGGGGTGGAGGTGCGGCCGCTTCGCCAGATAACCGGCGAGGCCGAGTTCAACGAGGTGTACTTCAGCGACGCCCGGGTTCCCGAGGCCAACCGGCTGGGAGGAGTGGGGGAGGGGTGGCGAGTCTCGATAACCACCCTCATGAACGAGCGGGTGTCGATCGGCGAGAGCATCAGTCCCCGCGGGGAGGGCGCCATCGCCACCGCGGTGGAGGTGTGGCGCAACTCGGGCAGCGACGACCAGGCGCGCCGGGACGAGCTCATCCGCCTGTGGGTGGACGCCGAGGCCATGCGACTCACCAGCCTGCGGGACCGCATGGCCCGGCTGCGAGGGACCCCCGGACCGGAGGGATCCACCCTCAAGCTCCAGTGGGCGGAGTTGCGCAAGCAGACCTTCGCCTGGGCCGTGAACATGATGGGGGCAGAGGGGATGCTGTATCCAGAGGCATACGAGTTCCGCACTCCCGAGACCATGGCCGTCGACCACAGCCCCCAGTGGGAATTTCTGCGTTCCCGGGCCAATTCCATAGAAGGGGGGACGTCGGAGATCCTGCGCAACGTAATAGGGGAGCGGGTCCTGGGCCTTCCCCGCGAGCCGCGGGTGGATCTCGAGCCGGCCTGGAAGGACATCCCGCGCAGCTGACCCCTCCGTGGGGCCCTGCGGTCGGCGGCCGATCGAAGGGCTATCCTCCCGCGTGCCATGGCGCGGGTAGTAGTGACCAGGCCCATCAATCCTAGGGCGGCAGAACTGCTGAATAGACACGAGGTGTGGACCTGGCCGGAGAACCGGACCATGCCCCGGGGGCTGCTCCTGGAACGGGTGGCGGACGCCGACGGGGCGTTGGTCATGCTCACCGACCGCGTGGACGACGAGTTCCTGGATGCGGGGAAGCGGCTGACGGTCGTGTCCCAGATGGCGGTTGGGGTGGACAACATAGATCTGGACGCCTGCACCCGCCGGGGGATACCGGTGGGCCACACCCCCGACGTCCTCACCGAGACCACCGCCGACATGGCCTGGGCGCTCCTGGCCGCGGCGGCGCGGCGCATCCCCGAGGGAAGGGACTACGTGCTCGGGGGCCACTGGCGGGAATGGGACCCCGACCTCCTGCTGGGAAGCGACCTGTGGGAAACCACCCTGGGGATCATCGGCATGGGAAGGATCGGCGCGGCGGTCGCCCGAAGAGCGGCGGGATTCTCGATGCGGGTGGTGTACAACTCCCGGTCACCCAAGCCCGAAGTGGAGGAGAAGACGGGCGTGGCCTACAAGACTCTGGGTGACCTTCTGGCGGAGTCCGACCATGTGGTGCTCACCGCCGCCTACACGCCCGAGACCCACCACCTGATCGACCATGCCGCCCTGGCCCGGATGAAACCCAGCGCCACGCTGGTGAATATCGCCCGCGGGCCCCTGGTGGACCCCGAAGCCCTTTCCCGGGCTCTCCGGTCGGGTGAGATCGGTGCTGCGGCCCTGGATGTGACCGACCCCGAGCCGATCCCCGCCGACCACGAGTTGCTCTCGCTTACCAACTGCCTGGTGATACCCCACCTCGGATCGGCCAGCCGCGGCACCCGGCTGGCCATGGCCACCCGCGCGGTGGAGAACCTGCTGGCAGGTCTCGCCGGAAGGCAGGTGCCGTGGTGTGCAAATCCCTCCGTCTATTCACGGGACGGCTAGGGACGGGAAGCAGAACCGCCCTCCCCGATCCCGCCCTCAATAAACGTCCAGTTGAAGGTTATTCTAAACCTGTAGTAGAGACTTATGGAAGGGGAGGTCCGATCGAAACTGCTCCCGGTTGGATGGCCAACAGGACGCCCTGGCGAACGGTGACCTGTGCGGTGGTGTCCGTGAATCGATTGGAGACGCCCCGGGTGCTTCCCGCCGCCAGGGTAGTGTTCTGCAGGGACCACTTCAGGCCGGCGGTGGTGACTCCGATGGCGTGGCCGCCCAGGGCTACCAGGGAAACCAGGTCTCCCGGTTTTCCATGAAGGGTCTTTTGATGACGTACCACGGTCGCCAAGTCTTCTCCCGCTAGCCACAGGAGTTCCGTTCCGGCCCATCGGTGATCCCCCAGCAACTCTGCGTTGGCGAGTAGGTGGTCGAGCCTCCCCCCATGTCCGCCCACGACCATCACCGCGCCGGATGTCCGGTTCGCAACCTCCAGGGCCAACTCCAAATCGGTGAAGTCCTTGTCCTCGGAGTGCTCCTGCACTTCGCCGCTATGTCGTTCAATTGCGTCCATGGACACCGAGTCCAGGTCGCCTACCAAAAGATCGGCAACGAACCCCAGTCGGTGAGCATGATCAAGGCCGGAATCCGCCGCGATCACATAGGCCTCTCGCGGGATCCACCGGGCGGACTGAAAGGGCGGCCCCTCGCCTCCGGCAAATACCACTGTCCCTATCCGGCCGCCCATACTTGCCAAGATAATCCCTTGACGAGTCCTCCGATCGGCATCAATGGGGGTAACCTGATACTCGGGCGTCGCGAGCTTGGGCAAGGAAAATGACTGGAAAGAGAGTCATCGCGTTGTTGGCCGTGATGACGTGGCTCGCGGTCCTGAACGCCGCCGGCGCCGTGGAGTCTCTGGATCCCTACGAATCCGACCCGTTGCGCCTAATCGCCCTTCGCGGCCGCCATCAACCTTTAGGCACTACGACAGTTAATGTATGGATCTGCCCTCCTCCAGGTAGTACCGGCGTAATCGACGCCCATGAAGCGGCTCGGATTCTAGAGACGGAACATGCTCCGTTGCTGACCTGGCTCTCCCAAGGACGGCACGGCATTGAAATTGGCGCCGTAGCGACGCTCGCTGCCGTTGACTATCGCTGGTCAGGCATCGACCTGCAGGTATGCCCAGGTCGGCCCGAGTATCAAGGAATGGAAGACCCGTACACGGGTTTTGCGCCGTTGCGGTATCGCAAAGCTGTGGTCGGGTCCCTCAGTTCTTCCGTTGACCTCGCACAAGAACCGGCAGTGGTCAATCTGGCGTGGGCGGGACAGATATCTCCCGGGGTGTTTGGGGAGAGCATCCTGTTTTTGAACACACACCTGACCGGGAGAGGGACCATACCCGCTACCAAGACCCGCTTCTACGAGGTTGGAGAAGCTTACACGTCCGTCAATACAGACTTCTTCTCTGGCTATGACCTCGGTACGTCAGCGGTCAACAGGTATTCCCTTGGTTGGATCGATCCTGAGGACGTAGCTGTTCATCCCGGCGGGACGGGCCGGTACCGAATAGGCGCTCTGGGCCACGATCACCAGCAAATGCTGGTGTTTCCTTCATCGAGGAGTCCGCATGTGTTCGATTCTCTTGGAGTACGGCTCAAACAGGGCTATGACGCCAACCTGCCCCAGGAGGGAGTTGAGGTAATTCGAGTCGACCAGCGAAGTTCCGCTTGTCCTGACTGGGCGAAAAGGGAGTCCCCCCTGTGCGTGCGCTCCTATCGATCTCAATGGTGGCTGAAGGGCCACCGGTTCTTCGATGTCGGGGCTGTCATTGACTTGGACGAGTTCAGAGTCAGAGTGGTGGAGAGGAGGGAAGATAGCATGGTGTTGGAGGTGACCACCCTGTTCGATGGCCGGTTCTCCGATGTGACCGATGCCTATACAGGTCACAGAGAAGACATCGAGACACTCGCGGCGGCTGGCATCACCGTTGGTTGTAACCGATCAGGTACCAACTTTTGCCCCGGTCAAACGGTAAACAGGGCTCAGATGGCAGCCTTCATCCTCCGCGCCACAGGAGTTGAAATCGATTCCAACGTGAGGGAGACCGGATTCGAGGATGTGGACCCGCTCAGTTGGTTCGCGCCACATGTGGCGAAGATCACGGAGTTGGGAGTCATTCCGCCTCGATCCAGCATAGGTTTCGATCCTGGGGGACCGGTGACCAGGGCGGATATGGCATGGTTCCTGGTTCGGGCGATCGAGTCGCTGGATCCTGTGGCTGAGCCGGCAGGCCTGTTTGCGGATGTCGAGGATCCGGCTCTGGAACCGGCGGTTGAGGCCTTGTATTCAGCCGGGGTGACGAGAGGATGCGGAGAGGATCCTCTGATTTACTGTCCCGATGATCCCGTCAATCGTGCGCAGATGGCATCTTTCCTGGTGAGAGCCTTCAAACCGGCGTCCTGAGGCCCCACAAAGAGTCGGCTGCGGACCGTACCCGGAACGGGCTGGAGCAGGTTTCACACTCTGTAGAGTTTCGGGAGTTCCGCTCCACAGGTAAACCCACTAATGCCGTCTCCTGATCCGCTCCCGTCCACCAAGAGGCTTGCCATTTTGACATCGGGAGGGGATGCCCCGGGAATGAATGCCGCCATCGTCTCGTCCGTGCAGGTGGCGGCGTCGGCCGGGGTCGAGGTGGTGGGGGTGGAAGAGGGATACGGAGGGTCTGATCAACGGGAACTTCCGGACTCTCGTCGAGCCCGATCCCCAGTCGGGAGGACTGGCGCCTATCCCCGAACTTCCCAGGGTCGTAGGGCAGGGCGGGACCATTCTGGGCACCGGCCGCTCCATGCGCTTTTTCGATCCGGAGCACCGAAGCCACGCCGCCCGGGTGATGCGCGATCGCGGGGTGGAGGCGCTGCTGGTCATCGGTGGTAACGGATCCATGGAAGGAGCCCATGCCCTCTGGTCGGAACACGGGGTGGCGGTGGTGGGCATACCGGCCTCGATCGACAACGACATAGGCCACAGCCGCGAATCCGTGGGGGTCGACACCGCGCTGAACACCATCCTGGATGCCTGCGACCGGATCAGCGACACCGCCCGGTCCCATCATCGCGCCTTCATCGTGGAAGTGATGGGGCGCGACTGCGGATACCTGGCTCTGGCGGGCGCCGTCGCTACCGGTGCCGATGCGGTCTTGCTCCCCGAGAAGAACCCGGAGCGCACGGAGGTGGTGAAGAGGCTGGAACGCCTGGTCCGCCACAGCTTTTCGGGGCGCCGGCAGAAGAGGCGAGTGCTGGTGCTGAAAGCCGAGGGGGTGAAGATCCCGACCGAAGCCCTGGTGGCGGAGTTGTCGGAAGCGGTGGCCGACATGAAGCACGTGGGGGTGCGGGCGACCGTCCTCGGCCACATCGTCAGGGGCGGGAACCCGACCTTCCGCGACCGGATGTTGGCCAGTCGGTTCGGACTGGTGGCCGTTCAGGCCATCCGGGCCGGCAGATCGGGAGTGATGGTGTGCTGGTCGACTTCCGACCGGGGAGAGCCGACCAGCGACGCATTCGTGAGGCTCTTCGGGCTCGACTCCATCCTTCAGGAGACCGAACTCCTCACCGCGGGAACCTCAGACCTCCAGAACGAACGTATCCATCGCTTGGAGGCCATCCACGGCGCCATGGCGTTCTGAGGATCGGGGAGTAACGGTCGACACTGGGTCTGCGTCTTACAAGAGACCTAAGGCAGCGGGTTTCTTAGGACCAGGGTGCCTTCACACAGTTCCAGGGAGCCGCATCATTGCCCTCCTTCGGTCATTGCCCTGTCACCCTTGTTAAGCTTGATGTATGGCGGACAGGATGCAGGCCCATCTGGGGATGATCCAAGGCGTCGTCAACCGCTTGGCGCAGAGTTCCTTCCTCTTAAAGGGATGGAGCGTGGTGCTGGTGTCGGCTCTACTGGCCTTCGCGGCCAACAGTTCCGAGGAGCTTGTTCTGTACATCGCTTTACTCCCTTCAGTGGTCTTCTGGGCCCTGGACGGCTACTTCCTATGGCAAGAACGGCTGTTCCGGGCCTTGTACGACCACGTCCGGACTCAAGACGAAGCGAGTCTCGACTACGGGTTGGACACCAAGTCGGTGCGAGACCGCAGTGCATACCGAGAAGCGGTTTTTTCCCGCACCATCTCGCTGTTTCACGGCGCCATCCTGGTCACGATCCTCGTCCTCATCTTCGTGATGTCCTGACAGCAGGGGAGAGCGGCAGGGTGGTAGGAGAGACCGCTCCAGACGGACCGGCTCCAGTCTCCTAGGTTGGCAACGGAACGCTGAGCGTTGCTACTACACCTTGGACACGTTGGGTGCTCTTGCCTATCACCTGGCTCTTGCCTCCGATGCCCAGGAAGGCGAGGCCACCGGTCTCCAGCAGGAGATGGGCGCCCGAGCGGGTGAACTCCAGGACCAGCCCCAAACCCAGCCCGCGGTCCGGGTCGTCGAACGCACCCGAGACTCCCATCCCGAACGCCGCCGTCAAAGCCGCCCTTTCGCCAATGTCCGGATAGATGGAGCGCATGTTTTGATGGATGCCGACACCGCGGTCTTGGACGGTGACCGAGATCACTTCGTCTGCCTGCTGCGCCATGCACCATCCACCGTTTCGACCCGAGTGAAATACGGCGTTGTCGGCCAGTTCCCGTACACAGAAGAGCAAGCGCCGGTCTTCGACACCCACCCCTGCAAGGGCATCGGCCAAATCCTTCATCACGTTGGGCAAGGTTCCCCCATCAAATGTCGACCTATAGAGAGTCGTCACACAGAGACCGTTGTTGGAGCAGGCAAGGAAGTACGAGCCGCCGACGCCAGTACCTTCAGGATGGCATCCAGCACGATCAGAGCCGCTCCCGATAGCGTTCCCGGTCTGTCCCACTCGCCGACCCGTCCCTGCCAATACCTCCCTTCGTACTTGACGCCCACCGTGAATATCGCGGACGGCGCCCACTCTTCGCCGACGGGGGCAGCCATTCCCACCACCCGGGCCGGGACTCCCGGGGCCAGCTCACATGCAACCGAACCATGTGGCTCCCACTCCCACTCATAGTCGCTTTCGGTCTCCAGGTTCCGCAACCATCCGGTGGCCCAGGCCTCCGCCTCCGCCTGGGACGAGAACCTAACCGGCTCAGTTTGCTGGTATGTGGTCATAGGGATGGAATTATATGAGTCGCTCTGCTTAATGGTGATCCTGTAGTCGTCAGCAGACAACTTGTCCGCCCGTTTGCAGTGACGAACAACTTGGCGTTGGAGTCTTCCGCCGCCGCTTCCGTTGTGAACCGGTTGAGGTAAGGGAATGTGGTGTGGGACACTGATGTTCTTGCCGTCACCCTTCGCGCCGAACTTGCCTTAGTGTTGATGCGTAGAAAACGACCCACCTTCTACGCAGATCTTGCGTAGATTGCTCCTAGGTGCCTGATCCCGACCGGCCGAGATTGGTTGGGGGATCCTCTCGTTGGAGGGTCTGGCTTAAAGACGGTCGCAAACGGGCAACGCTAAGGACGGACCATCACCTGACTTGGTGTCCCATAATCACCGTTATGTTAAGTTGCCTTTCCCGCCGACGGGACTTTTGGCGAGGATCACAGCGACCCTTCCCCAAGGGGCCATGTCCGAACCACCAGAACCCTACGTGCTGGAGGACCTGACCAACAACCACGCCAGGCGCAGTGTGGTCCTGGCCGCCCGTCCCGTGCATGTCACCCCCCCACTGAGTAAGGCGGTCAGCCTTCTCCAAGATGTCTATGGCCTGTTCGTCCGACAGTTCGATCTCTTGGTGGCAACAGGCCATGGATCCTCCCCGGCCGCGCATTGCCCGGTAAACACTTGTCGGATTCGCTTCCTTACTGGGGTTACTCTGTCCGATCTAGCCTGCGAGGACTATACTCTCTAAAGACCATGACGATCTCTCGCGACACGAAGGTCGACTTGGATCGTCTTGTTAAGGACATGCTCGAAACAGGTCCCAATGAGGTTTCGCGTCCTTCCCGACTGCCTCAGTACGACTTTGAGTGCATAAGGGACATCATTCGGAAAGTCATCAGAATGTACCACCCCGCGGAACGCAATGTGCCTTGGCAACCGGGACCCCGTTCAATGAAGGGAGTCACCTTGATGGAACTCATCAAGAGCCGCGACTATCAAGCCGCCGACGACTACCTCGTCGTTGAGGGCAGTTTCCTCCCGGCCTAGACGCCAGAAGTCGTGACATGGCCCTCCGCCGGCTTTGAGGGTGAGGCGTGGAGATACTGCAGTCCCGACTACGACCCTCTCAGCGGCGAAGGCGCCCGCAGATATGGGGGAAGATTCAACTCTCCAGGGATTCCTACCCTTTATCTCTGCACAACCAAGGAGTGCGTCCAAGCGGAATACAGCAAGCAGGGCGCTTACAGAGCGCTTCCCGCCAGCAACCTTTACAGAGTCTCGGCGAACTTGCGTAGGGTGCTGGATTTGACCCGAGAGGCAACAAGATCCGCTGTAGGCATAGCAATGGGCGACCTGTTTTCAGAAGATTGGAGCGCCTGTCAGGATGTGGGCAAAAAGGCATACGACGAGAGATTCCAAGCCGTTCTTTCATGGTCATCCACCGGCCACGACAAAATACTGGCGGTGTTCACCGAGCGATCCGAGGACCGTTTGGCAGTGATCGAAACACTGACATAACACAGATTGGCTAGCCGGAGCGACCAGCCGGGCAAGTTCCCAACAAACGTCTCCAAATGTAAAATGTGCGACAACTACTCCACTCCCCCTGAACCGTTTGACATGCGGAAACGTCCTCTACCCAACAACCGCCTTGCAGTGGTTGTCTTGGTGTGCTTCATTGCAGCGATGCTGCTTCCTGCATGCGGTGACGGGGCGGAACCCGCCACCGAGGAGTACCCGGAGTGGGCGGAAACCGCGGCTGAGGTGGTGTTGGGGGAGCCCGTGGAGGGTGTTTTGGAGCTTGAGGGAAACATCGACTACTTCGCGTTCCAGGCGGAGGAGGGCGAGTTGTATAAGGTGGAATTGGGTCTGGGCACTCTTTCCGACTGGGTAGTGGGCGTTTATGACGCCGATGAGGTCCTCCTTGGTTACAGCACCGAGCGAGACGCGGGTTTCTTAGGGCCGCGGCTCCTTTGGACTGCCCCGGCCACCGGAGTCTTCTTTGTCATGGTGTCTGGTCTTGGTGAGGGCTCCTACTCCCTAGAGGTGGGGGTAGTTGATCTTGAGGACGACTTTGCGGATGGGGTGGTGGGAGCGGCACGGGTTGAGGTCGGGGAAGCCGTGGAGGGCGCGGTGGATTATCCGTGGGATGCCGACTATTTTGCCTTCGAGGCGGTGGAGGGTGAGTTCTATGAGATAGTGGTGGCTCTGGGAACTCTGCCTGAGTCAGTGGTGGCCGTCCATGACGCCGATAGGGTCATTTGGGCTGGCGACTATGAGCGAGATGATGGTGTCCCGGGGTCGCGTCTCTTCTGGATTGCTCCGGATGCCGGCGTTTTCTTTGTAGCAGTGTCGGGTTACGGTTGGGGCACTTACTCACTTTCGGTAGAGGTTTCTGACATCGTGGACGACTTTGCGGATTGGTTTGATGGGGCGGCTCGGGTGGAGGTGGGAGAGGCTGTGGAAGGCGCTTTGGACTACGACGGAGATCTGGACATGTTCGTGTTCGAGGCGGTGGGGGGTGAGTTGTATGAAATGGAGGTGGCTCTGGGCACACTTTCGGAGTCGGTGGTCGGTGTCTATGACGCCGACGGCCGGCACTTGGTTTTCACCGATGGCCGGGCAGAGTCTCTAGCGTCTCGCACGGTGTGGAGGGCTCCGGAGACCGGGGATTGCTTCGTTCAGATATTGGGATATGGTGAGGGCACCTATTCACTGTCGGTGGGGGTCGCCGATGTGGTGGATGATTATGCCGATGGGGTGATGGGAGCGGCTCGGGTGGTGTCAAGGGAGGCTGTGGAGGGAGTGTTGGATTACCACGGGGATGTGGACTATTTCGTCTTTGAGGCGGTGGGGGGTGAGTTGTATGAGGTGGAGGTGGCACTGGGCACTCTTTACGACTCCCAGTTGGTTGTTTACGACACCGATGGATATCCATTGGGCTACAACGTCTATGGTGAGGGTTCTTCGACATCGCGTCGTTTGTGGAAGGCTCCGGTTGAAGGACAATATTTCATTGAGGTGTCTGGTCTCGGTGAGGGCTCCTACTCAATGTCGGTGGGGATCCTTGATGTGGTGGATGACTTTGCGGATGGGAGACCGGGCGCAGCTCGGTTGGTGTTGGGGGAAGCCGTGGAGGGTGCGTTGGACTACCCGGGGGATGTGGACTTTTTCGTGTTCGGAGCGGTGGAGGGTGAGTTCTACGAGGTGGAGGTGGCACTGGGCACCCTGAGCGATTCCGAGGTGGCGGTGTACGGGGACTATGGGTTGGAGTTGGACTTCAATGATGACCGGGGCGATGGTTCCTTGGCGTCGCGGTTGTTCTGGACGGCGCCATTGACCAGGGACTTTTATGTGGGGGTGCGGGGTCACGATGAGGGCTCCTATTCGCTGACCGTGGGGATTTCCGACATTGTGGACGACTTTGCGGATGGGAAGCTGGGGTCGGCTGAGTTGTTGTTGGGGGAAGCCGTGGAAGGTGCGTTGGACTATGTAGGGGATGTGGACTACTTCTTTCTCAAGGTGGTGGAGGGCGAGTTGTATGAGATAGAGGTCAGCTTGGGCACCCTTCCCGACTCGTTCTTGTCGGTCTATGACGCCGATGGTCGTCGGTGGGACTACAACGACGACCACGAGGGGTCCTTGGGGTCGCGTCTCGTGTGGAGGGCCCCTGTCACCGGGGTCTTCTTCGTTGAGGTGTCGGGCTCCGACCACGGCTCCTACACCCTTGCGGTGGCGACCTCCAAGTAGGGAATGGTCGGCGCCGGTTACCGACCTCCACAGACAGGACAAACCGTCAGGTGTACCCCGGATTAACCGACGAAAGATTCTTTGCGAGCCTCTAAGCGAAGGTACGCAAAGGTAACCCTCGGCGTGTCTGGTGGCGGGACCGGACAAAGGGTTCATTCCCTGCTCCCCCGCGGGAAGCCGACACCAGCCAGAGCGCCCCTTATATGCAAAAGTGTGAACGAGGCTGAAGTCATTGCTCTTTGCGACGGCCCCGATGTGGACTTCCGCGACACGGGAGGTAGGCCCCCCACCCCCGAGGAGGAATCCCTCGTCACTGCTCTGGCAGACTCGATGTTCTTCAAGCGCCCCTTCGACAAGCAGATAGAGGACATCCTTCACTTCCCCACCCACGTTTCAGCGAGACGGCTAGCCCAGATGCCCGCACCCGACAGGGACCGGTTGCTTTCTCAAGTGCCGAATGAGCTAGCCGAAGAGATCGTTTCGCTGTTGTCCGTGGGGGTGGCTTGACGTCATTGACATAGAGGACATTCGTCCGACGGGCTTCATGCCACGGTGGGGACCAGGGTGCCGTCGGCCATGACGATCCCGTCCTCGCAGAGGCACTCCACCGTGCCGCCGCCGAATTGTTGCTGGTATAGCTGGGCGTAGAGTCCGCAGAGCGCCAGGAGTTCTTCATGGGTCCCCTGCTCCACGATGCGTCCCCGGTCGATGACGTAAATGGTGTCCGCGGCCACGATGGTGGACAGCCGGTGCGCTATTGCGATGGTGGTCCTGTCTTTTCTGAGCGGCTCCAGGGCTGCCTGGATGTATCGCTCACTGGAGATGTCCAGGGCTGACGTCGCCTCGTCGAGTATCAGTATCTTGGGCCGGTGCAGGATGACCCGGGCGATGGAGAGCCGCTGCCTCTCGCCTCCCGAGAACCGGTAGCCCTGCTCCCCCACCACTGTCTCGTATCCCTCCGGCAACGTCATGATGCGGTCGTGGATGAACGCGGCCCGGGCCGCCTCCTCGATCTCGGACTGGGTGGCGTCCGGCGCGCCGTACAGCAGGTTGTCGCGAACCGTTGTGTGGAAGAGGAAACTGTCCTGGGTGACGTAGCCGATCAGATTCGACAGCGACGAGAGTTGGATGTCCCGCACGTCCACCCCGTCGATGCGCACCGCGCCCTCGGTGGCGTCGTACAGCCTGGAAATCAGGTAGGTGATGGAGGTCTTGCCCGCCCCGCTGGGACCGACGAAGGCGGCCAACTGGCCCGGTTGCACATCGAAGCTGATACCGTCCAACGCCCAGTGGTGCCCATTCTCGGGCGCGGTCCCCGCAGAGCCGTTCACCGCCTCCGCCCGGTAGCTCATCCGCACGGAATCGAAGGTGACCCTGCCCTCGGTCTCCTCGGGCCTGAGGTCTCTGGCCAGCGGAGCATTGGTGATCTTCGGGACGATGTCCAGGTACCCGAATATCCGCTCGAACAGGGCCAGGGAAGACTGTATCTCCACCGAGACCTGCAAGAGGCTGGAGATGGGAAAGTAGAGGCGGCTCTGCAGAGTGGTGAACGCCACGATCGTCCCGGCGGTGATCCCCTCCGGGCTGCCTCCCGAGATGAGGTATCCCGCCAGCAGGTAGATGACCACCGGCGACACCGAGAAGAATATCTGCATCACCGCCCAGAAGGACTGGCCGGTGATCTGCTGGCGCACGGACAGGTCCAACAGCCTCTGGTTCTCCAGGCTGAACCTGCGTATCTCGTGGTCCTGGCGTCCGAACAGCTTGGACAGCGTGATCCCCGACACCGACAGGGTCTCCTGGGTGATGGCCGTCATCTCGGCCTTGGACTCCTGGGCCTCCGCCGTCACCCTGCGGCGCCGCTGTCCCACGTACCGGGACATGAGGGCGAACACCGGCGCCATGGCCACCGAGATAAGGGCTAACTGCCATGACAGGATGGTCATGGCCACCAGGGTGCTGATGAAGATGACCAGGTTGCCGATGGTGTCGGAGACGGTGTTGGTCACCACCGTCTGGACGCCCCCCACATCGTTGGCCACCCGGGACTGAATCTCCCCGGTACGGGTGTCGGTGAAGAAACTGAGCGGCTGGCGTTGAAGGTGACGGTACAGACGCTCCCTGAGGTCGCCCATCACCCGCTGGCCGACCTGGTTGGTCAGGTAGGTGTGCCAGATTCCCAGCAGGCCGCCGACCACGGTGATCCCCGCCATCACTGCGGCCAGGACCCACAGCAGGTTCAAGTCCGGACCGCCGCTTTCGGGAAACAGCGCCGAGTCGAACACCACCCGGATCAGGAGCGGGTTCACCACCCCGATGCCGGCCGTGATGAGAATCAAGAGACCCACCAGGGTGACAACCGGCCAATAGGGACCAAAGGCCCCGACGATCCGACGCACCAACCTCTTCGCCTGCGGCTTGCCTTCTCCGGTTACTGTATTCACTTTCCTCCTAGGCATTCCAAGATACCCCGCCGGCTTGGCCCCTTTCAGGGCGGGCGGAGGGTTAGTCCCCCATTACCGAGACGGCTTCGGTGACTGCGGCCCCGTGGAGCGCCCTATCCAAAGTCGCCAGTTCTCCATCCGTCCTTTTCACCAGTTCCAGGTAGACCGCGTCGTAGAAGGACAGGGTATGGATTCGGGCCAAGTCAAAAGCCACAGCCAGGTCCAGACCGCTGTCGGTCCGGATAGGCAGGTGTCTGAGTACCAGCAGACTGTCTGTCATCTGCGCTGCGGAGAGCCGGGAGCGTCGCTCAGCGGTCAACACGGCGTTACGCACCTCCAAGTGCCAGATCTGTGGAACAACCGCGCCATCTTCCTCCAGGCGAGCCAGCGCCATGTCAGCAAGAGCGGATGGTTCACCGAGGAACCAGGCGCCTGCCACTGACGCGTCGACAACCAGATCCCTCACGCCCGGTGGCCCTGATGGCGGGCTGCCAGTATTTCCTCGACACTAAAGGGGACGTGATCTCCCCACCCGGCGCGGAGTTGCCGAAGCTTCTCCACTGCCTTCTTGCGTTCTGCCAGGTTCCGGGCATCGGCCGGTACCAGGTGTGCGACGGCTTTACCGTGACGAGTGATCTCGATGGCCTCGCCGCGCTCCACCTCCCGGAGCAGGGCGGCCAAACGGGTCTTGGCCTCTGTGGCTTGCACCTGACGCATGATTTCTCCAACCAGTTATATTGACCAGTCTAATAATAGTGGGCATGTGTCGCTAACCGCCTGCGGGTAAGCCAAGGCAACGAATCGAAACCTCTGCCCCTGGCTGAAGCGCCGCAGACCCCTTGGTAGGGAGGGGTGAACCGTCATAGCTGAAGGTAGGCTTCCGTCCATGCCTCCGCAGGATTCAGGCCCCAATCACATCGCGTTGCTGGTGGACGGGGACAACGCACAGCCCTCCCTCATCGAGCCCATCCTGACCGAGGTGGCCAAGCACGGCAGCATCACCACCAGGCGCATCTACGGAGACTGGACGACGCCCCACATGCTGGGATGGAAAGAGGTCCTGCAGACCTACGCCATCCAGCCCATTCAACAGTTCCGGTACACGGTGGGCAAGAACGCCACCGACAGCGCCTTGATCATCGACGCCATGGACCTTCTGCACACCGGGACGGTCGACGGGTTCTGCATAGTGTCCAGCGACAGCGACTACACCAGGCTGGCCACCCGCATACGGGAGGGCGGACTGTTCGTGATGGGGATAGGCCGCATGCAGACTCCCAACTCTCTGGTCAACGCCTGCGAGGTGTTCGTCTACACCGAGAACCTCACCTCGTCGGAGCAGACTCCCGATGACCGACCCATACCGCCCAAACCCTCGAAGTGGACCGGCACGGTAAGCCGCGCCGTGGAGACCGCCATAGAGACCGGGATAGAAGAGGACGGCTGGGTGATGCTCAGCATTGTCGGCAGCCAGATCCGCAAACTGGATCCCGCCTTCGACCCCCGGACCTACGGATACTCACGACTGTCGCTCCTCGTCAAGTCGGAACCCGACCAGTTCGAAACCAGTGAGAGAGCGATCAGCGGACACAAACAACTCTTCATAAGACGGTCTTCGAAAGGAAGCCGCCAGCAATAGGGTCAGCTCGACGTCACCGGGTGATAGAGTCGCGACCTAATCCGGCGCCGTTCGTTAGAACATCCATCCGAAGTTCCGGTCGCCGGGTTCGGCGTGGAATGCCTGATTCTCAAACCTGTCAACGAAAACCACCAGTCTCTGTTGGTATACCCCCAAGCCGGCGTACACATCGACGTTCGGCCGCTCCACCCCCTCACGCTCTCGAGCCGATAGATCGTCCTGGTCATTCCTCTCCAAATCCGTCAACCGGACAATCTCAATAGGAGCATTCAAAACGGATTGAATGTCGAAGGGAGTAATGCCGTGTCTGCAAGCCGACGCGGCGATATAGGGGGTTTCCCGCACGAATTGGCCTCAAGCGGCAACTATCAGCAAGGATTGCACTTCCGCCCGGCGTTCGGATTCAATGAAACGCAAGAGACGCTCGCGGTCCTCCGGTGGACGGTGGGAGATCTGGTGAGCAGCCTGCGAGGGGCTAAGCGTGTTGAGAAGGAACTTCCAGTCCTCATCGGTGTAGGAGTCCGCAATGGCCTGCGCTATTCGGTGCCCTCGGTCCCTGGCGTCGGGATCGGCAGGCTCCCAGTTTTGCGGGTTGCTACCCAACTTGCTCAAACGATGAATGTCGTCCTCCGTGAACCCCATAGGAGCAACAATAGCATTCTCCAGCCTCCAACAGCATCCCTTAGCCTCTGAATCGATCTTCAATAGCTAGGCGGATTCGATGTCCGCGGCCTCTTCCAGTGCCAGTTCGGCGATGGAGACTTCGCGCATCTCTACTTTGCGGATCTTGCCGGTGGCGGTCATCGGGAAGTCTTTGACGAACTTCACGTACCGGGGGACCTTGAAGTGGGCGATGCGGCCCCGGCAGAACTCCTTGACGTCCTCGGCGGTGGCTTCGGCGCCTTCCCGGAGTTTCACCCAGGCCATCACCTGCTCGCCGTACTTGACGTCGGGGACGCCGATCACCTGCACGTCCTCGACGGCCGGGTGCCCGTACAGGTACTCCTCGATCTCTCTCGGGTAGATGTTCTCCCCTCCCCGGATGATCATGTCCTTGATCCGCCCGACGATGTTCACAAAGCCCTCTGAGTCCATGACCGCCAGGTCGCCGGTGTGCATCCAGCCGTCGGCGTCGATCGCCTCGGCGGTCTTCTCCGGGTCGTCCCAGTAGCCCAGCATCACCGAGTAGCCGCGGGTGCACAGTTCCCCGTCGGTCCCCCGCTCCACGGTCTCGCCCGACCCCGGGTCGATGATCTTGATCTCGACGTGGGGATGGACCCGGCCCACCGTGGAGACCCGTCTCTCGATCGAATCGGTGGTGTAGGTCTGGGTGGACACCGGCGAGGTCTCGGTCATCCCGTAGGCGATGGTCACGTCGGTCATGTGCATGTCAGAGATGACCTGTTTCATCACCTCCACCGGGCAGGGAGACCCGGCCATGATCCCGGTGCGGAGCGACGACAGGTCGGAAGACTCGAGGTCGGGATGGGCCAACTCGGCGATGAACATGGTCGGCACCCCGTACAGGCTGGTGCACCGCTCCCCCGCCACCGCCGCCAGTACCTCGGCGGGATCGAACCCCGGTCCCGGGAAGACGATCGCCGACCCGTGGGGGGTGCAGGCCAGGGTGCCCAGCACCATCCCGAAGCAGTGATACATCGGGACCGGGATGCACACCCGGTCCACCTCGGTGTAGGCGCAGGCCTCCCCCACGAAGAAGCCGTTGTTCAAGATGTTGGAGTGGCTGAGGGTGGCGCCCTTGGGGAACCCGGTGGTGCCGGATGTGAACTGGATGTTGATGGGGTCGTCGTGGTGCAGACCGGCCATACGCTCGGCCAGGACGCCCTCCATGCCGTCGTCGCCCGGTTCCATCAGAGCGTCCCACTCGGGGGTATCGAGGAAGATCACCCGCTCCAGAGCATCCAGTTCGGCGCGGACCTCCGAGACCATGGCCCGGTAGTCCGAAGACAGGTGCCGCTGGGCCGCCACCAGCGCCCGGCAACCCGACTGCGCCAGGGCGTAGCGCACCTCGTGGGTCCGGTAGGCGGGGTTGAGGTTCACCAGGACCACGCCCACCTTGGCGGTGGCGTACTGGAGCCACACCCACTCCGCGCAGTTCGGGCTCCAGATGCCCACCCGGTCGCCCACCTCCAGGCCCAGGCGGAGCAGGCCCATGGCCAGCAGGTCCACCGACCGGTTGAACTCCCGGTAGGTCTGGCGGATTCCCTGGTGCATCGAGACCAGGGCGTCCCGGTCGGGGAAACGGACGACCATCGACTCGAGGTTCCGGCCGATGGTCTCCTCCAACAGGGGCGTTGCAGTGTCGCCCCGGGCATACGCTAAGGCCGGCATGTCGCTCCTCCCGGTCGGTGACCTCTCAGTGTATCCGGTCCCTGACGTGCAGCGACTGTTGGGGCTACTACCCCGGCTGATCGGCAGACGGCGCATCCGGTTGCTTGAGTGTTGTATCGAGCGACAGGGGCCACCACCGGCGGTGACGATGATGACCCCTTGTTCAGTTTTCCGTGATGTGAGCCATTGGCGGCCGGCGCCGGTTTCAGCTAGCTACCGCCCTGGCTCGTGGAGGCCTTTGCCGTCTCGGCGCGGTGCAGGAATGTGGCCAACTCTCCGCGCGTGGTGTCGCGGCCCGGGCAGAACAGCCCGTCGTCGCATCCCTTGGTGATTCCGGACGCCGCCAGCTTGGACACGTCGGCCGCGTACCAGGCGTCGTCCGCCACATCACCGAATCCGGGATCGAGCCCGGCGGCCAGCCGGTAGGCGCGGGACAGGAAGGCCGCCATCTCCGCACGGGACACTACCCCGTCCGGGCAGAAGTTCCCGTCGCCGCATCCCCGGGTCACACCCAGTTGCGCCAACCGCTCGATGAACCGGCCGTGGAAACCGGACGGTTCCACATCACCGAACCTCGACCGGATGACCGGCTGGGGATTCTTGCCGTCCAGGAGACGGACCAACCACACCGCAAGGGTCTTGCGGAGCACCGGCTCCGACGGGCAGAACCCCTCCTCGCACAGAGTGCCGCCGAGGACGCCATCGGCATGCAGAGAGGTGACCGGCGTCTCGTAGTAGGCGCCCACCGCCACGTCGCAGAACCTCAGACCGGCCGCACCGCCGGCGCCTTGCAGGCACCCCTGGGCCGCGCTGGTCGAGCGGACCTCCACCTGGCCGGCGCCGCCCACGGTTTCCGCAACCCGGTCGGAGTCCTCGATCACCCCCGAGAAAACGTGGGTACCCGCCGCGTCCGGCGCTGTCACCGTGTACCAGAAGACCATCGGCTGCGATGGGTCGAGATTCAACAGCAGGAACCTGACCCTGCCCGTCTCGACCGTGACGGCCGTCTCCGGCAGGCTCGAACCCGTATAGGTCCACCCACCGGGCAACAGTTCTATAACTCTCCCGAAGCGCCCGAAGTCCTGCGCCTCCACGGTCACCACGACCTCACCGCCGGGATCGACCGCCGCCACGTCCAGCGTCCGAACCGCGCGATGACTGCCGGCACCCACCGGTACCGACGCCCACAGCACCACAGCAGCCACCGCCACGGCGGCGACCCGGCGGCGGGTCCTGCCCCGGCCCGGACGGGATGGGACCGGTACCCCCAACCGCGACCGCCCCCGGTCAACTCCCTCCGCGAACTCACTCCCGCCCATCAGTTTGTAAACAAGCTGCCGGGAATCACTGCGTCGTGACTTGTTCTACTGCAATCAATTCGGTCCTCCTCCGGAATTGTCGTATCCGACAATTCCGCCAATTTGCTAATCACAGCCCCCTGATCGAAATACACGTCGGAACTCCAGAGGTTGCCCTCGGCCGTACCGTTCCAATGGAGAGCAGTCCCGCTGTGATTGACCAGGGTTCTCGCGTCCAACTCACCCGTAGCGGCATTCGGAATGACATGCGCGACGTAGTACCTGGTCTGTTTCTGGCTGTCTTCCAAATCGTCTGAGTTGCTGGGAACCGGGGGGACGAACGTCCGGACTTCGCAGTACGGAGCTGGCACACCATTCACACGCCACTCCTCTTCGCGCTGCGCCAACGCTGCCGCCCGAGCCTCAGCCAGTCGTTGCTCACGGCAGGCGGCCGAGTCGTAGTCCGGGTTTCTTAACGTGATGGTGTCCCCTACCCACTGCGCTCCCCTGTCATTCTGGGAACCGGCTGAGGCGTGGACAAAGGGGAACCTATCCAGTATCGCTCCGGAACCCCAGTCAACAGTGGTCTGATTCCTGGTAATGGTGTACGACCACCTGATAACGCAGATACCGGTGGACGAGGGAGTCAGCACGGACAGGTTGTTGGCTCTGAGGAGGGCCTCGATCCACTTCCTGGCTATATGCTCAGGCGGCGTAGCCGGGGGGGTGTACACTTCCCTAAACGAGATCGCCTGCCATTGGTTTCCATCACATCGCCAGGTCACGTACTGACCGGGCCACTCGGGGTCGTGGCCGCTGGACATACCGTTCGTCTCCCGTGGCCGATTCCGGTCGCCGCAGTATTGCTGATTCTTGCGATACTCCTCGTGATACTCATGCCCTGTGACAGCAACGGCCACCCGGTTCGGCTCTGGATCCCGCGGCCCCTGGCCCTGACCGCTACTGCCCGGGCTAGAACCGGTGGGCGCGCCGAATTCGTCATGATTCTGAGGAGGTTGGCCCTGACCACCTCCACCCTGACCACCTCCACCCTGGCCGTCCCCCGGCGGGGAACCTCCACCCTGGCCGTCCCCGGGCGGGTCCTGTGACTCGGCCTCACACAGCGCGACGGCCGCATCCGCCTCCGCCTTGGTGATCTCGCCCGCGTAATAGCGCGCCAGCGCGGCGTAGGCCGCGGCGCAGGCGGGGCTGGTTCCTTCCTGGGCCAGCGTGACCGCGGGCGCCACAGCCGACATAGCGAGGGCCAGGGAAAGAACGACGACTATGGGCAATCTGATGGTGCGCTTCATGATCAGTCTCCTCCGTTCATCACGCAGACCGCCTGCAGGTTTGCTCGGCTGGATGGCAAGCGAACAGACGGCCCGCCGTTGCTCGCTCGAGTTCTGCATGTAGATTTCATGTTTTCCTCAGTCTAAACGCTGTATTGTATACACTGTTGCGATCTAAGGCTAGTATTTGCATGAAAAAGAGTTGAATCTTCACGAAGTCTGCGCGCCGGTACGAGGGTTCCCCCACTCCGTTGCCAGGCAGGTATCCCCAGCACCACCCCCCCTTACCTTGTTTGGTAGGCCCTGTGTGTGATGCTTGGGGCTGAT